>JAAEQB010000001.1 GCA_024231975.1 Allobosea sp.
CATCCGGGCAAGACCAATCTGACCGACGCCGACAACGCGCTGAACATTCTGCGTTACCTGAGCGACAGACCGGCGGCAGTGATCATGAAACACAACAATCCCTCCGGGGCGGCGATGGCCGGCAGCATCCTGGAGGCGTATCTCAAGGCCGACCTGGCCGACCACGTCGCCGCTTTTGGCGGCTGCATCGCCCTCAACCGCCCGGTGGACACCGACACCGCCCAGGCGATCTCGGAACGCTACGCCGAGGTCGTGGTCGCGCCGGAATTCGAGCCAGGCGCGGTGCAAATCCTGGCCCGGCGCAAGAACCTGCGCATCATGCGCATCACGGCGATCCAGCGCCTATCCGAGTTTGCCGCCGAGCGTTTCATAGATTTCAAGAGCCTGCTGGACGGTTCGGTCATCGCCCAACTCTCCTACCTGCCCCAGGCGCGCGTGCCGTCTGACCTTAAACTGGCCCAGACCACGTACAAGGGAGAGACCTACGAGATCGAGCGCGAGCCGAGCGCCGCCGAATACGACGACATGCTGTTCGGCTGGCTGGTAGAGGGCGGCGTGACGTCCAACTCGGTGCTGTACGTCAAGGAC
>JAAEQB010000002.1 GCA_024231975.1 Allobosea sp.
GACGCCGACGGCTTTATGAGGATCGGTACGCGCGAAAGCTCCATCTTGGCCGAGGCACGACCTCGAGACCGGATACGTTGGCGCAGACTGAAGAGCCGGAAAGAAATCCCTTGCAGGCGGGGCGAGCCATACGTTTTTTGAGCAGGCGGTTTTCCAGGGTCAGATCGGCCACGGCCTCCTTCAGGGCCTGCGCCTCGGGGACTGTCAGGATTTCCGTGTGCGGGCGGCCATAATGGAACCGAAGGAGGTTCTCGATGGCACGACGCAAAGCTCCCCGCATTCCTGACGCGCTGCTGGACCAGTTGCTGGCCGGCGCCGATCCCAAGACGGCCTTCGACGCCAATGGCCTGCTCGACGATCTGAAGAAGGCCCTGGCCGAGCGGGCTCTGAACGCCGAGATGGATCATCATCTGGCGAACGACGAGGCCGGCAACAGCCGCAACGGCTATGGGCGCAAGACGGTGACGACCGAGACCGGGCGGATCGAGCTGGAGATCCCGCGCGATCGACAGGCGAGCTTCGATCCGCAGCTCATCGCCAAATACCAGCGCCGCTTTCCCGGCTCCGACGACAAGATTATCTCGATGTACGCCCGCGGCATGAGCGCCCGCGAGATCGTCGGGCATCTGCGCGAGCTCTACGGGATCGAGGTCTCGCCCGATCTCATCAGCGCCGTCACCGACGCGGTCCTGGAGGAGATCGCCGCCTGGCAGGCCCGGCCGCTGGAGCCGGTCTATCCCTTGGTCTTCTTCGACGCCCTGCGGGTCAAGGTCCGCGACGAGGGCGTTGTCCGCAACAAGGCCGTGCACATCGCGCTCGGCGTGCGCGCCGACGGCGCCAAGGAGATCCTCGGCCTCTGGCTGGAGCAGAACGAAGGCGCGAAGTTCTGGCTGCGCGTCATGAACGAACTGCGTAACCGCGGTGTCGAGGACATCCTGCTCGCCGTCGTCGACGGTCTGAAGGGCTTCCCCGACGCGATCCGGGCCGTGTTCCCGGAGGCCATGGTCCAGACCTGCATCGTCCACCTGCTGCGCCATAGCCTGGACTTCGTCTCCTACAAGGACCGCAAGCCCGTTGCCGCCGCGCTGAAGGGGATTTACCGCGCCGTCGACGCCGCCGCCGGCGAGATAGCGCTCGGCGCCTTCGACGAAAGCCTCTGGGGCCGCCGCTATCCGGCCATCGCCCAGAGCTGGCGCCGCGCCTGGAGCGAGGTCGTGCCGTTCTACGCCTTCCCGGCCGATGTCCGGCGCATCCTCTATACGACCAATGCGATCGAGGCCCTGAATGCCAAGCTGCGCCGCGCGGTGCGCGCCAGAGGCCACTTCCCGACCGACGAGGCTGCGATGAAGCTCCTCTTCCTCGTCTTGAACCGCTCCGAAAAGGAGTGGAAGATGGGACCGCGTGAGTGGGTCATGGCCAAGGCGCAGTTCGCCGTCATCTTCGGCGAGCGCTTCGCAAAGGCCATGGCGGCCTGATGTTCAACCCGCCGCCCGCACACGGAAATCCTGACAGTCCCGCGCCTCGCGACGCAGTTCCTTCACCTCGTCCGACGTCGCGGCGCGGGCCGTGTCACCGGCGAGACGGCGCTTGCCGGCGTCGAGGAACTCCTTCGACCAGCCGTAATACATCGACGAGGCGATCCCCTCGCGCCGGCACAGCTCGGCAATGCTCTCCTCGCCGCGCACGCCTTCCAGCACGATGCGGATCTTCTCTTCGGCCGAGAACTGCCGGCGCGTCGCTCGGCGGATGTCCTTCACGACCTGCTCTGCCGGTGCTTTCTCCGGACCCGATTTCTGTCTCATCTGCGCTCCATGATGGCTGCGATGATCCAGAAATCCTCCCTTCCCGAAAACCCCTAAACTGTCTCAAGAGCGCTGACGGCAGACAGAACGGCAGGTCGCGGCCTTCGTTGAGCATTACAACCATGCCCGGTCTCACGAGAGCCTCGGCAACCTGACGCCCGCCGATGTCTACTTCAACCGCGGGCAGGCCATCCTCACCGAACGCGAAAGGATCAAGCGCCAGACA
>JAAEQB010000003.1 GCA_024231975.1 Allobosea sp.
CGTCCAGACCCGCCAGGACTTCACCAAGGACATGTCGAACGTCCTGACCACCGGCGCCGACAGCCTCGTCAACGCCGACCTGAACCAGGAGGCCGCCTCCCTGCTCGCGCTGCAGACCCGTCAGCAGCTCTCGCAGCAGGCGCTCTCCCTCGCCAACCAGGCCGACCAGGGCGTCCTGCGTCTCCTCGGCTGACCTTCGGTCCGCAGGAGCGGATCACCCCGCAGAACGCGGGACGAAGCAAAAGAGCGGCGGAGCCAATGGCTCCGCCGCTTTTCGTTTCAGCGTCGCGGCGCGATTAACCGTTTATTAGCCTTAACAAAGGATTGTCGGTCCCCAAGCAAGCTGGCTGAGCGCCGAATCGCGCTGTCTGAGGGACCTGAAATGGCCAACACCATCCTGTCGAACGGCGTCCGCAACAACCTGCTGACCCTTCAGCAGACCACGGCACAGCAGAGCGTGATCCAGAACCGCCTCGCGACCGGCCGGAAGGTCAACTCGGCCATCGACAACCCGGTGAACTACTTCACCTCGGTGTCGCTGAACGATCGCTCGAGCCAGCTCACCGGCCTGCTCGACGGCATCTCGAACGGCATCCAGACCATCCAGGCTGCCTCCAAGGGCATCGACGGCATCACCAAGCTGGTCCAGTCGCTGCAATCGACCGTGAAGCAGGCTCAGGCCGACGCAGCCCAGAACCGCCCGACTAAGGCTGGCGGGGCGCTCGCGACGCAGGCCGAAGTGGTCCTGACCAGCAAAAGCCTGAAGGATCTTGCACTCGACAAGAAGCTCGTCGACGACAACGCTGGTACCGCCAACGCTGCGACGGCGACCTACTCGGGCAATCTCGGCATCGCCCCTCCTGCGGCCGGTGACTACCAGGTGCTCGCCATCTCGGTGAAGTCCGGCTCCAATACCTATACGGCGTCTTTCAACGCGGCCAACACGACCGTGCGTGACCTCGTCAACGAGATCAACAAGTCGGGGATCGCGAGCGCCTTCGTCGACGAGAAGGGTCAGCTCAACGTCAAGGGCACCGGCTCGGAAGATGTCGAGTTCGGCCTTGGCCAAGCGACCTTCACTCCGGCTGCGGCTGGCAACCCGACGGCGGCGGAATACGCCGCGGCCGGCGGCCCGGCTATCACCGACGCCCAGAGCGCCGCTTCGGAGAACGTTGCGATCGGCTTCGCGCTCGGCGACAATGCCGCCGCTACCACTACGATCAAAGGCGCTGCCATCACCTCGGCGGTGCGCTCGAACCTGATCGACCAGTTCAACGATCTGCGCAACAAGATCGACGATCTCGCCAAGGATTCGAGCTACAACGGCATCAATCTGCTCTCGGGCGACCGGCTCTCGATCGTCTTCAATGAGAAGACCGGCCGCAACCAGACCAAGCTCGACATCCAGGGCTCGAACATCACGGCCGACAATCTCGGCATTCCGCGCGCGATCAACACGCAGCTCGCCGGCTTCATCAACTTCCAGAACGATGCCGATCTGGAGAAGGCGACTGCTGCCCTCACCAGCTCGCTGACCTCGCTGAAGTCGCTCGCCTCGACGCTCGGCTCGAACCTGTCGGTCGCCCAGACCCGGCAGGACTTCACCAAGGAACTCGCCAACGTGCTGACCACCGGCGCGGGCAATCTCGTCCTGGCCGACCCGAACGAGGAAGGCGCCAGCCTGCTCGCGCTCAACACGCGCCAGCAGCTCTCGCAGACCGCCCTCTCGCTCGCCAACCAGGCCGACCAGGGCGTGCTGCGCCTGTTCGGCTGAGCCCCCTCCCCTAATAGCCAGAAGGCGGGACAGACATGGCCCTCAAGGTCGAGCTCAAGCCGAACGAGCGCATCATCATTGGCTCGGTCGTCATCCGCAACGACGAGCAGCGCACGCGCTTCTTCATCGAGGGCGAGGCGCCGATCCTGCGCGAGAAGGACATCCTCACCGCGGCCAGCGCCGACACGCCGGCCAAGAAGATCTACCTCGCGATCCAGCTGATGTATCTCGCCGGCGACCCGACAGCGGAGCACGAAGTCTACTTCCAGCTCGTGCGCGATTTCATGCAGGCGGCTCCGAGCGCTCTGCCGCATATGTCCGAAATCAATAACTGCATCTTAAGCGGTGAGCTCTACAAAGCTCTCAAGGCTGCCAAGAAGCTGATCTCTTACGAGGCGGAACTGCTCGAGCATGCAAAGCGGGTTTAATGCCTACGCCGCGGCGTCGAAGACGGCACAGAACGTCCAGTCGCCGCGCGAACTCGAAGCTGGCCTGCTGCTCAAGGCGGGTGCCCGCCTCCAGGTGATCGTCGACGATTGGGCCAACCGCTCAGGCGAGATCGACGCCGCCCTCACCTACAATCGCAAGCTCTGGACCCTGCTGGTCTCGGCGGTGATCGCCGAGGACAATCCGCTGCCGGTCGAGATCAAGCGCAACATCCTCGGCCTGGCCAATTTCATCTTCAACCGGACCTTCCAGATCGCCGCGGCGCCGGAGCCGGCCGCGATCGGCATCCTCGTCAACATCAACCGCGACATCGCCGCCGGCCTGCGCGGGCGCTGATCACGCCCCGGACAGCACTTCGGACAAAAGGAAACGGCCCGGATCGCTCCGGGCCGTTTCCTTTTGTGGCCGCTAAAGCAGCGATCTCAGAGATAGTTCGTCAGGCGCAGCTGCGACAGCATCGAAGTAGTCTGGTAGCTCGCCTGCAAGGTGGTCTGCAGCGCCAGGATCTGCATCGCCACCTCTTCCTTGGTGATGTCCTCGACGCCCGAGAGCGTCGTGCTCAGATAGTCCTTGGTCGCGGTGTGCCGTTCCTTGGCCTGGGCCATCGCGGTCTGGGCCGAGCCGAGCTCGACGATGATCTCCGACGGGTTCTGCGTCCCGGGCGGGAAACCGATCGTGCTGCGCACCCGCTCGGTCATCGCCTCGTAGCGCAGCTTCGAGTTGGGGTCGGTGGTCGGGAAGGTCTCCGCCGCCATGATCGCGAACTGCGCCAGGCCGGTGCGGAAGGCCTCCTCATTGGCGCGGGCACCGGCCGCCACCTGCTGGCCCTGGTCGACCTGGACACTCGCCGTCGCCCTCGCCGAGCCGGGAGCGTCGTCGCCCTGATACCAGATCACGGTGTTGGCTGATGTCCCCGGCGCTGGCGCGGCCGTCGCGGTGTCGAAAGGCGGGCCGGGCACCCTGAGCGGCGGATTGCTCGGGCTGCCGGCGAAGAAATCCTTGGCCGCGACCTGGGCCGACGACGCCGACAGCGATGTCTTCGCCTCGCGCGACAGCGCCGCGCCGATCGCGCTCCGCAGATTCGCGGCCGTGGCATTGGCGTCCACCCCGATGACGAAGCCGTCGGCCGGGTCCCCCGTCGTGCCCGTCGCGCGCGCCGTCAGGGTGATTTCCTCCGTCGTTCCGTCGGGCAGCTTCAGCGCGAACTTCAGCGTATCGCCCGGCTGCGGCTGCGTCGCGACATTGACGGCGATGTCGGCCGGCGGCCCGGCGTTGTAGGCCGAGGTCATCGCAGCCGTGCTGCTGGAAGCGCCGGTGAGCTTGAAGCCATAGGGCAGCCCGGCCGCCTCCTCCGCGATCGTCGCGCTGGTGCCGGCGCCGCCGGTGACGAGCCGGCCCATGCCGCCCGCGCCGATATCGGCCTGCTTGCGCTCGGAAATCAGCTGCTTCAGGCCGGCATGGGTGGCATCGCCATCCATGATCAGCGAGTAGTCCACCACTGGCTCGACATCGGAGGTGCGGCCCGAGAACAGGTAGCGCCCGTTGACCTGCGAGTTCAGCAGGTCGAGCGTCTGCTTGAACTTCTCTTCGGCCAGCACCTGCGGCGAGGTCCGGCCGGTCGAGGTCTCGACATAGCTGTCCGGCCGCGCATCGGCCCGCGTCTCGCCGGCGAGCTTGGTGAAGTTCTCGACCGCCTTGGTCATCAGCTTCAGGTTGACGTCGGAGCGCTGGATGTTGGTCAGATAGCCGTCCAGCGTCGAGAGCTTGTTGTTGAGGTCGAGGCTGGTGCCGCGATCCATGCCGAGGCCGGCAAAGGTTTCGGACTTCTTCTGCGTCGCCAGCTGTCGCTGCAGATCGTCGAGCTGGCCGCGCATCGAGACGAACTGGTTGGGATTGGCGAGGCGGTAGGCGCCGGTACCGGTCGGGGTGATGGTCATCGACTATCTCCTCACAGTCTCATCAGCACGTCGAGCAACTCCTTGACGGTGGAGATGACGCGTGCGTTGGCGGCGTAGGCGCTCTGGAGTTCGATCAGCGTCGACATTTCCTGGTCGACATTGACCTTGGTGTCCTCGGTGAAGCGGCTCTGGACCGAGGCGAACGCGACCTGCTGGCCCTCGTCGAGGCGCTTTGCCTGCTCGCTCGCCTGGCCCTGGCCGGCGACGACGCGCTGGACCAGGCTGGAGACCGTACCGGTCGAGGTTGCGGCCGAGCCGTCGAAGCCGGTCGCGTTGGTGAAGCTGCGCTGGCTCGAGGTCAGTCGGTCATAAAGGAATTTCGGCCGTGTCGTATCGCCCTGCGGCGTCGCCGGGCTGGTGTTGTAGATGACGAGCCGCGAGCGGTCGGCGACCAGGTCCGGATTGACGGCGATGCGCGAGGCGAAGCCGACCGATTGCGCCCCGCCCTCATAGGAGCCGGTATAGGCGGCATTGTTGCGCCCGGCATCGACGAAGAACGGCATCTCGGCCGTGCCGCCGGTCAGCGAGGTCTGGGTCGGACGCGCGGTCAGGCCGGCGACGTCGCGCGTCGCGCTGCCGACGACACGCAGCGTCGAACCGGTGTTGGAGACGGTGAAGCCGGCGCCGACGGCCGCCTGGATCTGCGTTGCGACCGAGGCCGGACCGCCGGAGAAGTCGATGCCGATGACGCGGTTGTTGGCGTCGCCCTGGGCCGAGGCCGGCAGGGGCAGCGACGCCGCCGAGTCGACGCGCACGAAGGTGAAGCGCTGCGTCTGTCCACTGGGCGGGATCTTGTAGTCGAGCGTTACCGAATTGCCGGCCGCCAGCCCGCTGAGATCGACGTCGAAGCCGTTGAAGCCGCCGGCCGTGACAGCGGTGCCGGCGACCTCGCGGTCGGAGAGCGCGCTGGAGAGCTGGGCGGCGATCTCGTCGAGCTGCGCCTGTGCCTGCACCAGCGTCTTGTCACGCAACTCGACCAGCGCACCGATCTCGCCGGAGCGGAAGGTGTTGTTGGCGATCGCGTCGAAGCTGTTGCCTGAGAGGTCCCGGGCGACGATCGTGCCGACGGTTCGCTTGGTCGGGTCGCTGCTCCATTGCGACTGCGGGCCGATATTGGCGCGCGCGTCGAACTCGAACTTGACCGTCGGGCGGCCGTCGAAAAGCTGCGTGCCGGAGGCGGTGCTGATGCTGAGCGAGCCGTTCGGCCGCTCGTCGGTGCGGATCTCGACATATTGCGACAGCTCGGAGACGATCCGGTCGCGCTGGTCGCGCAGATCCGCGGTGGCGGAGGTCTGCTGGGCGTTGACGATACGCGCGTTGACGTTGGTCAGCTGGTCGAGCAGCTCGTTGACGCGGCCGACCGCCGACCCGATGCCGGACTCGGCGTTGGCGCGCTGCTGCTGGACGCCGTCCGACAGGCCGCGCAGCCGGTTGGCGAGCTGGCTCGCCGCGTCGAGCACCGCCGTGCGGTTGGTGTAGGAGGACGGATCGTTCTGCAGCGCCTGCAGCGAGCTGGTGAAGGTGCTGTACATCGAGTCCAGCGCCGTCTTGCTGCCGGGGGCGCCGTAGAGCTGGTCGAGATTGGCGAAGACCTGGGCGCGGGTCGAGGTATAGGCCGCGCCCGAGCTCTCCTGCAGCAGCTGGTGCTGGACGATACGGTCGAGCAGCCGCTGGACGTTGGGATTGCTGACCCCGACGGTACCGCCGCTGATCGAATCGACGCTCGAGACATTGCGCCGGACATAGCCGGGCGTGCCGGCATTGGCGACGTTCTGCGAGACGACGCCAATGCCGATCTGGGCGCTGTTCAGCCCGGAAATGGCGGTGCCGAGCGAAGTGCTGAGACCCATCGTCAACTCCTGTCGTACTGGTCCGGTCGGTTTCGGCCCGGCCCTTCTGGGCCGTCAGGCCGGGCTGCGCTCAGCCGTTCAGCGGATGATGTTGAAGACGTCGCGCAGCATCTCCTGTGCCGTCGAGATCACCTTGGTGTTGGCCGAATAGGCCTGCTGGGTGACGATCATCTTCGAGAACTCGTCGGCAATGTCCGTGTTGGACTGCTCGACATTGCCGCCGATCAGCGCCGAGGTGCCCAAGCCGACGATCGGCGCACCCGACTCGATCGTCTCCTCGAAGGCGCCGCCGTCGAGGCGCTTCAGCGCGTTGCCCGCGTTGAAACGCGCGACCGCGATCTGGGCCAGCGCCACGACCTGTCCGTTGCTGAAGGTGCCGATCACCTGGCCCTCGTTCGAGATCGAGACCCGGTCGAGCGTGCCGGCGGTGTAGCCGTTCTGGCGGATACTGCGGGCGTCGATCTGGCCGCTGGTGTCGCCGTTTTGCGTCAGGCTGGTACCATTGGTGACGATGCTGATGGGAGCGGCGGCAGGCGAGATGGCGGTGCCGCCGATCGTCATGGGGGGAATGGTGATGTTCCCGCTCGCGGGGGTCGTCATCTTGCCGGTGTTGTCGAACGTGATGTCGGTGTTGACGTTGCGATAGGCGACGGTCGCGCCGGTCGCACCGGTGTTCTCGGCGATGAACAGGTTCCAGGTGTCGGGCGTTCCCGGCGCCGGAGTGGTCGTGGCGTTCGAGACCTTGGCCCAGCGCAGTTCGACGCTCGTCGCCTTGCCGAGCGAGTCGTAGACCGTGACCTGGCCGCCGGGGATCGAGCGGTTGAGAAAGGTGGTCAGATCGCTGCCAACCACCGTGCCGCTGCCGCCCGATGCGGTCGTGCCCGGGTTGGTGCCGAAGCCGGTGCCGGCATTGAGCAGTTCGGAGCCCGGCGTCGAGGTGTTGGCCGCATTGGTCTTCGGATAGGCCGGGATATTGGCGCTGTATTCGATCTGGGTCGTCGCCTTGGCCGGGAACTGATCCTTGGTGATGCGCAGCACGTCGGGCTGGCTGCCGATCACCTGGCCGGTGACGGGATCGATCTTCTGGCCCTTCAGATAGTAGCCGGCGCCGTTGACGAGGTAGCCGTCGGCGTCGAAGTCGAAATCGCCGCGGCGGGTGTAGAGATTGGTGTTGGCGAACTGCGTCGAGGCGCCGACGCCGCTCTGGCGCTGGTCGACCACGAAGAAGCCGTCGCCGTTGATCGCCGCGTTGGTGTCGATGCGCGTGGCGTTGAGGTCGCCCTGTATCGTGTTGGTGGCCCGGCTATAGGAGGCGACCGAGCCGGCGATCTGGCGGTTCAGCGCTGAATCCGGCACCAGGTCGGAGAAGCTGGTGTCGACCCGCTTGAACCCGGCGGTACGCGAGTTCGCGATGTTGCCGGAGATATTCTCGAGGGCATAGGACTGGGCCTGCATGCCCGTCACGGCCGTCGTCAGAGCACTGAAAACACCCATCGCAACCTCACCTGGTCGTCAGACCTGGACAGCGCCCCCCATGGGCGGCATGTCGAACCGAGGCTGGTTTTGCACGGCCTGTGCCACGGCCATGCCTGAGATATTTCAAGGACTTGGATGGTTTTCGAAAGGTTTCCCGACGATTCCGACCGGGCAGTTTCGTCCAGCACCGGCAAATTCTGCCGGGCTCAAGCGTCCTTGCCGCCCCAGCCGGAAAGATCGCCCGCGACATCCGACAGCCCGGGCGGCGTCTCCTCGACGAAGGGCAGCGGCCGGCAGACCGCGATGGCGGCGAGCCCGATCCGGGCTGTCAGCAGACCGTTGAGCACGCCCTCGCCGAGCTTGGCCGAAAGCCTTGCCGCCAGCCCCTGGCCGAGCACCTGCTGGATCACGGCATCGCCCGCCGCCATGCCGCCGGTGACGACGAGATGGCCGAGCACCTGCCGCGCCAGTCTGAACAGGCCGAGCGCGCCGGGGCGACCAGCATAGATCGTCGCGATCGCCCGCAGCAGCCGGGCGCAGGCGACGAGCACGAAGACGACGTCGACCAGCGCCCGCGGGCTCACCGCCGTGACCAGCGAGACTCGCCGCGCCGCCTGCGCCACCTGCGCTTGAGCCAACGCATCGAGCGGCGCCAGCAGGCTGCGTTCGGCGACGGTGAGCAGGTCGCGGGCGGCGAGCAGTTGCGGCGCATGTGCTGTCAGCTCCGCCCTGCCCTTCGCGGTTTCCGGCCGGCCGGCATAGAGTTTGTCGAGATCGGTCGCGACGCTGCGTGCCTTGGCGAGATCGCTTTCGGCGAGCGCCGCGACGGCGCGCTCGCGCAGGGCCTCGACCCGCCGCTCGCGCAGGATGTCGCGCAGCACCCGCAGCAACATGACCAGCAGCGCCAGCGCGGCGACGCCGGCGCAGACCAGCGCCGCAATGCCGACCGCGGGGTTGAGGGCGAGCAGCCAGCGGATCGTCTGCTCGGCCCAGACCGTGACGGAGAGCGCCAGCAGACCGGACAGCGCCGCAACGAACAGGCTGCCCCAGCTGAAGCGGCGACGCCTCGGTTGCGGCGTCGGAGTGGCCTCGGGCTCGATCGGCTCGACTTCCGGCACGACGGCGACATCGCCGCGCCCGCCGAAGACCGCGTCGTCGGAGGAACCGTCCTGCGGATCGAGACGGATGGCGCGCGGCGCCTTGCTCATGCTCGGCCCTCCCTCACGCCAGCCTGTCGCCGATCAGAAATTCGAGCGCGCGGTCCAGGCGGATCTGCGGCGGCGGCGCCAGGCGTCCACCGGCGTCCGGCTTGACGAGAGGCGGCCGGAAGCGCGGCGCCCGGACATGCCAGCGCGGCGCATCGGGATCGAAGATCGCCTCGGGCCGCTCCGGCAGGTCGCCGGGAAAGATCGCGGCTTCCGTCTGACCGTCGAAGACCTCGCCATCGACGACCTCGCCCGCCTCGGGCACGCCGGCGATAGCCGGCAGTTCCTCGCGGCCCTCGCGGATACGGACTTCGCGCGTGGCGCGGATCGCGGCGAAGGCCATCGCCTCCACTTTCGCCCCCGCCCCTTGCGCCCGAGATGCGGCCCGGGCGACGAGATGCGACATCACACCGGCAAGCCGGTCATGGCTGGTATGGTGGAGATGGTCGGCCTTGGTCGCGGCGAACAGCACCTTCTCGATCCGCGGCGCGAACAGGCTCGACAGCAGGCTGTTGCGGCCGACCGCAAAAGCCGAGAGCGCCTGACCGAGTGCGGTTTCGAGATCGGCGAGCGCGGCGGGCCCGGCATCGAGCGCCGCCAGCGCGTCGACCAGCACGATCTGCCGGTCGAGCCGAGCGAAATGCTCGCGGAAAAAGGGGCCGACCACGACGCGCTTATAGGCCTCGAAGCGCTCCGCCATCAGGCCCGCGAGCGTGCCGGGCTGCGGCTGCACACCCGGCGGCAGATCGAGCGGCGCGAAGGTCAGAGCGGGGGAACCTTCGAGATCGCCCGGCATCAGGAAACGGCCGGGCGGCGTCACGGCGACGGCCTCCGGATCGGCACGCAAGGCGGCGAGATAGGCCTTGAAGACGTCGCTGGCAGCCTCGGCCACCAGTTCCTCGGCCGGTCCCGCCGGGTTGCGCTGCTTCAAATCGTCGAGCCAGGGTCCGGCGATGGCGAGCCGGTGCGCCTTGCGCGCATCCGCGACCGCCTGCGCAGACCAGCTGGCATAGTCCTGGCCGATCAGCGCGAGGTCGAGCAGCCATTCGCCAGGATAGTCGACGATGTCGAGCGTCAGCGTCGCCGGGCCCTTGAACCAGCCTTCGGCGCGCTCGTAGTCGATCTCGATCCTGAGTTCCGAGATCCGGCGCGTCGACTCCGGCCAGCGCCGGTCCGGGCCTGACAGCGCGGCGCGATGCGCCTCATAAGGAAAGCGTGGGATCTCGGGATCGGGCTGCGGCACCAGCCTGACGCGGGCGATACGCCCCTCGGCCGAAGCTTTCAGCACCGGCAGTTTCGCGCCCTCGACCAGGTTCTGGATCAGCGCGGTGGTGAAGACGGTCTTGCCCGAACGCGACAGGCCGGTGACGCCGACGCGCAGGCGCGGCCGCGCCAGCCCGAGCAGGCTGTCGCCGAAGGCGAGTGCGGCATTGCGCGCCTCGTCGAGATAGGAACCGGACGCCATCAGGCGATCCGCTTCATTCGTCCGGCCCCTCGCCGAGCGAAGCCGGCGTGACGAAGCGGTCGAGCCGGCCGCCCTGCACCGCGAGATCGCGCCAGTCCTCGATGGAAAAATCGATCACGGCGAGTCCGCAGGTCGGGTATTTCTGCGCCATCCGCGCCGCCGCATAGCGATCGCCATGGCCGGCGAGCTTAGCGGCGAGTTCCTCGAAGCCGGGGTTGTGGCCGATCATCAGCAAAGTGCGAACGCCAAGGTCCGTCTCCTGCGCAACCTTGAGCAGGCGTTCCCGGCTGGCCTCGTAGATGCGCGGCTCGAACTGCGTCGCCGGCTTCTCCGGCAGCATCGGCTTGACCAGCTCCCAGGTCTCGACCGTGCGCTTGGCCGGCGAGATCAGGACGAGGTCCGGCAGCAACAGCTCCTCGGCGAGATAGCGCCCCATGACCGGGGCGGCTTCGCGTCCGCGCGTGGCGAGGGGCCGGTCGCGATCGGCGGTGTTGGCGGGCCAGGCCGATTTGGCGTGGCGCAGGAGCATGAGGCGGCGCATGGCCGCCATCTAACCATGGCTGGCAGGATTTGCGAGTGGCTTGGCCGGAGAAGTCCGCACCGCGGCGAGCAGCATCTCCATCAGCCGGCCCGAATAGAGCGCGATCAGCCGCTCGCGCCCGCCCGGCTGCATCTCCAGCGGCGCGAGCTGGCCGTCGATCAGCATGGTCGAGAAGCCGTGGGTGATCGACCAGACGAACAGGATCTCGGCGAGATCGGCGTCACCGCCATAGCTCGACGGCAGCCGTGTCAGTATATCGCCGTCGATCTCGCGCCCCAAAGCCAGCTTGGTCTCGCGAACCAGGATGCCGAAGGCGCGGACGGCAGCGCGACGCAGATCATCGTCCCCGCTCTTCAGGCCGAGCCGCCCGAAGACGACGCGGAAGCGGCCCGGCCGCGTCAATGCGACGGTGAGATAGGCCTCGCAGATCGCGGCGAGACGGTCCCCGCCGGCCGCCCTGGCCTTCGCGACGGCCGCTTCCATGCTCTCGGACAGATCGTCGAAGCCGAGCGTCGCGATCGCCGTCAAGAGCCCGACAAGGTTGCCGAAATGATGCGCCGGCGCCGCCGGCGAGACCCCGGCCCGGCGGGCGCATTCGCGCAAGGTGAAGCCGCCGACGCCCTTCTCGGCCAGCACCGCCTCGGCCGCGTCGATCATCGCCTGGCGCAGGTCGCCATGGTGATAGCCCCCCCGCTTGCCGACCTTGGTATCCATCGCACGCCCTGCCCGCACGCCGTCATCATCAAACTTGACGCCGTTAAGATAACGCAATAGGACAAGCCCGCAACTGAACAGCGTCAAGATTGGAGTGCGGATGCCTCTCAGCCTGGACGCCTTCTCCCGGGCAGGCCAGCTCGCCATGATCGGCTGGGCCGCCTTGATTCTGTTGCCGCGTTGGCGCGGTGTCTCGGACGCCCTCGCCGGCTGGATCATCCCAGCCCTGCTCTCGCTCGGCTATGCCGTGCTGATCGCAGTCCATTGGCACGACGCCGAGGGCGGCTTCGCCTCTCTCGATTCGGTCGCCGCTCTCTTCGCCTCGAAGCCGCTGCTGCTCGCCGGCTGGGTCCACTACCTCGCCTTCGACCTTTTCCTCGGCAACTGGATCCTGCGGCGCTCGCAAGCGGAAGCGATCCCGCACTGGCTGATGCTACCGGTGCTGCTGCTGACCTTCCTGTTCGGCCCGTTCGGCTATCTGGCCTATCTGCTGCTGGAGGCCTGCTTCCGTCTGGCGCGCGAGGACCGGATCGCCCGCCTGCAGGCCCGTCTTCCAGCCTGGCTGCCCGATCTCGAACTTGAGCCGCGTCTCACCGCCGCAGCCTTCGCCATGCTCGCTCTGGCGGCGCCGACCGTCTTCGCCTGGCTGATCGACCCCAGGCAGTTTCAGGGCGTCGACACCTGGATCAAGCCGTTGAAATTCGAGCTGTCGGTCGCCTTCTACCTGTTCACCCTGGCGCTGTTCCTGCCGCTCGCGAGCGAGCGCTTCCGAGCCTCATGGCTCGGACGCTACATGGTCTGGCCGGTGATCGTGCCCATCGTCCTCGAAGTGCTCTACATCGCGTGGCGCGCCTCGCGGCTCGAAGCCTCGCACTACAACCGCGACGACTGGGTCGGCATCGCGCTCTACAGCCTGATGGGCATCGGGGCGGTGATGTTCACGATTGCACCCGGCTTCCTTGCCCATGGCCTTGCCCGCCGCGATGCCGCGCCAGTGCCGCAGGTCGTGCGCTGGTCGCTGGTCGTCGGGCTTGCCCTCACCTGCGTCTTCGGGCTGCTGAGCGGCGCGCTCCTCGGCTCGAGCCCCACCGGCCATTATGTCGGCGTCGTGCCGGACGCGCACCGGACGCTACCCTTCTTCGGCTGGTCGCTGACGGTCGGTGACCTGCGCATCGCGCATTTCCTCGGCCTGCACGCCTTGCAGATCATTCCGGCGATCGGCGTGGCTCTCTGGCTGGCGATGCGACAGAGCAAGGCCGGGCTCGTCGCACTCGGGACGGTCTCGGCCGCCTATGCCGCCATCACCGCCACAGCGCTCGTCGCGGCGCTGCAGGCGCGCCCGCTGCTTGGGCTCGGCTGACGGCTATTACGCCTCACCTCAGTCAGAACCGGGCGCAAGATCATCGGCGCCGGGCTCATAGCGCAACAGGTCCCCTGGCTGGCAGTCGAGCACCGCGCAGATCCGCATCAGCGTATCGAAGCGCATGCCGCGGACTTTGCCGGATTTCAGCTGCGAGACCTGCTGCTCGGTCAGCCCGATGCGCTGGGCCAGTTCCTTCGAGCGCATCTTCCGACGCGCCAGCATGACATCCAGTTCGACGATGATCGGCATCGTCCAACTCCTACACGAAACTCCGATTCTCGTCCGCGAGCCGGACCGCCTCCTTGAGCACCAGCCCGAAGGCGACCAGCGCGGCGCCCGCCGCCAGCACGCCGAACGTCCCCGGATCGAGCGTGATCGCCAGCTGCTTCTGGCCTGACGGGTTGTCGAAGGTCAGCGCCACACTCTGCGCCGCACGCGTCAGCGGCGTCGCCACGCCCATCGCCGTCAGCAGCCAGCCGACCCGCGCGAGCCGCTGCGCGTTCTCCTCCTCCAGCACCTGGCCGCGGCCGAAGCGGCCGAACAGGCTCGATAGCCGCAACATCGCGGCAACGAAGAGGCTCGCAGGTACGAGGCCGATCGTGAGGGCGGCCCAGTAGCCGCGCTCTGAGAGCGGGCCAACCGGGGCGCTCACGCCGATCGTGCCGCGGGCATAGGCCGCGAGTTGATCGGGATCGCGCCAGAGCCAGACCGCTCCGAACGCCATCAACGCCGCCGCGGCGATGCAGAGGATGCGCGCGACCGTGCTCACGCGGCGCAGCCTCGCCATGGCGGACAGATCCTGGGCAGGGCTCACGACGGATGCCATGTCGATTCACTCCGTGATTGACAAAATTAAACTAATAGATGAATTTCTGAATGTCAAAGCTATTTACCAGGATATCTCGATGCGCACTGCCACGCCCATCTCATTGCTGCTCTGCGGCCTGCTCGCCGGCTGCGGGCACGTCCCGCTGGCTTCGCTGCCGAAACTGGCCAAGGTCGATATCAAGACGACCGACCTCGCCGAACTGCGCGCCGGGATCAGCCTGCCGGCCGATATCCGCACCCTGCCCGGTGGCGTCACCATGACCCTCGTAGCCCTGCCCAAGGATGGCGGCCGTCATGAACGCAAGGTCGTTCTGGAAGAAGTGCGCGATGCCGCCGAGCTGGCGAAGCTGCCGGCGATGGCCTCGCCGGGACGCCGCTTCACCCTGTTCAGGTTGAGCCGGACCGATGCCGCCCGCCTCGGCGCGTTCCGCGAGGAGATGTTCGCCGGCCCTCAGAACAGCGGCAATCGCGGCAGCCTGGCTCTCGGAGCCGACAAGGCCTGCCGCCTCGGCGAGCTCTCAGGCAAGCCGATCGCGATGAGCGGCTATCTCCGGACGTCGGAAACGCAGGACTATGTCCTGCTGATGCGCGACTTCGACCTTAAGGAAGCCGTCCGCGAGATCGACCCCAAGGTCGATCTGGCCACCGCGATCCCGCCTTGCGACGCGATCCCGGAAGGAAAGCTCAGCGATTCTCCCGCCGCGCCATGAAGGCGAGCTTCTCGAACAGCGAGACGTCCTGCTCGTTCTTGAGCAGCGCGCCGTGCAGCGGCGGGATCAGCTTGCGCGGATCGCGCTCGCGCAGCACTTCCGGGCCGATATCGTCGGCGACGAGCAACTTCAGCCAGTCGAGCAGTTCGGATGTCGAGGGCTTCTTCTTGATGCCGGGCACCTCGCGCACCTCGAAGAACAGGCGCAGCGCCTCCTCCATCAAGCGCTTCTTGATGCCGGGGAAGTGGACCTCGACGATTCTCTGCATCGTCTCGGCGTCCGGGAAGCGGATGTAATGGAAGAAGCAGCGGCGCAGGAAGGCGTCCGGCAACTCCTTCTCGTTGTTCGAGGTGATGATCATCACCGGGCGCTGCGCCGCCTTGATCGTCTCGCCGGTCTCGTAGACATGGAATTCCATGCGATCGAGCTCAAGCAGGAGGTCGTTCGGGAACTCGATATCGGCCTTGTCGATCTCGTCGATCAGCAGCACCGGCCGCACCGGCGAGACGAAAGCCTCCCAGAGCTTGCCGCGCTTGATGTAGTTGGCAATGTCGGAAACGCGGGCGTCGCCGAGCTGGCTGTCGCGCAAGCGGCTGACCGCGTCGTACTCATAGAGCCCCTGCTGCGCCTTGGTGGTCGACTTGACGTGCCAGGTCAGCAGCGGCGCGCCGAGCGCGGCAGCGATCTCCTCGGCCAGCACGGTCTTGCCGGTGCCTGGCTCGCCCTTGACCAGCAGCGGCCGCTCAAGCCGGATCGCAGCGTTGACCGCGACGGTCAGGTCCTCGGTGGCAACATAGGAGGCGGTGCCGGTAAAGCGCATGCGAAGCCCTTCATATGGCTGGCTCGCGGCCATGCTGCCGCCGCGAATGGCATGTGCTTAGAGGTCGGCCGGCAACAGGGCAAGTTTTCGTCAGGCCAAAGCGAGTTTTGGTTTGTGTTGCAAGGCTTTGCCAAGCAAAGCTTTGAGATCAGCAGCTTCGCTTGATTCTTCGAGGGTGACGTGGCCGGGACGATCGATCCTTCCGCCTATCGTGACGCCGTGGTCGTGCTCGCCACGGCCGGCGTGATCGTGCCCTTCGCCAAGCGTTTCCGCGTCAATTCGGTCGTCGCCTTCATGGCCTGCGGCGCTGTGCTCGGCCCCTATGGCCTCGGCGGCCTCGTCGCCAAGATCCCCTTCATCAGCACGATCACGGTCTCGAATGCGGAGGCGCTCGCTGGCCCGGCCGAGCTCGGCGTCGCCTTCCTGCTCTTCGTGATCGGGCTGGAGCTCTCCTATGAGCGCCTGATGACCATGCGCCGGCTGGTCTTCGGCCTCGGCCTCGGCCAGGTCGCCTTCGGCGCCGCCGCGATCGGCGCCATCGCCATCGCCTATGGCCAGCCACCGGCGGCGGCATTGCTGATCGGCACGGCGCTCGCCTTGTCCTCGACCGCGATGGTGGTCGAACTGCTCTCGGCCCATCGTCGCATCACCTCCTCGGCCGGGCGCGCCAGCTTCGCCATCCTGCTCTGCCAGGACCTGGCGGTGATCCCGCTGCTCTTTCTGGTCAGCGTGCTCGGCGCACAGAACGGCGGCTCGCTGCTCGTCGGCCTGACCCAGGCGCTGCTGCAGGCGATCGCGGCCGTCGCGGCCATCATCGTCATCGGCCGCCTCGCCATGCGCCCGCTCTTTCGCCTGGTCGCCTCGACCGATTCCTCCGAGAGCTTCATGGCAGCGACACTGCTGGTCGCGCTCGGCACCGGGCTGATCGCCGCGGCGGCCGGCCTCTCCATGGGGCTGGGCGCCTTCATCGCCGGGCTGCTGTTGGCCGAGACGGAATATCGCCGCGCCATCGAGGTGACGATCGAGCCGTTCAAGTCGCTGCTGATCGGCGTCTTCTTCCTCACCGTCGGCATGAGCGTGAACCCGGCGGCGCTGGCGGCCCAGCCGGTTGCCATCCTGAGCATCGCCGCCGGTCTCTTCCTCGCCAAGGCCGCGATCACCTTTCTGCTGGCCCGCTATTTCAAGCTCTCCACGCCGACCGCCCTGGAAACCGCGATCATGGTCGGGCCCGGCGGCGAGTTCGCCTTCGTGCTGCTGACGGCTTCGGTCGCCGCCAAGCTGGTCGACCAGAACGCCGCCTCGCTGGTGCTCGCCGGCGTCTCCCTGACCATGATCTTCCTGCCGCTCGCCGCCCGCATGGCGCGGACGCTCTCGGCCCGCCTCGCCCCGGCGGTGAAGCTTCCGGACGAAGCGAGCATCCTGCCACCGGACGACCACGCCCCGCGCGCCATCGTCGTCGGCCTCGGCCGCGTCGGACGCCTGGTCGGCGAGATGCTCTCGCAGCACAAGGTGCCCTACATCACCGTCGACGCCGACGCGGCCCTGGTCTCGACGCAGCGCCGCGCCGGCCGGCCGGCCTTCTACGGCAATGCCACCAAACCGGATTTCCTGCGGCTCTGCGGCCTCGAGGAAGCGACCGCGCTGATCGTCACCATCGACAATCCCCGCGCCGTCGACGAGATCGTCGAAGCTGCGCGCGGCATGCGGCCGGACCTCGTCATCGTCGCCCGCGCCCGCGACGCCAAGCATGCCCGCCATCTCTACGAGATCGGCGTCAACGATGCCGTGCCGGAGACGATCGAGGCCAGCCTGCAATTGTCGGAAGCGGCGCTGGTCGGCCTCGGCGTGCCGATGGGCCTCGTCATCGCCTCGGTACACCAGCGCCGCGACGATTTCCGCAGCGAGCTCAAGCCGCCGAGCGCCCCGCAGCCGGCGCTGCCTCGGCATGCGCGTTCGCGTCGGCTGTGACGCCGGGCGATTGACCACGCCTCAGGCGAATTCCTTGCGCTCCGTCGGCTCCAAGCGGACGGACAGCGCAGTTGTCGGGGCCGGCGCCAGTTCGGGGCGCACCGCCTTGCCCGCAGCGGCGGCCTGCATCGCCCGGCGCATATGGCCGTAGAACTGTTCGGCGCTGCTGTGCCAGCTATGGCGCTGGGCGAGCTGAAGCCCGGCCTCGCGCGGCAGGCGCAAGGCCGAAAGCGCGGCCTGGCGCAGATCCTCGTGCAGCACCGCCGCCTCGCTGCCAGCGAAGACATCGCTCGGCCCCTGCACTGGGAAGGCCGCCACCGGCAGCCCGCTCGCCGCCGCCTCCAGCAGCACGATACCGAAAGTGTCGGTCAGGCTCGGGAAGACGAAGACGTCGGAAGAGGCATAGATCGCCGCGAGATCCTCGCCCTCGCGCGCGCCGAGGAAATGCGCCTCGGGGAAGGCACGCTGCAGATCGGCGCGGGCCGGCCCGTCGCCGACCACGACCTTGCTGCCGGGCAGGCGCAAGGACAGGAAGGCCTCGAGGTTCTTCTCGACCGCGACCCGACCAACGCTGAGGAAGATCGGCCGCGGCAGGTCGAGCACGCTCTCCGGGCGCGGATGGAACAGCGAGAGGTCGACGCCGCGCCCCCAGCGCAGGATGCGCTCGAAACCATGCGCCCGCAGCTCCGCCTCGACGGTGGCGGTCGAGACCATGACGCCTGCCGCAGGCCCGTGGAAACGGCGCAGGAAGCGATAGCTCCAGCTCTCGGGGATCGGCCAGCGCGCCGCGACATATTGCGGGAAGCGCGTGTGGTAGCTCGTGGTGAAGGTGCGCTTCTGGGCGAGGCAGACAGCGCGCGTCAGCCAGCCGATCGGCCCCTCGGTCGCGATGTGGATATGGTCGGGACCGAATTCGGCGATACGCCTTGCGATGTGCCGGCGCGTCGCCAGCGCGATGCGGATATCGGGATAGGACGGCAGGCCGACCTGCCAGAAGCCTTCGGGCGTCAACATCTGCGGGGTGACGCCGAATTCCGGCGCCGCCTCGACCATCCGCTCCAGCGAGCGCACCACGCCGTTGATCTGCGGGCGCCAGGCGTCCGTCGCGATCAGGACGCGCATCACGCGGCCTCGACGAGGCTCGGCGCTGGCGTCGGGCGTGCCACGACGGGCGCAAGCTTCTCGCCCTTCAGGCGATGTTGCGGCCAGCGCACGATCTCGAAGCGGCCATCGTCATGCTCGACCACCGCCGTGCAGCTTTCGACCCAGTCGCCGGTGTTGATGTAGGTCAGCCCGCCGATCTCGCGCTGCGCGGCATGGTGGATATGGCCGCAGATCACGCCGTCGGCCTTGTGCCGGCGCGCCTCGTCGGCGAGGCACTGCTCGAACTCGCCGATATAGTTCACCGCATTCTTGACCTTGTGCTTGGCCCAGGCCGAGAGAGACCAGTGCGGCAGGCGAAGGACGCGGCGGATCTTGTTGATGCCGTGATTGAGCACGAGCGCGATCGTGTAGGCCCAGTCGCCGAGCAGTGCGAGCCACTTGGCGTTGCGGACCACGAGGTCGAACAGGTCGCCATGGATCACCAGCATGCGCTTGCCGTCTGCCGTCTCGTGGACGATGTCGTCGACGAGCGTGATGCCGCCGAACTGCAGGCCGGTATAGTCACGCAGGAAATCGTCGTGATTGCCGGTGACGTAGATCAGCTTCGAGCCCTTGCGCACCTTGCGCAGCAGCTTCTGCACCACGTCGTTATGCGCCTGCGGGAAGTACCAGCCGCTCTTCAGCCGCCAACCGTCGATGATGTCGCCAACCAGATAGATCGTCGGGGCGTCATAGGCGCGCAGGAACTCCAGCACGAGATCCGCCTGAGCTCCACGCGTCCCGAGGTGCAGATCGGAGATGAAGATGCTGCGAACCTGCTTGGCGTCGCTGTCGTCGCTCATGCTCGCCGACCCATCCGTTGTCAGATGTCTGCGGCGTGTGTCTGATTTGCACTACGCTTTGATGACGCGGCGGCGAAACCGTGCTTTGCCTGCCCGCACAGGAACGGTTCTTTCCGGGAGACGACAATGGATCTGGGTATCGCCGGCCGCACGGCCATCGTTTGCGCCTCGAGCAAGGGGCTGGGCCGTGGCTGCGCGCAGGCGCTGGCCGAAGCGGGCTGCACCGTCGTCATCAACGGCCGCGACGCCAAGACGCTTGAGGAGACCGCGGCTGCGATTCGCGCCAGCACCGGCGCGACCGTGATCGCCGTCGTCGCCGACGTCTCGACCAAAGCGGGCCAGGATGCGCTGCTCGCCGCCGCGCCGCACCCGGACATCCTCGTCAACAACAATGGCGGCCCGCCGCCAAAACCCTTCCGCGAGGTGACGCGCGAAGGCCTGCTCGAAGGCGTGGCGCAGAACATGGCGACGCCGCTCGAGCTGGTGCAGCGCGTCGTCGACGGCATGATCGAGCGGGGCTTCGGCCGCATCATCAACATCACCTCGGCGAGCGTGCTGACCCCCCTCACGGGGCTCGACGTCTCCTCCGCCGCACGAGCCGGCCTCACCGCCTTCCTCGCCGGCGTGGCGCGCGAAATCGCCCATGCCAACGTCACCATCAACAACATCCTGCCCGGCGTGTTCGACACCGACCGGATCAAGACCGCGACCAACAAGGTCGCCGAGATGCAGGGCATCAGCATCGAGGAAGCGACGAAGCGGCGGCTCGCGGCCGTCCCGGCCGGCCGCCTGGGCACGCCCGACGAATTCGGCAAGCTCTGCGCCTTCATTTCCAGCGCCCATGCCGGCTACATCACCGGCCAGAACTTCCTGATCGACGGCGGCTCGTTCCGGACGAACTTCTGACACCGGGCCGGCTGGGGCGCGTGAGAATGCGCCCCGGCTTTTCGCTTCCAGTACCGATTGAGACCCATGACCATCGCCTACCGCCAAGCCGTTCCCGAGGACACGCCCGCCTGTGTCGTGCTGCGTGGCATGACGCGCGAGAACGCCTTCTCGGTCGAGCGCCTCGCGGAAGCAGGCGTCACGCTCGAGAGCTGGCAGGCCGGCATTGCCGACGGCAGCCTGCCCGGTCATGTCGCGACCGAGCGCGGCAAGATCGTCGGCTACTGCTTCGGCGAGCGTGAGACCGGCGAAATCGCCGTGCTGGCGTTGCTGCCGGAGCATGAAGGCCAGGGTGCCGGAAGGACGCTGCTGAACCTCGTCGTTGACGAGTTCAAAGCGCTCGGCTTCGCCAGACTGTTCCTGAGCTGCTCGGCCGATCCTGCCTCACGCTCCTATGGCTTCTACCGGCATCTTGGCTGGCGCTCGACCGGCAGCTTCGACGATCGCGGCGACGAGATTCTCGAATATCACCTCGCCTGACCCGCCTCTTCATCGCCTCCCGCAGCGCGCCGGTCCGATTTGCAAGATCGGCGCTTGGAACGGCCCGGCGCCCGTGGTCTAAGGGCTGGACGTCTTGCACAAGACTTCCAGTCCTCGCGCCCGACCTGCTCCCTTGTCACCGCTCCTCGGCATCAGCCTCAAGCTGCTTTCGGCCCTGTCGTTCACGCTGATGTCGGCCGGCATCAAGACGCTGGCCTCGCGCTATCCGACCGGCGAGCTCGTCTTCTTCCGCTCTTTCTTCGCGCTGATCCCGCTGATCATCTGGCTGGCCTGGCGCCATGAGTTCCCCGAGGCACTGAAGACGAACAATCTGCGCGGCCATCTCAAGCGCGGCGTCATCGGCTCGACCGGCATGTTCCTCGGCTTCGCCGCGCTGCACCTGCTGCCGCTCTCCGATGCGGTCGCGATCGGCTACGCCGCGCCGCTGATCGTCGTCGTGCTGGCGGCGCTGATCCTGAAGGAGCGCGTGCGCATCTATCGCTGGACCGCCGTCGCCGTCGGCTTCCTCGGTGTGCTCCTGATGCTCTCGCCGCATATGGGCGCGGAAGCCTTCGGCCATGGGCTCTCGGGGGGCCCGGCCATCGGCGCCCTGCTCGCGCTCGCCGGCGCGTTCTGCTCCGCCTTCGCCTCGGTCGAGGTCCGGCTGCTGACCCATACCGAGAAGACCGGCGCCATCGTGTTCTACTTCATGACGCTGACCTCGCTGCTCGGCCTGCTGACGCTTGCGCTCGGCTGGACGGTGCCCGATCTCAAGGACTTCATCCTGCTCGTCACCATCGGCGTGCTCGGCGGCCTCGGCCAGATGCTGCTGGTCCAGGCCTACCGCTATGGCGATGCCTCGCTGATCGCCCCCTTCGAGTATTCGACGATGATCTGGGCGACCGCGCTCGGCTGGTTCGTCTTCGGCGAATGGCCGGTGATGGCCGTGCTCCTCGGCTCGCTGATCGTGATCGCCTCGGGCATCTACGTCATCCTGCGCGAGCAGCAGCTCGGCCTGCTCAGGAAAGAGACGCGCGAGGCCGGCCCGTCCCGTTCCGTCTGACGCCCTCGACTTGCCGCTTGGAGCGATCCGAGGCATTGTCCGCTAGGACAAACAATCGTTCTCTATCCCAAACGAATTGGGGGAGACGGCAGGCAAGAGCGCAATGGGCATCGAAACCAGGGAACGTGGCGGGCGCGAGCTGGAATCCGGCGCGCAGGTGATCTCGGGCCAGCTCGGCAAGACGATCCAGCGGCTACGCAAGGCCTATAACCTCTCGCTCTCGGAGCTGGCCGAGCAGTCCGGCGTCGCCAAGTCGATCATCAGCCAGATCGAGCGCAACGAGACCAATCCGACGCTGGCGACGATCTGGCGGCTGTCGCAGGCGCTCGACGTCTCGATCGAGCGCGTGCTCTCGACCAATGAGGAAGAGGCCTTCATCGAGAAGATCGCCCGGCCCGACACGCCGATCCTGGTCTCCGAGGATGGCAAGCTGCGCCTCGCCATCATCGGCTGGATCAAGACCGTCGAATGGCTGCAATGGTACGAGGTCAGCGCCGAGCCAGGCGGCGAGCTCGATTCGGAAGGCCATCAACGCGGCTCGATCGAATCGCTCTCGGTGAGCTCGGGCGAATTCGAGGTCGAGGTCGGCGGCATCACCCAGCGCGCCAAGGCCGGCGAGACCCTGCGCTATCGCTGCGACCGCCAGCACGTCGTCCGCTGCATCGGCGACCAGCCCGGCACGGCCTTGATGGTCTGCATCCTCAAGGCGGCAGTGATGGATTGAGGGCCAATAGTCTTTGAGCGCCGTTTCGGATGGACACGAATGCCGGGCCAAGTTTCATGATCTGAGTGATCTGAGCCCTTAGAACTGGACCGCTTTGAGTTAGAGTTTTCCGCGTCGTTTCCCTTGGGCTGGGAGGAGCGGAAGACGATGAAGGATTCGAAGTTTTCGGATGCGCAGAAGGCGTTCATTCTGAAGCAGGGGGCGGA
>JAAEQB010000004.1 GCA_024231975.1 Allobosea sp.
CTGTCCGGGCGTGAATGACGCTCCGCGGCGGCCCTCGGCTCTCCCACGGTCTTGGCCACCACGGGTAGGGGCGGGCTCGCCGCAGAGACCCCGCGAGCCCCAGCATCAAGGCTCATACCTCTTCTACACACAAGGGTTAGGGTGAGGGGTCTCGCGACGCCGATCATTGGCCCGGCACCGTGTTTTCCAGGGCTTGAAAGCCCTGCGCGCCCCCTCATCCGTCTCGGCTTCGCCGAGCCACCTTCTCCCGCAAGGGGAGAAGGGAAGTCCTCCGCGCCATGAAAAGGGCCGCCCTCGCGAGCGGCCCCTGAAGCAGCCTGCGCGGCGAAGGCGCTCACTTCGGCGCGAAGATGCCGACGCTGCTGGCGGTGATGTCGAAGGAGAGCGTCGCCACCACGGTCGGGTTGCACCATTTCGAGCGCCCCGAGCCCGAGGTCACGCCGCGCGGATCGGCGGTCAGCGCGAAGCACTCGGTCTTCGACAGGTTGGTGTCGTGGTAGCGCACATCCGCCGTCAGGTTCTTCCAGGTGTAGGACACGCCGGCGTTCCAATAGGTATAGTTCGGCAGGTTGGTCGGCGGATTGGTCGACCAGATCGCGAGATTGGTCGTGCCGAGCCAGTAATGGCCGAGCTCGCCGGAAACCGAGAGCCCCTCGAGGAAGGGCAGGTTGTACTTCACCGTCGCCGAGGCATAGGTGCCGCTCGCGCCGGTGCCGAGCCAGTCCCAGGCGTAGAACAGGTTCGCCCCGAGGATCAGCTTGTCCTCGAAATTATAGCTGACCTTGCCGTAAACCTCGGTGAAATCGGTGTTCCGCGGCGTCCAGTAGACCCCGGCCGTATCGATGAACTGCTTCTCGCCGGGATAATAGTACTGCCAGACACCGACATCGACCGTGACCGGACCGAATTTCGGCCGGATACCGGCATAGAAATCGATCTCGGCCGGCGGACGCGTCGCCAGGTCGACATTCGAGGCATAGACGCCGGCATAGACCAGGTTGTCGTAGAACTGCAGCTCGGCCCCGCCCTGGATCGCCGGCTTGCGGTCGGTCTGCGAGATGCCGCGGAAATTATAGTCCGTCATGCCCTTCACGCTGACGGCGATGTCGAACCAGGTGATGCTCGGCGCCACCGGCACCGGCGGTGCGCCCTTGCGGCTCGGCAGATCCGAAGCCAACGCCGCGCCGGACGCAGCAAGCGCCATTGACAGCGCAAAGCCCGTCAACAAGCCAGAGATCTTGAAGGCCATCGCGAACTCCATCGAGGTTCCTGCACGATTCTCGTCATGCATTCGCCATGATTAGGCCGTCGCGGCCGTAATTTGGGCAAGGCGAGGTTTTTTGCAACCTGCTCGCGCAGTGAGCAATACTGGCGAAATCCGCCGTTCCAGCGCCTAGAAAAGCGCCCGCGGCCATTCCTGGCCGCGGGCGTGACTTTTTTACATCAGACGATTTGTAGGCTGCTCAGCGCGCCGTGGGCTGGCTCGCATAGGCCGCGTCGGGCTGCAGCTGCGAGGTCCGCAGGGTCGAGGAGCGGCGCGGCGGCAGCGGCGCAGTCACGGTCTGCGGCGTCTCCGGCACGGTCGAGGCGATCGGCGCCTGCTCCTTCGGCTCGGAGGAGGAGCCGCCGAGCAACGGCACGAAGCTCAGCGCGCGCTGGTAGAAGGAGGGCTGTGCCGGTTCGGCAGCGGCCGTCTGGATCGGCTCCGATGTCGCGGCGCCGGCCGTCGCCTTGGCGACCTGCGTCGCCGCATCGCTCGCCGGCTTGGCGGCGGGCTGGGCTGCGGCCGGCTTGGCCGGCGCGGCAACGGCGACCACGGGCTTGGCTTCCTCCGCCTGCGCGCTGCTGACGGCGGCGAGCACGGCGTCGTTCTCGGCCGATTCGGCCCGGACGGTCGCCTTGGTGCGGCCCTTGTCGTCGAGCACGACGACGCGCGGGCCGATCAGCGAATCGACGCGGCTGATGCCGACATCGCGCGAGCCCCAGGCGACCGACCTGTTGAGCGAATCGGCGCCGGACTGGGCGAGCTGGCGCTTGAACGAGGAATGCTGGTCGCCGTCGTCATAGATGAGCTTGACCGCGGGGGTGCCCTTGGACACCAGCGCCGCGACCTGGATCTCGTCCTGCTGGCGCTTTTCGGCGAGAGCCTGTGTCAGCGAGGGATCGACCTGGACGCCGTCGCGGTTGAAGGCATAGCGACCGCCGACCACCGAGACCGCAGGCTCGTCCTTGGCCACCTCGAAGAAGTCCGAGCCTTCCTTCAGGTTCTTCCAGAAGGCGATGTTCGGGTCGAGCCGGTGCTTGGCGAGGTTCTCCGGCGTCATCCGGAAGGGGAAGGCCTGCATCTGCACGGCGCGCTGCCCACCATTCTGGGCCTCGCGCACCAGCGCATAGATCTCGCCGATCTGGTCGTCGGTCATCGAGTAGCAGCCGGCCGAGGAGCAGGCGCCGTGCACCATCAGATGCGCGCCGGTGCGGCCATGCGCCCGGTCATAGGCGTTGGGATAGCCCATGTTGAACGAGACGTAGAACGACGAGTTCGGGTTCATCTGCGCCGGGCTGATGGCGTAGAAGCCCTCCGGCGCCATGCGGTCGCCCTCGCGCACCTTCGGGCCGAGCTGGCCCGACCAGCGGCACATCGGGAAGGTCTTGAGCAGGGCGTATTTGCCGTCGGCGCGCTTCTTCCAGATCTCGAGCTCCGACTCCTTCTTGTAGGAGCGAATCACGATCGGCTGGCTCTTGCTCATGCCCTTCTCGGACATCAGCGTGTAGGTCGCCGACGGAATCGGGATGTTGTGGCGCGCGGAGCCGCGATAGCGATCTTCTTCGCAGGCTGCCAAACTGAGGCCAAGGAGCGCCGCCAGCGCGAAATGTCTCACAGCCACGTCGTCAATCCCATCTCGCGCGGACGCGTCAGACCCGACAGATCACCACGCAACAAGGCCAAATTATGCCCGTTGCCCGGTTGTAGGACCGTTAGCCTTGACCGTTCCTTACCACAGGGGCCTCGCAGAAGGCCATATGGTGAAGCCGCGGTAAAGCGCCCGCCGGACCGAACGCCCGGTTGCGCACAATCGGCGGGCTACAGCGCCCGGCCGACCGCCAGATATTTTTCCGCCCGACGGTCGACGATCTCGTCGGCGCTGAGCCCGGCGAATTCGGACAATGCCGCTTCGATCGCCGCGCCGGCCCGCTCGATCGCAGCCTGGGGATCGCGATGGGCGCCGCCGGTCGGCTCGGTGACGATCCGGTCGATCACGCCGAAGCGCAGCAGGTCCTGGGCGGTGATCTTCATGCCGGTCGCGGCGTCCTGGGCGCGGGCCGTATCGCGCCAGAGGATCGAGGCGGCGCCTTCCGGCGAGATCACCGAATAGATCGCATGCTCCAGCATCAGCACCCTGCTGGCAGCGGCGATGGCGATGGCGCCGCCCGAGCCGCCCTCGCCGATCACCAGCGCGACGCTCGGCGTGCGCAAGGCGAGGCAGGTCTCGGTCGAGCGCGCGATCGCCTCGGCCTGGCCACGCTCCTCGGCCTCGATGCCGGGATAGGCGCCGGCGGTATCGATGAAGCTCAGCACCGGCAGGCCGAAGCGGTCGGCCAGTTCCATCAGGCGCACCGCCTTGCGGTAGCCTTCGGGCTTGGGCATGCCGAAATTGTGCCGGATGCGGGTCTCGGTCGAGTTGCCCTTCTCCTGGCCGATGACGCAGACCGGCTCGCCGCGGAAGCGGCCGAAACCGCCGACGATCGCCTCGTCCTCGCCGAAGGCACGGTCGCCCGCCATCGGCGTGAACTCGTCGATCAGGGCCGAGCAGTAGTCGAGGAAATGCGGGCGCTGCGGATGGCGCGCCACCAGCGTCTTCTGCCAGGGCGTCAGGGCGCCATAGAGGTCCTTCAGCGCCTGCGAGGCCTTGGCCTCGAGCTTGCCGACCTCCTCGGCGAGGGAATAGCCGTCGCCCTTGCCGTCGAGTGCGCGCAGTTCATCCGCCTTCGCCTCCAATTCGGCAACCGGCTTTTCGAAATCGAGATAGCTTCGCATCGACATCCAGATCAGATCCCGCTTTCCCAGGGGAGAGGCGGCAGCATCGGCCGCCAGGGGTCGCGGCGACGGAACGGTCAAAAAAGGCGGCGGACCTTGGCCGCGCCCCGGCGAAATTGTCAACCCGCCGGCATCGTCTCCCCATCCTGCCGCGGCAATCGACTTGAGGGGTGAGCCTGCGGCAGCAGCACCGGCCGGAAGGCGAAGCTGCGCCGCGTCGCGCGCAGGGGCGCGCGCCGGTAGAACTGCTTGGTCGCGTCGATGACGTAGACGCCGGCGAAGGGCAGCGAGAGGCCGGCGCCAACCTTCTCCCAGGCCATGGCCGAGCGCATGAACAGGCGCCGGCGCAGCGGCGGCACATAGAGCGCCTCGGCCCAATGCTCGGGCGAGAACATCGCACGGCGCATCAAGGCCTCGATCTGCGAGCGGCTGAACGGCCGGCCATGGCCGAATGGGGTCGTATCCATCCGCGCCCACAGGCCGCGCCGGTTCGGGACGACGACGATCAGGCGTCCGCCCGGGCTCAGCACCCGCGAAATCTCCTCCAGCAGATCCTCCGGGCTCTCGGTCTCTTCCAGCGCATGCACCAGTAGCACCCGGTCGATCGAGGCGGTCGGCAGCGGCAGCAGGGTCGGCTCGACCAAAGCCGAGGCGGAAAGCCCGGGCGACGGCCAGTTCACCACGCCCTGCGCCGCCGGCATGAAGGCGATCACCCGCTCGGCCTCGCCACCAAGCAGCGGCAGATAGGGCGTCGCGTATCCCAGGCCAAGCAGGCGCTGGCGTCGGCAATCCGGCCAGAGCCTCAGCATCACCCGACCGACGGTCCGCCGCGCCACATGCCCGAGCGGGCTGGCATAGAAGCTGCGCAGGTCGACGACATCCAAGGCCATGCCGACGGAGATGGCGCAGCGGGGGCGGGAGCGCAAGGGTGGACGGCAGTCGGCAATCGGCAGTAGGCAGTCGCCACCCTGACTTGATAGGTTGCCGTCTCGTTCCGCCCCGGCTCGGACTCTCCGACTGCCGATTGCCCATTGCCGACTGCCGGAGTTTCCCATGCCGCTCGACATCCATGTCTTCCGCACGCTCAGCGACAATGCCGGTGCGCTGCTGCGCGACCCCGGCACGGGCGCCTGCGCCACCGTCGACGTTCCCGATGCCGGCGAGGTGCTCGCCGCCGCCAAGGCCAAAGGCTGGACGATCAGCCAGGTGCTGGTGACGCATGAGCATGCCGACCATGTCCAGGGTATCGCCGCGCTGAAGCAGGCGACCGGCGCCAAGGTGTTCGCGCCGGAAGCCGCACGCGCCGGCGCCCCGGTCGACGTCGTCATCAGAGAAGGCGACCGCGTCTCGGTCGGCAGCTATGAGTTCGAAACCTGGGCGACGCCCGGCCATGCCGAGGGCCATGTCAGCCTCGTCAGCCAGAAGGCGAAGCTCGCTTTGGTCGGCGACGTCGTCTTCGTCATGGGCTGCGGGCGCGTCATGCCGGGCCGGATGGAGGCGATGTGGACCTCGTTGTCGCGGGTCATGGCGCTGCCGGACGCGACCACGCTGATCACCGGCCACGACTACACGCTCTCGAATGCCCGCTTCGCCGCGGCGATGGACCCGAGCAACGCCGCCGTCGCGGCGCGTCTCGCCGAGGCCGAGGCGGCAAAGGCCGAGGGACGCTTCTGGGCCGTGACGACGGTCGGCGAGGAACGGGCGACCAACCCCTTCTTCCGCGCCGACGAGCCGGCGCTCGCTGCGACGCTCGGCATCGTCGGCAAGCCGGCGGGCGAGGTCTTCGCCGCGCTGCGCGAGGCCAAGAACAGATTCTGAGAACAGGTTCTGAACCGCGATGAACACGTTGAGCGGCCTCAGCGCCGCCGAGGTCATCCGCCTGCTGGAGCTGAAGCCCCATCCCGAGGGCGGGCATTATCGCGAGACCTTCCGCGATCCCGCCGGGCCGGAGGGGCGCGGCTTCTCGACCGCGATCTACTATCTGCTCGATGTCGGCGAGACCTCGGAATGGCACCGCGTCGATGCCGCCGAGATCTGGCACCACTATGCCGGCGCGCCACTGGTGATCACGCTCTCGCCGAACGGCCACGACGCCTCAGCCCACCATCTCGGCAAGGACCTTGCCGCCGGCCAGCGGCCGCAGATCGTCGTGCCGGCCGGACACTGGCAGAGCGCGACCTCGCTCGGCGCCTGGACTTTGGTCGGCTGCACGGTCGCGCCGGGCTTCGCCTTCTCCGGCTTTGAGATGGCGCCGCCGGACTGGCGGCCGACGCCGCGCCCGGCCGGAGGCTGAGCATGGACAAGCCCGTCACCGATATGGCGCTGGTCAGCGCTTGCGAGACCCGCATCGTCAATGCCTGGCCGGCGCCGACCACGCTCGTCGTCGACCAATGGGTCGTGCGCTTCGCCAACGGCTATTCCGGCCGCGCCAACTCGGCCTCGTCACTGCGCGAGGGCGGCGACATGGACGAGGCGACGCTGGCCTTCGTCGAGGGCCTCTATCGCCAGGCCGGCCTGCCGCCACGCATCCGCTTCACCCCTCTGGTCGCCGAGGATGCCCGTCGCCGCTTCGCCGAGCGCGGCTACCGCATCGAGACCGCTTCCTTCGGCATGGTCGCCGAGCTCGATCCCGGCCTGTATCAGCCCACTTCCGGCATGGTCGCCACCGCGCAGGCGGACGATGCCTGGATCGACGGCGTCTGCCGCCACCAGATCGGCAACAAGCGCAACCGCGACCATCTAGCCGCGATCGTCTCCGGCGTGCGCGTTCCCGCCGCTTTCGCGACCCTGATGCATGAGGGGCGCCCCGCCGCCTATGCGATGAGCGTCGCGGAGCGCGGCATGGCCGAGATCGGCGCGGTCATCGTCGACGAAGCCCTACGCGGCAAGGGCCTCGGCAAGCAGATGATGCTGGGGCTGATGGGCTGGGCCGCGGCGCAGGGCTGCAATCAGGCCTATCTCCAGGTCGACCAGAGCAACGGTCTCGCCTTCGAGATGTACAAGCGGCTCGGCTTCCGCACGGTCTACGCCTACGAGACCCGGATCCTCGACATCTGAGCTAGCCGCCGGCCGCCTTCGGCGCGGCAGCCCGTGCAGCAGGCCCGAAGCTCGCGACCAGCGCGCCGACGACGATCAGCACGCAGGACACGGCGAGCAGCCAGCTCGCCGGCGCATAGCCGGCGATCACCAGGATCACGGTCGAGAGCACCGGCGCCGCATAGGAGGCGACGCCGAGAAAGGCGACATCGCCCTTCTTCATGCCGATGTCCCAGCAGATGAAGGCAAGCCCGATCGAGCCCAGGCCGAGGCCGAGCACGCCGCCCCATTCGACCGCGCTCGGCGCCCACAGGGTCGTCTCGAAGGCAAGATGGCAGGCGAAGGCGGGAATGGCGCAGCCGAGCATGGTGATGGCGAGACTCTCCGACGGCACCCCGGCGAAACGCCTAGATAGCACCGAATAGCTCGCCCAGACGAAGGCGCCGAGCGCCGCCAGCACATGGCCAAGCTGGATGCCCGCGCCCGAGCCGAGGCTGCCGGAGATCAGCAGTGCCGTCGCGGCAAGTCCGATCAGCGCCCCGACCAGATGGCGGGCCTTGAGCCCGCCGCCCGGCAGCAATGCCGCGAACAGCACGATCAGCAGCGGCCAGAGATAATGGATCAGGTTGGCCTCGGCCGCCGGCGCCGTCTTCACCGCGGCATAATAGAGCGCCGTGTCGCCGAACGGCCCGTAGAGCCCGAGCAGGAAGGAGCCCGGCGTCGGCCGCGCCAGATGCAGGCGCCCGCGCAGCGCCGCGATCGCCAGCACCAGCACGCCGCCGATGACGAAGGTCATGCCGACGAGCTGAAAGGGCGGTACCCGTCCGGACATGGCGGTGAACAGCGCCAGGGTCGACCAGAGCAGGATCGCGACGGAACCGGTCGCGGTAGCGGTACGGGAGGTCATGAGGTGAGCTTCAGCGTGGCGACGACTGGAGACCCGTTAAGCGCTGCGTCGCCCCCTCGCCAGCCCATTCACCGTCGGCAGCCGGCATGCACGCGAAAAAATGCCGGCAGGGCCAATGTAGCGGCCCTGCCGGCGATCTGTCGGATGGCTCGACCTCCGCGCCGCCTCAGCCCTTGATGAAAGCGAGCAGGTCGGCGTTGATCACCTCGGGATGGGTGGTGCACATGCCGTGCGGCAGGCCGGCATAGGTCTTCAGCGTGCCGTTCTTGAGGAGCTTGACCGAAAGCGGAGCCGAGTCGGCATAGGGGACGATCTGGTCGTCGTCGCCGTGCATCACCAGCACCGGCACCTCGATCGCCTTCAGGTCCTCGGTGAAGTCGGTCTCGGAGAAGGCCTTGATGCAGTCGTAATGGGCCTTGGTGCCGCCCATCATGCCCTGCCGCCACCAATTATCGATGACGCCCTGCGAGACCTTGGCGCCCTCGCGGTTGAAGCCGTAGAACGGGCCGGTGGGGATATCGACATAGAACTGGGCGCGGTTGGCGACCAGCGCAGCGCGGAAACCGTCGAAGACCTCGATCGGCAGGCCGCCGGGATTCTTGTCGGACTTGATCATGATCGGCGGCACCGCGCCGATCAGCACCGCCTTGGCGACGCGGCCAGGCTCGGCGCGGGCGACATAATGAGCGACCTCGCCGCCGCCGGTGGAATGGCCGATATGGACGGCGTTCTTGAGGTTCAGATGCGCGGCAAGTTCGGCGACATCGGCGGCGTAGGTGTCCATCTCGTTGCCGGTCGCGGTCTGGCTCGAGCGGCCATGCCCGCGGCGGTCATGCGCGATCACCCGGAAGCCCTGATGCAGGAAGAACAGCATCTGGTTGTCCCAGTCGTCGGCGCTCAGCGGCCAGCCATGGTGGAAGACGATCGGCTGCGCCTCCTTCGGGCCCCAGTCCTTGTAGAAGATCTCGGTGCCGTCCTTGGTGGTGATCGTGCTCATCTGTCGCTTCCTTCGCTGCCGGGCGGCGGGATCGTCGCCCTTCGATGTGGACGGTTATAGGCGGAGCGTTGCATGCTGCCGCTTGGCGGAACCGACAATCAGCGGGGCAAAACTGACAGCATGACGACGGGCAAGCAGATTGTCGCAGAGATCGGGCTCCTGCTCTATCCGGATGTACAGCTCGCGGCCGTCTATGGCCTGACCGACCTGTTCCGGATCGCCGGCGAGATGAGCCACGCAAGCGGCGGGCCGGAAGCGCCGGCGATCCGCGTCAGCCATTGGCGCCAGGCGGCGGACGGCGCCGGCGTGGACTGTGTCTTCGACAGCCATCCCGGCCCCCTGCACGATCCAAGCCACCTCATCGCACCACCCAGCTTGATCATGCCGGCGAAGATGCAGCCGATGAACGGCCTCGCGAGCTGGCTGGCCGAGCGTCATGGCCAAGGCACGACGCTGTGCTCGGTCTGCGCCGGCGCCTTCCTGCTCGGCGAGGCCGGGCTGCTGGAGGGCCGCGAGGCGACGACGCATTGGGCGTTCGCCAAGGAGCTGGCGGCGCGCTTTCCCACCGCGAAGGTCGATGCCGACCGCATGGTGATCGACGATGGCGACATCATCACCGCCGGCGGCATCCTGGCCTGGACCGATCTCGGCCTGACCCTGGTCGAGCGCCTGCTCGGACCGAGCGTGATGCTGGAGACCGCACGCTTCCTGCTGATCGACCCGCCCAGTCGCACGCAGCAACCCTATGGCCATTTCGTGCCGCGGCTCGACCATGGCGACGCCGCGATCCTGAAGGTCCAGCACTGGCTGCAGGCGAGCGGAGCCAGGGATCACGACGTGCCGGCGCTGGCAAAACGGGCGGGTCTGGAGGAACGCACCTTCCTGCGCCGCTTCCGCAAGGCGACCGGCCTGCGTCCGACCGAATACGCCCAGCAGATCCGCATCGCCAAGGCGCGCGAGGCGCTGGAATTGAGCCGCCGCCCGGTTGCGCAGATCGCCTGGGATGTCGGCTACGAGGACGCCTCGGCCTTCCGCAAGCTGTTCCAGCGCATCACCGGGCTCGCCCCGGCCGACTATCGCCGCCGCTTCGGCGTCGCCGCCGCCTGACCAGGCGAACGGCTTCTACAGGCGCAGCGCGGCTCGGACGCGGGCGCCAAGCCCGCGCAGGCGTTCGACCGGCTCGTTGGCATAGACGAAGCGGATATACTGGCCGCCATGCGTCTCGCCCCAGCCGGCCATGGCGGTGGCGCAGACGCCCTGTTCCAGCAGCCGTTCCGACATCGCCCCGCCGTCCAGCCCGAACTCCGAGACGCGCAATAGCAGCGACCAGCCGCCGCCGGGGACGCCGACGGGCAGGCCGCGCAATTCCTCGAGCACGCAATCGCGCCGCGCCTGCAATTCGTCGACATAGGGCGCAAGCGTCGTCGCGGAACTCTCCAGCGCGGTCGCGACCGCATCCTGCCCGATGCCGACCGGCACGACGACATTGGCGAGGGAGACGGCGACGAGATCGGGCATGAAGGCGTCCGGCGCGACGATCCAGCCGACGCGCCAGCCGATCATGCGCAGCTCCTTGGCCGAGGAACCGACCGTGATCGTCCGCTCCGCCATGCCGGGCAGCCCAGCCGGATGCAGCACCGGCCGGCCGTCGAAGACCAGCCGTTCCATCGCCGTATCGACGATCAGCAAGAGGTCATGCGCGTCGCAGAGCTCGGCGACGAGCGCCCAGTCGACGGCGTCGAGGCAGCCGCCGGAGGGCATCGAGGGCGACATCAGCAGCATCGCCGTGGTCTTCGGCCCGATGCTGGCGCGCAGCGCGTCGCGATCGAGACGCCATTCGCCGCCCGGCTGGAAGACGAAGGGCGTGAAGCGCGGCACGCCGCCGGCGAGGCGCACCCGGTTGATCAGCCCGGCATAGGTCGGATCGGTGACGATCACCTCGTCGCCGACCTCGATCGTCGCCAGCAGCACGTTGAGGATGCCGGAGAGGCCGCCGGCCGAGATCACGCAATTGCGCTCGCCGTTATAGCTCACGCCCGCCAGCGCCGAGACATGCCGCGCCGCGACCTCGCGCAAACGCGCCTGGCCGATGAAGGGCAAATAGCTATTGTCGGCATCCTCGCTCGCGGCGCGGACCGTGCGGGCGATCGCCGCCTGATCGGGAGGAATATCGGTGTCGAGGTTCTCCAGTCGCAGGAAATCCTTGCCGGAGGCATCGGCGATCGATCCCATGCGGTCGACGCCGATTCCAGCGATATGACGCAGGCGGGCTGGACGAGTGCGTGACATCGTGACACCCAATTTCATATATTATCTATGAAATCATACGAACCATGAGCTTTCAAGACGAGAACGAGGCCGGCGCCTCGCTGACCAGCCGCATCGCCAGAAGCCTGTCGCAACGCATCCTCACTGGGGCGCTGGCACCCGGAGCCGCTGTGCGGCAGGACCATGTCGCAGCCGAGTTCGGCGCCAGCCATGTCCCGGTTCGCGAAGCCTTCCGCACGTTGGAGGCGCAGGGCCTGCTCGTCAGCGAGCCACGGCGCGGTGTGCGTGTCGCTCCGCTGCAGCCCGAACTGGTGCTGGAGGTGACGGCGATGCGCGCCGCGCTGGAGGTCCTCGCCCTGCGCCGCGGCTTCCCACGGCTCGCGGCAGCCGATCTGGAGGAAGCAGCGGCGGCGATCGCCGAATCCGAGGCGAGCGCGGCGGTCCTGGTCTGGGAAGCGGCCAACCGGCGCTTCCATCGCGCGATTACGGCCCCCTGCGGCATGCAGCGCCTACTGGCGACGATCGCGGATCTGCAGCGGACGAGCGCGCGCTTCCTGTTCGCGACCTGGCAGGAGCTCGACTGGCAGCCGCGCTCCGAAGCGGAACACCGGCAGATCCTCGCCGAGCTCCAGGCGGGCCGGATCGAGCCGGCAGCCCTGGCGCTTGAAACGCATATCCTCGAAGCAGGCGAAGCCCTCGCGGCCAGGCTGCTGGCATCGCCCTGACGCAGCCACGGCGCGCGCGGGTGCGATGGCGGCCATGCAACCTGCGCGCCGTGCGGCGATTGACCGCGCCCGCGCGCAGGCGCATGCGTGCGCCATGACCACGCTCCCCTTGCCGACCGCCGCCCGCCCGCTGATGCCGGTCCTGGCGGCCCTCAGCGTCGCCCACCTGCTCAACGACCTGATCCAGTCGATGATCCCGGCGGTCTACCCGCTGATCAAGGAGACCTATCAGCTCGACTTCGTGCAGATCGGCCTGATCACGCTTGCCTTCCAGGTGACGTCCTCGCTGCTGCAACCGCTCCTCGGCTACGTCACCGACAAGAAGCCCTGGCCCTATGCGATGGTCGCCGGCATGGCCGCGACGCTGGCCGGCCTGCTCTCGCTCGCCTTCGCCCAGAGCTATGGCATGGTGCTGGTCGCCGCTGCCCTGGTCGGCACCGGTTCGGCCGTCTTTCACCCGGAAGCGACCCGCATGGCGCGCCATGCCGCCGCCGGCCGGCAGGGGCTGGCACAGGGCGTCTTCCAGGTCGGCGGCCATGCCGGCTATGCGATCGGTCCGTTGCTCGCCGCCGCCATTGTCGTGCCGAACGGCCAGCAGAGCCTGTCCTGGTTCTCCGGCATCGTCCTCGTCGCCATGCTGCTGATGGCCTGGATCGGCTCGCGCTATTCCGCCTTCCGCAAGGAGCAGGTCGCCTCGAAGGCGCATGCCGACGATGTCGCCTCGCATGGCATGTCGCGCGGCAAGGTCCTGCTCGCGATGGCGGTGCTGATCGTCATCCTGTTCTCGAAGAACGCCTATACGGCCTCTTTCACCTCCTATTACACCTTCTATCTGATCGAGCGTTTCCAGGTCTCGCTGCAGCTCTCGCAGATCCTGCTCTTCCTCTATCTCGTCGTCGGCGCGGTCGGCGTCATCATCGGCGGCATGATCGGCGACCGCATCGGCCGCCATCGCGTGATCTGGCTCTCGATCCTCGGCTGCCTGCCCTTCGCGCTCGCCCTGCCTTATGCCGACCTGATGTGGACCGCGATCCTCAGCGTCATCATCAGCTTCATCATGGCGAGCGCCTTCTCGGCGATCCTGATCTACGCGATCGATCTCGTGCCGCACCGGGTCGGCCTGGTCGGCGGACTGTTCTACGGTCTCGCCTTCGGCCTCGGCGGCCTCGCCGCAGCCGGGCTCGGCGCACTCGCCGACAAGATCGGCATCATCCAGGTCTTCGGGCTCTGCGCCTGGCTGCCGGCCTTCGGCCTGCTCACCTTCCTGCTGCCTAAGGCCGCGCGCAGCTGAGGCTCGCAGAAGCGGCTGCGACGAAAAAGGGCGGAGCCGGCCGGCTCCGCCCTTCTCATCTCAAATGGTGACTGGCCTCAGGCCATGTACTGGCCGCCATTGGCGGAGAGCGTCGAGCCGGTAATGAAGCCGGCCTCGTCGCTGGCCAGGAAGACCACCGCGCGCGCGATCTCCCCGGGCTCGCCGAGGCGCCCGACCGGGATATGCGGCAGGATCGACTTCTCGATCACGGCCGGGTCGATCGCCTTGACCATTTCGGTCGCGATATAGCCGGGGCAGATCGCATTCACCGTGATGCCGGCCCGCGCGCCCTCCTGCGCCAGCGCCTTGACGAAGCCGATGTCGCCGGCCTTGGCGGCGGAATAGTTGACCTGGCCCATCTGGCCCTTCTGGCCGTTGATCGACGAGATGCAGATGACGCGGCCGAACTTGCGGGCGCGCATGCCCTCCCAGACCGGGCGGGTCATGTTGAAGAGCGAGTTGAGGTTGGTGTTGATGACCGCGTCCCACTGCTCCTTGGTCATCTTGTGGAACATGCCGTCACGGGTGATGCCGGCATTGTTGACGAGCACGTCGACCGGCCCGAGCTCGGCCTCGACCTTGGCGATACCGGCGACACAGGACTCATAGTTCGAGACGTCCCATTTATAGGTCTTGATGCCGGTCTCGGCGGTGAACTTGGCCGCCGCCTCGTCGTTGCCGGCATAACTCGCCGCCACGGTGTAGCCAGCAGCCTTCAAGCCCTTCGAGATCGCCTCCCCGATGCCGCGGGAACCGCCCGTCACCAATGCAACCTTAGCCATCGTCCTTTTCTCCCTCTTAGACGCGGCTATGAAGGCCGCGTTATTCTTTGCTGAGATCGAGACCGGGCTCGTAGGCCCGGTCGACATCCTTGATGATCGCCTGGCCGCAGATCACCCGCCCCGTCTTCTCGTCATAGGTCAGGGTCGGGTGGCCATAGAGCACCCAGCCACGACTCAGCGCCTCCGAGACCCGATGACAGAACGAGGCGTCATCGGGGCCGGTGAGATAGCGGTAGAGCGTGGTCTGCTTGGGCATGACGAGGCGCTGCTCAGCGCTCCACCGCCAGGGCAATGCCCATGCCGCCGCCGATGCACAGCGTGGCGAGGCCCTTCTTGGCGTCGCGCTTGGCCATTTCGTGCAGCAGCGTCACCAGCACGCGCGCCCCGGACGCGCCGATCGGATGGCCGATCGCGATCGCGCCGCCATTGACGTTGACGATGTCCGGGTTCCAGCCCAGGTCCTTGTTCACCGCCAGCGCCTGCGCCGCGAAGGCCTCGTTGGCCTCGACGAGGTCGAGATCGCCGACTTTCCAGCCGGCCTTCTCCAGCGCCTTGCGCGTCGCCGGGATCGGGCCCGAGCCCATGATCGCCGGATCGACGCCGGCCGTCGCCCAGGAGGCGATGCGGGCGAGCGGGGTCAGGCCGCGCTTGCTTGCTTCCTTCGCCGTCATCAGCACGAGCGCGGCGGCGCCGTCATTGATGCCCGAGGCATTGCCGGCGGTCACCGTGCCGTCCTTCGAGAAGGCGGGCCTCAGCTTGGCCATCGCCTCCAGCGTCGCGCCGTCGCGGATGTATTCGTCGGTGTCGACGATGATGTCGCCCTTGCGCGTCGAGATCGTGATCGGCGCGATCTCGTCCTTGAACCGGCCGGCCTTGCGGGCGGCCTCGGCCTTGTTCTGCGAGCCGACGGCGAAGCGGTCCTGCTCCTCGCGGCTGATCTGCCATTTGGTCGCGACGTTCTCCGCCGTCGTGCCCATATGGTAGCCGTGGAAGATGTCCCAGAGGCCGTCCTTGATCATCGTGTCGATGAACTTGACGTCGCCCATCTTGGTACCGGCGCGCATATGCGAGGCGTGGGCCGAGAGCGACATCGATTCCTGGCCGCCGGCGACGATGATGTCGGCGTCGCCATTGGCGATCTGCTGCATGCCGATCGCGACCGCGCGCAGGCCCGAGCCGCAGACCTGATTGAGGCCCCAGGCGGTCGAGCCCTGCGGCACGCCGGCATCGACGGCCGCCTTGCGGGCCGGGTTCTGGCCCTGCGCCGCCGTCAGCACCTGGCCGAGGATGACCTCATCGACCTCGCCTGCATCGACCTTGGCGCGCTTCAGCACTTCCTTGATCACCGCCGAGCCGAGATCGTGAGCCGGCGTATTGGCGAAAGCGCCGTTGAAGGCGCCGACCGCCGTGCGGGCTGCGCCGACGATCACGATGTCATTCTCAGCCATGGGGCTCATCCTCCGGTTCTCTCGCCGGCCACGAGGCACGGCGGCTTGTCCTACCCACCTTCGAAGGGTGAAACGGCGCCGTCAAGCCGGCTGAACGGCCAAGCTCATCTTCGAGGCAAACTCGGCCTGGCGGCGCCTCGCGCTTAAAAAACTTGCAGCAAGCGGGCGAAGAGTTATCGTTCCCATTGGGACCGATCTCCGGCCTTGCCCGATCCCTGGGCTATGGCCGCAACATGCCGTGTGGGTGTCGATGGCCAGCGACAAAGAACCGACTGTCATCAAGAAATACGCCAATCGCCGGCTATACCATACGGGTACGAGCTCCTACGTGACGCTGGAGGATCTGGCCGGGCTGGTGCGCAAGGGCGAGGATTTCGTCGTCTACGACGCCAAGAGCGGCGAGGACATCACCCGCTCGGTGCTGGCCCAGATCATCTTCGAGGAAGAGAGCAAGGACGGGCAGAACCTGCTGCCCATCACCTTCCTGCGCCAGCTGATCCGCTTCTACGGCGACAGCATGCAGGCGCTGGTGCCGCGCTATCTCGAATTCTCGATGGAGAATCTGACGCAGGACCAGAACAAGATCCGCGAGCAGATGAGCAAGGCCTTCGGCACCGGCGCGATCGATGCGCTCCAGGCCCAGACCCGCGCCAATATGGCAATGTTCACCGAGGCCTTCCGCCTGTTCAACCCGTTCGCGGCGGCTGCCGCCGCAAAGGGCAAGGGTGAAGCGCCCGCCCAGGGCGAAAACGGCGAGCTCAGTGATCTGAAGCGCGAGCTCAACGAGATGCGCGAGCGGCTCGACAAGCTCGCCAAGGACAAGTGAGTCGGCGCACCGGCTTGCCGGGCTGACCTCCGGCGCTATCAACCCGCCGCGCGCAGCGGCGGGTCGTTCTGCATGTCTTCCGGCAAGCTCAGCTCGGCCTTGCCGACCAGATGCCCCTGCAGATAGGTCACGCCCCAGTCGCACAGCATCGAGGCCTGCAGCTCGTCGTCGACCCATTCGGCGACCGTCTCGACGCCGAGATGATGCGCCAGTTCGAGCAAGGTCCGCACGAAGAAGCGGTCATCGGTCGAACGCCGCAGGTTCTGCGTGAAGGCGCCATCGAGCTTGAGGATGTCGATCGGGAAGGCGCGCAGATGCCGCAGCGAGGTATGGCCCGCGCCGAAATCGTCGATCGCGACCCGGGCACCGCGCTGCTTGATCCTCGTCAGCAGCTTGGCCATCCGGCCGGGATCCTCGATCGTCGCCGTCTCCGTGACCTCGACGATCAGACGCTTCGCCGCGATCGGGTTCGCCCGGGCGCTCGCCTCGAAGCCGTCGATCCAGTCCGCTTCCGCCAGCGTGCGCGGCGAGACGTTGATCGACAGCACCGCATCCTGCCGTTCCGCCAGATGCGTCATGGCGAGCTCGAGCACGCGATGGTCGAACAGGTTGACCAGACCTCGCCTCTCGAGCAGCGGCACCAGCTCGGCTGCGGCGAGGAAGCCGCCCTGCGGGCGTTCGACTCGCAAGAGCGCCTCGTTGAAGGCCAGCGCCCGCCCCTTCGCAGCCACCACCGGCTGGAAGGCCAGCCTGACCTTGCGCTCGTTCAGCGCGGCGACAGCTTCGAGATCGAGCCGCGGCGCGGCGCCACTGGCTTCGGCCGCGGCAGGCCGGCGCGCGATCATGGCAGTGTCGAGCCCCGTGGCCTCGGCTCCGGCGAGCGCATTCTCGGCCGCCTTGACCAGCACCGAGCCATGGCGCGACAGGTCCGGGGCGATCGCGGCGCCGACGCGCAGCCGGGCCAGCGCGATCCCGCGTGAGGTCTCGACCGCCGAACGCGCCACCGCCTTGATGAAGCGCTGCGCCGCCGCCTCGATCTGGTTCGCCGGGCAGCCGCTGAGCAGGATGGCGAAACGGTTGCCGGAATAATGCATCAGCTGATCGCGCCGCCGCATCACCGAATGCAGGCGCTGGCGGACCTCCTCGATGATCTCCTCGGTGCCCTCATGGCCGAAATCGCTGTTGAGGCGCGCGAGCTCACCGATCGCCGCGATCAACACGACGACAGAGCGCTCCGCCGGAAGATGCTCGGCCAGGGCCTCGTCGACCCGCTCGACCAGCACATTGCGGTCGCAGAGATCGCTGTCGGTCGCAGAGAGCTCCTCCGGCCGCACCGCCCGCTCCAGCCTGAGCACGCCGCGTGCGCGGCTGGGGCGACCGTCGATCCCGGCGAACCAGCGCCCGGCATCCTCGATCCACATCTTGCGGCCGGCGAGATCGGCGGCATAGCGCGTGCGATAGACCGCGCCGTCGCCGAAATCATGCCCGCCCGAGGAGAAGATCGCGTCGTAGCGGCTACGTCCGCTGCCCGGCTCGACCAGCCCGGCGAAGGACAGGCCGCGCTGCAGAACCTCGGCCGGCACCGGGCCCAGCACTTCGGCCGCATTCGGGCCCCAGCTCAGCGTGTCGCTGCTTATGTCCCAGCTATAGGCCACTTCACCGATCGACGAGAGCAGGCTGCGCGGCTCGACGATCCTCTCGTCGCGGGAACCGAACAGGGACGGCGCAGACATGGTGCGGCTGCCTCGGACCACGGGTTGGAGGACCGCCCCGTTCTGGTTGCGGAAGGGCTAAAAATTGTCCCGAAACGATGCAGGCGGCGGCGTTAACGGCCGGTTAAGGCCGGCGCCCGGATTGCAAGGATTCGCTCCCGAACCCCCAGATGTTCCGGAGCGGCACGATGGTCGAGGCACAATCGCCCCCTGAAGCAGCCTTCGCAGATCGAGAGCAGCCCTTGCCGCGCGTCCCCGCGGCCTTCCTCGTCCAGCTCGCCGCGAGCCAGGCCGGGATCGGCCCCTTCGCCGGCCGCGATCGCGAGACGCCCTTCATCGGCGCCCGCCGCTATTATGAAGGAATGGCGCAGCGCCAGCCGCCGCGCAGGCTCCTGCACTCGGCCTGAGCGCTCAAACGCAAAAAGGCCGGCCTTTCGGCCGGCGCTCTTCGGTCTCGAAGACGAGGCCCCGCAAGGCCCTGCTGTATCAGGCCTCGGTCTTGGCCTTCAGCACCTGACGGCCGCGATACATGCCGGACTTCAGGTCGATATGGTGCGGACGGCGCAGCTCGCCCGAGTTCTTGTCTTCGATATAGGTGGGCTGCTTCAGCGCGTCGGCCGAGCGGCGCATGCCGCGCTTCGACGGCGAAGTCTTTCTCTTCGGAACGGCCATCGGTACTCTCCATCATGCCTTCGCGCGAGGCGGGGCATTTCACCCGCACCACTGTCGCGACGACGTCACATTCGTGATGAGGGCTGGCCTTTACACGCTCATGCGCGCTCTGGCTAGACCATGCAGCGGAAAAAATGGAGCCTGCGCCGCCGAAGCCGCCGGCAATGCACAGTTGGCGAGCGGGCCGAGCTGGTTCATCCGCCGTTGAACCCGCCCCGCTGCCGCCTGCAAGGCCCGGCTCGGCCGCGACGGGTTGCGCAGGATCGGGTTCGGCAGGGCGCCTGCGAGCCTGGCAGCCTCGGCCGGCGTCAGGCGCGAGGCCGGCTTGCCGAAATGGCGCTGGGCCGCCGCTTCCGCCCCGAAGACGCCATCGCCCCATTCGGCAATGTTGAGATAGACCTCGATTACCCGCCGCTTCGGCCAGGCGAGGTCGATCGCCAAGGCGATCGGCAGCTCCAGCCCCTTGCGCAGATAGGAGCGGCCCGGCCAGAGGAAGAGGTTCTTGGCGGTCTGCATCGTCAGCGTCGAGGCGCCGCGGCTCGGCCCGTCCTCGTCCTGCAGCACGGCATTGAGCTCACCCCAGTCGACGCCCTTGTGCGAGCAGAAGCGCTGGTCCTCCGAGGCGATCACGGCGCGGATCAGATAGGGCGAGATCTGCGACAGCGGCACCCAGTCGCGCTCCACCGTGCGGAAAGTCAGCCAGCGGCCGAGCATCAGCGTCGAAGGCGGCGGCACGAAGCGGTAGAGCAGCAGCAGGGCCGCAAAGACGATCGCCAGCACCAGCGCCAGCCGGGTCAGGGCACGGACGATCCGCCCCACGAGGCTCCCCCGTCGCGGAGCTGGATTGTCTGCCATCTGCGTCATGCCCCCACGCTTGACGATTACGGCCGCCTCCGGCAAGCCCCGCGCCAAGTTTCGGCCAGCCAACGCGAGTGACGATTGATGAGTTCCGTCGAACGGACCGCCCCCGCCGCGGCACTGGCCAGCGCCTTGTCGGAGACGGCAGAAGCGATCGAAGCCCTGCTCGATACCCTGTTGCAGGACAAGTCCGAGGCCGGCGAGACCCATCGCCCTGCCCGGCTCCTCGCCGCGATGCGCCATGGCGCGCTCGGCGGCGGCAAGCGGCTGCGGCCCTTCCTCGTCGTCGAGACCGCCCGGCTTTTCGGCGTGCCGCCCGAGCAGGCGCTGCGCGCCGGCGCCGCCGTCGAGCTCGCCCATTGCTATTCGCTGGTTCATGACGACCTGCCGGCCATGGACGACGACGACACCCGCCGCGGCCGCCCGACCGTGCACAAGGCCTATGACGAGGCGACCGCGATCCTCGCCGGTGACGGCCTGCTGACCCTCGCCTTCGATGTGATCGCCGATCCCAGGACCCATCCGGACGGCGAGACCCGCGCCGCGCTCATCCTGCTGTTTTCCCGCGCGCTCGGGCTCGGCGGCATGGTCGGCGGCCAGATGCTCGACCTTGCCGCCGAAGGGCGCTTTGCCGCGGATGGCGCGGCGGAGAAGCTCGACGAGGCGCAGATCCGGCGGATGCAGGCGATGAAGACCGGCGCGCTGCTCGCCGGCAGCGTGCTGATCGGTGCCCGCCTCGGCCAGGCCGATTCCCCGCGGATGGCGGCGCTGGAGCGCTACGGCAAGGCGCTCGGCGCCGCCTTCCAGGTCGCCGACGACATCCTGGACGTCGAAGCCAGCCCCGAGCAGATGGGCAAGGCGACCGCCAAGGACGACGCCAAGGGCAAGGCGACGCTGGTCACCGCGCTGGGGCTCGACGTAGCCAAAGGCGAGCGCGACCGGCTGAGCGACGAGGCGATCGCGGCGCTTACCGGTTTCGGGCCGGAGGCGGCGATGCTGCGCGCGGCCGCGCAGTTCACCGCGCAGCGCAAGAGCTGACGCCTAGAGACGGATTCACCGATCAACTTGCGGTGCAAGTTGATCGGAACGGGCTCTAGACCGTTACCTGCGTGCCGACCTCGACGACGCGGCCGGTCGGGATCTGGAAGAAGTTGGTGGCGTCGGTCGCGCTCTTGGTCAGGCCGATATAGAGATTGTCCTGCCAGATCGGCATGCCCGATTGCGGCGAGGGCTTGATCGAGCGGCGCGACAGGAAGAACGAGGTCGACATGATGTCGAACTTGAAGCCCTGCTTGCGCAGGATGGCCAGGCCCTTCGGCACGTTCGGGCTCTCCATGTAGCCGTAGACCATCTCGACGCGCCAGAAATCGTCGGTGATGCGCGAGAGCCTGACGCGCTCGCTCTCGGCGACGCGCGGGGTGTCGGCGGAGCGCACGGTCAGGATCACGTTGCGCTCGTGCAGCACCTTGTTGTGCTTGAGGTTGTGCAGCAGCGAGGCCGGCGCCGTCTCCGGGTCGCTGGTCAGGAACACCGCCATGCCCTTGACCCGGTAGGGCGGGCTCTTGGTCAGCATGCCGACCAGCTCGAGCAGCGGCACGTCGGTCTTGCGGGTCTTGTCGAACAGGATCTTGGTGCCGCGCACCCAGGTCCACATCAGCACGATCAGCGCGAAGGCGAACAGCACCGGGACATAGCCGCCGCTGAACAGCTTCAGGAGGTTCGCCGAGACGAAGGCGACGTCGATGATGAGGAAGGGCAGGATCACCGCCGCGGCGGTAGCCAATCCCCAGCGCCAGCCCTTCCAGATCACGATGAAGGCGAGCAGCGAATCGACCAGCATCGCCCCGAACACTGAGATGCCATAGGCGTGCGAGAGATTGGACGATGTCTTGAAGGTCCAGACCAGCAGCAGCACCGTGAACAGCAGCAGCACGTTGATGCGCGGGATGTAGATCTGGCCCGAGGTGTGCTCGGAAGTGTGGCGGATCTCGAGGCGCGGCAGCAGTCCGAGCTGGATCGCCTGCCGGGTCAGCGAATAGGCCCCGGTGATCACCGCCTGGCTGGCGATGATGGTGGCGAGCGTCGCCATGATCACCAGCGGCAGGATCAGCGCCGGCGGCGCAAGCTTGTAGAACGGATTGTCGATCGCGGTCGGGTCGGACAGGATCAGCGCGCCCTGGCCGAGATAGTTGAGCCAGAGCGCCGGAAAGACCAGGAAGATCCAGGCGCTGCGGATCGGCCCGCGGCCGAAATGGCCCATATCGGCATAGAGCGCCTCGGCGCCGGTCACCGCGAGGCAGACGCTGCCGAGCACGGCGAGCGACAACCCCGGATGGTCGAAAAAGAAGCGGACCCCATAATAGGGGTTGATCGAGGCGAAGACGCCGAGATCGTCGGAGATGTGGTAGATGCCGAGCCCGGCCAGCGTCAGGAACCAGATCGTCATGATCGGGCCGAAGAAATTGGCGACCTTGCCGGTGCCGCGGCTCTGCACCAGGAACAGCGCGATCAGGATCACCGAGGCGATGGTGATGACGTAGTCGTCGAACAGCGGCGTCACCAGCTTCAGGCCCTCGACCGCCGAGAGCACCGAGATCGCCGGCGTGATCACCGCATCGCCGTAGAACAGCGCAGCGCCGGCCATGCCGAGGAAGAGCACGATGCCGCCGCGCGTGCGTCCCAGCGCGCGCTGCGCCAGCGCGACCAGGGTCAGCGTGCCGCCCTCGCCGTTGTTGTCGGCCCGCAGCAGCAGCACGACATATTTCAGCGTCACCACGACGACCAGCGACCACAGGATCAGCGAGAGCACGCCGATCACCGCCGCACGCGGCAGCGGGCCGCTCAGGACGACCTCGGCGCCGCCGCCATGCCCGCCGGAAGCCGCGCCGGTCGCGGCCAGGATCGTTTCGCGCAACGCGTAGAGCGGGCTGGTGCCGATATCGCCGTAGACGACGCCGAGCGCCCCGAGCGCCAATGCGGCATAGCTCTGCGTGGAATGGCCGTTGCCGGCCGGCTCGTCGAGCCCGAAGCGATCCCCATCCGGCTTGGCGGCCGGCGGGTGCTGCTGGTCATGACCCATCAGGGCGCTCCGCGGGTGCTGCAATGCAGCGAAAGGCCGGGGCCTCTAGCACGGCATATCTGTCAGGCAAAGACGCTAGAGCATGTTCCGGCAGCAGGGCAGCCACTTTCACGCGCGCGCGCCGGAAATCGCTTCAAACGATTGAATAATCGCCTGCGCCTATTCGGCCGCGGCAGCGCGGGCGCCATAGCGCCGCTCGACATAAGTCTCGACCATCGTCTTGAACTCGGCGGCGATCGACGGTCCGCGCAGGGTCGCGACCTTCTTGCCATCGACGAAGACCGGGGCGGTCGGCGCCTCGCCCGTGCCCGGCAGCGAGATGCCGATATCGGCATGCTTGGATTCGCCGGGACCATTGACGATGCAGCCCATCACCGCGACGTTGAGCGCCTCGATGCCAGGATAGCGCGTCTTCCATTCAGGCATGGAGGTCGAGATCCAGCTCTGGATGTCCATCGCCAGTTCCTGGAACACCGTCGAGGTCGTCCGCCCACAGCCCGGGCAGGCCGCGACCAGCGGCACGAAGGCGCGAAAGCCCATCGTCTGCAGCAATTCCTGCGAGGCCTTGACCTCGAGCGTGCGATCGCCGCCCGGCTCCGGCGTCAGCGAGAAGCGGATGGTGTCGCCGATGCCGTCTTGCAGCAGCACGCCGAGGGCCGCCGAGGAGGCGACGAGGCCCTTCGAGCCCATGCCGGCCTCGGTCAGACCGAGATGGATGGCATAATCGCCGCGCTCAGCCAGCATGCGGTAGACCGCGATCAGGTCCTGCACGCCCGAGACCTTGGCTGAGAGGATGATCTTGTCCTTCGACAGGCCGATCTCCTCGGCGCGCTGCGCCGAGAGCAGGGCCGACTGCACCATCGCCTCGCGCATCACAGCGCGCGCATCGAGCGGCTTCGGCGCAGCCGCGTTGATATCCATCAGCGAGGTCAGCAGTTCCTGGTCGAGCGAGCCCCAATTGGCGCCGATCCGCACGCTCTTGCCATGCTTGATCGCGAGCTCGACAATTTGACCGAACTGCCGGTCCTTCTTGTCCTTGAAGCCGACATTGCCGGGGTTGATCCGGTATTTCGCCAAGGCTTCGGCGCAGGCCGGGTGGTCGGTCAGCAGCTTGTGGCCGATATAGTGGAAGTCGCCGACCAGCGGCACGTCGATGCCGAGGATGTCGAGCCGCTCGCGGATATGCGGCACCGCCGCCGCCGCCTCGTCGCGGTCGACCGTGATGCGCACCAGCTCCGAGCCGGCCCGCGCCAATGCGGCGACCTGCCCGACCGTCGCCGGAATGTCGGCGGTGTCGGTATTGGTCATCGACTGCACCACGATCGGCGCGCCGCCCCCGACCTGCACATGGCCGACCATCACCGGCACGGTGCGCTTGCGCGGCGCCGGCGCGGCGTCGGGCCCTTCGGGCAGGCAGGTCAGCGGCTGGTCGCTCATGGAATGGTCCGGATCCTTTGCCGGCAGCGGCTCGTCGCGGCTGCACTGCGCCGTTGCAGGATAATCGTCAAGCTGCGGCAGCGTCGCGACAATGCTCGCAGCGGCCGACGATCTCGACGACCTGGTACGAGGTCTGGAAGTGCCGGCCTTCCGCCATGCCCCGGATCGCCTGGCGCATCGCGGGGGAAGCGTCCTCGTCGACGCCGCCGCAGATTTCGCAGATCAGGAAGGCGACCGCCTCGTTGGCGCCATGGCCGTGCGGGCAGGCGATGAAGGCATTGCGTGAGCTGAGGCGATGCACGAAGCCCTGTTCGACCAGGAAGTCGAGCGCCCGGTAGATCGAGATCGGCGCGAGGCGACGCCCGCCCGGCGGCGAGATCCTGTCGGCGAGGTCATAGGCGCCGACCGGCTTGTGGTCGGCATAGAGCGCCTCCAGAGCCTTGCGCCGGATCGGCGTCAGCCGCAGGCCGCGCTCGCGGCAGACCTTCTCGGCCCGCGCCAGTCCGGCGGCGGCATGACGCGAATGGTCGTGCGCATGCTGGCACAGACCATGCTCGTGATCGTGATGATGAGCGTCGCTTGCAGGCTGCATTTTCGTCATGTTGCGTTGCAATAGCACATCGGGCACCGTCCTGGTGACCGACGCTCCCTCGCTGGCGCCCTGCCAGCCTCCGCCGGTAAGCTAAGCGTTCTCAGGCCAAATGTCAGGAGCCGCCCCATGTTCCTCAAAGATCGTACCGCCCTCGTCACCGGCTCCACCTCCGGCATCGGCCTGGCTTACGCCCGCGCGCTCGCCGCGGAAGGCTCCAATGTCGTGATCAACGGCTTCGGCGAGGCCGACGCGATCGAGAAGGAGCGCGCCGGCATCGAGAAGGACTTCGGCGTCAAGGCACGCTATTCGGCCGCCAACATGATGAAGCCGGACGAGATCGCCGCCATGGTCGCCGAGACCGAAAAGGAATTCGGCGCGATCGACATCCTCGTCAACAATGCCGGCATCCAGCATGTCGCCCCGGTCGACGAGTTCCCGATCGAGAAATGGGACCAGATCATCGCGATCAACCTGTCCTCGGCCTTCCACGCCACCCGCGCCGCCTTGCCGAAGATGAAGGCGAAGGGCTGGGGCCGGATCATCAACACCGCGTCTGCCCACGCCTTCGTCGCCTCGCCGTTCAAATCGGCCTATGTCTCGGCCAAGCATGGCATCGCCGGCTTTACCAAGACGGTGGCGCTGGAGGTCGCGACCAACGGCATCACCGTCAACGCGATCGCGCCCGGCTATGTCTGGACGCCGCTGGTCGAGAAGCAGATCCCCGACACGATGAAGGCCCGCGGCCTGACCAAGGAGCAAGTCATCAACGACGTGCTGCTGCTGGCCCAGCCGACCAAGGAATTCGTCACCGTCGAGCAGGTCGCGGCGCTCGCCGTCTTCCTCTGTACCGACGCGGCCAAGTCGATCACCGGCGCGACCTTGCCGATGGACGGCGGCTGGACCGCCGCGTGACCGGCCGCAAGCGCAGCCGTGTCCCGCAGGTCAAGGGCCTGGCGGGACCGAAGGCCGAGAAATCGGTCAACCTCGCGCTCCAGGGCGGGGGCGCGCATGGCGCGTTCACCTGGGGCGTGCTCGACGAGATCCTCGCCGATGGTCGCATCGCCATCGAGGCGATCACCGGCGCCAGCGCCGGCGCGATGAACGCGGTGGTGCTGACCGAGGGCTGGCTCGACGGCGGCAGCGACGGCGCGCGCACGGCGCTGGAGAATTTCTGGCGTCGGATCAGCGTCGACGGCAAATATGGCGGCTCGGAGCGCTCGCTGCTCGACACCATGCTCGGCGCCTGGACCGACGGGCGCCCGCCGGGGCTGATCTGGTTCGAGCTGCTCTCGAAGGTCGCGAGCCCCTACGACGTCAACCCGCTCAACATCAACCCGCTGCGCGGCGTGATCGCCGATCTGATCAACTTCGGCAAGGTCCAGGGCTGCGCCGACGTCAACCTGTTCATCTCGGCGACCAATGTCCGCACCGGCAAGATCAAGATCTTCACCCGCCAGGAGCTGACCGCCGACCATCTGATGGCCTCGGCCTGCCTGCCGATGCTGTTCCAAGCGGTCGAGATCGACGGCGAGCCCTATTGGGACGGCGGCTATATGGGCAACCCACCGCTCTTCCCGCTGTTCTACGAGGCGAGCGGCGACGACATCATGCTGGTCCAGATCAACCCGCTCGAGCGCCGCGAATTGCCGACCAATGCAAGGGCGATCCAGGACCGGCTCAACGAGATCACCTTCAACGCCTCGCTGCTGCGCGAGCTGCGCGCCATCGACTTCGTCAACCGCCTGGTCGACGACGGCAAGCTCTCGACCGGCGACTACAAGCGCGTGCTGATGCACCGGATCGATGGCGGCCTGCCGCTGGCGCAGCTGACCTCCTCCTCGCGCCTCAATTCCGAGTGGAACTTCCTGCTCAGCCTGCGCGATCTCGGCCGCACCGCGGCCAAGCGCTGGCTGAAACGCAATTACGAAGCGATCGGCGTGCAGGGGACCTTAGATTTGAAGGAAGCGATTTCGTAAGACGTGACGCCGTTAATACGGTAAAGAGCCGAGCTTGCCAGCCAAGCCGCGTGACGGCAATCTCCGCCGCGCCAAGACGTTCAGCAGATGTATGCCGGAGTGATCTCTCGTCGGGCAGCAGGACATGGGAAGTCCAGGAACATGATCATCGACGATAGCAAGGCCGATGCCCGCAAGATGCACGAGATCGCCCTGCGCGGGCGCCCGGCGGGCCTTCTCGGCCGCCGCTCCTTCCTGGCCGGCTCGGCCGCCGGCCTCGGTGCGCTCGCACTCGGCGGCTGCACCACCGACGGCATGAGCCTCGCCGAGGCGCAGAAGCTCTACGGGCCGGTGCCGGAGGAGAAGTTCCCGATTCCGGCGATCGACGTCACCCATGTCGATCCGAAATATTTCCGCAAGACGGTCGCCTACAACACCAAGGAAGCGCCCGGCACGATCATCGTCGATCCCGGCAACTACTACGTCTACCGCGTCGAGGACGGCGGAAACGCAACCCGCTACGGCGCTAATGTCGGCCGCGACGGCTTCCGCTGGAACGGCGACGCCTATGTCGGGCGCAAGTCCGAATGGGCGACTTGGACGCCGCCCAAGGAGATGATCAAGCGCCAGCCGGAAGCCGCCAAATACGCCCGCGGCATGCCCGGCGGCCTCGACAACCCGCTCGGCGCGCGCACGCTCCATCTCTACCAGAACGGCGCCTACACGCTCTACACGATCTACGCGTCCCTCGACGCGGAATCGATCGGCAACGGCATCACCAGCGGCTGCATCGGCCTGCTCACGCAGGACATGATCCACCTCTACAACAACACGCCGGTCAAGACGAAGGTGGTGGTGCTGCCTGCTTGAGGCGGCGTCATCCCGCTTTCGGTAAGGCGCTGCCGGGGCCGGCGGCGCCTTTTTTTCGTGCGGTGAGCCCAATGATCGATGGCGCAGTAGACTGAATAGTCGCGCTCACTGCCGTCATCGGGCTGCATATGCGTTTGCGGCAATCATGGCTGGGCCTATTGTGGACCACGCAGCCCTTCGACTTGGAGGGCCGGATCTTCCAATCGGGAGGATGCCATGGGACGCAAATTTATCGACTGCCGTGAATTCCCGAGCGAAATGAACTGCTCGATCGCGATCGGCGCCGATTCTGAGGGCGAACTGCTGGAAGCGGCCGTCCAGCATGCCGTCAAGGTTCACGGGCATCAGGATACGCCCGAATTGCGGGATATGCTCAGGAGCGTCATCAAAGACGGCATGCCCGCGGAGAAAGCGCCGAGCCGGGCCGCCTGAGCGGGAGCTTCCGCCCTCTACTGCCTCTCGCCCGCCAGCCGCCACACCGAGCTCTTCTTGATCTCGGCATCCTCGAGCGCGCGCGTCACCGGCACCTGATAGGTCGCGACCTCGGCGAGCGCGTCCTTGGGCAGGTAGCTGCGGCCGGGATCGCCGATCAGGACGGTCGCGCCACGCTGCGACAGGCCAGAGAGCCAGTCGATCACCTGCGCCGCCAGCTCCCGCTCATAGCAGATGTCGCCGGCGAGGATGACGTCCCAGCCCTGGTCGAGGCCGAGGAGATCGTCGAGCCGGGCCTCGATGGACACCCCGTTCGCCTGCGCATTGAGCCCGATCGCAGCAGCGGCGAAAGCGTCGATATCGGCCGCGATCACTTGGCGCGCCCCTGCCTTTGCCGCAGCGATGGCGACGAGGCCGGACCCGCTGGCGAAATCGAGCAGGCGCTTACCCCGCACGATCTCCGGATGGTCGAGGATATAGCGCGCCAGCGCCTGCCCACCGGCCCAGGCGAAGGCCCAGAACGGCGGCGGCAGGCCGATCGTAGCCAGTTCCTCCTCGGTCTTCTGCCAGAGTTCGGTCGCCTCTTCGGCGACGTGCAGCGAGATCTCCGGCGCATGCGGCACCGGCAGCAGCCGCGTATGGGCGCGGATGAAGGCGAGCCGGTCCAGCGTAGCGTCCACTTCGCTCACGCGACCAGATCCGCCTGGCGCTGGCCGAGCAGCGAGCGATAGAGCGCCTTCACCCCGTCCATCACGTCGCGCTCGGTATAGCCGGCGAGCAGGCGCTCGCGCGCGCTCACGCCCATGCGCTCGACCTGTCCGGGCGAGGCGGCGAGCGTCACCAGCGCCTGCGCCAGCGCGGCGATATCGTTGGCCGGCACGACGAAGCCGTCCTGGCCGGTGCGGACGAAGGAGCGGCAGCCCGGCACATCGGTGGTCAACAGCACCCGCCCGCAGGCGGCGCCCTCCAGCAAGGTGCGCGGCAGGCCCTCGCCGCCGCGCGAAGGCAGGCAGCAGATATGATGCCTGCGCCAGACATCCTCGATGTCGCGTGTCGGGCCGGCCCAGTTGATCCCCGGTCGCGCCGACCATTCCCGCAAGGTCGCCTCCGGCACCGCTTTGGGGTTGGAGGGGTCGGGCGCGCCATGCAGCGTCAGCTCGACGCGCGCGCCCTGCTTGCGCGCCAAGGTCACCGCCTCGACGGCGAGGTCGACGCCCTTCGACCAGAGCATGCGGGCGACGAGCGCGACCTTGAGCGGCGGCTGCGGCGGCATCGGCTCGGGCATCAGGATCAGCGGGTCGACCCCGGCGCCGCCGACGATCGCGACCTTCGCCCCATCGGCTGGATCGAGCCCGAGCGTCAGCGGGTCATCCGGGTTCTCGAACAGGAAACGGACCTGCGGCCCGTCGACCGCCTCGCGCAGCCAGAACTTCGCCGCCAGCCGCGCCGCATCCGCGGCTGCGCCCTCGCGCGCCCCGAGGAAACCAAGACCGGTCAGGGCGTAGACCCGCCGCTCGACCCCGGCGAGCCGCCCGGCCAGCCCGGCGAGCCCGATCGGCTTCAACGCGATGCAATGCAGGATATCGGGCTTCTCGCGCTCGATCAGGCGCTTCAGCGCCATGACCTGCTTGATGAGCGCCACCGGCGACAGCGAGCGCCGCTCGGCTTCGAGTGGAATCAGGCGCGCACCGGTCGCCTCGATCGCCTTGCGATGGTTGCGCTCCCTGGCGATCACGGCGACGTCGAGCCCCATCTCCGCCGCGGCGCGAGCCATCGGCAGGAAATGCGAGGCGAAGAACCAGTCCTCGGTAGCGACGAACAACAGCTTCTGGCGGGCCATGGCGCGCATCAGGCCGATGCCGTGGCGAAAAGCAAGCGCATAAGAAAGCCAGGAGACAGGTCCGCCATGCCCTGCGGTTGCTGGACGCCTGCCGCCACGCTTGCGAAAAGGAGGCGAGGCTTCCCTCTCCAGCGAGAAGAAACATGGACAATCGCAACGACCTCTGGCGTCACGTCGACGCCAGCAAAGAGCGCTTCATCGAACTCAGCGACCGGGTCTGGGCCATTCCCGAGGTTTGCTACACCGAGAAGCGCTCGGTCGCCGAGCATGTCGCGGAGCTCGAGCACCAGGGCTTCCGGATCACGCAGAACGTCGCCGACATCCCGACTGCGGTGATCGGCGAAGCCGGCGAAGGCGGCCCGGTCATCGCCTTTCTCGGCGAATATGACGCGCTGCCGGGCCTCAGCCAGGAATCCGGCGTCGCCAAGCACAGCGAGATCGAGACCGGCGGCCATGGCCATGGCTGCGGCCATAATCTGCTCGGCTCGGCCGCCCTGCTGGCCGCGACCGCGATGAAGAACTGGCTCGCCGAGAACAAGCTGCCCGGCCGCGTCCGCTATTATGGCTGCCCGGCCGAGGAAGGCGGCGCCGCCAAGGCCTTCATGGTCCGCGCCGGCGCCTTCAAGGATGCCGACATCGCCATTTCCTGGCACCCTGCCAGCTTCTGGGAAGTCACCCCGCCGCTCTCGCTCGCCAATACCCGCGCCGACTTCATCTTCACCGGCCGCGCCTCGCATGCCGCCGCCTCGCCCGAGCTCGGCCGCAGCGCGCTCGACGCCGTCGAATTGATGAGCGTCGGCGTCAACTACATGCGCGAGCACATGCCGAGCGATGCCCGCGTGCATTATGCTTTGCTCGACACCGGCGGCATCGCCCCCAACGTCGTCCAGGCCCATGCCCGCGTGCGCTATTCGATCCGCGCCCGCGACCTGCCGGGGATGCTGGAGCTGGTCGGCCGCGTCAAGAAGATCGCCGAGGGCGCAGCCCTGATGACCGAGACGACCATGGAGATGAAGATCGTCTCCGCCGTCTCCAACGTCGTCGGCAACGGCCCGCTGGAGCAGGCGCTGCAGGGCATCATGGAAGATCTCGGCCCGCCGCATTTCGACGACGCCGACAAGGAGTTCGCCCGCCAGATCCGTTCGACCCTGTCGCAGAAGGACATCGACGCCGTCTGGCGCGCGATCGGCGTGCAGAAGACCGATGCCGAGCTCGCAGACTTCACCGTGCCGCTCGATTCGCCGCGCAACCCAGCGATCGGCTCGACCGATGTCGGCGACGTCAGCTGGGTCGTCCCGACCGTGCAGGCGCATGCGCCGACCGTCGCGATCGGCACGCCCTTCCATACCTGGCAGGTGGTGGCGCAGGGCAAGATGCCGGCCGCGCACAAGGCGATGGTGCAGGTCGCCAAGGCGATGGCCGCGACCGGCGCCGCCGTGCTGACCGATCCCCAACTGATGGCTGCCGCCAAGGCCGACTTCCAGAAACGCGTCGCCGCCGATGGCGGCTATACCTCGCCGGTTCCCCCGGAGGTAAAGCCGCCGCTGACCATGTCGACCGGCGGCTGATCAGCCTTCGGACATGAAAAAGGCCCGCCGGGCGAACCGGCGGGCCAGGATGTCGGGCCGGGGAGGAGGCCCTGGGAGAAACTCAATCGTAGGTGCGGCAGACGCGGCGGGTGCCGATGACCTCGCCATAGTAATTGACGCGGTCGACGAAATGGCAGCGGCGAACCGGAGCGTAGGCCGGGACATAACCGTCGTCATAGTAGCCATAGGCCGGGCCGCTGGCCGCACCGGCGGCGAGGGCTCCGAGGGCCAGGGCCCCGACGATGCCGGCGCCGACCGCGGCGCCACGATAATAGCGTGGGCGCGCCTCGGCATCGGCGGCGAAGACGGAAGCGCCCAGCGTGAGGGCGGCGAGGGCGGCGGCGAAGCTCTTCTTGGTACGGGTCATGTTCGTTCTCCGATCTGGTAGCCGGGTGGCGAACTGTTCGCCATGCCCCAGGCTTGTCGGTCGCAGGACCGGAATCGCGCGGGTCCCATAAAAAATTCCCGAAACGCCGCCGGGTTCCGCTTCGCTGTCTGCCGGCTCCCCTTGCCGTGGCATTTCGGATGGCGTCGGATCAGCCCTCGCCGACCGGAGAAAACCCACCATGACGATCGCACGACTCGCTCTCGCCATTGGCCTTGCAACCGTGCTGTCGACGCCACTTCGGGCCGAGCCATGGGCGAGCAGTTATACCACCCATGACTACGCGAAATGCCGCAAGGACAAGGGCAATGGCGATCCGGTTTCGGTGCATCGCTGCGCCGGCAAGGCTGGCATCACCGTGGTCTGGACTGCCGGCGACGATTCATCCGCGGTCGCATTCGGCGCCAAGGCGCTGGAGGAGGCGGTCACCGACAAGGCCGCGTTTTTCGAGGCCGGCAAGACGATCGAATGGCGCGGCCCAAAGGGCGGGCGGCCGCAGGCGGCGATCCTGCGCTACGCGACTGGCGCAAGCGTCGGCAAGCTCGACGGCAGCCGGCTCGTCGTCCACCAGCTCGCTGCCGATGGCGCCTCCTGCATCATCGGCAGTGTCGACGCCCGCAAGCCGGATGCGAATGCCGCCGCCCGTCGCCTTGCGGATGAGAAGGCGACGGGCTTCCGCTGCGGACAGGACGCCCGCTCCGAAGACTGAAGCCTGCGCTTCAGCCGTAGAGATATTTCGGCAGCCAGAGCGCGATGCCCGGGAAGACATAGACCAGGACCATCGCGAACAGCACGATCGCCAGATAGGGCATCACGCCGGCGAAGATCTGGTTGATCGAGACATGCGGCGGCGCGATGCCCTTCAGGTAGAACGGCGCCATCGCCACCGGCGGCGACAGGAACGAGGTCTGGATGTTCAAGGCGATCAGGATGCCGAAGAACAGCGGATCGATCTTGAAGAACTCCAGCAGCGGCAGGAAGATCGGCACGAAGATCACGATGATCTCGGTCCATTCCAGCGGCCAGCCCAGCACGAAGATGATCAGCTGCGCCACGATCAGGAACATCGTCGGCGACAGGTTGAGCGCCGTGACCAGGGTCTTGATCGGCTCGTGACCGCCCAGGATCGCGAAGATCGACGAGAAGATGAAGGAGCCCACGAAGAGCCAGCAGACCATGGCCGAGGTCCGCGCCGTCAGGATCACCGATTCCTTGACCTTGCCGAAGGTGAGCGAGCGGTAGGCAGCCGCCAGGATCAGGCTGCCGAGCGAGCCGACGGCCGCCGCTTCGGTCGGCGTCGCCAGTCCGAAGAAGATGCAGCCGAGCACCGACATGATCAGGATGGTGAGCGGGAAGAAGCTGGTGGCGAGCGCCCAGAGCACCCGCGTCCACGGCACGTCGGTCTGCTCCTTCGGCAGCTTCGGTGCCAGTGCCGGGTTGAGCCAGCAGCGGATCAGCACATAGAGCATGTAGAGCGTAGCCAGCAGCAGGCCGGGGAAGAGCGCGCCGGCATAGAGCTTGGGAACCGAGACGCCGGCGGTCGCGCCATAGAGGATCAGCATCACCGAGGGCGGAATCAGGATGCCGAGGCAGCCGCCGGCACAGACGACGCCAGCCGAGAGCTTGACGTCGTAGCCGGCGCGCAGCATCGCCGGGAAGGCGAGCAGCCCCATCAGCGTCACCACCGCCCCGACGATGCCGGTCGCGGTCGCGAAGATCGCGCAGGTCGCCAATGTGGCGATGGCGAGCGAGCCCGGCACGTTGCCGAGCGCGAGCTGGATCGAGTGGAACAGCCGGTCGAGGATGTTCGCCCGCTCGATGATGTAGCCCATGAAGATGAAGAGCGGGATCGAGACCAGCACGTCGTTGGCCATCACCGAATAGGTGCGCTGGACCACGAGGCTGAACACGGTGTCGCCCATCGCCCAGTAGCCGAAGCCGACACCCAGCGCCATCAGCGTGAAGGCGATCGGGAAGCCGAGCATGATGAAGACGATGAACAGGACGAGCATCACCACGCCCAGTTCCGGATTGGAAAGACCGAACAGCATCAGACCGTCTTCCCCGCATCCGGCGCGGCTTGCGCGGCCTGTTCGAGAATGAGTTTTTCGGTTTCCTCGACATCGTGCAGCCGCGGCGGCCACTCACCGGTGCGCAGGCAGATGACGCAGCGCGCCACCTCGGCCAGCCCCTGCAGGGTCATCAGCACGCCGGCGATCGGGATCAGCGTCTTGAAATGGTAGAGCGGCGGTCCATTCGGCGAGTTCGAGGAATGCTCCTTGATCATCCAGGAGAAGGCCGCGAACTTGTAGCCGGCCCAGGCGAGCGCAATGATCCCCGGGAAGAAGAAGAGGATGTAGAGCGCCAGATCGAGCCTCGCCTGCGTGCGCGGGCTCCATTCGCGATAGAGGAAATCGCCGCGCACATGCGCGTTGCGGGCGAGCGCATAGGGCCCAGCCAGCATGAACAGCGTGCCGTAGAGGATGTAGCTGACGTCGAAGGCCCATTCGGTCGGCGCCCGCAGCGCATAGCGCGAGAAGACCTCATAGCTGATCGCCAGCGTCAGGATCAGGATCGTCCAGCCGGCAAGCTTGCCGATGGCGGTGTTGAACTTGTCGATCGCGAGGATCAGATTCATCCGCGTGCGTCGCCTGCTGTTCGGATTGGCAAGGGACGCCCGCCACCACGAGGATGGCGGGCGCAGCTCCGTTGAGCGGCGGCCTTCAGGTCTTGAAGAAGTGGTTGAAGGCGAGGTCGCGCGAGGGCTCGTTGAGCCGCTCGAAGGACACGGTGCGCTTGACCCAGTCCTTCTGGCTGTCGACGACCTTCTTGAAGAAGGCGTTCTCGGCGCCGAGCTTCTCCAGCACCTTGTCCCAGGCGGCGAGCTGCGCCTTCAGGATCGCCTCCGGCGTCGCGACGACGTTGACGCCTTTGGAGCGCAGCATCTCAAGGTCCTTGGAGTAGCGGTCGAGCGCCTTCCAGTTCATGTCGGACGAGGCGGACTCGCCGGCATATTTCACGATCGCCTTGAGCTCGGGCGAGAGCGCATCGAACTTGGTCTTGTTGAAGAGCAGCTCGAAGCTCTCCGCCGCCTGGTGATAGCTCTGCAGCATGTAGACCTTGGCGACGTCCTGGAAGCCGAGGATCGAATCCGAGGACGGGTTGTTGAACTCGGCACCGTCGATGACGCCGCGCTCCAGCGCCGGCACGATCTCGCCACCGGCGAGGATGGTGACCGCCGCGCCCATCTCGCGCATCAGGTCGGCGGCGAGGCCGACGGTGCGGTATTTCAGGCCCTTGAAGTCATCGGCGGTCTTCAGCTCCTTCTTGAACCAGCCGAGCGGCTGGCACGGCATCGGCCCGGAGAAGAAGCCGACCAGGTTGAGCTTGAGCTGGTTCTGGACGAGGTCGTTGTAGAGATCGTATCCGCCGCCATGGTTCATCCAACCGAGGAAGTTGGTGGCGTCCCAGCCCAGCGCCGGCGGTGTCCCGAACAGCGAGAACGCCTTGTTCTTGCCGTACCAATAGGCGGAGACGCCGTGGCCGCCGTCGAGGATCCCGGCCGCAACCGCATCCTGCATCTGGAAAGCGGGCACGACGGCGCCGGCTGCGAGCACGTCGATCTTCAGGCGCCCGCCGGACATGTCGTTGACGCGCTTGGCGAAGTCGCCAGCGAATTCGTGGAAGATGTCCTTGGTCGGCCAGGTCGACTGGAACTTCCAGGTCACGGTCTGCGCCTGGCTGACCTGCGGCATCGCGATGGCGCCGGCACCGGCAAGGCCCGCAACCTTCAGGAAATTGCGTCGATTGGCACGCGTCTTCGTCGCTTCGGATGTCATGTCTCTCTCCCCAGAGGAACGGCGCCGTTGCAGCCGGCGTGCGTTATTTGCGGCTCTGATGGCCGATCGCCCTGACAGTTCCGGCGCCGCGGGGAGATGGCAAGCCGAGAGGTCGTAGCACTTTAGTTGCAAGCGGAACGGATACCGTTCTCAACTGGAACGAGTGCTGTTCCGTAGTGGAAAGAAACGGCGCAACGAACCGGGCGACAAGCAAAAGGCGCCGCACGAGGTGCGGCGCCTTTTGCGATCAAACGAGTTCGATCGAGACTTCTTCGGTCAGCGGCGCTTACCGGCGACCCGCATTTCCATGTACTGCACGGCCTCGAGCAGGACGCGGCGCGGCCGCTCGGCATCGCGCTTGGCCTGCTCGGCCTTGCGCTGCAACTCGCGCTCAGCCTCGGCCTGGCGCTCGGCTTCCTCGCGCGCAGCCTGCTCGATGGCGGCGATGCGCTCGGCTTCAAGGCGCTCGGCTTCCTTCTTGGCATCGCGCTCGGCCCGCGCGGCGGCAATCGCCTCGCGCTCGGCCCGACGCTGCACCATCACCGGATCGTCTGGTCCGGGACGCTTCTTGAAGCGCTCCAGCAGGGCCTTCTTCGCATTCGCGGAATTGGCCTGGCGATCAGTGAAATGGCGGTCGTTCGGGTTCTTCAAGGTGGGCCTTCTCGGGGTTTACATGGGCGAGGATGCCGCCCGCGCGCTGCGCTTACGGCAACTCACGGGTTTTGGGTACTGAACTCAGCGCGGGGCGGCCGCGCTGGCAGCGCGGGGCTTGAGCACCTTCGGCTTCGGCGCGGCGATCAGGCCTTCGCGCTGAGCCTGCTTGCGGGCGAGCTTGCGGGCGCGGCGGACGGCCTCGGCCTTCTCGCGAGCACGCTGCTCGGACGGCTTCTCATAGGAAGCGCGACGCTTCATCTCGCGAAACACGCCTTCGCGCTGCAATTTCTTCTTCAGAACGCGAATGGCCTGATCGACATTGTTGTCGCGCACGAGAACCTGCATCCGTGTCTCCAGCTGGCAGGATGGATGGAAAAAGGGTCAGGCAAAGCCCGACCCTTGGGATTTGTGCGCCGCGGTAGCAGAATTCAGCGGGGAGCGCCACCCCTATCGTGTCCCGTCCTGCGCATAACGAACCCGCGGCGCCATCCGCCTCTTGGCATGGAGCAGCCCGCCATGCACCTTGAGTTACCTTTCGATCGCATCGGGCATCATGGATTCGCAGGCCGTCAACGAGCTCTTCCCCCATATCCGCATCGTCATCGGCATGGTGATCGGCCTCGCCATCGCCCGACTGCTGACCGGCATCGCCCGGCTGATCCAGCATCCCAAGCGCTATCGCGTCTCGCTCATCCATTTGCTCTGGGTGTTCTCGCTGCTGGCCGAGCTTGCCCTGTTCTGGTGGTGGGAATTCGCGCTTTCCCGGTTGCCGAACCTGACCTTCGGCACCTTCATCTTCCTGATCACCTACGCGCTGACGCTCTTCCTGCTCTGTGCCCTGCTGTTTCCGGAGGATCTCGACGAGTACGCCGACTACGAAGACTACTTCCTCAACCGGCGGCGCTGGTTCTTCGGGCTCTTCGCGCTGATCTTCGTCCTCGACGTCGTCGACACCGCCCTCAAGGGGCCGGCGCGCTGGAACCATTACAGCGCGGATTACCTCATCCAGGTCCCGCTCGGCCTCGGACTCTGCCTGGTCGCGTCGCTCTGGGCGAACAAGCGCCTGCAGCTCGCGATGGCGCTGCTGCACATCACCTATCAGGTCTACTGGACGGCTCGCGTGCTCACCGCGCCGCTCTAGCAATGCGCCAGAAGACCGCGCCCGGCACAACAGCATTGCGCGCACGCTGCTTTACAATGCCGGCAATTTAGCCAAGGAACGGCAGCGGGCGTCATCCCGCCCACCTGAAGCCCGGTCCCGCCTCGTGAACCTGCCTGTCCTCGACCAGTTTCGCCGCATCGTCGTCAAGGTCGGCTCGTCCCTGCTTGTCGATCGCGCGCAGGGTCGCCTGCGCCATGCCTGGCTCGCTGCGCTGGCCGAGGACCTTGCCGAACTGCACGCTCGCGGCGCCGATGTCCTCGTCGTCTCCTCAGGCGCGATCGCGCTCGGCCGTACCGTGCTGAAGCTGCCGGCCGGCCCGCTCCGGCTTGAGGAAAGCCAGGCTTCGGCCGCTGTCGGCCAGATCGCCCTCGCCCGCAACTGGTCGGAGGCGCTCGGCCACCACGGCCTCAACGCCGGCCAGATCCTTTTGACCCTGGCCGACACCGAGGAGCGCCGACGCTATCTCAATGCCCGCGCGACGCTGGGCCGCTTGCTCGATCTGCGCGCAGTCCCGGTCATCAACGAGAACGACACCGTCGCCACCTCCGAGATCCGTTATGGCGACAATGACCGGCTCGCCGCGCGCGTCGCCACCATGGCCGGCGCCGACCTGCTGGTGCTGTTCTCCGACATCGACGGGCTCTACACCGCCCCGCCCCTCTCAAGCCCGGACGCCCGGCACATCCCGGTGATCCCGGCGATCACGCCCTCGATCGAGGCGATGGCCGGCGGGGCGGCGTCCGAACTCTCGCGCGGCGGCATGCGTACCAAGATCGAAGCCGGCAAGATCGCGACCGCCGGCGGTGCCCATATGCTGATCGCCGACGGCCGGGCCAAGAACCCGCTGCGCGCCGTCACTGAAGGAGCGCGCTGCTCCTGGTTTCTCAGCGCCTCGACGCCTGCGACCGCACGCAAGACCTGGATCGCCGGCTCGCTCGAGCCGCGCGGCACCGTGCATGTCGACGACGGCGCCGCCCGGGCGCTGCGCGGCGGCGCGAGCCTGCTGCCGGTCGGCGTCACCCGGATCGAGGGCGCCTTCAGCCGCGGCGACGCGGTGATGATCCGTGCCGGCGACGGCAGCGAGCTCGGCCGCGGCCTCGTCGCCTATGACGCGGACGAGGCGGTGCGCGTGCTCGGCAAGGCCTCCCGCGATATCGAGGCGGTGCTTGGTTATCCCGGCCGCGCCGAGATGATTCACCGGGACGACATGGCGCTGCGCCTCGGCTACGATCCGGGCGAGTGAGGAAACACCAGGCCTGTGATGACCAGCGAAAGCGCAAGGCGCGTCCCCGCGCCCGACAATGAGAACGGCGACATCGCCGCGCTGATGCATGGGCTTGGCCAAGGCGCTCGCGCCGCGGCGCGCCGGGTCGGTACCGCGTCGGCAGAGCAGCGGAACCGTGCCCTCGCCGCGATGGCGACTTCGCTGCGCGAGCGCGCTCCGGCGATCCTCGCCGCCAATCAGCAGGATCTCGCCGACGCCCGCGCCGCTGGCCTCGCCCCTTCGTTCATCGATCGTCTCGCTCTGGACGAGGCCCGCCTCGAAGCCATCGCCCAGGCGGTCGCCGACATCGCCGCCCTGCCCGATCCGGTCGGCAAGGTGCTGGCGAGCTGGACTCAAGCCAACGGTCTCGTCTTCGAGCGCGTCGCCACCCCGCTGGGCGTCGTCGCGGTGATCTTCGAAAGCCGCCCCAACGTCACCGCCGACGCCGGCGCGCTCTGCCTGAAGAGCGGCAATGTCGCGATCCTGCGCGCCGGCTCCGACAGCTTCCGCAGCGCCAGCGAGATCGCCGCCGCGATGCAGGACGGGCTCGCAGCCGCCGGCCTGCCGCGCGAAGCGATCCAGCTGGTGCCCAGCCGCGACCGCGCCGCCGTCGGCGAGATCCTGAAAGGGCTGAGCGGCGCTGTCGACGTCGTCGTGCCGCGCGGCGGCAAGAGCCTGGTGGCACGCGTCCAGCAGGAAGCGCGCGTGCCGGTCTTCGCCCATCTCGACGGCAACAACCATGTCTATGTTCATGCGCAGGCCGATCTCGCCATGGCCCGCGCCATCCTCATGAACGCCAAATTGCGCCGCACTGGCGTCTGTGGCGCCGCCGAGACGCTGCTGGTCGACGAAGCCTGCGCCGCAACGCATCTGAAGCCGCTGGTCACCGCCCTGCTCGACGAGGGCTGCGCCGTGCGCGGCGACGAGGCGACGCTCGCCGTCGACCCGCGCGTCACGCCTGCGAACGAAGAGGACTGGCGCACCGAATATCTCGACCGCATCATCGCGGTGAAGGTGGTGCCCGGCCTCGACGCCGCCATCGTCCATGTCGAGAGCTATGGCTCGCACCATACCGACGCGATCGTGACTGCGGACGAGGCGGCGGCGACGCGCTTCCTCGCCGAGGTGGATTCGGCCATCGTCCTGCACAATGCCTCGACCCAGTTCGCCGATGGCGGCGAGTTCGGCTTCGGCGCCGAGATCGGCATCGCCACCGGCCGCATGCATGCGCGCGGCCCGGTCGGCGTCGAGCAGCTCTGCTCCTTCAAGTACCGGGTCCATGGCCAGGGTCAGGTCCGCCCGTGAGCGCCGAGGAACTACGCCTGCCGCCGCACGCCCCCGGTCTGCGCATCGGGCTGTTCGGCGGCACCTTCAACCCGGCCCATGACGGCCACCGCATGGCGAGCCTGACGGCGCTGCGCCGGCTCCAGCTCGATCGCGTCTGGTGGCTGGTTACGCCCGGCAACCCGCTGAAGGACAACCACGCCTTGCCGCCGCTAGCGCAGCGCATCGCCCAGTCCCGCGCGCTCGCTGATCACGGCCACATCAATGTCACCGGCATCGAGGCGACGCTGCGCACCCGCTACACCGCCGACACGCTGCGCCAGCTGAAGCGCCGCTGCCCGGGCGTGCGCTTCGTCTGGATCATGGGCTCGGACAATCTGGCGAATTTCCATCGCTGGAACGAATGGCGCGCCATCGCCCGGATGATGCCGATCGCAGTGATCGACCGCCCCGGCTCGACCCATCGCTCGATCGCTTCGCCCGCTGCCAACTGGATGGCGCGCTGGCGTCTGTCGGAGAATCAGGGCGCCGCCTTGCCGGTGCGGACCCCGCCCGCCTGGATCTTCCTGCATGGCCGGCGCTCGGACCTGTCCTCGACCTATCTGCGCGAGCTCGCCGAAAGCAATTGAACTCGCCCCCTCCGGCGCTTAAATTGGGGGTGTCGCGCCCTGAGCGCGTCGTCACGTGAGGATACGGCACTGAACCGTCAATCCATCGGCGAAGCCGGCACCGAGCCGCTTCCCCCGGCTGCCATCACAGAGAACCCCGCCGCGAGCAGCATCGCGCTCGCCTTGCAGGTCCTGGAGGACATGAAGGCCGAGGACGCCACCGTGATCGACCTCGTCGGCAAGACCTCGCTGGCCGACGCCATGATCATCGCCTCCGGCCGGGTCAACCGCCACGTCGCCTCGATCGCCGAGAGCCTCGTCGAGGCCTTCAAGAAGGCAGGCCACGAGACGCCGAAGGTCGAGGGCTTCCCCGCTTGCGACTGGGTGTTGATCGACACCGGCGACCTGATCATCCACATCTTCCGGCCGGAAGTGCGCCAGTTCTACAATCTCGAGAAGATGTGGGGTGCCGACCGGCCGCGTGAGCGCCTCGTCGGCTAAGTTCCGCTTCTCATGCGCCTGTCGGTCATCGCGGTCGGCCGCCTCAAGGACGGGCCGGAACGCGACCTCTGCGCCCGCTACCAGGAGCGGGCGCAAGGGCTTGCCCGCGGGCTCGGTTTGAGCGGGCCCGAGGTCATCGAGCTTGCGGAAGGCCGCGGCCGCCGCACCGATGAACGCCGCCGCGAGGAAGCCAAGCTGATCGGCGAGCGCTTGCCGCCATCCGGCCTCGTCATCGCCCTGGACGAGCGCGGCCGGAGCATCGACAGCGACGCGTTCGCGAACCGTCTCGCCGCCGCGCGCGATGCCGGCACCCCGGCCGCGACCCTGCTGATCGGCGGCGCAGACGGGCTCGATGCCGAACTGCGCGAGCGCGCCGCACTGGTGCTCTCCTTCGGCGCCCTGACCATGCCGCATCAGATCGTGCGTGCGCTCGTGCTCGAACAGCTCTATCGAGCCATGACGATCATGGCCGGACACCCCTATCATCGCGCATGACCCGCCGCTCCCGGCTGATTCGCATTGCACGCGCGCTCCGGCCCTGGCCGGTGCTGCTTTGCGCGTGCCTGTCAGCCAATGCAGCCTTGGCCCAGACGCCCCCCGCCCCCGAATCTGAGCAGGCAGCCCGCGACACTGAGCAGAAGCGCGAGGAAAAACGCGCCCGTGAGCTGGAACTCAAGGCGATCGAGGAGCGACTCGCCGGCAGTGCCGAGGCCCGCGCCAAGCTGGAGGCCGAGATCGCCGGCATCCGCGCCGACCGGACCAAGCTCAACCAGGCCCTGCTCGACACGACCGCCCGTACGCAAGCCGCCGAAGGCCGCATCGCCGGCCTCGAGCAACGGCTCTCCCTCTTGCAGACCAGCGAGACCGCGATCCGGCGCTCGCTGGAGAGCCGGCGCGGCCTGATCGGCGAGGTGCTGGCGGCGTTGCAGCGTATCGGCCGTCGGCCGCCGCCGGCCGTGCTGGTCCGCCCGGAGGACATCCTCGAAGCCGTGCGCGCCTCGATGCTGCTCGGCGCGGTCGTGCCCGATCTGCGCCAGGAGATCACCATCCTCGGCACCGACCTCGCCGAGCTGGTCCGTCTGCGCGAGGCCATCGCCGAGGAACGCAAGAGCATCGCCGGCGAGATGGAAGGGCTGGCGGGCGAGCGCCGGCGGCTGGCATCGCTGATCGAGGCCAGGCGCGCCCGCGAGGCCAGCGCCGCCCAGGATATCGAGGCGCAGCGGGCCGCAGGCGGCGAGCTCGCAGCGCAGGCGAAGACGCTGCGTGATCTCGTCGAGCGTATCGAGAAGGACATCTCCACCGCCAATCGCGCCGCCGAGGCCGCCCGCCGCGCGCTCGAAGCCGAGACACAGGAGCAGCGCCAGCGCATGGCCCAGCTCGCCTTCCGCGACCCGGCCCGACTCGCGCCCAAGGCTGCGTTCCAGGAACTGCGGGGCATGCTGCCCTTGCCGGTCGCCGGTTCACAATTGCGTGGATTTGGCGCTGCCGACGAAGTTGGCGCTGCAACCCGTGGAATTTCGCTTTCCACACGTGCCAATGCCGTGGTTTCGTCACCTTCCGATGGCTGGGTGGTTTACGCGGGGCCGTTCCGCTCCTTTGGCCAACTCTTGATCCTCAATGCCGGCAATGGTTACTATATTCTCCTGGCGGGCATGCAGCGCATCGACGTGTCGTTGAACCAGTTTGTGCTGGCCGGGGAGCCGGTCGCGGTGATGGGCGAGACCGCGGAAGCGGCCGCGACGAATGTAGGAGCGGGGACCGGCGAGCCGGTCCTCTATATCGAGTTCAGGAAAGACGGCGTCTCGATCGATCCGACGCCGTGGTGGACGAAATCGCAAGGCGAAAAGGTTCGCGGATGATGCGCAAGGTTTCTCTCGTTCTGGTCGGCGCCATCGCCGGCGCGGGGCTCACCGGTGTGGTGACCCAGACCAAGCTCTTCTCCTCGACCAGTGCGGTCGCGGCCTCGGCAGAGGTCTATCGCAGCCTCAACCTCTTCGGCGACATCTTCGAGAAGATCCGCACCGACTATGTCGAGAAGCCGGACGAGCAGAAGCTGATCGAGGCCGCCATCAACGGCATGGTCTCCTCGCTCGATCCGCACTCGGCCTATCTCGATGCCAAGAGCTTCCGCGACATGGACATCGACATGCGCGGCCAGTTCGGCGGCCTCGGCATCGAGGTCACCATGGAGAACGAGGTCCTCAAGGTCGCCAAGCCGATTCGCGACACGCCCGCCGCCAAGGCCGGCATCCTGGCCGGCGACATCATCCGCAAGATCGACAATGACGAGGTCAAGGGCCTCAGCCTGAACCAGGCCGTCGAAAAGATGCGCGGCATCATCAACACGCAGGTCAAGCTGACGATCGAGCGCACTGGCAAGACCGAGCCGCTGGAGTTCACCCTGACCCGGTCCAACATCGTCGTCCCGGCGGTGGAGGAACGCATCGAGGGCGATGTCGGCTATATCCGCATCGGCACCTTCAGCGAGCAGACCTATGAGGGCCTGCGCAAGGCGCTCGACAAGATCAATGCCGAGATCGGCTTCGACAAGGTCAAGGGCTACATCATCGACCTGCGCAACAATCGCGGCGGGCGTCTCGACCAGTCGGTGCTGGTCTCCGACGCCTTCCTCGAGCGCGGCAAGATCGTCTCGACCCGCGGCCGCAACGCCGAGGAGACCCAGGTTTTCAATGCCAAGTCGGGCGACCTGACCAAGGGCAAGCCGATCGTCGTGCTGATCAACGGCTCCTCCGCCTCGGCCGCCGAGATCGTCGCCGGCGCCCTGCAGGACCACAAGCGCGCCACCGTCATGGGCTCGCGCTCCTTCGGCAAGGGCTCGGTCCAGACCGTGATCCGCCTCGGCGACAATGGCGGCCTGCGCCTGACCACGGCGCGCTACTACACCCCGTCCGGCAACTCGATCCAGGCCAAGGGCATCACGCCCGACATCGAGATCATCCAGGACGTGCCAGCCGAGCTGAAGGACAAGGTCGAGAACAAGGGCGAAGCCTCGCTCAAGGGCCATCTGCGCAATGGCGACGGCAAGGAAGAGCAGGCCGGTTCGCCGTCCTATGTTCCGATCGACGCCGCCAAGGACACCCAGCTCACCGCGGCGCTCAACCTGCTGCGCGGCAAGAAAGACGTGGCCCTGCCGGCAACACCGGCACCTGCCACACCCGCCCCCGCTCCGGAAGCCGGCAAGACCGACGCAGAGAAGAAGGCCGACTGAGCCGCAGGCTCTTTCCAGTCCAGCTGTTCGGCACTTGTGCAACGGCCGCAGGAGATTGTTTTCCCTGCGGCCGATTGGCGATTGATTCCAGCCCGAATCATCCGACTCTAGCGCTGCGAACTGATTCGCAGATGTTCTGACGTCGAAGAGGACGGCGCCTCTTGGCCGGATTGCCGCTCAGCGAACTCGACCAGCCGCTCGGGCAGGCGAAGCGCGCGCACGCGTCGAAGCCCTATGCGCGCTGGTTCTGGCGCGGCCTCTCCGGCGGCCTGGCGGCTCTCTTCGCCGGGCTCATCCTCTACGCGGCGCTGAAGCGCGACCCCAATGGCGGCGAGCCGATCGCGATCGCGATGATCCGCGAGCGGCCTGCCGCGCCCGACATCGCCAAGGCTTCGCCCGAGCCCACCACCCGCGACGATAGGCGCGGCCCGGCCAGCGCCAGCCAGCTCGAGACCGAATCCGGCGTCACCGTCGTTCGCCCAGGCTCAGACGCTCCCGGCGCAATCATCATCACCGTCCCCGATGACGGCACGGTCAAGCTCGCTCCGGCGCCGGACAAACGCCTGGTCGAGCGCACCCGGCACGGCCTGCTCCCGAAGGTCGGTCCCGATGGCGCGACACCGGCGCAGGTCTATGCCCGCCCGCTCGGCCCCTCGCCTGTCGCCAAGTCGGCCGGCCGGATCGCCATCCTGGTCGGTGGGCTCGGCATCAGCCAGAGCTCGACCAGCGAGGCGATCGCGCGCCTGCCCGGGCCCGTCTCGCTCGCCTTCGCCCCCTATGGCGCCGAGCTGGAGAAGACGGTGCAGCGCGCCCGCAGCGAAGGCCACGAGGTCTTCCTGCAAGTGCCGATGGAGCCGTTCGACTATCCCGACAACGACCCTGGCCCGCACACCTTGCTCACCGGCCCCAAAGGCACGGACAATCTCGACCGGCTGCAATGGGTGCTCGGCCGCTTCTCCGGCTATGTCGGCATCGTCAACTTCCTCGGTGGCCGCCTCACTGCCGACGACATGACCCTGACCCCGTTGCTGCGCGAGCTCGCCGGACGCGGCCTGATGGTCGTCGACGACGGCTCCTCACCGCGCAGCCTGCTCGCCTCGGCGGCGGCGAAGGCGCAGATTCCAGCGCTCAAGGCCGATCTTTCGCTCGACGCGGTCCCGCGCCCCGAGACCATCGACAAGGAGTTGCAACGGCTCGAAACGCTCGCACGTGACCAGGGTGCCGTCGTCGCCACCGCCAGCGCTCTGCCTGTCACGATCGAGCGCATCACCCGCTGGGCTCGCACGCTCGAGGGCAAGAACCTGGTCCTCGTCCCGGTCAGCGCCGCTCGCGGCTTCCGCAACCCCTCCACCACCGGTTCCCTGCGATGATCAAGCCACCCGCCGGCTACCGTCCCTGCGTCGGCCTTGCCCTGTTCAATCCGGCCGGTCTCGTCTTCGTCGGCCGCCGGGCCAACCGCAGCCAGCGCGAACATACCGCCCCCGGCCATGAATGGCAGATGCCGCAGGGCGGCATCGACGCCGGCGAGCAGCCGATCGAGGCGGCCTATCGCGAGCTGCGCGAGGAGACCAATGTCTCTTCAGTGTCCTTGCTGGCCGAGGCGCCGGACTGGCTGAGCTATGACCTGCCGCGCGAGATCGGCAAGGAAGCCTGGCGCGGCAAATATCGCGGCCAGTCGCAGAAATGGTTCGCCTTCCGCTTCGATGGCGACGAGAGCGAGATCGACATCCTCAGTCCCGGCGGCGGCCACAAGCCGGAGTTCGACGCCTGGCGCTGGGTGCCGCTCGCGGAAACCGCGGAGCTGATCATCCCGTTCAAGCGCGATGTCTATCGCGAGGTGGTGCGCCTGTTCGCGGGGGTGGCACGATGAGCACCAGGCGCAGGCGGCGCGACCGTCACGAAACCCTTACATGGCGGCCCGATTCTGCAGCGATGACCGATTCGGTGCAGAGACTCTACGCCGCCGTCCTTGCGGCCCGCAGCCGCGACCCCGCCCGGTCGCGCACGGCCAAGCTCGTCCGCGAGGGCGTGCCGAAGATGGCCAAGAAGCTCGGCGAGGAGGCGGTCGAGGTCGGCATCGAGGCGGTGCAGAACAACCGCCCGGCGGTGGTCCGCGAAAGCGCCGACCTCATCTACAATCTCGTCGTGCTGTGGAGCGAGCTCGGCATCACGCCGGGTGAGGTCTGGCGCGAGATGGACCGGCGCGAGGAGCTCTACGGCATCGCCGAGAAACTGCCGAAATCACGACATGGCGGCCGGCGGATGGCGGCATCGGACAGCCCCGTCGAGGACGGTTCGCGGCAGGATGTCCTGCAGCCGCTCCTGCTGCACGGCAAGCATGGCTGACGGCGAACGGGCAGCCGGCCCGGGCCCGTCAAGAAAGCGTAGCAAGCCGGCACAACAGGGCTTGCCAAGCGCAGTGTGAGCCGTTAAGTCCACATCCGTCAGCCGATGGCGGCCTCCAAAGACCGCTTCCGTTGTCACGCGCCCGTAGCTCAGCTGGATAGAGCATCAGACTACGAATCTGAGGGTCAGAGGTTCGAATCCTTTCGGGCGCGCCATTTTCTCCTTAAAATTCAACTACTTGTTACCCAGTCAACTGGGTAGCAGTACCCAGCCAGGCCGACCGGGTTATGCTTGGGTAGCTTCGTCAGGCATCGGCGCCCGCCGCACCCCGCGCTTCTAGTTCGACGACTGCCCCCGCGGAGAGCAGTCTCCCTTCTGTCGCATCAAGGAGCGCGACCGCTCCCTTCAGCCAGTCGATCGACGATCTGAAGTCGTCTTTCATGTTGGACCCGATCTCGTCGTCAATCGCGCGCTCTCCTCGGCTGGTCGTGATCTGAGCCCTTAGAACTGGACCGCTTTGAGTTAGAGTTTTCCGCGTCGTTTCCCTTGGGCTGGGAGGAGCGGAAGACGATGAAGGATTCGAAGTTTTCGGATGCGCAGAAGGCGTTCATTCTGAAGCAGGGGGCGGA
>JAAEQB010000005.1 GCA_024231975.1 Allobosea sp.
CTCGGCCAGGACCTGCACCGTGCCGCCGGTGATGCTGGCACTGCCCGACGCCACGATCCTGTCGCTCTGGCCGGCGGCGTTGACCTCGACCTGATAGGTCGAGCCCGAGGCGAACGAGACATTGCCCGAGACGGTCAGCGTGCCGATCGAATTGCCCGGCGCGATCGTACCGCCGCTGGCGACGCTGACGCCGCCGACCGTGCCGGAACCGCCGAGCGTGCCGCCGTCGAGCGTCACACTGCTGGTGATCGAGCCGTTCACCACGAGCTTGCCGCCGGAGACCTTGGTCGAGCCGGTATAGGTGTTCGAGCCCGTCAGGGTCAGCGTGCCGGTGCCGGTCTTGGTCACCCCGCCCGTCCCGGTGATCTTGCCTGAGAAGGTCGTCGAGGCGTTGTTCGCGCCCGCGGTCAGCGTGCCCGAGCCGAGCGTGACCGTGCCGACGCCGGCGAGCGAGCCGATCGTCTGGTCGAGGCCGGCGAGATCGAGTGTCGTGCCTGATGCCACCGTGAAGGTCGAATTGGCGGAGAATGCGTTGGCGGCGCCGGCGCGCAGCGTTCCCTCAGACACCGTGGTCGTGCCGGAATAACTGCTGGCGCCCTTGATCACCAAGGTGCCGGCGCCAGTCTTCGAGAGCGAGCCCGTGCCCGAGAGGGACTGGCTGACGATGAAGCTGTTGCCGGCCTCGACGATGTCGAAGCCGCCGCCATTGCTGCCGAGGATGATGTTGCGGGTCAGCCCGTTCAGCGTCGTCCCGGTGACCTGCAGCACGCCGCCGTCCAGCGTCAGAGCCCCCGAGGTGCTGCCGAGATTGCTGTCCTTGGAGATGCTGATCTTGCCACCGGCGATCGTCGTGCCGCCGGAATAGGTGTTCTCCTGCGTCAGCGTCAGCGTGCCCGTGCCGACCTTCCTGATGCTGCCGCTGTCGTAGATCATGCCGGTGAAGCTGGTCGAGGCATTGGTCGCACCGGTCTCCAGCGTCGAACCGCTCTCGATCCGCAACTGGCCCGACCCCGCAATCGAACCCGCCGTGACCGTGCCAAGCGTGTCGTTCACGTGGAGCAGCGCGCCAACGCCGACCGTGTAGTCGGATGCCGCCGACAGCGCGCCGGAACCGTTGATGTAGAGCGTCCCGGCCGACACCGTCGTCGCGCCTGAATAGGTGTTGTTGCCGGAGAGAATGAGCGTGCCGGTGCCGGTCTTGGTCAGACCGCCCGTGCCCGAGATCGTGCCAAAGAACGTCGTCGAGGTGTTGTTGCCGCCCGCGGTCAGCGTGCCTGCGCCGAGCGTGACCGCGCCGGCACCGGCGAGCGAGCCGATCGTCTGGTCGAAGCCGGCAAGGTCGAGCGTCGCGCCCGACATGATCGTGACCGCGGAGCCCGCCGAGAAGGCGTTCGTCTGCCCGGCCCGCAGGATGCCGTTCGAGACCGTCGTGACGCCGGTATAGGTGTTGCTGCCAGTCAGGACGAGCGTGCCTGCGCCGGCCTTGGTGAAGCGGCCCGAGCCGGAGAAGGATTGCGTCACCGTGAAGGTATTGGCGGCGTCGGCGATATCGAAGCCGCCGCCATTGCTGCCGAGGACGATGTTGCGCGCCAGCCCGGTCAGCGTCGTGCCGGTCACCTTAAGCATGCCGCCGTCCAGGGTCAGCGTGCCGGAGGTCGCGCCGAGATTGCCCTCTGCGCTGATGCTGATCGCCCCCTCCGCGGTCGTCGTCCCGCCGGTATAGGTGTTTTCGCCGGTCAGCGTCAGCGTGCCCTCGCCGGTCTTGACCACGGTGCCGCCGCCGCTGACGACGCTGCTGATGGTGGCATCGATCGTCTGGGCGAAGGTGAGCGTGCCGGTGTCGATGACGATGCCGCCATTGATGGTGGCGGAGGCGGAGCCGATGGTGAGCTTGTTGTTGCCGCCGGTGAAGTGGATCGCCGCGGCGCGCGCCGTGCCGTCGCCCGACAGGCCGCCCTCGATCGTGCCGTTATTGGTGATGATCAGGTCGGCGCCGACGATGGCCTCGCCGCCGGCAGCGCCGACGCCGTTCGCCTCTTCGCCAGGATTAGGGGTACGACCGAAAGACGTCGGCAAATTCGAGCCGCTGCGCCCGCCATCGCCACCGCGGATCGTGCCGTTGACGGTCAGCGTCGTCGTCGCGCCGCCATTGGTGAAGACCAGGCCATTGCCGCCGGTTCCGCCGGTTCCGGCGCCGCCAAGATCCGCGACATGCGAGCCGCCATTGCCGCCCTTTCCGCCCTGGATCGTGCCGTCGATGGTCAGGGTCTGCGCGGCGCTGCCATCGGTGACGAGCAGGCCGATGCCGCCCGAGCCGCCGGAGCCGCCCCTGTCATAGAAGGAGCCGCCGCCATGGCCGCCATTGCCGGCGGTGATCGTGTCGCCAATCGTTCCCGTCGCGCCCGTGCCCGTGACGACGGCGCCATAGCCGCCGGCGCCGCCGCCGCCGCCGGAAAAGAGATAGCCGGAATTGCCGTCGCCGCCATTGCTGCCGGTCTTGGAGCCGATGGGCAAGGCAGCACCGACGCTACCATGCACGCCGCCATCGCCGCCTCGGCCCTCGCCGGCGCTGCCGTTGCCGGCGAGCCCGCCTGCTCCGCCGGTGCCCATGCCGGCACCACCGCCGCCACCGCCCGCGGTGCCCCCTGGGGCTGCTTGGCCCCTGACGCCCGCACCACCGGCGCCCGTCGGGTTGTCGATGCCGCCCGCGCCGCCGGAACCCGGGCTACCGGGTCGATCGCCGCCGCGGCCGCCATCGGCGAATGCCTGACCGGCGGACAGGAGCAGCACGAGCGCCGTGCCTGCGAGCAGGCGCGAGGCGAGCCGCGTGCGAGATGTTCCGCTGTTCGCAGGAGTGATGACGGATATCATGAGAGTGCCCAGCCCAATCGTGGTCGCAGGCTTAGGCGGGGGCGGGCAGGAGGCAATGAACAGCCGTTCACAACCCGCCAAATTGTATTTGTGTGGCAGATTTGCTGCAGTTCGGCAGAATCAACGCGGCCATGGGAGCGGGGAGCTGAGATGAGCGAGACGGCGATACCACTCACCGGTGGCTGCCAGTGCGGCGCGGTGCGCTACCGCCTGCTGAAGCCGCCGCACAAGGTCTCGGTCTGCTTCTGCCGGATGTGTCAGAAGGCGGTGGGCAACTATTTCGGCGCCTTCGCCTCCTCGCGGATCGAGAACGTCGTCTGGACGCGCGGGCGGCCCTCGGTCTTCCGCTCATCCGAGGTTGCCGAGCGCGGCTTCTGCCGCGATTGCGGCACGCCGCTGAGCTTCAGCTATCCCGGCATGGGCACGCTCTCGCTCGCGGTCGGCAGCCTCGACGATCCGGCCGCCTTTCCGCCGAGCCATGCCTATGGCGTCGAGGGCAGGGCGCCCTGGTTCGACGAACTCTGCCGGCTGGAGGGCACGCGGACCGAGGACGACATCCCGGAAGACGAACTGCCGGGATATCGCTCGCGCCAGCATCCGGATCATGATTGAGGGCTACTCGACCACGACCTCGCGCCTGGCCAGCACACGCGGGCCAGACAGGGGCGCGTCCATCACATAGCGCAGCTCATAGGTGCCGGGCTCGGCCGGTGCCTCCAGCGTGCTTTCGACATTCTCGGCTGGGAAGAAGTTCGGTCCCTGCGCGTCCGGCGGCGCATCGGGTTTGACCAGCACGACGCGGTCGCGGTCGCCATTGGGGCCGATGCCGCGCACGGGCAGGGGATTGCCGCGCGCCACGCGGGCTGGGGCGGCGAGCGTCGCAGCCGGCTCCGTCGTCGCCAGCGGCTGGCGCAGCAGAATGACTGGCTTGCCGTCGGCTTCGCCGAGCAGGCGCCATTCATAGCTGCCGACTTCGCCCGGCGCCGGCAGCGACATGACCGTGACCTGGCCGAGCGGCGAGGCGATGATCGCCGCTTCCGGCGGATCGCTTGGCCGGCTGATGGAGAGGCGGGCATTGGCCGGGGCGCGGCTGACGAAGGCGGTCGCCATGGCGCCGGCCATCAGTGTGCGCGGCGCCGACAGGCCGGGGCCCTGCGGCGGGCGTTGCTGCGGTCGCGGCTGTTGCGCCATGGCGGGGCTGCCTGCGGCCAGGAGCAGGGCAAGGACTGTGCGGCGGGTGGGCATCATGCTGTGGCTAGTCGGTGGAGATTGGCGGCCAATTCCGGGTGGCGCAGCATGAGCAGGCGAAAATCGGCAGGATCAAGGACGAGGAGCTTGGTCGCGACGGTGGCCCGCACCGCGATCCCGCTTTCGGCGGCTGCGATCTCGGTGAGGCAGAGTTCGCCGAAATAGCAGCCCTCGTCGAGCCGCCGGCTGCCATCGGGTTCGATGATCTCGACCTCGCCGCTGGCGACGAAATAGAGCGAGTGGGCCGGCTCTTGCGGGCGCAGCACGATGCCGCCGCCGCGCACGGTGCGGGCGCGCAGCGCGTTCATGATTTCCGCAATCTCGACGGCGTTGAGCCCGCTGAACAGCGGCACGCGCGCCAGCATGCTCCAGGTCACCACGAATTCGCGGCGGTGGATCTCCTGCGAGAAGGCGGTGGCAACGATGCCAACCGGCAGTGCCAGCATGACCAGGCCCATCACCGCGGTCAGCGACGCCACGACCTTGCCGAGGGGGCTCACCGGAAACGCATCGCCATAGCCGACCGTGGTCAGCGTCACGATCGCCCACCACATCGCGTCGGGAATGGTGCCGAACTTGTCCGGCTGGACGTCGTGCTCGACGAAATGCATCGCGGTCGCCGAGAGCAGCATCACGCCGATCAGGATGACGAGGCAGGCGGCGAGCGCCTTGCGTTCGGCATGCAGCGCCGCTCCGAGTGAGGCCATGCCGGGTGAATAGCGCCCGAGCTTGAAGAAGCGCACCAGCCGGAAGAGCAGCAGGATCTTGAGATCGCCATAGCCGAGCAGTGCGGCGTAGAGCGGCACGGTGGCGAGAAAATCGAGCAGTGCCGGCGGCGACAGCGCATAGGCGCGCCGCGCCGCCCAATCGCTCATGCCGCGATAGCGCGCATGCTCGGGCGCGACCCAGAGCCGGACCGCATATTCGAGCGTGAACAGCACGGTCGAGACCAGCTCGATCGCATGGAACAGTCGATCATAGGCAACGGCGAACCGTGGCACCGATTCCAGCACCAGCGCCGTGATGTTGACGATGATCAGCGCGACCAGCCCGCCATGGACGAGCTTCGCCGAAAGATCGTCGCCTGCGCCCCGGTCGATGATCAGGTGTGCCCGCCGCCGCCAGCTCATGCCAGGCTGCGGGGCGGCGGGCATGGTGGCGTCAGCCCATCGCTGCGGCGACGGCTTCGAGCGCCGCCTCGGCCTGCGTGCCGTCCGGGCCGCCGGCCTGGGCCATGTCGCGACGGCCGCCGCCGCCTTTCCCGCCAAGGCGCTCGGAGGCGGCACGGACCAGCGCGACCGCGTCGAAGCGCTCGCTCAGGTCGGGCGTGACGCCGACGACGACACCGGCTTTGCCGTCCTCGGCGACGCCGACGATGGCGACGACGCCGGAGCCGACCCGGCCCTTGGCCTCATCGACCAGGCTCTTCAGGTCCTTCATCTCGACGCCGGTGACGGCGCGGGCCAGCAGCTTGACGCCGGCGACCTCGCGGATCGGATCGCTCGCCTCGCCGCCGCCACCCATGGCGAGCTTCTTGCGCGCTTCGCTGAGCTCGCGCTCGAGCTTGCGGCGCTCCTCGACCAGGGTCGCGACGCGGGCCGGCAATTCGGCGATCGGCGCCTTCAGCAGGCCGGCCATCTCGTCGAGCGCGACGCTCTCCTCGCGCAGATGGCGGCGGGCCGCCTCGCCGGTGAGGGCTTCGAGCCGGCGCACGCCGGCCGCGACGCCGGCCTCGGAGAGGACGGTGACAAGACCGATGTCGCCGGTGCGGCTGGCATGGGTACCGCCGCAGAGCTCGACCGAGAAGGCCTTCGGCGTGTCGGAATTCCGATCGGTGCCCATCGAGACGACGCGGACCTCGTCGCCGTATTTCTCGCCGAACAGGGCGCGCGCACCCGAGGCGATCGCATCGTCGACCGACATCAGCTTGGTGGTGATCGGCTCGTTCTGCAGCACGAGCTTGTTCGCCATCTCCTCGACTTTTGCCAGCTCCTCGCGCGAGATCGGCTTGGGATGGCTGAAGTCGAAGCGCAGGCGCTCGGGGGCGACCTGCGAGCCCTTCTGCGCGACATGGTCGCCGAGCACACGGCGCAGCGCCTCGTGCAGCAGATGGGTGGCCGAGTGGTTGCCGCGGATCGCGCCGCGACGGCCATGGTCGACGGTCAGCTCGGCCGGCTTGCCGATCTCGATGGCGCCGGAGACGACCTTGACCTGATGGGCGAAGACGTCTCCGAGCTTCTTCTGGACGTCGGTGACCTCAGCCTTGAAGCCGTTGCCGGTGATCGTGCCGGTATCGCCGACCTGGCCGCCGGATTCGCCGTAGAACGGGGTCTGGTTGAGGATGACGGTGCCGCTCTCGCCTTCCTTCAGCGTCGCGACCTCGGCATTGCCCCTGACCAAAGCGGTGACCACGCCCTCGGCGCTCTCGGTATCATAGCCGAGGAACTCGGTCGCACCGACGCGCTCGCGCAGCGGGAACCAGAGCGTCTCGGTGGCGGCCTCGCCGGTGCCGGCCCAGGCGGCGCGCGCCTTGGCCTTCTGCTGCGCCATCGCCGCGTCGAAGCCCTCGATGTCGACGCCGACGCCGCGGGCGCGCAACGCGTCCTGGGTCAGGTCGAGCGGGAAGCCATAGGTGTCGTAGAGCGTGAAGGCGACGTCGCCCTTGAGCTTGTCGCCGGAGCTCAGGCTCTGAGCCTCCTGGTCGAGGATGGACAGGCCGCGCGCGAGCGTGGTGCGGAAGCGGGTCTCCTCCAGCTTCAGCGTCTCCGAGATCAGCGCCTCGGCCCGGATCAGCTCGGGGTAGGCCTGGCCCATCTCGCGCACGAGGGCCGGAACCAGGCGGTGCATCAGCGGGTCCTTGGCGCCGAGCAGCTGCGCATGGCGCATGCCGCGGCGCATGATCCGGCGCAGCACATAGCCGCGGCCCTCGTTCGACGGCAGCACGCCGTCGGCGATCAGGAAGGCGGAGCAGCGCAGATGGTCGGCGATGACGCGGTGGCTCGCACTCATCGGCCCGTCCGAGGGGACGTTGGTCAGATCGGCGATGGTGCGGATCAGCGTCGCGAACAGGTCGATCGAATAGTTGTCATGCGTGCCCTGGAGCACGGCGGCGATGCGCTCCAGGCCCATGCCGGTGTCGATCGAGGGGCGGGGCAGGTTGGTGCGAATGCCGCCCGTTGCTTCCTCATACTGCATGAAGACGAGATTCCAGATCTCGATGAAGCGGTCGCCATCCTCGTCGGGCGAGCCCGGAGGGCCGCCGGGGATGTGGTCGCCATGGTCGTAGAAAATCTCGGAGCAGGGGCCGCAAGGGCCGACATCGCCCATGCGCCAGAAATTATCGGAGGTCGCGATCCGGATGATGCGCGAATCCGGCAGGCCGGCGATCTTCTTCCAGAGCGCGTGCGCCTCGTCATCCTCGGAGTAGACGGTGACGGTCAGCTTCTCCTTGGGCAGGCCGAATTCGCGCGTGACCAGGGTCCAGGCGTGCGTGATCGCCTGTTCCTTGAAATAGTCGCCGAAGGAGAAATTCCCCAGCATCTCGAAGAAGGTGTGGTGGCGGGCGGTGTAGCCGACATTGTCGAGGTCGTTGTGCTTGCCGCCGGCGCGCACGCATTTCTGCGCCGTGGTGGCGCGCGGATAAGGGCGCTTCTCCTGGCCGGTGAAGACGTTCTTGAACTGCACCATGCCGGAATTGGCGAACATCAAGGTCGGATCGTTGCGCGGCACGAGCGGGCTCGACGGCAGCACCTCGTGGCCGTTCGCCTTGAAGTAATCGAGGAAGGTCGACCTGATCTCGTTGACGCCGCTCATCGCAATCTTGGCTCTGTTCTGGTGGGGCCGGCTGGCCCGGCGCAGTGGTTCTAGTCAGCCCATGTGCGCCTGTCCAGAAAGCGTCCACAAGGGCGCATTGCTGGCAAGCCGCTGACCATAAACGGAAACGGGCGACCCGAAGGCCGCCCGCTGACTTAATCATCTCACGCCTCTGTTTGAAGGCTCAGGCCTCACCCTCGTCGAGATCCTCGGCAGTCGGGTCGGCATTCTCCAGGATGCGCTCGGCGACCAGGCCGGAATTCTGGCGGATGGTCGTCTCGATCTTGGCGGCGACGTCGGGATTGGCCTTGAGGAAGCTCTTGGCGTTCTCGCGGCCCTGGCCCAGGCGCTGGCTGTCGAAGGAAAACCAGGCGCCGGATTTCTCGACGATGCCGGCCTTGACGCCGAGATCGACCAGTTCGCCGGCCTTCGAGATGCCCTCGCCGAACATGATGTCGAACTCGACCTGCTTGAAGGGCGGCGCCACCTTGTTCTTGACGACCTTGACGCGGACCTGGTTGCCGGTTGCCTCGTCGCGCTCCTTCAGCGTCGAGACGCGGCGGATGTCGAGGCGCACCGAGGCGTAGAATTTCAGCGCATTGCCGCCGGTGGTGGTCTCGGGGCTGCCGTACATCACGCCGATCTTCATGCGGATCTGGTTGATGAAGATCACCATGCAGTTCGAACGCGAGATCGAAGCGGTGAGCTTGCGCAGCGCCTGGCTCATCAGACGGGCCTGAAGACCGGGCTGATTGTCGCCCATCTCGCCCTCGATCTCCGCACGCGGCGTCAGCGCCGCGACGGAGTCGACGACGAGCACGTCGATCGCGCCGGAGCGGACCAGCGTGTCGGTGATCTCGAGCGCCTGCTCGCCGGTGTCGGGCTGCGAGATCAGGAGGTCGTCGAGATTGACGCCGAGCTTGCGGGCATAGACCGGGTCGAGCGCGTGCTCGGCATCGACGAAAGCGCAGACGCCGCCCTTCTTCTGGGCTTCGGCGATGGTGTGGAGCGCAAGCGTGGTCTTGCCGGAGGATTCAGGGCCGTAGATCTCGACGACACGGCCGCGGGGCAGGCCACCGACGCCGAGCGCGATGTCGAGGCCGAGCGAGCCGGTCGAGACCGTCTCGATCTCGATCGCCTGCTGGTTCTTGCCCAGGCGCATGATCGAGCCCTTGCCGAAAGCCCGTTCGATCTGCGAGAGCGCCGCATCGAGCGCCTTGGCCTTGTCCATCGAAGAGCCTTCCACGAGCCTGAGATTTGCCTGATTCACGACGTGCGCTCCTTATGGCAGGGGCGCGACCACATCTCAATCCGCGCCATGGAAACGACTATGGTCATGGTTTGTTCTCTCTCGCAAGTTCTTTTTTTGTTCTTATTTCGGCGCGCGCCGGTTGTGCTACGACAGCGTCAAAGCGGCCTGCCGCCGGAGGCTGTGGCGTGATGCGCAAGTCCCTGATCAAACTCCTCCTGATCCCGCTCGACCTCGTCGTCGGGCTCGTCATCCTGCTCGACGAGATGCTGCGGCCGCTCTACCGGCCGCTGATCGCCCGGTTCGCCTCGCTCAGGCTGGTGGCGCGCTGCGAAGAGGCGATCGGGAGGCTGCCGCCCTATGGCGCGCTGGTCGCGCTGGCGATTCCCTTCGCCATCGTCGAGCCGCTGAAGCTGCTCGGCCTGCTGTTCCTGGCGCGCGGAGCGTTCACGGCCGGCATCATCACGACGGCGATCGGCCATCTCGCCGGTTTCCTGCTGGTCGAGCGCGTCTACCATGCCGGGCGGGCGCAGCTTCTGACCATCCCCTGGTTCGCGCGGATCATGGGCTGGATCGATGCGATCCGGCAGGCGGTGATCGGGCGGATCAAGGCGAACGCCGCCTGGCAAAGGGCGGTCGCGTTGGGACAGGCGGCGCGGGAGCGCTTGCGGGGCGTGAGGCTCTGGCTCGCCAGCCTGCGCGCCTGACGCGATCAATCCTCCGGATCGGCCTGCCAGGCGGCGGCGAGCCGCTCCAGCTCGAGTGTGTAGCAATAGAGCGCGAACACGATCGCGAGGAGCACGCTTGAACGCCAGAGCAGGGTGAAGCCGTCGGCGAGCTTGGTCAGCTCCGGCAGGTGGCGCAGGAAATAGATCGAGGCCAGCGCGCCGCCGACGATCGCGCCGAGGCGGGCGGCGAAAGCGAGGGCATGCCCGAGCGGGAGGCTGCGGAAGCCCTTCGGGATCGGCAGGCGGTAGAGCCGCAGCCAGTAGCAGCACTGGCCGAGCAGCGCCGCGACGACGACCTGGATCAGGATGCCGGTCGGCAGTTCCTGCTGCTCGCCGATCCGCTCGACCAGGATGCGGAAGATGGCGTGGATGTAGAAGAGGATCACCAGCGCGCAGACCGTCTGGACGAGCAGCAGCAGCGTGTAGGCGAGGACGGGTCTTCGCGTCATCGCTGCAGAATAGAAGGCGGCCGGGCGTCGATCAAACGAGCTGCTCTCGGCTTGCTCCGGCGGCCAGTGCGGCGGCGGCGCGGCCGGCAGCCTCGACATAGGCCGGGTCGCGGTGGACGAGCATGATCGAGAAGGCGCCGTCCATCAGCAGTACGACCTGGCGGGCGAGCTCCTCCGGCGCGGCGGCGCCATGTTCGGCGCAGGCGCCAGCGAGCCAGCGCTCGAAGCCGGCCTTGTGGCGCGCGCCGATCCTGATCGCCGGATGGCCGGGCAGGTTGGCGAGCTCGGCGGCGGTGCGCAGGAAGCCGCAGCCCTTCCAGCGCGGATGGCGGGCCGAGCGTGCGAGGTTCTGGAAGATCGCCTCGATCTTCTGCGGCAAGCCGCCCTCGGCCTTGTCGAACCAGCCCGCCATCAGCTTGAGATTGGGCTGGTCGCGAGCTTCGAGATAGGCGGCGACGAGCTCGTCCTTGCTCTCGAAATGATAATAGAGCGTGCGCTTGGTGACGCCGGCCTTTTCGGCGACGGCGTCGACGCTGACGGCGCGGATGCCCTCGCCATAGAAGAGCTTGCTGGCGGCCTCGATGATGCGCTTGCGGGTCGGGCTGTCGGGTTCGGCCATGCCTCATGTATACCGTATAGGTAGTATACATCGTCAAGCCTGGGGCGCAGCCTTCCCAGACCCGAAACCGGAAGGACGCCAAGGCCATGCCCGATAATGATCCCATCCTGATTCAACAGCGCGAGGCGGTCGCGACGCTGACGCTGAACCGGCCCGAGAAGCTCAACGCGTTGAGTTACGGGCTGATCGATCGCCTGCTCGAACTGCTCGATGCGATCGAGGTCGATCCCTCCATCCGCGCGGTGATCCTGACCGGCGCCGGCGAGCGCGCCTTCTCGGCCGGTGGCGACATCCACGAGTTCTCGCGAAGCGTCGCGGCCGGGCCGGACCAGGCGGTGCGCGATTTCGTCCGCCGCGGGCAGAAGCTGACGGCGCGGCTGGAGGCCTTCGGCAAGCCGGTGATCGCGGCGGTGAACGGGCTCGCCTATGGCGGCGGCTGCGAGGTCACCGAGGCGGCGCCGCTCGCCATCGCCAGCGAGCGGGCGATGTTCGCCAAGCCCGAGATCAATCTCGGCATGCCGCCGACCTTCGGCGGGACGCAGCGCCTGCCGCGGCTCGCCGGCCGCAAGCGCGCCATGGAGTTGCTGCTGACCGGGGACACGTTCACGCCGCAGCGGGCGCTGGAGCTGGGGCTGATCAACGCGGTCGTGCCGCATGAGGAGCTGCTGCCGGCGGCGAACGCACTGGCGCAGCGCATCCTGCGGCATTCGCCTCTGGCGGCGGCGAGTATCCTCACAGCGGTGACGCGCGGCATCAACACAGGCATCGCCGAAGGGCTCTTGATCGAGAGCGAGCAGTTCGCCCGTGTCGTGCCGACGGCCGATCTGCGCGAGGGGCTCGACGCCTGGATGGCGCGGCGCAAGCCCGCCTATTCCGGCGACTGGTCGCTGGTCGCCAAGGCCGGCTGAGGAGGCAGGGATGAGCGATCATGCGAGCTTCAGCCGCGAGGCCTTCGCCGCCTTCCGCGCCGATGACCGGCCGGGCCCGGTGCAGATGCTGAACCTGATTCGGCTCAATGCCGAGGCGCATTATCCGGATGGGCCGCATGGCGGTGGCCGCGAGGCGTTCGCGGCCTATGGCCGGATCAGCGCGCCGGTGCTGACGCGGCTCGGTGGGCGGATCGTCTGGCGCGGTGGTTTCGAGCAGATGCTGATCGGCCCGGAGGGCGAGCGCTGGGACATCTGCTTTATCGCCGAATATCCCAGCGTGGAGGCCTTCGCTGCGCTGTTCCGCGATCCGATCTATCGCGAGGCGATGGTGCATCGACAGGCGGCGGTGAGGGGTTGCCGGCTGATTCGATTGGCTGGGCAGGAGGCGGGGATGACTTTCGCCGGGTAGAGCAGAGCAGTTCAGCCCTGCTTCAGGCGGCCGATCAGGCCATGGATGTCGCCGAGCACAAAGAGGTCGCGCACGAGCCCGTCCTCGAAGGTGAAGGCCGGTGCGCCATGCCACCAGACATGGCGGCCGCTCGGCGGCACCCCGAACATCTCGCGGCGATGGAAGCCGTGGAAGCGCAAGCGCCCGAAGACGCGGTTGCCTTCCTCGACCAGCGCCAGGATGTCCGAGGTGTACTCGCCGAGCGAGCCGGTGACCCAGTCGACATAACCTGCGAATTCGCGATGGCCGCGCAGGACCGGGCCGAGCGAACCGCGAAAAGTGAAGTCCTCGTGGAAGATCCGCGGGATCAGCGACTTGTCGGCGTGGTCCCACATCTCCTTGTAGAAGATCCGGACGAGTTCCTTCTGCGGCGAGAGCACGACGCCGCTGAAATCGAGGGCGGGCTCGTCCGGCTGTGCCTCGCGCCCCTTCGGCATCTGCGTCATGCTCGTATTCCCCCTTTGGCGCAGGTCATCGAAAGCCCGCCTGATCAAGCTCGGACGAAGATGCACCGGAGGCGACAGCGAATCTCGCAAAGCGCCTGTAGCAAACTGCCCATGCCAATAGGGTGCTGATCATTCCGCCGGGTGGAGTATTCCCGCGGGGGCGGGCGTGGCCGAGCCGCTGCCGCCGAGCCTCCGCGAGAGCCCTTCCATATAGAGGAAGATCACCGGGGTGATGAACAGGGTCAGCACCTGCGAGACGATCAGCCCGCCGACCACGGCGAGGCCGAGCGGCTGGCGGAGTTCCGCGCTGGCGCCGGCGCCGATCGCGATCGGCAGGGCGCCGAGGATCGCCGCCAATGTCGTCATGATGATCGGCCGGAAACGGCGCAGGCACGCTTCGCGGATCGCGGTGTCGGGCGGCTCGCCGTCGCGCTGAAGCTCGAGTGCGACATCGATCATCATGATCGCATTCTTCTTGACGATGCCGATCAGCATCAGCAGCCCGATCACGGCGATGACCGAGAGGTCGAGCCCGAAGAGCTTCAGCGTCAACAGCGCGCCGAGCGCCGCCGCCGGCAGGCCGGTCAGGATCGTCAGCGGGTGGATGAAGCTCTCATAGAGGATGCCGAGCACGATGTAGATGGTCAGCACGGCGCCGGCGATCAGCAGGCCCTGGTTACCGAGCGATTGCTGGAAGGTCTGGGCGACGCCGGCAAAGCTGGTGCCGATCTGCGGGGGCAGGCCGAGCTCGGCCTTGATCGCATCGATGCGCTGCACGGCCTCGCCGAGCGAGCGGCCGGCCGGCAGGTTGAAGGAGAGAGTGACGGCCGGGAGCTGGCCGAGCTGGTTGACGGTGAGCGGGCCGGCCTTGCGCTCGATCCTGGCGAAGGTGCCGAGGGGGACGAGCGCACCGGATGAGGAGCGGAAACGGACCTGGTCGAGCCGGTCGTTCGACCACTGGATGTCGGGATTGAACTCGATGATGACCTGATAGCTGTCGCTGGTGGTGTAGATCGTCGAGATCTGGCGCACGCCGAAGCCGGAGTAGAGGCTGGAGCGCAGGACGTCGGCGCTGATGCCGAGCGATTGCGCCTTGGCCCGGTCGACGACGAGATTGGCGAGCAGGGCCTTGTTCTGCAGGTCGGTGGTGACGTCGACGAAGAGCGGATCGTGCTGCAGCGCCTCCAGCATCTTGCCGGACCAGTCCGACAGAGCGGGCTGGTCGATCGACTGCATCACGAACTGATACTGGCTCTTCGAGGAGCGTGCGCCGATGTTGAGGTTCTGGACCGGCGACATGTAGGTGGCGATGCCCGGAATGGCGGCGAGCTGGCGGCGCAGATCCGCGAGCATCTGCTGCAAGGGCGGACGCTGGTCCTTCGGCTTCAGCTCGACGAAGAGGCGGCCGGCATTGAGGCTGCTCGACTGGCCGCCGGAGCCGATGGTCGAGGCGACATGGTTGACGTACGGCGAGCGCCGGAAGACGTCCTCGACCTTCCGTTGCAGCGCCGACATGGCGTCGAAGGAGATGTCCTGGCGGGCCTCGGTCGCGACCTGGAGCTGGCCGATATCCTCCTGCGGGAAGAAGCCCTTGGGGATGGTCATCACCAGCCAGGCGCTGGCGGCGACGCTGGCGAGGAAGATCATCAGCACGGTGCGGCGGTATTTCAAGCTGAGGTCGAGCCCGGCGCGATAGGCGCCGAGCAGGGCGTCGAAGCCGCGTTCGAGGAAGGCGAGCCGGTCCTTCTTGCCGGGCTCGGCATGGCCGGCCGCATCCGCGCCGAGGCGGGCGCACATCATCGGCGTCAAGGTCAGCGAGACGAAGGCCGAGGCAAGGATGGCGACGGTGACGACCACCGCGAACTCGTTGAAGACGCGCCCGATCACGCCGCCCATCAGCAGCACCGGGATGAAGACCGCGACCAGCGAGAGCGAGATCGAGATGATGGTGAAACCGATCTCGCTCGAGCCCTTCAGCGCCGCGTCGAAGGCGGAGAGCCCGTCTTCCTCCATATGGCGGACGATGTTCTCGAGCATCACGATCGCATCGTCGACGACGAGCCCGACCGCGAGCGTCAGGCCGAGCAGCGAGATGTTGTCGATCGAGAAGCCGAACAGATACATCGCTCCCAGCGTCGCGATCAGCGAGATCGGCACGGCGACCGCCGGGATCAGCGTCGCGGTGAAGCGGCGCAGGAACAGGAAGATCACGGCGACGACCAGCACAATCGTCAGGCCCAGCGTGAACTGCACGTCCTCGACCGCCTGGCGGATCGAGGAGGAGCGGTCGTTGAGCAGGCCGAGCGTCGTCGCCGGCGGCAGCAGCGACTGCATCTGGCCGATCGCCGTCTTGACGCGGTCGACGACCTCGACGGTGTTGGCGTCGGGTTGGCGGAAGACCGCGACGACGAGGGCGCGCGAGCCATCATACCAGCTGGCGAGCTGCAGGTTCTCGACCGAGTCGATCACCTTTGCGACGTCGCCAAGCCTGACCGGGCGACCGTCGCGGGTGGCGATGATGATATCGGCGAAATGGGCGGCGTCGGCGAGCTGGGTCTGCGCCTCCAGTGTCAATTGCTGCGGGCCGGACTGCATGGTGCCGACCGGCGTGTTGACGTTGGCGGCGGTGATCGCCGCCTGCAACTCGTTGATGCCGATGCCGCGCGCCGCGAGCGCGGTCGGGTCGACCTGGATGCGGACGGCGTATTTCTGGCTGCCGAAGATCTGGACCTGCGCCACGCCCTCGACCGTGGAGAGCGTCGGCGAGAGCACCTGCTGGACGAAGGCGTCGATCTTGGAGAGCGGTGTGACCTCGCTCTTCAGTGCCAGCAGGAGGATGGGGGCGTCGGCCGGGTTGAACTTGCGGTAGCTGGGCGGCGTCGTCATGTCGATCGGCAGCTGCCGCTGGGTCCGGGCGATCGCCGCCTGGACGTCGGCCGCAGCCGCGTCGATGTTACGGTCGAGCGCGAACTGGATCGCGATCGAGGTGTTGCCAAGCGCGTTGGTGGTCGAAATCGAGCTGATGCCGGCGATGGTGGCGAACTGCTTGATCAGCGGTGTCGCCACCGAGGTCGCCATGATCTCCGGCGAGGCGCCGGGCAACTGTGCGGAGACGTTGACGACCGGGAACTCGGCCCGTGGCAGCGCCGCGACCGGCAGGGAGCGCCAGGCGAACAGGCCGCCGAGGATGAGCGCGCACGACATCAGGATCGTCGCGACGGGATGACGGATGCAGAAGGCCGAGACCGACATGGCGCGCCCTTATTGCTTGGCGGTTTGCGGGGCGGTGAGCCTGATCTTGGCGCCGGGCGCCAGGCGGGACTGGCCTTCGGTCACGACCTTCTCGTCCTGCGCCAGGCCCGAGGCGAGCGCGGCGACGCCGTTCTCGTTGGAGGCGACCTTCACCGGCCTGGCCTCGACCGTGTCGTCGGACTTGGCGACGTAGACGAAGGGGCCCTTCTGCCCCTCCTGCAGGGCGACCGATGGTACGGTGACCGAGCCGGGCAGCATGCCGAGCTGGACGACGACGTCGACATATTGTCCCGGCCAGAGCCGGTGCGGATCGTTGCCGAACAGCGCCTTGACGCTGACCGTGCCCGAGGGGATGTCGACGGCGGAATCGATGAAGGAGAGGTCGCCGGTGGCGAGTTCCTCGCGCGTGCCGGAGGCGTAGGCGGTGACTTTCGCCGGCGTCGGCGCCTTCGCCGCCTCCTGCAGCAGGGTCAGGTCCCGCTCGGGCAAAGTGAAGGTGACGCGGATCGGGGCCAACTGCGTCACCGTCACCAAATTGCTGCTGGCGTCGTTGGCGCGCACAGCGTTGCCGGGCGTCGCGGCGATGGCACCGAGCCGGCCGGAGATCGGGGCGGTGATGGTGGTGTAGCCGAGCCTGACTCGGTCGAGCGCCAGGGTCGCTTCGTCCGCCTTGACGGCGGCGGTGGCGACGGCCTCGTCGGCGGTCGCCTGGTCGAGCGCCTGCTGGGTGCCGGCACCCTTGTCGACCAGGCTCTTCTGGCGGGCGAGATCGGCGCGCTTCTGCGCCACGGTCGCTCTGTCGCGTTCGACATTGGCCTCGTCGCGGGAGACCTGCGCCTTGAGTTCGCGATCGTCGAGCGTGAAGAGCAGGTCGCCCTGCTTGACCTCCTGGCCCTCCTTGACGTGCATGTCGGCGATGACGCCGTCGAGCCGCGACTTGACTGCGACGATGGCGACCGGCTCGGCGAAGCCGATCGAGCGGCGCGTCACGGGCACGTCGGCACGGCCGGCGAGCACGGTCGTGACCGGGCTCGCGACGGGGCCGGCGCGGCGCTCGGCATGGGCCTGCTCCGGCCCGTCCTGCGGCCGGATCACACGATAGGCTGCAAAGGCGGCGACAGCCCCCAGAAGGGCTATGATCGCGTAGCGTTTCATCGATGGCCCCGGCGCGTCACTGTCCACGCACCACTCTACCGCCTTCCGTCATAGGGGGCCTGTCCGCAGCATGAACTCTTCGTAATGCGGGCGAGGCGGCGGGCGAGCGATGGCCGGACAGCGCCTCATCATATCCCGGAGAGTGGATGAGCAACAGGGCAGGGAGGTGGTCCGCTGTCGGGTGACGATGCAGGATTCATTGATCGGATAGGCGCCAATTCTACGAAGCGGAGGACAATTATTTAATCTGTCCGCGCTATCAGCCTGAGCGTGAGTGCTTGGGAAGGTTGCGCTGCATGAACGCGCTGTCGCCGAACGAATTCAGGTCGTCGATCGATCTGGAAAAGCGCAAATTCCATATGAAGTCCTATTTCGAAAGCAGCTTCTACCGGCAGTATCGCTCGGCGAACATGGCTTTGAGTGCGCTTGGGCGCAGTCCTCGTGTGCTATCGCTGGGGGCCGGCGGCGCTTTCGTCGAGGAGATCGTCCAGAAACATCTGGATGCTTCGGTTTTCGTCGTCGATTTCGCCGAGACGCTGGCGATCGAGAGCGATCTCTACGGCAAGTTCGCAGGGATGTTCGCCGGCGACATCTCGGCGCCGGACTGGGTCTCGCCGCTCGACGGCGTCGATGCGGTGTTCTGGTTCGACAATATCGAGCATCTGCGCATCGACCCGACCAAGATCCTGCGCAAGTTGCGCTCTGCGCTGTCGGAGAACGGCCAGATCTTCATCACCACCGACAATTTCGCGCGGCTGCGGAACATCCTGAAGCTGATCTTCAACCGCTCGATCGTCGCCCTGCCCAAGGACCTCTTCGCCGAGGTCGATTTCGAGCATGAGTACGTCCACCGGCGCGAATATACCCGGCCGGAACTGGAAGCCTGCCTCCGGGAAGCCGGCCTGAAGCTCGTCGAGGTCGAGATGCTCTGGCAGAGCCCGTCGGAGAGCCTGAAGAAGCTGCCGTTCCGGAGCTTCGAATACCTGTTCCCGCGCTTTCGCCCGCATATGCTGATCCGGGCTCAGAAGGCTGTGCAGGACGCCCGATCGACGACGGGTTGACCGAACTTCACCGTGTCCTGCTCGCGCGGATTCCAGCGCTCATAGGTTTTGAAGCCGGGTTTCAGCCGCCATTCCAGCCTGACCGAGCAGGAGCCCTTGCCATCCGTGGTCAGCCAGATGGCGAAGGTGTGCGAGCGCTCGGCGGTGAGACGCACGAGCGTCCCTTCGTTCACGACCTTCCAGCGCCCCTTCAGCCGTCCGTCGACATCCTCGCCGAGGGCACCTTCCTGGAATTGCCGGGGCCGCCCTCGACCGGGGGCACCTCGACGGATTTGCTCTGTAATCCTCCCGTCCTTGCCGAGCGTGAGATGGATCGTCCGGACGATCTCGTTCGGTTCGTCGTCGATCTCGGGCTCGGTCCACGACAGATAGAGCTGGAAGCGCGCCTCCTGGGCGAGGGCAGGACAAGCAGCCCCGAGCAGAACGAGGCAGGCGAAGGAGATGAGAGCGAAGCGGCGGCTCATAGAACCTCGCAGCTGGCCTGCTGGACTGTGGGCTGGTTGTATATGACCGCCATGTCGCGCCGGCGCGCCCAACCTTCATAGGCGCTGAAGCCGGGTTTCAGGCGCCATTCGAGCGTGACGGAGCAGGATCGTGCGCCGTCTGTCCGCAGCCAGATGGCAAAGGTGTGCGAGCGCTCTGCCTTCAGGCGCAGCAGCGTGGTCTCGTTGAGGACCTTCCAGCGCGCGGGCGAGCCGTCGAGCTCGTCGCCGAGCGCTCCCTCGTGGACGCGCCCTGCACGCTGGCGCCGGCCGCGATTGCGGCTGACTTCCTCCCGGACAGCACCGCCTTTGCCGAGGATGACCGTGATCGTGCGGCTTGACGCCTTGGTCCTCTCTTCCGGCGCGATTTCGGGGACTGTCCAGGCCAAGGAGAGCTGGAAGCGGGCTTCCTGGGCGAGGGCAGGGCGAACGACGCCGAGCAAGGTGAGGCAGGTGAGCGCAGCGAAGGCCAGGGGGCGGGGGGTCATAGGACATCGCACCGTGCGGTGGGCCAGCTTGGTTCGGCAAAGCGAACCACGGGCTTGCCCGGCTTCTTCGGTGATTCGAAGAGCGTGAAGCCGGGCTTCAGGCGCCATTCCAGCGTCGCGGTACAGGAATCCTTGCCCTGGGTGCGCAGCCAGATCGCAAAGGTATGAGACTCGCGCGCAAGGAGCCTGACGAGCGTGGTCTCGTTGACCACCCTCCAGACCTTTCTGCGCTGTCCGCGGTCGCCGCCGCCGAGCTCGGTGTCGGTCTCGAGGAGATTCGCGCCGGGCCAGCCGTTTCCGATCCTGGTTTCGGTCCGCTCCGTCACGGTGCCGTCGCTCTTGAGGGAGACGAAATACGAGTTCTGCTGCATGACCGACCGGGGCTTGGGCTCGACATAGTTGACGATCCAGCTCGTCGTGATCCGGAACTTTGCCTCTTCGGCGGATGCTGCCTGCGGCAGGTGAACCATGGCCGCGAGCAGTCCGGCGACCGCGAGGATCCGCTGCGAGGCGAGGTCAGGCTTTGGCGTGGAGACCCTCACAGGACCTCGCATTCGGCGCGTTGCTCGGTCGGTTCCGAAAAGAGCATCTTCACACCCCGCTTGGGAGCCCATGTCTCGTACACGCTATGACCAGGCTTGAGACGCCATTCCGCCGAGGCGGTGCATGAGCGGGCCCCGTCGGTTCGCAGCCAGATCCCGAAGGTATGCGAAGGCCTCGCGGCAACGCGCAGAAGCGTATTCTGGCTAATGACGGTCCACTGCATTGCGAAGCGCCCGTTCATGTCCTCGCCCAGCGCGGTTTCTCGCGAGGCTTGGCGGATACCCCTGGCGCGGCGGCCGGCCCTGTGGACGAATTCCTCGTGGACTGTCTTGCCTCGCAGCGTGATCAGATAGGTGCTGGAGGTCGGACGGGACTGCTTTCTCGGCTCGATTTCATGCTGCATCCAGGAGACCGTGACGCGAAATCGCGCTTCCTGGGCGGATGCAGCCTGCGGGTAGAGTCCGAGCAAGACGAGCAAGCCCGCCGTCGCCATGGATTCTGCAATCGCGTCGCGAGGCATGAAGCGGATCATAATACCACGCAGGTTGCGCCCGGGGCGCTCGGCTCGGAGTATCGTATCGGCGCCTTGAGCCGGCGATCCCAGCCCTCATAGGCGGTGAAGCCCGGCTTTAGCCGCCATTCGAGCGTTGCGGTGCAGGACGTGCCGCCATTGGTGCGGACCCAGATCGCGAAGGTGTGCGAGGGCCAGCCGTTCAGCCTCACCAGCGTGGTGTCGTTCACGACCTTCCAGACGACTGGACCACGCCTGCCATTCTCCTTGCCGAACTCGGTCTCACGCAAGGCCAAGGCCAAGTCCATCGTCCGCGTGCCTTGGCGGCGTTCCACCCGTTCGTGGAGAGCCTTGCCGTCCTTGAGCGTCAACCAGATGCGCATCAATACGGCGCTCGAAGCCTGTTGCGGTTCGATCTGGTTGGAGATCCAGTGGCCGTCGATGCGAAAGCGCACCTCTCCGGCCAAGGCTGATTGCGTCGGGCCGCCGAGCAGCACCAGCGCGAGCGGCATGGTGCGCAGGGCGACGAGCGCGCTCATTCGCAGAACGACTGGCCGTTGAAGTTGAAGCAGCGCCCGCGTGCCGCGGGGGCGGGCGCCCGTGCCGGAGCCGGCGGACGCGCCGCGGCCGGGCGGACGGAGCGCTCCTGCGCCACGCGCTTGGGCTTTGGCGCGACGCAATCGCCGTCCGCATCGAGCCGCTCGCCGCGCGGGCAGCTCTTGGCGACGCAGACGCCGTTGCGCTCGGTCTGCCGCGCCGAGCAGGTCAGCGGGCAGATGCGGCCGCTCTGGCGCTTCAGCACATCGAGGAAGTCGGTGGTCGGCGCGCCGGGGACATCGAGATTGGCGAGCCGCGCGAACTCGCGGACGGCGCGGCTGGTGGCCTTGCTCGACCATTCGCCGTTGGGCTTGCCGCTGTAGCAGCCGACGCGCCCGAGCTCGAGATTGATGGTGCGCGTCAGGCCGGCGAGATCGATCACCGCTGGCGGCTTGGCCGGTTCGGGTGTGCCGCCGGGCAAGGCCGCCAGGCGCGTCGCTTCGTCGATGCGCGCCGGAGCCGAAGCAGCCGCGCTCTGGACGCGCTGCAACTCCTCGGTGGCGCGCCGGCGTTCGGCTTCGAGCTCGGCCATCAGCTTGGCGCGCTCGCGCTCGCCGGCCTCGCGGATCTCCTGCTCGGCCTTGAGCCTCGCCGCAAGCTCGGCGGCGGCGCGCTTGTTCTCCTCTTCCAGCTTGGCGAGGCGCTCGGCGATGCGGCGGTCCTCGTCCTGCTTCTGCCGGTTCGCGTCGGTTTCTGCCGCCTTGAGCTTCTCGGCCTGGGCGGTGGAGAGGCGCTCCCGTTCGAGGGCCTGGCGCTCGCGCTCCTTGTCGTCCCGGGCGCGCCGCGCCTGATCGTCGGCCCGCGTCGCGAGCTCGGCCTGCGCCTTGCGATTGTCGGCTTCGAGCTGCGCCAGGCGCTCATCGAGCTTGCGGCGCTGCTCGGCCTGCTGCCTGGCCGCGTCATCCTCGGCCTTGCGTCGTTGCTCTGCCTGGGCCGCAGCCAGCTTGTCCTGCTCCACCTTGGCGGCGGCGAGGCGGGCGGCCTCCGCCTGCCGCGCGCTCTCGGCGGCGGCCGCAGCCTTGCGGCGTTCCTCCTCGTAAGTCGCGAGCTGGCGGCGCAGCGCCTCCTCGCGTTGGGTGCGCTCGACAGCCTCGATCCGGGCCTTGGCGGCATCGGCGAGATAGCTCTTCGGGAAGCGCGTGAGGAAATCGCGCAGCTTCGGACCGTCTTCGCTGTCGCGCAGCTTGGCCCAGGCCTGCTGGTCGGTCTCGCTCCGGTTGAAATAGAAGTCGCCGAGCAGGGAGATCGAGAGCTCCGGCGTCTGGCGGCCGCCGGTACGCTGGTTCACGCCGGCTGCGACGCGCCTGAAGAGCTGGCCGACCTCCAGCCCCGGCTCGGCCAGTTGCTCGACGAGCGCGGCGCTGAAGGGGCTGTTGCGGCCCCTGCCGTCGGCGGCGACGTCGTTGGCCTGCGTCGCATAGGCGATGACCATGCCCCTTGTCTGCGCGATGCGGGCGAGGCCACGGCCGATCGAGCTATCGCGCGAGCGCCCCGCGCTGGCGATCCGGTCGGCGAGTGGATTGTTGCGGCAGGCGTCGAGGATGAGCAGGCGCACGCCCTTGGCGTTCTGGAGCGCATCGATGACGTCGGCGACCCGGGTGGTCTCGTAGGGGATGCCGAATTCGTCGTTCGGCGCGCTGTCGACCGGCAGCAGGAAATTCTCGCCGCGGAACTGCAGGCCGTGGCCGGCGTAGTAAAACAGGGCGGCGTCGGCGTCGACGGCAGCGCGAGCGAAGCGGCCCAGGGCCTCGCCCATGCCGCGACGGTCGAGATCCCGCCCCTCGATCACCTCGAAGCCGACGGCCCTCAGCGCTGCGGCCACGTCCTGCGCGTCATTGCCGGGGTTGGGCAGGGCCGGAGCGGCACGATAGGCCGAATTTCCGATGACGAGCGCGACGCGGCGCTCGCCGGTCTCGGCTGCGATGGCGCCGGCCACGCCGCAGAGGAAGCTCAGCGCGACCAGCAGAAACCGGAAAGAGATCCGTCGAGATGTCGGCACGATCGCGAGTCCAGCTCATGTATTGGACATGTTTTAGCTGTTGGCGCGGTCAGTGCAATATCCGCCTTGTGGGTATCGTCAGGCCATCGCCGCCTTCACGGTCTCGACGAGCTGCTTCATCGTGAAGGGCTTGGGCAGGAAGTGGAAATCCTCCCCTTCCGGCAGGTTCTTGCGGAAGGCTTCCTCGGCATAGCCGGAGACGAAGACGACCTTGGTCGACGGGCTGCGCTTGCGCAGTTCGCCGAGCAGGGTCGGCCCGTCCATCTCGGGCATGACCACGTCGGAGATCACGAGGTCGATCTTGCCCTCGTGCTTCTGGAACTGGTCGAGCGCCTCGACGCCGGAGGCGGCCTCGTGGACGGTATAGCCGCGCGAGACCAGCATGCGGGCGTTGAGGGCGCGCACCGCGTCCTCGTCCTCGACCAGGAGGATGACGCCGGCGCCTGTGTGATCGGCGGCAGCCTTTTTCGGGGCTTCCCTGGCGGCGGCCTCGGCGGCGATGTCTTCCTCGGTCGGGATATAGCGCGGCAGGAAGATACGGAAATTGGTGCCGCGGCCGACGACCGAGTCGCAGAAGACGAAGCCGCCGGTCTGCTTGACGATGCCATAGACCATGGAAAGGCCGAGGCCCGTGCCCTTGCCGACATCCTTGGTGGTGAAGAAGGGCTCGAAGATCTTCTCCAGATGCTCCTGCGGGATGCCGGTGCCGCTGTCCTCGACCTCGAGCAGGACGTAGTCGGCCGCCGGCAGGCCGTCATAGCCGAGCTCGCCCGCCTCGGCTGCGGGCACGTTGCGGGTGCGGACCTGCAGTTTGCCGCCATTCTGCATGGCGTCGCGGGCGTTGACGGCGAGGTTGACCACGACCTGCTCGAGCTGGCCGAGATCGGCCTTGACCGGCCAGAGGTCGCGGCCCTGGCGGACGTCGAGCGAGATCTTGTCGGCGACGACGCGCTTCAGCATCAGCGAGAGGTCGGAGAGCACGTCGCCGAGCGCCAGAACCTGCGGGCGCAGGGTCTGGCGGCGCGAGAACGCCAGCAACTGCCGGACCAGCGAGGCCGCCCGGTAGGCGTTCTGCTTGATCTGCATGATGTCCGGGAAGGACGGATCGGTCGGCTTGTGGCTGGCGAGCAGAAATTCCGAAGCGTTGATGATGACCTGCAGCACGTTGTTGAAGTCGTGCGCGATGCCACCGGCGAGCTGGCCGACTGCCTGCATCTTGCCGGCCTGGTCCATATTGTCCTTGAGCTTGCGCTCGGCGGTGGTCTCCAGCGCATAGACGATGGCGCGTTCGCCATCGGCGTCCTCGCTGGCCGGGACCGGCGAGAGATAGAGCCTCGCCGAGCGGCCGTCCTCACCCGAGAGAGCCACGTCGAGCGGGGCGATCTCGCCCTTGCCGGCAAGCGCCGCGTCGAAGGCCTGGGCCAGTGCCCCGTTGCCGTTGACCAGCTCCTGGATCGTCGCCGGCTGGGCCTGGCCCTGCATCAGGCGGGCAAAGGAGGCGTTCGAGCGCAGGATGGCGCCGTTGCGGTCGACGGTCGCGATCGCCATCGGCGTCGCATGGAAGAAGCGGGCGAAGCGCGCCTCGGCGTCGGTGTGACGGTCGGCCCCGGCCTCGCCGGCGGCGCGGTTGAGCACCAGGGTGCGGGAGGCTCCAGCGCGCCCGTCCTGGCCGAAGGCGACCTGGTGGTGGAGGCGGACCGGCAGCGACTGGCCGTTGCGTCGGCGCAGGTCGACATCGAGCACCTCGATGCGGACGTCGCCGGGCTGGCCGCGAATGGCCTGGATCAGCGCGGCGGCGTTGGGCGAGGCGATGTCCTCGAGCTGCAGGCCGCCGGAGCCGAAGCGGGCGAGGTCGTAGTCGAGCCAGCCGGCCAGGGTGGCGTTGAGATAGGGTACTTCGCTGTCGGCATCGATCGAGAGGAAGCCGGCTGGCGCATGGTCGAGATAGTCGATCGCGTGCTGGAGCTCCTGGAAGGCGTTCTCCTGGCGCTCGCGCTCGGGCGTGACGTCGGCGACGCTCCACTTGCAGGCCGGGCGGCCGGCGCGGGTGATCGGCGTCACGCGCACCCGGTACCAGCCGACGGCGCCGCGCTCGTTCAGCGCGGGCTCCAGCCTGATCTCCTCGGAGAGGCGACGGCCTGCGCGGGCAGCGGTGGCGAGGCGGTAGATCGCCTCCGAGACTTCGGCGCGGCCCTTGAACAGGCGCTCGACCGGGGCGATCTCGCTGGCGTTGCGGGCGCCGGCGAAGGCAAGATAGGCCTCGTTGGCATAGACGATGCGGTTCTCGCCCTCGGTGACGACGACGCCGTCCTCGGCGCCGTCGACGATCGCCTTGGTGAGGTCGTTGCGGGCGGAGCGACCGGCGAACTGGATCAGCCCGATCGCGAAAGCGAACAGGCAGAACACCCCGACGACCGAGAGCAAAGCGAGCAGGCCGAGGATCAGCGGCTGCGCCCATTCATTGGCGATGAAGCCGAGCGCGATGGCGGCGCCGACCAAAAGGCCTGCGACCAACAGGATGATGCCGACATGGCCGGGCCGGTCGGAGCGGTCGATCGCGCTCGGTGCCGTGCTTGCGCTCATTGCAGCGGGTCCGTTTCCTTCAGTCGCCCGTCGGTGATGGGTCGGCGGCGGGCATAGCGTAGAGAGGCCTGCCCGACCAGCGAGTTAGGCGCGCCGGCGCTTCAGGCGCAAGACGTATCCGATGACTTCCGCCACCGCCTGATAGTGTTCGACAGGAATTTCATCGTCGACGTCGACTGTGGCGTAGAGGGCACGAGCCAGAGGCGGGTTCTCGACGATCGGGATGCGATGCTCGCCGGCGACCTCGCGGATCTTCAGCGCGATCGCGTCGACGCCCTTGGCGAGGCAGAGCGGCGCGCCCTGGCCGTTCTCGTATTGCAGCGCGACAGCGTAGTGGGTCGGGTTGGTGATGATCACCGTCGCCTTCGGCACCTGCGCCATCATGCGCGAGCGGGCGCGCTGGGCGCGCAGTTGCCTGAGCTTGGCTTTCACCTCGGGATTGCCCTCGGTGTTCTTGTACTCGTCCTTCAGCTCCTGCTTGGTCATGCGCTGGCGCTGGTACCAGGTGAAGCGCTGGTAGCCGAAATCACCGATGGCGATGACGGCGAAGATCGCGAGCACGCCGGCCATCAGCTTGATCGTCAGCACGAGCACGGCGGGTAGCAGCGCGTGCACGTCCATCTGGGCGAAACCCTGCAGGCGGTCGCGCTCGCCCCAGAGCACGATCCAGACGCCGACGCCGACCACCAGGATCTTGGCGAGTCCCTTGGCGAAATTGACCCAGGCCTCCTTGCCGAAGATGCGCTTGGCGCCGGCCATCGGCGAGATCCGATCGAATTTCGGCATCATCGGCTCGGTGGTCCAGAGCGGTTTGTGCTGGATCAGCGCGCCGGCGAAGGCGGCGATCAGGATGAAGCCGAGCGGCAGGGCCATGATGGCAAAGCCGGTCATCACGCCCTGGCTGGTGATGTGGAAGAGGGCGCCGGCATCGTCCGAGACCTGATGGGCGTTCATCAGGAAGGAACGTAGCGAGAGCGCGGCATCGCGAGCCGAGCTGCCGGCGGCGACCAGCAGCGCCAAAGTGAAGCCGCAGAGCACGAAGAAGGTGCCGATCTCCTGCGATCTGGCGACATCGCCCTTCTCGATCGCCTCGTCGAGTTTTCGCTGGGTCGGTTCTTCTGTGCGATCTTCGTTCTCGACATCTCCCGCCATCGCTCTGTCTCCTTACAGACCGATGAACTGGCGCAGGAAAGCGCCGAGATCGTCGAGGAACACGCCCATCATCACCCCGACCGAGGCGAGCAGCACCAGCATGCCGCCGAGGATCGAGGCGGGGACGGCGAGGAAGAAGACCTGGAGCTGCGGCATCAACCGCGCCAGCACGCCGAGGCCGAGATTGAAGAGCAGGCCGAAGACGATGAACGGTGCCGAGATCTGCACCGCGATCGAGAAGCCCTGGCTCATCGCCTTGATCGCGAGCGTCATCACGTCGCCGATCTCGGGGAAGCCGCCGGGCGGCAGCAGGCGATAGCTCTCATGGATAGCGGCGAGCGCAAGATGATGCAGGTCGGCGGCCAGGATCAGCGTGATCCCGAGCATCGAGAGGAAGTTGGCGAGCGAGGGATTCTGCAGGCCGCCGGTCGGGTCGACGGTGACCGCAAAGCCGAGGCCGAGCGTCTGGGCGATGATGAAGCCGGCGGTCTGCAGCGCGCCCATCAAGAGGCGCACGCTCGCGCCGATGACGAGCCCGACCAGGATCTCGCTGATCAGGAGCCCGCCCAGCGCCGCCGGGGTCTGGGGGATGGTGATGGCGCCGCGGGCCATCGGCAGGATGACGAGCGCCACAAAGAAGGCGAGGGAGAGCCGGCCGCGCGACAGGATGAGGCGCTCGCCGATGCCCGGCATCAGCATGACGAGCGTGCCGACGCGCGCGAAAACCAGCACGAACAGCGCGCTGATCTCGGGCAGGACGGCGATCTGCATCGGGCGGACCCGGCTCCGGCGCCAGCAGGGCGCGCCGGCCGGACTCCACAACAAGGAGGCGCTAGCTGGCGCGAGGCTCATTCGCCCGTGGCGATTCGGACGGCGACCCTGCCCATATAACCCGCCAGAGCGTCGCCCATGAACGGCAAAAACAGCAGCAGGGCCGCGAAGACCGCGATGATCTTGGGGACGTAGACCAGGGTCTGCTCCTGGATCTGGGTCAGCGCCTGGATCAGCGAGACGACGAGGCCGACCACGAGCGCGATCAGCATCAGCGGCGCGCCGGCCTTGAGGAAGACGACGATGCCGTCGCGGGCGACGTCGAGGATGGCTGCGGAGGTCATCGGCTGGCGTTCCGTTCGGTGTTCGCAGGGATGGCGGTCGTCAAACCGGCATCCGCATGATTTCCTCATAGGCGGCGATGACGCGGTCGCGCACGGCCACCAGCGTCTCGATCGCAGCCTCGCTCTCGGCGACGGCGGTGACGACGTCGACGACATCGGAGCGGCCGGCGGCGACCTTGCCGGTCTGGATATCGGCCTGGCGGGCGCTCTGCGCGGTCGAGTCCAGTGCCTTGCTGACCAGCGAGGAGAAATCTGGCAGGCCGGCGCCGGCGCCGTCGAGGCCGCCGACCGAGGCCGGTTTCTTCAGGAGGGCGCTCGTGCCCATCCCCTGCATCGAGGCATAGGCGCCGGCGGCAAAGCTCGAGGTGGTCATGAGAATGGCTCCGCTTCAGCCGTGTGAGATCAGGCGCGCAGGATGTCGATGGTGCGCTGGATCATCCGGCGCGTGGACGAGATGACGTTGAGGTTGGCCTCGTAGCTGCGCTGGGCCTCGCGCATGTCCATCGTCTCGACCAGCGAGTTGACGTTGGGCAGCTTGACCTGGCCGCTGGCGTCTGCCGCCGGGTGGCCGGGATCGTATTTGCTGCGGAAATCGCTGCGGTCGCGGCTGACGCGGCCGAGCTCGACGACCTGGGCATCGAGCTCGCGGTCGAGCTTGCCCTGGAAGGTCACGATCTTGCGGCGATAGGGATCGGTGCCGGCGCGCTCCGGCGACGAATCGGCATTGGCGAGGTTCTCGGCGATGACGCGCATGCGGCCGGCCTGGCCCTTCAGGCCGGAGGCGGCGACGGCGAGGCTCTTGAGCAGGTCCATGGCGTGGTTCCTTACCGGCCTTTGCCGATCGCGATCTTCATCAGTCCGAGGCTCTTGCTGTAGAGCGAGGCGGCGAGCTGGTAGTCGGATTGGTTCTGCGCGACCTTCATCATCTCGTCCTCGAGATTGACGCTGTTGCCGCTCGGCGTGGTCTCGAAGCGCTTGGGATCGCGCGGGTCGAAGCCGTTGCGCTGACCGGACAGGCCGAGGTGCAGCGGAGAGGTCTGCGCCAGCGTCACGCCGCCATTGCCGGCCGGCGAGGGCGCGCGCAGATCGTGCGGCTTGAAACGCGGTGTGTCGGCATTGGAGACGTTCTCGGCGAGCAGCTTCTGGCGCGCCTGGTGCCAGTGCATCCGCGCCTTCAGCGCTCCCATCAGGCCAAGGCCGTCATTCGCCATGCCGCAATCTCCCGTCGGCTCCTGCCGAAGTGGGAAATTATTGCCGGGTGCATGGTTAATACCGGGTTAATTCACAGGGATCTGCGCGATGGTGTTAACCATCCGCTAACCATGTTTCCCGAATTGGCGGGGCTTATGGTATAGCCAACCCCGTCTATACGCCTGAGCGCCCTTACAAAGAGCGGTCGGCGGCTGTCGCGTCGCTTCATGAGGCAGACCTTGCAGACTCTGTTTGGCTTCGAACTTTCCTCCGGCCTGCGTTGGATCATCGCCTTCGCAGTAGTGCTGCTCCTGGTCGCGCTGCTCGGCTTCTTCCTGCGGCGCATGAGCGGTGGTCGGCTCAAGTTCAAAGGGCAGGGCGGGGGGCGCACCCGCCAGCCGCGCCTCGGCGTGGTCGACGTCTACGATCTCGACCGGCAGCGCCAGTTGATCCTGGTGCGGCGCGACAATGTCGAGCATCTCGTGATGATCGGCGGCGCCTCCGACGTGGTGGTCGAGACCAATATCGTGCGCAGTGGCGGACGCGTCGCGGCGCCCCTGCCGAGCGAAGGCCAGGCGGAACGCCCGCTGGCGTTCGAGCCCGAGTCGCGCCCGCAGCCCGCCGAGGACATCAGGCCTGCGCCGCCCATGCCTGCGCCGCCTTCGCCGGTGCCGGCCCCGGCCGTTCCGGTCGATCCCGTGCCGCCGCCACGGCCGGTCACGCCGCCCCCGCCCCCGCCGCCGCGTGCTGTGGCCCAACCTCCGATTCAGCCTCAGCCCCCGATTCCGCCGCGGCCGGCTCCGGCACCGATTCCGCCGGCCGTCGCCGCGGGGGCTGCCGGTATCGGCGCGGCCCTGACGCGCGATCCGGCGCCCGCGGCCAGCGCCAGCGAGCTCGGCGACATGGCCCGGCAGCTCGAAGAGGCACTGAAGCGTCCGTTCTCGGCAGTACGGCCCGGCTCGGTGCCTCCGCGCCCCGAGCCCGAGGCGCCACCGGCGCCCAAGCCCGTCGCGCCGCCGCCGGCTCCTCCGGTGCAGCCCGCTCCGCCGGCCGCAGCCAAGCCGCCGGTTCCGGTTCCGCCTCCTGCGCCGGCGCGTCCGGCGCTCGACATGGAAGCCGAACTCGAAATGGCGCTGGGGCTGAAGCCGGGGCCGGCACGTCCGGCCGCCTCCGAGGCGCCGCTGGTCGCTCCGCCGGTCTTCGCGGCGCCGAAGCCGCCGGTTTCCGGGCCGGCGAAGCTGGATGAGAAAAAGCCCGAGCCGGCGAGAGAGCAGGCCCCGCCAGCTCCCGCAGCCGAGCCGAGCAAATCCGCCAAGTTCGCGCCTGTCTTCGACGATGTGCTCGACGAGGTCGAGGCTGCCGTGAAGGCCGAAGCGCCGGCCAAGAACGAGCCCAGGCCGAACGAAGCCAAGCCGAGCGAGCAGAAGCCAGCCGACGGCAAGCCGGCCGAGGCGAAGCCTCAGGAGGCCAAGCCAGCAGATGCCAAGCCGGCGGACACCAAGGCTGCCGACACGAAACCTGCCGAGGCCAAGCCGGTGGAGGAACCGAAGCCGGCCGCCAAGCCGCCCGAGGACGATCCGTTCTCGGTCGATGCGATCGAGGCCGAATTCGCCCGCCTGCTCGGACGCGATCCCAAGAAGGGCTGAGGCAGGCTCCCTCGAGCGCAGGCGCCGGGGGATAGCGCGCGAAACCCACTTCGCCCGCCAGCGAGCCTTGCTCTAGCGTTCCTCCTGCCCGCGCCGTGATTCGGGCGGGGATGGATGATGGGCAGGCGGATACCCACAAGACGGAGCTTGCGCTGGCTGGCGGCGTTCGCCGCCGGGCTCGGCCTGCTCGGGACCGCGGCCATCGCGCAGGCCCAGACGCTCTCGCTCGATCTCGGCCAGGGCGGCGTCACCGAGCGGGCGCTGCAATTGATCGCCGCGATCACGGTGCTGTCGCTGGCCCCGTCGATCCTGATCATGGTGACCTCGTTCACCCGCATCGCGGTGGTGCTGTCGCTGCTGCGCTCGGCGCTCGGCACCCAGACCGCGCCGCCCAATGCGGTGATCATCGGGCTCTCGCTGTTCCTGACCGGCTTCGTGATGGCGCCGACCCTGAAGGAGGCCTATCGCGTCGCCGGGGCGCCGTTGATCGCCGGGCAGATGCAGCCGCAGGAGGCGTTCGAGCGCGGCATCGTGCCGTTCCGCGAGTTCATGCTGAAGCATGTGCGCGAGAAGGACCTGGCGCTGTTCATGGAGATGTCGCGCGAGCCGAAGCCGGAGCGGCCGGAGGACATCCAGATCCAGGTGCTGGTGCCGGCCTTCATGATCTCGGAGCTCCGGCGCGCCTTCGAGATCGGCTTTCTGCTGTTCGTGCCTTTCCTGATCATCGACCTCGTGGTCGCCTCGATCCTGATGTCGGTCGGCATGATGATGCTGCCGCCGGTGACGGTGGCGCTGCCATTCAAGCTGATCTTCTTCGTGCTGGTCGACGGCTGGGGGCTTGTCGCCGGATCGCTGGTGAAGAGTTACGGTAGCTGACGGGCCAGCTCAGCCTTGGCCCGGCCTTGGCCCGGCATTGGCGGCGTCGGTGTCAGCAGGCTTGCGCCGCTCGCGCACGGCGCTGGAGTAGGCCGGGTAGCGCTTGCGATATTCCTTGAGGAAGTCGCTCATCGTGTCGGAGCCGGCGGCGGCGCGCGCGGCTTCGCGGATGTCGGCGGCGCTGGCCCGGCTCGCGCCGGTGACGAAGCCGAACAGGCGGGCATCGGCGCCCTGCGCCATCTTGGCGGCGAACTTGGTGCGCAGCCGGTCGAGCGAGAGCGCCTCGTCCGACATGACATAGCCGATGGCGGCGCGCATCACGTCGGCACGCTCTCCGTCGCCGAGCGGCGCCTGGCCACGCCAGCTCTCGCCGAGGATGCGCTCCAGCGCCTCGCCGGCCTCGCGCCAGCGCCGGCCGCTCCAGAGGATGTCGGCGCCAAGCCGATCGACCTCGGGGCCGCTCTCGCCTTCGAGCAGGTCGAGCGCCTGGTCGGTGCGCGAGAGATCGGAGAGCGCCTTGGATTCCAGCAACAGGCGGGCACGCTTCACGTCGGCCGGCAATTCGGCGAGCCGGGTCGAGACGATCGCCTGCAGCGCCTCGGCCGGCTTGCCATTCATCAGCCGGATCATGGCGAGCCTCGTCGCCACGGTGGAGCGCGCCGCGCCGGTCAGGCGACGGTCCATCTGATATTGCAGGATCTCGCTGGCCTGGTCGAGAAGGTCGAGCTCGACCAGCCGGTCGGCGAGCAGACGGGCGATCTCGTCGCCGCGCCGGCCGATCGGCAGGTAGTCCTTGAAGTCATAGAACAGTGCCAGGGCTTCGAGCCGCGGCAGCTTCTCCAGATCGGGATCGCTGAACAGCGCCTCGAAACGCTGGGCCGTCTCGTCATGCAGCAGTCTTGTCGCCGGGTTCTCCGGGAAGACCTCGTTGGCCCGCCGTGCCGTCTGGAAGGCGTCGCGCCAGCGGTGCTGCTCGACATAGAGGCGGCCGAGCTCGGCGAGCGCCTCGATCTCGATCTCGCCGCCGCGCCAGATCGCCGAGACGGTCTCAAGCCGGGCGATGGCTTCGTCGGCCGAGAAGTCCGCGCGCTTCTCGGCGCGGGCGAGCTTGACGGCGCGCAATTGCGCTTCGGCCGCGACGGGCCGCGTCTTGGCCTCGAAGAGCGGCTTATAGCCGTTGATCGCCGCCTCCGGCCGGCCGCTGACATCGTCGAGCCGGGCGCGGAGCAGCGCCAGTTCCTCGGGATTGACCAGCTCTTCGGGCATGTCGGCGAGCTGGCCGATCTGCTTTTCCGCCACCGTCGCCTCGCCGGTGGCGAGCGCGGCTCGCACCATGGCCGGGCGGAATTCGGCCTGGAGGTCGGCGGGGTAGCGGTCGAGGATGGCCTCGGCACGGCGGAAGCCGGCGAGCGCCTGGGCGTTGCGGCCGAGCCGCTGCTCGGAAAGGGCGCGCCAGAGCCCCGCCTCGGCGTCGTCTCGGATGGGAGCCGCGTCGAATGCCTTCAGCGCCTCGGCGCTGCGATGCATGCGGGTGGCGATGAGGCCGCGCAGGAAGAGCGCGTCGCGGTTGCCGCGCATCGCAGCGTCATCGGCGAGCAGCACATTCAGCGGCCCGGCCGCCTCCGGCATCATGCCGTTGGCGGCGAGGAAGCGGGCGAGCGCCAGCCGGGTCTCTGATTTGCGCCCGCGCGAGGCGCCGGCGACCTCGCGCAGCATGGCGGCGGCGCGGTCGCGGATCTCGGGGGTGTGCAGAGCGGACCAGGACTCGCTGTCGAGCAAGGGGCGGGCGGCCGCCTGATCGCTCTTCTTCTCCGTCTCTTTCTGCTTCTCGGCGTCGAGGCTGACGATCAGGCCGTTCTGCCGGCCGATCCGGACCTCTTCGGTGTCGGCACGTACGGCAAGATCGTCGGCGACGGCGCTGACGACGACGCCATGGGCGCTTTGCGGCAGGCCGAATTCGAGAAAGCGATAGGGTTTGGAGACCGCACGCGTCGGGCCGAGCGCGGTTGCGACCGCGAGGTTGGGGCCGCCTTCACTGTTCTCCAGCCAGTGCACGCCGGTCAGGCCCGGCACCGGGACGGCGACGATGGTCTGGCCGCGCTCGTCGGCGTCGCGGCGGGGCGTCAGCGCGAGGGCGGGCTTGCCGGCCTTGTCGCCGAAGCTCAGCGACCATTGCGTGTTGTCGTCGGAGAGCCGGACCAACTGCTGGCGGCGCGTCTTCAACCTGACGAGGGTGACCTTGGCCTCGCGCGTGACGGTGACGCCTTCGATCAGCGCCGGCAGCACGCCTTTGAGCTTGTCGGGATCGAGCGTGTCGCGCGTATCGAAGACGAGCGTGACCCGGCCGGGCTCGGTGAAGGCGGCGGCGCCGGTCGGCCGCGAGAAGCGGAAATCGATGCGGCCGCCGCCATCGCCGTCGACAGCCGAAGCGATCTCGACATCGCGCGGCGGCGCGTCGGCGGCAACGGCAGTCACGGGCTTGGGCTGGGCGGACGCTGCCTCGGTTTTCGGGGCGGGAGACGGCGGCGCCGCTGCAGCCTTCTGTTCGGGCGCCTTGGTGTCCGCCGGCTTGGCGGCGCCAGGCGAGGCGGCCTGCAGATCGGCGAGCGACAGCGGGGCCGCGGCGCCGGAATGCGCCAGGTCGACGGTCCAGCCGGCCTCGTCGCGGAAGCTGCGGAGCTGGCGGTCCTTCGGCACGCTGAAGACGAGCTGCGTGCGGTCGTCGCCGATCGTCGCCTGCTCCAGCGTGAAGTCGGCCGGCAGCAGGCTGCGGATCTGCGACGGCGTCACCGCCAGCGGCTGGTCGAAGTTCAGCGTCAGCTTGCCGTCGTCCAGGCTGGGGGTGAGCAGGGCCTCGGGCGGCGCCGAGAACATGAAGCGATCGAGCGTCGGCAGGCGGGCGGTGCGGAAGCCGAGCGGCTTCGGCGCGGGCACCGGCATGCGGGCGATCTCGCGGGCGCGCGCCTCGGCGAGGCGCAGGCGCTGGGTGAGCTCGGCGAGGACCTCGGGCGGCAGGCCCGGCAACTGCCCAGTCCAGTTCTCGGGCAGGAGATCGATGAAGGCCTTGTCGCCGGCTTCGAGCAGGTTGGCGCGATAGGGGCGCGCGAGCGCCAGGCGCAGGCCGCGCCCGTCGGGGTCGACCCTGATCACCGAGACATAGGCAGGCAGCTCGGCAGCGAGCCGGCTCGGATCGAGCTTCACCGGCTGGCTGAAGCCGATCACGACGACACCATTGGCGACGCGCACCCGCGTCGTCACCGGCTCGTCGAATGCGAAGGCAATGCGGCCGAAGCCGGCGCGCATGGCCTCGCCGCGCAAGGTCGCGGTGGCTGCCGTTGCCGGCGCGGCAAAGCCGGCAGCGAGGCTCAGCGCCGCCAGGCCAATGCCGAAGCTCAGGGACCGCAGGATACGCACGACCGCTACTCAACTCGACGCGATTGGCAAAGCGGCGACAGGCCGCTCCAACCTGCGCGGAGGCTAGCCCGTCAAGGATAACGGGCGGTTAAGGAGCATTCCGTTGCGAGGGGGGCCGCCTTGTCCGGGTACCCCGCCGGCATCCGCGGGTTTAACGCACCTGTCATTCTCTTAATCCGCTCGTCATCCGCCTGCCGGGAAGTGGCGTCTAAAGCCCGCTCACTCGCCCCGGAATGGGCCAGCTGCAACATGGCACTCGTGGCGAGGCGGGCCTGTGCCCGAGGGAAGGGGGCGCACTGTTGGGAGGCAGTTGCGTTCCCTTCCCGGGCCCGCCCCGCCCCTCAGATATGACCGGCCGCATAGCTCCTGGCGCTGCGGGCGAGATGCCGTGACAGAGCCCGCGCCGCCGGGGACAGGGTTCGGCCGTTGCGCACGCAGATCTTGAGGCAGGCCTTGCGCAGGTTGCGGCCCTGAAGGGGGATGGTGACCAGGCGCCCTTCAGTTACGTCCCGCCGCGTCGCGCAGCGGGTCAGGATGCTGACGCCGAGGCCGGCCCGCGCGAAGGAGCGTAGCGACTGGATCGAATTCGTGACCAAAGCCGGCTTGAGCGCGATGCCGCTCGCCGCGACCATGTCGTCGACCAGGCGGCGCAGGCCGAAGGTCCGGTCCGGAAGGGCAAGGCGCATCTCGCCGATCTCCGCGACACTGACCGATGGCCGCGCGGCGACGGCATCGTCCGGGTGGGCGGCCACGACCAGCGCATCGGCGATCTCGGCGAGCGAGAGCACGCTGCGATGCTGAATCGGATTGAAGGCGACGACCATGTCGGCCTCGTCGTCGAGCAGGCGCTGCACCAGCTGGTCGGAGCTCGCCACCATGATGTCGAAGCTGACCGAGGGGTGGGCGGCCGAGAACTCGGCGAGCGCCGGGTAGACGAAATCGTCCATCGCGCCCTCGACCGTCCAGACGCGGACATGCCCGCGCTTCATGCCCTGGAGCTCGTCGATCGCCGCGCGCGCGCTCTGGACGCTGTCGAGGATGGTGCGGGCCGTCTCCAGTACGGCCGCTCCCGCCGTGGTCAGCCGCATGCCGCGCGCGCGGCGCTCGAACAGGGGTGTGCCGTACTCCTCCTCCAGGCTGGCGATCTGGCGGCTGATCGCCGAAGGCGCGACGCGCAGCGCATCTGCGGCCTCGCGAACCGAGCCGTGATCGGCGACCAGCGCGAAATAGCGATAGCGGGTGAGCGACATGGCAGCGGGCCGCGGTCGATGCGTGAGCCTTCGACCGTAGGCGAGTGTTGCCGGATCGGCAACGAACTCTCCGCGAAACCGTGCTGGCTGAGCGACCGGCCCGCCTTCTACCACTAGGAAAACCAGGCGAGGAACCGACCCGATGTACTCCACCCGCACCAGCCAGGACGGCAGCTACCGGTTCATTCCGGCCGTATACCAGTATTCCGGTGGCGTTGCAGCCGAGCCGGGCTTCCGGATCGAGCGCGCGCAATTGGCGGTGCCGGTCCCGATGGATCGCGGCCTTCAGCTCATCGAGGCGCATCTGAAGCAGGTGAGCCGGCCCTTGACCGCGTTCTGCGCCTGCGAACTGCGCTCGCCCGAGCCCTTCTCGGAAGGCGGCTTCGACACCTTCAACCGGCTCTACGCCGCCCGGCTCGATCAATGGGGCGTCCTGCAGGGAGAGGTTAACCCCGTCGCCCGCACCAATATCTGTCCGGAGATCGGCAAGCCGGAGACCGTCTCGCTGCATGCCTTCAGCTACACCGTTCCCGACGATGGCACCCGGGCGAGCTTCGTGGTCGCTGGCAGCGGCGAGGCGCCGGAAGGCGGCGCCAGCTATGCGCAGGGGACGATCCGGCCGGGCGATGCCTCGGCTGAGGGCGTGCGCGCCAAGGCAGAGTGGGTGATGGGCGAGATGGAGCGCCGCCTCGCCGGGCTCGGCTATGGCTGGGCGGAGGCCACGGTCGCGAACATCTACACGATCCGCGACATCCATCCGCTGCTGGCTGATGTCCTCCTGCCGATCACCGGCCTCGGCCGCGCCGTGACCTGGCATTTCTCCCGGCCGCCGGTGGCGGTGCTCGACTACGAGATGGATGTGCGTGGCCTGTCGCGGGAGATCGTGATCGCGGCATCGGCCTGAGTGCTGTGGACGCGCCGGTGCGTTGCCGGAAATCGAACGGTGCAATGGGGGACCCGATGCTGCTTGATCGACGTGCGCTTCTCCTGGCGGGGCTCGCCTTGCCGACTTTGGCCAGGGCGCAGGCGCCCTGGAAGCCGGAGCGACCGGTGCGGCTGATCCTGCCGTTCACGGCGGGCACCTCGATGGACCCGGTGGCGCGGCTGGCGCAGGAGAGCCTGAAGGACACGCTCGGCCAGAGCGTCGTGGTCGAGAACATCGCGGGAGCGGCGACCGTCATCGCCGGGGCCGAGACGCTGAAGTCACCGCCCGACGGGCACACCATGCTGATGATCGCCAACAGCTTTGCGGCGAACATCACCCTGCGGACGCGCACGGCGGACTGGCAGCGTGCCTTCGTCCCGGTGGTGCAGGCGACCGTGGTGCCTCATGTCCTCGTGGCTGCGCCGTCGCTGAAGGCAGACTGGGCCGGCTTCCTGAAGCGCTTGCGCGAGGGCAGCGGTTCGATGACCTATGGCTCGCCGGGGATCGGTACCTCGCCGCATCTGGGTGCCGAGCACTTCCTGCGGCTCGTCGGCGGCAAGGCGGTGCATGCGCCCTATAACGGCACAGCGCAGCTCTTCGTCGACCTCTATGCCGGCCGGATCGACTTTGCGCTCAGCAACCTGCCTGATGTCGTCCAGCCGATCGAGGAGGGCAAGCTCGTCGCGCTCGCGGTCACCGCTGACCAGCGGGTGCGCGAACTGCCCAACGTTCCGACCTTCGCAGAGCTCGGCCTGCCGGATCTCCTGTCGGACAGCTGGTTCGGCATCATGGTCCGGCGTGACACGCCAGCCCCGGCCCGCGAGGCGCTGGAGCGCGCCTGGCTCACGGCCCTGGCGCGTCCGGATGTGCGCGAGCGCCTGCAGGCGCTGAGCTTCACTGTGCTGGCGCGGCCGGGCGCCGAGTTCGAGAAGGTGATCGAGCGTTATGTCGCGACCTATGCGACGATCATCAGGGAGAACGGCATCACCGTTCAGCAATAAGCGCCGAGCCGGAAGCGAGGAGCGCTCAATACAGCGTGGCTGGGTCGCGCGGGTCCATTCCAGGCGGAGCCAGAACCTTGCAGATGATGATGTTGACCGTGCCGCGCTTGTCCTTGGCCTTGACGCCGTAACGTGACTTGTCGCCCCAGCCGTGGTGGGTGCGGCGCAGCTGGAAATAACCGGTGCCTTCAGGCTTTATGGTGAAGCCGTTGTTCTCATAAGTGACCGCGCTTCGGTTGCCGATATTCGTCAGCGCCACGAGCGTTTCCTTCGAGTACCGCACGATGCGTAACTGGGGGCCGAGCGAGGTAATCGAGAAGTTGATGTGACTATCGTAGTAGAGGCCGAGAATCGGCGTATTCGTGTCGATGAACTGCAGCGAGCCTTCGTACTGGCCAGGCCCACCACCCTCAAAGCCGTATTTCGCAATGCTGCTCATGGCTGCCTCTCCGGGATCGATGGAGAGTTAAGCGCCAGGCCGCATGGGCGGCGTCATCCATTCGAACGAGCGGGCCGCACAGGTTTTCGGCGCCCCCCGTGCGCCTCAGCGCTTCGGCGCGGGCTCGATCGCCGGCAGCTCGTTGCCGGCGGGCGTCGGGGCCGGGGCGCGCTCGGTGGCGACGGCGGGGCGGCCGCGCACTGAGAGGGCGACGGTGAGGCGCTCGGCCGCCTCGGGCGACATGGCGGCGAGCACGTCCGACATCTTGCGCGGGTTCATCTGCTGGACGACCGGAACCAGGATGTCGAGCGCCAGCCGGTCGAAGACGCGGGCGGCGTCCTTCGGCTTCATCGTCTCGTACATGATCACCAGGTTCTTGACCGCCTGATTGGTCTCGCTCTCCTGCTTGCGCGGGCCTTCGACCTTCTCTTCCAGCGCCTTGAGGTCGTCGACGCGGCCGCCGAGCTTCTTTTCAGCCGTATCGAGCAATTTTTCGCGCATGTCGAGCTCGCGCATGCGCGCATCGATCTCGTCGCGGCGCTGGCCAAGGCGTTCGAGCAGCGCCTTCTCGGCCGGCGAGACCGGCTGGACCGTGCCGTTCATCAACCCGGCCTTGTTGTTCGGGTTGACGTCGCGCTTGGCCTGCTCCTCCGGTAAGGCCTTCGGCTTCGGCGGATCGATCGTGCCGGTGGTCTCCGGATCCCAGAACGTGCTCGGCTGATGGGCCTTCGCGATGATCTTGGCGAGGCCCGAGGCTTCCTTTTCCTGCGTCGCGGGCAGTACCGGGGGGCTGGCGGGCACCTTGCCGGGATAAGGCTCCGCCGTCCAGGCGAGCAGCTTCAGCGCCAGGAGACCCATGGCGCCGAGAATGACCGCTGGAATGAGGCGGGGCGTCTGGATCACGCAGCCTGGCCCTCGAGCCTGCGGGCGGCGCGGGCGCGGATCGCGGCGGCGGCGTCGGCCGTGCTCGCCATGCGGGAGAGGGCGGGCTTCTCCGCGACCGGCTCGGCCTTGGGCGCGGCGATCATGCTGGCGGCGCTGACGATCTGGCCGATGCGCTCCATCACGGTCTGGCCGGCCTCGATCTGCTGGGCGAGGTCGGCGGCATAGCGCTCGGCGGTCTGCAGGCGCTCGGCGAGGGTGCGGTCGCAGTCGCCCAGCGTTAGCTTGAGGCCAGCGATGGCGCGCTCGGCGGTGTCGGTGGCAGAGATCAGCGCGCCGATGGTCTGGCGCATCGCGCTCTCATCGGCCTTCAGCCGCTCGATGCGCTTGGAGAGCACGAAGCAGGTGATGATGGTGGCGACCAGCAGGCAGCCAACCAGCACATCGGCGATCAGGGTGATGGTCATGGGTTCGTCTCCCTGGTCAGGACGCCGGATTGAGATGACTGGTGTCGAAGGCGGCCATGGTCGTCTTCGAGCGCCGCAGCGGGCTGACGACCTGGACGGCGATCTTGTCGTCGACGCGGCCGATCCGGCCCTCGCTGACGATGAACTCACCGCAGCGCAGCGAGGCGACCGAATCGGGGCGGGCGTCGAACATCAGCGTGTCGCCGATCTCGAGCTTCATCACCCGCTTCAGCGGCATGGTGCATTCGTGGAGGACGCATTTCACGGCGACATCCGCCTGCCAGACCTCGGTGGCGAGATGGTTTTCCCAGATCGGGTCGCGCCCGAGCTTCTCACCCATGAAGCTTTCGAGCAGCAATTCACGGATCGGCTCGATGGTGGCGTAGGGCAGGAGCAGGTGGAGCGAGCCGCCGCGCCCTTCCATGTCGAAGCGCAGCTCGACGCGGATCGCGGCGTTGGCGGGCCGCGAGATCGAGACGAAGCGCGGATTGGACTCGATCCGGTCGATCCTGAAGTTCACCGGCGAGAGCGGCCGGAAGGCGGCTTCGGCATCGCCCAGCACGACGCCGATGACGCGGCGCAGCAGGCTCATCTCGATCGAGGTGAAGGGGCGCCCGTCGACGCGCGCCGCCGCCTGGCCGCGCTTGCCGCCGAGCATGGTGTCGAGCACCGAATAGGTGAGGGCAGACTCGATGGTGACGAGCCCGAAATTGTCCCATTCCTCGGCCTTGAACACCGCCAGCATCGCCGGCAGCGAGATCGAGTTGATGTAGTCGCCGAAGCGGACGGAGCGGATGCCCTCCAGCGTCACCTCGACATTGTCGCTGAACAGGTTGCGCAGGCTGGTGGAGAGCAGGCGGACCAGACGCTCGAAGATGATCTCGAGCATCGGCAGGCGTTCATAGGTGACCGAGCCGGAATCGACGATCGCCTGGATGCCGTTGCGGCCGCCCTTGCCGTCATCCCCGATGGAGAAGCCGAGCATGGTGTCGATCTCTTCCTGATTCATCAGGCGATCGATATTGGCTTCGGTCTCGCTGCCGTCCTCGACAGCGACGTCGGACATGGTGGCCCATTCCGCTGCCATGCCTTCCGGCGTCAGCGGGGCCTTGTCCTTGTCTGTGATCTCGAGATCGTCGTTGGCCATGGCGGTCTGCTTTGCGCGATCGGGCTGCCGCTATTGCAGCAGCAGTTCCTTGAAGAGGACGGCGTCGACCTTGGCCGGGTAGACCGTGACGTTGACCCGGCGCAGCAGCTCTTCCTTCAAGCGGTACATGCCGGCCGAGCCGTCGAGGTCGGAGGGGCGCAGTTCGCGCATGAAGACCTGGAAGGCATCCTCGACGCGCGGCAGCAGCGGCTTGACCTGGTCGGCGGTCTTGGGATCGGCGATCTCGAGCGCGACCTTGATCTTGACGATCGGCTGGCGGTCCTGCTGCGGGCCGGCGGTGATGCCGATCATCATGTCCTTCATCTCGACGAAGGTGATCAGCTTCTTGGCTGCGGCCGCGGCCTGTTCGGCGGTCACCTCCTCGGCAGGCTTCTTCTTCATGAAGAAGAACCAGCCTCCGCCGCCGAGCGCCGCCACGAGCGCCACGGCGGCGCCGATCATGACGAGCTTCTTCTTGCCGGACTTCGGCGCCTCTTCGGCCCCGCCCTCGGCGGCTTCGTCGTCCTTGTTCGCCTTCTTCGCCATCTCGGCCAGCCCGCCCAGAACGGGCGCCGCCCCGGCCCGTCTTTCTGACGTTAACCTTCGCCCGATTACGGTTAACGGCCCGTTAAGGAGGGCAATTCTTGCCGGGTCGTTTCTGCCGCAAGGGCGGTTTCCGTCCAGGGGTGGTGAAGGCCGCCTTCCAATCTATATCGAATGATATCAATCATTTGCTGGGATTAACCATGTTGGCACGTCGCTTGCCACCTGTCTGGCATGGCCACCGCGCTGGGGAGCGTCGGGGCGGCCATGGGACAGATCGGGAGCAGGAGCCGTGGAAAACGCGCTTCTCGTCAGCCTGTCGCGCCAGATGGCTCTGGCGCGCGAGCTCGACGTCATCGCCAACAACGTCGCCAATGTCGGCACGAACGGCTTCAAGGCCCGTTCGGCCCGCTTTGCCGAGTACATCTCGCCGACGGCGCGGGCCGACACCTTCCCGACGATGGATCGGCGGCTCTCCTATGTCATCGACAAGGGCACGCCGATCGACCTGTCGCTCGGGATGATCGAGCGCACCGGCAACCCGCTCGACGTCGCGCTGCAGGGCGAGAACTACCTCGTCGTCCAGACCGCGCAGGGCGAGCGCTACACCCGCGCCGGCTCGCTCGATATCAACGGCCGGGGCCAGCTGGTGACCCAGTCCGGCCAGCCGGTCATGGGCGATGGCGGGCCGATCGTGTTCGGCTCGACCGAGAGCAACCCGCGCATCGCCACCGACGGCACGGTCTCTTCGGACCAGGGCCAGCGCGGCAAGCTCCGGATCGTCCGTTTCGACAATCCCCGGGCGCTGGCCAGCGACGGCGCCAACCTGTTCTCCTCGACCGCCGCCGCGCAGCCCGCCGGCCCGCAGGCGCGGCTCGAGACCGGGGCGATCGAGCGCTCCAACGTCAAGGCCGTGGTCGAGATGACCCGGCTGGTCGAGGTCCAGCGCGCCTACCAGACGCTCTCGGCGATGATGGGCAAGACCGACGAACTGCGCGCCAAGGCGATCACCCGCCTGGCCGATCAGCAAGCCTGACGCGGAAGGAGCCAGATCCATGCGCGCACTTTACACCGCCGCCACCGGCATGATGGCCCAGGAACTCAACGTCCAGGTCATCTCGAACAACATCGCGAACGTCCGCACCACCGGCTACAAGCGCCAGCGCATCCATTTCCAGGATCTGCTCTACGAGCACATCCGCCGCGCCGGCACGCAGACCTCGGACCAGAACACGCAGGTTCCGGCCGGCACCTTCGTCGGCTCGGGCGTCAAGACCGCCTCGACCGGGCGGGTGATGAGTCAGGGCAACCTCAGCCCGACGGAGAAGGAATACGACGTCGCCATCCGCGGCGAGGGCTTCTTCCGCATCCAGATGCCGGACGGACGCACCGCCTATTCGCGCGACGGCTCCTTCGACCTCGACAGCCAGGGCCGGCTGGTCACGCGCGACGGCTATCTCGTCCAGCCGGGCATCACCGTCCCGAACAACGCGACCGGCGTCTCGATCAACGCGCAGGGTACGGTCGAGGTGACCTTGCCCGGCCAGACCGCGCCGCAGCAGCTCGGCCAGATCCAGCTCTCGCGCTTCATCAACAAGGTCGGCCTCGAATCGATCGGCGACAACCTGTTCGTCGAGACCGCCGGCTCCGGCCCGGCGATCGACGGCCTCGGCGGCGAGGAAGGCTTCGGCACGCTGCAGCAGAACTACCTGGAAGAAGGCAACGTCCAGGCGGTCACCGAGCTCTCCTCGCTGATCGCGGCGCAACGCGCCTACGAGATGAACTCGAAGGTGATCTCGGCCGCCGACCAGATGATGCAGTCCACCACCCAGATCATGCGCTGACGGAGGATGAGCCAGATGATCCGCTCCACTCTCATCATCGCGGCCCTGGCGGCGCTGCCCGCCATGGCGCTGGCCCAGGCGCCGGTTCCGGCGGCGACAAGCGCGCCCGCGGCAGCGCCGGCTGCAGCAGCGGCCAAGCTCAGGCTGAAGCCCGACCTCACCCTGTCGCGCGACATCGTCGGCTTCGGCGACCTGATCACGGGCCTTTCGCCGCAGGACGCGGCGCTGCCGGCCTTCCGGGCGCCGGCGCTCGGCGACACCGGCACGATCCAGGTCGCCCGCATCGTCGATGCCGCGGTCAAGCACGGCCTCCTGCGCGATGCCCAGGACCTCGACAGCCAGGGCGTCGCCCAGGTGGTGGTGACCCGGGCGGCGCGCCGGATCACCGGGCTCGACGTCGAGGCCGCGGTGAAGGCGGCCCTGCTCGAGCGTTTCGGCTTCGACGGGCGTGCCTTCGCGCTGCTGCTCGACGGCGGCGCGCCCTCCGTGGTCGTCGAGCCGGAGCTGACCGGTGACCTCGCGGCGCTCGACCTGAACTACGACGCCCGCACCCGCCGCGTCACCGGCCGCCTGACCATGCCGGGCAGCGCCGCGACGAGGCTGAAGCCGGTGCGCGTCTCCGGCCAGCTGGTCGAGACCGCCGAGGTGGTGGTGCCGCTGCGCACGATCGCCCGCGGCGAGACGCTTCGTCCCAGCGACGTCACCATCGAGCGCCGCCCGCGCGATGCCCAGTTCAACGATGTGCTCGGTGAGATGAAGGCGGCGATCGGCAAGGTCGCCAAGCGGACGCTGGTCGCCGGCTCCGTGCTGCGCAGCGGCGATGTCCAGCGCGAGGAGGTCGTCGGGCGCGGCGACATCGTCACCATCGTCTACGAGGCGCGCGGCATCGCGATCAGCCTGCGCGGCCGCGCCAACGAGGCCGGCGCGATCGGTGACAGCATCGCGATCACCAATATCCAGTCGAAGCGCGTGCTGCAGGGAACCGTCACCGGTCCCGGGCGCGTCAATGTCAGCCCGCATGGCGGCGGCCAGATCGCCGCCGCTCGCTGACCCCATTACTCAAGTTGCGGACCGTTGCCATGACCCGGACCAACCCTCTTTCCATCCCCGCCGTGCTTGGCCTCAGCCTGATGCTGGGCGCCTGCGGCGCTGTCGACCGGCTCGCCAATGTCGGCCAGGCGCCGGCGCTGTCGCCTATCGAGGACCCGACCGCGACGAAGGGCTACAAGCCCGTGCAGATGCCGATGCCGGCGGTGGAGCACGCCTCCTACGCGCCGAACTCGCTCTGGCGAACCGGCTCGCGCGCCTTCTTCAAGGACCAGCGCGCCCGGCTGGTCGGCGACCTCGTCACCGTCAAGGTCAAGGTCACCGACCGGGCCCAGCTCGACAACACCACCAAGCGCAGCCGCAAGAACGGCGAGGACATGGGCGCCGAGAATTTCTTCGGCTCCGAGACCAAATGGGCAAAGAGCGCCAAGCCGGGCTCCCTCCTGAAGCTCGACTCGGATTCGTCGAGCGAAGGAACCGGCTCGGTGCGCCGGGCCGAACAGCTCGCTACCAATGTCGCCGCCGTGGTCACCCAGACGCTGCCGAACGGGAACCTCGTCATCGAGGGCAAGCAGGAGATCCGCGTCAATTTCGAGGTGCGCGAATTGATCGTCGCCGGCGTGATCCGGCCCGAGGACATCGAATCCGACAACACGATCGACTCGACCAAGATCGCCCAGGCCCGCATCGCCTATGGCGGCCGCGGCCAAATCACCGACGTCCAGCAGCCGCGCTACGGCCAGCAGGTGATGGACATCCTGCTGCCGTTCTGAGGCATGTCCCGGAAAAGTGGAAACCGGTTTTCCGGGACAGGAGATGCCTGAACGATAAATCCCGATCCCAGGTTTCCGGCGCGACGGCAACGCTCCCCACGTTCCATGCCTTCGCGCCGGGCCGGCGGTCTCTCCCGAGCCGCCTTTCCTCGCGGCCGCCCGCCACGCTCCCCAGCTATCCAAGGTTGGCGGCCAGAAGCCCCGCGCCCTCCCGCGCGGGGCTTTGCTTTCCGGGATTCTGCCTGGTGCGGCTGAATGTCAGCGCTGCGGCGTCGTCAGATAGGCCCACATCCGGTCTAGGATGGCGCCGGACCAGGTCGCACGCTGCGCAACCTCCGACTCGCCGAGGATGACCCCGGCATCGGCGATCCCAGCCGCCCTGGCCTCGAACTCGACGCGTGCCGCATCCTCCAGATACCAGGTCAGCACGACCGCCTCTTCCAGGCTCGCGCCGGCGGTGACCGCGCCGTTGCCGCGCATGACGATGGCCCGGGCCGGCCCCATCTGCTCGGCGAGGGCGGCCGCCTGCTCGTCGTTGCGGAGCAATTGCGGATCGTCCCAGAGCGGCGGCTGCGGGGCGAAATAGCTGCCGAAGCCGTGCCGGGGCTTTGGCGTGATCCGGGCCGTGCCGAGCGTCATCACCCGTTGCGGCATCGAGCGCACGACGCCGCCGACCTCCGGCCGACGCCGATAGATCTCGCGATGGATGCGGACCTCGCCGAGCACGCCCTCCGGCAATGGCCCGTCGAGCGGGACGACGCTGCAGGCATCCTCGTCGGCGACGAGCCCGAGCGGCTTGGCCGGTGAGACCAGGAAATGGCCCGCGTCGAGGCGCAGGCTGCAATGGCCATAGGCATGGACGAGCCCATGGCGTGCCAGAGCGCGCCCGGCCTGCCGGACCAGATCCTCCTCGGCGGCGCTCGGCCGCGGCATTGGTGCGCTCACTTGGGCGCGCTCACTTGTTGAATTCGGTGATGTTGGGCTTGGCGCCCCATTTGCAGAAGCCCTTCGGCTCGAACATGAACTGGCGCTCGCGCCAGAGCAGCTCGTCGGCGATTTCGCGCACGCCGCTGGAATATTCGAAGACCATGCCCTCCGGCCCCTCGAAATAGAGGAACTTGGCCGAGGAGGTCGGGTGCCGGCCGGGGCCGAAGACCATGCGCACCTGCCGGTCCTTCAGGAACTGGTGCGAGCGCATGATGTCGTCGCCGGTCTCGACCTGGTGGTTGATGTGCTGGATGCCGGCCTTGGGCGAGGGGAACAGTGCGATGGTATGATGGACCTCGTCGATGCGCAGCAGCGGCGCATCGCCGATCCGGTCGGACACCTGGGCATTGGTGACCTTGGTCCAGAAGGCCTCGTCGCGGGCAAGATCGCTGGAACAGAGGCCAACATGGCTGAAGCCGGTGATGCCGGCATCGCGCGCGCCGTGATAGCGCCGCCCGCTATAGGCCGGCCGCCAGGCCAGCTCGATCGGGTTGCCGGTCGGATCGCGGAAGGCGATGAAATCATGGACCTTGCGCAGCGCCGCCTCCGATGCGGTCCCGCGCCGGACGGGATGGCCGAGGCTTTCGAGCTGCGTCGCGGCCTCGTCGAGATGCGACTGCTCCTCGACCTCGAAGCAGACGACCTGGTCACCCGGATCGCCCTCGAAATAGCAGAGCGTGTGCTCGCGCGCGTCCGACTTGAAATAGACCGAGCCCTTGGCGCGCTCGGCGACGTCGAGGCCGAGATATTCGGTGGCGAAATGGGTCGCGCCCTCGAGATCGCGAGTCCCGAGCCGGACATAGGAGACATCGGCAAGCTTGATCATGGTCGCTCCCTCCTGCCGGCGCGGGGCCGGCGAAGACGCTTCATTGGTATTCGGGAATCTGGGTGTCGCTGCCCCAGGCGCAGAAGGAGTCGCGCTTGCGCGGGAACTGCCGGGCGCGGCGAGGGGAGGCGAGCCGCTCGCCCTCGGCGACATAGGAGAAGTTGACGCCGTCGGGGCCGGCGACGCTCAGGAATAGCTGCTGCGAGGCGGTGCGCCGGCCGGGGCCATCCATGATGCGCGCCTGCGCGCCACGCAGATGGTAGGCGTTCTGCATGACGAGATCGACGTCCTCGACGCCGAACTCGATGGCGAGGATGCCCTTCTCCTGCGAGGGGTGCACGGCGATGCGGTGATGTGCCTCGTCGAAGCGGATATAGGCGGCCTCGCCGACCCAGTCGCTGACCTTGCCGCCGAGCAGCCTGGTCCAGACCTGCTGGTCGGAGGCATCCGGCGCGCCGCGCAGCGCGATTGCCTCCAGTCCGGTGATGCCGGCATCGCGCGGGCCGTGATAGCGCCAGCCGGATTCGAGCGGCCGGACCACGAGCTCGATGTCGTAGCCGGCCGCCATGCGGAACGAGACGAACTGCCGGACCTTTCGGACAGCGCAGGCTTCGGCATCGCCGCGCGTCACGGCAAAGCCGGCGCCCTGCAGCACCTTCTCGGCATGAGTCAGCGCATCTGGATCGCGCAGCTCGAAGCCGATCGCCTGGCCGGCATCGAGCCCGTCGACATAGACCAGCGTGTGGTCGCGATAGTCGGAGCGGAAATAGGCTGATGTCTCGGTGCGGTCGACCAGTTGCAGGCCGAGGATGCGCCCGGCGAAATCGGCCGCGCCCTTCAGATCGGCGGTCCCGAGCCGGACATAGCGCAATTGCTCGATGGTGATCGCGTCGCTCATAGCCCGAGATGCTCTTTCTGAAGGTCCTTGTCGGCCATCAAGACGTCGGACGGCCCGTCGAAGACGACGCGGCCATGATCGAGGACCAGCGCCCGTTCGGCGAGCTTCAGCGCCATGGCGAGGTTCTGCTCGGCGATCAGCAAGGTATAGCCCTCGCCGCGCAGGCGCCCGACCGTGCCGATGATGACCTCTTCGATGGCGCGAGGCGAGAGGCCTTCGCTCGGCTCGTCGAGCACGATCAGGTCGGCCTGCGTCAGCAAAGCGCGGGCGATCGCCAGCAATTGCCGCTCGCCGCCGCTGAGCGCGCCGCTGGAGAAGGTGCGACGCTCGGCGAGGCGCGGGAAATCCTCGTAGATGCGCTCCTTGACCCAGCGCCGGTTCGGCTGCTTGCGCGACCACAGCGCCGCCATCGTCAGGTTCTCGTCGACGGTGAGGTTGGCGTAGACGCCGCGCCCCTGCGGCACCAGCGCGACGCCGAGCCGGGCGATGCGATGCCCCGGCCAGCCGGCGACCTCCTGCCCCTTGATCGAGATGCGCCCGGTGACCTGCGGCTCCAGCCCGAACAGGGCCGAGCAGAGCGTGCTCTTGCCGGCGCCGTTGCGACCGAGCAGCGCCACCGCCTCGCCCTGCGCCAGCGAGAACTCGACGCCGTGCAGGACGCGCACGCCGTCATAGCCCGCATCGAGTCCCGCGATCTCAAGGTACGTGGCGGGAGCCGCCTGTTGCTGTGCCTGTACGGACATCACGCGGCCTCCCCGAGCGAGGCGCCGAGATAGGCGGCCTGCGCGCCCTCATGCGCCTTGATCGCGTCGGGCGTGTCGCAGGCGATCAATCGGCCGAGATCGAGCACGGCGACGCGGTCGCAGACGCCGAAGACGATATCGAGATCATGCGCGATCAGGATGGTCGAGAGGTCCTCGCCGAGCGTGCGGACGACCTCGATCAGATGCTCGCCCTCGGCCCGCGACAGGCCGGCGGTCGGTTCGTCGAGCAGGAGCACGCGCGGGCGCATCGCCAGCGAGACCAGCACGTCGACGATGCGCTGCTCGCCATAGGACAGGCCGGCGACCGGCAAGTCGGCCCGCTCGTGCAATTGGGCGCGCGTCAGCAATTGATCGGCGGCCTCGTCTGCCGCTGCGACGGCCTTGCGGCTGCCGAACCAGCCATAGCCTTCGCCCCTTCGGGACCGTGCCGCCAAGGCAAGGTTCTCGCGGACGCTGAGCTCCGGGAAGGCCATGCTCTTCTGGAAGGTGCGCACCAGCCCTGCGCGGACACGAACGTCCGGCTTTGCCCTGGTGATGTCCTCGCCGGCGAAGGCGACGCGGCCCTGGTCGGGGATCAGGAAGCCGGTGACGATGTTGAACAGGGTCGTCTTGCCGGCGCCGTTGGGGCCGATCAGGCCGAGGCATTCGCCCTGGCCGAGCGTGACCGAGACATCGCTCAGGACCTTCAGCCCGCCGAATGACTTGGCGACGCCCTCGATCGCGAGGGCAGGGACGGCGTTCGCGCTCATGAGCGGCCCTCCGCATCCTTGCGCCGTCCGAAGGCGGCCTTCAGCCCGGCGACGACGCCCTTCGGCATGATCATCACGGTCAGCACGAAGACGAGGCCGACGACCAGTTGCCAGCGATCGGTATAGGACGAGACATAGGTCTGGATGCCCAGATAGATCGCCGAGCCGATGAAGGCGCCATAGAGCGAGCCGACGCCGCCGATCACCAGCATGATGATCATCATCGCCGACATCGTCCAATGCACGGCGTTCGGGCCGACATACTGGTTGACGAAGGGATAGAGCGCCCCGGCCGCCCCGGCGATGGCGCCGGAGGCGAGCAGCGCCATCAGACGGATACGCGGGATCGAATAGCCCAGCGCGCTCATCCGGAGCTGCCGCTCGCGCGTGCCCAGCAAAGCGCGGCCGATCGGCGCTGTGACGAAGGAGTGGGCGGCGAAATAAGCGACGATCGCAAGCACCAGAGCGGCGAGATAGAGCGCGACACCGTTGTTGAGCGGGATCGTGGCAAAGCCGGTGTGCAAGGTCAGCACCGGGAAGCCGCGCAGGCCGTCGGCGCCGCCGGTGACCTCGCGCCAGTGGAACACCACCTCCCAGACGATCTGGCCGACGATCAGGCTGAGGATCAGGAAGAACAGGGCGATGGTGCGCATCACCACGACGCCCATCAGCAGAGCAGAGGCCATGCCAGTGGCGATGCCGACAGCGAGCATCACCACGACATCGGCACCGAGCGTCTGCGCGGCGATCGCGGCGGCATAGGCCGCGCCGCCGAAGAAGACGGCATGGCCGAGCGAGACCAGCCCGCCGAAGCCGACCAGCAGGTCGAGGCTGAGCACGGCGGTGCCGATGATCAGGATCTCGGCGAGGAAACGCAGCTGGTAGTCGCCGGCGAACAGCAGGGGAATCGCAGCGGCGAGGGCGAGCAGCGCGACCCTTGCGGTCATCGGCAGGCTGCGCCGCTCACTGGCGGGGCGCGTTTCCACGCGGCCGGTCCCGTCGGCGATCGAGCTCATACCTGCCTCACCTTCCTGGCGACCAGGCCTTCCGGCAGCGCGACCAGGAGCGCAGCCATGACGGCGAGGGCGACGACGTTCGAGAATTCCGGCACCCAGACCTTGGAGAAGGTCATGGCGAAGCCGAGCAGGAGCGCGCTCAGCACCGTGCCGCGGAAGGTGCCGAGCCCGCCGGCGACGACGACGATCAGCGCCAGGATCAGCACCTCCTCGTCGAGGCCGGGATAGGCGGAGAGGATGCCGGCGCCGAGCGCGCCGGAGATGCCGCCGAGGCCGGCCGAGATCACCAGCACGGCGGTGAAGATCCGGCGGGTGTCGAGGCCGAGCGTCTCGACGAAGCCGCGATCGGTGACGCAGGCTCGAACCACCGCGCCCCAGATGGTGCGGTCGATCACGAACCAGAGCGCGAAGGCGAGCGCCGCGCCGAAGCCGATGATGAAGAGCCGGTAGATCGGGAACGGCATGTCCATGATGAAGACGACGCCGCGCAGCGCTTCCGGAATCTCCGCCGAAAGGATCTGCGCGCCAAAACCCCAGCGCATCAGGTCGGCGAAGATCACCGAGAGACCATAGGTCAACAGCACCTGCATCAGATGCGTTCGGGCATAGAACTGCCGGAACGGGAAGCGCTCCAGCAGGAAGCCGGCGAGGCCGGCCGCCACGAAAGCGACCGGGAAGGCGAGCCACCAGGGCGCGCCCGAGGCCAGCCAGTAGACACCGACATAGGCGCCGAGCAGGAAGAAGGAGCCGTGGGTCAGGTTGACGAAATTCATCAGGTTGAGCACCACCGACAGGCCGAGACCGGTCAGCAGCAAGAGCATCGAGAACGACAGCGCGTTCAGGCTCTGGACGGCGTAGAAGCCCACGGAACCGCTCCTTCCCGTCAGGCCACCGGACCGGGGTCGCGCACGGCCTTGTAGGTGTGGATCACCTGGTTGACCGGGCCGCCGGCGCCTTCCTTGATCTCGTTGACGTAGATGTCGAGGATCGCCTGGTTGTTGCGGGGATCGAACGGCATCGGCCCGAACACGGTCTCGACCTCCTTGGCGAGCAGCGCCTCCTTGACCTTCTCCTTGTTGGAGAGATCGCCCTCGACGCGCTCGACCGCAGCCTTGATCACCTGGCCGGTGACGTAGCCGGCGGTGCCCATCTCGCCCGGCATGGCGTTGCGGGCCGCCTGATAGGCCTTGGTGAAGGCGGCCGAGCTTGGCGCCGTCGGCGACTGGTTGCAGGTGTTGAGCCCGCCGAGCGCCGCTTCCTTGACGGCGGAGACCACGTCCTCCTGGTCGAACAGCGCGCCGCTGCCGATCAGCTTGACCTTTCCGTGCAGGCGGTACTCGCGCATCTGGCGCAGGAAGCGCACCGCATCCGAGCCGGCGAAGAAGGAGAAGATGAACTCCGGCTTCTCGGCGGCGATCGTCGTCAGCAGCGGCCCGAAATCGGTGGTGCCGAGCGGGGCCCAGAGCTGCTTGCCGACCTTGCCGCCCTGCTGCTGGTAGCTCGCGACGAAATCGCCGACGGATTCGCGGCCGGCGGCATAGTCGGCGGCGATGGTCAGGCAGCCGGACTTGCCGAGCTTCTCGAAAGCCCACTGGCCGGCGGTGTGGCCGAGCATCCAGTTGGTCTTGGTCGGCCGGAAGACGAAGGGGCTCGCCGCCTTGCGGGCGAGATCATTGGCCGAGCCGGCCGAGATGAAGGTCAGCGCCTTGGCCTCGGTCACGACGTCGCGGACGGCAAGCGCCACGGCGGAGGAGATCACGCCGGAGACAATGTCGACATTGTCCTGCCCGAGCAGCTTGCGGAACTTGCGGACACCTTCGTCCGGCTTGGCCTGATCGTCCTCGACGATCAGCTCGACGGCGCGGCCGGCGAGCTTGCCGCCATTCTCGGCCAGGAACATCTGCATGCCGGCGCGCATGCTCTCGCCGAGCGCCGTGAACGGCCCCGACAGCGAGGTCACCATGCCGATCTTCAGCGGCTTGCTGGCGCCCTGCGCCAAAGCGGGCGCGCTGATCGCGCCGGTGAGGGCGGTGGCGCCCGCAGTTGCGAGGAAGCTGCGGCGGGACAGCGGAAAGCGCTCGGTCATGGGACGTCCTCCAACGGGGCGATCTTGGTGCCACTCGATTGGCCGGCATCCGATCAGAACGGCCTTGGCCTGTCAATATTATTTCGAAATTTTTTCGACACCCAGAATTCGCTTTCACACGGCCTCTTATAGAGAATTCCTTGAATTATAGGAATTAAAGAGATTCTGGTTGGTCCCGATCAGCGTCGCCGGGATTGTAATTTCGAAATTCAATGGTAGAGAGGGTTATCGACAACGGGAGCTGCGCGCTTCGTAATGTCTTCTTCCGACAAGACCCTGGCAGACCGGACCTACCGCCAATTGCGCGGCGACATCGTCAATGGCCGGCTTGCGGCTGGCAGCAAGCTGAAGCTCGAAGGCCTGGCGCAGGACTACGAGGTCGGCATGTCGCCGCTGCGCGAGGCGCTTGCCCGCCTGATGGGCGACCTGCTCGTCGTCTCGGAAGGGCAGCGCGGCTTCTGGGTGGCGCCGCTCTCGCTCGACGAGCTCGACGATGTCTCGCGCGTCCGCGCCCTGATCGAGACCGAGGCGCTCAACGCCGCGATCCGCAATGGCGATGCGGCGTGGGAGCGTGAGGTCACGGCGGCGTTCGAGGCGCTGGCTGCGGTCGAGGAGCATCTGCCGCATACCAGCGAGGCGCTGCCGCCGGGGCAGATCGAGGTCTGGGAGGCGCGCAACCGCGCCTTTCATGCCGCGCTTGTCTCGGCCGCCGGTTCGCCCATGCTGATCAAGCTGCGCGACCTGCTCTACCAGCAGTCAGAGCGCTATCGCCGCGTCTCGCTCAACGTCTCGCGCGGCTGGCGCAACGTCCATGACGAGCACCGTGCCATCTACGACGCCACCATGCAGCGCAATGCGCTGCGGGCCTGCCGAATGACCGAGCTGCATCTTTCCCGCACGGCCGAAGAGGTGCGTAAGGCGATGGCCGCGCTTGCGCGGGACGACGACCAGATTTTCGGAGGCAAGGCGTGAGCGGTTTTGATCTGAGCGGGAAGACCATTCTGGTCACCGGCGCGGCCGGTGGCATCGGCGCGGTGACGGCACAGGTTCTGGCAAATCTTGGTGCCAGGCTCATCCTGACCGACCGCATCTCCTGCGCCGCGACGATCACGGGCCTGGGCGAGAAGGCGGAAGCGGCCCGCGAGATCATCATCGATCTGCTCGACGATGACGCGCCGAGGCGCCTGTCCGAGCAGGCGGGGGCGATCGATGCCGCCGTCCTCGGCGCCGGCATCTACCGCCCGGTCGACTGGGATGCGGATGGCTGGGAAGAGGTCGCCGAGACCACGCTGTCGCTCAACCTGATGGCGCCGATGCGCCTCGCGCGCGAGCTCGTGCCTGCCATGGCAGCGCGCGGAGAAGGGCGGGTCGTCCTTGTCGGCTCCATCGTCGCGGCGACCGGCGGCTCCTTCCCGGGCGTTGGCCCGCATTACGCTGCATCGAAGGGCGGCCTGCACACGCTGGTGCGCTGGCTCGCGGCCCGCTTCGGTGGGCAGGGCGTGCTGGTCAACGGCGTCGCGCCGGGGATCACCGACACGGCGATGGTCGGCGTCCACGATCTTTCGGCGGCGCTGGCGAAACATCCGCTCGGCCGGGCCGCCCGGCCGGAGGAGATCGCCTGGCCGATCGCCTTCCTCTGCTCACCGGCGGCGAGCTTCGTCTCCGGCGCCATCCTCGACGTGAACGGCGGCGCGATGATGCGCCCATGACTACAACAACAGACCGGGAGTGAGACGATGAACAGCGCCGTTCCGCGCTACCAGGGCGCTGCCGCCAGCGCCGAGACCGCCCGCCTGTCGCATTTCATCGACGGGCGCTTCGTGCCAGCCGGCCGCAGCAGCTTCGAGAACCGCCATCCCGCGACGGGCGAGGTGATCAACCTCGTGCCGGAGGCCGACTCAGCTGCGGTGGACGACGCGGTCAAGGCGGCCAAGCGCGCCCTCAAGGGGCCGTGGGGCAAGATGAGCGAGCAGCAGCGCTCCGCCATCCTGCGCAAGGTCGCCGACGGGATCATGGCCCGCTTCGACGATTTCCTCGCCGCCGAGGTGCTCGATACCGGTAAGCCCAAGAGCCTCGCCTCGCATATCGACATTCCGCGCGGCGCCGCGAACTTCAACGTCTTTGCCGATCAGGTGCTGACGCTCTCGACAGAGACCTTCCGCATGGCGACGCCGGACGGGGCAGGGGCGCTGAACTATGCGATCCGCGGGCCGCGCGGCGTGATCGCCGTGGTCTGCCCATGGAATCTCCCGCTCTTGCTGATGACCTGGAAGGTCGCGCCGGCGCTGGCCTGCGGCAACACCGTCGTGGTCAAGCCCTCCGAGGAGACGCCGACCACGGCGACCATGCTCGGCGAGATCATGAACGAGGCCGGCGTGCCGCCCGGCGTCTACAATGTCGTCCACGGCTTCGGCGAGGACAGCGCCGGCGAGTACCTGACCAGCCACCCACTCGTCGACGGCATCACCTTCACCGGCGAGACCCGCACGGGTGAGGCGATCATGCGCGCTGCGTCCAGGGGCGTCCGCCCGGTCTCGCTCGAGCTCGGCGGCAAGAACGCCTCGCTGGTCTTCGCCGATTGCGACATGGACAAGGCGATCGAGGGCGTGACCCGCGCCGTCTTCGCCAATTGCGGCCAGGTCTGCCTGGGCACCGAGCGCGTCTATGTCGAGCGGCCGATCTTCGATCAGTTCACCCAGCGCCTGAAGCAGGCGGCTGAAAAGCTGAAGCCCGGCAATCCGTTCGAGGCCTCGACCACGCTCGGCCCGCTGATCAGCCAAGTCCATCGCGACAAGGTGCTGTCCTACTACGCCAAGGCGAAGGCGGAAGGTGCCGAGATCGTCACCGGCGGCGGCATCCCCGAGCTGCTAGCCCCGTATTCCGCCGGCTCCTTCGCCGAGCCGACGATCTGGACCGGTCTCTCCGAGGATTCTGCCGTGATGCGCGACGAGATCTTCGGACCCTGCTGCAACATCGTGCCCTTCGACGAGGAGGACGCTGTGATCGCGCTGGCGAACGACAGCCCCTACGGCCTCGCCACCTCGATCTGGACGGAGAACCTGACGCGGGCGCACCGCGTCGCGGCGCAGGTCGAGGTCGGCATCACCTGGGTGAACTCCTGGTTCCTGCGCGACCTGCGGACGCCCTTTGGCGGCTCGAAGCAGTCCGGGATCGGCCGCGAGGGCGGCGTGCACTCGATGGAATTCTACACCGAGCTGCGCAACGTCTGCGTCAAGCTCTGAGGGTCGGTTCCCCCTTAAGCCTCATCCTGAGGAGCCGCGTCGAGCGCTTAGAGCCGGGCGATTTCGCGCGGAAACAGGCCGTCACCCTGGGCGACCGCAAGTCGTCCCGGGATCCATCGAAGGGTGCGACATCACCCTACGATTGATCCCGGAGCTGCGCCGCTGCGCGGCCTGTCCAGGATGACGGCGCGTTTCCAACCAACGCTATCGCGATCCAGGTAATAAGGAAGAAAATCCATGCTGACCGAAACCCAGCGCGCGCAAGTGGTGCGCTCTTTGCTCGAGAGCCACCGCACCAAGAAGCAGGGCGAACGGCCCTCGCAGATGTTCCCGGAGATTGAGATCGCCGATTCCTATGCGATCTCCTCGGCGGTGGCGCAGGAGCGCGTCAAGGCGGGCGCCCGCATCATCGGCCACAAGATCGGCCTGACCTCGAAGGCGATGCAGGCCTCCTCGAAGATCGACGAGCCCGACTATGGCTATCTCTTTGACGATCTCCTGCTGAACGACGGCGCCAAGGTGAAGTTCGAGAATTTCTGCGTGCCGCGCGTCGAGCCGGAGTTGACCTTCATCCTGAAGGAGCCGCTGAAGGGGCCGGGCATCGGGCTGATCGACGTGCTCAGGGCGACCGAATATGTCGTGCCCTCGATCGAGATCATCGATGCGCGCGTCACCGAGCCGCGCAAGATCTTCGACACGGTCGCCGACAATGGTGCTGCCGCCGGCATCGTCCTCGGCGGCCGGCCGGTGCGGCCGGAGGATGTCGACCTGCGCTGGGTCGGGGCGATCTTCTACCGTAACTCCGAGATCGAGGAGACCGGCCTTGCCGCCGGCGTGCTCGGCCACCCCGCCATGGCGATCGCCTGGCTCGCCAACAAGCTTGCGCCCTTCGACATCACCTTGCAGCCGGGCGACCTGATGCTGTCGGGCTCCTTCACACGGCCGGTCTGGGCGGCTAAGGGCGATACGCTGCACGCCGATTTCGGGCCGCTCGGTAGCGTCTCCGTGCAGTTCGTCTGAGAGGGAGCGCCATGGATCTGCCCCGCAACGCCTTCAAGGCCGCGCTCGCGCGCGGCGAATTGCAGATCGGGCTGTGGAGCAGCCTGTGCAGTCCTATCGTCGCCGAGATCATCGGCCATAGCGGCTTCGACTGGATCCTGGTCGACACCGAGCATTCGCCGAACGAGCCGCCGGCCGTGCTGGCCCAGCTCCAGGCCCTGCAGGCTGGCACCGCGACCCCGATCGTGCGCCCGGCCTGGAACGATCCTGTGCTGCTGAAGCGCCTGCTCGACATCGGCACGCAGGCCGTGCTGGTGCCCTTCGTGCAGAACGCCGAGGAGGCGGCCAAGGCCGTCGCCGCCTGCCGCTATCCGCCGGCCGGCATCCGCGGCATCACCGTGAGCGGGCGGGGCAGCCGCTATGGCCGCGTGCCCGACTATCTCAAGCGCGCCGATGCCGAGATCTGCGTCCTCGTCCAGGTCGAGACCGGCGAGGCCTTGGCGCAGCTTGAGGCGATCGCCGCGGTCGACGGCGTCGACGGCGTCTTCATCGGTCCCGCCGATCTCTCGGCATCGCTCGGCCATATCGGCAATCCCGGCCATCCCGAGGTGCAGGAAGCGATCAAGGGGGCGGTTGAGCGGCTGACGGCCGTTGGCAAGCCGGCCGGCATCCTGACGCCGTCCGAGGCCGATGCGCGCCGCTATATCGAATGGGGCTATCGCTTCGTCGCGGTCGGTTCCGATCTCGGCCTGCTCACCAAGCATGCCGACGCGCTGGCGAAGACGTTTCGGTAAAGCAGAGCCCCGCGGGCCGTTTTAGCTTTTAAGCAAAAGGCCCCGCAGTCGCCTGCGGGGCCTTTTTCATGAATGCGATGCGCAGAACGTCTCAATCGTCGCGGAAGACACGCTCGTTGCGCTCGTGGCGCTCCTGCGCCTCCAGCGAGAGCGTCGCGATCGGGCGGGCTTCCAGGCGCTTCAGCGAGATCGGCTCGCCGGTCTCCTCGCAATAGCCGTAGGAGCCGTCCTCGATGCGGGAGAGGGCGGCGTCGATCTTCGAGATCAGCTTGCGCTGGCGATCGCGGGCACGAAGCTCGATGGCGCGGTCAGTTTCGGAAGAGGCGCGATCGGCGATGTCCGGGTGATTCTCGCTCTCGCTCTGCAAGGTGACCAGGGTCTCCTTGGCCTCCTTGAGGATCTCATCCTTCCAGGCCAGCAACTTGTTGCGGAAATACTCCCGCTGCCGCTCGTTCATGAACGGCTCGCTGTCGGAGGGCTTGTAGTCAGGGGCAAGACTGATCTGCTTCGACATGGCAGGCCTTCTGCATGAGCGCTCGAAGGCCCCGCCGGCTTTGCCGTGTCGAGGCCGCCGATTTGGCGCCCTTATAGCGATTGGTCACACCGGGAACAATCGCTTTCGCGCAGCCGTGAACAAGCTGGCAAAGCGCTGGAAAATCAGCGCAATCCGAGGATCGCCGCGGCGATGTCCGCCCCGAGCGGCCCGGCGATCTTCCGCCGGTAGTGGGTATGGTCGAAATAGTTGCCCGGCTCGCGATTCTCCGGCCGGTCGATGCGCCAGTCGACGAGGGCGGTGCGCGGACGCTCCGCGGCGAGCCTGGCATAGGCATCGCGACAGGCGGCGTCGGCGCTGGCGCCGGGTGTTCCGGGCACGGGCAGGGCGGAGACGAAGTTGGGCGGCCGCACCAGGACGACCGGCACGCCCTGCGCCAGCCTGTCGAGCACTTCGCGCAGCGCCGTCGCCGCGGGGAAGGGGCCGGTCGTATTGCCGCCGCTGGCGTCGAGTGGCTCGAGCAGCTTGGCCCGGCGGACGGGATCGCTGTGGAAACCCTGGACCTCGTAGCCGGCCTCGTAGTCCCAGTAGCCGTCGGGCCGGGCGCGCTCGGGCGCCTTGGCCGTCAGGTAACGCAACCGGCGCAGCGTTTCCTCGACCACGTCGAAGCGCAGCAGCCCGGCGAGGTAGCGCGCGGTCGAGCTCTCGAACAGCCAGAACGGGAAGGGCTTCTCGATCGCCAATGTCGGGTCGGACGTGCACCAGCGCACGTCGATGCCGATCACCAGCGCCTTCGCGTGCTCCTTGCGATGGCGCAGGAACCAGTCGAGCAGGACGAGGCTCTCGCGCGGGCCGGTCGCCGGGGCGATCAGCGAGACGAAGGGGATGCCGGTCTGCTCGGTCAGCTGCTCCGGCGAGACCAGCTGGATATGCGAGTTGCCGAAGATCGCGCCGGAGAAATGCGGGTCGCGGCCGCGGCTGGCGGCGGCGGTGCGCGGCCCTTGCGGGCTGACGCCGGCCTTGAGCTTCAGCGGCGAGCGCCCGCTGTCATAGGGATCGACCAGGAAGGCGAGCGCCAGCAGCGCCGCGGCGAGGAGCATCGCCGCGGCGAGGAAGGTGCGGCCGAAGCCGCGCCAGCGCAGGTCAGAACTGGAAGTAGATGAACTCATAATTGGCGTCGTCGCCGATCTTGAACAGGACCAGCACGAAGAGGATGGCGGTGAGGACGGCGAGCCAACGCGCCGGCGGCGCCTTGTGCACGGCCGCCCAGGCGGTCGGGCCGATCATGGCGACGGCGATCGCAGGCAGGAAGGCGCGCCATTTGAAGCCGGTGCCGACGGGCGAAAAGCCGAGCATGGCCTTGTAGATCGCCAGCGCCGCCTCGAAGGAGGTGGCGCGGAACAGCACCCAGCAGACAGCGACGAAGAGGAAAGTCAGCGCCCAGCCGAGCAGCTTCGGCATCGGCAGGCCGGCGCGGCGCCAGAGCACGCCGATGGCGAGCACGACGCCATGCGCCACGCCCCAGGCGACGAAGTTGAGGCCGGCGCCGTGCCAGAGGCCGCCGAGCGCCATGGTGGCGAACAGCGCCCAGAGCTGCAGTGGCAGGCCGTGCCGCGAGCCGCCGAGCGGGATGTAGAGATAGTCGCGCAGGAAGCGCGACAGCGTCATGTGCCAGCGCCGCCAGAAATCCTGCAGGCTCGTGGCGCGATAGGGCACGTCGAAATTCTGCGGCAACACGATGCCGAAGAGCAGGGCCAGGCCCAGCGCCATGTCGGTGTAGCCGGAGAAGTCGAAATAGATCTGGAAGGTGAAGGCGAGCGTCCCCTGCCAGGCCTGCGCCATGCTGACGACGTCGCCGGCGGCGGCTGCGGCGAAGACCGGGTTGGCATATTCGGAGAGCGGGTCGCCGATCAGCACCTTCTTCGCCAGGCCGATCGTCAGCAGCATGATGCCGCGGGCGATGCGCTCGGCCGCGTCGGGGCGCAGATAAGGCCGCTCCTCGAACTGGTGCATGATCTCTCGCCAGCGCACCAGCGGGCCGGCCAGCACCTGCGGGAAGAAGGCGATGTAGAGCGCATAGCGGACGAGATCGTAGCGCGGCGCTTCGCCCCGGCGCAGATCGGTCAGGTACATCACATGGTGGAAGGTGAAGAAGGAGATGCCGAGCGGCAGCGCGAGATCGAGCTTCGTCGTCGGCAATCCCGGAATCATCGCAGCGAGATCGGCGAAGAAGTTGAAGTATTTGAACAGCGCCAGGATCGCGAGGTTGATCGCGATGGCGAGCGTGATCAGGCCGCTGGCCTTGGTCTTCTGGAAGGCTTCGGCGATCAGCCAGTTGAGCAGGATCGAGAAGGCGAGCAGCGGCACGAAGCGCCAGTCCCACCAGCCATAGAAGGCGAAGGAGAGCACCGCGAGCAGCGGCAGCCGCCAGGCCGGCACGAAGCGCTCGACCAGCCAATGCAGGGCGAGCGCCAGCGGCAGGAAACCGAGCAGGAAGGCGAAGGAGTTGAACAGCATCGGGCGGGAGAGGGCGGCGGGAGAGGGCCGCCTTAGACGATTATCGCCGCCCTGTCATGGTCAGGACGTCGCACGCTTCCCTCGCCAGCGCCCCATCGCTCAGATGTTGTCGCCCCTGAGCGCCTCGCAGACAGCGTGTGTCACCTGCGCCGTCGTCGCGCTGCCGCCGAGATCGGGCGTGTGCAGGGCAGGGTCGGCGGTGACGCGCTCGACGGCGCGCATCAGCCGGGCCGCTGCGGCCTTCTCGCCGAGATGCTCCAGCATCATCGCGCCGGTCCAGAAGGTCGCGACCGGGTTGGCGATGCCCTTGCCGGTGATGTCGAAGGCCGAGCCGTGGATCGGCTCGAACATGGACGGCGTCTTGCGCTCGGGGTTGAGATTCGCGGTTGGTGCGATGCCGAGCGACCCGGCCAGCGCCGCGGCGAGGTCGGACAGGATGTCGGCGTGGAGATTGGTCGCGACGATGGTGTCGAGCGTGTCCGGCTTCAGCGTCATGCGCATGGTCATGGCGTCGACCAGCATCTTGTCCCAGCTGACATCCGGGAATTCGCGCGCGACTTCGGCCGCGATCTCGTCCCACATCACCATGCCGTGGCGCTGGGCGTTCGACTTGGTGACGACGGTCAGGAGCTTGCGCGGCCGCGAACTGGCGACCACGAAGGCGTAGCGGATGATCCGGGTGACGCCGGCGCGGGTGAACATCGCGACGTCGGTCGCGACCTCCTCGGGCAGGCCCTTGTGGACGCGCCCGCCGACGCCGGAATACTCGCCCTCGGAGTTCTCGCGCACGATCACCCAGTCGAGCTCGGGGCCGGAGACGTGGCGCAGCGGGCTGACGATCCCCGGCAGGATGCGGGTCGGGCGGACATTGGCGTACTGGTCGAGCGGCTGGCAGATCGCGAGCCTGAGACCCCAGAGCGTCAGGTGGTCGGGAATGTCGGGCGCGCCGACCGCGCCGAAATAGATCGCATCGAAAACCCGCAGCTGGTCGGCGCCGTCGGCCGGCATCATCACGCCATGCCTGCGGTAATAGTCGGAGCCCCAGTCGAAGGCCTTGATGTCCAGGCGGAAACCGCCATCGCGCTCGGCGCAGACCTCCAGGGCCTGGAGCCCGGCGGCGATGACCTCGGGCCCGATACCGTCCCCGCCGATGGCGGCGATCCTGTGCGTGCGCATGCTCTTGTCCGATGCTCTTGGTGCTGTTGCTGTAGGGATTACTGCGCGGTCACGCCGGCATTGCGGATAACCGGCACCCATTTGTCGATCTCGCTGCGGACGAGCTCGCCGAGCGCCGCCGGGGTCTGGCCGGCCTCGTCGGGCAGCTCGGCGCCGAGTTCGAGGAAGCGCTTGCGCGTCGGCTCGTCTCTGAGCGCGGTGCGGGCGGCGGCGTTCAGTCTGTCGACGATCTCCTTCGGCGTGCCCTTGGGCGCGAACATCGCGTTCCAGCCGGTGGCCTGGAATTGCGGCAGGCCCTGCTCGGCCGAGGTCGGGACATCGGGAATGACCGAGAGCCTGTTCTTGACCGCGACCACGAGACCCTTGCCCTCCTTGGCCTGGACGCTTGGGACGATCGCGACGGTCTGGTCGCAGACATAGTCGACCTGACCGCCGAGCAGCGCATTCAGCGCCGGTCCCGAGCCGCGGAAGGGGACATGCTGCGGCTTGGTGCCAAGCAGCGAGTCGAGGAAGAGGCAGGTGAGATGCGAGGTCGAGCCGACGCCGCCCGAGCCGTAGTTCAGCGTCTCGGCATTGGTCTTGAGGTAGGCGACGAATTCGCGGAAATCCTTGACCGGGAGGTCCTTCTTGGCGACCACCAGCATCGGCGTCGAGGCCGAGTTCATCACCGGTTCGAAATCGGTGCGGGGGTCATAGGCGAGCTTGGGATAGAGCCCGACGCTGGCCGCCTGCGTGCCGAGATTGCCCATCAGCAACGTGTAGCCGTCGGGCGTCGCCTTGGCGACACGGGTCGCGCCGGTGGTGCCGCCGGCGCCGGCGACGTTCTCGACCACGACCGATTGGCCGAGCGTACGGCCCATATGGTCGGCCATCAGCCGGGCCACGATGTCGGTGGTGCCGCCGGCGGCGAAGGGCACGACCAAGGTGATCGCGCGGGTCGGGTAGGGCGCCTGCGCCATCGCCGGGGATGTCGCCGTCACCCCGAGCGCCAGCGCGAACAGCATTCGCTTCATCGGTTCTCTCCCTGTGCGAGCGCCGTTCGAAGGCGCGTCGATCTGCTCTCCCATTTATCTTCCATGGAAGTTTGCATGGCTGATCGTCGCCGTTGAGGTATGGGCTGTCAAGCTTCCATTCTTGCTTGCATGGAAGCAATCTTTTGTGCTCAATCGGTCGCTGGAGGGTCCATGGTCGAGCTGGCGCGTGCCGAGGTTGTCGAGGTGGGAGCCAGACGCGGCTCGCTGGTCGACGAGGCTTATGCCGCGCTGAAGCAGGCGATCCGCGACAATGATTTTCCGCCCGGCTATCAGGGGTCGGAGCAGGAGATCGCGGTCCGCCTCGGCATGAGCCGCACGCCTGTGCACGAGGCGATCATCCGCTTGCAGGAGGACGGGCTCGTCCGCGTCCTCTCCAAGCGCGGCGTCCTGATCTGCCCGCTCGCTCCGCAGGACATCCGCGAGATCTACGAGGTCGTCATCGCGGTCGAGTCGATGGCGGCGGAGCTGCTGGCGGCGCTGTCGGAGGCGATTCGCAGGGCCGCGGCCGACGAGCTGGAGGCTGCAACCGCGGCGATGGACGAGGCGCTGGGACGCGATGATCTGCCCGGCTGGGCCGAGGCTGACGAACTCTTCCATCGCCTGCTGGTCGAGCGCTGCGGCAATGGCCGCCTGCGCCGTATCGCCCAGACGGTGACCGATCAGGCGCATCGCGCCCGCATGCTGACGCTGAAGCTGCGGGCGAGGCCGGCCGGCTCGGCGCAGGCGCACCGCGCGATCATCGCAGCCCTGCGTTCAGGCGATGCCGCGGAGGCGCATCGCAGCGCACGGGCGCACCGTGTCGGCGCCCGGGACGAGATCGTCCCCTTGATCGAGCATATCGGCCTGCGGCAACTTTGAACCGTCGGCATTCGCCCTGAACGATGCCGCAGGCCTGCGGGATCGCTGAATGACGACGGACGCCTTCTTCGCGAAAATCCGGACCTACGCCGCGCTGTCGGAGGCGGCTGAGCACGCCTGGGCGGCCCTGCTGCGGCCGAGGCAGTATCACCGGGACGAGATCTTCATCAGGGCAGGGGACGTCCCGACGCGCTATGCCTTCGTCGTCGATGGCCTGTTCTACCAGCACTATGTCGGCCCGGATGGCGACCTGATCGTCAAATACTTCTTTCCGGAGAACCGCATCGCGGCCTCGGTCAGCGCCACGCTGCTGGGCGAGCCGAGCCTGTTCACCATCACGGCGATCGAGGACAGCACCGTCCTCGAATACGACTTCGCGGCCTTCAGAACACTCGCCGCGACGTTCCCCGATATCGCCGCCTTCTATATCCGCTACATGGAACGCCACTGGATCATCGACAAGGAACCGGACGAGATCTCGTTCCGGCATGACGGCGCCATGAAGCGCTATCGCGAGTTCATCCGGCGCGAGCCGGAACTGCACAAGCGGCTGAAGCAACACCATATCGCCGCCTGGCTCGGCATCACCCCGGAAAGCCTCAGCCGCCTGAGGCGCGCCATTGCCTATGGCCGGATGGAGCGCGGCTGAGGCGTTTTCTTACCAAACATCAATTCGCCGACGCCCCATCGCCCCTAACACTCGCCGACAAGCAGCCGTGATGGTGGTCATCGCGGCGCTTGTCAGGCAGAGCGGGGCAAGCCTCGCTGCCATTTTCAAGGAGATGCGAGATGACCAAGATGATTTTCGTGAACCTGCCGGTGACGGAGCTGACGCGTGCCCAGGCCTTCTACGAGGCGCTCGGGTTCATCAACAATCCCCAGTTCAGCGACGACAACTCGGCCTGCATGGTCTGGAGCGAGGCGATCCATGTGATGCTGCTCACCCATGCCAAATGGCAGGGCTTCACCAGCCGCCCGATTCCGCCTGCGGGCATGAGCGAGGTGATGCTGGCGATCTCCTGCGACAGCCGCGAGGCGGTCGACCGGATGAACGAGGCGGCGGTGCGCCATGGCGGCACCGCTGACGTCAACCCGAAGCAGGATCTCGGCTTCCTGTTCAACCGCAGCCTCGCCGACCCCGACGGTCATGTCTGGGAGGCGATGTGGATGGACCCTGCGGCGATTCCGTCGGCGGACTGAGGCGACGTTTCAGCGCGAGACGTCGACGACTACGCGGCCGCGGACCTGGCCGGCGACGATCTGCCCGGCCAGCTCCGGCAGGCGCGACATCGGCTCGATCCGGCTGATGGCGCGCAGGGCGTCTCGGTCGAGGTTGCGCGCCAGCCGCGCCCAGGCACGTTCGCACTTGGCATGCGGCCATGACGGAATCGACGCCGATCAGGGCCACGCCGCGCAGGATATGCGGCAGCACGGTCGCCGGGAGATCGGCGCCCCCGGCCAGCCCGCAGGCGGTGACGGCCGCGCCGTAGCGGGTCTGCGACAGGACCGTGGCGAGCGTCTGGCTGCCGACCGCGTCGACGGCGCCGCTCCAGCGCTCCTTCTGCAGGGGCGCGCCTTTCTCTGCCAGGGCGGTCCGTTCGACGAAGGCGCTCGCACCCAGCCCGCGCAGATAGTCATGGGTCTCGGGACGCCCCGTCGCGGCGGTGACGGCGTAGCCGCGCGCCGCGAGCAGGGCGATGGCGGTCGAGCCGACGCCGCCGGCAGCACCCGTGACCAATACCTCGCCGTTGCCGGGGCGGATCGAGCCCCGGTCCTCGATCGCATCGACGCAGAGGGCTGCCGTATAGCCGGCCGTGCCGATCGCCATCGCCTATCGACCCCCTCGGGCAAGCGCGTCAGGCAGTCCGGCTTCAGCCGCTGATAGCGCGCATAGCCGCCCCATTCGGTCTCCGAGAGGCCCCAGCCGTTGACGACGACCTTGTCGCCCGGTTTCCAGTCCGGCGAGCGCGATTCCATGACGATGCCGGTGAACCGGCAACGGCCTGACGGTGATTCTGCGAAACGAGTACACGCTTGAAGAGGAGACGCGGGAGGTCGACCAGGTCGTGAGCGATCACGGCACGCTTCCGAACAATGAACTCCATCTCGAGCTGAAATCACATCCTCGGAATGGCGGGGCGGTCGACAATCGCGCTTTGATCGAGGGCTGGTCGCAGACGACCGTTACAAATCCGGACGGCAAGTACATGTTGTTTCGCGTAGGTGATGCCGTCGCCAGCCGCAATATTCATGCAGCTATCTATGACAGCCTCCGGTTGTGCAGGGATTTTTAGGTTAAAGGTCAAGCCTGTTTCATGCGTAGTCTGTTGTTCGAATACGGCCTGCTTAGCATCGGGCGCCGCGTTTTGAGGCTTTCCGATATGACACGCCTTCGATGATGAGAGCCGGAAAAAGCTCGGTCGTTAACCGCTCCGAGCTCTACATTAACGGATCAGTAGTCAATCAATGCTTGGCTTCCGCAGAAGCATGAACCTTGAACGCAGGGGCAGTGGATGCGGTTTTTCCCAGGGGCCGGCTCGCAGGCGACGGCTGAAGCTGCATCCATCCGACGCTGGCAGGCAGTCATCGAATTCGACCTCGACGGCCGAATCCTGGACGCGAACGAGATCTTCCTGAAAGCAGTCGGCTACGCGCGCAGCGAGGTTGTGGGCAAGCATCATTCAATGTTCGTTCCAGCGCAGGAGCGCGATAGCGAGGCCTATCGAAGCTTCTGGCAGGGCCTGAAACAGGGGCAGGCGTTGCAGGCGCAGTTTGCCCGGGTCGCCAAGGATGGCAACCGCATTTGGCTGCAGGCGACCTATACGCCGATCTGCGGGCGCGGAGGTGGTCAGCCCTTCAAGGTCATCAAATATGCGACCGATATAACCGACATCAAGGAAGCGATGTCGAATGCACAGGGCCAGATCGCGGCGATCGGCAAGTCGCAAGCCGTGATCGAGTTCGATCTTTCGGGCAACATCCTGGGCGCAAACGACAATTTCTTGCGGGCGCTGGGTTATACCCTCGACGAGATCAAGGGCAGGCACCATTCGATGTTCGTCGAGCCCAGCGAGCGCAACGGTGACGCCTATGCCCGCTTCTGGCAGAAGCTCGGCCGCGGCGAATATGACGACGGCCAATATCTGCGGATCGGGAAGGGCGGACGCAAGGTCTGGATCCAGGCATCCTACAATCCGATCGTCGATGCCCTCGGCCAAGTCTGCAAGGTGGTGAAGTTCGCGACCGACATCACCGCCAACAAGCAGGCGGAGATCGCCCTTCGCCAGGCGGTGGAGGAAACGCGCACCGTCATTGCCGCGACGCAGGCCAAGAATCTGACGCAGCGTGTTCCGCTCGACGGCAAGACCGGTGAGATCGGAGAGCTCTGCCAGGGCGTCAACGAATTGGTCGACTCCTTCGGCGCGATCATCCGCGTCGTCAGCGAGATTTCGGCGCGGGTGGCTGCCGGGTCGCTGCGCATCGGCTCCGACAGCAAGGACCTCGCCCAGCGCACCGAGGAGCAGGCCTCCTCGCTCGAGGAGACGGCAGCGACCACGGAAGAGCTCGCCGCTTCGGTCAAGCAGAGCTATGAGCGAGCTCGCGAGGCTGCGGGCCTGGGGGCTCTTGCCGACGCAGCGGCCAATCGCGGCGGCAAGATCGTCACCGATGCCGTGACCGCGATGGAACGGATCGAGAAGGCCTCCAACGATATCGGCGAGATCATCCGCGTGATCGACGACATCGCTTTCCAGACTAACCTTCTCGCGCTCAATGCCGCGGTTGAGGCGGCCCGCGCCGGAGATGCCGGCAAGGGCTTCGCCGTGGTCGCCAGCGAAGTCCGGACGCTGGCGCAACGATCGGCCGAAGCCGCCAACGACATCAAGAAGCTGATCTCGAACTCGACGCAGGAGGTTGGAGAGGGGGTCAGGCTGGTCAACGAGGCCGGCTCGTCGCTCGCCGAGATCGTGCGCTCCTCGACCAGCGTCGCATCAGCCTTGACCGACATCACCAGCGCCTCGCGCGAGCAGGCCAACGGCATCGAGGAGGTCGCGAAGGTCGTCGCGCATATGGACGAGATGACCCAGCGCAATTCCTCGATGGCAGAGCAGAGCGCGGGGGTCGCAGCCGAACTCCAGCGGGCGACCGAAGCGCTGCAGAAGATGGTTCAGGATTTCTCTGTCGCGCCTTCGAGAGACGGGAAGGGCGAAAGCGATCTCGCCGGCAGTTTCGCCGCACAGCTGCGCCAATCGGCTTCGCATATGGCGTCAGTCTTGCCGAGAACGGCAAGGCCTAGGCAAAGCCCGAAGCTGGCGGCGGGGAGCGCTGCTCGCGGGGGGAACGAATTCTGAGATGAGTTCTGGAGCTTGAGGGTGCCACAACGGTGTCCTCAAGGCTGGGGGGCTCCGCAAGACAGACGGAGGGAGCACATAACGGCGCCGTTGGGACCGCTCCTCAAGTCCACCTAGGCCGGCCCTCTGGCAGACAGCAAGCGGCATCTGTATCGGTGCCGCAAGGAGCCAATTCCGGGCATTGGCTCACGATCCTCAAACAGACGTTCCGCGGACGGGGCAGGACATCGAACGCCTAAGGTAGATGCGCCATACGGTGGTAAAGAACTCCGCTGCCGCCGGCATCAGGCAGGCACGACTTGTGTCGTACCTCGCGGCAGAGGGGAGGCTTCATCGGCTCCCGTCAAATGCCGGGTGAAATATTGCTCGCAGCGACGCCCGGCGAGAGAAATTAGCCAGCACAGCACGAAATAGATGACGAGCAGGAAGCCGTAGACGAGATAGGCCGGGCTGCCGCCTCGCACGAGCGTGGTCTGCTCGATGATGACCTGGCCCGCGCGGAAGACCTCTTCCACTCCGATCACAGCGCCGAGCGAGCTCGCCTGCACGAGGCTCGTCACCAGGCTGACATAGGGCGGGATGATCACCGGCATCGCCTGCGGCAGGGTGACCAGCACGAGCTTTCGCCAGCCCCGCAGGCCGAAGGCGTCGGCGGCCTCATGCTGGCCTTTCGGAACGGATGCCAGGCCGGCGCGGATGATGTGTGCGCCGTTGGCGCCGCCCCAGAGCGAGATGCTGAGTGCGCTCGACCAGAAGGGATTGAGCGAGATACCGGCCTTCGGCAGGACGAAATAAGCCAGCAGCACGGTGACCATCAGCGGGGTGTCGCGCAAGCACTCGACGAGGCCGTAGACCAGCCCCGCCAGGACCCGGGAGCGCGCCGAAAGGGCAGCCGCGAACAGGATGGCACACAGCGTTGCGCCCGCCGTCAGCACCAGCGACAGCAGCAGGGTATTGGCGAAGCCCGCCAACAGGAAGCTCCGGAACTCGACGAGGAGCATGGTCAGCGTTCCGCGAAAGGACGGTCGAGCCGGCGCTCGACCAGCTTGGCCAGTCCAGCCAACACGAAGACGCAGAACAGGTAGATCACGCAGATCGTCGCGAACATCTCGACGGCGCGGAACTCATAGGCGATGCGGTCGACGGCGACGAAGGTCAGCTCCACGAGCCCGATCGCCTGCAGGTAGGCCGAATTCTTGAAGGTCGAGACGACGGTGTTCATGGCGGGCGGCAGGGCGGCCCGCGCGGCGATCGGCAGGACGACGAGAATCCCATGCTGCCAGCGCTTCAGACCGAGAGCGACCGATGCGTCGCGGATGCCCGGCGCGACCGAGGCGAGCCCCGCGCGCATATTCTCGATTTGGAACGCCGTGGCCCAGACCGTCAGGGCGATGACGCCGGACCAGAACACCGAAAAGCGGATGCCGAGGCTCGGCAGGCCGAAGAAGATGAAGAAGATTTGCACCAGCAGCGGCGTGCCGCGGATGAATTCGACGTAGCCGACGATGAGTTGCCGAAGGAGCGCATGGCCGCTGGTGCGCAAGGCCGCACCCAGGGCCCCGAGCAGGAGAGACAGGCTGATCGACAGCGCGCTGACCATCAGGGTCATCTTCAGACCCTTCATCAGGTCCGGTAGCGCGCCGAGGATATAGTCGAGGTCCATGGTGTCTCCCCAGGCGGACCAGCGAACGGCGCGCCGGCGACGGTCCTCCCGCCGGCACGCCTGCCGTCAGTTCGAAGGTGGCGGGGTCTCGAATGAGCGGATCATCTGCGCCTGCAGATTGGCATCCGCGACATGGGCCTTCACCGCCTTCGAGAGCAGGCCTTCTTCCTTCATCCGCGCGAGAGCCGCATCGACGAAGGCCTTCATCTCAGCCTCGCCTTTGCGAATGCCGACGCCGTTGAAGCCGAGGTCGACCTCGCCCTTGAGCACGCGCAGATTGGGATAGTTGCCCAGCAGCAGTGCCATCGTCGTGCCGTCGGTGACGTAAGCGTCTGCGCGGCCCTGGAACAGCGCCTGCAGGCTGTCCGAGGCGGTGTTGAGCTGCACGAACTGAACGTCCGGAATATTGGCGCGCAACCAGTTGATCTGATTGCCGCCCTTCACAATCAGGATCGACTTGCCCTTGAGCTCGGCGAGGCTCTGCACCGGGCTGTCCTTCAGCACGGCGACGTTGCTGCTGCCCCAATAATAGATCGTCGAGTAATCGATCACCTGCTCGCGGGGCGGTGTGCGGCCCAGCGTTGCCACGAGCAGATCGATCTTGCGACCGGTCAGGGAAGGGATGCGCGCATCCGTGGTGACACAGGTCAGCTCCGCCTTGTCGGCCGAGCCGAGCGCGTAGACGCCGAGCTGCTTTGCGATATCGATTTCGATGCCGACCGGCTTGCCGTCGGCGGCCGACTGGCCGAAGGGCGGCGCGTCGCAGCGAACGCCGATGCGCAGCGTGCCGGCGTCCTTGACCGCCTTGGGCAGCGGCGGCAGCGATTGGGCCTGTGCTGCGGCCACTCCCCACAGCCCGGACGATAGCACGAGCGACGCCAGCATGGTCCTGAACGAAAGTTTCGTCGTCATATCCCTCTCCTCTTTTGCTTTTATGGTTCGTTCGCAACGAGCGATGAGCGTCGGCTCGCGACCCTTCCGCCCGGCAGATCTCGGCAATGCGGACCGGCCGGGCGAGATCGGCATCAGGCGTCGACCAGGGGCCGGGCGGCCGCCTTGAAGCGGCCGGACCGGAACTCGTCCAGCAGCGGGCTGAGGCGGCCATTGGCGATCTCGTCCGCCAGGAGCTCCCCCACGATCAACCCGAGCGTAGCGCCGCTGTGGCTGAACGCGACGAAGCACGAGCCGATCCCGTCCAGCGCGCCGAGGACCGGCTCGCCGTCGCCCGGGATGGGCTTGCGCCCTGCGCCATAGGAGCCGAAGGCCAGCTTCGGATTGCCGGCCAGCACGGCGGAGGCCTCCCGCAGCAGGCCCTCGATCGTCTCCTGCTGCACGGCGAAGCTGCCGTCCGCGTTGACGCGCATCTCCTCCTCGGACCAGGCGGAGTCGAGCACCAGCGCGCCGTCGGGCGTCGGCCGCATGGCGACGCGCGGCGTGTTCAGGACGGCCCGGAGCGGCGTCTGCACGGGCGCCGTCTTGACCAGAAGCCCGATCGGCGACGCATCGGGAATCGCGACACCGAGATCGGCGGCCAGGGCGGGCGTCCAGGGGCCGGTCGCGATCAGGCAGGCATCGGCTTCGAACAGACGGCCATCGGCGGCCCTCGCGCCACGAGCGAGCCCGTTGCGGACGAGCGGCGATGCGGCGCCGGCATTCTCGACGATCTCGCCGCCTCGCCCGCGAAGCTCCGTGGCCAGCAGGTCGATCAGCGCCGGGAGATCGACCCAACCCTCGCCGGGATTGAACAGGGCGCCCTGCAGCGCGATTGCCCGCGCATCGACGCCGGGCGTGACGGCCGCGACTTGGTCGGGGGCCAGACGCATCACGTCGTAGCCGATAGCCCGTTCATGCGCCTCGGCGGCGTCGATCGCATTCGACGCGTCGTCGGCGTCCCAGGTTAGGCCGCCGTCGAAACGCAGCCACGGGGCCTGCGGATGCCGTGCCGCGAGCGTTCGGTAGCGATCGATGCCGGCCATCCGCAGGCGGTGATAGGCGGCCGAGCGGAACCGGGCGGAGTTGAGCCATGAGAGCGATCGGCCCGAGGCACCGCTGCCGAGCAAACCGTCGGTGACGAGCGTGACGCGTGATCCCTGGCGCACGAGATGCAGCGCCGTGGAGACGCCGAAGATGCCCCCTCCGATGATGACGACGCTCGGGCGGTCTGGAGACGGTCTCACGAGGTTTCTCTCTGCTTCAGACGAGACGGGTGGCGGGACGGTTCACGGCGCTTCCCAGGCGCCGGAGCGCGCCGAGCGGAAGAGAGCGTCGATGGTACGCATGTTGGCCACGGCGTCGGCCATCGTCGCGGCCAGCGGCTCCTCGCCGAGCACAGCGCGCGAGAAGGCGTCGCATTGCAGCGCGTACTGGTCGCAGGCGGGCAGGGTGATCCGCTCCCGGCCGCTGCCGGCGAGGTCGCTGCCGTCGTCGACGACGACCGTCGCATCGGCGGCCTTGGGCGCGTTGAAGGGTATCTCGACCTCGATACGGCCACGCGTTCCGAGAATCTGCACACGCTGGCACGGCACGAGCTGCGTAGCGCAGGTGAAAGTGAGCTGCCGCCCTTGCGAAAACGCCAGCAGGCCGCTCGTGATGCAGTCGGTTCCCATGACCGGATCTGTAGTGACGAGCGCAATGGCCCGCTCCGGCTCGGCGCCGAAGATGTATCGCGCGGTGTTGATGGCGTAGCAGCCGACATCGTACAGACCGCCGCCGCCGATATCGCGCTGGTTTCGGACATTCGCAGGGTCGGTGAGATAATAGGAAAAGATCGTCTGCATCGCGCGCACCTCGCCGATGCGGCCGCTCAGGGTGATCTCGCGCGCCTGCCGCCACTGCGGATGGAAGCGCACCATGAAGGCTTCCATGACCAGCCGGCCCGTGCGCTCTGAGGCGGAGGCGATCTTGCGGGCCTCGGCGGCGTCGAGCGCGATCGGCTTCTCGCACAGGACGTGCTTGCCGGCCTCCAGCGCCCTGATCGTCCAGGGCGCGTGCAGATGGTTGGGCAGTGGATTGTAGATCGCCTCGACGTCCGGGTCCGCGAGCAGGGCCTCGTAGGACCCATAGGCCGCGGCAATGCCGAAATCATGGGCCGTGGCGCGGGCGCGTTCCTCGTCGCGCGACGCAATGGCGGCGAGCTCGCAACGCTCGCTCGCCAGCATGGCGGGAATGACATGCTTGCGCGCGATGTTCGCCGCGCCGAGCACGCCCCACTTCAGCCTGCGCACCATGACTTTCGCCCCTTACGATGCTAAAGCGATAATGAGACCGGTCTCATCTGTCAATCACCGCCGTTTCGCGTTGCGATCGTCGGGTAGCGGAACTAAGGCGGACCCATGAGCGATTCACCGTCAAAGCCCCGCGATGCAACCGTGCAGGATGTCGCGCGCGAGGCCGGCGTCTCCAAGGCGACCGCAGCGCGCGTGCTCGGCGGTTACAGCGTCACCAGTCCAGCGGTTCGGGACAAAGTGATGACCGCCGCTCGGAGCCTCAACTACCGGCCGAATGAAGTCGCCCGCAGCATGACGACAGGCCGCTCGCGCGCCATCGGCGTCGTCGTCGCCGACGTGGAGAACCCCTATTTCGGCTTGGCGGTCCGCGGCATCAGCGATGTGGCTCGGGCCGAGGGCTTCGACGTCATCCTCGCGAATTCCGGCGAGGACGTCGAACGCGAGCGTGATGCCATACGCATGCTGTTGGGCAAGCGAGTCGATGGGTTGATCGTCACACCTGCCAGCCTGCACGACACGGAACATCTGCGTGCCGTGGAAGCCAGCGGGCGGCCGATCGTGCTGCTGGACCGCTACATCCCTTCGATGAGCGTCGACACCGTGGTCGCGGACGACCGGGCGGCTGGCGCCGCGGCGGCGCGCCTGCTCACCGAAGCCGGGCACCGGCGCATCGGCTACGTGTCGGCGACGGCCTGCGACGATCCGGTTTATCGCGGTCCCCACCAGCTTCATCTGTCCACGGTTCGCGACCGCATCGAGGGCTTCCTCGAGGCCGCCGCGCAGGCGGGCGGGGCAGGCTGCGAACGCTATGTCCGCCTTGGCGTGAACCGGTTTGGCGGCGCGCCCGGGATCGTCGCCGAGCTGATGGCGCTGCCGGACCGGCCGACCGCGCTCATCGCATCAGACAACGTGGTGGCGCTTGAGCTGTTCAAGGCGTTGCGCGCGCAGGGCATCGCCATTCCGCGCGATCTGTCGCTCATCGCCTTCCATGATGCGGACTGGACCGGCGTAACGACGCCGTCGATCACGGTCGTTGCGCAGCCCTGCTACGAACTGGGCTCGGAGAGCGCCGCTGCTCTCGTGCGACGCGCCCGCGGCGATACCACCGCCGGCCGGCGTATCACCCTGCGCACGCGCCTCATCGAGAGAGAATCGGTTATTCCGCCGCCGAGATGACCAATCGAGGATGTTGCTCTTCCGCTGACTGCGCCAGAAGCTGACCTTGACGTCCTGACCGGAAGCGGACACTCGGCTTGTGTTCGACTGCCTTACAGTGGTTTAGAAAGGAGCGCTTCAGCACTTGGGAAGGCAGGGGCAGAATCGCAGTGCGCTTCCGCCATCTGTCGTCCCTTTTGAGCAAGAGCTCGATCTTCAGGCGGCAATCGCCTTTTGAACCGGCTCGTGAGGCTTGTTGAGGCTCTCGGCGACCTGGGGATTTGTGATTCGACCTCGGTGCACATTCAGGCCGGCGGCGAGGTGCGGGTCTTCCTCAATAGCCTTCAGGCCGCGCCTGGCCAATGCCAGGCCGAAGGGCAGCGTTGCGTTGTTCAAGGCATAGCTCGATGTGAGCGGTACGGCCCCGGGCATGTTGGCGACGCAATAATGAATGACCCCATCGATCTCGAAGGTGGGCGAGGCGTGCGTCGTCGGTCGGGACGTTTCGAAACAGCCGCCCTGATCGATCGCGACATCGACGAGCACCGCTCCACGTTTCATCCGCGAAAGCAGTTGGCGGGAAACGAGACGGGGGGCTGCCGCCCCCGGAATGAGGACGGCCCCGATCACCACGTCGGCCGCGAGCACCTCTTCTTCGATGGCCTGTTGGGTGGAAAAGCGCGTTCTTGCGCGGCCAGCGAAATGTTCGTCCAGCTGCCTGAGGCGAGGGAGGGAGCGATCGAGAATGACAATGTCAGCTCCAAGCCCAGCGGCCATCCGGGCGGCATGCGTCCCAACCACCCCACCGCCAATGATGGCGACGCGCGCAGGCGCGACGCCCGGCACGCCTCCGAGCAGCATGCCCCGGCCACCCGAATGCCGCTGCAGGCAAGACCCGGCGGCTTCGATCGAAAGTCGGCCGGCGACTTCGCTCATGGGAGCGAGCAGAGGCAGGCCGCCGAAGCGATCCGTCACCGTTTCGTAGGCGACCGCGGTTACGCCGGACTTCAGCAGGCCGGCCGCCTGCTCCGGATCCGGAGCCAGGTGCAGGTACGTGAAGAGAATTTGCCCTTCGCGAAGCTGGGTCCATTCCGACGGCTGAGGCTCTTTGACCTTTACGACCATCTCGGCCGTGGCGAAAATCTCGGCCGCGGTTGCCGCGATGCGTGCGCCGGCGGCTTCGTAAGCCTGATCTGAGGCGGAGATGCCAGCACCGGCATTCGTCTCGACGAGCACCTCGTGCCCCGCAGTCACATATTCTCGCGCGGCTTCCGGCGTGAGGCCGACCCGGTATTCATGGACCTTGATTTCCTTGGGAACGCCGACGCGCATGTGATCCTCCCGCGTTTGGAGCAGCGATACTAGCGCATAAGCTCGAGCGAATTCCGACAAATTGCGGTGAGAGTCCCGTCGATTTCGTCGGATTCAAGCAGCGAATACGGATATGATGCCAGTATCATGCGCAAGCGTGGCCGTAGCCGCAGGAACCCACCATGGCTCTAGATCACCTGTCACGTGTCCTTTTGTCCGAACTCGTCGAAGATGGCCGCGCCAGCCATATCAAGCTCGCCGAGCGTATCGGCTTGTCGGCCACAGCAGTGGCCCGGCGACAACGCGCCTTGGAGGAGGACGGCGTGATCGTCGGCTATCACGCACGGTTGAGCCAGAAGGTGCTCGGTCTTGGGGTAACCGTGATCGTCAGATTGGCCCTGAACAGCCAGAGCGAAGACGCCCTTTCCGCATTCGAAAGGGCCGTCGCCAAATGCCCCTCGGTTTTGAGGTGCTTCCTGATGTCGGGGGAGGACGATTATCTGCTCACTGTCGTCGCCAGAGACGTCGAGGACTTCGAGCATGTTCACAAGACGCAGTTGTCCAGATTGCCACACGTCGCACGGATCCAATCGAGCTTTGCGCTCCGTCAGGTCATAGAACGGCCTGTGCTGCCTCCGTTTCGGTCAGGAGAAGGGCGCCCTGGCCAAGCGGACCGATAGCGGAGGACGCGCCCTGGCAGGTGGGGTAATTGCCAGCAGGTCTCGAGCACGCTGGGCCGGATCTCCAGAAGCCTGCGTCTGCCGCCAACCGCGAAGTCCGAGCCAGTGACGCATCCGTCCTTTCAACGGATGCGCCGGACAGCCTGACCGACAACGCGCGCGGTAGAGGGTCGAGGTCGCGCTGCGCCAATAGCTGAACTTGACACGATACCCGGAAGCGGGCGTTTCACCATCTTCGGCCGTGCCGCAGCAAGAAGTCATCCGGGAACGCGCTTCAGCGAGGTCTCGAGTGTTCGTTCCTGTCGCTACGCTGTCCGTCCAACAGAACTTCAATCAATGCCAGCATACTCGATCAGGAGAGCAAGTCTTTGAGGTCCGTCATTGCCCGACGCAGGAACGGATCGGAGTGGGTATAGAAGAACTGCACGCCTTGGTTCCGCCAATGTGGCAGTTCTGCCAGCGACGCCAGCGTACCCGCAACCTTGCCGGCGGCCCGGATTTTCGCGACCGCTTCGCCGACCTTGTCTTGCACGGCTTGAGGACGAGCTTCGCCGACGGGCGGGGCAGGGGCAAAGCCCATATCTTGCGAGAGATCGCCCGGCCCGACAAAGAAAACGTCGACGCCTTCGACCGCGAGCACCTCCTCGAGCCTCTCTATCGCGCCGACGGTTTCGATCATGGCGATGACCAAGCGCTGGTCATGGTTGGCATGGCAGCCATAGCGCACCGCATCGACGATGGCGCGGGCCGCGATGGCGTTCTCCACCATCGGCACCATCAGCGCGTCGGCACCCGCGTTCAGGTAGCGGATCAGTAGCGAGCGCTGATGGCAGTCGGGACGCACGATCGCCGCTCCGCCCGCGCCGCGGATCGCCTGGGCGGTCAGGCGGATGTCCTCGAAGCTCCAGGTGCCGTGCTCGCAATCGAGAAAGATCGCGTCGGCGCCGAGCTCGGTCAGCCGCACCGCATGGCCTGGCGACGCGTAGTGAGTCGTCAGCATGCTCAGGCACTCACCACGGTTCAGCCGCTCGCGAAGTCGGGCTCCGTTCATCGTCATCGTCCTTCCAGGGCATCGTGCCGAAATGTGGATGCGGGAATTCGGCGGAAAACGATGCGAAAACAGAGAGCTAAGAGCGCGGCCGATCAGGCGTGTCGTTCGGTGCGCCGATCCAGCGTGCGGTTTCGAGGTCGACCGAGATGTCGCGCTGACGGGTCGGGCAGATGTGAAGTTCCGGGATCATCGCCCCGGCGCGCAGGCTGGCGCAGAGCAGCACTGCTCGCGCCACATCATGGGCCTCCAGCATCACGGCACGCTCTTCGGGCAGCGGCGGACGGGCACGGTTGTTCATAATCGGCGTGTCGGTCTCGCCGGGCAGGATCGTCGTCGCGCGGATGCCCTGGTTGCGATAAGTGTTGTGCAGGAAGCCCATGAAGTTGCGCACGCCGGCCTTGGCCGCGCCATAGGCCGCCCCGCCCAGCAGATTGGGGTTGAGCGCCGCCAGCGACGAGACGGTGATGATCGTGCCCTCGCCGCGGGCGATCATCGCCGGGAGCACCGCCTGCGTCAGGTTGAAGACGGCCGTCAGATTGACGTTGATGGTTGCGTTCCACTCTTCCTCCGAGAGGAAGCGGGCATTCAGCACCTTGCTGGCGCTGCCGGCATTGTTGACCAGGATGTCGACGGTGCCGACCTCACGCTCCACCGCGGCGATCACCTCCACGATCTCCTGGCGCGAACTGATGTCGAGCGCCCTTGCGACCGCCTTACCGCCATGGCCGGCGATCGTCGCCGCAACGGCTTCGAGTGGCTCATGCCGCCGCCCTGATAGCACTACGGTGGCGCCTTCGGCGGCGAGCAGGATCGCGCTTTCGCTGCCGATACCAGACCCTGCGCCGGTGACGAAAGCGACCTTGCCATCGAGCAAACCCATGATGTCGTCCTATTCTGCCGCGACCGGCTGAGAGTGGCCGTAAATCCGCCGCGCAGCCTCACCCGTCACGAGCCCTTCCGCCAGATCCCTGGCGATGTCTGCAGCGGAGCGCTCGGCCGCGCGCCCCCAGCCGCCGCCGCCTGGCGTCTCGACCGCGAGCCGGTCGCCGGTCCTCAGCACGACCTTGCCCTTCGGAAACTGCGGCTTGCCGTTCTTGCTGACGCGGCCGGGCGTGCCCGACTGCCCGTCGACCACGCCGAAGCAGGGGTGGCGAACCCGTTCGGTGGCGAGATAGACGTTCATCGGCGCCCTGGCGCGGTTGCGCAGCACGACACGCTGGCCAAGCCCGCCGCGGTGGCGCCCGGCGCCGCCCGAATCTGGAATCAGCTCCTTGCATTCGGTCAGCACCGGCACGGCGATCTCGAACATCTCGATAGCGGTCACCTTGCAGTTCGATGGGAAGCTCAGAGTATCGAGCCCGTCGAGTTCCGCGCGCGCGCCCTGGCCGCCATGAAAGTTCTGGACCGAGCCGTACTGCGAGCCGTCATCGTGCCGCCCGACGCAATTGGCCGCCCAGATCGGCGCGCCACCGCTGTCGCCCATCACCTTGTCCGGCACAATGCCCTCGAGCGCCTTGAAGATCAGCGAGGGGATAACGTGGCCGATCAGGTTGCGCGAATTGCCCGCGGTCCAGGGCTCCGGATTGAGGATCGAGCCCAGCGGCGCCTCGTCGGTCACCGGCGTGATGCAGCCTTCGTTGTTCGGCGTCTCCGGATCGAGCAGGCATTTCAGCGCGTAGACCGAATGGGCGTAGCGGTAATTGGTCCGGCAGTTGATCGAATGCAGCACCTGGTCCGAGGAGCCGGCATAGTCGACGTGAACGCTATCCTGGCCAACGACCACGGCGGCCTTGAGCTTGACGTCGGTATCGTAGCCGTCGAGGAGGACCTCGGCCTCGTAGCGACCGTTCGGCCAGGTGCGGATCGCTTGGCGCATCTTCGCCTCTGAGCGGGCATGAATCGCATCGGCCAGCCCGTCGATCTCGTCGAGCCCGTATTCGTCGAGGAACTTGACCAGTTCGCGACCCATCACCGCGTTGGCGGCTACCATCGATTCGAGGTCGCCGAGCACTTCGGTCGGCAACCTCACCGAAGCTGCGATGATGTCGAGCACATCGGCATTCGGCACGCCGGCACGATGCAGCTTCACGATCGGGAAGCGGATGCCTTCCTCATAGATGTCGGTTGCTTCGGAATGGAGCGGTGCGCCGCCGATATCCGGCAGATGCGCGATAGAGCCGGCATAGGCGACGATCTTCCCGTTCTTGAAGATCGGCGTGATCATGGTGACGTCCGGCAAATGGCCGGTGCCGATCTCGGGATCGTTGGTCGCGAGGACGTCACCCTCATGCAAGGTCTCGGCCGGGAATTTCGGCAGGAAGTATTTTTGCGCAGCCACCGGCAGCGAGGTGATGAAGACCGGGATCGACCAGGTGCATTGCGCCAGCGCCCGGCCGCGGCTATCGAGCAGGACCGTCACGTAGTCGTGGTTTTCGCGCACGATTGGCGAGAAGGCGGTGCGCCCGAGCACGGTATCGGCCTGATCGGCGATGAAGATCAGGCGATTCCACATCACCTGCAGGTTGATCGGATCGTTGAAATCCGTCGCGGGCTTGGACATCGGCATCGTCCTCAGAGGATGTTGATCACAAGGTTGCCGTGGGCATCGACATGCGCCGCCCCGCTCGGTCCGACCACGGCGGTGGATTCGCGCTGCTCGACGATCGCCGGACCCTGCACGATCTCGCCGACTGGCGGGCTGTAATGGTCGTAGACCGGGGTTTCGACGCTCTCGCCGATCTCCTGGAAATAGACCGGGCGGGCGCCCTTGAGCGCCGAGCCGGCCGAGCTGCTGCGCGGCCGCGCCACCTTGTCCTTGGCGCCGGAGGCGCGCAGACGCCAGGTGATGATCTCGACCGCGGCGTTGACCGTGCGGCCGAAGAGCTCCCGATAGAGCCGGGTGAAGTTCGCCGTCAGCTCCGCGAGGAAGGCTTCGCGCGGCAGGGCGAGATCCGGCAGCGGCACGGTGATCTCGTGGCCCTGGCCGACATAGCGCATGTCGACCGTGTAGCTGTTGGTGATTGCCTGGCGCGGCACGCCGGCCGCGGTGACGACCTCGGCACCCTGCTCGGCCAGATCCTCGAGCAGGCGGCTCGCCTCGGCCTCATCCCAGTTCGCCAGCGCCATCGGCAGGCTGCTCGACAGATCGACCGCGACAGGCGCGATGATCAGGCCGATCGCGGAGGTCACGCCCGCGCCCGTCGGGCAGATGACGCGCTTGATGCCGAGCTTGCGGGCGATGCCATAGGCATGCACCGGGCCGGCACCGCCGAAGGCGACCATCGGCAGGGACCGCGGATCGACGCCGAGATCGGTGGCGTGCATTGCCGCGGCCTTGCTCATCGACTCGTTGACGAGGTCGTGGATGCCGTAGGCACAGCGGGTCACAGAGACGCCGAGATCGGCGGCGAGGCGCTGCAGCGCGGCCTCAGCCGCCTCCTTCGAAACCTTGAACGAGCCGCCGACGAAGGATTCCGTGCCCATATAGCCGAGCAGGATATCGGCATCGGTCACCGTCGGCTCCGTGCCGCCGCGCTGATAGGCGGCGGGGCCCGGCAGGGCGCCGGCGGAACGCGGTCCGACATCGAGGAGGCCGAGCGGGTTCTTCGCCGCGATCGAGCCGCCGCCGGCGCCGATCTCGATCATCTGGATCGACTGGATCTTGAGGGGGAAGCCGGAGCCCTTGCGGAAGCGCTGATGGTGCGCGACCTCGAGATCGGTGCCGACGGTAGGCTCGCCATTGGGGATCAGGCAGAGCTTGGCCGTGGTGCCGCCCATGTCGAAGGAGAGCACGCTGCCCTCGCCGGCAATGCGCCCGAACTCGGCCGCGGCGACCGCGCCGGCGGCGGGGCCGGATTCGATCAGGCGGACGGGTAGCTCGGCCGCGCGGCTGCTCGGTACGAGACCGCCAGACGAGGTCATCCAGAGGACCTGCCGCGCGATGCCCCTCAGCGCAAATTCGCGTTGGAGATGGGCGACATGGCCGGCCATCTGTGGCCGGGTATAGGCATTGACCACCGTAGTGGAAGCCCTGTCGAATTCCCGCATCTCCGGGCAGACTGAGGAGGACAGCGAGACGAAGATGTCGGGGCATTCTTCCTGGAGGAGGACCGCGACCCGCTGCTCGTGAGCCGGATATTTATAGGCGTGGAGCAGGCAGACGGCCACGGAGCGAACGCCCTTTTCCTTCAGGCGGCCGGCGATCTCGCGCACGGAGCGCTCTTCCAGCGTGGTGACGATCTCGCCGTCGGCGGCGACCCGTTCCGTCGCGCCGAAGCTGTTGGCGCGCGTTACCAGCGGCTCGGGATAGCGCAGGTTGAGATCGTAGAGATCGTAGCGCCCCTCATTGCGGATGCGCAGCATATCCTGGAAGCCGGCGGTGGAGATGAAGCCGATCTCGACGCCCTTGCGCTCCAGCACGGCGTTGGTGACGACCGTCGTTGCGCCGAGAACCTGGAGCTTGTCGATGTCGATGACGCCGCCGAAGCGCTCGAGTAGTTCGGAGACACCCTGCACGACCGCCTCGGCCGGGTTGAGCGGTGTGCTCAGCACCTTGTGGAGATGAACGGCGCCGGTGTCGTCGAGCAGGGCAAAATCGGTGAAGGTGCCACCGGTGTCGAATGCCAGCTTGGCCATGATGTCCTCGTAGCCCGCGCCTGTTGGAAGCTCTCGCCGCGTTGAGCGGCGTCGATCGAGGAAAGAGTAGGAGGGGCCGCAGGAGGCTGGCCAACAGAACTGCGCTCTGCCGCTATAGGCTTTGTTTATGGCGAGTCAGCCGGAGATCGGTTTCAGCCCGAAGGAGGCGTCGCTGACCATGCCGGCGACGATGTCGAGCAGCACCGAACGGGCGGCCAGTGCCGGCTCCGACAGGGGGAGGTGGTCGGAGATGCAGAGGGATACGGTCGCGGTCATGGCGGGGCGGACGAGCCGGCGCACGACCGCGCCGCCGAAGCTGGCGACGCTGCCGGCGACGGAGCCGGGCAAGATGGTGGCGCCGAGTCCGTCGAGCACAGCGGCGCCGAGGGACGGGACCGATTCGATCTCGCAGACGACACGCGGCGTCACGCGCGCCCGGGCCAGCCCGTCGTCGATCATCCGTCTCAGGAAGTGCCCGCCACTCGGCAGGAGAAGGTCGACATCCGCCAGAGCCGAGAGCGGAAGCGGCTTATTCTCGGGCACCTCGGCATGGCTGCCGGGGGGCGAAACCAGAACCAACTCCTCGCCGAAGAGCGGCTGCAGCACGACGCCCTTGATCGGGCCAGAGCCATAGATCACCGCCATGTCCATGCGGCCGGTCATGATCAGCTCGCTCAAGACATGGCCGAAGCTGTCGTTGATATGGATGACGATCTGCGGATGCCGCTCCTTCATCGCCTTCAGCAGCGGCAACGATAGGGCGGTCGAGCTCGAATAGGTTGCAAGGCCGATCGAGACGCGTCCAGCAATGGCGCCGGCCGAAAGATCCATGTCGATGCGCGCCTGCTCGATCTGCTTCAGCAGCGCCTGCGCATGGCGATAGAGGATCAGCCCGGCTTCTGTCGGGACGATGCCGTGGTTGGAACGGATCAGCAGCTTGTGCTTGAAATGTGCCTCCAGCGCCGCGATCTGCTGCGACAGCGCCGGCTGCGCCGTGCTGAGGATGCCGGCCGCCCGCGAGACGCTGCCGGCATCGACCACCTTGACGAAACTCTTCAGCTTCCTGAAATCGACGCTCATCGTGCCCGCGGCTCTGTCCGGCGGCGAGACTAATCCAGCTTTCATTCATCCGGGAAGGCGCGGCGCCTCAATGCGGCGCGTGCGCCTCGCCGCGCATCTTGCCAGTCAGGAACAGCTCGCCGAGTTCGTCATGGGTGATCTCCGATGGCCTGCCGTCCCAGATCACCTTGCCGAGGCGCAGGATGACGGCGCGCTCTGCCACCTCCATCGCTTTGTTGGTGTTCTGCTCGACGAGCAGGATGGTCTGGCCGGTGGCGTTGATCCGCAGCAACTCGTCGAAGACGATGCCAATCGCTGCCGGCGACAGGCCGACTGAGGGCTCGTCGACGAGCAGGATGCGCGGGCGCTGCAGCACCGCCATGGCGACTTCGAGCAGTTGCTGCTCGCCGCCCGACATGTTGCCGGCGAGCGTGTTGCGGCGCGTCTTCAGGATCGGGAAGAGATCGTAGACATAGTCGCGCTCCGGCTTCACCTTGTCGTCGCGCAGCGTATAGGCCGCCATCTGCAGGTTCTCGTCGACCGTCATCACCGGGAAATTGCAGCGCCCCTGCGGCACGAAGGAGATGCCCTCGCCGAGAATGGCGCGTGAGGGCAGTCCGGCAAGCTCCCTGCCGCGCCAGGAGATCAAGCCGCCCTTGATCGTCGTCATGCCGTAAAGGGTCTTCAGCAGCGTCGACTTGCCGGCGCCGTTCGGCCCCATCAGCGCGACGAACTGGCCCTGCGGCACGGAGAGCTCGACGCCGTTGAGGATGTCGAGCGAGCCGTAGCCGGCGCGCAGATCCTTGATCGTAAGCGTCGCGTCGCGTTCATCAGCCACCAAGATAGGCCTCCCGAACCGCCTGGTTGTTGACGATCTCCGAGGGCGTGCCCTCGGCGAGCTTGCAGCCCTGGTCCAGGACCACGACCCGCTGGCACAGGCTGGTGATCACGTCGATATTATGCTCGATGATCAGGAAGCTGACGCCGAGCTGGTCATTGGCGTATCGGATGCTCTCGATGACGCGCTCGATCAGCTTGGGATTGATCCCGGCCATCGGCTCGTCCAGCAGGATCAGCTTGGGCTCCGGCATCAGCATCGAGGCGAACTGGATCAGCTTCTGCTGGCCGCCGGACAAATTGCCGGCCGACTGGTTTCTGACGTCCCAAAGCCCGGAGATGCGGATCAGCTCGCGTGCCCTCTCGCGCAAGCCCTCGATGCGGGCCTGTGAGCGCGCGCCGATGCCGAAGGTCGAGGCGATCGAAGGGAAGCTGAACATCTGGCCGGCGATGACGAGGTTCTCCTCGACGTTGAGCGCGCCGAAGGTCACCGTCTTCTGGAAGGAGCGCAGCATGCGCCCCTCGCGCGCGATCCGGTTGAGCGACCAGCCGGTGATCTCCTGCCCGTCGAGCTTCACCGTGCCGGCATTGGGGCGGGTGAGGCCGGAGCTGCAGTCGAAGAAGGTCGACTTGCCGGAGCCGTTGGGACCGATCAGCCCGCAGATCTCGCCGCGACGAATCTGAAGATCGACCCCGCTGACGGCCTTGACCGCGCCGTAGGATTTGCTCAGCCCGCTGATGTCGAGGATCGGAAGCCCAGTCATGAGCGCCCCCTGATGACGGTCGAGAGACGCTCGAGCAGCGGCGCGAAGCCCTTCGGGAACCAGAAGACCAGCGCGAGCAGGCAGAAGCCGTAGGCGATCATCCGGAGCTCGGGCGCGATACGAAGCGCTTCCGAGAGGCCGACGAAGAGCAGGCTGCCGACGATGACACCAGAGATCGTACCCGGGCCGCCGCCCAGCACGATGATCAGCATCAGCGTCGAATAGGACATCTGGAAGGTGAGCGGGCTGACGACGGTCAGGTAATGGGCGTAGACGCTGCCGCCGAGGCCGGCGAAGGCGGCGCTGATCATGAAGACCACGAGCTTGTAGTGCCAGGTCGGCACGCCGACCGACTCGGCCAGCGTCTCGTTCTCCCGGATCGCGACCATGTTGCGCCCGGCCGGTGAGGTCACGATCATCCAGACGACGGCCGTGGCAAGCGCCGCGATCGCGAGCGCAAGATAGTAGAACTGGGTCGTGCCGCTCACCGTGAAGGAGGCCGGCCCGAGTGCGAAATGTGGCTTCGGTATCGCCGACAGGCCCATGTCGCCGCGCGTTACGCTGATCCAGTTCTTGGCGATCGCCTGGCCGATGATGACGAAGCCGAGCGTGCACATGACGAAGGAGGTGGCGCGCAGCCTCAAAGCGGGGATGGCGAGCGGCAGAGCGAGCGCGCCGGCGGCGAGCCCGGCGGCCGGCAGGTTGAGGTAGAAGGGCGTGCCCCAATGCACGGCCATCAGCCCCGAGACATAGGCGCCGACGCCGAAGAAGGCAGCCTGGGCCAGCGAGAGCAGCCCAGTATAGCCGACGAGCAGGTTCAAACCATGCGCCGGCAGCAGGAAGATCAGCGAGATGATCACGGCATGCAGCGCATAGCTGCCGAGTAGCAGAGGGGCCGAAACGGCAAGCACTGCCAGCGCGAGGCCGAAGGGCAGACGCAGATCGCGTCCGGGCGCCTTCACCGGGGTCTCTTGGAGCAACATCGGCAATCCTCGAGAGTTGCGTGGATCAGTAGCGCGCCTGGGCGGAGAACAAGCCGTAGGGTCGCCACATCAGGACGAGCATCAGCGTCGCGAAGCCGACCGTGTCCCGGAACTGCAGCCCGACATAGGTCGCGACCAGGCTCTCGGCGATGCCGAGGATCATCGCGGCGAAGAAGGTGCCGCGGACATTGCCGAGACCGCCCATGATGATGATCGGCAGCGTCTTGAAGGTGATGAGCTCGCCCATGCCGCCATAGACGCTGACATTGACCGGCGCGGTCAGAACGCCGGAGAGCCCCGCCAGCGCAGCACCCAGCACGAAGGTCGCCAGCACGATCTTGCGTACATCGATGCCGACCACCGCACAGCAGTCGATGTTCTGCGAGACGGCGCGCATCGCCTTGCCGATACGGCTGTAGGTCACCATCAGCTCGAGGCCGATGAAGACGAGGACGCAAACCACGATGACGAGCAGGCGCTGTTCGGCGAGCGAGATCCCGAAGATCGTCACCGGCTCGATATAGCCGCCATTGAAGAATTTGTAGCCGCCGCCGAACAGCAGGATCACCGTGTTCTGCAGAATGAGCGCGAGGCCGAGCGTGGCGAGCACCCCGGCCTCGGCCGGCATGCCGACCATGCGCCGCATCACCAGCTGTCCGACGACGATGGCGATCAGCGCGGTGGCAATGACACCCACCACCACGGAGAGCGGGTAGGGCAGGTCGAAATACTCGATCGCGACCCAGGCCCCGAAGGTGCCGAGCATGTAGTATTCGCCATGCGCGAAGTTGATCGCCCTGAGCACGCCGAAGATCATCGTCATGCCGACGGCGACGATGGCGTAGACCGAACCGGTGACGAGGCCGTTGACGATCTGCTCGGACAACTGGAACAGCACGGCACCCTCCTCGTCGTTAGCAGGCCGGATCAGCGCGGATAGTCGATGTCGGCGTAGAAGGCGCCCTTGACCACGGGCTGGCCGCTCTCGATCTCCAAGAGGATCATCGGCAGCCTGGCCTGGTTGTGGTCGTCGAAGGTCACCTCGCCGACGGCGCTGTCGTATTTGATCCCCTTCAGCGCGTCGCGGACCTGGGCGCGGTCGGTGCTCTTGGCCGCCTGGATCGCCTTGCCGAGCAGGTGCACCGTCTCCCAGTGGACATAGGCGTGGTTGTTCGGCGCCTCGCGGTACTCGCCGGTGAACTTGGCGACGAAGGCCTTGCTCTTGGCACTCTCATAGGCCGGAAGCCACGCCGCAGCTTCGACGGCGCCCTCCATCGCCTTCGCAGCGGACTTGATCGTCTTCTCGGTGTTGAATTCGCCATTGCCGATCAGCGGCATCTTGCCGGCGAGCCCAACCTCGATCATCTGGCGCGCCACGATCGGCGTGGTGTCGGCAAGACCGTACATGATGATTGCTTGCGCGCCGGAATCGCGGATCTTGGCGAGGACGCTGCGGAAATCGACCTCGCCTTCCTTGTAATAATCCTCGGTCAGGATTTGCCCCTTGAATCGCGGCAGATACTTCTTGGTGAATTCGATCGCTGAGCGGCCATAGTCACTGTCGACCGAAAGCACTGCAAATTTGGTGAAGCCACGCTTTTCGGCGGCGTATTGCGCCACGACCAATGCCCGGTTCTCGTCGCTGGGATAGTTGCGGAAGCTCCATTTGAAGCCCCCGACGCCGGCGGCGTAGGTGATCTTGGGGTTGGAGGAGGCCGCGTTGATCAAGAGCACACCGGCGTCCTCGACGACCGGCTGCATGGCGAGTGTCACCGACGAGGAGACGTCGCCGATCAGGAAGTCGACCTTGTCCTGGCTGATCAGGCGGCGGGTCGCCGAGACGCCCTCGACCGGAGTGCCTTGGCTATCCGCGGAGAAGACCTGGATTTTCTTGCCGTCGATGCCGCCAGCTTCGTTGATCTCTTTCGCGGCGAGCTGCGCGCCGCGCAGCGAGAAAGCACCGTAGCGCGCATTCGGCCCGCTCATCGGTGCGACGATACCGAGCCGGATCGTCCCATCCTGAGCGAACACCGTGTCGGCCGCTCCCAGCCCGGCAAGTACGGGCGCAGCGGCAGCGAGAGCCATGATGAATTGGCGGCGAAGACTGTTGGCCATAACCGACTCCATTCCCCGAGTGCCCCGCGATCGCGTCGCGGCGTTATCCGGATCCGAAGTGCTCCGCCCTGCTGGGAGATTTCGGATTCGGCCGGAGCGTGCGGTCCGGCGGGAAAAGACTAGGTCGTGATCTCCTTGTGGAGGAACCATAACTGCACTCTGCCGCCATAGCGAAAATTTATGGCGGCGCATTTTCAGAGAGCTATCGGGCCGTTGCTTTCCCGGCAGTGAGGCGCCAATGGACTAAGCCGCTCTCGCGGCAGAGCGCTTCGGCGCGGTTATCGCTGAGATTTCGCCTGTGAGGCGCCGCGTCCGAGGATTTGGGGGTCGTTTCCCCTGATCCTCGGAGGTTTCCATGATCGATGCCGTCACCGTCAGCC
>JAAEQB010000006.1 GCA_024231975.1 Allobosea sp.
AAAAACGTATGGCTCGCCCCGCCTGCAAGGGATTTCTTTCCGGCTCTTCAGTCTGCGCCAACGTATCCGGTCTCGAGGTCGTGCCTCGGCCAAGATGGAGCTTTCGCGCGTACCGATCCTCATAAAGCCGTCGGCGTCTAACGCCATTTTTTTGATCAGGATCACGGCACGCCGTTCGACTGTCAGGCCATCTTTCCAATCCACTCACAGACAACGCTGGCCTGAAGGACGCTCCCCTAAGGCCGAACTCTGATCATCCAGCCGATGGCATCGCCTCCACCTGGAAGGGGCGCCCGCTTCTCAACACGGCCCAGATGATCCTGGCCATCTTCGCCGCGAGCGCGACCACGGCGGTGTTGATATGCGTTCGCGCGAGCAATCCCCGCAGCCATTCGCCGAGCAACGTCCGCCCCTTCGCCAGGGACGGCAATGCCGCTCGCGCGCCGTGGATCAGCATCCTGCGAAGGTAGCCGTTGCCGCGCTTGCTGATCCCGAGAAGCTTAGGTCTGCCGCCGGTCGTCATCTGGCGAGGTACCAGGCCGAGCCAGGCGGCAAGATCCCGGCCCCGGCCAAACGTCTCCGCCCTTCCCACCGAGGCGACGAAGGCGGTCGCATTCAACGGGCCGACCCCCGGGATCGTCGCCAGGAGCTTCGTTGCGGCATCCTCGCGCGCGATCGCAACGAACTCGGCATCGAAGGCGCCGATCCGCTCGTCAAGGGCGCGCCACTGGGCCCGCATGTCCTCGACGAGCTGTCTGATCCGACGGCTGATCGCCACCTCGCCAGCAAGGAGTTGATCCAGTCGAAGTTCGAGCTTGCGCCGTCCCTTCGCCATCACGATCCCGCGCTCCAGAAGGATCGCTCGCAACTGATTGATCAGCGTCGTGCGCTCGCCAACCAGCCGATCCCGCGCCCGATGCAGGCTCTGCATGTCGAGTTGCTCGTCGCTCTTGAGATCGACGAAGCGCATCGTCGGGCGGGTTGCCGCTTCCGCGATCGCCTCGGCGTCACGGTCGTCATTCTTCTGAGCCTTCACGTACGGGCGAACATACTCTGGCGACATCAGCCGCACATCGTGACCCTGCTCGCGAAGCAGGCGGCCAAGATGATGGGCGCCGCAGCATGCTTCCATCGCCATGACGCAGCTCGGCATTCCTGACGCCAGCTTCAGGATACTGTCGCGTCGCATCCGCCGACGCAGCAGCACCTGCCCCGCGCTGTCGAAACCGACCACGCTGCAAACGTCTTTGCCAAGATCGATTCCCAGAACCCTGATCTCATTCATCGGCTCACCTCCGTGCCATTTGCGGCCGACGCAATCTTGCGCCGAGGGTAAGGGGCGAGCCATTCCATAAAGTCCGCCCATGCACTGGAGCAGGAGCGCCCCGACGTCCTGAAGCGGCGCCGGGACTGGTTCGAGGCACAGCTCGATCTCGATCCTCAGCGCCTCGTCTTCATCGACGAGACTGGTCTCTCCACCAAGATGGCCCGCCTGCGCGGCCGTGCCCCACGCGGAGAACGTTGCCGGGCGGGCGTTCCGCACGGCCATGTGTGGACGCCCCCTCTGGCGCAAGCAAAATCTCGGGACAGGCGCTTCGCGTGATCGGGTGCTGCCATGTGTCCGGCCTCTGATGCGGCGGGTTATGTGCCGCGGGCCCGTATGGGAGTGCGAGGATCAGGTCCACATCACTGGAACGCGCTCGAAGCGCTCCCCATGCGCCTGGTTCTCCTGATCCCGCCTTACCGACGTTGCGCCATACCTGTCCTTCGACCTGCTCACGCCATCGACAGCCTCACACCCGTCGGCCGCTCAAGCGACGACGGCCGGAGCTCGATAGGTTCCTCCCTTCGTCAGCAACGCCCAGGCGACGCGCGCGTTCTTGTTGGCCAAGGCGACAATCACCAACATCGGCGGCTTGCGCGCGAGCATCCGGCCGAGCCAGGAATCGGGCAGTGTGCCCTTGCGCTTGGCCCAGCGCACGACGCCGCTGGCCGCGATGATCAGCAGGCGCCTGAGCGTCCGCTCGCCCATCCGCGACGTTCGTCCCAGGCGTTCCTTCCCGCCGGTCGAGCGCTGCACCAGCGTAAGGCCGACCCAGGCGGCGAAGTCGCGCCCCGAGCGGAACGTCTCAGGCGGCGGCGCCAACGCTTCAATGGCGGTGGCGATCAGCGGGCCGATGCCGGGAACGGTCATGAGACTGCGGGTCACGTCGTCGGCCTTTGCCCGGGCGGCGATCTCGGCATCGAGCGCGGCAGTCTGTTCCTGCAGATGGCGAAGCGCATCGACGAGCACGGCGAGGCAGGTGCGGGCGGCCTGCGGCAGGCCCGAGGCGGGATCTTCGATCTGTGCGATCAGCTTCTCGATGTGGAATGGGCCTTGTGGCGCGATCAAGCCGTACTCGGACAGATGACCGCGGATCGCGTTGATGAGTTGGGTGCGCTGGCCGACCAGCACGTCGCGGGTGCGGAAGATCACGGCGGAGGCCTGCTTGGTTTCGCTCTTTACCGCCACGAAGCGCATGGTCGGGCGCTGCGCGGCCTCGCAGATTGCTTCCGCATCAGCCGCATCGTTCTTCTGACGCTTCACGAATGGCTTCACATAGGCCGGCGCGATCAATCTGACGGCATGGCCAAGCTTGCCGATCTCGCGGGCCCAATGATGAGCGCCTGGGCAGGCTTCCATCGCGACAAGACGAGGCGGCTGGGCCGCGAAGAAGCCCAGAACCTCCTCGCGCCGCAGCTTCTTACGAAAGACCGGCGCGCCGGCGGCATCCGCGCCGTGGGCCTGAAAGACGTTCTTGGCCAGATCCAGGCCGATGGTGCTAACTTCCGTCACGGACGCTCTCCTGTGGTGGCTCTGAAACACCACCACCTTGGCACGTCGATGCCGTCGGGGGGCGTCCACCCCATCATTGGAAGACGACGACCTTCGCCGGAGCCTTGCGCCTGGGCGGCATGACGGCCCCGTTCGTCTACGACGGCGCCATGAACGGAACGGTCTTCCTCGCCTATATCGAGCAGGTTCTCGTTCCGACACTGCTGCCGGGCGACATCGTCGTGATGGACAACCTGCCCGCCCACAAGCCGGCCGGTGTCCGCGAAGCGATCGAACGCGCCGGCGCGACGTTGTCCTTCCTGCCGCCCTACAGTCCCGACATGAACCCGATCGAGAACGCTTTCGCCAAGCTCAAGGCCATGCTCCACGCCAGAGCCGAGCGCTCGATCGGCGCCCTCTGGGATGCCGTCGGCGCCATCGTCGATCTCTTCGAACCGACCGAATGCGCAAACTATTTCAAGGCCGCCGGATATGACCCAGATTAAACCGGAACCGCTCTAGCACCTGCAATCTCGAGTCGGCCTCGCGCGACGTCAGACATCTAAGACTGTCGCAGCAATGCTCATGGAAAATTTCAGCGTGGGACCGTCAACGATCCGGCGTGACAGAGTCGCGGAACGGGCACCTTCGTCAATTCTGACCGAAACCTCAGTTCGGACAAACAACGAATTCGATGGACCGCCCAATCGGATCGTCAGCCCCCCGGGCGCTTATCGCCGCTCCGGATGGCTGCCCTGGCGTTGGCAGCCGGAGCACCAGGGGCATGGCTTTCTACCCGATGAGGCATTTGGAGTATTCGTCGCTTCGATCGTGCTCAGATGGGGTGGTTGCCCTGGTCTTAGGGGCACACAACCCGATCTCTTAAGGAAATCGCTGTTCAACAACAGCTATTACAGGAGGCTTGGCAACCAAGTTGCTAGTCCGGGGAACAGGAACACTAGGGCAAGCAGCAGGATGCACATGCCGACGTAAGGCAGGGCCGCCATCGCGATCTGTTGTAGCGTGATGCCTTCGGGTGAGACTGACTTCAGCGCGAACAGTAGCAGCCCGAAGGGTGGCGTCAGCAAGCCAGTCTGCATCGCGATCAGGAAGAGAGTGCCGAACCAGACCGGATCCACTCCGTTCGATTGCACAAGCGGCATAAAAAACGGCACGGTGACCAGTATGATGCTGATCTGGTCGATGAAGAGCCCGAGGAAAAGCAGGATCGCCATCATCGCGAGCACCAGCGCGCCAGGCGACAGCTCGAATCCCAGGATCGAGCCGACCAGCCCGTTGGTGGCTCCGGAGAAACCGAGCACCTGGGTGAACGTCGTCGCGCCCAGGATGATGAACAGGATCATCCCGGAGATCTCGGCTGTGGCAACGAGCGAATGCTTCAACGTCTCCCAAGTCAGAGCGCGATAGAGGATGGCGGCAACCACGGTCGACAGAGCCCCGACCGCTGCGGATTCCGTCGGCGTCGCCCAGCCCGCGACCAGCACGCCGACGACCGTCGTAAAGATGAACACTAACGGCGCCACGTAGATCAGCAGGTTGCGCCAGCGCGACTCTCCCCGAGGGAGATCGACATCATCCGGCGGCGCGAGCGCGGGATTCCACCATGCTCGAAGCACGATGTAGCCGACGATTAAGGTGCTCATTAGGAAGCCCGGCAGAATGCCGGCGAGCAGCAGCTTAGAGACCGAGATTCCTGCGAGGCTGCCCAACAGCACGGCGATTGCCGACGGCGGAATCAGCATGTCGACCGATCCAATCGCGAGGATCGCGCCAAGAGCCAGCATCGGATCATAGCCGCGCTTCAGCATCACGGGCAACATCAGGCTGCCGAGGATGGCGGTCGTTGCGATGGTCGAACCGGAGATCGCCGAGAATATCGTTCCGGCGACCACAACGACGACGGCGAGCCGGCCCGGCACGCCGGTGATGACGCGGTTGACCGCATCGATCGCCTTGCCGGCGAGCCCGGTATGGAATAGGACCTCGCCCATCAGCACGAAGAAAGGGATAGGTGTCAGGCTGGCGCTCGACACCGATGAGACTGCGTTGCGAGTCAGCTGCAACAGCCCCATCTCTCCGCCGAGAAAGAAAAGCGCGCCGACGACGTTCACCGCCAAAAAGGCGAAGGCGACGGGAACGCGCAGCGCAAGGAGGGCGACGACGCCCCCGAGCAGCATAAGAAGAGCGGTCTGCCAGCTCATCCGCGCCTCAACCCGGCCCGCGGGCGTCGTCCAGCGACCCGCGAACGAACTGGACCAGGAACTCGACGGTCATCAGGGCGAAGACTGCGGTCAATGGCACGAAAACGTACCATTCCGGGAAGATTACGTTCTTGATAATGAGCGAGCCGTCCGAATGACTGCGCAACGTTGCCTGGAGCGCGTACCAAGCGAGAATAGCGGACACCGCCGCGCACAGGATGTCGCCGGCCTTGACGATCGGCCCGGCGGCGCGCACGGGCAAGGCGTCGATAATGATGCCTATGCTGATATGCTGGCCGCGCCTGAGTAGCCAGGGCGCGATTAGGACGGCGCTAAGGTACAGCCCGTATTCTGAAAGCTCGGCCGACCACGGAACGGGACGGTCAAAGAGGTTACGGCCCAGGACATCGGTAGTGATGACCACGGCCATCCCCAGGATCAGCGCAGCAGTGGCCGCGACCAGCCAACGGTTGATGGCCTCAAGCGTCGCGTCGACGATCCTCGGCACGATCAGTGTTCTCCCGCGCGAGAGGCTCACCTGTAGAGAAGTTCCTTCAGCTTCGCGCCATGCTGCGGGCTGCGCTGCTCCATGGCCTTCCAGATCGCGTCATAGGCCTTAGCGAGATAGTCCTTGGCCTGATCACCCTCGAAGACGATCGCTTTGATGCCGGCCTTCTCGTGACGGACCTTTTCTTCGGCGAAGAGCCTGGAATTGTCGAGGTTGAGATCTTCCATCCAGAGTGCCGCCTGCTGCAGGATCTCCTTCTGCTTCGCTCCGAGCCGGTTCCAAGTCGCCTGGTTCACCAGCACGCCGACCTCGACATTGTAGAAGCCAGGGTCGACGCGGTATTTCGTATGCTCCTGCAGCGCTACGTCGAAGATGCCGGTTATGGGCCAGCCGTAGCCGTCGACAACGTTGCGCTCGAGAGCCGTATACAGCTCGTTTGGCGGCAAGGTAACGACGGAGCCGCCTAGGGACTGGATAAATTCGCGATAGATTGGGATGCCCCGCAGCCGCAGTCCCGCAAGGCTCGGCTTGTCGATCGGCTTCTTCAGGAAGATGTGATACGGCGTCATGTCGAGCGAGCGGCCCAGATAGAAGACGTTCATCTTCTCGCTCCAGACCTTCGCGACGTAGTCCATTGCGCCGTTCTTGCGCTGTTCCTGAACGGGGATGTTCGACAGCGACAATGCATCCGATTCCGGCAGCAGGTTCGTGTAGAAATTGCCGGTTACGTTCACGACGTCGACGACGCCGTTGCGCACTGCGTTGCCAACCTCGAACGGCGGCATCACCTTTGCCCCGCCGCCGAGATACTGGATCTGGATCACGCCTTTGCCGTCCCGATTCACCCGCTCGATAAACCGCTCAAAGTTGACCGAGAAAAAATTCTTCTCCGGCCAGGCGCTGACGGCACGAAGCGTGACTTCATTGGCCCGGGCTGTGCCAAGCAAAGCGATTAGCGCAACCGTCATGATCGCTAGCGCTACGGCCGCATGGATGCGGTTCAACAGGCACATGGTCTTGTTCCTCCCGCTTATGGTTTTGTCACAGGAAAGTCAGGCCGCCATCGACAACGAGCGACTGGCCCGTGATGAACCGGCTATCGCTGGAAGCTAGGAAGAGAACCACCCCAACGAGGTCGGCTGGCTCCTCAACGCGGGCCAGCGATCTTTGCGCGATCTGAAACCGCATCTGTTCGGGCGAGACCGTCTCGCGAGCGATCTCTGTTTCGACGGCACCGGGCAGCACGGCGTTGACGCGCACGTCGTACTGACCGAGTTCGCGGGCGAGGGAGCGTGTCATACCGACCACTGCGGCCTTGGACGTCGTGTAATGCAAATAGTTCGGGCGGCCCATCACATAGGCAGCCGAAGAAATGTTTATGATGCTGCCTGCCCTTGCGGCGCGCATATGGGGGGCCACGGCCCGCGCGCAGTAGAAGCAGCCGGTGATGTTGACGTGCAAGACACGAGCCCATTCATCGAGCGGAATCTCGTCGAACGGGCGCATCTTCAACGTCGAGAAGATGGCGGCGTTGTTGACGAGGGCATCGATGCGCCCATATCGCTCGATCGTCGCCGAGACCATGGCTTCGACCGAGTCAATGACACCGACATCCACGGTCAAGGCTGCGCAATCATGGCCCTTGGCTCGAACCTCGTTGGCGACGCGCTCCGCTGCCACTCCGTCGAGATCCGCAATGATAGGGTGAGCTCCAGCCTCGGCCAATCCGAGCGCATAAGCGCGACCCAAACCTTGCCCCGCGCCGGTCACGATCACCACGTGGCCGTCCAAATCGCGCATAAGCCGATTAACCTCCCGCGTCTTCCTCGTCACCACATTCAAGCACTAAGCTGGCCTGTTATTTTCGTGGTCATTATTCGCAGCAAATTGAACCATCGCCGAGGCTGGTCCGCCAAGACAATTTCAGTTGGCCTGCCCAATGTTTTTCAAGAGGTCTCGGCGAAGCCTTACTAGATCGCTGCGAGGGCATGATACCTCCCCGAGGAGAAGAGCAGTGGCTCAAGCGATTTCGCCGATCATTGCTTGGACGCGGCACAACACGATCAGATGGTCGCTCGCGTCGTGCTCGGCATGAAGGCGGCGGTCGAGCCAAGCAAGAGCCTCGTCGATGACCGGACTACTCCATGGCGCCTCGGACCAATACACTCCAGCCCATTTGTCGGAGCCAGAACTGGCGAACCCGCCAGAAATATGACGTATTTTGGGCCAGCTGGACGATGTCCGCATTCTCCGGTCTCTAGATCGCGCTCGTTACCTTGCCCTCATTGTTCAAGGTTAAGATTGAAGCTTTTCGCAGTCGTCGTTTCGGGATCAGGGCCGGTCCGCACGCCCTTGTCGAGTGCGTCGATCGCAGACGTATCTTCGGCCGACAGCTCGAAATCGAAGATGTCCATGTTCTCGGCAATGCGTTCGGGATTGAAGGATTTGGGGATCACCGACGCACCCTTCTGGATATGCCAGCGCAGGATGACCTGGGCTGCCGTTTTGCCGTGTTTTTCCGCTAGCCCGATAATGACCGGATCCGTGAGCGGATCGCTGCCGTTGTTCTGATCGGCAGAACGGCGAAAGCCGCCACCGATCGGCGACCATGCCTGGGTCACGATTCCCAGTTGCCTGTGGGTCTCACGCAGCCCCTGCTGCTGGAAACTCGGATTCAACTCGACCTGGTTCACGGCCGGGACGACGTTGGTGCGCTCCACCAGAGTCCTGAGATGTGTCGAGCCGAAGTTCGAGACGCCGATCGCCCGGACCCTGCCTTCGGCAAGCAGTTTTTCCAGGACCTTGTAGGCGGCGATGGTCGCCTCGAAGGCCAATGGCACCGGCCAGTGCAGCAGATAGAGATCAATGTAGTCCAGTCCCAGCCTGTGCAGGCTGGCATCGAAGGCGCGTTGGGTCTTGTCCTCCCCGTAATCGCTCATCCAGAGCTTGGTGGTGATGAACAATTCGGAGCGGGCCATGCCGCTGCGGGCCAGGCCCTCACCCACGTCACGCTCATTGAGGTAGGACGCCGCCGTGTCGATCAGGCGATAACCGGCGGCGATAGCCGCCTCAACCGCGTTGGTCGTCGACGCGCGGTTCGCGCGGTCGAGCACGCCAAGTCCTAGAACCGGCATACTTATGTAGTTGTTCAACGTAATACTGGGAGTGCTTTTCATCGTTCTTCCATTCTACCGACATTGACGCCGATTCCCGCACAAGGACATCAGAGTTGCTCAGAAATCCGTGCTGAAACCTCGGCCAAGGCGGCTCGTCTCTTTCATTCTAGCTGATGTCTGATAATAGAGATATAATGATTTTCGGACATCAAATGGCGGATTGACGACCAATGCGGCCGATAGCGCGCACAGAGGGTGAGCGGCCTGATCCGGTTTCATTTAGAACGGAGTTCTTCGAGGGAGGAACCGTCTTTCCGCCGAGGAAACGGCCATGGGGGAAGTTGAACTACGCGCTCTCCGGCATGTGCGAGTACAACATTGACGGCGACCGATATATGTCGCCACCTCAATACGGCATCTGGATTCCACCCGGCATCGAGCACGAGGCGCGGAATCGGCAGGACATGCACTATGTGTCGGTCTATGTCGCCTCCGATCTCTGCGCGACGTTGCCGACCAGGCCAAGCACGCTGGGTCTCAGCCGACTGCTCAAGGCGATTCTTGCCGATTTTGCCGCTCGCGGTATCACTGTGCCGAAAACACCTGAGGATCAGCGCTTGGCAATGGCCCTGGTCGATCAGATCCGGTTGGCGCCACGGTTCGACAGCTACCTGCCGTTCTCGGATGACGCGCTGCTAAGCCCAATCCTGCGTGAGCTGCAATCCGAGCCGGGAAATCCGGCATCCTTGGCCGAATGGGCGCGGCGCTCCAATACAACCGAGCGCACCCTATCGAGGCGTTGCCAGAGCCAGCTTGGCATCTCCTTCAACGAGTGGCGCCAACGCGCCAGGCTGGTTGCGGCCTTGACATTGCTGGATAACAAGGAGCCGGTTCACAGCATCTCCGCCCGGCTGGGATACAGCACTCCCTCCGCCTTCATATCCATGTTCCGCCGCCTCACCGGCACGACCCCTACCCAGATCTCGCAGTAGACGGCGTCACCGCTGCGCGATCCCTGCCAGGGCTCTTTCGAAAGCCGGCGTCGTCGCGCCGCGTAGATCACGGCACGAGGATGACCTTTCCAAATGGCCGGCTCTGCTCGGCGTAGCGATGTGCCGCCGCCGCATCGCCAAGGGCAAACTTCTTTTCGATTGGAACAACCAGCCGCCCCGCTACCACGTCGGCGAAGATTTCCGAGATCATGGAATGAACGCGGGGCGTGTGCATCTCCTTCCCGAAGAGAAGGCCGGTGACGGTAAGACCCGCCTTTCTAATTCCATGGTAGTCGAGGCTGGGAATCTGGCCGCTGGCCGCACCGACAAGCACCATGCGGCCACGGCGCCGCAAGGAGGCAAAAACCTCAGGAAAACCCGGAGCCCCGACCAGGTCGACGACAAGATCCACGCCAGCACCGCCTGTCAGTTCGGACACCGTTTTCCGTATGTCATCTCCGCGACTGTTGATGCCGTGGTCAAGCCCGAGCTGCCGCAGGCGGTCGAGCTTTTCATCTGACGACGCGGTGCCGATAACGGTGGCCCCGGCACGCTTCGCGAACTGGACAAGTGCGATGCCCACATTGCCCCCCGCGCCGTGGATAAGCACCGTCTCGCCGACAGCAAGGCGGCCGAACTCGAAAAGCGCCTCGCGGGCCGTTCCGAAGGCAACGGGAACGGCGGCTGCGGTCACAAGGTCAAGTTCCGCGGGAACGGGATAAGCGAGATGTTGGGGAACGACAAAGAGATCGGCATGAGACCCTGACCAGTTGAACCCAACCACCCGATCGCCTGCTCGTATGGTTTCGACCAGATCTCCTACCTTGGCGACCACGCCGGCCGCCTGATAACCGGGAATGTGTATCCTTCCCTCGGGCTGGGTATATCGGCGGTTCAGCAGGTCGCCTCCCTCAAGGCTGATCGCCGTCACCTTGATCGTGATGTCCTCCGGTCCGCAACGAGGTTCCTCCACCTCTCCATATTGCAGAACGTCGGGTTCCCCGTTGGTCGAATAGTAGGCGGCCTTCATGAGTGATGTCTTCTATTCGAGTGTTGTCTTCTGCAAACAGAATTCCGGTGCTCTATATGGGGGCTCGGGATGGCATGGCTGCAAACGATGGTGTCAGCATGCGCTTGCCGCTCGTCTCGTGTCCCGAAGGCCCATGCTCACGCCCAGCAGCGCAATCGCACCGCCGATAGGTGATATGATATAGCTCTTCGCCCAGAATGGAGCACGCCAACACCACGGTGCTGATCGGCATCACGTTGATCAGCAGGGCGACCCTTGCCACGCCAAGTCGATGAACGCCAATTATCCAATATATCGGCGCAATGAGAGTCGGGATTGCTGCAAAAGGGATGAGCGGCAGGTTCGTTGCGGTGATGGGCGAGATCGGCCACATGACCCAGATGGGCAGAAGCATGATCACCGAGAAGAAGATCTGCCAAAACAGTTGGTGCCACAGGGACATCGCCATCGGCCAGTGCTTCAGCATGACGCCATACAGCGAATTGGACAGCACGGCGATCCGCATCAGGCCGTCTCCGGGATGAAAACCTCCCGAGACAGGCACTTCGACGGATTGGTTGCGAGACACTGGAAGGTGGCATCGGTTGATTGTGTCACAAGGTCGAGGAAGCACCCAAGAACGACGGATCGATGAATGGCAGACTTCCACGGGAAAATCTATTCGGCGACAATAGTAGACAAACTACTTTATTATTCCGATATCGGTAACTAGCTGAATTCTGACGTAACGGATTGATCGCCCCCATTGTCTATTTTCGCGTCGATCCAAATATTTCCAGGTGACCTGCCCACGACCTCCTTGTTGTGTTCTCCAGGTGTTGGAGGTGCCCGCATCTTGACGAGAGGGCGCGCGCCGTCCACCAGAATCGGGCAATGAATACTCGACACAGCGCCGCGCTCAAGATGATTTAGCATGGTTGCCGTTCCCAATGCTTCCACCTGGGGGTCAGCGAGGGCATCGGCGAGACTCAAGACCGGCGCAAACGGAACTTCGGTCGTGCCAAGAATCTCGCACCATCGCGCCCGGGACCGGGATGCGAAACGAGAGGCAAGCTCGCATTGAACCACGGGGTAGTTTCGCACTCGATCAAGGTGTTTGGCGAAGCGTATATCCACTGCCAGCTCTGGTGCCCCGATCGCCTCGACGAGAGCTTGCCAAAATTTCTCGCGCGTCGAGAGATGGATCGCCAGCGCCTCCCTGTCGGCGCAGCGGAAGATGAAGGATTGTGAGACCGCCACCCTGGAGAAGCGGTCGGGCGATCGACCAGACACCGCAGCATTGGTGTAGGCATCTGGGATGAAGGCCATGCTGGCCTCCAACATGTTGACCTCGAGGCGCCGTCCCAGACCCGTGCGGCCGCGCTCCACCAGCGCGGCGAGGATGGCATGGCAGGCATACATCCCCGTGACGTTGTCGGAGATGGTCGGGCCGAAGGAGAGCGGCTCCTCCTTATCGATCATCAGGCTAGCAATTCCGCTCAGCGCCTGGGCGATGCCGTCGAAGGCCGGCCGCCGCCGATAGGGACCGGCGTCGCCGAAGCCGGTGATCGAGCACTGGACGAGACGCGGATTGCGGAGCTTAAGCTCGTCCGGCGCCAGTCCCACCTTCGCGAGCACGCCCGGCCGGTAATTGTCCAGAAGCACGTCGGACGTGTCGACGAGCGCGAGCAACTCGGCGCGATCCCTGTCCTGTGCCAGATCGAGTATGATGCTGCGCTTGTTGCGGTTGTAGGCGAGGAAGGTTGGGCCATAATCGCTTCCGTCCGTGCGGCGAAATGGATCTCCGCCGGGCGGCTCGACCTTGATGACGTCAGCTCCGAGGTCGCCGAGCATCTGACCGGCGAGCGGCCCCGTGATCACCGTTCCGAGATCGACGACTCGAACACCGTCCAGCATGCCTGGCATCGCCATCTCCCGATTTGTCGAAAGCCATCCGCTCATGCGAAACTCCTGAAAATCTCGCGCGCCAGCGCCACCCGCATCACCTCGGTAGCGCCCTCGGTGATCATGAAGCTGCGCGCGTCCCGCCACATCTTTTCAATAGGCAGTTCAAGGCCAAGGCCCGATCCGCCGTGAATCTGCAGGCACCGATCGGCGGCCTTGAAGCCGAGTTCCGTGCAGGTGACCTTGACCATGTAGCTCTCGTGCCGCGCCAGCGTCCCCTGGTCCGCCTTCCACGCCGTCCGGTAGGCGTTGAGCTGCCCGAGTGCGTGCTCGGTGAACATGTCGGCGATCATGAACTGGATCGCCTGCCGCTCGCTCAGCGGCGATCCGAAGGTTACGCGGTCACGAGCATAGCGGGTCGCCAGCTCGAGGCAGCGTTGCGCCACCCCCAGCCCGCGCGCCGCCTGGTACAATCGCCCCGAGGTCAGCCAGCTCTGGCCGAGGCGCATCCCCTCGCCTTCCTTTCCGATCAGGTTCTCCACCGGAACACGGACATTCTCGAAGACCAACTCGCTAGTCACGTCGCCCATCATCGTCCCAGACCGGCGCGCGATCGAGAGACCGGGCGTGTCCATGTCGACGAGGAACATGCTCAGCCCCCGCGTGCCGAGCCCCGGCTCCGTCGACGCCACCAGCTGGAGGAAGTCGGCCCGTTCGGCATGTGAGATGAAGCGCTTGGTGCCGTTGATGACGTAGACGTCGCCCTGCCGTTCGGCACGCGTCCGGATCATCCCGGGATCGGCGCCGGCATCCGGTTCCGTCTGCGCGAAGGCGGTACGCTTCTCGCCCTGCAGCACGGGGTCGAGATAGCGCGCCCGCTGCGCCGCATCCAGCTTGAAGAGAACCGAACGCACTTCGGGCCCGAAGATGCCGGGGCCTCGCGACGGCAGGGCGATCGTGCGGGCGAGTTCCTGCCAGACGACCGTCATGCCGAGCAGGCCAAACCCCATGCCGCCATGTTTCTGCGGCACATCGAGCAGCCAAAGCCCGAGCTCCCGCGCTCTCGACTCGAGATGAAGGCGAATTTCGGGCCTGAGATCGGCCCCGTCCATAGCCTCCATCTCGATCGGAATGAGCTCGCGGTCGACGAAGCGGCGTACCAACTCTTGGAGCTGCAGCAGCTCTTCGGGCAGGGCGAAATCCATGGTGTCCCTCAAGAGCGGAGTGTCGACGGCGCTTGGCTGCTTCCTAATCGAGCTTCGATCCGGTCTGCTCGATGATCTCCCGATATTTGTTCGTCTCGGCTCTGACGAAGGCGGCAAAGTCTGCAGCCGTCCCGGGGAAGACGTCCGCGCCCGTCTCGTCGATCCGTGCCTTGACCTCCGGGACCGCGAGCGTGTGCCTGATTTCATCGTGCAGGCGGGCGAGGATGGGAGCAGGCGTCTTCGCTGGAGCGATCAAGCCATACCACGTGACCACCTCGTAGCCCGGGAACCCCTGTTCGGCGACGGTGGGCAGATCGTTCAGCCGCGGCAAACGGGTGGCGCTGGTAACGGCGATTGGCCTGACCTTCCCGGCGGCGATGAAGCCATCCGCGACGGAGACCCCCACGAGCATCATGCTGACCTGGCCGCCGACTACGTCCTGGAGCGCGGGCGCGATGCCGCGATAAGGCACGATCCGAACGTCGATACCCGCCTTCATCCGCAGCCACTCGAAGGCGAGCTGATGCGGGCTGCCGCCACCAAGTGATGCGAAGGTCAGCGAGCCGGGGTTGCGTTTCGCCGCCTCGATGACCTCCGCGAGCGTCTTGAACGGCGCCTTCTCGGTGTTGACGATCAGCACCAGCGGCACCCGGATCAAGCCGCTTACGAATGCGAAGTCGTGTTCGGAATCATAAGGCATCGGGCGGCCGTAGCCGGGATTGATAGCGTGGGAATCCGTGATAATCCCCAGCGTCTGGCCGTCCGGCCTCGCGACGCGGACGGCGCCCGTGCCGATCAGGGTGGCGGCGCCTGGCTTGTTCTCAACGATGAACCGCTGGGGCAAGCGCTGGCCAAGGTCGTTCGCCAGTATTCGCGCCACGGTATCGACGCCGCCACCTGCCGGATAGGGCACGACGACCGTCACCGGCCCGGTGGGCCAGTCCTGAGCCTCGGCAGGAATGGCCATAAGCCAAGCAAGCACGGCGAGCAGTAGCTTCAAATGGTTCATTACGCTTCCTCCCAAAAGTCACCGTTGGCAGTGACGATTTTTCTTTGCTGCGGCAGCGGGCCACATCCCCCGCTAGGTCGGTCCGTAGACGAGCTCCTCCTCGACCCTCCGCCATAGCCGGTTGGCGATCGGATTGGCTTCTTCCTCTCCAATCTGCGCAACGAGTCCGGCCGAGCGGGACACGACCGCGACCCCGCGCATCAGCGAGGCTGGAAAGCCGATATCCATCAGCACGGCTGCAATGGCTCCCGTCGCATTGATAGTCAGATGCCGGCCGGCAGCCGCGTCGAGCTCGCGCGACAGAAGCTCGATCGCGGCGACATGCGCGCCCGCGACAGCGCCTTCCCGGGCGATGGCTAAGAGACGCAGCGAGCGGGGATCGTCGGGCTTGTGGAGATGATGCCCGAAACCCGGGATACCCTTTTTCACGTGCCGATATTCGCGAACGATCTCGCGCGCGGCTTCCTCTCCGACAGGGGCCGACACGATCCGGACGAGGAGTGACGCCGTCTCCTGCATCGTGCCGGCGAACTGTCCGCCGACGCCGAGCAGCCCTGCGGCGATCGCACCTTGCAGCGAATCCGGCGCCGCCAGATAGACCATCCGGGTCGCGATCGCCTGCGGCGTCATGCCGTGTTCCATCAATGCCACGAGCACCGCGTCGAGCACCCTGGCCCCGCCCGCGTCGAGCCGCCGCCCCGTGACCAGAAGGAAGAAGGCCTCAGCAAAGGACATCGTCCCCATGATGTCTTTGGTGAGGTCGTGTCCGCGCAGGACGACCTTGTCGCTCGTCGCCTGGCAGAGACCGGTGGTCATAGGCTGGATCATCGCTTCACTCCGGATAGCGGGGCATAGTCGGACGGGAGGGCGCCCGCCTTTGCGCCCGGCGATAGGCGCAGCATCACGGCAGCGGTGCCGTCCTGCAGGAGGATGCCGTCATGCCTGACGAGGCGGAGCGTCCGCTCCACGATGTAGCGGCCCCGGTCGCTCGTTATCCGCTTGCGCAGGACCTCGATCTCGACATGGACGGTGTCGCCGATGAACATCGGCGAGCGGAAGCGCCAGGCCGTCAGCCCGATCGCGCCGATCATCGGATCCGCGAAGACCATCGCCTGGGTCTGGAGTCCCATCGCCAGCGAAAGACCCAGGCTGGCATGCATCAGGCGTCGGCCGGCAGCGGTCATACGCGCATATTCCGCGTCGGCGTGGATCGCGTGCCAGTCGCCGACGAGCATCATGAAGAGAGCGTGATCGGTTTCGGTCAGTGTCCGGCCGTCCGAGGTGAAGCGCTGGCCCACCTCGATCTCGTCATAACAAAGCCCTGCCATCAGCCGGCTCCCGGGCTGGCACGACGATCAGCCAGTCCATCGGCAGCGAAATTCCGGGCACGCAGCGCTTTCTTGTCGACCTTGCCGTTGAATAGCCGGGGAAGGTCGGTCGTGAACTCGATGAAACGCGGCTTCTTGTAGCCCGCGATAAGGCTCCGGCAGTGCTCGATCAGGGCGGCCGGCGTCGGCTCGGCTCCCTCACGCGGAACGATCCAGGCTTTGACGCTCTCTCCCCACTCGGCATCGGGCACGCCGGTAACGGCGACCTCGCGAACGGCGGGATGCGACATCAGCGCATCTTCGACTTCCCGGCTGTAGATGTTCTCGCCGCCGGAAATGATCATGTCCTTGGCGCGGTCGGCGATGAAAAGGAAACCGTCCTCGTCGAGGAAGCCGATATCTCCCGTGCGAAACCATCCGTCTCTGACGGCCGCGAGCGTCAGCGCGTTGCCGTTCCAGTACCCGGTCATCAGCCCTTCCGACCTGGCCACGACCTCGCCGAGCTCGCCGGGGCCGCACGCGGTTCCGTCCAGCCGGAGGATACGGGCGCTCACCCCGAAACAGGGCTGGCCAGCGGAGCTGAGCCGCCGCACCTCGTCCGGGGTGCCGTCAGGCCGGTGCTGGAAGGGCTTGAGAATGCTGACCGTGATGCACTCGGTCATCCCGTAGATCTGGAGGAAGATCGGTCCGAACGCCTCAATCGCCCGCCGCAGCAGCGGGACCGCCATCGGCGCGGAGGCGTAATGGATCACCCTCAGTCGCGAATAGGCGGTGGCGTCGAGATCCGGATGATCGAGAAGCCGGGCGACCATCGTGGGCGCGAGATGGGCGGCCGTGACGCCATCCTTCGCGAAGGAATGCAGGATCGCCGCCGGATCGAACGACCGGTGCAGAACGGTGGTTGCCCCGGCGAGCCAGAACGCCATCTGCTCGATCTTCCCCCCGATGTGGAAGAGCGGCATGACGATGAGCATGCGGTCGTCCGTGCGCGCCTCTCCCTCCCAGGCGATCACGGAGGCCGCCGCGAGGAGCGCGCGATGGCTCACCATCACGCCCTTGGGGCGGCCTGTCGTCCCGCTCGTATAGATGAGGCTCTCGATGTCCTCCGGATCCACCTCCACCGTCGGCCGCGACGTATCCTCGGAGCCGATCAGTTCCTCGTAGGAGCGCGCCCAGTCGGGAACGGAATCGAGTGCCACGAGCCATCTGATGCCGGGCGCATGTCTCAGGAGCGCCGCCTTCGCCTCCGAGGGGCCGTCGAAGATCAGGACCTGCGGCTCGCAATCGGCGACGATATCGGTGAGTTCGGGGATCGCGAGGCGCCAGTTGAGATTGACGGTGATCATCCCGGCCGCGCCGGCGCCGGCGAATATCTCGAAATATTCCGGCCGGTTCTCGGACAGGACCGCCACGCGTGCCTGCCGGGAGAGGCCGAGTCGAAGGAGCGCGTGACCGAGCGCGAAGGCGCGCCCGGCGAAGCGCTCATGCGTGAGCGTCCGCCCCTCGAAGACGAAGGCTGCCTGCGAGCCTCGCAGCCGCGCGTTTCTTTCGACGACATCGGCAAGAACCATGCCTTTCAAGGATGCCTCCGTCCCTCGCCGCGCCCGTTCCGGATTCACCTTGCCGTCATGCTGCCGAGCAGCGGGCAGCCGCCTTCGGCCATGGGCCTGAAGGCGGCATCGCCCGGCACCGTGCTGACGAGGTCGTAATAATCCCAGGGTCGCCTGGAATCGGCCGGGCGCTTCACCCTGAAGACGTAGTTCTCGTGAATCTTGCGCCCGTCGGCGCGGATCGTTCCGGCTCCGAACGCATCGTCGTCGGTAGGCAATTCCTTCATCCTGCGCACGACCTCCGCTCCGCTGTCCGCCTTGCCGAGCGCATGGATGGCGCGCAGATAATGAACGACCGCGCCGTAGGTCCCGGCCTGCATCATTGTCGGCTTGCGCCCGCGGTTGCGGTCGCTCCATCGCTGGCTGAACGCGCGCGTGCGGTCGTTGAGATCCCAGTAGAAGGTTTCCGTGACGAGCAGCCCCTGCGCCGTTTCCAGTCCGAGCGCATTCGCGTCCGTGATCAGCATGGCGAGGCCCACGATGGTCTGCGTGTCGGTGAGGCCAAACTCACGTGCCTGTTTCGCGGCCCGGCCGGTATCCTCGCCTCCGTTCGCGAGGGCGACGACTTCCGCGCCCGATGCCTGCGCATGGAGCAGATAGGACGAGAAGTCGTTGCTGTTGATCGGATGTCGGACGGAGCCGACCACGACGCCGCCGAGCCGCGTCAGGGCGCGCGTCGCCTCCTCCTGCAGGCTGTGGCCGAAAGTGTAGTCGGCGGTGATGAAGAACCAGCGCTTCTTGCCCGCGTTCGCCAGCGACTCCGCCAGCGAGGTCGACTGCCCATAGGTGTCGTAGGTCCACTGGATCGTGTTCGGCGAGCACTGGGCGCCGGTCAGGGCCGTGGTGCCTCCGGCGGAGACGAGGCAGACCTTGTCCTTCTCGCGGGCCAGCGTGCTCACCGCGAGGGCGACCGCCGAGTTCCCGAGATCGGCGATGGCATGCACGCCGTCCCTGTCGAACCACTCCCGGGCGATGATCGATCCCAGATCGGGCTTGTTCTGATGATCGGCCGCGACGATCTCCACGCGCCGGCCGGTGGCGGCACCGAATTCCTCGGCAGCCAGGCGGGCTGCTATCACCGAGCCCTCCCCGGTGCTGTCCGAGAACACGCCCGACTGGTCGTTGAGAACCCCGATCCGGATCGGATCCGTCGATGCCTGGGCCCAGCCGCGCCGCGGCAGCGCGCCCAGAACTGCCAGTCCCGCGAGTGCGCGGCGCGTCACTCCAGCCACTGCCTATCCTCCCCGATTTTGTATTATTGCTATCTAGATACGGCCGACGGCACCGCGCCTCAACGCGGGAAGCGTCCTGAGGCATCACCTGCGTGAATACACGCCATCAGCCGGATCAATCCTCATCAAGTGCGCTCGGGCTCGCGGCTTTCCCGCGGCCCTTAGCCCTGTCCGACCTTGGCGTCGTGGCTCTCCAGGCCCGGCTTGAACTTTCCCTTGAGGAAGTCGCCGATCCCCTCGGATTTCCACGCATCGCCCTGACGGACGACCAGCTCCTGCTCCTTGGCGAAGGAATAGGCCATGGCCGCGTCCCAGCTCATCTCCAGCGACATGCGGTAGGCTTCCTTCGTCGCCGCCATCGCATGAGGATCCTTCGCCGCCAGCTCCCGGGCCAGCTCCATGGTGCTGTCCTCGAGCTCGGCCTTGGGAACCGCGAGGTTGACGAGGCCGATCTTCTCGGCCGTCCGCCCGTCGAAGGGCCTGCCCGTCATGCCGTACCAGAGCGCATCGCGCGGGCGCAGCAGATTTGCGAGGCTCTTGCTGACGCTGCCGCCCGGGAAGAGCTTGAAGTTGATCTCCGAGAGGCCGAAGACGGCTTCCTGCGCAGCGACTGCCAGATCGCATCCCTCAACGATCGAGAAGGCCCCGCCGAAGCAGAAGCCGTTGATCATCGCGATCGTGGGCTTCGGATAATTGCGCAGCGTCCGAGCCCGCCATTCGACCGCCATCCGCCAAACGCGCTCGTATTCGGCGGGATTGTCCTTCAGCGCGATGAAGAACTCCTTCAGGTCCATGCCCGCACAGAAATGATCCTCCGCCCCGGTGATGACGAGAACACGCACCGCATCGTCGTCACGCAACAAGGCGAGTGCGCGCGTCATGTCGCGATGCAGCGATGGACTCATCGCGTTGCGTTTCCTTGGGCGGTTCAGCGTAATCTTCGCCACGCCTTCCGCGACATCCACCAAGAGAGTTTCGAAGGTAACGCCGCTTGCGGCGCCTGCCGACCCGTTTTCCATGAGCTCGAAATCCTGCTTGGTGAGATAGGGGTGGCGCGCATAGCCTGTCAGACGAAAGGTCTTGAAATGCGCGCCGTGCGATGACCGTTATCCCGAGCGCAGGCGATCGACGAATCCGAAGACGTAATAGGCAATATTCATCGAATGGATACTGACCGGATCGATCTAAATCTTCTCCGCGTGATGCGTATCGTCGACCAAGAGGGAAGCGTAACGCGCGCGGCTGAAAGGCTGGGCTTGTCGCAGCCTGCCATCAGTAACGCTCTCACTCGGCTGCGTCGTACGCTGGGCGACCCGCTGTTCGTGCGCAGCAGCGCGGGAATGGAGGCGACGCCGCGTGCCCGGCGCGTGCTGGATTCTTTCGATGCGGCCCTGGGCCTGATCCGGCATGGCCTCAGCGATCTCCTGCATTTTGATCCGGCTACGTCGGATCACATGTTCGAGCTTCTCATCTCCGATCTCGGCGAGATTGTGTATCTGCCTAAGTTGATGCGCCACTTGCAGGCCAAAGCACCTGGTATTCGCATCCGAGTGCGTCAATTGGCGCGAGGAGGGTATGCGCAGGCGCTCGAAGGCGGCCTCGCGGATTTGGCTATCGGTTATCTCTTGAATCCACGAGGCAGCCTGAAATCGCGGCAATTATTTAGCGACAACTTTGTCTGCATGGTCAGAGAGGGCCATCCTATTCTGGACGGCCCGCTGACACTTGAGCGATATCTCGACTTGGCTCACATTTCGATTGCTAAAGCAGGAGCAAGAGAGAGTCTTGTCACAGCAAGCCTCGCAGCATTAGGCGTCGAGCGACAGATCGCACTCGTCATTCCCCACTTTGCGGGTACCCCGCAGATCATTGCGGCAACGGATCTGGCGGTGACAGTCCCCAGAAAGCTCGTCGATGCCTACAGCTCCAAAGATATTGTTAGTATTCCATTGCCATTTGAGACTCCAGATATCGGCATCTCAATGTTCTGGCACGAGCGATTACAAGAAGATGCGCCCCATAGATGGTTGCGCGAGACTTTTGTTGAGTTATTTAAGATACAACGTCCATCAAGAATGGATACATTTTAGCGCAATATCTTATGTTGCTTAAGCGAGGCTTTGTGCGGCTAGATCTGGTGGACGGCGTCCAGCCCACGGTCGGACTCGTTCCCAGCCTGCTGCCATCTGCAGCACACCAAGATCGTCGAGCCGCCTACCAACGATCTGGAGACCTACCGGTAGCCCGTCGGCGGTGAACCCACCCGGAACACTGATCGCTGGGTTACCCGATAAGTTGAATGGATAAAGAAATTCGGCCCACGCGATCCAGTCCCACTCGTGCCGACCCCAGTGTTCGGGTCGATAGAGCGTGGCGGGGAAGGCGGCGACGGACGCGCTAGGCGTGATTAGGTAGTCGAACTGGCGGAACCAAGCATGCATCGTCTCCACCAAACGATTCTTGCGTTGCCGTACCATGTGGAGCTCGATCACTGACAGCCTTGTACCGGCCTCGGCGCAAGCGACGAGCGCAGGGTCCATGAGTGCTCGATACTCGTCGAGCGTCGGAACAAGATGGAGGTGATTGGTCGGCCAGAAGACCCGGATCAGTTCGCGCGCCTCGGGTACCCAAGGCGGTGTGACCTCGATCAGCTCAAGGCCGAGGCTTTCGAGGGCCGGCAGAGCCTCCGCAAAGACCCGGCGAACCTCTTGGTCGACGCGCAACTCCCCGAAGTCGGGACTGATGGCGACGCGCTTGCCGCACAGATCGGTATCGAGCAACGAGGCATAGGGTGGCGGCTCGGAGTCGAGCGTTGTGGTGTCGAGGGGGTGTGGGCCTGCCATGACTTCGAGCATCAGCGCGGCGTCCCGCACATGACGCGTGATCGGACCAGCATGAGCGACGGGTTCGACAAGTGGCATCGGGCAATACGGCACTCGCCCGAAGGTCGGCTTCATGCCGACAACGCCACAGAAATGCGCCGGCATGCGGATTGAGCCCGCGCCGTCACTGCCCTGATGGAGCGGGCCGAAGCCTGCTGCGGCAGCAGCCCCTGCCCCAGCCGAGGATGCTCCGGCATTGTAACCATGCCTCCAGGGATTGTTGGTGACACCGGTCCGAGGGCTCATACTGACGCCGGACCAGCACAGCTCGGAGACAGTCGTCTTACCGATGGGAACGGCGCCGGCGGAGAGCAGCCGTTCAACGAGCGGCGCCGATTCCGTAGGCATGATCGGTATCTGGCGCCTCGTGCCGTAGCCCGTCGGCATACCGACGAGATGGGCCGCGTCCTTGATCGAGACCGGTACTCCGTGCAGGTTGCCGCGCAGGTGCCCCGCCATGAGTTCGTCTTCTGATTCTCGTGCGGCACTACGAGCAAGATCATGGTCGATGTAGGCGAAGGCATTCACTTGCGGTTCGAGCCGTTCGATCCGCTGCAATACGGCCTCCATGATCTCGACCGGGCTTATTCGCCGCTTACGGACCAGGGAAGCCAGCTCGAAAGCTGGCATCCAAGCGAGTTCCTCGCCATTCATCGAGCTGTCTCCTTGCGGAGATTGTAGAAGAGTGGTGCGCCCTTCAGCATGCCGCTCAACCGGCTAGAGTAGGCTGTCGGCTGCTTGAAGTTGCCAAGTGGCACATAGGGCACCTGCTCGAAGGCAAGCATCTGCATTTGTTCCCGATTGTCTTCTCCTGCGCATCGTCGGTCGCATTGAACCAGGCGGTACGAAGTTCTTCGAGCTTAGGAATACTTGGCCAGCCAAAGACGCTCGACTGGCCGTTGCCACGCAGATAGGTGTGACCGGCTGGATTCACCGATGCAAGGGCAGCGGTGAAGAAGACGAAGACATGCCAACCTCCTTTTTCGGGTGGCTCCTTCGAGGCGGCGCGCTGTACTACCGTGCTCCAATCACGGACCTGATAATCGACGCTGAAGCCGATCTTGCGCATGACGTCGGACAGGACCTCGGCCAGCGCAAAAATGGTGGGATAGTCCCCAGGCGAAAGGAAGATAATTGGCTTGCCATCGTATCCGGCGGCCAACAGCTCGGCTTTGAGCTTGGCGTAGTCCCTTTCTCCGTTGAGCGCCTCCTTGCCGGCTGGGCTGTCCAGGCGACTACCCGGTGCGAAGAAGCCGACATTCTCAACAGCGTATTCAGGGTCCCCGCCCGCCACTGCCGCCATGATATCGGCCTGCCGGATGGCACGCAGCACGATACGGCGGATGACCGGGTCGTCGAAGGGAGGGTGCAAGGTATTTAGGCGGGCCAGGCAAAGATTGCCGAAATCGTCGAGAACTGAGGCCCGAAGATCACGCTTCTGACGCAGGGCGGGCAGAAGATCGATTAGCGGCTGCTCCCACCAGTCGATCTCCCCCGACATCAGCGCCGCAGAAGCCGTCGCCGCATCGGGCATTGTGTGCCATTCGACGCGGTCGATATGAGCGACCTTCGGCCCTGCGAGGAAGCTCGTCCGTTCGCCAGCCCTTGGAACATAGCCCGTGAATTTCTCATAGACGCTGAGGGATCCCGGCACCCGCTCGTTTGCCACGAAGCGGAAGGGTCCACTGCCGACGACCTCCGTCACCTGCTGCGACGGGTCGAGATTGGCGAAGCGCTCCGGCATGATCGGGCAGATGTTGGAGATCGGCTTGCCAAGCGCGTCGGGCAGGAGACGGAATGGCCGGTGCAGCCGGAACTGTATTACCTTGTCCGACGGTGCGGACAACTCAACGGTCGCCTCCATAAGCCCTTGCGCAAACAGGTCGCGTTTACCCCAGCGTCTAATGCTCGCGACCGCGTCCCTTGCCAGGACAGGTTGGCCGTCATGAAAGCGCAGCCCGTCGCGCAAGGTCAATTTCCAGGTCAGCCCATCGTTCTCGACCAGATGGCCTTCGACCATCTGCGGCCGCGCTACGAGGTTCTCGTCCACGCCATAGAGCATGTCGTAGACCATGAAAGCGTGGTTGCGCGTGACGAAGACTGGGGTCTGGATGGGATCGAGTAACGACAGATCCGCCTGCGGTACGAATTTCAGAACGGAGGGCGCCTGCGCCCGCGAAATCTTGGGCGCGGCGATGCCACCGACGGCAAGCGCGGCGCTGGATTTAAGAATCTGACGACGGTCCAGCATGACATCCCTCTTCTTGCAGTGTCCGCCGTCAAAGAACGACAGCATTCCCGGTCAGCCAGTTCAGAGTTATCTCGTTGTTTTTATTTGCTTTCGGAAATTTCAGCCTCATTCATTGCGATTTCCCGGCAGGTCGGGAAGGCCTGTGACGGCACCTCGTAGCGAACAAATCCTACGCGCAAAAATAATTCGATAGCAAACGAATTTTCTTTACCGGTTGCCAGAAATCTGCATGCTCGCGCCGGCCGCCCAAAAGCCGGCCGTTCGTCCTGAAGGAGCATGGGATGTTGGCATCAGTCGAACAGAGTTCTCTTGCCGCCCGAGACACGGTGGCCATCATTCATCCGCAGACCAATCTCGATGCGCATATGAACCGCGGCGCTGAGATCGTAAGCCGGGGAGAGGGCATCTACGTCTTCAGCCCGGATGGCGCACGCTTCCTTGAGTCTGCAGCCGGCCTGTGGTGCGCTTCGCTAGGCTTCTCGAACGAGCGCTTAGCCACGGTGGCCGCGCGACAGATGGGCTCTCTTGGCTTCTATCATAACTACTGGCACACGGGGCACGAGCGCAGCATCGAATTGGCGGAAGAACTGCTCGCGATCGCGCCGGTGCCGATGGCGCGAGTATTGTTTCACAATTCCGGCTCCGAAGCCAACGACACAGCGATAAAGCTGTGCTGGTATTACTGGTCCTCGCGGGGGCAGTCGCAGCGATGTAAGATCATTGGACGCCATCGCGGCTATCACGGCAGCACTATCGCCGCCGCCAGTGCAGGTGGAAAGCCGGATCTGCACAAGGGCTTCAACTTGCCCCTGCGGGGCTTCATCTATGCGGATACACCCCATTATTTCCGCGAGGCCGAGCCTGGGGAAAGCGAGGATGCATATGCCTTGCGCCTCGCTCAGCGCCTTGAGGAGCTCATTATCGCGGAGGACCCGGATTCGATCGCTGCGTTTATTGCGGAGCCAGTTATCGGCGCTGGTGGCGCGATCCTGCCTCCGGCCGGTTACTTCCCCAAGATTCAAGCCGTTCTGAAGAAGTACGATATCTTGTTCATTGCCGACGAGGTCATCTGCGGCTTCGGCCGCACTGGCGCAATGTGGGGATCCCAGACATATGACATCAGGCCCGACTTGATCACCTGTGCCAAAGCGTTGTCCGCCGGCATGCAGCCGATCTCGGCACTGATCATCGGCGAGCGTGTTTATGAGGCCATGCGCGAACGCAGCCGCTCGCTCGGGTCCTTCGCCCACGGTGTCACCTATTCCGGTCATCCTGTCGCCTGCGCAGTCTCGCTCGAGGTTCTACGCATCTACCGAGAGATGGATCTCTTGAAGCACGTGGCGCTCTCCGGCGGACATCTCCAGGCAGCGTTGGTAGGGTTGCGGGAGAACGCACTGGTGGCAAATGCGGAAGGCGTAGGCCTGATCGCTGGCATCGAGCTGCGAGAGGACACAGCCCATGGCACCGCGATCGGCCAAGTTTTTATGCAGCGCGCGCGCCGGCACGGTCTCATTGTTCGCGCAATCGGCAACCGGCTAGCACTCTCGCCGCCGCTTATCATTACGGCGGCTGAGGTCGACGAAATGATCGGGATGCTCTCCGCGACCCTCAAAGACCTTGCGAGCGACGCCTAACGTCATCTCGTCGCCAAACTGGCCCGTCCCCGTGACAATCTCGATACCCGGTCTGACGATGGGGCGGGGGAGGCTTTATCAAACCCTGCCCTCTATATTCTTGCCTCGATATCATGTCATCGCCAAATGCGGGGGTGGCCGTTGCGGCACAGGAGCTGTAAGGCATGAGGTCATGATCAAGCTCACGCAGTCCTGGAACAGAATGGCCACCGGCAGCACAGCCGAGAACCGGAAGAACTGGCCGCTGGACCGTAAGATCGATGCCTATGCGGGCAACTGGAACATCGGATTTGTGCTGCGCCTGCTGCATCGGCTTGGCAGAGACCGTCTGATGGAGAATATGGCGAAGCTCGGCGTTACGGCGGGCTATTGGTACTATCTTTGGGCGCTCTATTTGGAGGATGGACTGAGTCAAGCGGAGCTGGCTCGACGGGTTCGCAACGTCGGTCCTACGGCCTTCGCGGCTTTGTCGAAGATGGAGCGGGCGGGATTGATCACTAGGCGCAGGAATTCCGATGATCGTCGCGCCGTTCAGGTGTTCCTCACGGAAAAGGCGCACGCACTCCGGCCGCAGCTCTATGAGGAGCTGACGCTAATTAATGAAAAGTCGCTTGAACTGCTGTCGGATGCCGAAGTAGCGCAGCTTTTCCACCTTCTGGAAAAGGTCCGCTGCTCCCTCGACACGGAACCATAGTACCCCTACCACATGGTTCGGGGGTAGCAGTAGTGGGTCCCTACAACGGCCTGAGGCTGAATCCGCTTATTTTTGGCTATCCGTCATTTGAGATTGACGCACCTGCGCGCATCAGTTGAGAGGCTCCGAACAACGGCGTGTTCCGCATCACTCGTCGGGCGGGAGAAGATCGGGCGACAAGCCCAGGGCCATCGCCGCTGACCGAGGCGATGCACCGCATAGCCACCCGGTGAGGGTGGAACTCGGAGCGCGGACGACGAACGCCAATCTTCGCCACTTTCATTTCCCGATGGAGTCTCCCTCAAGCAGCGCCTTCAACGGGGCAGTGCCGATCCTTCCATCGGCCGGCAACCTCAGCAAAAGTACGAGGAATGGTATCGGCGATAAGACCAACTGATTTGAACCACTCACTTGAAGTGCAGAGCTGATCGCCGCGACTGGGAACTAATAGTGATGATCCAGCTCGCGCGTTGGTGAGTCTGGCTTCTGGCTGTGCAAAATTTCCAATGGCATGGAATTGCGAAAGGCGGCTTACTCCTGAGTAGGATCGCTAATAGCGAGTAGAGACGGCACCAACCGCGGCGCGAAACGACTGCGGGCGTCTGGGAGAGAACGTCATGGATCTGGCTGGAAGGCCGGTGCCGCTTGCGATAGAGCACGCCGTCGCCGTCATCACCTTCAACCGTCCGCACGTGCTGAATGCGATCGATGCGCAGACCGCGCAGGCCTTAGCCGAGGCCATCGGACACGTCGCCCGCGACGGTACGGTTCGTGCCTTGCTGCTGCGCGGCGAGGGTCGTGCCTTCTGCGCCGGTGGCGACGTCGCCCGCTTTCTCGAAGGCGATCCGACAGCTGCGATCGAAGCGATCATCGATCCGCTTCACGCGGCATTGCGCGATCTCGATGCGCTGAAGCTGCCGACGCTCGCGGCCGTGCACGGTCCGGTCGCGGGGGCAGGGTTCAGCCTCGCCATGGCCTGCGACCTGTGCATCGCGGCGGAAAACGCCGTCTTCACCATGGCCTATTCCCGCATCGGCATCAGCCCCGATGGCTCCTCGACCTACCGGCTGCCCCGGCTCGTGGGCGAGCGCAAGGCGCTCGAGCTCGCGATGCTCGCCGAGCCGGTCGATGCCGCCGGGGCGCAGGCCCTCGGACTGGTGAACCGCGTCGTGCCCGACGCTGATCTGGCGCAGGAGGCCATGTCGCTGGCGCGCCGACTCGCGGAGGGGCCGACGGCAGCCTATGCCCGCATCAAGCATCTCGTCGGCCACTCGCTCGCCAACGACCTGTCGACGCAGCTCGACCTGGAACGTGAGGCGTTCCTCGCCGGCACGCGCACCGCCGACTTCAGGGAAGGCGCCGAGGCCTTCCTGGCCAAGCGGCCGCCGCGATTCGAGGGCCGTTGATGTCGCTGGCGCGCGCCGACATGGCCGCAAGGCCCATTCTGGAGGTCTCGGGCCTCTCGCTCGCCTTCGGCGGATTGCGCGCCCTGAGCGACGTCTCCTTCACGGTGCCGGAGGAGGCGATCACCGCCGTGATCGGCCCGAACGGTGCCGGCAAGACCTCGCTGTTCAACACGATCTCGGGCTTCTACCGGCCCCAGGCCGGCAGCATCATCTTCGCGGGCGAAAATCTGCAAGGGGTGCGCGCGCCGCAGCGGGCCGCGCGCGGCCTCGCCCGTACCTTCCAGAACATCGCGCTGTTCCGCGGCATGACCGTGCTAGACAACATCAAGCTCGGCCGCCACGCGCATATGCGCACCGGCGTGCTCGATGCGCTGCTCTACTGGGGCCGGGCCCAGAAGGAGGAACTGGAACTGCGCGCCGAGATCGAGGAGCGCATCATCGACTTCCTCGAGATCCAGCACATCCGCGACGCCGCGGTTGGCACCTTGTCCTATGGCCTGCAGAAGCGGGTCGAATTGGCGCGGGCGCTCGCGATGCGGCCGCGCATCCTGATGCTCGACGAGCCGGTCGCGGGCATGAACCGCGAGGAGACGGAGGACATGGCCCGTTTCATCCTCGACGTGAAGGAGGAGTGGGGCGTCACCATCCTGATGGTCGAGCACGACATGGGCATGGTGATGGACATCTCCGACCATGTCGTGGTGCTGAATTTCGGCCAGGTCATCGCCAGCGGCACGCCGCGCGAGGTGCAGGGCAACGAGGCGGTGATCGCCGCCTATCTCGGCTCCGGCGACGTCGGCGAGATCGCGCGCCGCATCAAGGCGGAGGCGGCGTGATGGACATGCTCTTCCTCGCCGAAGTCGCCTTGGCGGGGCTGGGGGCCGGCGCACTCTATGCGCTGACCGGCGTCGCCTTCGTGCTGATCTACAAGGCGACGCGCGTGGTGAACCTCGCCATCGGCGAGATCCTGATGCTCGGCGGCTACGCCTTCCTCGGCTTCGCCGCCGGGCTTGGCCTCTCGCCCTGGATCGCGCTGCCGCTCGCCATTGCGGCCGGGGGCGTCTTCGGCTGGGTCGTCGAGCGCAGCCTGATCCGGCCGATGCTGGGCGAGAACCCGATTTCGGTCTTCATGGTCACGATCGGCCTCGGCTCGATCCTCGCCGGGGCGGTGCAGCTCGCCTGGGGCGCCGATCCGCTGCGCCTGCCCGAGTTCCTGCCCGGCACGCCGATCTTCATCGGTGACGCCTATCTCGCGCCCAAGGTCGCCTTCGGCTTCGCCGCCGCGGCTGTGGTGATCGGCCTCTTCCTGGCGCTGTTCCGCTTCTCGCGCGGCGGCGTCGCGCTGAAGGCGACCGCGGCCGATCAGGGCGCGGCCTATTCGGTCGGCATCGACGTGCCGCGCGTCTTCTCGATCGCGTGGATCCTCGCCTGCGCCACGGCCGCCGGCGCGGGCGTATTGGTCGGGGCGATCGGCGGCATCTCGCCGACCATGGGCGTCTTCGGCCTCTCGGTGCTCGTCGTGGTGATCATAGGCGGGCTGGATTCGCTCGCCGGCGCGCTTGTCGGCGGCCTGCTGATCGGGCTGGTCGAAGCGCTCGCCGGTACCTTTCTCGGCGGCGAGTTCAAGCTCGTCGTGACCTTCGCCCTGCTGCTCGTGCTGTTGATGGTCCGTCCTTACGGCCTGTTCGGCACGCACGAGATCGAGAGGCTCTAGCGCCATGCGGATCGGCACGCTCAAGACCAGCTACGGCGCCGACGAGGCGCTGTTCGACTCATCCGTGCAGCGCGGCCTGCTGGTGCTGCTCGCGCTCGGCGCGGTCGCCTTTCCCTTCGTCGCCAGCCCCTATTGGCTCTTCCTCGCCTGCCTCTGCGCGATCAACGTCGCGAGCGCGACGGGCCTCAACCTGCTCACCGGCTATACCGGGCTCGTCAGCCTGGGCCAGGCGGCGTTCATGAGCGTCGGCGCCTATGCGGTCGCCGTACTGGAGATCAGGCTCGGCACGCCCTTCCTGCTCAACCTCCTGATCGGCGCGGCGCTCGCGGCGGTGATCGGCATCCTCGTCGGCATTCCGAGTCTGAGGGTGAAGGGGCTCTATCTCGCCATCGCGACGATCGCCGCCTCGGTCATCCTCCATTTCCTGTTCTCGCACTGGTCGCTGACCGGCGAGGCGCGTGGCCTCTCGATGCCGCCGGCCAGCCTGTTCGGCTACGTCATCGACCAGCCCTTCACGCTCTACTGGCTGATCATGCCGGTGACCTGCCTGATGGTGCTCGGTGCGGCGAACCTGCTGCGCACCCGCATCGGCCGCGCCTTCATCGCCATCCGCGACCGCGACATCTCGGCCGAGGTGCTGGGCATCCCGCTGCTGCGCTACAAGCTCACCAGCTTCGCCATCTCCTCTTTCTATGCCGGTCTCGCCGGTGGACTCTGGGCCTACTTCTTCCGCGTCGTCACACCGGAGAGCTTTCCGCTCGTCAATTCGATCTTCTACCTCGCCGCCATCATCGTCGGTGGCATGGGCACGATCCTCGGCGGCATCCTCGGCGCGGTCTTCATGACGCTGGTACCCGAGCTGCTGAAATTCGCGGCGAACTGGCTGACGCCGATCTATCCCGATGCGCTGGCGGCGCTGGCGCCGGTGCGCACCATCGTCTTTGGCGGGCTGATCGTCGGCTTCCTGATCTTCGAGCCGCGGGGCCTCGCCGAGATCTGGCGGCGGGTGCGGCGCTTCTTCCATCTCTGGCCGTTCAGAACCTGACGAGACGGCGCGGACTTCATTGAAACGGCTGCCGCCATGAGCAGCCAACCGAAGGGAGGACAAGATGACGGATACGCAGCTCAACAGACGGCAGGTGCTCGCCGGTACCGCGGCGCTGGCCGGGATGGCCTTCGGCGTCAGCCCGCTCGCGGCGCAGGAGACGGGCGAGATCGTGCTCGGCGGCTCGATCCCGCTCACCGGCGTCTTCGCCTTCGCCGGCATCGGCATTCATGCCGGCATCCAGGACTATCTCAAGATCCTGAACGATGGCGGCGGCATCAAGGGCCGCAAGATCAAATACGTCGCCGAGGACACAGCCTACAAGGTCGACGCCTCGGTCGCGGCCTTCAACAAGATCACCAGCCAGGAGAAGGTCTCGCTCTACTACGGCGACTCGACCGGCTTCTCGAAGACGATCAACCCCGAGCTCGACCGCCGCGGCAGCATGATCATGGCCGGCGCCTCCTTCGCGACCGAGCTCAACGATCCGAAGAAGTTCCCGCTGCAGTTCATGGCCGGGCCGGACTATACTGAGATGTTCGGCATCCTGCTGCGCTATATCGCCAAGGAAAAGCCGGGTGCGCGCGTCGCCTTCGTCTATTCCGACACGGAGTTCGGTCGTGACCCGATCGTGCCGGGCGAGGCCGGCGCCAAGGAGCTGAAGCTCAACATCGTCGAGAAGATCGTGACGCCGCCGGGCAGCGTCGACGTCTCGACCGAGGTGCTGAAGCTGCGCCGCGCCAACCCCGACTTCACGATCTTCCACGGCTATGTGCTGGCGCCGATCCCGGAATTCGTCGCCCAGGCGAAGCAGATGGGCATGAAGAGCCAGTTCATGGGCACGTTCTGGACCATGGACAATTCGACCGTGCAGCGCATGGACGCTGCCGCCGACGGCTTCATGGGCGTGATGCCCTACCGCTACTACTACGACAAGGACGGCTCCGTGCCGATGCTGGAGAAGATCCGGCAGATGCGGCCGGAGTACCAGTCGACCGGCTACATGCAGGGCTTCGTCACCGCCATGCTGATGGCGGAGGCGGTGAAGCGCACGCTCGACGCAGGCAAGGAGCTGACCGGCGCCAACCTCAAGGCCGGCCTCAACAGCATCAAGGATTTCGATACCGGCGGCCTGTTCGGCGTGCCGATCTCGATCCCCGGCAATTCCGTGCCGGTCGGCCGCATCTACCGCTTCGACGCCAAGGCCAAGCAGATGCTGCCGGCATCCGACTGGATCAAGCTGTGACCTTGGGCGCCGGATAGGGGCTGGAGCGATGGCCGGTACCGCGCTGCTCGACGTCAACAATGTCGAGGTGGTCTATAACCGGACCGTGCAGGTGCTGCGCGGGCTGTCGCTGCGCGTGCCGGAGGGCGAGATCGTCGCCCTCCTCGGCTCGAACGGGGCCGGCAAGTCGACCCTGCTCAAGGCGGTCTCGAACCTGCTCTCGCTCGAGGATGGCGACGTCACGGCCGGCGCCATCCGCTTCCGGGGCGACGACATCGCCAGCCTGACCCCTCACGGGCTCGTCCGGCGCGGCCTCTTCCATGTCATGGAGGGGCGGCGCATCTTCGAGGACCTGACGGTCGAGGAGAATCTCACCGCCGCGACCTTCGCGCTGACGGGCCGCGACGGGGCCTCTCCGGATTTCGACCTCGTCTACAGCTACTTCCCGCGGCTGCACGAGCGCAGGAAAGGATTAGCCGGCTATCTCTCGGGCGGCGAGCAGCAGATGCTCGCCATCGGAAGGGCTCTCATCGCCAGGCCGTCGCTGATCCTGCTCGACGAGCCCTCGCTGGGCTTGGCGCCGAAGCTGGTCGAGGAGATCTTCGGGATCATCGCCCGGATCAACGCCGAGCAGCGCGTCTCGATGCTGCTGGTCGAGCAGAATGCGGCGGTCGCCTTCGCGGTGGCGAGCTACGGCTACATCCTGGAAATGGGCAAGGTCGTGATCGACGGGCCGGTCGAGAAGCTCATGCGCGATCAGGACGTGCGCGAGTTCTATCTCGGCCTGGGCGGCGCAGGCGCTGAGCGCAGCTATCGCGACATCAAGCACTACAAGCGCCGCAAGCGCTGGCTCTCGTGAGGATGGCGGCGATGCGCGAGCTTCCTGACCTGACCCTGCCGCAGATGCTGCGTGAGAATGCGCGGCGGATGCCGGACCGTCTCGCCCTGCGGCAGAAGGATTTCGGCATCTGGTTGCCGATCACCTGGGCCGAATACGACCAGCGCGCGCGCCATTTCGGCCTCGGCCTGCGCGCTCTCGGCCTGGCCGAGGGCGGGCATCTCGGTATCCTCTCCGAGAACCGCGCCGAATGGGTCGTCGCCCAATTGGGTGCCGGCATGGTCGGGGCGGTCGCGGTCGGCGTCTATGCGACGAGCCCCGCCAACGAGGTCGCCTATGTGCTCGGCCATGGCGAAGTCGAGGTCGTCGTCTGCGAGGACCAGGAGCAGACCGACAAGGTGCTGGAGCGGCTGGACGAGCTGCCGCGGCTGAAGCGCATCGTCGTGATCGACCCCAAGGGCCTGCGCAGCTACGCCTCCGAGCGGGTCGTCTCCTTCGCCGAGATCCTGCGGCTCGGCGCCGAGCATGAAGCCCAAAATCCGGGGCTGGTCGAGGCTTGTCTCGCGGCACAGACGCAGGCTGATACCGGGCTGATGGTCTACACCTCCGGCTCGACCGGCAAGCCCAAGGGCGCGATGCTGAGCTATCGCAACATGCGCGCCCAGGCCGCCGCCACGATCGAGCGGCTCGGCTATGACGAGACCACGACCAACCTGTCCTATCTGCCGCTCTGCCATGTCGCCGAGCAGATGCTGACCACCATGGCGCCGATCTATTCCGGCTCCTGCGTCTCCTTCGGCGAGTCGATCCGCACCGTGCAGGAGGATCTGCGCGAGGTCGCGCCGTCGCTCTTCCTCGGCGTGCCGCGCATCTGGGAGAAGATGCACGCGGCGATCCATATCAAGCTGATGGAGGCCGGCGGCTGGCGCCGGCGGCTGTTCGAGGCAGGCTTGCGCGCCTGCGATCCCTTTGCCTGCAAGCCGCCGGCCGCGCGCAGCCTGCGCGAGAAGGCCGTTGCGCTGTTCTTCCACCTCCTCATCTTCCGTGCGCTGCAGAACTTCATCGGCCTGCGCAAGGCGAAGATCGCGCTCACCGGCGCGGCACCGATCCCGCCGCGCATCGTGCAGTTCTTCCGCACGCTCGGCGTCCCGCTGGTCGAGGTCTACGGGCTGACCGAGACCTCGGGCATGGCGACCGGCCAGCGCCGCGAGCACATGCTGCCCGGTGCGGTCGGCGAGCCGGTCTTCGGCGCCGAGGTCGCGCTTGGCGACGAGGGCGAGCTCCTGGTGCGCGGCGACATCGTCTTCGAGGGCTATTTCCGCAATCCCGAGGCGACGCGAGCCGTGCTGCGCGAGGGCTGGCTTCACACCGGCGACGTCGCGGTGATCGAAGCCGGCCAGGTCAGGATCGTCGACCGGCTGAAGGACATCATGATCACCGCGGGCGGCAAGAATCTGAGCCCGTCCGAGATCGAGAACACGGTGAAGGGCAGCGCCTTCATCAAGGAGTGCATCGTCATCGCAGACGGCCGCCGCTACCCCTCGGCGCTGATCCAGATCGATGCGGAGACCGTCGGCAAATGGGCCGAGGAGAACCGCATCGCTTTCACCCATTTCCGCAGCCTCGCCGAGCATGGGCGCGTGCGCGACCTCGTCGCGGCCGAGATCGAGCGGGCGAACAGCCAGCTCGCCCCGGTGGCGCAGCTCAAGCGCTTCCACCTGCTCGTGAAGGAGCTCGACCATGACGACGACGAGGTCACGGCGACGATGAAGGTGAGGCGGGCCAACATCGCCAAGAAATACGCCTCCGAGATCGAGGCGCTCTACAAGCCCGAGCGGCAGGCCGAGCCGGCCTGAAGGAGCCATTCATGAGCAGACATGTCGTCATCGTCGCGGGTGCGCGCACCGCGATCGGCACCTTCGGCGGCTCGCTCGCCGGCCATGCGCCGACGCAGCTTGGCGCGCTCTGCACCGGCGAGGCGCTGCGCCGCGCCGGCCTGCCAACCTCCGAGGTCGGCCATGTCGTGTTCGGCAACGTTCTCCTGACCGAATCGAAGGATGCCTATCTGGCCCGCGTCGCCGCGATCGAGGCCGGCATCCCGGTCGAGGTCCCCGCCATGACGCTGAACCGGCTCTGCGGCTCGGGCGTGCAGGCGATCGTCTCCGCCGCCCAGGCGATCATGCTCGGGGATTGCGACACCGCCGTCGCCGGCGGCGCCGAGACGATGAGCCGCGCGCCGCATCTCCTGGCGAGCGCGCGCTTCGGGCAGCGCCTCGGCGATACCCTCGCCACCGATCATCTCACTGGCGTGCTGACCGATCCGTTCGGCAACGGCATCATGGGCATCACGGCCGAGAACGTCGCCGAGCGCTACGACATCGGCCGCGACGCGCAGGATGCTTTCGCCGCTGAGAGCCAGCGCCGCGCCGCCGAGGCCATCGCCGCCGGCCGCTTCCGCGAGCAGATCCTGCCGGTCGAGGTGCGCAAGGGCCGCGACACCATTGCCTTCGACACCGACGAGCATCCCAAGCCCGCGACCACCGCGGAGTCGCTGAAGGGCCTGCGACCGACCTTTAAGAAGGACGGCACGGTCACGGCCGGCAATGCGTCGGGCATCAATGACGGCGCCGCCGCCATGGTCCTGATGGAGGAGAGCCGCGCCACCCGCGAAGGCAAGGCGCCACTGGCCCGCCTCGTCGGCTATGCCCATGCCGGCGTCGAGCCGGGGGTGATGGGCATCGGCCCCGTGCCGGCCGTGCGCGCGCTGATGGCCCGCACTGGGCTCTCGATCGATGATTTCGATGTGATCGAGTCGAACGAGGCCTTCGCCGCGCAGGCCTGTGCGGTCGCAGGCGAGCTCGGCTTCGATCCGGCGAAGGTCAACCCGAACGGCGGCGCGATCGCACTCGGCCACCCCGTCGGCGCCACCGGCGCGATCCTCACCCTCAAGACCGCCTACGAGCTTCGGCGGACCGGCGGCCGTTACGGTCTGATTACGATGTGCATCGGCGGCGGCCAGGGCATCGCGCTCGCGATCAAGCGGATGTAAGGCAGCGCCATGAACGCTCCTCTCTGGAAGACGCCGGCCCAGCGCGAGCATGAACGCGCTTTGAAGCGCGAGGCGGTGCTGCGCGCGGCGGCGCGCGCCTTCAACGAGCAGGGGTTTCACCGGACCTCGCTGGATGAGGTCGCCGAGCGCCTCAGCGTCTCGAAGCCGACGATCTATCACTATGTCCGCAGCAAGGACGAGATCCTGTTCGAATGCGTGCGCATCGGCCTCGAGCGTCTCGACGCCGCCACCGCCTCGGCCGAGACGCGCCGCAGCGACGGCAGCGGGCTCGAGCGGCTGATCGTGCTGTGGACCGAATACGCCCATATCGTCACCGAGGATTTCGGGCGTTGCCTCATCCTCGTCGGCGAGGATCCGTTGCCAGCGGAAGCGCGCAAAAGCTTGCGGGCGCTGAAGGGCAAGATCGACAAGCGCTTCCGGGCACTGATCGAGGAGGGGATCGCCGATGGCTCGATCCGGCCCTGCGACCCGAAGCTCTTGGCCTTCGCATCCGCCGGCGCCCTGAGCTGGATCGCACGGTGGCATGACCCGACGGGTTCCCAAGACGTCGATGAGATCGCGAGGCAGACGATCGCGTTCTTTCTGACCGGAGTCCTGCCCTAATAGGTCATTCCCGCGGATGATCGTCCTCGACATACGCGATGGAAACGCTATCGAGCGGGCGGTCGCGGAGGATGGAGAACCTGACTCATGGCGTATCCTTTCGTCGCTGAGAACGACTGCACCATCAAAACCCTGGACCAAACTTCTAGAGCCGGATAGAGACCTCGTCATCCCGGCTGGAGAGGCCGCAGCCCATCGAGGCACACTGGGCCGGTGGATAGTGGAGCCGCGCGGCTTCGCCATTCGTCCGGATTGACAACCGAACTAACGTTCCACCTGATCACCGACGATCTCTGGAATCTGCATGGCACCCCCCATTGACGGCAGTTCAGAAAACTGCTCAAATTCGGACAAATGTCCGCTATACGGACAAAATCTCATGAAGGCCGACATCCGATCGGCCGTACTTTGGGAGGGAACCATGAAGACTGGAGCTTTGCTCGCTCTTGCGGTCGCCGCTGTCGCCACGCCCGCCGCGCATGCTTGGGAAGCCAAGAAACCGATCCGCGTGGTCATAGGCTATGGCGCAGGCGGAAGCACCGATGCGATCGGCCGGCTGACATTCAAGAAGATCGAGGATCAGAAGGGTTGGAGGTTCATTATTGAGAACAAGGCCGGGGCGCAAGGTGCGCTCGCAGCAATGGAAATCAAGAATGCGCCTGCCGACGGCTACACGATTGGGCTGTTGTCGACAGGCAATTTTGCGCTCGACCCTTATCTGTCGAAGGCGATCCAATACAAGCCGGAAGACCTCGACTACATCGGCACGATTGGCAAGATCGAATACGCGCTCGTTGCCGCCAAGAACGCGCCCTACAACAACCTGCAGGAACTGGCTGCCCATACCAAGAAGAACGGTCCGGTCAGCTTTTCCAGCACGGGCAAGATTCTCGATCTGGCCATGGAGCGCATCTCGGAGAAGCTCGGCATAACCTTCGTCTCGGCCCCGACATCGGGCTCGGCGCAGTCTGTCCAACTGGTCCTCGGGGGGCATGCCAACGTCACGATCTCCGGCGGCGTGCATGTGCCTTACATGCAGTCCGGCCAGTTGAAGGCGATCGCCCTGATGAGCACCGGCAAGGCCGACTACGCGCCCGGCGTCAAGAACGCGGTCGACCAGGGTGGCGGCTTCGTCATTGACAACTACTTCCTGCTGGTGGCTCCGAAAAACCTGCCGGCCGATGCGCGGGCGGCGCTCGCCGAGGCGATCGATGCTGCGGTCAAGTCGCCCGAGGTCGGCGACTATGCAGCGAAAACCTTCAACACGCGTTTGAATCTCGGCCCGGACGGCTCGACGGAAGATGTCATGGCCCAGTCACGAGCCTGGCGCGAGTGGTTGCCGAACTCCAAGCTCGCGAAGTAGCCGCGCGCAACTCGCCCGGCTGATCGGGCGGCCCGGTTCCGGCGCCGTCGCCTCCTGAGGGGCGGCGGCGCGTATCCGGTGCCCTGCCCGCCGTGCAACGCGCCCTACCTCGAGGACGCCATGCGGACCACCGCCAAACAACTGAAAGCTGGCGGCATCTTCGTCGCCATCGGCGCCTTCTTCCTGGCGACCTCGCTGTCGACCCTGGAGATCGGCTCGACATTGCGAATGGGCCCAGGCTTCCTGCCCATCGTCCTCGCCCTTGTGCTCGTCGCGCTGGGGCTTGGGGTGATCCTGGAGCGCCGCGGCGGCGAGGACGAGGAGGAGACGCGGCCGGTCCCTTGGCGCGGCCTTGTCTTCATCACGCTAGCGCCGCTCCTCTTCGCCCTGCTCGTCAAGGGCTGGGGCCTCGCTCCCGCGCTCCTCGCCATGGTCGCGACGTCGGCGCTGGCGAGCCGGATGATGCGCCCGATCCAGGTCATGATCGTGACCGTGGTCCTCACGGCGCTGGCACTGTTGCTGTTCAGCTATCTGCTGCAGCTACCCTATCCCCTCTTCGCCTCCACACTAGCAACCATGGCAGGCTGACGATGGACATTCTCGCCAATTTGGTCCTTGGCTTTGCGACCGCCGTCACACCCGAGAACCTCCTCTATTGCCTGATCGGAACGGTGATTGGCACCGCGGTCGGCGTCCTGCCGGGGCTGGGGCCGTCCACAACGATCGCGCTGCTGCTGCCGTTCACCTTCGCGCTGGGGCCGACCCCAGCGCTCATCATGCTGGCGGGCATCTATTACGGCGCGCAATATGGCGGCTCAACCACCGCCATCCTGCTCAACTTGCCAGGCGAGCCCTCCTCGGCAGTGACTGCCCTCGACGGCTACCAGATGGCGCGGCAAGGCCGGGCCGGCCACGCCCTAGCGATCGCAGCGATCGGCTCCTTCGCCGCCGGCACGATCGCGACCTTCGTCATCGTCCTGTTCGCTCCGGTTCTGACGTCCTTCGCGCTCGAATTCGGGCCGGCGGAGTATTTCTCGCTGATCGTCCTCGGGCTGATTTTCTCCGTCGCGCTGGCGCATGGCTCGGTCGTGCGCGCTCTCGCAATGGTGGTGTTCGGTCTCGTGCTGTCCCTGGTCGGGACCGACGTCACCTCCGGCGAAGCCCGCTTCACCTTCGGACGGCTGGAGCTGGCCGACGGCATCAATTTCGTCACGCTCTCGATCGGCTTCTTCGGTATCGCCGAAATCCTCCGCAATCTCGAGACGGAAGGCCGCGCCGGCATCGTCACGAAGGTCATCGGCAGGCTCATGCCCTCCCGTCAGGACCTTTGGCGCTGCGTTCCCCCGATCGCGCGCGGCACCGCGCTCGGCTCGATCCTCGGCATCCTGCCGGGCGGTGGCGCGCTGCTCTCCTCCTTCGCTTCCTACTCACTGGAGAAGAAGCTGTCGCGGACGCCGGGCGCGTTCGGCAAGGGCGCGATCGAGGGCGTGGCGGGTCCGGAAGCGGCGAACAATGCCGGCGCCCAGACCTCCTTCATTCCGATGCTGACCCTCGGCCTGCCCGCCAACGCCGTCATGGCGATGATGGTCGGCGCGATGATCATGCAGGGCATCGTCCCCGGACCGAACGTCGCGACCGCGCAACCGGCGCTGTTCTGGGGCCTGATCGCCTCGATGTGGCTCGGAAACCTGATGCTGCTCGTGCTGAACCTGCCGCTCGTCGGCCTTTGGGCACGGCTGATGACCATTCCGTACACCTGGCTCTTTCCGGCGATCCTGACCTTCTCGGCCATCGGCATCTATTCGCTGAACGGCAACGTCTTCGACCTGTACGCGCTCTGCATCGCGGGCGTGCTCGGCTATGTCCTGATGCGGCTGGGCTGCGAGCCTGCGCCCTTCCTGCTCGGCTTCGTGCTGGGGCCGATGCTGGAAGAGCATCTGCGCCGGGCCATGCTGCTCTCCTTCGGCAACCCCGCCGTCTTCGTCACGAGGCCGATCAGCGCCGGATTGCTGTTGCTGGCCGTCGCGGCACTCGTGGCCATCGCCCTGCCGGCCGTGGCCAAGAAGCGCGAAAAGGTCTTTGTCGAATGATGGCGGCGGGCTTGGCCGCACAACCGGAGCGCCCATGAAGATCACGCGGATCGAGAGCGCCGTCCTGCTGCCGCAGGTGCGCGTCGAGGGATGGGCGCTGGTGACCGGTGCGATCGCGCGGCTGCCTAGCGTCCTCCTCAAGGTTGAGACCGACGAGGGACAGGTCGGAATCGGTTTCGTGGGCGCGCTGCAACCCTTCGACGCGCCGGCAGGAGCGATCCGCGAATGCATCTCCTTCCTCGGAGAGCGGCTGATCGGCCGACCCGTGGTCGTCGAGCAGCTCATAGCCGAGATGGCGCGGTCCCTGCACGGCTTCGCGGAGGTCCGCGCCGCGTTCGAGGCGGCGTTTCTCGAGATCGCGGCAGCGAGAGCCGGCACCGGCATCGCGTCCCTTCTGGGAGGCGCCCTTCACCGCCGCCTGCCGGTCTCTCGGATGGTGTCGCTGCAATCCCCCGATCTGATGGCGAAGGCCGCAGCCGCTCTCGCCGCGGACGACTACCGCGTGGTCAAGTTCAAGCTGAGCGGCGACGCGGATCTGGACGTCGCGCGCGCGCAGGCCGTCCGTGATGCGGTCGGCCCCGCGGTGAGCCTCACCGCCGACGCCAACGGGCGCTACGCGCCCAAGGCCGCCATTCGCGCGATCGAACGCATGAGCGGGAGCGACGTCGCCATCGTCGAACAGCCCGTTCCGCGCCACGATCTCGCCGGGTTGAAGCTGGTGACGCAGGCCGTCCTGCCGGAAATCGAGGCCGATGAGAGCGCCGGTTCGCCCCATGAGATCGCGAGGCTGGGGCAGGAACGCATCGTCGACTCGGTCGTCCTGCGGTTGCCGCGCCTCGGCGGCGTCGGCCCGATCCGGGAGGCCGTCTCGATCTGCCGTAGCTTCGGGCTGAAATACCGCTTCGGCGTCTGCTTTCTGCCCGGCCCGTTCCAGGCCTATGCGGCGCAGGTGGCTTCGACCTTTCCGGAGGTGCCGCTCGCGCACGAGATCGCCGAGCATGTCCTGCTCGACGGCGACCCATTCGAGCCGCCGACCATCTCCGACGGCTTCATCGAGGTGCCCGAGCTGTTCCGGTCGTCTCGCCTCAAGCCCGGCTGCGAAATCGCCTGGACGACGCTGGCCGGCTGATCGCCCGGCCTCCGGTCGCGCAGCCCGTGAGGCGACGTCGCCGGAGGCCGGGCGGAACGGCTTTACCGGGGCAGCCCGACGATATCGCGCGCTTGCGCGGCGGTCGCGGGCTCAAGCGCGAATTCGCGCATCACGCGCACGATCTTCTCCACCTGCGCGGCGTTCGACTTGAACGGGACGCCCGGACGCTCGAAGAGGTTGTCCTCCTGTCCCACGCGCAGATGGGTGCCCATCAGCGCGCCGAAGGTGGCGGCCTTGATGTTGCCGAGCCCGGTGCCATGCGTGAATAGGACGAGCTCCGGCCCGAAGAGGCGCTCGGCGGTCCGCTTCAGATGCACCAGATGGTCGATATCGGAGGGGATCCCGCCGAGAATGCCCGTGAGGAACTGCAGGATGATCGGCCGCTTGACGTTCCGGGTGCTCAGATGGCGCTCGAGAATGTAGAGGTGGCCGACATCGTAGCACTCGAATTCCATCGCGATGTCGCGCTCGATCAACATGTCGATCATGCGGGCGATGGTCGCAAAGCTGTTCTGGGTGACGATCTCGTAGGCCTTGGGCCCGAAAGCCTCCTTTTCCCAGTCCAGCGCGAATTCGCTGACGCCCTGGTTCTCGGCTTTTCGGAACAGGCCGTAATTCATCGAGCCGACGATGACGGTGGCGATGTCCGGCTCGAGATCGAGCACCGCTTCCAGCCGGCCCTCCGCGGTGGAGCCGAGCGATGCAGACATGTTGATGATCGCGTCGCTGCGTTCCCGGATCGCCGGAATGAACTGCCGCCAGACCGCCGGATCGTTGGTCGGCCGTCCGTCTTTGGGATCGCGCGCGTGGAGATGCAGGATGGCGGCGCCCGCATCGACGGCGGCGAGCGACTGCTCGACGATCTGCTCGGGTGTGACCGGCAGGTGCCGCGACATCGAGGGCGACAGGGAGGAGCCCGTTACGGCACAGGTGACGATGACCTTTTCGCTCATGGCGGCTTCTCCGGTTACCAGCTTGCAGGTTCGAAACGAAAACCCTCGCCCTGCCGCCGCACATAGCCGCAATGAGGGGCGCCGAAATGCATCGGCAGGATCAGGGCTTCCCGATCGGTCGCGCGCTGGAGGACCTGCAGGCGGGTCTTGCGCGCGACGTCCGGCAATTCGCAATAGGCCGTGTTCAGGTCGGGATGGGCGATCTGCAGGGGGCTGTGGAAGACGTCGGCGGTGAAGATCGCCTCCTCGCCACCCGATCGAAGCCGGTAGCTGAGCATGCCCGGACTGTGGCCCGGCGCCGGCTCGACCGCGAGAACGCCGGCGACGTCCCGGGCGGCCTCGGTGATGAAATCCGCTAGCCCGGCTTCGATGACGGGGTAGAGGCTGTCGGCGAACGAATTGTCGATCAGCGGGTTGGGTCCCCGGCCGAGCACCGTTTGGAAGTGGTCGAAATCCTGCTTCGGCAGGAAATAACGGGCTTTTGGGAACGTGGGCTCCCAGCGTCCGTCGACCCAGAGCGTGTTCCAGCCGATATGGTCGCTGTGGAGATGCGTGTGAACGACATGGGTGACCTGGTCGCGCCCGGCACCGGCAGCCTCCAGCCACGGCAGGACAAGCGAGTTCAGCATGTTCATGCGCGCCGGACCGCGTGGCTTGAGATTGCCGACGCCGGTGTCGATCAGGATGACGCTATCGCCGGCATGAACGATCCAGAGCTGGATCGTCACGATCAGCCGGCTCATGTGCTGGACGTAATGGGCAGGAGCGAGCCACGCCGCGTCCTGCGCCAGTTGAGCCGCCGGAAGGTCCGGGAAGAGAAATTCGGGCGGATGCGTCGGCGCCGAATATTCGAGCACGCGCGTGATGCGGAGGTCGCCGAGCTGGCGGGATTGCATCATGATCGGAACCTCAGTCGGCGATGGCCGGGTTGGCGATGACGGAAGGCCTTTCGGCAAAGCGGGCGTGCCAGTCCGCGATGGCGGGGCGCCCCTCGCGCCAGGCCTCCGACGGAAAGCGGAAGTCGAGATAGAGCAGCGCGGCGCCTATCGAGACGTGCCCGATGTCGAACGGGCGCGCCGCGAGCGCGCCCGCGTCCCGTTCGAGCCGGTCGAGCGCGGCCGCGAGCTTGCGCTGGAAGGCAGCGATCAGCCGTTCGGACTGCATCGCCTCCGGCTTGGTCCGCTCCAGCAGCCAGACGAGCGCAAAGTCGAGGATGCCGTCTCCGAGGGCCTGGTCGCGCAGGGCCGCGAGACGATGCGCGCCGGTCGGCGGAAACAGCGGAGCCGCGTCGCCGATCAGATCCAGATACTCGCAGATGACACGCGAATCGTAGAGGCTCGAGCCGTCCGACAGCACGAGGGTCGGCAACTTGTTCAGCGGGTTGTCCTCGAAGAGCCCCTCATGCGGGGCCTCGGGGTGCACCACCGTGCGCACGCGCTCGAAGCTGTCGGCGAGGCCGCGCTCGTGGGCGGCGATCAGGACCTTGCGGACGAAGGGCGAGCGCGGCGACCAGTGCAGCAGCCGCGGCGTGGCGATGAGGTCGGTCATGCGGGGAGGCCTGCGATGAAGCCGCCGAGAATCTCGGCGACGAGTTCGGGGGTCTGCGTGGCGGCGAAATGGCCGGTCGCGGCGGAGCGGAACTGCGCACCCGCGACCCGGCGCGACAGCGGTTCGATCAATTCGGGCGGCCGCAGGGGATCGGATTCGCCGGCGACGAAGAGGCACGGGCAGCGGATGCCGGCCAGCGCGGCCGTCATGTCCAGCCCCGCCAGCATGCGGAAGATCGCCGCGTAGCTCGACGGGTCGTTCGCCAGCCAGCGCGCCCGGAAGCGGCGGAAGCGCACGGCATCGCCGCGCAGGTTCTCGGGATAGGCGCGCGCCAGCTCGGCATCGACGACGCTCGCCATGCCCGCCGCCTCGACCTGATCGGCATAGTCGAGAATGAGCTGCCGGCGCTCGTCCGGAATGCCCGTCGCCGGCCCGAACACGACGGCGCCGCGGGTGCGCTCGGGATGGTCGGCGGTGAACTGCAGGGCGATGGCGCCCCCTACCGCGCCCCCCGAGATGGTGACGGGCGTGTCGATGCCGGCGGCTGAGAGCAGGCGCGCGATGTCGCCCGCCATGACGGCGATCTCGGCCGTGCCCCGCAGTTTGGTTGACAGCCCCGCGCCGCGGGTATCGAACCGCAGGACGCGCAAGCCGGGCGGGAGGAGAGGCCGTACGAGATCATAGCTCTCGAGCGTGCACCCCATCTCGTGCACCAGCACGTGCGTGTCCGGACCTTCTCCTGTGAGTTCGTAGCGAAGCCCGACACCATCGGTTTCCAGCCAGTCCATGTCAGCTCCAACTCTCCGTCACCGGGACGAACCGGCTAGAACAGCTCCATGAGGCGCTCGCGATCCTCGAGATCGGCGGGAACGCCACGGAAGATGATCTCGCCGGACTTCATCACCACGACGCGATCCGAGACCGCGAAGGCCTCACCGATATTCTGCTCCACCAGCAGGATCGACAGGCCACGCTGCTGCTGGATTGCTCGGACCGGCGCGAGCAGGTCCTGGAACAGCTTGGGGGCAAGCCCGATCGACGGCTCGTCGAGCAGCAGGATCGAAGGACGCGACAGGAGCGAGCGCCCGATCGACACCATCTGCTGCTGGCCTCCAGAGAGCTTTCCGGCCGAGCGGGTCCAGAACTCTCTCAGGCGCGGAAGGATGGCGAGCACCTCGTCCGTGCGTGCGGCGGCCTCGCCGCCCTTGAGGTGCGATGACCAAAGAGCCAGTGAGAAAACCTCCTTCACCGTCAGTCCAGGAAAGATGCCTCGACCTTCCGGAACATAGGCGACGCCCTGCTGGGCCATGGCCTCCGGATTCGGACGCAACTCCCTGCCGCGCAAGCGAATCGCGCCCGCATCCGGCCTGTGCAGGCCGAAGAACAGCTTGAGTAAGGTCGACTTGCCCGCGCCGTTATGGCCGACGAGGCAGAGCACCTCGCTTTCGCGCAGGTCGAGGTCGACCCCGAGCAGCACGTCGCGCCCGCTATAGGACGAGCGCAAGCCCGAGCATTCCAGCGCGGCGGCCGCCGGTTGCGGTGATGCGGTGGCGGCGGTCATTCGCGGCGCTCCCCGAAATAGATTGCGATGAGCGTCGGATCGCGCAGGATCGCTTGAGGCTCTCCCTCTGCGAGCTTCTTCCCCTGGTCGAGGAAGGCGATGCGGTCGGCGAGTTCGGTGACGATGTCGAGGTTGTGCTCGATCAGGCAGATGGTCACCCCGGCGGCGATGGCATCCCTGATAAGGCGGACGAAGCGCTTGCGGGAATTTGGGTCGAGGCCCGAAGACGGCTCGTCGAGCAGCCAGATCCGGGCGCCGGTCGCAATGACACGCGCCATCGAGAGGAACTTGGTCTCGGCATAGGAGAGATCGACCGCCCGCGCCCTGGCGAGCCCGGCGAGACCCGTGCGCTCGAGAGCCTCGTCAACCCGCGCGAGCCTTTCGCGCTTGGCCTCCGGGCCTCCTGGCTGCCAGAGCCATGTCGCGGGTTCGGTCGCGACCATGACGTTCTCGTGCACGGTCATCTTGCCGAACAGGCGCAGGTCCTGGAAGCTGCGGGCGACGCCGAGTCTGGCGACGTCATGCGGCTTCGTCGACGTGATCGGCCGCCCTTCCAGGTGGACCTCGCCGGTATCGGGCGCGATGTTGCCGGTGACGAGGTTGAACAGTGTCGTCTTGCCGGCGCCGTTAGGGCCGACCAGCGCCGTGACGACGCCGCCGATCAGATCCATGTCGACGTTCTGCACCGCGGCCACGCCGCCGAAGGATTTCGACAGGCCCCGGACGGAAAGAAGCGCTTCGCTCATCAACGCCTCCCCACGCTCTGGCCGGCGATGCCGCCCGGCCGGAAGATCATCAGAAGCGTCATCGCCGCGCCGTAGAGGAATTGCTGCACGGTGCCGATCTCCGTGGGCGGGATCATGGGCATGAAGGTCAGCGCCGCGGGCAGCAGCAGGATGAGCAGCGTGCCTACGAGCGGCCCGGCCAGCGTGCCGGCCCCGCCGATGATGACCATGGCCTGGAGCAGGACCGACTGCTCGAGCGTGAAGCTGTCGCCGATCACGAAGGAGATGTGGAAGGCGTAGAGCGCGCCGGCTATGCCGACCAGCCCGCAGCCGGCGGCAACCGCGAGCGTCTTCAGCAGGGGGATGTTCTTGCCGAAGGCCATGGCGGCGCTCTCGGCGTCCCGCATCGCCATCAACGCCCTGCCGAAGCTTCCGCGCATCAGGATCTGGATCAGCAGAAGGCTCAGGACGAGCGTCACCGCTGCGACCGCGAGGAAGCGCCAGGGCGTGCCGACCTCGATGCCGAGCAGGGTCGCCTGCGGTATGCCGGCCAGCCCGCCATGTCCGCCGGTGAGGCTGGGAGCTTCGTGGAACACCGTCACGGCGAACATCTGCAGGCCGAGGCTGGCGGCGATGAAATACTCGCCGCGCACCCGCAGCGCAGGCAGCGCCAGGCACAGCGACAATGCGATAGAGAGGCTCGCGGCAGCGAGGAAAGCCAGCAGCAGATCAGGTGTCAGGTTGAGCGCGAGCTGCGCCGCCGCGAAGGCGCCGATGCCGAAGAAGGCGCCGTGCGCGAGGCTGAAGATGCCGGCATAGCCGATCAGCAGGTTCATGCTGGCTGCGGCGATGCCGAAGATGGCGACGAGCGTCGCGAGATTGACGATATAGGCGATCATGAGGTCACCGCCTTTCCGAACAGGCCGCTGGGCCGGAAGACGATGAAGACGAAGAGCACGACGAAGCTCGCCGCCTCGCTCCATTGCGTATCGAGGACGAGCACGACGAGGTTTTCGACGACGCCGAGCATGAGGCCGGCGAGCGCCGCGCCGCGCAGGCTGCCGATGCCGCCCACGACCGAGGCCGCGATGCTGATCAGCATGACGCGGTGGCTGGCGGCCGGCTCGATGCCCGTGGTGGCCGCCGTCAGGATCGCGCCGGGAACGACCAGCGCCGACCCCAACCCGAAGGCGAGCGCCGAGAGCCGGCGCGAGGACAGCCCGTAGGCCCGCAGGAGCTCGGGGTTCTCGGACAATGCACGCAGGCCGAGGCCGGCATTGGTGCGCTCCAGGAAGAGGCTGACGGCCGTGAACAGTGCCAGCGAAACTCCCGCCGCGACCCAGAAGACCGGCGCAATATACAGGCCCGGCAGCAGCTCGGCCGAGCGTGTCAGCGACGTGCTGACCGCGACCGAGCCGCGCCCGAACTGGAACTGCACCAGCGCCTGGACGCAGATGACGATGCCGAAGGAGGCGACGAAAACGGTAAAGAACGACGCCTCGTGACGCTGGATCGGCCGATAGACCAGGAGGTCGACCAGCATGCCGAAGGCAACCGCGACGGCGGTGGCGAGAAGAACCGCCGCCGCCCAGTGCAGGCCCAGCGCCGAGGCGGCGACGAAGGCGTAGCCGGCGAGCACGAAGCTCGCCCCATGCGCCACATGGAAGATGCGGGTCGCGCCGAAGATCAGCGCGAACCCCGCCGCGGTCAACGCATACAGAGCGCCCGTCTGTATGCCCGACGCCAGAAGTTGGATGAAGAGCATCAGGCGATCTTGTAGATGCGTCCGCCACGCACCTGGTTGAGCTGGACGCCGGTGCTGGCGGTGCCGTTCTCGGCGAAGGTCACCTCGCCGCCGGCGAGCTGGAAGGTCCTGACCCTGAGCATCTCCTCGCGGAGCGTCTCGCCGCTGACGGGCTTGCCCGCCGCCTCCAGGCCCTTGGCGAGCTGGGCGAAGAGCAGGGTCGCATTGTAGTAATTCAGCCCGTAGGTCGTCGGTTCGCTCTTCAGCTTCTCGCGCCAGCCCGTGACGAAGCGCTTCATCGTGGGCTCCGTCGCCGCCCAATCCGCCGACTGGCCGGTGAAGACGAGTCCTTCCGATTCCGGCAGCGCCGAGACCGAAGGCAGATTGCCCGTCGAATAAGTCATGATCTGCTGGGAAATGCCGTTGTCGCGGAGCTGCTTGACGATCTGCACCGCCTGCACGCCGCTGACGCTGGCGAAGAAGACTGCGTCCGGCCTGACGTCGCGAACCTGCGCCGCGATCGCCGCGAACTGGGTCAGGGTCGGGGCGACGCCGTAGGCGCCGACAAGTTCGCCGCCGACGCCCGGCAGGCCGGACTTCAGTTCGGCATGAACGGCCATGCCGCTCGGGTCCTCGGTATAGATCATCGCGATGCGCTTGAAGCCCTTCTCCTTGATGAAGGGGAGGACCGCGCGGACCTCCTGATTGGCGAGCGGCAGGATGTTCCAGAAATAAGGGGACAGCGTCGCGAGATCGGGGCCGACGCCGCCGCCATTGACCATCACGACCTTGGCCCGGTCGCCGATCGGCGCGGCGGCCTTCGAGACGCCGGTGAAGCCGATCAGCACGTAAGAGGCCCGGTCGACATTGGCGAGCCGGGTCATGCCGACGGCGCCGCCCTGGGCCGTGCCCTGGCTGTCGATCGGCCGCAGGTCGATCCCATTCTTGAGCATCTTGTCGGCGGCGATGTGGTCGAGCGCGAGCTGGACGCCGTTGAGGTACATCGTGCCGAACTCGGCGTTCGCGCCCGACATCGGGAACAGCGTGCCCAGAACATAGGCCGCGCCCTGCGCGCGAAGAACGGACGGCGCCGCGACGGTCGCGGCCGCGCCAACGAGAAATTGTCTGCGTAGGATCATCATGGTTCTCCCTGGGTGTCTGCGGGCCTTTTTCGCCCTGCTTGGTGATTTGAGGTCTCAGGCCCGAATGAGTTCGGCCTCCGTGCGGTTCTGGAGCTCGGCGAAATCCAGCCCGTCGATCATTCCGGCGACCCGCAGCCCTTCCGGCGTGACGTCGATCACCGCGAGATTGGTATAGATGCGGGACACCGCCGCCATCGCGGTCAGCGGATAGGAGCAGCGCTTCACGATGCGCGGCCGGCCGTCCTTGGTCTGGTGCTCCATCACCACCCAGAGGCGCTTGGCGCCGACCGCCAGATCCATCGCGCCGCCGACGGCCGGCGCGGTGTCCTGAACCGAGGTGGCCCAGTTGGCGATGTCGCCGTTCTCGGCCACTTCGAAGGCGCCGAGAACGCAGAGATCGAGATGGCCGCCGCGGATCATCGCGAAGCTGTCCGCGTGATGGAAGAAGGAGCCCCCGGTGCGCAGGGTGATGTGCTGCTTGCCGGCATTGATCAGCCAGGGATCGATGGCGCCCGCCGCCGGCGCGGGGCCCATGCCGAGAATGCCGTTCTCGGAATGAAAGATGACCTCGCGCCCGGCCGGCACCTGGTCGGCGACGAGCGTGGGAATGCCGATGCCGAGATTGACGTACCAGCCGGAGGGAATCGCCTCAGCGACCTGCCCCGCCATCTGCGGGCGGGTGAGAGGGGTGAATTGCTGTGACATGCCGGCGCTCCTCAGCCCGTGGGGTCGCCGTAAGGCACATGCAGGACGCGATCGACGAAGATGCCGGGTGTCACCACCGTTTCCGGATCGATCTCGCCGAGTTCCACCATGTGCTGCGTCTGCACGACGGTCAGCTTGCCGGCGGCGGCCATCACCGGGTTGAAATTGCGGCCGGAGGAGCGGTAGGTCAGGTTGCCCCAGCGGTCGGCTCGCCAGGCCTCGACGATCGCGACGTCGCCCGGCAGGGCCTGTTCCAGGACATAGGTGCGTCCGTCGATCTCGCGGGTCTCCTTGCCCTCGGCCAATTGCGTGCCCGCGCCCGTGGCGGTGAAGAAGGCCGGGATCCCAGCACTCGCGGCACGCATCCGCTCGGCGAGCGTGCCCTGCGGCACGAGCTCGAGTTCGATGCGCCCGGCCTTGTAGAGCGTCTCGAAGATCGTGGAGCCGACGATGCGCGGGAAGCTGCAGATCAGCTTGCGGACCCGCCCGACCTCCAGCAGCCGCGCAAGCCCGACGCGGCCATAGCCGGCATTGTTCGCGACGACGGTCAGGTCGCGCGCTCCATGCTCGATCAATCCCTCGATCAGGATGTTGGCCTGGCCGACGGCCCCGAAGCCCCCGACGAGCACGGTCGCCCCGTCGTGGATGCCGGACAGCGCTTCGGCGACCGAGCGAACTCTCTTGTCGATCACCGCAGATATCCCTGTCCGACGACCGTCAGGCTGGCATCGATGAAAGCGGCGCGGCAGCGCAAATCCATGGCGTTGTCTCTAGAGGCTTGGATTTTCTAAGATTGTCCGATATACGGACATTTGTCCGATAATTGAGCAGTCGCGCCGGGTTCGGTCAAGTGAAATCTTCCGCCCGGCGCCGATTGTGGTAGCAACAGTGACGGGCCGGTCGACAGGCGCTTGCCGAAGGAACGAGACGCAATGCAGGATTCCAGTTCGCCTGACTTCGTGACCGCATTGGCGCGCGGGATCGACGTTCTCGGCTGCTTCGACGGGGATCACAGACGCATGAACCTGTCCCAGGTCGCCGAGCGGGTGGGGCTGTCGCGCGGGACGACGCGCCGCTTCCTGCTCACCCTGGAAAGCCTCGGTCTCCTGGAGTCGGACGGCAAGCTTTTCTGGATGACGTCCAAGGTTCTGCGTTTCGCCAATGCCTATCTGTCGGCCTTCGGGCTGGGCGACGCCGCCAAAGCGGTCCTGCGGCGTCTCGCGGAGGATGTTCTGGAGTCGGCGTCGATGTCGGTGCTGGACGGGGGCGTCATCACCTATGTCGCGCGGGCCGATCCGCCGCGGCGGCTCGCATCCGCGGTCGGCCTTCATATCGGCTCGCAACTGCCGGCGCATTGCGCCTCAATGGGCCGCGTGTTGCTGGCCGCCATGGACGACGAGGCGCTGCAGGACTGGCTCCGCCGTCACCCGCTCGAGCCGGTCACCGAGCGCACCCTGACCGATCCCGTGGCGTGGCGCGCCGAGATCGCGCAGATTCGCCAGAACGGCTATGCCATTCTCGACGGCGAGATGGAAACGGGCGTCCGTTCGCTCGCCGTGCCCGTCCGCGACCGGACCGGGCGCACGATAGCGGCCGTCAACGTGGCGACGCTAACGGGTCGCACGTCGCTGGCGGAACTGCGCAAGACCTTCTTACCGGCCCTCAGGCGCACCGCCGAGGAGATCGCGCATCTCATGGAGCATCGCTGAGCTCAGGCCGGGCGGATATGGCGCGAGGCTTCCTCCTCGGCGCGCCGCCAGACCTCCAGCGCCATCGGATTTCGCGCTTCCTCCATGATGTGCGCGACGAGCCCGATCGCGCGCGCCATCACGCCGAAGCCCCGGATGACCTGTTCGGGAAAACCCAGTTCGCAGCAGATGGCGCCGATGGCGCCGGTGGCGTTCAGCGGCAACACCTTGCCCGAGGCGCGCTCCGCCTCCTGCTGCACGAGTTGCATGAGCGCGACATAGCGCCCAGCCAGCCCGTTCTCCTCAGCGATCTCGAAGAGCCTGGGTGTGCGCGGGTCGACGGGCTTGTGGACCGGGTGCCCGATGCCGGGTATGGCTCGCTTCTGCGAGCGGAACCGCGCGACGACGTCGCGTGCCAGCGGCGCGAGATCGTCGGGCGTCGGCGTGTCCTGGGGCAACACCTCGTAGAGCAGCTTCGTCGCTCCTTCCATGGTGCCGACGAAGACGGTGCCGAGTCCGCAGAGCCCTGCCGCTACCGCAGCCTGCAGCGATTCCGGCGCGCCGGCATAGGTCATGCGCGCTACGAGCGCGGAGGGGGTGACGCCGTGCTCGACCAGCGTCACGACGATCGCATTGAAGACCGCCGATTGCTGTGGCGTCGGGCGCACGCCCGTCAGGTTCAGATAAGCGAAATCTCCGAGATTGAAATGGCCGAGGATTTCGTCGGGCAGGCTCAGGCCCCGGATGTTGATCCGGTCGGGCGTGCTCCATGCGATGTCGGAGCGGATCGGCTTCATGATGTTCTCCCAAAAGGCTTGATGTCCGTATAACGAACATTTGTCCGTATCCTAAAAATGAAGCAGCGTGCGGCGTCGTGCAACCGGCGCCGGTCAGTGCCGCGCCAATTCCCGATGCCGTTCCTTCGCAGCGCGGACCAGAGCGAGATAGCGATAGATGCCATGAACAAACTTGCCGTAGGGCATCGTCACGAAGAGCGCGAAGACGACGCCGAGATGCAGCGCCAGCAACAGCCCCATCGCGGGCGTCGCGCGCAGGACGAGCAAAGCGAGGCCGGTCACGCTGGTGAGAAGCAGCATCAGCAGGAACGCGACGTCCATGCCGAAAGGCGTGCCCTCGCGCAATTGGGGAGAGCGCCGCCATTTCTCGTGCAGCAGCCCGATGGGGCCGACGATCAGGCCGATGCCGCCGGTCGTGCCGAGCAGCACGGGCAGGTCGTACCAGGGATAGGGTGCCTCCATGGCGATCAGATAATGGTAGAGCGTCGCCGTCGAGGTCGCGGCGAAGCACAGCATGAAGCCGTAGAAGGTCATGTGGTGATAGAGCCGGCGTCGGTCGCTCGGACGCTCGCCATCGTTCATGCAGCCAGAGCCCCCGCCGTCGAGATAGCGCAGGCGCCCGGCATCCTTCAGCGCCTGCCAGAGCGAGCCCGGATCGCGCAGGGTCGAGGCCGGTTCGCCGATGTCGCGCCAGAACGCGCGCACGCCCATGCCGATGGCCACGACCGTGTAGAGTGTCGCCGCGCCGAAGATGGCGACCATCGTGTTGTGCGGCATCAGCTTGTAGAACGAGCCGGGACCCGTATGCACGCCGAACAGAACAGCCGGGTCGGTCCAGGCGACGAAGCCGGCGATGAAGGCGGTCAGGGCCAGGGCCAGCGCCAGCGCGATGAACAGGCCGTTGCGCGCGAAGACCCCCGCGAAGGCGTGCGGCCAGACATAATGCGCGTAAGATTCGCTTCGTACGGTCGCGAGCGTCGCGGGCACGTGGACCGCGAATTCATGCGGCGGCGAAAACTGGCAATCGTCGTAGCAGGCGCCGCAGTTGTGGCAGAGATTGGCGAGATAGTTCAGATCGCCGTCGGAGAAGGAGCGGCGCATCTCCATCGCCGGAAAGACGGCGCAGAGCCCCTCGCAATAGCGGCAGGAGTTACAGACGGTCATCAGGCGGTCGGCCTCGGCCAACGCCGCCGTGGCATGATGCGGCGTGGAGCCGTTGGTGCCGGCCGGCCCCGCGCCCACTGTCTCACGCAGGAAGGCGAATTCCGTCATGCCAGCGCGCTCCTTGCCGCTTCCCGCCCGGCGATGCGCCCGAAGACGGCACCGATGGTCATGCCGATGCCCGCCGCGTAGCCTTCGCCCAGCACGTTGCCGGCCATGATCTCGCCGGCGGCGAACATGTTCGCGGCGCCGCGCCCGTCCACCATCGTCATGCGCGCCTCCTCGTTCACGCGCACACCGAGATAGGTGAAAGTGATGCCCGGCCGGACTGGATAGGCATAGAAGGGCGCCTCCTCGATCCGGCGAGCCCAATGAGTCTTCGGCGGGGTCAGCCCCTCGGTGCGGCAGTCATCGAGCACTTTGTCGTCGAAGGTGCCGGGGCGCACGGAAGCGTTGAAGGTCGTCACGGTATGTTCCAGCGCGTCTGGTTCGAGCTCGAGCTGACCGGCGAGCGCGCGCAGGCTCGGCGCGCTGATCGGCGGATAGAGCGAGGGCATGAACAGCTCGAGCGAGGAGGCGTCGAAGACGATGTAGGCGATCTGGTCCGGCTGGGCCGCGACAAGCCGGCCCCAGATCGCGTAGCGCTTGGGCCAGATGTCCTCGCCCTCGTCGTAGAAGCGCTTGGCCTCGCGATTGACGACGATCCCGAACACGACACAATCTAGCCTGGTGATGATGCCGCCATCGTATTTGGGCGCACGCGCATCGATCGCGACGGCATGGCACTGCGTCGGGTCGCCGACCTCCTGCACGCCCTTGTCGAGCAGCAGACGCAGGATCGTACCCTTGTTGTTGCGGGTGCCGCGGATCAGGAAGTTCTCGGCTGCCTCGCCCCAGTAGCGCTTCAGCCATTCTATATTCGATTCGAAGCCGCCCGCCGCCGCGACCAAGGCTCGGGCGCGCAGCGTCTCGCCTCCGACGGTGACGGAGCGAAACCGGCCGTCCTCGATCGCGATGTCGGTGACCTCGGCCTCATAGCGGATCGCGACGCCTAGATCCTCGGCGGTCCGATAGAGCGCATTCAGCATGGCCCGGCCTCCGCCCAGGAAGAACGAGTTGGTGCGCCCGAGCGACAGTGTGCCGCCGAGCGATGGCTGCCAGCGCACCCCTTGCTCCTCGATCCAGCCGAGCATGGACTTCGATTCGCGGATCATGAAGCGTGCGAGCCGCTCGTCGGTCTTGCCTTTCGTCACGCGCAGCAGATCGTCGAAGAACTCGTCCTCGTAATAGGGGCCGGACAGGCTTTCGGTCGCAGTGTCATGGGCGCAGCGCATGTTGCGGGTATGGCGTGTGTTGCCGCCGCGCCAGAAGGCGTCGGCTGCCTCCAGCACGAGCACGCGAGCGCCCTCCCGGCGCGCCGAGATCGCCGCGCAGAGCGCCGCATTCCCTCCGCCGATCACGATGACGTCGAACGGATCGCTTGCTTTGCCCTTCATTCCGCCACCGCGGCCTTTCAGTCTTCAGCTCAGTACTTGCATATCGATGTATACATCGATATGCAAGTCAAGCTTGACAAATCCCAGTGGGGGCTCGCGTGATCTCGATCGACACTTCGCATCTGCCTCGTCTCGACAATCTGATCGCCGGGCGCTGGCGCCCCGGCGCCGAACGCATCGCTGTTCTCGACAAATTCAGCGGCGATACGGTTGCCGAAGTCGCGCAGGCGAGCCGCGAGGAGGTGGCCGAGGCCGTGCGCGCCTGCCTGGCGGCCTTCGAGGCCGGGCCGCCGGAGCCACTGGACCGCGCGGCAACTCTGCTGCGCGCCGCAGAACTGATCGGAGCCAGGCGGGAGAGCTTCATCACCCTGATGGTGACAGAGGCCGGGTTCACCTCCGCCGACGCCGCCGGCGAGGTCGACCGGGCGCAGGTGACCCTTCGGCTGTGTGCCGAGGAAGCGACGAGGATCATAGGCGAAACGGTCTCGCTCGCGGCCACGCGCGGGCAGCATGAGCGTATCGCCTTCACTCTGCGCGTGCCCATCGGGATCGTCTGCGCGATCACGCCTTTCAACTCGCCGCTGAACACCGTGCTGCACAAGGTCGCACCGGCCTTCGCCGCGGGCAATGCGGTGATACTCAAGCCTTCGGCGATCACGCCGCTGACCGCCGCGCTCCTCTGCGAGGTGCTGCTCGATGCCGGTATGCCGGAAGGTTTCCTAGCTTTGCTGCATGGCAGCGGCGAGGAGACCGGACGCTGGTTGCTGGAAGAACAGGCGATCGGCTTCTACACCTTCACGGGCAGCACGCGAGTCGGCCGCGCGATCCACGCCGCCGCAGGCCTGCGGCGAACGCAGCTCGAGCTCGGCTCGATCGCCAGCACCGTGGTTTGCGCCGACGCGGATCTCGACAAGGCATTGCCCAAGATCGCCAATGCGTCCTTCCGCAAGGCCGGGCAGGTCTGCACTTCGGTGCAGCGCCTGTTCGTCGAGGACCGGATCCTCGGCGAGGTCACGGAGCGGCTGGTCGAGCTCGCCGCGACGCTACCGGCTGGCGATCCGCGCCAGCCGCAAACGCGTGTCGGGCCGATGATCTCGCCCGCCGCGGCGGAGCGGGCGCAGGGCTGGGTGGAAGAGGCGCGCCTGGGCCAGGCGCGCATCGCCTGCGGCGGCACGCGCGAGCGGTCGGTCATGCAGCCGACCGTGCTGACCAATGTGCGTAACGGCATGAAGGTGGTCGACCAGGAGATCTTCGCGCCGGTCGTCTCGGTGCTGCCGTTCTCCGAGCTCGGCGAGGCGCTGCGCTGGGCCAACGACACGCCCTACGGACTTGCCGCCGGTATTTTCACACGCGATGTCGGCAGCGCGCTCGGCGCAGCACGCAAGCTGCGCTTCGGCTCGGTGCACATCAACGAAACATCGAGCTCGCGAGCGGACGCCATGCCGTTCGGCGGGGTCAAGGATAGCGGCTTCGGCCATGAGGGACCGCGCTACGCCATCCGCGAGCTGACCGAGGAACGCCTGATCACCTTGCTGCCATGATCACACTGGCCCTCGAAAAGCCGGCGCGCTTGGACTTGGTCCGCGTCTGTGAGACGAGGACGGCGGGTCTGCAGCGGCGAAGAAGGGAGCTCGCCATGGCGACGGACGGTGCGGGTTTCGACGCTTCGGAAGACCTCTCCCGGGCAGAATACGTCTATTCCCGGCTGATGACGATGTTGCGCACCGGCGAATTGCGGGCAGGCCAGCGCCTGCGCGAGGTTGAGCTTGCCGAGCAGCTGGGCGTCAGCCGCACGCCCATACGCGAAGCGCTACGCCGGATCTCCTCCGAAGGCCTGATCGAGATCCTACCGGGACGCGGCATGATCGTCGCCGCCTACGACAAGCAGCAGGTGCGCGAGCTCTATGCGTTGCGCGGGGTGCTCGAAGGAGCGGCCGCGCAACTCGCCGCCCGATACGCTTCGCTGGCGGAGCTCGACTTCATGCGCGAGCTCCTGGAGCGCTCGATCGCGCTCTTCGCCGCGCCGAACGAGACGATGCGGCTCAATGGCCAGTTCCACAGAGCGATCCACGAGGCGGCGCGCAACCGTTACCTGCAGGCCGCGCTCGCAAAGATGTCGGATTCGCTCGCCCTGCTGCCTGGCACGACCTTCGCCGAACCTGGGCGGGCCGCAACGGCGCATGCCGAGCATCTCGCGATCCTCGACGCAATCACGCATCAACGCGCGGACGAGGCCGAGCTGCTGGCCCGCCGCCATATCGAAATGGCCGGTGCAGCACGCCTGCGCATGATGTTCGCCGGCGGCTAACCCTGCCCTCTGACCACGAGAGAACCGCCATGGCCACGCAAACCTTCTACTGCCCGACGAAAATCCACATTGGGCCCGGGAGCCATGCAGCCATCATCGACGAGCTGACGAGGATCGGCAGCGAGCGCCTCTTCGTCGCGGTCGACCGGGCAGTGATCGACAGCCCGATCATGCGCACCGTCCGCTCCCTCCTCGACGCGGGCGGCGTCGCCTATGTCTCGTTCAGCGAGATCGAGCCGGATCCGAGCGACGTCACGGTCGAGAAGGCCTTCGCCCTGGCGAGCATGCATGGCGCGAGCACGATCCTCGCGGTCGGCGGCGGCAGCACGATCGACGTCGCCAAGGCGGTCGGCATCCTCGCCACCAATGGCGGGCGCATCCACGACTACGAGGGAATCGAGAAATACGCGATCCCGCCGCTGCCGCTGATCGCGCTGCCGACGACGGCGGGCACCGGCTCGGAAGTCTCCGGCTCCTGCGTGATCACCGATACGACGCGGCGTCTCAAGATGTCGATCCGGCACGCCGCGATGAACCCGGCCCGGGTCGCGATCCTCGATCCTGGCGCGCTCGTCACGATGCCGCCTCATGTCGCGATGCATGCCGGCGTCGACGCCTTCGTCCATGCCTTCGAATCCTTCATCGCACGCGGCGCGAATCCGATCACCGACGCGCTGAACCTGCACGCGATCGAGCTCATCGCCGGCAACATTCGCGCCTTCGTCGCCGATCGCTCGAACCTGGCCGCCGGTGAGGCGATGCTCGTCGGCTCGGCGCTGGCGGGAATGGCCTTTGGCCTCACCGGGCTCGGCAACGTGCATTGTCTGGCACGGTTCGTGGGCGCGTTCTTTCACCTCTCGCACGGGCTCTCGAACGCCATCTGCCTAAGCAGGGTCGCCGCATTCAACAGGCCGGCGGCCATGGCGCGCTACGCCCGGCTGGCAGCCATTCTCGCGCCCACCAGCGGCGGTGACGACGCAGCATTGTCGGAGGCGACCGTCGCCGCAATCTCGCGGCTCTGCGCGGATCTCGGCGTGCCGGAGAGCCTGCGCGATGTCGGCGCCGATCCCGCCAGATTCGACGAAATGGCAGATCTGTGCGTCGCCGCCGGCTATAATCGCTGGAATCCGCGAGAGACGACGCGCGACGACTTCCGGCGCCTGCTCGACGAACTCTACTGAGCATCGTCCGGCGGTCTTGCGGCTACCGCCTGACCGGCCGCGACGCATAGCGCGAGATATCGCGCCAGGGCCGGTGCGCGGTCGCCAGGTCTGTGCAGCACCGCCACGGGCGATGTGCGCCGCGTCTGCAACGCTCTGTAGACCACACCGGGAAGGGCGAGACGGCTGACTGGGCTCGGCACCAGAGCCACGCCGCGCCCGACTGCGACGAGGTTCATCATCGTCGCAAAATGTCGGGCCCGCGCGGCGATGCGCGGCTCGAAACCGGCGTCGCGGCAGATCTGCAACTGTGTATCGAAGAATCCCAGGCCCTCTCTCAGATTGGTCGCCAGGAAGGTCTCGCTCGCGAGCGCCGCGGGCCGGATGCCGCCGCATTCAGAAAGTCTATGACCGATGGGCAGCGCAATCATGACCTCCTCTTCGCAGATCGGTACCACCGCCAGCTCCTTTGCCTTGTCGCCGGCGGGCAGGCGCAGGAAGGCGACATCGATCCGTCCCTCGCGGAGCTGGTCGAGCTGTTCCTCGAGTTCGAGCTCATGAATCGAGAGTTCGATGTCTGGGGCCTGCCGGCCAAGCGACGTGACGGATCGCGCGAGCACCCCGGAATAGGCGACCGACCCCACATAGCCGATCTCGATTCGGCCAAGCTCGCCCCGTCTCGCGCACTGGACAATCAGCCTCGCCCGCTCCTCGCGAGCGAGAATCTCACGCACCTCGCCGAGCAGGATCGCTCCGACCGGCGTCAGCTCGACACGGCGGCGGTCGCGCTCCAGCAGGACGACTCCCAGTTCCTTCTCCAGAAGCTGGATCTGCAAGCTCAGTGCGGGCTGCGCGATCTTCAGCCTTTCGGCGGCTCTTCCGAAATGCAGCAGTTCGGCCACGGTCGCAAAGCAGCGCAGACGCCTCAGTTCCATGGTGCAGGGCCTCCGCCATACCGTTTCGAATATCAAAACTTCTACTTTTGATATTGGACAGCTCGAAGCTCAGGGTGCAATCGTCTTCTCGAATATGCCGGCCGGCCACCGGCCGGAGAGAACGGGTACAGACACAACCCGCCAGATCCGGGAGAGCACCATGCGAAGTCTTCGAATTCTGGCCTGTATGGCTGTGACGACGCTCGTGGCGCCGACACGCGCCGCCGAAACTTTCCCTACCCGCGCTGTCACGATTGTCGTCCCCTTCGCGGCGGGAGCCATCAACGATGCAGTGGCGCGGCTCGTAGCAGAGCGCCTACAAAAGGCATTTCCCGCTGGTGTCGTGGTGGAGAATCGGCCCGGCGCGGGCGGAATGACCGGAACGAACTTTGTCGCGAAGGCACAGCCGGACGGCTATACTCTGCTGCTCGGTACCGATGATGCCTTGTCAGTCCTGCCAGCCGTCAAATCGCTGCCTTACGACGTCGATAAAGAATTCTCGACGGTCTATGGGCTCGCGAGCTCTCCTTTCGCCGTCACGATCAACAGCACGGTCGGGGCCCCCGACTTCGCGGCCCTGCTGCAGAAGGCTAAGGCTTCGCCGGGGCGGATCAAGTATGCCTCGACCGGCGCCGGGGGCGTCGTTCACGTCGGCACGGCACTTCTTGAGGATCTCACAAAGATCCAGCTTTCACATGTCCCCTATCGCGGCATGGCGCCAGCCGTAACCGACGTTATCGGCGGCCATGTCGATCTGGTCATGGTCAGCCCTGCGACGATCGCCCCCCATGTCGCATCGGGCAAAGTTCGCGTGCTGGTCCTGGCGGACGAAACCCGCCATCCCGCCCTGCCCGGCGTGCCGACGGGCGCGGAGCTGGGCTACCCCGACCTGCTGGTACGCAGCACCATCGGGATTCTTGGGCCAAGCGGCATGCCGGAGCAGGTCTCGGCGAAACTCACAGCAGAGATTGCGAAGGTGGCTACCGATGTCGTGTTCCAGAAGCGGCTGATCGAACTTGGCATCACGCCGACACCGCTCACGGCCAGCAACTATGCGAAACGGATCGCGGATGAGGGGCAGCGCTGGAGCAGTCTGGCGAAGCGCGTGAATATCGAGCTCGACAAGTGAACGCAGAGTCCTTCGCCGAAGGGATGACGCATCATCTCTTGAACCAGGGTGACGTGAAGATCGCCGTCGCCGACCAGGGAGTCGGCCGCGCAATCGTGCTGCTACCGTCTCTCGGCCGGGGGGCCCAGGATTTCGCTGAGTTTGCCGGCTTGCTCGTCGCACGCGGCTTCCGGGTCGTGCTCCCCCAGCCGCGCGGAATCGCCCCCAGCGAAGGACCCCTCGCAAACCTGACCATGGCAGATCTGGCCGGCGACGTCGCACTCGTCATCGAACAACTCGATCTTGCGCCAGCCGTCGTTGCCGGGCACGCTTTTGGCAATTTCGTCGCTCGCATGCTGGCGACCATCCGCCCCGAACTGGTCGCGGGTGTGGCGATGCTCGCAGGTTCCGCCGGGATGCTCCCGAGCGGGGAGTCGCCCTACGATCCGGCGGTGCTAGGCGCCCTGGCCCGTTGCGCAGATTCGACGCTGGACGAAGATAGCCGTATCGCGGCCTTGAAGACCGCTTTCTTTGCGCCTGAAAGCGACTGCCGGATTTGGCTGGACGGCTGGTATCCCGATGTCAAGGCGGCGCAGAGGGCGGCAGACCAAGCGACAGCCGTGAGCACCTATTTTGCAGCCGGCTCGGCACCAATTCTGGAGGTCCAGGCCGATCGCGACACAATAGCGGCCCCACGCTTCGCACATATCCTCAAAGAGCAGCTTGGCGACAGGGTGACGACAGTTGTGATCCATGGCGCCGGTCATGCGCTGATCCCGGAACGCCCGGCCGAAACGGCGGCGTTGCTCGCTGGCTGGGCAGCTCGACTCGATGATGGGCCAGGATCGATCTCGCGCTAGATGTGGAGCCTCAACAGGTTGTTCTGGTCGAGAGCGAGTTTGCTGATTGGGGTTTTGGCCTGGATTCCGCCGTGTGGTCGATGCCAGTTGTACAACAAGGCTTGAGAACGCCCACGGGATCGAGTTCCGCGAAGTTTTCTATCGGTATCACCCGTGGTTTGGCCGTGATGTCGGCATTCATGGCGTCGTAGCGAAGAGCGGCGGCGTATATTTTCGTTGTGCGGTGG
>JAAEQB010000007.1 GCA_024231975.1 Allobosea sp.
CTCGGCCAGGACCTGCACCGTGCCGCCGGTGATGCTGGCACTGCCCGACGCCACGATCCTGTCGCTCTGGCCGGCGGCGTTGACCTCGACCTGATAGGTCGAGCCCGAGGCGAACGAGACATTGCCCGAGACGGTCAGCGTCCCGATCGAATTGCCCGGCGCGATCGTACCGCCGCTGGCGACGCTGACGCCGCCGACCGTGCCGGAGCCGCCGAGCGTGCCGCCATCCAGGGTGACCGCGCCGGTCAGCGTGCCATCCACCGTCGTCCTGCCGCCCGACTGCGTGTAGCCGCCACTGGCGGTCAGGGTCGCGCCTGTGGCGATTGCTGTCGTTCCGGCCGTCTGGACATAGCTCCCACTGGTCGAGAGCGTGCTGCCGGTGTCGAGATTGACCGTTCCGCTGTTGCGCATGCTGGTCAGTGCAGTAGCGGTGTAGCTGTTGCCGCTGAAGGTACCGCTGTTGTCCAGTGTCGCCGTACCCTGGAAATCGCTGCTGCTGATGACCGTCCAGCTGCCGGAGTTGCTGATGGCGACCATCGAGCCGGACACGTTTCGGCCGCTGCCGATCATTCTCCCGGCATTGTTGACCGTCAGCGTCTTGCCGGCACCGCTCTGCGAGAACAAGAAGCCGTTGTTGGCGTTGACCGTGCCCGAGGCGGTGTTGTTCACCGTCGTATCGCTATCGGTTTCGACGGCCCGTGTACCAAAGCTGGTGATGATAGTCCCGGCATTCGTGACCGTCGCCGACGCCTGGTTCGAAAGGTAGATCGCGCTCAGCTGCGTGCTTTCCACGAGCGAGGCCCCGGTCCCGATGTTGACTATCGCGGTCGAAGCGCCGCTGCCAGTCAGGGAAACCACGCCTGAGATGTCGGCATTGAGGTTCACCGTGGTCGTGGCACTGCCGGACGAGGTATTGACCACGACCGCTCCCCCGCCGCCCGTGGAAATCGCGGCGCCGACGGTGATGGTCGCGTCGCCAGGCGACGCATGCGTGTTCGAATAGGAGATGCCAAATCCCGCTTTGATCGTGCCACCGGCGACAGTTTCGATGGTCGTCCGTCCGGAGGTATTGACATTGGCCGTGATGCCGCGAGCAGCATTGATCGCCGCATTCATGCCGGTCAGGCTGACATTCCCGGAGCCGGAGCTGAGCTGGGAGAGGGTAATCGCCGTTCCTGCAGCGCCAACGTCGAAGCTGCTTGGCGTCGAGGTGGTGGCGAAATCGAGTGCAATCGCTTGCCCTGTCGTCTGGATGGTCAAGCCGCCCGTGAAGGACGCGTTTTCATCTGTCCCGGCATTGCCGATCGTGACTTGGTGGTTCGCAGCCCCAGCAGCGTTGAAGCCGGCGATTGTGCCAGTGCAGACATAGGTCGCGGGTGCCGCGGTCAGCGTACAGGCTGCCTGCGCAGTCCCGCTTTCCAGCGTGACGAGGCCGGCCCCAAGCATCAGAGCAATGGCAGAAATGCTTCTGTCGCGGCACGGCATGGCATCGGTAATCCAATTGATTCAGCTTGCCGGAAAGAGTTCTGCACATGGGCAATAGTGATGCAATCCTTGCCGCGATTTCGACGCAATCTGTGTGATCCACGCTACAGGGGCGGTTTCCGAGAGAAGCCAGAGCCTTGGTGGAGCGTCGGGCTGCGGTCCATGGATTTGCCGCAGCGGGGTGCCGCTAGCCGCGGCGCCAGCATGCCCCTCGACGGGACCGATCAGACCGAAGCCGCCTGAGCGGCGGGTCAGACATGACCGGGCCTCGCGCCGAGACGGGCCGGCATGGGAAGATGAACAGCGATAATCAGGCGGGCTCGGAGAAACGAGCCACTTAAGGAGAATTGTCAAACGCAGGGAACGACATTCCACCTGGATCAGAACAGAAAGGTAACGATCGACACTCAGATGGACGAAAATGGTTTTCGGGATATCTACCGAAATAACTGGTTATCGAGCGACAGAGTCCATTTCGTTTTTGAGAAAGCGGCCATAGCTAAAGAGCCTGCACATGGCATTTTGTCACAGCCGGGGGAAATTTCCATCCTTCTACAGGCCAAGCAAGGGTTTTAAAGGAACGGACACGCTCGTCGTCTATATTTGTGGCAGCGCGCCGGCTGGGGCTGGTTGTGCGCGATTGACCTAAAGCGCGACCGTCAAATAACGTCCCTGCCCCTCGCCAAGACGGCGGCCAGTTCGGTTCGGGCTTATATACCAAAAGTGATGCTGGCCCTGGGAGCTCGGAAACTGCCGGGGAGGATCTCGCGACGGCCCGCCGCCATTGTCGGTGGGGTGTCCGGCTCGATTTGCGTCTGGAGAAGACGCATGCCCGAGCCGAGCACGCGTTGGTAGCGGGAGAGGGACTCGAACCCCCGACACGCGGATTATGATTCCGCTGCTCTAACCAGCTGAGCTACCCCGCCCCGATGGCGACGCGCCGAAGGACGGCGGTCAATCGCGACGGCGCGGATATAGGGGGCGGGGGGCGTCGGCGTCAAGCCTTGATGACGCGGCTCAGCGCAGCTTCCTCAGCCTGACCACCTTGAAATAGCCCTGGCCGACATGGACGGTCTCGTAGCGGCCGGTGCTGGCGGCCCAGTCCGTGAGGCGCGAGACCTTGAAATCGCTGCTCCAGCCGATCGCCCGGGCCAGCGGCGCGACCGCCTTCCAGAACGGCGCGGCGAGGCCGCCATCGTCGACGAGGCGGCTGGAGATCACGATCTCGCCGCCAGGGCGCAGCACCCGGTCCATCTCGGCGAGCGCCTGCTCGGGATCGGGGACGAGGGTGATGACGAACTGGGCGGTGACCGCGTCGAAGGAGTTGTCGGCGAAACCGAGCCGGCAGGCGTCCATCACCATCAGGCCGCGGACATGGGAGAGGCCCTGGCTCAGCACCTTGGCGCGGGCGACGCGCAGCATGTCGAGCGAGAGGTCGGCGCCGACAACCTGCTTGTCGCGCTCGAAATAGGGTAGGGTCAGGCCGGTGCCGACACCGATCTCGAGGATGTCGCGACCGCTGGCGCAGGCCGCCGCCACCGCCTCGCGCTGAGCGCGGGCGAGCAGGCCCTGATAGATCCGGTCGTAGAATTTCGCCCAGACCGCATAGACGCGCCGCTGCGCGTCAAGACCATTCGTCGTCGTCATGAGGTGGCGTAGGCGGGCTCGGGCTGCGGCGTTGGGCGAGGCGCCCGGTTGGCCACGATGACGCCGCCACCGAGCACGCGGGCTCCGCTGCCGGCATGGTCGTAGATCACACAGGCCTGGCCGGGCGAGACGCCCTCCTCACCCTGCGCCAGGAGGACATGGACGCCCTTGTCGTCGGCGAGCAGGCGAGCTTCGCGCGGGGCACGGGTCGAGCGGACGCGGACCGCGACCTCGATGCCTTCGGGCGGCAGCTCGGTCAGCGCGATGTCGCCGATCCAGTTGAGATCGCGCAGGTCGACGCGGCTGACGCTGAGCGCCTCGCGCGGGCCGACGATGACGCGGGCGTCCTGCGCATCGAGCGCGATGACATAGAGCGGCTCGGCGCTGCTGATGCCGAGGCCCTTGCGCTGGCCGACCGTGTAGCGCAGCACGCCCTCGTGCTCGCCGAGCACGCGGCCGTCGAGATGGACGATGGCGCCGGGGCGGGCGGCGCCCGGCTTCAGGCGCTCGATCACCTCGGCATAGCGGCCGTTCGGCACGAAGCAGATATCCTGGCTGTCGGGCTTGTCGGCGATGGCGAGGCCGAATTCGGCGGCGAGCGCCCGGGTCTGCACCTTGTCGAGGCCGCCGAGCGGGAAGCGCAGCAAATCGAGCTGCTCCTGCGTCGTCGCATAGAGGAAATAGCTCTGGTCGCGGCTCTCATCGGCGGCGCGGAAGAGGCCGCGATGGCCGGTGCCGAGGTCGCGGCTGGCGACATAATGGCCGGTAGCGAGGGCATCGGCCCCGAGCTCGCGGGCGAGGCCGAGCAGGTCGCGGAACTTCACGGTGCGATTGCACTCGACGCAGGGGATCGGTGTCTCGCCGGCGAGGTAGCTCTCGGCGAAGCGCTCGATCACCGCGTCGCGGAAGCGGCTCTCATAGTCGAGCACGTAATGCGGGATGCCGATTGCCTCGGCGACGCGGCGGGCATCGTGAATGTCCTGGCCGGCGCAGCAGGCGCCGGCGCGATGGACCGCGGCACCGTGGTCGTAGAGCTGCAGCGTGACGCCGACGACGTCATAGCCCTGGCGCTTCAGCAGCGCCGCCACCACCGAGGAATCGACACCGCCCGACATGGCCGCGACGACGCGCGTCGCCGCTGGCGGCTTGGCGATGTCGAGCGAGTTGAGCGGAGCGGTCATCGAGGTTCCGGGCGGGTTCGGACTGGAGAGCCCGAGGATCTGGGCGCTCTATAGCGGTTTTGACAGATGCGGGCCAGCATCCGGCCGGCAATTCCTGCCGGGTCTGACGGCGCCATGACGCGATTCCTGCCGGGTGAGAGGCATGGCAGCTATGGTCAAGCTTTTGAATCGGAATGGTTTTTCGATTGGCTCGTCTCTTGCTGGGGAGGTCGCGGCCACATCGTCACGGTTTCGTTCCGGAGAGTCCCCATGTCCGCCGCGTCGGTCTCGCGCTCCTCTGCGCTGCCTGAGATCCCGCTTCCGAGCCGCCGAAGCCCCGATCGGGATGGGTCGGAGCAGGCCTTCACCTTGCCACTGGAGCCGGCGGATCGGCCGCGCCCGCGCCTCGATGACGACCGCAGCGCCCGCGACGATGTCGGCGCGCGCGACCAGGCGAGGCCAGATGACGGTGCCCGCAAGACGACAGCGGCCGATGCCAGGTCGTCGGCGCGTCCCGACGATGACGGCCGGGACAGGAAGGCGGTGGACGCCAAGGGAGCATCCGAGAAGACGAAGGCGGATGCCGGCAGCGACCAGGCCGCGGCGAAAGACGCTGCGGCCACCGAGGACACGAAGACCGGGACGGCCGCCGGCGACAAGCCGGCCGAGGGCAAGACGGCCGGGGGCAAGACGATCGAGGAGCGCAAGGCCGCGCTGGCCGCTGCCCTCGACGGAGCGCCGGTGATCGGCAAGGGCACGCTGGAGGAGCAGGCCGCTGCAGGCGCGGTGATGCAACCCGTGCCGCCGCCTGCGATTGGCGCGGAGTTCCTCGCGCTCGCCGCTGCCGCGCTCCAGGGAGGCGAGCCGGCGAAGCCAGAAGGAGCTGCCACTGAGGGCAACCAGGCCGTCACAGAGGCCAGTGCAGCCGGAGCGACAGCCAAGGCGACTGGCGAGGCCATGATCCCGGTGCCGGTCCCGCCCGCCCTGCCGGCAAAGGCTGACGGCCAGGCGAGCGCGGGCGGCGAAGCGGCCGCAGCCGACATCAAGGCTGGGCTGAAGCCGCAGCTTCCGGCAGCGGGCAGCGAGACCAAGCCGGATGCCAAGTCCGGCGAGATCAAGCCCGGCGAGATCAAAGCCGGCGAGGCGCAGCAGAGCGAGCTCAAGACGGCCGAGACCAAGCCGGGCGATGCACTGGCCTCGGCCAAGGACGACAGCGAAGCGGGCAAGGTCGCCGCGACGACCACGAGCAGCGATGCGAAGGCGACGGGCGACGCCAAGCCTGCCGACACCACCACGGCGACCGCCGCCACCGGGCAGGCCACGCAGGCTGCCTCGACCGACGCCGCCAGCGGCGCGCAGCAGGCCAGTGCGCCTCTGAGCCCGCAGGCGATCCTCGCCGCCGGGCCGCAGAGCCTGACCGCGCCGCAGGCGCCATTGACCGAGCTCGACGCCGCCGCCCAGGCGACCGCCCGGGCCCAGGCCGAGGCGGCCCACAAGCTGGTCTCGGGCGACGCCGGCCGGCCGACGCCGCTCCATGTCGTGCCGATCGAGATCGGCGCCAAGGCTCTCGCCGGCAACAAGCGCTTCGACATCAGGCTCGATCCGGCTGAGCTCGGGCGCATCGACGTCAGCCTGGAGATCTCCGACAAGGGCGATGTCAGCGCCAAGCTCACCGTCGACCGGGTCGAGACGCTGCATATGCTGCAGCGCGACGCCCGGACGCTGGAGCGCGCCTTCGAGCAGGCGGGCCTGAAGCCGTCGGAAGGCGGAATCGATCTCAGCCTGCGTGACCCCGGCCAGCAGGCCGGCGGGCGCCAGCAGCAGGGCGATGAGGCGCCGCGCGGCCGCCGCGCCTGGGTCGAGGCTTCGGAGGACAGCGCGCTCGTCACTGACGTGGCGACCTTGCCGCGCAACGCCAGCCGTCTCGGCGGCGTCGATCTCAGCATCTAAGGGAGGGGCGCGCCATGACCGTCTCCAATACAGGCAAGCTGTCCAACTCGCAGATCGCAGCCGCGCAGAACAACACGGCGACCGGCAGCGGCACCTCGATCGCCAACAATTTCGACCAGTTCCTGACGCTGCTGACGACGCAGCTCAAGAACCAGAACCCGCTCGATCCGCTCGACACCAACCAGTTCACCCAGCAATTGGTACAATTCGCCGGCGTCGAGCAGCAGCTCAAGCAGAACGAGACGCTGACCGCGCTGCTCGGCGTCAGCAAGGCGACGACCGGCGCGAGTGCGATCGGCTTCGTCGGCCAGACCGTGACGGCAGACGGCGCCGCGACCCAGCTCAGCGAGGGCAAGGCCGAGTGGAAACTCAACGCCTCCAAGGGCGGCACCGCCACGGTCACGATCAAGGACGCGAAGGGGAGCGTGGTCTTCAGCGGCACGAAGACGCTGACGGCCGGCGACCAGACCTATACCTGGGACGGCAAGACCTCGACCGGCTCCACCGCCGCCGACGGCGAATACAGCATCAAGGTCGAAGGCACCGACGTCTCCGGTGCGGCGATCACGGTCAAGACCGAGATCACCGGCAAGGTCGACGGCATCGACTTCTCGACCACCGTTCCGACGCTGCTGATCGGCGCGATCAAGGTCCCGCTCGACAAGGTCAAATCGGTGAAGAGCACGTCCTGACGAACTCCGTCATGAGCCATGCCGAAAGCCTGCGTGATCGCTTTAGGCAAAATTTAAGCCCGCCCGGGCTAGACTCTTCGGCAGTAGGTCTGTTGAGTTGTGTGAGAGTACCATGACCGAGCCGCTGCGACCGCGCGTCAAATATGTCATCGGGCCCGATGGCAGCCCGTTGACGATCGCCGATCTGCCGCCGATGAACACGCGCCGCTGGGTGATCCGGCGCAAGGCCGAGGTCGTCGCCGCCGTGCGCGGCGGTCTGCTCAGCCTGGAGGAGGCCTGCCAGCGCTATACGCTGACGGTCGACGAGTTCCTGAGCTGGCAGTCCTCGATCGACCAGCATGGCCTTGCCGGCCTGCGCACCACCCGCATCCAGCATTATCGCCAGTAAGTCTTTCTGGTATTTAGAGAAATTCATGAGGCGCCGGCCTTTTGACCGGCGCCTTTCGCGTTTCGGCGGCACGTTGTCCTCATCGAACTGTGCCATTTCCTAACCGTCGTTAACCGGGCGCTAACCATGCACCGGGAAAAACTTGCCTAGTGGTGCGTCTGTGCGTTGGTCTCGCAGGCACCGGGCGACGGAAGAGCGGCGTGAACGGGCTAGTCGAACAGTTCCGGAGATTCGGCGCAGCGCGGCTGGCGGCGATGCTGGCGGTGACGCTGGCGCTGATCGGCTTCTTCGCCTTCGTCATGCTGCGCATGTCGCAGCCGGCGATGGGCGTGCTCTTCGCCGACCTGTCGAGCCAGGACGTCAGTGCCATCACCAAGGACCTCGACACGCGCGGGATCAAATACGAATTGCGTGGCGACGGGCAGACCATCCTGGCGCCGCGCACCGACGTGCCGAAGCTCAGGCTTGAGCTCGCCGGCAAGGGCATCCCATCCGGCGGCGGCGTCGGCTACGAGATCTTCGACAAGGGCGACGCTTTCTCCTCGACCAGCTTCGTCCAGAACATCAACCATCTGCGTGCGCTCGAAGGCGAGCTCTCGCGCACCATCCGTTCGATCGGCCGCGTCCAGGCGGCGCGAGTCCATCTCGTCATCCCCGAACGGCGCCTGTTCGAGCGCGACCGCGAGCCGCCGCGCGCCTCGATCGCACTTAAGCTCGCCGGCGATCTCGACAACGCCCAGGTCAGGGCGATCCGCCATCTCGTCTCCTCGGCGGTCGATGGGCTGAAGCCCGAGCGGGTCTCGATCGTCGACGAGCGCGGCCGGCTCCTCGCCGACGGCGCCCAGGGCGAGCAAGGCATGGTCGGCGTGGCGCTGGACGAGCGCCAGGGCGCGATCGAGCGGCGGATCAAGGCGCAGGTCGACGACATCGTCGCCAGCATCGTCGGCCCGGGCCGGGCCCGCGTGCAGGTGTCGGCCGTGCTCGATTCCAACCGGATCGAAAGCCGCTCCGAGACCTTCGATCCCGAGAGCAAGGTCATCCGCTCCAGCCAGAACCGCACGGAAGCCTCCGCCTCGAACGAGCAGCGCGAAGGCGTCACCGTCGGCAACGAATTGCCGGGCGCGCAGCAGAACCAGGGCCAGCAGCAAGGCCAGCAGCGCGACACCAGCTCGAAGAACGAGGAGGTCGTCAACTACGAGATCTCGCGCACGACCCGCACCGAGGTGCAGGAGGGCGGACGCGTCCGCAAGCTCTCGGTCGCGGTGCTGGTCGACGGAATCTACAGCAAGCAGGGCAACGAGGTCAGCTACCAGCCGCGTCCGCCCGAGGAGCTGGAACGCATCTCGCAGCTGGTGCGCACCGCGGTCGGTTTCGACCGCCAGCGCGGCGATCAGGTCGAGGTCGTCAACCTGCGCTTCGCCGAGGCGCCGCAGGCGCCGGCCGATCTGACCGAACAGACGCTGATGCAGCAGCTCCTCTCCTTCACCAGGGAGGATGTCGTCCGCTTCGCCGAGATGGCCGTGATCGCGCTGCTCGTCCTGATCGTGCTGATGGTGGTGGTGCGTCCCCTGCTCAAGCAGGTCCTGGCGCCCGATCACGAGTTCCGGGCGATCCCGAGCTTCATGCGCAATGGCATGGTCGTCGTCGATCAGGGCACGGGCGATCCGTCCGCCTCCGGCGGCGCGGGTGGCGGAGCCGGCGGGGAGTCCGGCCAGATCGACGTCGAGGCGCCGTCGGAGCGGATGCTCGCGATCGCGCAGATCAAGGGCCAGCTCAAGGCGCAGTCGGTCGAGAAGATCGGCGCCATGGTGGCGCAGAACCCGGCGGATTCCGTCGCGGTGCTGCGCGGCTGGATCCACGAGAAAGCACCAGCGTGACGGGAGCCTGAACCATGGCCGCGACACGCTCCATCGCAACCCGCAGCGCCGATCCGGACGAGGCGTCCGGCTATTCGGGCGGCCCGACGACGCTCGAGGCCATGACCGGGCCGCAGCGCGCCGCCGTCATCCTGCTCATCCTCGGCGAAGAGCACGGACGGGTGATCTGGCAGGAGTTCGACGACGAGGAAATCCGCATCATCACCCGGGCGATGGCGGAACTCGGCACGGTCGATTCCGACCAGGTCGAGAAGCTGATGCTCGATTTCGTCGGCCGGCTCTCCAGCGCCGGCGCGATCACCGGCTCCTTCGACCGCACGATCTCGCTGCTGGAGAAAATCCTGCCGAGCGACCAGGTCGCGCTGATCATGGAGGAGATCCGTGGTCCGGCCGGCCGCAACATGTGGCAGAAGCTCGGCAATATCGACGCTGTCGTGCTCGCGAACTTCCTGAAGAACGAATACCCGCAGACGATTGCCGTCATCCTCTCGCGCATCCGGCCGGACCATTCGGCCAGCGTGCTGCGCAACCTGCCGAACGAGCTTTCGATCGAGGTGGTCAGCCGGATGCTGCGCATGGAATCGGTGCAGAAGGAGGCGCTCGACCATATCGAGAACACGCTGCGCACCGAGTTCGTCTCGACCCTGACCCAGACGCGCCGGCGCGATCCGCACGAGATGATGGCCGAGATCTTCAATGGCTTCGACCGCCAGACCGAGATGCGTTTCCTCGCCGCGCTCGACGCCACCAACCAGGAATCGGCCGAGCGCATCCGCGCCCTGATGTTCACCTTCGAGGACCTGGGCAAGCTCGATTCCGCCGGCCTGCAGACCCTGATGCGCCAGGTCGACAAGGACACGCTGGCGCGGGCCCTCAAGGGCGCGAACGAGGAGTTGCGTGCCTTCTTCCTCGGGGCGATGTCGCAGCGTGCCGCCAAGGTCCTGCAGGACGACATGCAGGGCCTCGGACCCTTGCGCCTCAAGGAAGTCGACGAGGCGCAGATGAAGATGGTGACCCTGGCCAAGGACCTCGCCGAGAAGGGCGAGATCATCATCTCGAAGGGCAATTCCGAAGACGAGCTGGTGTACTGAGATGGCAGCAGCCAAGAAATTCATGTTCGCCACCGACTTCAGCGGCAACAGCCGCAAGGCGGCCGACGAGGCGGCGCTCGAAAGCGCCCGGGCGGAAGGCTTCCATAGCGGCCTCGACCAGGCGCGGCGCGAGTCCGATCACCAGCTTGGTGCGCTGCTGTCGCAGCTGGTGCGCCAGAGCGAGCGGTTGCTTGCGCAACAGGACGAGCGGCTGGCGCAGATCGAGGCGCAGGCCGCGCAGCTTGCGGTCGCGACCGCGCGCAGCCTCGCGGGAGCCGCCCTGGCGGAGAAGCCGCTGGCGCAGCTGCTGGCGGCGGCGCGCGAATGCCTCGCCCATGCCCGGCATGCGCCGCATCTGGCGATCCGGGTGCATGAGAGCCTGGTCGAGACCGTCGAGGGCAAGCTCGCCGGGCTCGCCCGCGAGACCGGGTTCGCCGGCCGCATTGTCGTGCTCGGCGAGCCGGACATCGCCCTTGGCGACGGCCGGCTCGAATGGGCCGATGGCGGCATTGCGATCGAAAGCGCAGAACTCGACGAAGCGGTCGACAAGGCAGTCAGGGCCGTCTTCGGCCCGGCAGCGGGGTAAGACAGATGGCAAGCGAAAACGACCTCAATCTGCCGCCGCTCAACCCGGCCGATCTCTCCTTCGACCACAATGCCGTGGGCGACTCGGTCGCGCGCTCGGGGCCGGTGCCGGTCAAGACGGCGGAGGACCTCGAACAGGTCTTCGACGTGCCGGTCACGGTCTCAGCCGTGCTCGGCTCGTCGCGGATCGCGGTCGGTGACCTCCTGCGCGTCACGCCCGGCACCGTGCTGGAGCTCGACCGGCGCGTCGGTGAAGCCATCGACATCTTCGTCAACGAGCGCCTGGTGGCGCGCGGCGAGGTCGTGGTGGTCGAGGAACGCCTCGGCGTGACCATGACGGAAATCATCAAGACCGACCGGTGACGAACCGGCCGGACCGACTGCATTCTTCAAGGAAGGCCTGAGCCATGCGCCTCATCATCGTCGGCAGCCTCAAGGGCCAGCTCATCACCGCCGCGAAGATCGCGGTGTCGCAGGGCGCCGCCGTCACCCATGCCGAGAGCGTCGAGCAGGCGCTGGCGGTGCTGCGCACCAAGGGCGGCGACCTGCTGATGGTCGATGTCGAGCAGCCGATCGCCAAATTGATCGCGGCGCTCGAGGTCGAGCGCATCCGCACGCCGCTGGTCGCCTGCGGCACCTCGACCGATGCCCGCGCCGCCGTCGCCGCGATCCAGGCCGGGGCACGCGAATATGTGCCGCTGCCGCCCGATCCGGAGCTGATCGCCGCCGTGCTCGCTGCGGTCGCAGGCGACAAGGCGAGCCTGATCTGGCGCGACCCGGCGATGGAGCGCGTCGTCCAGCTCGCCAACCAGATCGCGCGCTCGGATGCGCCGGTGCTGGTCACCGGCGAGAGCGGTACCGGCAAGGAGATGATCGCGCAGCACCTGCACCAGAAATCGCTACGCAAGGACAAGCCCTTCGTCGCGGTGAACTGCGCGGCGATTCCCGACAACCTGCTCGAATCCGAACTGTTCGGTCACGAGAAGGGCGCTTTCACCGGCGCGATCGCGCGGCGCATCGGCAAGTTCGAGGAGGCCAATGGCGGCACGCTCCTGCTCGACGAAATCTCGGAGATGGATGTGCGCCTGCAGGCCAAGCTGCTGCGCGCGCTGCAAGAGCGGACGATCGACCGGGTCGGCGGCACGCAAGGAGTCAAGGTCGATATCCGCGTGATCGCCACCTCCAACCGCAATCTCGGCGATGCCGTGCGCGAGGGCTCCTTCCGCGAGGACCTGTTCTACCGGCTCAACGTCGTGCATCTGCGCCTGCCGGCGCTGCGCGAGCGGCCGGGCGACATCCTGGCGCTGGCCGACCATTTCGCCAAGAAATACGCCGAGCTGAACGGCATGCCGTTGCGGCCGATCGCGGCCGAGGCGCGCAAGCTCCTGCTCGGCAACAGCTGGCGCGGCAATGTCCGCGAGCTGGAGAACACCGTGCATCGCGCCGTGCTGCTGGCGCAGGGCGTCGAGATCGGCACCGAGGCGATGCTGACGCCGGAGGGCGAGACGCTCGGTCCGGCCAGCGGTCGTGACGTCGCCTCGCGGGCGGCGCAGACCGCGGAGGCGGTGACGCGCGGCCTCGTCGGGCGGACCGTGGCCGATGTCGAGCGGGACCTGATCCTCGACACGCTGGATCATTGCCTGGGCAACCGCACCCATGCCGCCAAGATCCTGGGCATCTCGATCCGGACGCTGCGCAACAAGCTCAGCGAATATGTCGCGGCCGGGGTGCCCGTGGCCGAGCCGGGGCAGGCGCGCACGAATTCGCTCTGACGCTTGCCACCAAGGGCTGAAAAACAAGCGGGCCGGAGCACAAGCTCCGACCCGTCGATGGCCGCTCAGTAGTAGTAGCGGCGGCGATAATAGTAACGCCGCGGGCGGTAATAGTAGCGCGGGCGGTAGTAGTAGCGCCGGACATAGCGCGGGCGGCGATAATAATAGTACTGGCTGAAGTCGGCGTCGGTCTTGTCGAGGCCTTCCTTCAGCTCCTCCGGCAGCTCTTCCGGCTTCTTGGCCGGCAGCGGGGCGAGCTTGGGCTGGGCAGCTTGCGAAGCGGCAATGCCGCCGACGCTGGCGGCGGCGAGGCCGCCGAACAGCGCCATCACGAATGAACGTCGATCCATGTCATGCCTCCATTTGGTTCGATCCAGGCGCCGCGTTCCCACGAGGCCATTCTATTCCCCTTCCTGACCTCTCGTCACGTTCGCGCTGCGACGATGGTTCACAAAGGGCCGACGGCGCGGGAGACCGGCCGTAAGCTGGTTGTGAGGGTTTGAGGCGCAATCGCCTTGAGGTTCGCCTTGCCATCAGAGCGCCCCCAGCGGCTTGCTGATGTCCTCGAGCGAGCGCCGTTCCGCCTTCACCGCGAAGCGCCAGGCGATCAGCCCGGCGGCGATCATCAGCGCAGCACCGAACAGGTAGCCGCCGAACACGCTGATGCGCGAGCCGCTGTCGATCAGCACGCCGAACAGCCAGGGGCCGGCGATCCCGCCGAGCCCGGTGCCGATGGAATAGAACACGGCGATCGCCAGCGCCCTGATCTCCAGCGGATAGGTCTCGCTCACGGTCAGATACGCAGAACTGGCCGCAGCGGATGCGAAGAAGAAGACGACGCTCCAGCACAGGGTGAGCTGGCTGGCGCTGACCATCTCGCGGGCGAAGAGGTAGCCCGTGCCGGCGAGCAGCAGGCCGGAGAGGATATAGGTCCCGGCGATCATCGGGCGCCGGCCGATCGTGTCGAAGAGCCGTCCGATCAGGACCGGGCCGAGGAAGTTGCCGGCGGCGAAGGGCAGGATGAACCAGCCGATCAGATTGGACGGGACGCCGTAGAAATCGGTCAGGATCAGGGCGTAGGTGAAGAAGATCGCGTTGTAGAAGAAGGCCTGCGACGACATCAGCGCCAGCGCCACCAGCGTACGCGGCCGATGCGTGACGAAGAGCGTATGGACGACCTCGCCCATCGGCGTGTGGCTGCGCGGGCGCAAGGTGAGCGTCGGCAGCGCGGCAGTCGGCTGCGGTGGGTAGAAGGATTCGATATGGGCGACGACGGCTTCGGCCTCGGCGACGCGGCCATGGCTCATCAGCCAGCGCGGGCTCTCCGGGATCCACTGCCTGAGGATCATGACGATCAGCCCGAGTGCCGCGCCGATGAAGAAGGCGAGGCGCCAGCCCATGTCCGGCGGTACCAGGGCGGGATCGAGCAGGACGATCGCGGCGATGCCGCCGATCGCGGCGCCGACCCAGAAGGAGCCGTTGATGACGAGGTCGGTCCAGCCGCGCACGCGTGCCGGTACCAGTTCCTGGATGGTCGAGTTGATCGCGGTGTACTCGCCGCCGATTCCCATGCCGGTGAGGAAACGGAAGAGCAGGAAGCTCCACAGGTTCCAGGAGAAGGCAGTGGCGGCGGTCGCGGAAAGATAGACCAGGACGGTGATGGTGAAGAGCTTCTTGCGGCCGAGCCGGTCGGTGAGCCAGCCGAAGAGAATCGCGCCGATGACCGCGCCGGCGATATAGGCGGCGCCGGCGAGGCCGATATCGGTGTTGCTGAACTTCAGCGCTGGGCTTTCCTTCAGCGCGCCCGAGACGGACCCCGCCAGCGTGACCTCGAGTCCGTCGAGGATCCAGGTGACGCCGAGCGCGACGACGACCAGCGTGTGAAAGCGCGACCAGGGCAGGCGATCGAGCCTGGCCGGGATATCCGTGACGATCTCGCCTGGGGTTGCGCGTCCCTCGTTCAATAGGCTTGTCCCTTCGACAGACCGGCTTGGCGCCGCTTCAAAGGCGGCAGGCGGCCAAAAGGGCCGCCTGCCGATTGGATTGCTCTCAGCGGTAGATCACGCGCCGGCGCACGACGACCGGGCGGCGATAGGGGTTCGGCCGGCGCACCACCACGGTGCGGCGGACCACGACCGGACGGCGATAGGCGGGCCGGCGCACGACCGTCGTGCGGCGAACCACGGTCTGGCTGAAATCGGCGTCTGCCTTGTCGAGACCGGCCTTCAAGGCCGGCGCGAGCTCGTCCGAACCTGCCAGAGGCGCAACGGCGGGAGCAGCGGTCGCGGCCTGCGCGATCCCCATGCCAGCGACGCTTGCCGCGGCGAGACCGCCGAAAAGGCTCAGCATGAATGTACGTCTATCCAACATATCCTCCAAAAGGCTTCGGCCAGGCAGCCAATCTCGTCGGCCCGCCTGAAGTTGGGCGGCCGAATGCGGCCGGAAGGCGGCCATTCGATAACAGCCCGTTCAGGGAAAGGTTCCAGATGGGATTTTTTCAAGGTCCTTAACCACTCGTTCACCATGCACCCGGCAAGAATTGCCGGGTACGACTGCCGTCCTGCGGAAGGGCGGCGCGTGGGAGCGGTTCTTCGATGAGCGATGTGACGGCGGGCAGCGGCAACGGCATGGCGATGCCGTCACGCGGCCAGATGAGCGCGCTGCTCAACCGGCCGGACCTGTTCCTCGCCATCGGCGTGATGGGCATCCTCGTGGTGCTGATCTTCCCGCTGCCGGCGATGCTGCTCGACCTCTTGCTGGCGCTTTCGATCATCCTGTCGGTGCTCGTCCTGATGACGGCGCTGTTCATCGAGGAGCCGCTGGAGTTCTCGGCCTTCCCGACCGTGCTGCTGATCGTGACGATGCTGCGGCTGGCGCTGAACCTCGCCTCGACGCGCCTCATCCTCGCCCATGGTCATGAGGGCACCGCCGCCGCCGGCCACGTCATCGAGGCTTTCGGCAACTTCGTGATGAGCGGCAATTTCGTGATCGGGGTGATCGTCTTCACCATCCTGATCATCGTCAACTTCGTGGTCATCACCAAGGGTTCGGGCCGCATCGCCGAAGTTGCGGCGCGCTTTGCCCTCGATGCGCTGCCGGGCAAGCAGATGGCGATCGACGCCGACCTTTCGGCCGGGCTGATCGACCAGGAGGTCGCCAAGGTCCGGCGCAAGGCGCTGGAGGACGAGGCCAACTTCTTCGGCTCGATGGACGGCGCCTCCAAATTCGTGCGCGGCGACGCGATCGCCGGCCTGCTGATCACCTTCATCAACGTGATCGGCGGCATCATCATCGGCGTCGCGCAGCAGGGCATGAGCTTCGGCGCAGCGGCGCACAGCTATACCCTGCTCACGGTCGGCGACGGCCTGGTCAGCCAGATCCCGGCGCTGATCGTCTCGACCGCGGCGGGCCTGCTCGTCTCCAAGTCCGGCGTGCGCGGCGCTGCGGACAAGGCGCTCGGCCGGCAGCTCTCGGGCTATCCCAAGGCGCTCGGCATGTCGGCGGCGGTGATGCTGCTGATCGCGCTGCTGCCGGGCATCCCGATGCTGCCCTTTCTCGCTTTAGCCGCAGGCTCGGGCTGGCTGGCGCGGCATTTCGGCAAGCTCGCCAAGGCGCGGGAGGCGGAGGCGGCGGTGCAGGGCACGCCGGGCGCGGCGCCAACGGCTGCGGATGGCGCCTCAAAGGAGGAGACGCTCAACGATCTGCTCAAGCTTGACGAGCTCAAGATCGAGATCGGCTACGGCCTGCTGCCGCTGGTCAACGCGCCGGGCGGCGCCGACCGGCTGACCGACCAGGTCCGGGCGCTGCGGCGCCAGCTTGCCGCCGAGCTCGGCTTCGTCATGCCGGCAGTGCGCATCGTCGACAACGTCCAGCTCGAGGCGAACCACTACTTCATCAAGATCAAGGAGATCGATGCCGGGCACGGCATGGTCTATCCCGGCCAGTACATGGCGATGGACCCGATGGGCGGCAGCGTGACGCTGCCCGGCCACAATGTGCTGGAGCCTACCTTCGGCCTGCCGGCGACCTGGATCGACGCCGCTCTGCAGGACGAGGCGCAATTGCGCGGCTACACCGTGGTCGACGCGGCGACGGTGATCTCGACCCACCTCACCGAGGTGCTGAAGTCGCATATGCCGGAGCTGCTCTCGCATGGCGAGGTGCAGAAGCTCCTGCGCGAACTGCCCAAGGACCATGCCGATCTCGTCAAGGAGATCGTGCCGCAGCAGATCTCGACCACCGGCATCCAGCGCGTGCTGCAATTGCTGCTCTCCGAGCGCATCTCGATCCGCGATCTCGCCACCATCGTAGAGGGCATTGCCGAGGTCGCCGGTAGCGTCAGGAGCCCGCGCGACATCGCCGAGCATGTCCGCGTCCGGCTCGCCCGCCAGATCTGCGCGCAGTTCTCGAACCAGCATGGGCAGCTGCCGATCATCACGCTGTCGCCGGCCTGGGAGAGTGTCTTCGCCGAATCGATCGTCGGGCAGGGCGAAGACCGGCACCTAGCCATGCAGCCCTCGCGGCTGCAGGACTTCGTCCATCAGGTGCGCGAAAAGTTCGAGGACGCAGCACGGCTCGGCGAGATGCCGGCGCTGGTCACCTCCGGCATGGCGCGACCCTTCGTGCGCCAGATCATCGAGCGCTTCCGCAGGGAGACGCCGGTGCTCTCGCAGAGCGAGATCCACCCGCGCGCGAAGCTGAGGACGGTGGGGAGCGTGTGACGTCAGATACCATTTGGATATCCCTGTCGAAATAGAAAAAGCATGGTTGATTACTGATTTGCCTTTAGGGCAATCTGCAACTCCTACGGGAGGGCGAGGGGTCAGCTATGTTCTCATTCAATGATCATCTGATTCCCATTGCGCCAGGGCAGTCGGTCAGCCGCGGCTGGACGAAAGCGACCGGGCACAAGCCGATGGGGGTGACTTGGCATTGGACGGCCATCGAAAGTCTCGTCGATACGCGGCGTGTATTGGGCGGCGCCAATGCGACCAGCAAGGGTATCTCGTCAGCTCACTACGGTGTTGGCCGAACCTATGCCGAGGGGATCGATCGCTATGTCACCCTCGAGAACCGTTCCTGGCATGCAGGCAAAGAGCAAAAGCTTCGGTGGGACGGGAAGAAATCCAATGACGACACCAAGGGCGCGCGGGCCTGCATTGGTGTCGAGACCTGTAATGTGGGGTATGCGCGGCCGGGATTCCCTGCCAGGAACGATTGGATCGAAGCGGTAGACACGGACTCGATCTCAATCATGAAGATTCAGCCGTGGACTGCAGAGCAGTTCGAAATGATGGTTGCGGTCGGTCAGGAGATATTGGCGCGTTGGCCCGACATCGACGTTCGTTCTCATCACGGCCATCACGACATCTGCCCGAACTACAAGCAGGACGTTGCCGGATTTCCCTTCGCTGAACTCTTGCGAAGGGTCTACAAGGACGACACGATCCCGGACGTCTGGGGCCCCTTCTGGAACACGCTCAGCCGGCAGAAGGCGCTCCTTAAGCTGGGCTATGATTTCGGTCCGTGGGGAGCCGATGGCTTCTGGGGTGATTGGAGCCAAAGGGCTCTTGCGCAGTTCCAGCGCGACGTCGGTGCGGTCGAAATTCCCTACTGGACGACTTTCACCTGCTGGGACATGCACGACGCGTTCGAGAAGAAGGGCTTTTCGCTCGAGGGGCTAGGTGGGTGAAGAGGCTTAGACCTTTGCGACCACGTCCTGTCGGTATGTTTCGAGACATCGATACAGCGCGCCTGTTGCAGATTCAGCGCCTGCTGACCACCACGAGATAGCGCGCCGGCTCGGTGCCGGGATTGCTGAAGCGGCAATCGGCGGGCGGGCCGAGCTCCATGCAATCGCCGGCCTGGAGCCGCGTGACGATGCCGCCCTCGTCGAAGTCGAGCATGCCGGACTGCATCCAGATCTGCTGGCGGATGAAGGCGTAGGAACTCGCGGGATAGGCGATCGCCGCACCTGGAGGCAATTCACCGGCGACCAGCTCGAGATCGCCATTGCCGGCCGGCGAAATGGCGCGGCGGACGAAACCGGTCTCCGGATCGCGCCAGAGCGGCTGATCTCCAGCGCGGCGGACCCGTTCGCCGGCATTCTCGATCCGCGCCAGCAGGTTCGACAGGGTCAGGCCGAAGGCGCCGGAAAGCCGGCCGAGCAGCACCGCGGTCGGGCTCGCCTCGCCGCGCTCGATCCGGCTGATCATGGCGCGCGAGACGCCCGAGCGCTCGGCGAGATCGTTCAGGCTCCAGCCGCGCGCCTCGCGCTCGCCCCGCAGCCGCTCAGCCAATCTTGACGCGAGATCGTCCATCATCATACCCTTGATTCTCTTATAATAGAGCGCGGCGCCGGCGTTGGCCAGTGGGCGGGGCGGAAGGCCCTTCCATCGACGCCAGGGCTGCATGCCGGGCCGGCATTGGTCCTTCCCGTTACACTCGCTACACGCTGCTCCATGTCCCGCAATGCCGCCCTCTTCGCGCTGATGTGCCTCGTCTGGGGCCTGACCTGGCTGCCGATCAAGGTCGGTTCGCAGCATGTGCCGCCGGTCTTCCTGGCGGCGTCACGCTTCGTTATCGCCGGCACGTTGATGCTGGCCTGGACCGGCCGGGACGTGCTGAAGGTGCCGGCGCAGGCTTGGCCGCGTGTCGTCATGACCGCGCTGCTGCTGAACACCGGCAACTACACCCTGCTGTTCTGGGGCACGGCGCAGGCGCCGACCGGGCTCGCGGCGATTGTCAATTTCGCGACCATCCCGATCTTCACCATCATCGCCAGCCGCCTGATCGAGGGGCACGCGATCGGCGGGCGCAAGCTCGCGGCGATCGGGCTGGGAGCGGTCGGCCTCGGCTTTCTGTTCTCGACGCGGGCGCTCGGCGGGCTCGCCGCGGCGAAGGGCGGGCCGCTCGAACTCTGGGGGCTGGCGGCGGTCGCTGCCGGCACGCTGCTCTACTGCTTCGGCGCAGTCTGGTCGCGGCCGGTGATGGGCCGCATCCCGACGCTGACGCTGGCCGGTTGGCAGACGCTGATCGGCGGCTTCGGGCTCTGTCTGATGTCGGCATTGTTGGAGACCGTCACGCCGGCCCATTTCGCTGCGCTGGTCTCGTGGCCGGTGCTGCCGGCGGTGGCGGTGCTGGTGATCGGCGGCTCGCTGATCGGCTTCACCATCTATCTCAGGCTCGTGCGCGACTGGGGCGCCTTCCGGGCCGGGCTCTATGCCTTTATCAGCCCGGCGGTGGCGGTCGGGGCCGGGGTGCTCGCGCTCGGCGAGCCGTTTGGGCCGGCCGAGGCGATCGGCAGCCTGCTGATGTTCGGCGCCGCGGCGATCGCGCTGAAGCGCTAGAGCTTCACTCCGGCTTGTCGATGTGCAGGGCCGCCGCCTTGGCCGCGGCTTCCTGCTGCGCCTTCACCTGTGTCTCGTGTGCCAGCGCCTTGCGTAACTGGTCGCGCTCGAAGGCGAGCACGATCGGCAGCGAGATCACCAGCGGGATGATCAGGTAGAACATCCGCCAGACCAGCAATGCTGCGAAGACGGCCGGGGCCGGCACGCCCGGCATCACCGCCAGGAACACCGCTTCCATCACGCCGACCCCGCCCGGCACCTGGCTGAGCAGGCCGGCCGAGAACGAGATCAGGAAGGCGCCCAGCACGATGAAGAAGCCGGGATTGCCCTGATCCGGCAGGGCGAAATAGATGATGCCGGCGGCGCCCATCAGCTCCAGCGGCGCGGCGAGATATTGCCGGGCGACGATCGGCAGGCGCGGATAGACCAGCTCGAACGAGCCGATCTTCAGCGGCTTGAAGCGGAGCCAGGCGCCGATCGTGTAGAGGACGCAGAAGGCGAGCAGGCCGAAGCCGATCAGGCGCGCCTGCTTGTCTCCGATGCCGAACCAGGTCGAGAGCCGGTGCAGCGGGCGCAGGATCTGCGGTTCGCCGACCAGCACCAGCCCCATCAGCAGGATGGTTCCGAAGGCGAAGGTGAAGGAGCAGAGCGCCACCAGGATCGCGATCTCAGCGGCGGTGAGGCCCTTCGCGTGATAGGCGCGGTAGCGCACCATGCCGCCGGAGAAGACCGAGGCGCCGATATTGTGCGAGAGCGCGTAGGTGACGAAGGAGCAGAGCGAGATATAGGCCCAGGAGATGCCTTTTTCGCGATGCAGGTGCAGAAGCGCGATCCGGTCGTACCAGGCGAGCGCGGCATAGGCGACGAGCGTCGCAAGCCCGGCATGAAAGAAGGCGGCGGGCGGGATCAGCGCGATCTTCTGGCCGATGCCGGTGGCGACGATCTTGAACGCGTCCCAGAGCCCGGCCTGTTCGAGCTGGGCGGCGACGGCCTCATTGGTCAAGGCCTCGGTCTTGAGCTTGTCCCAGAGCAGGTCGACCGACCAGATCACGGCGACGAGGCCGATCAGCGGCCAGAGATAGTCGAGGTATTTTTTCATCGAACCCGCGAGCAGCCGGAGGCGAGAGCAGAGCCCAAGTGTGAATCACGGCTTGTGCATGCAGGATGCGTAGACGCAAGTCGCGCCGTCTCTCTGCCAAAGCCGGCCCTGCAGGGCAAGCGGCCGGCGCGAGGCAGGTTCCGGATCGCTACGAATCCGGGGCGGTGTGGCAAAGATCACTTGCCCTGCTTCTTCAGCCAGTCTCGCAGGAAGGCGATCTCCTTCTCCTGCTCGGTGATCACGCCCTGCGCGAGCTTGCGCAGCTCGGGATCCTTGCCATGGGCGAGGACGACCTTTGCCATGTCGACCGCGCCCTGGTGATGCGGGATCATGCCGCGGGCGAAATCGACATCGGCGTCGCCGCTGAAGCTGATGCCCATCTCCTTGTGCATCTTGTCGTTGGCGGCCTTGTAATCTTTCGTCGCGGCGCTGTCGGCCGCGGCAGGCATCGCCGCGCCATGACTGCCATGGCCCTGATGGCCCTGCGCCAGCGCCAGGCCGGCGAGGCCGAGGGTGGCGACAAGGGCGGCGCCCGCCAGGAGGCTGCGGGTGGTGGTCATGCTGATGTCCTTTCGGGAGGCCGGATCCGGCATGCCCGAAGCCTCCGCGCCGATCATGTCATCAGCACGGCGGAGCGCCGTCTCAGGCTGCGCCGGCCTGGGCCGAGCGCATCCGCGCGAGCGTCTCCAGTTCGGCGACCAGGCCTTCCGGCGTCGGGCAGGGGATGACGCCGAGCCTGGCGAGATCGTCGGTGACGTCGACCGGCAGGCCGGAGTTCGAATCCTCCGGGATTTGGTTGAGGCGGCCGCCGATGCAGACCGGTAGCTTCGCGCCGGCGCGCTCCAGTGCCGCCAGCACCTCGGTCGCGAAGCGCAAGGCGATGCCGTTATAGGTGCTGATCGCAATGACGTCGCAGCCATTGGCCAGGGCGATGGCGACGAGGTCGTCGGGATCGGCCGAGGTGCCGCCATCGACCGGCTCGGCGTCGAGCCGAGTCAGCAGATGCTCGATCAGGCTCTTACCGTGCTCGTGCACGTCGCTGCTGGCGATGCAGACCTTGAGGCCGGCCTGTCCGATGCCGGCGCGAACCGGTACGGCGACCTTGTCGAGCCAGCCTTCGGTCTCGTGCCGGAGCTCCTCGACCCATTCGGCCTCGACCAGAGCGCGGCGCCCGCCCCAGGCGGCACGATCGGGCGCGCCCGAGCCGTAGGCCGCTTCCAGCCGGCGCGGGCCGATGCGGCGCAGCGTCAGCATGATCGCGGCGGCATCGGCGATGTCGACGCCGAGATCGGCCAGGCCGGCGAGGACCCGGCAGCGGAATTTGTGTGCGCCGGCGACGAGGCTCCCTGCCATCGCATCGACGGGCGCAAGGTCGATCAGGCCGAGGCTGCCGGAGGCGTGCTCGACCAGCCGTCCGGCGAACATCTGGGCGTCGATGATCTCGTCGGTATCGGGAATGCGCTCGTTCTCGGTGACCGGCACCGGGTTGATCGCGTGGCCGCTGTGCTGGCGGCGCAGCGACCAGATATCGGCCTGCAGATAGCTGGCGAGGCTGGCGAAATTGCCGGCCGGGGTCGACTTGTAGCTGACCGTGTTGCCGAAGATCATGCTGCCGGGCGTGTCGGTCACCTGCATCAGCGCATGATGGAAGGCGAGCCGCACCAGCGGCGCGGTGAAATGATGCCCGTAGCAATGCGAGGCGCGGGCGCCGATCAGTTCCTCGACGATATATTTCTCGATCAGCACCATGCCGAGCGCCGAGCTCATGTCGGAGAACAGGCCGGCGAATCCGTCGTCGAGATTGGAATGGACGAGCACCTCGACCGGCTGGGCCGCGATCAGTCCGAGCGCCGTCACGGTCGCCTGCGTGGTGGCGACGTCGTCGTCCCAGTCGGGCAGGCGGAAGGTGAAATACTGGCCGAGATTGCCGACGGTGGTGACGCCGGCCGCCAGCGCGGCGCGGGTGTTCTCGACGGCGCCGGGCAGGCCGAGCATGAAGTCGCCGAAATGCGCCGCTGCCGGCACGATGCCGGTGATGCGGGCAAAATCCTCAGGGCCGGAGAGCACGATGCCGGTGCCGCGCGGACGCTTGCCGCGCTCGCCCAGCGGATAGCCCATCGACCAGTCTAGCGTGATGCCAAAGCGGTCGACGCCGACGCCGAGCCTGGCGCAGCTCTCATGCACAGTCCGGATCGCTTCCAGCGTGCGCTCGACGCTGCGGAAGCCGATATGGGCGTGCTGCATGATGCGCCCTTCGCCCGCCATGCGCCGCTTGTAGTCGGCCTCGCATGCGACGCCGGCCGTGTCGAGGAAGAGGTTGCGGCCGACCTGCCAGTTGCGCGCCATGGCGGCGCCCTCGGCCAAGAGCTCAGCGCCCGGCCGCAAATTCGGCGGGGCGAGATCGGCGAGCTTCGGCAACGCGGGCGCGGTCATCGATGTCCTCTCCTAGACCGCGATGCGATCGAATTGCCGGCGGATCGCCGCGGTGAGGCTGGCGGCGGTCAGGGCCGAAGTCTTGGGGTTCGTGGGCGAGGGCAGGTTGACGAAGCTCAGCCGGGCCGTGCCGAGCGCGCTTTCCGCCTCGATCTCATGGGTGTTTCCGGCGGCCTTCGGGTCGGAGACGATGCGGACGGACAGGCGCTCGTGCCCGACCGCCAGCGCGATGGTCAGCCCGACATTGAGGTTCTTCGGATAGAGCCTGGCCGCTTCGCGCGCTGAGCCTTCATAGAGCGCGATCTCGGTCTGCGCGGCCTTTTCGGTGAGGCCAAGGGCGGCGAGTTCGGGGCCCCAGGCCGCTGGCGGCTTGCGCGATGTGTAGCGGACGCGCGCGTCAGTCGTCTCGCGCAATGCGGCGAGATAATCGAGGCCGCCGACCGCGCCGGAGGGCACGATCAGTCGCGCTTCGCCTTGCTCGGCCGCTTCGGTGAGGCGGGCAAGGAGATCGTCGTCGGCGAGCGCGCCCGTCGAAGCCGGCAGCACCGGGACGCCGGCGGCGAGAACCGCGGGGAGGGTCTGGGCGACCGCAGCCTGTCCGGCGACCTCGACGACCAAGGCAGGGCCCCAGGCGAGGAGCTCATCGATGGTGGCGACGAGGGCGATGCCCTCAGGAACGCTCGCGCGGCTCGGCGAATCCGGTCGAAGCAGGCAGGCGAAGGAAAAGCCCTCGTTCCCGAGCCGGGCATGGATGTCCCGGGCGATCGTGCCGAAGCCGATCAGGCCGATCCGTCGTTCACTCGCCATCACCGAATTCCCTCAAGGTTGACGCTGGTCCTTCGGCTGGGCCGCGAAGACCGTCTGGCGCTCGATCTCAAGCACGTTCTCCGGTCGCGGGAAATTCTCCGGGGCCGGCTCGCCTGCCATACGCGGGCGGCCGATCAGGCGGAAGAAGTCTTCGAGGCCGTTCGGCACGATCAGCCAGACCCAGTGCAGATCCTCGGTGCCGTCGTTGATGAACATGTGGCGGCGGCTCTTGCCGATGAAGATCGCAGTGCCAGGCACGGCAGGCACGTCCTTGCCATCGAGCACGGCCCGGCCCTTGCCCTTGAGGAAGTAGATGACCTCCTCATGCCGGTCATGACTGTGCTCGCGGACATGCCCACCGGGCGGCACGGTCTGGGTGCCGAAGGCGAGCGGGTTGTCCATCCTGACCTTGGACGGGTCGAGCGCGACCTCGATATGGCCATTGGCCGGCACGGGCTGCCAGTAGCTCGTCGCGCTGCCGGGCTGGACGACGAAGGTCTCGCCGGGTTCGTGGATCTCGCTCATGGGTGAGGCTCCGTCAGTTCGCCCTTCCCGGCACGGCGGAAAGCAGCTTCTGGGTGTAGGGGTGCTTCGGCGCGGCGAAGATGTCGGCGGTGACGCCGTGCTCGACGACCTCGCCGCGTTGCATGATCGCGATCCGGTCGCAGATCTGCGCCGCGACGCGCAGGTCATGGGTGATGAAGATCATCGAGAGCGAAAGCTTGTCGCGCAGCTCGACCAGCAGCTTTAGCACCTGCGCCTGCACGGAGACGTCGAGCGCCGAGACGGCCTCGTCGGCGACCAGCACCTTGGGTTCGAGCGCGAGCGCCCGCGCCAGTCCGATGCGCTGGCGCTGGCCGCCGGAGAATTCATGCGGCAGGCGGTCGGTCGCGGCGGGGTCGAGCCCGACCAGCGCGAAGAGCTCCTTGGCGCGGGCCATCGCGTCGGCGCGTTTCGTGCCGCGGGCGATCAGGCCCTGCGTGACGAGATCGCCGACGCTGCGGCGCGGGTTGAGCGAGGCGTAGGGGTCCTGGAAGACCATCTGGACGAGATGGCGCTGGCGCCGCAGCGCCTCGCCCTCGAGGCCGCCGAAATCGACACCTGCGAGCTCGATCGCGCCGCTGTCGGGATCGAGCAGGCGCACGATGCAGCGTGCCAGCGTCGACTTGCCCGAGCCGCTTTCGCCGACGATGCCGAGCGTCGCCTGGCTCGGTAGCGAGATGGTCGCCGACTTCACCGCATAGGTGACGCGCTGCTTGCGGCCGAACCAGCCGCCGCCGGTGCGATAGGTCTTGGAGAGGTCGCGCACCGTCGCGATGGTCTGGTCGGGCAGGGTGCGCGGCGGCGGCGGCGTCAGGCTCGGCACTGCCGCGATCAGCGCCTTGGTGTAGGGGTGCTGTGGGTCGTGCAGCACAGCCTGCGCACTGCCGCTTTCCACGACCTTGCCGTGCTGCATCACCATGACCCGGTCGGCGATCTCGGCGACGACGCCGAAATCATGGGTGATGAACAGCACCGCCATGCCGGTGCGGCGCTGGATGTCGCGGATCAGCTCGAGGATCTGCGCCTGGATGGTGACGTCGAGCGCCGTGGTCGGCTCGTCGGCGATCAGGATCTTCGGTTCGAGGGCGAGCGCCATCGCGATCATCACGCGCTGGCGCTGGCCGCCGGAGAGTTCGTGCGGATAGGCGCGATAGGCCGAGGCCGGCTCGGGAATGCCGACCTCGTCGAGCAGCTTCAGCGCCCGCGCCTCGATCTCAGCCCTCGGCAGGTCGGTATGGGCGCGGAACATCTCGGCGATCTGGTCGCCGGCGGTGCGCAGCGGGTTCAGCGCCGTCATCGGCTCCTGGAAGATCATGCCGATCTCGGGACCGCGGATGGCGCGGAGTTCGTCCTCCGAGAGACGGACGATGTCGCGCTCGCCGAGCAAGATCCTGCCGCTGCGGACCGGCAGCGAGGGCGGCAGCAGCCCCATCAGCGCAGAGGCGGTCATCGACTTGCCGGAGCCGCTCTCGCCGACAACGCAGACGATCTCGCCGGCGTTCAAGGTCAGCGACAGCGTCTCCACGGCGAAGGGGCGGTCGGCGCCCCTGGGCAGGGCGATGGAGAGGTCCTCGATGCGGACGAGCGGGGCAAACGCGGGAGCGCTCATCGGTTGCGCAGCCTCGGATTGAGCGCGTCGTTCAGGCCCTGGCCGACCAGCGAGACCGAGAGGATGGTCAGCAGGATGGCGACGCCGGGGATGGCCGAGACATACCATTCGCTGCGCAGCACCTTGCGGCCCTGGCCGATCAGGTTGCCCCAGGAGGCGATGTTCGGGTCGGACAGGTCGAGGAAGGCGAGGGCGCTCTCCAGGAGGATCGCGGTCGCCATCACGACGCTGCCATAGACGATGATCGGGGCGAGCGCGTTGGGCAGGACCTCGCGGAAGATGATCCAGCGATTGGTCAGGCCGAGCGTGCGGCAGGCCTGGACGAATTCGCGGTTGCGCAGGGTCAGGAACTCCGCCCGCGTCAGGCGCGCCACCGCCGGCCAGGAGACGACGCCGATCGCGATCGTCACCGCCGTCATGTTCGAGCCGACGACGACAACCAGCACCAGCAGCAGGATGAAGTTCGGCAGGGTCTGGAAGGCCTCGGTCAGGCGCATCAGCACATCGTCGGTCAGCCCGCCATAGAAGCCGGCGAGCGCGCCGATGACGATGCCGATCGCGATCGCGATCAGGGTGGAGACGATGCCCATCAGCAGCGTGGTGCGGGCGCCATGGGCGATCTGGGCGGCGATGTCGCGCCCGGACGCATCGGTGCCAAGCAGGAAGCGGCCGGCGGGATTGGGCCATTGCAGCGGCCGGCCGGCGAGGCCGAGCGGATCGCGCGGATAGAGCACGTCGGCGAAGAGGGCGAGGCCGACGATGACGACGAGCAGGACGAGGCCGAGCATGGCGGCCGGGCTCATCAGGAAATGCTTGAGCGCCTTCATGGCTCAGGCTCCCGCGCTGATGCGGGGGTCGAGCCGCGCATAGATGAGATCGACGATGAAGTTCACGCAGATGACCATGACGGCGGAGACGAAGACGATGCCGAGCAAGGTGTTGAGGTCGCGCTGGACCACGGATTCATAGGCGAGGCGGCCGATGCCCGGCAGCGAGAACACGCTCTCGATCACCACCGAGCCGCCGAGCATGGTGCCGGCCTGCAGGCCGATCAGCGTCACCATCGGCAGCAGTGCATTGCGCAGCACGTGCCGGCGGACGATCTCGCCGCGGGTCAGCCCCTTGGCGCGGGCGGTGCGGACGAAGTCGAGCGTCGAGACCTCCAGCATCGAGGCACGCATGATGCGCAGATAGATGGCGAGGAAGATCAGCGCGAGCGTGATCGTCGGCTGGATCAGATGGCGGGCGATGTCGAGCACCAGCCAGATCCCCGTCGCGCCCGAGCCGATCTCGTAGAGCCCGCCCGGCGGCAGCCAGGCCAGCCAGATCGAGAACACGACGATGCTCATCAGCCCGAGCCAGAAGGACGGCGTCGCGTAGAAGAGCAGGCCGAGCAGCGAGATCAGCGTGTCGGCCCAGCCGTTGACGCGCTGCGCTGAGACGATGCCGAGCAGCATGCCGGCGAAGAACGCGAAGCTCAGCGCCGAGAGCATCAGCATCAGCGTCGCCGGCAGCCGCTCCAGGATCACGGTCGCGACCGGCTTGTTGTAGATGGCGGAGAAGCCGAGATCGAGCCGGACCAACCGCCAGAGATAGTCGAGCAGGCGCACGGCCGCGCTGCCTTCCAGCCCGTAGAAGCGCCGCAATTCGGCGGCCTGCGCGGGGTCGCCGCCGCCCATCTGCGCCATCAGCGCATCGACGGTGTCGCCGGGGGCGAACTGCAGGAGGATGAACAATCCGGCGAGCAGGATGAGCAGCGTCGGGATGCTGCTCATCAGCCGTCGTCCGGCCAGTTTCAAGATGTGCATGAGCCGTGGTCTTCAAGCGCCGGGCGCGCGGATGACCGGCATCCGGGAGCGTCGAGCGGGTCTTGTCAAAGGCGGTGGTCAGGCGGGGAGCGCCGCCGCCAAGGGCGGCCGCTCCGGTTTGCCGGATCAGGGCTCGAACCACAGATCCGCCCAGTGGCTCGACGGCCAGCGCGGATTGTTGTGGTGGTTCTTCAGCTTCTTGCTGGTGACCGAGATGAACTGGCGCTCGGTCGCCATCCACAGCGGCACCTCGGTGTTGAGCAGGTTGACGAGCTCCGGATAGGCGGCCTTGCGCTTGGCCGGATCGATCTCGAAGGCGGCGTCGTCCATCATCTTGTCGGCCTTGGGGTCGACCCAGCCCCACTGGTTGGTGAAGGCGGTGCCCTTCGGGCTGCCCGAGCGGTACCAGACCATGGTGCTGATCGCCGGGTCGGCGCGGTAGATGTGCCAGCCGGTCGAGAGGTCGTAGTCCCAGTCGCGATAGACCGCGGTCAGATAGGTCGCAGCATCCGGACGCTGGAGCTCGACCTTGATACCGACCTGCTGCAGCGACTGCTGGATGAAGGTCGACCAGAGCGGGATGTCCTCGCCGAAGGGCGGGCTCAGCATCTTCAGCGAGAAGCGCACCCCGCCGGCGCCGCGCTTGAAGCCGGCCTCGTCGAGCAGCGCATTGGCCTTCTTGACGTCGAAGGCATAGTCCGGCGCGCCGGCCTTGTAGAAATTGGTCGAGACCGACGGGATCGGCCCATGGGCGCGCTTGCCGTTGCCGTACAGGAAGTTCTCGATGAAGAAGTCGGTGTCGACCGCGTGGATGATGGCGCGGCGCACGCGCACATCCGCGAGTTCCTTGCGGCGCAGGTTGAACTCGATCGTGTTCTGGAAGGGCTGGCGCTCATTGCCGCGCGAGGAGACCTCGAAGCGGGCGTCCTTGCCGAGCCGGTCGATATCGGCCAGCGGCAGCGAGGAGTAGTTGCTCATATGGACCTGGCCGGCCTCGATCGCGGCGGTCGCGGCGGCCTTGTCGGTGATGAAGCGCCAGACGATCTTGTCGAGATAGGGGAAGCCCTTGCGCCAGTAATCGGGATTGCGCTCGGCGATGACGTACTGCCCGCGCTCATACTGGGCGAATTTGAACGGGCCGGTGCCGATCGGGGCGACGTTGGCCGGGTTGTCGAGGATGTTGGTGCCCTCGTAGACATGCTTGGGCGCGATGTAGCCGAGGTCGGGCGCCGCGCCCATGAACAGGTCCATCGGCATCGGGCGGCTATAGCGGAAGATCGCGGTGTGGGCGTCGGGCGTGTCGACCGCCTCCAGCGCCGAATGCAGCGCGGTGCCGTAGTTCAGGTGCTTCTTCCACAGCTCCATGGCCGTGTACTGCACGTCGGCCGAGGTGAAGGGCTTGCCGTCATGCCACTTCACGCCCTCGCGCAGCTTGATGGTGATGGTCTTGCCGTCGGCCGAGCCTTCCCAGCTCGTCGCCAGCATCGGCTCGAGCTCGCCCTTCTCGTTGAGGTCGACCAGGGGCTCCATGATCTTGGAGGCGATGACATAGACGCCGGTCGAGGCCCGCAAGGCCGGGTTCAGGATGCGCTGCTCCTGCGGCATGTGCACGGTGATGGTACCGCCGCGGCGCGGCTCCTGGGCGAAGGTGGTGGCCGGCAATGCGGCCGCCATTGCGAGCGCGCCGGCGCTGGCGAGCAGGCGGCGCCGTGTCGGATGTGTCGTGGTCATGGTCCCCTCCATTGTCGTGATTGCTTGTGATTGTCGTCGGCGAGCGGTCATTCCCGCTTGGCGGATGTCTCCCAGCCGATCAGTGCGCCGTCGACGCCCGCACAGAGCAGGGCGCCCGGGCCGGTCCATTCGGCAAAGGAAGAGGCGGCCTTGATGTCCGCGATCGACAGGACGACGCCGCAGCGCGGTAGCGCGTTGTCGGCCTGACGCCCCCAGCGTGCCGCGAAGCTTGCGGCGTCGACGAAGACGAGGTCGGCGCCGCGCGGGCGCATGGTGACGGTGTGGGCACCAGCGCTCAGGCTGACCGGCAGGTCGAGCAGCTTGCCGCAGAGTTCCGCTTCGGCGCGCGGGTCGGCGGCAACGATCTCGATCCGCTTCAGCGCCCGGGCGCCGTTGCGATGCGTGGTCAGGCTCGGCAGCCAGACGGTCTCGCGGGTGAGATGCTGGCAGGCGAACAGGCGAACATTTCCGGGCGCCGGCTCCAGCGGCCATTGGAAGATGCGAAAGCCCGCCTCGCCCATGCGTCCGCCATCGAGCTCGACCGGGCGGCGGAATTCGAAGGGGCCGGTGCTGCCGGCAAAGCCGTCGCGCTTCAGGCCGGCGAGGCCGGCAGCGGCGTCGTTGGTGCGCATGGCGAGGCGCTCAAGCCCAGCACCTTCGGCGAGGAAGTTGCGTGTCGGGGCGTTGAACTCGGTAGCGACGAGCACGCCGAGGAGTTCGACATAGTCGTCCTCGAACATGATCGTGTGGTTGCCGGTGCCGAGATAGTCGCTGTGCAGACCGCGCGGCGAGACCGTGAAGCCCAGCGCCTGCCAGCGCTGCGCCGACGCCGACAGCTCGCTCACGGCGATGACGATGTGGTCGAGCCCGAGGACGTGGTCGCGCATCCCTAGAGGTTCCATTCACAGCGGGATTTCCCCGATGGCATGAACCGTGTCATAAGTGCATGCAGTTGTACAGGCACTTTTGGACATACCGTGCGCAGCCCCTGCCCAAATCGCAGATTCTTGCTGAGGAAAGCGCCGGTCGTGGCACGCGCTGCATTAGCCCGCGAGGCGAGCGGGCCGACAAAAAGCGCTTCGAATTCAAGGTCAAACTACAGCCGCGCGACGGCATGCGGCTGCGTGGCAGGCCTCGCGCTATTTCCGCGCGGTGCGCCCCCGGCGGCGTGGCGGTGTGTCCTCGTCCGGCAGGTAGCTTTTCAGCAGCGCTTCCTTGAGGGCGGCGCGGGCCTCGGCGAAGGTCAGCGAGATGTGCTGGCGCAGGATGTCGACGCCGCGCTGGCGATCACGGTCGACCAGGGCCTGGAGGATGCGCGCATGGTCGTCGACCAGGCTCCAGTGCTGCGGCGCGTTCTCGATCTGGGCCCGGCGCACGAAGCGGATGCGCGCGTTCATGCCGGTCAGCTGGTGGACGATCTCGGGGTTGTTGGCGAGCTCGGCGAGGTGGACGTGGAAGGCTTCGTCCAGTTCGAGGATTTCGTCCGGATCGCGTCTGTCGTAGCGCGGATGCGCATCGGCCCAGAAGGCCTGGAGCTTGGCGATGCCCGCTTCGTCTGCGCGCTCGCAAGCCAGCGCAAAGGCGCCGGTCTCGATGATCGAGCGCATCTCGAACAGGTCGAGCAGGTCGTCGATGTCGAGCCCGCGGAAGCAGAAGCCGCGATTGGGCGTGAACACCAGGAAGCCTTCGGAGGCGAGCCGGTTCAGCGCCTCGCGGACCGGGGTGCGCGAGAGATCGAGCATCTCGGCGAGATGGACTTCGTTGATTCGCTCGGCCGGGCGCATCTTGAACTCGACGAGCTGCTGCCGGATCGCCTTGTAGGCGCGCTCGGCGCTGTCGGCGGCGCGGCGCGGCGCGGTCCTGTCGGCCTTTTCCGCGGTTGTGGCCCTGGCGGTCTTCGGCATTCAGCCTCTCTGTCCGGCCGGTCTGCGGTCGCGCCCGGCCTCTCGACGCTTCATGCTTGAAAGCGCCCAGCACGCAAAAATCAACCACCGATCGCCATTGCTGCAAGCAGTGTGCGCACTCATGGATGCAACATGACACGAATCGGCTTCCTCGGCGTCGGTCATCTCGCTGAAGAGATGATCACCGGGCTCCTGCGCAGCGGCCTCTCGGCGAGTGAGATGATCCTGTCGCCGCGCGGGCACGGCCCGAAGCTGGCGGAGCGCCATGGCATCGCGCTCGCCGGCGACAATGGCTCGCTCGTCGCGGAGGCAGACATCGTGCTGCTGGCGACGCGGCCGGGCGATGCCGTCGCCGCGGTGATGGGGCTGGGCTGGCGGCCGGGCCAGATCCTGGTCTCGGCCTGTGCCGGCGTGCCGCTGGCTGATCTGCGCGCGGCGGCCGCGCCGGCGGACGTGGTGCGGATCATGCCGCTGACCGCCGCCTCGATCGGCGCGAGCCCGACCACCGTTTATCCTGACCTGCCGGCGCTGCGGCCGCTGCTGGCACGGCTCGGCGCGGTCATCCCGCTCGCCGACGAAGCCGGGTTCGAGACCGCGACGGTCAGCGCCGCGATCTATGGCTGGGCGCAGGTGCTGATCGGACTTGGGCGCGACTGGTCGCTCGCCCATGGCCTGGCGCCTGAGACGGCGCGGCAGCTGGCGGCCGAGACCTTCGTCGCCGCCGGCCGGATGATCGCCGAGCGGCCGGAACCAGTCGAAGCGCTGCTCACGAGCCTGGCGACGCCGGGCGGCATCACCGAATGTGGCCTGAAGGTGCTCGAAGCGGGAGACGTCGAGGCGAGCTGGATTGCCGCCAGCGATGCGGTGCTGGAGAAGCTGACAGGCGCTCCGGCCGGCGCCGCCGGGCGTGAGGAGCTCAGCCCTCCACCGACTTGAAGACATGGCCGCCGACCGCCTGGTCGGTCGGCGAGATCTCGATCTCGGTGACGTCGACATGCTGCGGCAGAGCGAGCACCGCCGCGATCGTCTCGGCGATGTCCTGCGGCTGCAGCGCGCGGACATGGCCATACATGCTCTCGTTGAGGCGCTCGCGGTCGCCGCCGAAGGCGCGCAGATAAATCTCGGTCTCGACCCGGCCCGGCGCCAGATCGGTGATGCGGACATTGCTGCCGGCGAGATCGTAGCGCAGCGAGCGGCAGGCATGGGCGAGGCCGGCCTTGGCGCCGCCATAGGCCGAGGTGCCGGCGAGCACGCCGCGGGCGGCCGTGGTGGTGATATTGACGACATGGCCGCGCCGGCGCGCCACCATCCCGCCGAGCAGCGCCCGCATCAGCAGCATCGGCGCGGTCAGGTTGACCGCGATCGTCTCGGCGATCTCGTCGGCGCTTTGCTCGTAAAGCGGCTTCACCGTCGCGACCATGCCGGCATTGTTGACGAGCACGTCGATCTCGGCGCCGCCGAGCCCGGCGACGATCGCGTCGGTGTCGCGGACATCGGCGACGACGGGCACGACGCCGAACTCATCGACGACGCCGGCCAGCGCCTCGCGGCTCCGGGCGACGCCGTAGACGGTGAGGCCGAGCCCGGTCAGACGGGCGCAGATCGCGGCGCCGATGCCGCGCGAGGCGCCGGTGACGAGGGCAGTGCTGTAGGGAAGGGGCGCGGACATGGCTATGCTCCCGTTGCAACTGTCAGAGGGCGGCGCGCTGCGTCATCACGCGCAGCAGATCGACCAGGCCGGCATCGCGCTGGTCGCGCAGCTCGGCATCGCTGCGCTCGCCGATCGCTGCGCGAACCTCCTGCGAGACGCGCGCGATCGTCGCCGGCTCTAGCCTGGCATCGCCGAGATCGTCCCAGATATCCTGATAGGTCTTGCCGTATTTGGTCAGGAAGGCCTCGATGCCCTCGGCATTGAGATGGTTCGAGATGAACGAGCCCTGCAGCGTCCATTTCGGGCCGGGGCCGTAGCAGAAGGCGCGGTCGACATCCTCGGCGCTGGCGACGCCGCTCTCGACCAGCGCGATCGCCTCGCGCCACATCGCGCCCATCAGGCGGAGTGCCAGATGCCCGGTGACCTCCTTGCGCAGCACGGCCGGCTTCTTGCCGAGCGCCTCGTAGAAGGTGCGGGTCTGCTCGATCACTTCGGGCGCCGTATCGCGGCCGCCGACGATCTCGACCAGCGGCATCAGATGCACCGGATTGAACGGGTGGGCGAGCACGATGCGCTGCGGACGGGCGCAATTCGCCTGCATGTCCGAGACCAGCAAAGCCGAGGAGGAGGAGGCGATGACGACGTCGTCGCCGACGTTTCGTTCGATCGCCGCGAGCAGCTCCTGCTTCAGGTCGAGCCGTTCGGGCCCCGACTCCTGGACGAAGGCGACGCCGGCGAGCGCCTTGCCGAGATCGGCGGAGAAGCGGACCGGGCCGCGCGCCGTGCGGGCGGGCGCCAGCCGTTCGAGATCGTCGATCAGCGCCGGGTGCAGCGCCTGGAAGGACTGCCAGCGCGCCGGATCGGGATCGTAGCAGGAGACCTCGTAGCCGTGATGGGCGAAGGTCGCGGCCCAGCGCTGGCCGATGGTGCCGAGCCCGACCACGCCGATCGGCCCGCGCATCGCGTTCACATCCATGATCATGTCCTCGTCCCGGCGGCGGAAGGCCCGTCGCGCAAAAAGTCCAGCACCGCGTCGCGGTAGAGTTCCGGCTCGGCCCGCATGGCGTAATGGCCGCCGCGCGGCAGCACTGCGAGGTCCGCCTGCGGGATGCCGTCGGCCAGGCGCTGCGAGAGATAGGCCGGGGTGACGATGTCGTCGGCCGCGACCACGACGCGAACCGGGCAGGCGATCTCTGCCAGCCGGTCCTGGGCGTCATGGCCGAGCACGGCGAGCATGCGCTCACGCACCACCGCGGCGTCCGTCGGCTTCGAGCGGGTCGCTGTGGCCGCCAGTTCGGCCTCGACGATCGCGTCGTTGGCGTCGAGCCAGTAGGGCGCATTGAGGAGCGTCACCGCATGGCGGCGATAGGCGTCGATGCCGAGCCGGTCGAGCAGTTCGATGCGCCCGGCGAAAAGGCGGCGCATATAGGCGCAGGGGCAGGCGAAGGTCGCCGACAGCACCAGCCGCGCAGCGCGCTCCGGCTGCGTGAGCGCCAGGTTCTGCGCGATCGCCCCGCCGGTGGAATGGCCGAGGATGGCGGCGCTGGCGATGCCGAGATGGTCGAGCAGGTCGGAGAGGTCCTCGCGCATCGCGTCGATGCTGGTCGGGCCCGCGAGGGCCGAGGAGCCGCCGACGCCGCGATGGTCGTAGGTGACGACCTGGAAGTAAGGCGCGCAGACCTCGGCGAAAGCGTTCCAGAACGAGGCGAGGCCGCCCAGGCCCGAGATCAGCACGAGCGGCGGGCCGTCGCCGCGCAGCGTGTAGGCGAGGCTTCCGCCATCGGCGAGGGGAGCAAGGCCGGCCGTCATGCGGTGGCCTCGTCGAGCGCGGAGCGGGTGGCCTCGTTGACCGCCGACCACGGGATGCGCAGGTCGAGCCAGGCCGCCAGCCGGCCGGCGCAAAGGATGGCCTCGTCGACCAGGGCTGCGAGCGGGATGTCGTCGCGGCCGAAGGCGGCTTCCAGCGCAAAGATCGCCTCGGCGCTCTCGCCGAGATGGCAGAAGTCGCGCAGTCGGGTCGCGGCCTTATTGCAGGCGACGGCCGCGATGCGGCGGGAGATACGCGGCTCTTCCGTCGCAAGGCTGCCACGCACCCACCAGAGCAATTCGTGCAGGATGCGCGCCTCCGATTCCGCCAGGAAGAGCGGGCCGGCCGGATGCATGGTCGCGCGCGAGGCGAGTAGCGCCTCGATATCGGCGGGCGAGGTGGTCCAGAGCTTTTGCCTGATGGCGACGAGTTCGTCCGAAACCTGCGATGGCGGTGGTTCAGGCGCCTGCGCGCCTTCGATCGGCACAAGGTTGCCGGCGAAGAGCCTGCGCCCGTGCTGCTCGCGCAGGCGCAGGCCGAGCGCCTGAAGTTCGGGCAGTCCGCCTTCGATCTGGCCGAGCAGCGTGACCTCGGCGGTCTCGGCCTGGAGCGGCGCGAAGATCAGTTCGAGGAACTGCCGCGCCGGCCAGTACAGGAAGGCGCCGGGCTGCGCCTCCATCACGTCGACGCCGCCCTCTGCATCCTCGACGAAGGGCGCATGCCAGTAGATGTGCTGGCCGGCGATCTTCGGGGTGTGGAGCTGGAGTGCGGTGGGCAAGGTCGCGGCGATGGCGGCGAGGGTGCGGGGCGCTCGCGCCGTGTCGCAGGCGATCCGCCAGCGCTCGTCGCCGACGATCAGGTCGAGTTTCATGGGCTGGATATCCGGCGCGGGATCGTCTCGGTTCAGGCCTTTGCGTCTCAGGGCTTTGGCTTGAAGAAGGAGACGGGCTTGAGGATCTGGTTGCGCATGTCGAGCAGCGGGTCGGCCTCGACGACCTGCTTGCGATAGGCCTGCCAAGCCGGATCGGCCTCCATCGCATCGCGGCGCGCCTCGCGATCGGCAAGGCTGTCGTATTGCCAGAGATGCACGACGCGGCTGAGCTCGCCGATATGGGTCTGGAAGAAGCCGAAGGGCTCGCCGAGATATTGGCGCTGCATCGGCAGGCCGACATCCTCATAGAGCTTCAGGAAGTCGTTCAGGCGGTTCGGCCGGGCCGTGTAGACGCGGTGGTCGAAGATCATCGTCCTTCTCCTCTGGTTCCGGCGGAAAGCCGGCCGTTTCTCCGGTGATGCCCCGTGAGCGGAGCATGCGTTCGCCGTCGCGCGGCCGGTCCTGTCGCTTCGCTGCAAGACTGCATTATCTTGTGTAGACACTTATAGCGCCGCGCCGCGGACTGCGCTAGGGTCCTTCGCAGCGAAAGCTGTGAGCGCCTCGATCTGCCTGTGCAGAGCCGGGTGAGCGAGGCGCCAGGAGCAGGGGAGAAAGCGGCGGCGATGAGGAATTCACCGACGGTGGACGAGCAGGTCGAGATGCTCAGGCGCATGGTGGCGGTGCGCCATCTCGAGGAGCGGCTCGGCGAACTGCACAAGGCCGGCAAGACACGCGGGCCGATCCATCGCTGCGACGGCCAGGAGGCGGTCGGCATCGGCGCGACCGCCATGCTGGGCGATGACGACCTGCTGACCAGCACGCATCGCGGCCACGCGCATTATGTCGGCAAGGGCGTGGGCCTGCACCCGATCGTCGCCGAGATCCTCGGCCGCGCCACCGGCGCTTGCGGCGGCAGGGCCGGGCACATGCTGATCGCCGATGTGAAGAGGGGCCTGCTCGGGGGTAACGCCATCGTCGGCGGCGGCATTCCGGCGGCGACGGGCTTCGCCGTCTCGCTGCAGATGAAGAACCGCGCCGATGGCGGCCAGCGCGTCGCCATGTGCATCTTCGGCGACGGCGCGGCGCAGACCGGCATCTGCCACGAATCGATGAATATCGCGGCGCTGTGGAAATTACCGGTCGTCTTCGTGCTGGAGCACAACCAGTACGGGCTGACGGCGCATCATTCGACGCAGTCCTCGGTGCCCGATCTTTCCGTTCGGGCCGCTGGCTACGGCATGCCCAGCGAGATCGTCGACGGCAACGACGTCATCGCCGTCCACCGCGCCGTCGGCGCCGCGGTCGAGCGGGCGCGGCGCGGCGAGGGGCCCTCGCTGATCGAGGCCAAAACCTATCGCATGGTCGGCTTCTCGACGAGCGATGTCGGCGGCTACCAGACGGACGAGGACCTCGCCATTTGGCGCGAGCGCGATCCGATCGCGATCGCCCGCGCCATGCTGGCCGACAGCGTTCCGGCCGAGCGGCTCGATGCGGTCATGGCCGCGGCGCGCGCTGAGGTCGATGCTGCCGTCGAGCAGGCGCTGGGCGATCCGCTACCCGCCTTCGCCGAGCATGCGCCGAGCGCGCCGTATACCCTTGCGGGAGCCTGACCATGGCGATGATGCGTTATGCCGAGGCGCTGCGTTCGGCGCTGCGCGAGGAGATGCAGCGCGACCCGTCCGTCTGGCTGATGGGCGAGGACATCGCCGTCTATGGCGGCGTGTTCAAGGTCTCCAAGGACCTGCTGGCCGAGTTCGGACCTGAGCGCGTGCGCGACACGCCGATCTCCGAGCAGACCCTGACCGCGATGGCGGTGACTGCGGCGATGGCCGGCACCCGCCCGGTGCTGGAGATCATGTATGCCGACTTCCTGCCGCTCAGCATCGACGCGCTGATGAACCAGGCCTCGATCTACAACTATATCTGGAACGGTCAGGTCACGATGCCCTTCGTGCTGCGCACGCAGGGTGGCGGCGGAGCCGGCGCCGGCGCGCAGCATTCCAAGAGCCTGGATGCGCTCGTCGCCCATATCCCCGGCATCAAGGTGGTCGCGCCGGCGACGGCGGCCGACGCCAAGGGCCTGCTCAAGGCAGCGATCCGCGACGATCACCCGGTGGTCTTCCTGGAGCACAAGCTGCTCTACAACACCCGCGACGAGGTTCCGGATGGCGATCATCTCGTCGAGATCGGCAAGGCGCGCATCGCCCGCGCCGGCAGCGACGTCTCGATCATCGCCTCCTCGAAGATGGTGGTCGACGCGCTGAAGGCGGCCGACGAACTGGCGAAGGAGGGGATCTCCGCCGAAGTCGTCGATTTGCGCACGCTGCGCCCGCTCGACCGCGAGACGATCAAGGCCTCTATCGCCAGGACGCATCACGCCGTGGTGGTCAACGAGGGCTGGCGCTTCTGCGGCTATGCCGCCGAGCTCAGCGCGACGATCATGGAGAGCTGCTTCGACGAGCTCGACGCGCCGGTCGAGCGCGTCGCGACCCATGACATCCCGATCCCCTACAGCGAGCCGCTGGAAAGCACCGTCCTGCCCGATGCCGCAAAGATCGCGGCGGCGGCGCGCCGGGCTTTGGCCTGAGGGAGGGCGGCATGAGCCATGAGATCACGCTCGCCGGCGGCGCCGGCGAATATATGGAGAGCGCGACCGTCGTCTCCTGGTCGGCCAAGGTCGGCGATCCCGTCAAGGCGGGCGACGTCGTCGTCGTGGTCGAGACCGCCAAGGCCGCGACCGAGATCGAGGCCGGGCGCGACGGCGTCCTCGCCGCGATCCTTGCGCCGGAGGGGGCGGAGGTCGGTATCGGCGCGGTGCTCGGGCGCGTCGCCGACAGTCTCGATGCGGATGAGATGGCCGTCGCCGCGCCGCAGCCGGTTGTCGCGGAGCCGGAGGTCGTGGTTTCGGATGCACCGGTAAAGGCCGAGGCAGCGAGCCGGCGCATCAGCATCTCGCCGCTGGCGAAGCGGCTGGCGCGTCAGGCCGGCCTCGATCCCTCCGGCGTCGCCGGCACCGGGCCGGGCGGGCGGATCAAGAGCCGCGACATCGAACGGGCCTTGCGCGAGCGGACGGAAGCCGCATCGGCGACAGCTCCGGTCGCAGTCGTGCATTCACCTGCCCTCGCGAAAGCCGGCTCTGCCGTTCCGCTGGTGCTCCTCCATGGCTTCGGCGCCAATGCCGCGGCCTGGAACATGGTGCGGCCGCGTCTCGATGGGCGCCCGGTGCTGACGCCGGAACTGCCCGGCCATGGCCGCGAGCCCGCGCTGGCATCGCCGTCGCTTGAGACACTCGCCGAGGCGGTGCTCGGGCAGATCGAGGTCAGCGGCGCGCGCGAATGCGATCTCGTCGGGCACTCGCTCGGCGGCGCCGTCGCGGCGGTGCTGGCGGCGAACCAGTCGGTGCGGGTGCGCTCGCTGACGCTGATCGCGCCGGCGGGGCTGGGGCCTGAGATCGACGGGAGCTTCCTTGCCGGCTTCCTCGCGGCGCGAACGGCGGAGAGCCTCATGCCCTGGCTGGAGCGGCTTGCGGCTGATCCCGGCCGGCTGCCGAGCGGCTATGCCCAGGCCGTGCTGCGCGAGCGCGAGCGCTTCGGCGTCGGCGCGGCACAGGCCGAGATCGCGCAGAGGCTGTTTCCGGACGGGACGCAGGCGATCAGGATCGCCGGGGATCTCGACCGCTTCGCCGGGCCGCTCAAGGTGATCTGGGGCAAGTCGGACCGCATCATCCCGCAAAGGCATCAGGACGACCTGCCGGGCCATGTTGCCTGCCACCGGCTCGGCGGCGTCGGGCACATGCCTTATGTCGAGGCGCCGGCTTTGGTGGCGCAACTGATCATGCAAAGCGTGCGGAGCGCCGAGGCGAGCTGACGCGCGGCTCAGTTGCTATAGCGCGCGACGAGGCAGGCGAACTCGCTCTGCCGGTGCGTGTCGGTCTTGGCGAGGATGCGCTGCAGATGCGTGCGCACCGTCGTCGGCGCGACGCCGAGCTCGCGCGCCGCCTGGATCGTATTCTCGCCGAGGAGGAGGCGCTCGGCCACGCGCGTCTCGGCGCCGGTCAAGCCGTGGTCGCGGGCGACATCGGCGAGCTTGCGGTCGATCGCGCCGGCCTGCTCCTGCATCACGACGACGAAGCGGGCGGGCTCGGCCGCATCGTTGCAATCCTCCGCCAGCGAGATGACGAGGGCGAAGCTGTTGCGGCCGTCGCGATAGGACAGGCGCAGCTCCGCCTCCGGCGTCGCGAGCCGGGCCCAGCGCTGCAGGCGGCCGTTCAGCTCGCGGTCGCGGGTCGCAAAGCGCAGCGCCGAGATCACGCCCGTTCGGGTCAGCGCCAGCGCGGCCGCGTTCATCCGCTCGACCCGCAGTTCGGCGTCGAGCGTGAAGACGCAGATCGCATCCGCTGCCGGCGCCGGCCGCTTCTGCGGCATCCGGCAGGCAGCGCGGGAGGCGCTGCTGCTGACATAGGTCTGCGCGATCGACATGGAATTCTGCTCCGGTGCTGATGGTCTCAGCGACGGAAACGGAAGCGCGCGGCGAATCCGGACATGCGATGCCGCGCTATTTTTCGCGTGCCATGTCGGCTCCTCGATTTGGAGGACGCAGCAGCCTCGTCATGCCGGTAATCTCCGGGACAAGGCCGTATTTCGGTCCCTCCAGGCGCGCGCGCCGTTAACGCCGCCAGCCGGCGATGTGCGCCGGGCATCCGGCCTCCTTCATACGAAGGACGCCGGATGCCTGCGGGCGGCTTTTCCTGGGTGACGGAGCAGATGTTCAGTGATCGACGCGCCGGAATTCCGGGACCTTGTCGAATTGGGGGCAGATGACGATGCCAAGAATGTCCGCCGCCATCCGTCCGCATACTCGCGGCGGCCCGGCCTCGCCTCCGTGCGGTGCGCTCGGTTGAGCCCGTCATGACCGATCCCACCTCGCAGGCCGGGCAGAAGGCCGAGCCGCGGCGCTACACCGCCGTCGAGATGCGCCAGGCGCAGCGCAAGGTCGGGCGCTCCGGCGGCTGCCTGATGATGGCGCTGTTCGGCGTTCCGCTCGCGATCGTCGCCATGGTGGTGATGGCCGGGCTTCTCGGCCCGGTCGCGGGCGTGCTGCTGGTCATGGTCGCCGTGGTCTTCGGCTTCTTCTACAACCTGCTCCAGACCTCGCTGGCACTGCTGATCCCGAGCGCCATCCTCGCCGCGCTGGTCTATGTCATCTACCGGCACTACCATCTGCCGGTGGCGGCGGCCTCACCGGAAGCAGGCGCGCGCTTCGCCGCAGAGATCGCGCGGCTGAACACGCTGCGGCTTGAAGCCGCCAGGGACACCCGCCGCAGGGTGATGCTCTATGTGCCGATGGGTCTGGCACTGGCCATGATTTTCCTCGTCATGCCAAGCCGGGGCAGCAAGTCCGGCATGCTCGCCGAGTGGCTGCTTGTCCCGTTCCTGCTCGGCTTCGCCATCGCCGTGCCCTGGCTGATCGCGCTGAGCATTCCCGGCGGGCGCTATGCCAAGGCGTTCAAGCGCGAATTGATGCCGCTGCTGCTGCGGCGCCATGGCGAGCTGCGCTATGTCGAGGGCGCGGTTCCGGCGGTCGGCGATCTCACCGCCAAAGGCCTCTTGCCGCGCTATGACCAGGCAGAGATCGACGACGCCATCGCCGGCCGCTATGCCGGCTACGAGCTGCGCCTGAGCGAGCTCGAGCTCGAACGCAAGAGCGGCAAGAACAACAGCACGGTGTTCAACGGCCTCCTGCTCACGCTCGCGGTCGACACGCCGTTCCTCGGCACGACCATGGTGCTCGACAAGAGCCGCACGGCCCCGTCCGGGCTGATGCCGGTCCGGCTGGAAGACCCGCGCTTTGCCTCGATCTACGACGTCTACGGCAACGACCAGGTCGAGGCGCGCACCGTGCTGACGCCGGCGGTGATGGAGCGATTGCTGTCGATGGCCGATGGCGGCGACTTCTTCCCGCCCTCCTGCCTGGTCGAGCGCGACAGCATCACCTTTGCCGTCGCGCAGACCGGCACGCGCCTGCTGTTCGAGCCGCCGAGCCTGCAGGCGCACGACGCCGCGACGCAGCTGCAATATCTCGAAGGCGAACTCGCGCTGGTGTTCCGTCTGGTCGACGCGATGATCGCCATGCATGTCGCGGTCAAGCCGGGCGGCGTCATGCCGGTCGGCACATCCTTCTCCGAACGGCCGGCTGAGCCGCCGAGCGATGCCTCTCACTAAAAAGGGCCTGATGCCGTGACCTTTTTTCTGATCCTTCTGCTCGGTCTCGGGGGCGCGCTGTATCTCTGGTACGCGGCGATCGTCAGACGGCGAAACGCCGTGGACGAGGCACTCGGCTCGATCGATGCGCAGCTGCAGCAGCGCCATGACCTGATCCCCAATGTGCTCGCCATCGCCCGCCGCTTCCTGGAGCATGAGCGCGGCCTGCTGGAGGAGCTGACCGCGCTGCGGGCGCGGGCGATGCCGAAGCTCGGCGAGCGCGACTTCGCCGGCATCGCCGAGAAATTCCGCACGGAAGAGGCGATTTCCGCCGACATGACCCGGCTCTTCGCCGTGGCGGAGAACTATCCGGAGCTGACCTCCTCGGCGCCGATGGTCGAGGCGCAGCGCAGCTATGACGAGGTTGAGGCCAACATCGCCGCCGCCCGTCGCTTCTACAACAATGCCGTTGGCGATCTCAGGAATGCGGTGCAGGTCTTTCCCGGTCCGCTGGTGGCGGGGCTTGCGGGCGTGCGCGATTTGCCGCCCTTCTTCGAGGCAGCGGAGGCGGCGCGCCAGCCGGTCAAGGCGAGCGAACATCTGTGAGGGGCACGATGCGGATATCCGGGATCGCGGCTGCGGTTTTCCTCTCGCTGTTCGCGGGGAGAGTCGCCGGGGCGGCCGAGGCGCTGCCCAGGCTCGTCGGCCAGGACTACGGCAAGGCGCGCGCGGCCCTGCTGCGGCACGAGTGGCGGCCGGTCGCGCTACCCGATGCGGATCAATGCATGGCCGGCGACAAGCGCTGTGCCGGGCGGCCGGAGATGTATGTCTGCGCCGGCACGGGGCTGGGCCAATGCGTCTTCGTCTGGCGTCGCAAGGCGGTGGTGATCGACGTGATGACCGAAGGCGAGGAGCGTCCGGTCGTGCGCTATGTGCGCCCGCGCAAGGATTGAGCAGGCCTTGCCGTGAACCAGCGCGTCGATCTCGACCGGGAGCAATGGGCCGCGATCCGCGACCTGTTCGATGCGCTTGCCGACGCCCCACCGGCCGAACGCGAACGCGCCTTGGCGGAAAGCCGGCAGCCGGCGGCGGTGATCGCCGAGACCAAGGCCCTGCTCGCGGCTGCCGACGGGGCCGGCGATTTCATGCAGGCCGATGCGGGCCTGCTCGCGGGCGCGCCGGCGCCGGACGTGCCGTATCAGTCGCTGCCGGCCGGAGCGCGGGTCGGCGCCTTCTCGATCGTGGCGCTGATCGGCCGCGGCGGGCAGGGCGAGGTCTATCAGGCCGAACGCTGGCAGGGCGGCTTCGAGCAGAGTGTCGCGCTCAAGCTGCTGCGCCCGGAGGCGGCCGAGCAGTTCGCCCGCTTCGAATATGAGCGGCAGGTCCTCGCCGGTTTCGAGCATCCCGGCATCGCGCGCCTGGTCGATGGCGGCAAGGCGCCGGACGGGCGGCCCTATCTCGCCATGGAGTTCGTCGCCGGCGCGGCGATCACGCGGCATTGCGCGGAGGCGGGTCTCCCACTCGAGGCACGGCTCGATCTGTTCGAGCAGGTCTGCGAGGCCGTCGCCTACGCGCATCGCAACCTCGTCGTTCATCGCGACCTCAAACCCTCCAACGTGATGGTCACGCCGGAGGGCCAGGTGAAACTGCTCGATTTCGGCGTCGCCCATGCGCTGGAAGCGCCCGGCCAGACGCTGATGACGCAGGTCGTGTTCACGCCCGACTATGCCGCGCCCGAGCAGTTCGAGGGGCGCAACCCGACGACGGCGACCGATGTCTATGCGCTCGGCGCGATCCTGTTCGAATTGCTCACCGGCCGGCCGCCCTGGCAGTTGGCGAACTCGGCCTTCGCCGGGGCGATGCGCGTGATGCAGGACCAGCCGCCGCTGCCGAGCCGGGCCGCGGCCGAGCGCGAGGGGGCTCCGGTCCCGTCGGAGCAGCTGCGCGGCGATCTCGACGTCATCGTGCAGAAGGCGATGCGCTACGAGGCCAGCGAGCGCTATCAGAGCGTCGACGAACTCGCCGGGGATCTCCGGCATTTCCGCCGGCTGGAGCCGATCACGGCGCGACGCGGCGAGCGGCTCTACCGCATCCGCCGTTTCCTGCGCCGCAACCGGACGCCGCTGATCGCCGCCGGGCTGCTGCTGGCGGCGCTCGGCGCCGGGGTGACCGGCGTCGTCATGCAGATGCGCCGGACCGAGATCGTCAGGCTCGCCGGCACCGCCGAGAACGAGCGCGCCACGGCGCTGCGCGACGGCTTCATGCTGCTGCTGCGCGCGGCGTCCCAGAGCGGTGGACCCAGTTTCGCTTCGGCGCGGCAGGTGCTCGATGCCGCCGCCGTGCAACTGCAGCGCGAGGGTGATCAGCATGCGCCGCTGCTGCTGCGGACTCTGGCTGAGCTCTATGGCGAGATCGGCGATCCGCGCACGGCGATCAGGCTGATGGAACGCTATGCCGGGCAGATGCGCGGCAGCGCCGGACGGGCGGCCGAAGCGCAGCTGGCGCTGGCCGGCTACCGTTTTCAGCTCGGCGAGCGCGACAAGGCGCAGGAAGCGTTGTCGGAGGCGAAGCGCTTCTTCCTGGGCGAGCCGGCGCGCCATCCCAAGCAGCTGGCGGAACTGGCCGGGGTCGAAGCCGGGTTGCTGCGCGAATCCGGCAAACGTCCCGAGGCGATGGCGCGGCTGCGGACGGCGATCGCCGAACTGACCGCCCTGTTCGGCCGAGACAATGGCGAGATCGCGACGCTGCAGCACAATCTCGCGCTGCATGCGCTGGAGGCGGGGCAGACCGACGTGGCGGCGCAAGCGCTCGACGAGGCCGAACGCGTGCTGGCGGCGTCGGGGCGCGGGCGCTCGGTGATCGCGATCGGCGTGCTCAACCTGAGGGCCGCGCTGGCGCTGCGCCAGGGCGATGCGGCCGGCGCCGAAAAGCTGTGGCGCCAGGCGGTCGAGCGGCAGCGGCGCGACTATGGGCCTTCGCTCGCTCTGGCGGCGATCGAGCTCAATCTCGGCCGGCTGGTCATGGCCGGCAGCCGCTTCGCCGAGGCGATGCCGATCCTCGAAGGGGCGCTCGGCATCGCCGCCCCGCTCGCCGGCGAGAGCAATGCCGTCACCATCATGCTGCGCCAGAGCCGTGCTACCGGGCTGATGGTGCAGAACCGGCTCTCCGAGGCGCAAGGCGAGATCGACCAGGCGCTGCGGGCGGCGCAGGCCGCCTTCGGCGAGCGCCACCCTTATGTCGGGATCGGGCTCGGGGCGCGCTCGCAGATCCTGCTGGCGCGGGGCGATCCGGCTGCGGCGATGCAGGCGCTCGAACAGGCGGAGGGCATCCTGCGCGAGGCCGGCGCAGCCGGTGCGCCGCATCTTTCCGAGCTCGGCCCGACGCGGGCGCTGATCGAGGAAGCCCTGCGCGGGAAGGCGCTGCGTCAGCCCTGAAGCTCGCGATAGAGCCAAGCCCTGGCCTGCAGCCAGTCGCGCCTGACGGTCCGGTCGCTGATGCCGAGGATGCGCCCTGTCTCCTCCTCGCTGTAGCCGGCGAAGAAGCGGCACTCGACGACCTTGACGAGGCGCGGGTCGACCGCTTCGAGCGCGGCGAGCGCCTCGCTGATCCGGACGACTTCGTCGTCGCCGGCGGTGGCAAGATCGTGCCGATCGTCGAGCGGAATGGGACGCTGGCCTTCGCCGCGCTTCTGGCTGAGCCGGGCGCGCGCGGCGTCGACGAGGGCGTGCCGCATGGCGGTCGCGGCGCTCGCCAGGAAATGCGCCTCGCTCGTCCAGCCGGCGCTCTGGCGCAGCTTGAGATAGCTCTCGCTGACCAGAGCCGTGGTCTGCAGGGTCATCGGCTTGCCGGCGCGCAGGCGCTCGCGATGCGCGATCCTGCGGAGCTCCTGGTAGAGCGCATCGGTCAAGGCATCGAGCGAGAGGCTGGGGTCGGCGGCCGTCATCGCCGCGACGATAGCGATGCCGGCCGGCTGCCGCAACGCGATGGCGGCGATCGGCGCGGTCAGGCGGGAACGGACAGCCCCCGACAGACGAGGCGGACCAGTCCCTCGATCTGGCGGTCGAGATCGCGGCGGGGTACGGCGATCAGCTTTTCTTCCAGGCCGATCGCGACGACACCGTGGACGGCGGAGAACAGGGTGCGGCCCATCAGCACGCGCTCAGGCTCGGCTCGATCCGGCAGCAGCACGCTGAGCGGTTCGAGGATGTGGCGGAACAGCGTCATCTGTTCGTTCACCGCCCAGTCCGGCACCACCGCGCCCTCCGCCATGCGGTGCTCGAACAGGACGCGCCAGAGCTGCAGGTTGTCGCGGGCGAAGGCGCAATAGGCGAGGGCGACCGCGACCAGCCGGTCGGCGGCGGCAGCCGCGGAGGCCGGCGTGTTCTCGCTTTCAGCCGCGCTCAGAGCCGCGTCGAGCCGTGCCAGCGTACGCGACCCGACACGCAGGACGAGCTCGTCCATATCCGCGACGAGATTGTAGATCGCGCCGAGCGCGCAGCCGATTTCCTGCGCCAGCTCGCGAGCCTTCAGGCCGGCCAGGCCCCTCTCGGCAATGGCCTTCTCGGCCGCATCGATCAGCTGGGTTCGCTGCCGCTCGCGGCGCGCTGCCGTCGTGGTCATTCCATTGGTCTCAGATTTCATGAACGATGTTCAAAATTTCTCTTGAACGTCGTTCACATGTGGGTTATGCCTCATCTCGTGAACAACGTTCATAGCAGGGAACAGCCAATGCTCAAGATGTTTCTCACCTTCGTTCGCGGCAGCGCCGCCATTGCCGAGGAGCGCTTCGCCGACCGCAACGCGCTCCTCATCCTCGACCAGCAGATGCGCGATGCCGCTGGCGCCTTCGAGCGCGCCAAGAAGGCGCTCGCTGTGGCGATCGCCCAGGACCGGCAGGAGAGCGAGCGGCTCGCCGCCAGCCATGCCCGCATCGCCGATCTGGAGAACCGCGTTGCTGCGGCGCTCACCGCCGGCGACGACGCCCTGGCCCGCGAGGGCGCCGAGGCGATCGCCGCTCTGGAGGCCGATCGCGCTGCGGCGGCTGGCGCGCAGGCGCTCTTCGCCGCCGAGATCGTCCGCCTGCGCCGCCATGTCGGCCAGGCCCAGGCCCGCATCGCCGAACTCGACCGAGGCCGGCGTCTCGCCCGCGCCTCGGAGGCGGTGCGCCAGATGCGGCAGGGCCGGATCGAGACCGGTCCGACACGTGAATCGACCCTGGCCGAAGCCGAGCAGACGCTGAAGCGCCTGCGCGAGCGCCAGGTCGAGGCGGAGGCCGCCGAGACCGCCTTCGACGAGCTCGACGGCGCGGCCGCCGCCTCGGTCACCGAGAAGCTCGCGGCCAAGGGCTTCGGCCCGCGGCTGCGAAGCACCGCCGACGATGTGCTGGAGCGGCTGCGCAGCCGGCAGCTTCAGGCGAATTGACCTCTTTCTTCTGCAAACGCACCCGACGGGAGAACAACCATGAACCAGAATGCACAGCCCCATAGCGGCGCCTGGGTCAGCTTCACCTACGCCTCCTTCTTCGCAGCCGCGGCCATGGTCGGCGCCGGCGTCCTGTTCCTGCCGCTCGACTGGTGGGCCAAGGGCTATCTCGCCATGGGCTGCGTGATGCTCGTCCAGTCCTGCATCACCATGACCAAGACGGTGCGCGACATGCACGAAGCGTCCAAGCTGGTGAACCGGATCGAGGACGCCCGCACCGAGCGCCTGCTGATGGATGCCGGCAAGCCGGCTCTGTGAGTTTTGCTGCTCAGCCCGCAAGTCCCGCTTAACCGCAAACCGAGATCGGCCGGCGCAGGCAAGAGTTGCTTATCCCGGCCGATGCAACCTCACCGTCCCTTCCCGTGAGATCGCCATGTTCGACACATTGATGCTGAAGCGGCGCTTCGCCCCGCTGTTCTGGGCGCAGTTCTTCTCCGCTTTCAACGACAATTTCCTCAAGAACGCGCTGGTCTTCATCATCCTCTACAAGCTCGCCGGCTCGCATGGCGAAGCGCTGGTGACCCTGGCGGGCGGGCTCTTCATCGCGCCCTTCTTCCTGCTCTCGGGCGTCGGCGGCCAGATGGCCGACCGCTTCGACAAGGCGCTGATGGCGCAGCGGCTCAAGCTCGCCGAGATCGGCGCGGCGGCGGTCGCGGTCCTCGGCTTCACGCTTCACTCCGTGCCGGTGCTGTTCGTCGCGCTCGTCCTGTTCGGGGTGATCGCGGCGCTGTTCGGGCCGATCAAATACGGCATCCTGCCCGACCACCTGAAGCGCGAGGAATTGCCGGCCGGCAACGCGCTGATCGAGGGTGCGACCTTCATCGCCATCCTGCTCGGCACCATCGCTGGCGGCCTCACCGCACGTGAAGGCGGCGATGCAGCCCAGCTCAGCCTGCTGATCCTGGTCTTCGCACTGGCCTGCTGGGGTGCGACCCTGTTCATCCCGAAGACCGGCCCGGCGGCGCCCGATCTCGTCGTCGACCGCAACATCCTGCGCTCGACCCGCGACCTGCTCAGGGATCTCTGGGGCGATGCCCGGCTGTGGCGCACCGGCGTCATGGTCTCGCTGTTCTGGCTGATCGGCGCGGTGGTGATGTCGCTGCTGCCCTCGCTGGTGAAGAACGGCATGGGCGGCACGGAAATGGTCGTCTCGACCTATCTCGGCATCTTCGCCATCGCGATCGCGGTCGGCTCCGGCATCGGCTCCTTCCTGTCGAGTGGGCGCATCGTGCTGCTGCCGGTGCCGGTCGCCGGCGTGGTGATGGGCCTGTTCGCGCTCGATCTCGGCTGGGCCGTCTCGGGCATCGTCGCGCATCAGCCGGCGCAGGACATCGGCGCCTTCTTCGCGAGCTCCTCCGCCTGGCGCGTCGGCATCGACCTCGCCGGCCTCGCCATCGCCGGCGGCGTCTTCGTCGTGCCGTCCTTCGCGGCGGCGCAGGCCTGGGCCCCGGCCGAGAAGCGCGCCCGCATCGTCGCCGCCGTCAACGTGCTCTCGGCCGCCTTTATGGTCGCCGGGGCCGTCGTTGTCGCGCTGCTGCAGGCGGCGGGCCTGACGCTCAGCCATCTCTTCCTGCTGATCGGCGTGCTCACCATCGCAGCCTCCATCTGGATCCTGCGGACGCTGCCGACCAATCCGCTCAGCGATTTCCTCTCGATCCTGTTCCGCGCCTTTTACCGGGTCGAGGTCAGCGGCCGCGAGAACATCGCCAAGGCCGGCGACAACGCCATCATCGCGCTGAACCACGTCTCCTTCCTCGATGCGGCGCTGGCGCTGTCGATCCTCGACAAGGAGCCGGTCTTCGCCATCGACCACGGCATCGCCCAGCGCTGGTGGGTGAAGCCCTTCCTGAAGCTGACCCGCGCCATGCCGCTCGATCCGGCACGGCCGCTGGCGACGCGCTCGCTGATCAACGCCGTGAAGAACGGCGAGAGCCTGGTGATCTTCCCGGAAGGGCGCCTCACCGTCACCGGCAGCCTGATGAAGGTCTATGACGGCGTCGGCATGATCGCCGAGAAGTCGGGCGCGCAGATCGTGCCGGTGCGGATCGAGGGGCTGGAGGCGACGATCTTCTCGCGGCTGACCCGCGAGCAGGTGCGCCGGCGCTGGTTCCCCAAGGTGCGCGTCACCGTGCTGGAACCGGTCTCGCTGACCGTGGCCGAGGAGCTGAAGGGCAAGCCGCGGCGCCAGGCGGCGGGCGCGGCGCTCTATCAGATCATGTCCGACCTGATCTTCAAGACCACCGACATCGACCGCAGCGTCTTTGCGGCGGTGGCGGAAGCGGCGAAGCTCAACGGCAAGGGCCGCGTCGCGGTCGAGGATCCGATCACCGGAAGCCTCACCTACAAGCGCCTGCTGATCGGCGCCGAGGTGCTCGGCCGCAAGCTGATGCCGCTGGCCGGCAAGGGCGAGGCGATCGGCGTGATGCTGCCCAACGCCAATGGCGCGGCGGTGACGCTGCTCGGCCTGATGTCGGCGGCGCGCGTGCCGGCGATGATCAACTTCACCGCTGGCGCCAGCAACATCGCCGCGGCCTGCAAGGCGGCTGAGGTTAGGACCATCGTCACCTCGCGTGCTTTCGTCGAGAAGGGGCGGATGGGGCCGCTGATCGAGGCGCTCTCCGGCGAGGTCAAGATCATCTATCTCGAAGACGTGCGTGCCACCGTCTCGACCGGCGACAAGCTGAAAGCGCTCTGGCGCCATGGCACGCCGATCGAAGAGGCCAAGGGCTCGGACCGCGCTGCGATCCTGTTCACCTCGGGCTCGGAGGGAGCACCCAAGGGCGTGGTGCTCTCGCACCGCAACATGCTGGCCAATGCGGCGCAGGCTGCGGCCCGCATCGATTTCGGCCGGCGCGACAAGGTCTTCAACGTGCTGCCGGTGTTCCATTCCTTCGGCCTGACGGCGGGGCTCGTCCTGCCGCTGGTCTCGGGCGTGCCGGTCTATCTCTACCCGTCGCCGCTGCACTACCGGATGGTGCCGGAGCTGGTCTATGGCTGCAACGCCACCATCCTGTTCGGCACCGACACCTTCCTCACCGGCTATGCCCGCGCCGCGCACCCCTACGACCTGCGCTCGCTGCGCTATATCGTAGCCGGCGCCGAGCCGGTGAAGGACACGACCCGGCGGACCTATGCGGAAAAATTCGGCCTGCGCATCCTCGAAGGCTATGGCGTCACCGAGACCGCGCCGGTGCTGGCGCTGAACACGCCGATGTTCAATCGCTTCGGCACGGTCGGCCGGATCATGCCGGGCATGGAAGCCAGGCTTGAGCCGATGCCCGGCGTCGAGGAGGGCGGCCGGCTGCATGTGAGTGGGCCCAACATCATGCTGGGCTATCTCAAGTCGGAGAATCCCGGCGTGCTCGAGCCGCCGCCGGAGGGCTGGCATGACACCGGCGACATCGTCGTGATCGACAAGGACGGTTTCGTCACCATCAAGGGCCGGGCCAAGCGCTTCGCCAAGATCGCCGGCGAGATGGTCTCGCTCGCCGCGGTCGAGGCGCTCGCCGCCGAATGCTGGCCGGGCGTGCTCTCCGGCGTCGCCAGCCTGCCCGATGCCCGCAAGGGCGAGCGGCTGGTGCTGGTGACGCAGCAGAAGGACGCGACGCGCGCCGCCTTCCAGGCCTTCGCCAAAAGCAAGGGCGCGGCTGACCTGATGATCCCGGCCGAGGTGATGGTGGTGCCGGCGGTGCCGGTGCTCGGCTCCGGCAAGCTCGACTTCGCCGGCATCTCCCGGTTGGTGAAGGAGCGTGCCCAGGCTCCCGCCCCGGCCGTGGTGGCCTGAGCGATGCTCGGCTTCTGGCTAAAGGCGCTGCGGCGGCCGACGCTCGACCTTTCGCTCGCGACCGCGCCTGGCCTGACGACGCGGATCATCGAGCGCCCGGGCGTGGTGCTGGATGATGCCGAGCTCGCGGCGCTGGTCGAGCAGTTGCGCACGGTGGCCGGGCGGACGCTGGCGCAGGGCGCGCTGACCTATGGCGTCTTCTCCGGCGAGCGCGAGCGCCTGAGCCAGAGCATCGTCACCCTGATCAGCGAGACGGCGACCGGGCGACCGGTCGCCTTCAACGCCCTGGCGCAGATGCAGCTCTCGCTGAACGGTGAGCCGGAGCAGGTGACGCATCTCGGCCTCGTCATGGTCGATCCCGAGGTGCGCGGGCGCGGGCTGTCCTGGGTGCTCTATGGCCTGACCGTGCTGGTGCTGTTTGTCCGCGGGGGGCTGAGGCCACGCTGGATCTCGAATGTGACGCAGGTGCCGAGCGTGGTCGGCATGGTCTGCGAGACCTTCTCCGACGTCTATCCCTCGCCGGATGCCGGCAGCCGCCAGAGCTTCGCGCATCTCTCGCTCGCCCGGCAGATCATGCGCGGCCACCGCCATGTCTTCGGCGTTGGCGACGAGGCCGGCTTCGAGGAGGCCCGTTCGGTGATCACCGACGCCTATACCGGCGGCTCGGACGATCTGAAGAAGAGTTTTGAGCAGGCGACGCAGCACCGCGAGCCGCGGTACAACGATTTTTGCCAGGGGACGCTGGACTACGAGCGCGGCGACGACGTGCTCCAGCTCGGCCGCATGGATCTGGCGGCGGCGCGGAGGTACCTGCTCGGGCAGGTTCCGCGCGCCTCGCTGCCGGGGCTGATCGGCGCTTCCGCCTTCCTGCTGCTGCAGAGGCTGGTGCTGCCCTTGCTGCACTGGCTCGACGACACCAGGCGTTTCGGCACATTGCGTCCACGCGCCGCGAGGACGAAGCCATGATTCCCCAGGGCAATCGGGTGAAGGCCTTTTTACAGTTGCTGGCGGGCTCAAGCCCTGCCCCCGCTTGCGGTGGGGAGGGTTGGGTGGGGGGCTGTGCCGCTTGGCGCGATACGGAAGAAGTCCCTCGCTTAGCTTTCCCGCCCCCCATCCCTAGCCCTTCCCCACCGCAAGCGGGGGGAAGGGGATGCCTTCCGCTTGCACCCGATTGCCCCGCATGATTCCCGGATTCAGCTACGAGCTCTTCACCACCCGCAATATCGGCTTCGTCAGCGAGGCCGAGCAGGCAAAGCTCCGGCAGGCGACGATCTTCGTCTGCGGAGTCGGCGGCATGGGCGGGGCCGCCTTCATGGCGCTGGTCCGGGCCGGGGTCGGCCGTTTCGTCATCGCCGATATCGACGTCTTCGAGGTCTCGAACCTGAACCGGCAGGTCTTCGCCAATGCCGGCACGGTCGGCCGGCCCAAGGCCGAGGCCGCCGCCGAGGCGGCGCGCGCGATCAATCCGGAGATCGAGATCGAGGTACTCGGCGCCGAATGGGCCGAGCGCCTGCCGGAGATCGCGGGGCGCTGCAAGGTCATCGTCAACGGCATGGACGACATCGCCGCCGGCCTGCATCTCTACCGCACGGCCAAGGCGGCCGGCGCCAGCGTGATCGACGCCTATATGGCCCCGCTTCCCTCGGTGATCGTGGTCCGGCCGGAGGATCCGCGCCCGGAGGAGCGGCTCGGCTTCCCGACGCTCGGCAAGGACTGGCGTACCCTCACCGAGGATGACAAGCGCGCGGCGATGCTGTGCGAGGTCACGCATGTGATGCTGCATTCGCGCTCGCGCCATCATGTCGACCTTACAATCGCCGGCGAGGTCGCGGCCGGCCGGCGCAGCCGCATGTCCTTCGCGCCGATGGTGATCACGACGGGCATGATGATGGCCTATGAGGCGATCGCGCTCGCACTGGGCAGGCGCACCGGCACCGACTGCCGCGGCTGGTTCTTCAATCCCTACCGGCCCGCGGTCGAGCGGCCTTTGCCGGGTCCGATCGCGGCGCTGCTGAAGCCGTTCGTGGTGCGGGCACTCAAGCAGATGGTCGCCGGGCCATGAATGGCGGTTTCGCCAACCCTGCCTTGGTCGCCGATTCCATCGTCGACATCTGCGGCGCGCTCGGCCTTGCCGTCGCGATGCTGACCTTGCGCCGGCGCGATCCGCGCGGGGCGTTGACGACGCGCTTCCTGGTGGCGATGGGGCTTGTCGCCGCGCTCTTCCTGCTGCGTGGCCTGAGCTGGTGGAGCGGCAGCGTCCTGCTGGAGCGGCTGGCGCTGTCCTGCGCCGCGCTGTTCCCGCTGGGAGCGCTGATCGTCACCGAAGGCATGCTGCGCCGACATGCGCCGCGCTCCGGCAAGATTGCCGTGCTCGCCGGCTCCGGCCTGCTCGTGCTCGGCAGCCTCGTCGGCCTTGCCGATCACCCCTGGGCCTATGATCTCGCGCTGGCTGGTTTCCAGTTCGTCACGATCGCCTTCTGCGGCGTGCTGCTGTTCCGACGTGATCCGGCCTCGCTGACTGCGGCGGAGAATACCAGCGTCTGGCGGCTCGGGCTCTGCGCCTTCCTGATCCTGCCCTTCGCGCTCAGCGACTTCCGCGGGCTGATGCCCGGCATGCCGGCCCGCCTCGGCGGCGTCGGGGCGTTGCTGCTGGTCTCGATCGTGCTGGTGACCGGCGGCGCGGCGCCGACGCGCCGGCAGGGCTTCTACCTGCTGGGACTGCGCAGCGTCGCGGCCTTGCTGCTCGGCGTGGCTGCCGCGCATGTCACGCCCGGCGCCGATCTCGCCCATGGCGTCAGGCTCTGCGCCGTGACGCTCGCCGGCGTGCTCGCGATCGCGCTTTGCGTCGATGCGCTGTCGAGTTCCTTCGATGCGGCGGCGCCCGGCGTCCTCGGCTCGCTCGCCCGTTCGCGTGCCGAGACGCGGGAGGCGCTGATCGCCCAGCTCGCCGGGCATCCGCTGTTCAGCCACGCCCGCCGGCTCGATGAGGCCGGGCTTGGCGACTACGACCCCACCATCCTGAAGCCGGCGCTGCGCGAGATCGGCGTGCTGCATGCCTCCGGACGAAGCTGGCCGTGGCCGTCGACCGACCCGGCGGCAGAACGGCTGGCGGCCCTGATGGCGGCCCATTCTGCCAGCCATCTGCTGGTGCTCGGCGAGGAGCCGCTCGATCTGCTGCTGGTCACCGTGCCGGTGGTCTCGGACGATCCTGCGACCGAGACGGCGCTGGCGCTGGTGCGCCGGCTCCTGGCGAGCGCCCCGAGCAAGGTCCCGGCATGATCGAGATCACCAGCAACGACCGCAAGGCCGCCTTTGCCGTCACGGCCGAGGTCTATCCGGCCGACAGCCCCTATGTGCCGACGATGTGGTCCGATTTCGACCGCATGCTCGATCCCGCGCGCAATCCGCTGGTCAAGGACGGGCATGGTCGTTTCGAGCTGTTCACGGCGCTGAGGAACGGGCGGCCGCTCGGACGCATCGTCGCCACCATCCACGACGCCTCGAATGCGCGCCACGGCACGGCCCGGGCCCAGTTCGGCTATTTCGACTGCGCCGATGATGCCGAGATCGCTTCGGCCCTGCTCGGTGCTGCCGAGGGTTGGGCGCACGAGCGCGGCATGGCGGAGCTCGTCGGCAACTTCAACCTGACCGCGATGCAGCAGGCCGGCGTCGTCACCGGCGGCTTCGACAACGCCCCCTTCACCGACATGATCTACAGCCCGCCGCATATCGCGCGGCTGCTGGAGGTCAACGGCTATGCCCCGACCTTCCCGATGACGACCTTCCGGATCGCGCTCGCCGAAGTCGATCCCAGCGGGCTGCTCGGCGACAAGCAGCGGGCGATCCTCGCCGATCCCGATTATCACTGGATGCCGATCGATCGCCGGCATTTCGCCGAGCGGCTGGAGGAATCGCGCCTCATCCTCAATGACGGCTTCGACGCCAATCCGATGTTCGTTCCGCCGACGGCCGGGGAATACCGTTTCCAGGCCGGCGACATGATGTGGGTGATCGACAAGCGCATCTCGACCGTGGTGCATCACAAGGGCGAGCCGGTCGGCGCGATCATCGCGATCCCCGACCTCAACCCGCTGGTGAAGACGGCCGGCGGGCGGATCGGCCCGAGCTTCCCCTTGCGCTTCCTCTGGCATCGCTGGACCAACCGGCGCGCCGTCATCGTCTATCAGTCGGTCAATCGCGCCTTCCATAATCGCGGGCTCAACGGCGCCATGCTCTACAAGGTCACGAGTGCGTTGAAGGCGGCCGGCTACGACGAGCTCGGCGGCACCTGGATCGCCGACGTGAACGGGCCGAGTCTGCGGCAAGCCGAGAAGGCGGGGGCGAAGCCGCTGCACCGGTTGCATCTCTTCGCCAAGAGCCTGCAGGGCTGACGACCATGCTCGACCGCGTTTTGCTCGAAGAATTGCTCGCCGAGGCTCGGCTGGCTCCGAGCGTCCACAATATCCAGCCGACGCGCTGGCGGCTCATCGGCAGCGATACGCTGCTTCTGCTGGAAGACATTGCGCGGCGCCTGCCGGCAGCCGATCCGTCGGGGCACGATGTCAGGCTCTCGCATGGTGCGGCGATCGAGGGGCTGTCGCTGGCGCTCGGCCGGCGCGGGCTGAGGATTGCGGAGGTTGGGCCGGCGGCAGACGCATCGACCTCCGGCGGGCTGATGCCAGTGGCGCGTATTCTCATTGAGGCCGGTGGCGCTCTCGATCCACTGGCAGATCAGGTTTCCGCACGCATCAGCTGGCGGGGCGGCTTTCGTGCCTTCGGTCCAGCTCGCGAAGCGTCGTTGGATGGACTGACGACCTCCTCGACCGACCTGTTGCTGGTCCGCGATGCGCCGGCTGTCACCGAAATCGCGCGGCTCGCTGACGAGGCAGGCTTCCATTTCCTCCGCGACGACGCCCATCGCGCCGAATTGCTGCGCTGGATGCGGCTGTCGCGATCGGAGCCGGCTTACCAGCGCGACGGCCTCAGCGCCGAGGCGATGGCGATGCCGGGCGTGGTCGCGTTCGGGACCCGACTGGTGCTCGGCCCGCTGTTCACGCCGCTGCGCCGGCTCGGTCTTGCCGCGCCGCTGGCGAGCGAGCGGGGCAAGTTCACTAATGCTGCCGTCGCGCTCTTCCATCGGCCGGAAGACGAGGACCCGCTTGCGAGCGGACGCGCCTTCTACCGGGCCTGGTTGATGATGACGGCGCAGGGGCTCGCCGCCTGTCCGGTCTCGGTGCTGGCCGACTGGCCGACGAGCAAGCGGCAACTTGTCGAGCGCTATCGCGTTCCAATGGGGCGCCGCCTGGTCAATGTCTTCAGGCTCGGCCTGGCGGCGGGCGCGCCCTCTGGAGTCCGGGCGCGGTTGCCGGTGGCGGAGCTGATCGTCTGATCGTGGCGCAGAGGCTGGACAATCGGCGACGGGGCGACAGATTGGACAAGGGTCTTTTTGCGAGAGGATGCCAGGCATGCTGCCGGATGAGATGGTCAAGCGCTTCAGGGTCACGGACGGCGATGACTTCAAGCTGAAGCGCTTCGACCCTGGCGAGACCTGCGGTCTTGCTCTCGACAAGAACGGTGCGAGCGACCTGTTGCAGACCGGCGTCAGGCGCCTGCGCGATCTGCAGGAGCGGCTCTTCGCGGAGAAGCGCTGGTCGGTGCTGATCGTGCTGCAGGCGATCGACACCGCCGGCAAGGACGGGACGATCGAGCACGTCATGTCCGGCGTCAATCCGCAGGGCTGCGAGGTCACCTCCTTCAAGGCGCCGAGTTCGCTGGAGCTGCGCCACGACTTCCTCTGGCGCACCACCTGCGCGCTGCCGGAACGCGGCGAGATCGGCATCTTCAACCGCTCCTATTACGAGGAGGTGCTGGTCGTGCGCGTGCATGAGGAGCTGCTGCGCAAGCAGGGCCTGCCGCCGAAGTTGATCGGCAAGCATGTCTGGCGCGATCGCTTCGAGAGCATCCGCGATTTCGAGAAGCATCTGGCCCGCAACGGCACCGTCGTCCTGAAGTTCTTCCTCAACCTGTCGAAGGACGAGCAACGCCGGCGCTTCCTGTCGCGGATCGACGAGCTCGACAAGAACTGGAAGTTCGAGCCGGCCGACCTCGCCGAACGCAAGCATTGGGACGACTATCAGGTGGCCTATCAGGACGCGATCGCCGAGACCGCGACCAAGCACGCGCCCTGGCATGTCGTTCCGGCCGATAACAAGTGGTTCACCCGGCTGATCGTCGCGGCGACGATCGTCGACCGCCTCGAGAGGCTCGATCCGCAGTTTCCCGTGGTCGACGACGAGGCCCGCAAGGTGATGGCCAAGGCGCGCAAGGAGCTGCTGGCCGAGGATGGCGGGCGCAAGCGCAAAGGCGGAAACTAGTCAGCCGTCGCTGCGGACATAGCGCCAGAGCACGTCGGCGATCTCAGCCCGCTGGCGAGCCTTCGCCTCAGGCGAGGACATGTCCCAGCGGAATTGCGCCTCGAAGGTATGGCGGTTCGCCACCGAGAAGATCGAGAGGGCGTTCAGCGTGGCATGGAGCGCGTGCGCATCGATCTCCGGCCGGACCGCGCCGAGGTCCTTGCCCTTGGTGAGCACGCGCTCGATCTGGCCGATGATCGGCCGCGTCATCTGCTGGAGCGTCTCGCTGCTGGCGACATGCCGGGCGCGATGGATGTTCTCGATCGCGACGAGGCGGACGAATTCCGGATTGGCCTGGTGGAAGTCGAAGGTGAATTCGGCGAGCCGGCGGATCGCCGCCTCGGGCTCCAGCGTTTCAAGATGCAGGCTCTCCTCGGCCTGGCGCATTCTGCCATAGGCCATCTCCAGCACGGCGACGAAGAGCTCTTCCTTCGAGTTGAAGTAATAGAAGATCAGCCGTTTGGTGATCCCAGCCCGCGCGGCCATGGCGTCGGCATTGGCGCCGAGCAGCCCGTTCTCGGCGAACTCCTCGAAGGCGATCTGCAGGATCTCGGCCTTCGTCTTCTCGCGATCCCGGCGGCGGACCTTGGCCGGTTCGCTGCTTGCCGGCTTGCGCGTGGTCACTGCCTTCATCCTGCGATCCCGATTGCCCGTTCCGATGGAGAGCCTTGCTCGATTAGCGCATCCTACGGCGCTTGACAGTAATTATCCATCAGGTTAATTGAAGCGTAATTATCCCACGAGTTAATTGTGGGTGGAAGCAGGGCGGTCATAGGGAGCCGTGGGAGCATGAAGACCATCGCAATCGGCGTGATCGGCGCGGGGCTGATCGGGCGCAAGCACCTCGCCAAGATCGCCGCGCATCCCGACTTCGCGCTGGCGGGGATCGCCGACGTCAATGCCGAGCAGGTCGCGGCCCAGAACCCCGATGCGCGGGTCTTCGCCGATTATCGCGCAATGCTCGACGAGGCCCGGCCGGAGGCTGTCATCATCGCCTCTCCCAACCAGCTCCATGCCGAGAACGGCATCGAATGCGCCCGCCGCGGCATCCATATCCTGATCGAGAAGCCGGTCACCGACACGCTGGCGACGGCCACTGCGCTGATCGAGGCGACAAAGGCCGCCGGCATCCGCTCACTGGTCGGTCATCATCGCCGCCACCATCGCCAGGTCGCGACCTTGCGCTCCTTGCTGGGCGAGGGCCGGATCGGCGATCTCGTCGGTGTCTCCGCGATCTGGGCGGTGCACAAGCCGGAAGCCTATTTCAGCGCGGCGCCCTGGCGGACGCAGGCCGGCGGCGGGCCGGTGCTGATCAACCTGATCCATGAGATCGACTTCCTGCGCTTTTCGGTCGGCGAGATCGTCGCGGTCGGCGCGGTCCTCTCCAACCGGCGGCGCGGCTTTGCCGTCGAGGACACGGCCGGCGTGCTGATCGAGTTCGAAAACGGGGCGATCGGCACGGTCTTCGTCAGCGACAGCGCCGTCTCGCCCTGGACGACCGAACAGGGCGTCGGCGAGTCCCCGGAGTTCCCGTTCAGCGGCGAGAGCAGCTACCGCTTCATGGGCAGCCGCGGCGCGCTGGAATTCCCGAATCTGGTGCAATGGACGCAAGCCGGTGAGGCTCCGAGCTGGAACCTGCCGATCCAGGCGCAGCGGATCCATGCGCCGACGCTCGATCCCTATATCGCCCAGCTCGACCATTTCCGCGACCTGGTCCGCGGCGAGGCGGCCTCGCTGCAGCCGGTCGAGGACGGGGCACGTACGCTGATCGCGACGCTCGCCGTGGCCGAGGCTGCCGCGGGCGGCCAGCGGATCGACCTGCGCGAGCGCTACGCGACGCTGCTTCCGCCGGCGTAGGGCGTCCGCCTGCCATCGCCGCCAAGGAGACTAGCGGTCCCCAGGGCTCCCGGTCACGAAGCGGCCGCGGGCGATGGTGTCCCTCGCGGTCGCCAGGGCCGAGAGGGCGATGCCGATCGTCCGTTCGCTGCCTTGCTGCAAGCCGTCCTTGCTGAGGAGCAGGCCGAGTACCGCCTGCATCGGCAGGCCGGGGCTCGGCTTGCGCCGGCCCAGCCATTGCTCGGCCATGGCGAGCTGGATCTGCTCGGCCAGCAGCTCGGCTGCCTTGACCCTCTCCCGCAACAACTGCCGCTCCTCGGGAAAGCCATCTCTCGGTGGCTTGAGGACACGGCGGATCTCGCGCAGCGGCAGGACCGTCGCGGCCCGCCATTCGCTTGTCTGCCGGTTGTGCTCCGCGACATCCTCCGCTGAAAGCGGCTGCCGGAGGATCAGGTCGGCATAGGTTGCGACCAGCATCAGAGCCTGTCCGTCTCGATGCCCAGCTCCGTGATGAGCATTTCACGCGCGGCCAGAGCCTCGATCGCCCTGCTGCCGAGCTTGCGGGCGACGAGATTGAGCAGGCCTTCGCAGAATACGATGTAGGCGCCCATGCTGTTGCTGAAGAAGCTGCTCGCATGAGGGACCAGAAATGCGTGCCGAGCCGGGGTGACGAGTGGGGACGATCGGGTGTCGGTCACCGCCACGACCACGATCCCTCTGCGAGCTGCGACCGATGCGACATCCGCGACATTGCGCGTATAGGGCGCGCAGCTCGCGACGACGAGCACGTCTCCTCCGGAAAGCTGAGCAAGCCCCTCGGCTTCCCCGAGGCGCGGCGCATCCAGCAGCGCAACATCGCTTCGGATCATCGACAGACCATAGGTCAGAAAGCTCGCGAAGGCGTGAAACTGCCTGACCCCGTGGACGCGCACGCGCTTCGCATCGGCGAGCAGGGCCGTAGTCTCCCGTAGCGAGGCGCCGTCCAGCTGCGACAGAAACCCGTCGATATTGAGCTTCGATTCGTTGGCCAGCCGCTCGACGACCAGCATCTCGGCATCGGCGTCCTGATTGACCGCCATCAGCCTGCCGGCCTGGCGGCTGTAGAAATAGCGCTCGTCGTCGGCAATGGTTTCCCGGAAAACGTCCTGGAAATCGCCGAAGCCGGCATAGCCCAGCTTCTGCGCCAGGCGTGTCAGGGTCGATGCGTTGATGCCGAGCCCCGCTGCGAGCTCCGAAATCGTGCGGACTGCGGCTTGTTCGGGGGCGTCGACGAGCCGGGACAGCACGTCGAGCGCCTTGCCTCCGAGCGAGAGCTGCGCCGTTCCCCTGCGTATCTCGACGGTCAGCGCGCGGAGCGCCTCAAGGGTCCGCGGCGGCGAAATCGTCGATGGGCCGGCTGCCGGCATCGGACTTCCTGGTCGGGTCGGAGGGACTGCAGCGGAAACGAAAACGCGGTTTCCTATCCGATCCGTCGTAGACGGTGCAATCCACCTCGTCCGCGCCGATCTCGAAAATCGCCGTTGCCAGAGTATTCTCGTTGTCTGGATCGTCCGGCTGGGTGCGGAAGATCGGCAAGGCCTTGCGGTGGGTATCCGCCAGAACCACGACTGGATCGGGGGCGCCGGGGCCAGCGGCGGCGATCAGCTCGTTGCATCGCTCCTGGCGCGACTTCGACGAGCCGGTGACGATCTGCGCCTCCTGCATCGTCCGAGCATGAATCAGGTGGTTGGCATGCGCCGATGGGCGCGAGACCGGTGTTGCGGATACGGCGCGGTGGGTGAACTCCACACTCAAGATCGTGGGCTCCCCGGCGCGCGCCAGCGTCAGATGGAAGGCGCTTGCGCGGGGCAAGGTTTCGAGGAGCTCGATCGCTTCGGCGAGCGTTCCGCAATCCAGGAGCGCGCGGGTGATGAGCATGCGCGGCAAGCCGGGGCCGCTGTCGCGGGAACGGATGTTGTTCACCGTGATGACCAGGCCGGCATCGTTGACCGCGAAGGTGTGGCCGGGGATCGAAGCCGGGTAGACGAATGCGGTGTAGCCGCGCCCATGGTCGGGCTTCACGCTGGCCAGCGCGCAGCCTGGGCGCAAGCCCGGATCGCCGTCCTCGTTATGAGCAATGACCGGGGTTGCGCCCGGCAGTTGCACCGTGGTGCAGCCATCCGGGCTCATCGCCCAGACATCCCCCCGGCAGTTCCAGGCGAAGAGCGCGTCGAAAGGAAGGCCGAGGCCATCGGCAAGGCCGTGCAATTCCTCGACATAGGAGGGAAAACGCGCCTCTGCGGCAGCGAGCGCGGCGCGTATCCCGGGGTCGTCGCGAAAGCCCGTCACCAGTGCCCAGGCATGCGTCCGAACCAGATGACGGTGTACGACCGCTGCGCCATGGCGGCCGAGCGCACGGCCGATCTCGAACGGCGTCCCGCCGATGTCGATGCCGGCGAGCTGATCGGAACCGTCAATGGACATGCTGCAGGAACTCGCGGAGCCGGGGATTGGGCGTGGTCTCGAGAAGCGTCGACGGATCGCCGTCGACGGCGATCTTGCCGTTTTCCATGAAGATCAACCGTGTGCCGACTTTGCGCGCAAAGCCGATTTCATGGGTGACGACGATCATCGTCATGCCTTCCTCGGCCAGTGCCTGCATGACCTTGAGCACCTCCTGCCGCAACTCCGGGTCGAGTGCCGATGTCGGCTCGTCGAAGAGCATGAGCTTCGGCTTGACGGCAAGGGCACGCGCGATCGCAACCCGTTGCTGCTGGCCGCCCGAGAGTTCCGCGGGATAGTGATGCCCTCGTTCAGCCAGCCCGACCTTCGCCAGCAGGGCGCGCGCCTGCTCGGTGGCTTCGGCCTTGCCGATTCCACGCACGCGGCGGGGGCCGAAGGCGACATTCTCCAGCGCCGTCATCTGCGGGAAGAGGTTGAATTGCTGGAACACCATGCCGGCTTCCTGGCGGATCATGCGCGTTCGCGAGCGCCCTTCGCGAACGCTGATGCCGTCGACCACCAGGTCGCCTCCGTCGATCGCCTCGAGCGCGTTGATGCAACGCAGCAGCGTCGACTTTCCCGATCCGGACGGACCGATCAGGACGACGACCTCGCCTGCCTCGATGCCAAGGTCGACCTGATCGAGCACCCGAACCTGGCCGAAGGCCTTGGTGACACCCTTGAACTCGACGATGTTCATAGCATGCGCATCCTCTTCTCGGTGAAGCGCAGGGCAAAGGTCAGCACGCCGGTCATGACGAGATAGAGGATCGCGACGGCGCACCAGATTTCGACGGCCCGGAAGTTCGATGCCATGATCTCCTGGCCCTGCCGGGTCAGTTCCCCGACGCCGATGACGATGAACAGGGAGGTGTCCTTGAGGCTGACGATGAACTGATTGCCGAGCGGCGGGATCATGCGCCGGAAGGCGATCGGGCCAATCACATAGAGCAGCACCTTCCACATCGGCAGGCCGAGCGCCAGACCCGCCTCCTTCAGGCCCCTGCTGACGGACAGCAGGGTGCCCCGGACGATCTCAGCGATATAGGCACCCGCATTGACGATGATCGCGGTGATCGCCGCGGCCAGCGGATTGATGCGGATGTCGGCGAGGAGCGGCAGGGCAAAATAGATGAACATCACCTGCACGACGATCGGCGTGCCGCGGATCGTCTCGATATAGAGGAAGGCCAGGGCGTTGAGCGCCCAGTTGCCGTAGGCGCGCATCAGACCGGCAATCGCACCGATGACGACGCCTCCCACGAGCCCGGCCAGCGCGATGAGGATCGTCAGTCTGGCGCCGCCCAGGAGAGCGGGCATTGACTCGACGATCACCGACCAATCGAATTGCATGTTCCATCCCCTTTGGCAGGCGCGCCGACGGGATCGGCGCGCCACGACGGTCGATGCATCAGAGCTTCGGCTCGGTTCCGAACCACTTTTTGTAGATGGCGGTGTAGGTGCCATCCTTCTTGAGCTTGGCCAGCGAGGCGTTCACCTTCGCAACGAGGTCGCTGCCCTTGGGAAATGCCATGCCGTATTGCTGCGCCATCATCTGTTCGCCGACGGCCTTGACCTTTCCGTTGCCGGCGGTGGCGATGTAATAGAGCACGTTTGGCGTGTCGTGCATGGCGGCGTCGACCCGGCCCGTCTGGAGCTCCATGTAGGCGTTGTCGACATTGGGGAATTGCCGCAGCTCTGTGTCCTTGAAATTGGCCTTGGCGTAATCGGCCGCGGACGTGCCGGTCTTGATCGCCAGCGTCTTGCCCTTCAGATCCTGCGCGCCGGCGATCTTGCTGTCGGCGGGAACCATGAGCAGGAAGCCGCTGTCGTAATAGCCGTCTGAAAAGTCGATGACCTTTTTGCGCTCGTCCTTGATGGTGATGCCGGCGAGGCCGACATCGACCTGCTTGGTCTGAAGCGCCGGGATGATGCCGTTGAAATCCATCGGCTGGAGCTTGTAGGTCGCTCCGATGTCCTTGGCGACGGCGTCCCAAAGGTCGATGTCGAACCCGACATATTTGTCGCCTTGCTTGAACTCGAACGGCACGAAGGCCGTATCGGTCGCGACGATGAGTTCCTTGGCATTGGCTGAACCGCAGGCGATCGCCGCGGCGAGCACGCCGACCAGCATGTGGCGGACGCGAAGCTTCATCTGAACCTCCCCTCGATTGGCGCACCTGCATCAGGTGGATGCGATGCCAATGCAAATATACAATGCTTTTTGATTTATGTCGCATTGAAAATTTGCGTCATCGGCATTTGGGAGTTTGCCGCTCGCTTCCGACGGACGCGCGGGACCTGCACGCGCTGAAAGCTGCGGCTGGACGAGCAGAAATGGCTCGTTGAGGACGTTCTGAGCGTCCGCCTTCGGACACGCACTCCGGGGCGAACAAGAACTCAATCTCCAGCGCACCTCGTGGCCTCTCGCCTCCGCGCCTTGGAAAGCGCCCGCTCGGCGAGCAGCTTTACAAAATGTCCAAAATCATATTTTTTGACTAAAGACGACATCCCGCTGTCCGGTCTCGCGCTGATCCTCGGCATCGACAGGATCATGGATTCCGCCCGGACCGTCACCAATGTGATCGGCAACGGCGTCGCCGCCATGGCCATCGCCTACTGGCACGGACAGAGGGACGATTCTGCCCTCGCCGCTGCCACCTTGGAACCGGCAGCTCCAGCTGCCTCGCGCACAGCTTGAACAGGGTGACATGAGATGACGACGTCGACCTATATCGATCCCCTGACCGGGCGCACCTACCCGCTGGACGTCCCGCGCTGGTGCTCCGACGAGCAGAATCCGCTGCTGATCACTCCGCAGAAGGGAATTGCGCGGGACGAGATCGAGCGCGGCACGCGATCGCTCTGGCGCTATCGGGGCCTCTCTGCCAGTCGAGATCGCCGAGCCGATCTCAATGGGAGAAGGCTGCACACCGATGGTGCAGAGCGCCTGGGGCGACCACCGCCCGTTCTTCAAGCTCGAATGGTTCAACCCGACCTCGAGCTTCAAGGATCGCGGAACGACGGTGATGCTGTCCGCTCTCCGGCAGCTCGGTGTGGATGCCGTGCTCGAAGACAGTTCGGGCAATGGCGGAGCCTCGGTTGCGGCATTCGGCGCTGCCGGCGGGATGCGGGTGCGCATTCTGGCGCCCGCCTATGCCTCCCCAGCCAAGATCGCCCAGATCCGGGCTTATGGAGCCGAGACGCAGCTCGTCGAAGGTCCGCGCGAAGAGTCCCAGGCCGAAGCCATTCGGCAATCCAAGCAGGTCTTCTATTCGAGCCATAACTGGCAGCCCTTCTTCCTGCAGGGCACGAAATCATTCGCCTACGAGATGTGGGAGGATTTCAATTATTCCGCGCCCGACAACATCATCGCTCCCGTCGGCGCGGGCAGCAGCCTGTTGGGGTGCCATATCGGCTTCAGCGAACTGAAGGCGGCAGGGCAGATCGACAAGCTGCCCCGCCTGTTCGCGGCGCAGCCATTCAACTGCTCGCCGGTCGATGCTGCCTTCAAGGCGGGCGCGAACGGCCCGGCCGCGCGCGAGATCAAGAAGACGCTCGCCGAAGGCACGGCGATCAAGGAGCCGCTGCGGCTGCGCCAGATCCTCGATGCCCTCAGCGAAACCGGCGGCAGCTCCGTCGCCGTCTCGGAGGACGAGATCGTCGAAGCCCTCAAGACGCTCGCCGGCAGGGGGCTCCTGGCCGAGCCGACCTCGGCGACCGCAGCCGCGGCGCTGGAGCAGCTCATTCGGGCTAAGATCATCCATCCGCGTGACAAGACGGTGGTAATTCTCACTGGCACCGGGATTAAAAGCGCCCAGGTCATCGCGGAGATCTTCGGATAATCGAGGATCGTCTCGGGGGCCGGCCTATCGGAGCGGGATTGAAATGGTTCGACGGAGTGAGACGGATGTTATCTTCGGCGAGCTCAATCGCGTTGCCGAAGGGCTAGCCCAGACATTCGCGCCGTTCTGCGAGGTGGTTCTGCACGACCTCAGGGATCCGAAGCATGCGATCTTCTCGATCCATAACAATCTGTCAGGCCGGAAGGTCGGGGACCCTGCGACCGAGCTGGGCTTGGCCCGGATCTCGGACCCCGAATACCCGCAGGTGATCGCGAACTACGCAAACCAGTTTGCCGATGGACGCCAGGCGAAAAGCACCTCGGTCGGGATCAAGGATTCAAGCGGGCGCTATGTCGCGGCCTTATGCCTCAACATAGACCTGACCCTGTTCCGCAGCCTTCAATCGGTGCTCCAGACCTTCGGATCGGTCGAGGGCAGCGGTCCCAGCCGAGAATCGCTCACGCCCGCCGGCTCGGAGGCCATCAGGGCCAAGATCGACGATTTCGCCGCCAGGATATCGACGACGCCGAGGGCGCTGAAGGCGGAGGACCGGCGTGCCCTCCTGCAGGAGCTGAAGGCATCCGGCCATCTCAATATCCGCAAGTCGATGGAAACCGTCGCCTCGCATCTCGGTGTGTCCCGGGCGACGGTCTATACGGACGCGAAATAGCGCGGCACGGCCGTCGTTCGGCAAGACCTTACCCCGCCCGGCCACAACATCGCCGGGCGATCCCGCATCGCTGCGCCGAAGCTTGAAAAGGATGATCCCGTCGATGAGCTCCGAGCCGATCGTCGCGCTGAACAGCCCCGAGATATCGCCGCCCGCAGGTCACTATTCCCATGTCTGTGTCGCCGGAGGCTTCGTCCAAGTCTCCGGACAGCTGCCGATCGCGCCGGATGGCACGCCTCTTCGCGACAGCTCGTTCGCCGCGCAAGCCAGGCAGGTCCTGGCCAATCTCGACGCCTGCCTGGGAGAAGCGAAGACGAGCCGTGACAAGCTCGTCCAGGTGCGGGTCTTCGTGACCGATATCGGCGATTGGCCGCTCTTCAACGAGATCTACAAGGACTGGATCGGTGACCATAAACCGGCCAGGGCGGTCGCCGGAGCCTCCGAGCTCCATTACGGGCTTGCGGTGGAAGTCGAAGCTGTCGCGCTCGCGACGGGACGCTCCGGTCCCTGATGCGAGTGCGGAGATCGTCTCGAGCGGCGTTCAAGCCGGCTGCAACCGGCTTCGCTTGCAGCCGAGCTCGGCGATGAGCCGGATGCGGGCCTTGGAGGCGTTGAGCCCGTCATAGCCGGCGATCGTCAGCCCAAGCCCAAGAACTCGCTCATAGGCATGCTTGCTCACGGCGGGATTCACGCGAAAGCCGTGGGTGCAGCGCGTCGACGGCACCGCGGGAATATGCTTGGCGGCCCCGCGCAGGATCACTTTGCTCGCGGCGGAAAAGCCGCCGCCACCTTTGCCGGCGAGGACGATCCCATCAAGGCTCGTCACGTCCGGAAAGCCCGCGATGAGACGAACGTTTCGGTGACGATAGCGACGCGCGCGCCAAGGTCGGCGAGCGCGACGTCGGCATGGTCTTCCAGCACTTCAACCTGCTCCCGCATCTGACGATCCTGGAGAGCCTGATCCTGGCGCCGATCTGGGTGAGGAAGATGCCCAAGAAGGACGCCGAGGAGATCGCGATGGACTATCTCAAGCGGATCAAGATCCCCGAGCAGGCGGGCAAGTATCCCGGCCAGCTCTCGGGCGGCCAGCAGCAGCGCGTCGCCATCGCCCGCTCGCTGTGCATGAGCCCGAAGATCATGCTGTTCGACGAGCCGACCTCGGCGCTCGACTGCGCCTGCCCCTTCCTGGTGCCGCCTACTGCCAGGCTGAGGGTGGCATCACAGGCGGCACTACCACCGCGGCGAGCCCATGATCGCCCACACCCGCATTTCCTGCAGTGGCATCGGGACAACTGCTTCAAACAGCAAGGGTTAGCGGGGTGCATTTGAAAAGCCCGGCACGACTTCGAGCCGAACTTGTAACCGCGAGGTAACCACGGCTCTTCGGAGCCCTTTGGAAATGCTCTCAGAATGCTCAGGCCCAAAAAGCAAAAAGCGCCGGGAAACCGGACGCTTACGTGCCTCTCAAGTCTGAGAGATGTCTGGAGCGGGCGAAGGGATTCGAACCCCCGACCCCAACCTTGGCAAGCGATTTACTATAGTGTTCTCATATTCCACTGACGTTAACCGCTGTCAATTGGAATTCACGCGCGTCGCCCTATTGCAAAATACTATTGGATGGACTGGCGTGAAGCTGGCGGCCGCCCGTGGAATAGCGCGAACCAGCGAGACTGCAACCGCGAGGTAACCGCGGAGTTTTCCTGTCTCACGAAAATCCGATTGAGACAGCACCATGACGGCGACTCGTCCGCTGCTATTCGGTGTCGCTATTCCGATGAGCGGCGTGCCGCTGCTAAGGCCGCGTTCAGGCGCGATAGGGCTGCAGCAGAGTGGGGCACACAGGTTATCGCCACGTTGATCGCTGATTTTGGGGCAGATGCTCACTATCTGACGAAAGCATCTGTCTTGCCAATGGCTGCCGAGCAACCCCATTCTCGAGCTACATGGTACTAGTTGGCCACCTAGCCCTCGGATTTCTGCTTCTGCTCGTTGATGAACTTGGCGGCGGCGATCCCACCCTTGACGGTGGATTTGGTCATCGACCCAAATCCCACAAACACCATGCCCAGCCCGGAAAGGCTAAAGGTATGCCGACGATGAGGCCGATTCCTGTGAAAGAAAGGGCAACGGCGAAAAGAAATATGAATGTCCCGATAATCATCTTCATCATGGTAATAGCGCCTCATTCTGAAACGGTAATCTGAGAAGCGCGAGCAACGGCCCTGCTCGCAATGGGCCAGCGTCCGCGCCAGAGGGCATTGCGAACAGCGTCTTCGAGTTCGAGCTCAGGCATAGAGGCTCGCCACAGCCCGCTCATTGCCAGCCGAGGTCGACCAGGATGCGCGCGGCAGCCGCCTCACCGTCGTTGCCCTGGCTGGCCATCATCCCCGCGGCTGCGGTCAACAGCGTCCTGAGCTCCGAGCGCTCCGCGAGACCCGCCTGGCAAGCCGGCGGCGAGCAATGCCCGAACTGGTCGTACAGCCCGGCAACGAGGTGCTGGGGTTGGGCGGGGCGGCCGGCGGAAGCCAGCCCGAGTTCCTTGCGGAGCCCTGCGAGCAGGGCGGTTGCGTCGCGGGCCGGCGCAGTCTCGACACCCGCACGGCGATAGATGCCCAGGAACACGGTAGACCAGGCGCTGCGCTCGCCGAACCGGAACTGCAGACCCCGGCACAGCGACGTCTGATGGAATGCGCCCGTCCTGCGGCCGCAGAGCGCCCGATAGCGGCCAAGATTGTCGATTGCCGCGACTGTCAGATCAGCGCCGCCGATCGCCTTCCCGGCATAGACGAGAAGCTTCGGGGCGACCTGCTCGCGCATGTCTTCCGAAAGTCCTTTCCACCAGGCCCAGCCGCGCGCGACTGCTTCGGCCTCCCCCTGGGAAAAGGCTGGCCCGATGAAGACGATGAAGGCTGCCGCCCCCAGGACAGGAAGACGCATCGGGTTGTTTCCGCTTGCTGCGATGATCGTCAGCGGCCGGGAGCATCTGCGGCGCCCCCTGCAAGTGCCATCAAAATTCCGTCGCCAAGTTGTAGAGCCATCGAGATGGCCTGCCGCTCATTGCCCTTGCGAAACGGGACAGCAAACGTAATCCTGTAGATCCCGATTTGGCGCTCCGATGACCGACTGCACCTTTGCTTCCCTTGCCCATCGCCTGCTGATTCAGGAGCGCGAGGCTGATTTCTCGATCGAATCCGTGGCTGGCCGCATGGGCATGAGCTACGACATGCTCTACTCCCGGCTGATCCAGCGCACGGCATTTCGGCCTGCCGAGGTGACGCGCCTCATCGCGACGACCCGCAACATGCGACTGGCGCAGGAAATCCTGGCCAGCACGCCTTTCATCGCGGCGAAGAGTCCGCAGGCGGCCCCTGCGGAGGCCGAACTCATCGACCTCACGCTCGACCATGTCGAGCACTCGATCGAAGTGCTCGGAGCGGTGCGCGAGGCGATCGCCGACAAGCGCATCGACCATCGCGACCGGCTGCGGTTGCTGGCGAAGATCCGCGAAGCGGAGAGCATCCTCGCGACGCTGCGCGTCCATGTCGACGGCGCCTGATCGGATCGACTGCAATGAGCCCGGCTAACGACATCCCCGTCAAATTCTTCCGCACGACGCTGTTCTGGCCGTTGGCGTTCGACTTCAAGCCGGACGTTTCAGACGGGGAGCCGGGCAAGCAAAACTCCGGCGCCTGGTGGAAAGAACAAAAGGCGCGTCTGGAGCGGACGGGCGTCTGGACGGGTGTGGACGATACGCTGGAGCATATTCCAGCTCCTGCGGGTGCTACTCCGGAGCAGAAGCTCGAGGCGGATCGGTACAACGCCCGTGCCTACGCGGAATACACCTATTTCCACGATTACGTGCAGCAGTTCCTATTCAATCAGGCGCATTCGGACACGGCACCGTTCTTGCTGTTCAGGCGGAGCGACATCACCGGGGCGCGCGTGACCATCGCGCATCGCGGGACGTTCGACTTCAAGGTGCTGCGGATCAACCTGTACCTGCTCAAGGTCGGCGTCGCGATGATCGCGGTTGAGCTGGAATGGCGTGCGAGCACCGAAAAGCCCGCGCTCTCGCTCGCCGACGTGCTGAGCCTGAACGACCAGTTGCGGCGCGCCCATGCTCCCTACCTGGAGCAGACCGGCGAGACCGCTCGGGATCGGTCTCCGGAGCGCTATATCCCGCGGAGCTTCGTCTGGCTCGAGGGCGATGGACAGGAGAGCCGCGAGCTCCATGTCGGCGAGCCCGATGAGGATGTCGACGGCCTTGCCGCCGCGCTGAGACGGAGCAGGCCGAGACAGCGCGGAATCCCGCCCTTCTCGCATTGGGCCTGGCTCCTCAACGGTCCGGCGGAAGCCGCGCTGAAGGATTGGCGCGTCGCGGGCGACGCAGAGAACTTGCCTTCAAAAGGCTGGGTCATCGCGCCCGCCCGCGGCGACGTCCGGACGTGGCGCCATGTCTGCGACGACAGGTTGCCGGCGCTGTTCGCGATCGAATTGGCGCAGCTCTCGGATTATCGCACGCTTCAGGCCGGCGACTGGATGCGCCTGTGCTTTCTCGACGGCCCCGGCACGGACGCCTATCCCTTTGCGCGCCGCTTCCTCGAACGCGACTGGGACGAGCATGTTTATGACCGCTTCCACTATCAGCCGGACGAGGTTCCAGACGACAGCTCCGATGCTCCGAGCCGCTATCTGATCTGCGATTACGCCTTCGGCGCCGTCGGCGTCGGCGCAAGCGAGCAGGACCTGTTTTTCAGGACCCACATCGCGGAGCATGTGCGGCGTCATTATTTCCAGCTGATGCTGCTCTGCCAGCTGGAAAGGACGACGCTGCTGTCGATATCGAGCCGTATCACGCGCGCCGTGGCCGTCTACGAGAAGGAAAATGCCTCGACGGACAAGGGCAAGGCCGAGGAGAATCTTGAAAACTGGCTGGAGCAGATCGAGCATGATCTGCTGCAATACGCCCATCGGTTCCGCTTCACGGAAGTCTCCGGCCAGCTGCAGGCCAGGGAGATCTACCGAAAACTACGCGAGCATATGGGCGTAAGCGAGCTCTACCGGGAGATCCGGGACGAACTGGAGACCGCGACGGGCTTCCTGGCAACCCGCAACCAGAAGCGGGTTACGCTGGCGCAGGAGGCGCAGACAAAGGCTCAGGAAGCGCAAACACAGGCCCAGAATCGCCTTGCGACGATCGCATCCCTGGCCGTACCTCCCGGCCTTGCCTTCTCTCTGCTCGGCATGAACGTCTTTGGGAGTTCCGAAGCGCTCGAGGAGATGGGAATAGGCAAGGCGAACTTACTGCTCCATCTTGGCGTGGTTTTCGGCACGCTGGCAGTGGCATTCGGGTTGTCGTGGCTTGCCATGCGCTTCTTGGGGAACCGACAGGCTCGCGGAAGCGATGCCGAGCGCGTGGCGAAACACTCCGTGACCTGGCTGGCCAGCGCGTGCCTGATCGTCGCAGCGTTGTCCGTGATGGCCCATTTCGGCAAATCCGTATGGGGGGCGAGCAGCCCGGTGCCGGAGCAGGCTCAGAAGAAGTGACGCGCTCCTTCGCGTTCTTCCTGGGCGGCCACGATCTGGAGATGGTGACGATTCGCGATCTGCTGCGGGAGCAATCGCAGCAGGTCGTCGATCATGGGTTTCGCTGGGGGGCAAAGGCCTCGGCCTATGGCCGCGAGATCGCACAGACGCATGATGATGGGCAGGTGCCAGTGCTCGTCGAACTGGAGCCCGATATCCCGCTCCCGGCCGGAACCGTTCTTGTCGACCATCATGGCACACGTGCCGGCGAGCCATCGGCTCTGCTCCAGGTTTTCCGGCTTCTGGGTCTTCCCGACGGGGATTGGAGCCGTCGTTTCCAGCTCGTATCGGCCAATGACACCGGGCACGCCGTAGGCTTGCGCGCGGCAGGGACGAATGATGCCGAAATCCGGTCCATTCGCGCCGAGGACCGCCGAGCCCAGGGCATCACCCCGGAGCAGGACCGCGCAGGCCTCACCGCCTTATCGCAAGCGGCTCGGTGGCCCGGCGGCGTTCTCGTGGTGCAGCTTCCACACACGCACGCCGCGACGGTGACCGACCCTCTCGCCATGGCGTCCGGCCACCCCCCCGATCTTCTCATCGTCACACCTGAAGGACGCAATTTCTTCGGGAGCGGCGAACGGATCGCCCGTCTCGATCGCGCCTTCCCAGGCGGGTGGACCGGCGGCGATCTGCTGGAGAGAGGGTATTGGGGCATTTCGCAGGTTATCGACGAGAGCATGCTGCAAGCTGCGCTTCTCGCGAGGTCGTGAGGCGCGACCACGCATGTGACGCCCGGACATATGCGGCGATCGACAAATTTTCACTCGCCTTTTGTTGTCCAGCCAGTTGCGTCATGCGCGAATCCGAGCAGAAATAACGCCCGCTGGGGAGTGCCTATGCCGCGTTACATTTTGCGAGTGGAAGGTGTCGATTTCGCCGAAACGGTCGACGACACCTCAAACCTTTCGGCCTATCGCGGGGGATCCCTGGCGCTGCTGGAGGCGCCGATCGCCGCCGAACGGTTCCTGATCGAGAGCGGCCCGTCGCATGGCATCCGCTTCGACGCGTCCGCCGGCCCCGTCATGCTGGGAGCCTCGCAAGGGGTTTTCCTGGTCGAGGCCGAGGACGATGCCGGCGCGGGACGCCTGCGCGACGCCGTCGAGCGGCATCTCTCCGGCATCACCACTCCTCCCTTCAAGCACTTGTCGCTGATGGTCGACATCGCTGCGGGCGACGATCTCGTGGCGCTGAAGCGGGCTCATGCGCTGAACCGGGGCCGGCAGTTCTCCAGCGACGGCTGGTCGCTTCCCGTCTTCGCGCGCGAAGCGACCGGCGCATCGACCGGGTTTGATCCGATCCGGCCCGCCACGGTGTCCCTGCGCGTTCCGAAAGGGCGCGTGAACGCTCCCGCGACGGCCCATTCGACCCATGACGAAGTCTTGGTCTCGCCCTCGTTCCGCGACCGCTTTCAATATGGTCGTAAGGCGCGCCAGGGATTCTACGCGGCCAACGGCGTCGATGAGGCACGCGAGCGGACATTCACGGATTCGCTCCAGGATATGGTGGCGGATCCGCCTGACCTCCTGCCCCTCTCCGTGCGCTCGAAGATCGCCGTCTTCTATGCCGACGGCAACGGCTTCGGAGCGATCCGCGACAAGGCTCGCTCCCTTGCCGAGCTCACCCGCTTCTCGAATGACCTCCGGAGCAAGCAGCAGAGTCTGCTGGGAGGGGTCGTGCGCTGGCTGGCCGAAGGCGCCGACCGCGATCCCCAGGCCTATTCGCTGTCCGAGGACGGTCGGACCGGACTGCGGTTCGAGACGCTGCTATGGGGCGGCGACGAGCTCTGTTTCGTGATGCCGGCGTGGCTCGGGCTCGAGTTCCTGAGCCTGTTCAACACCTGGACCGCGGATTGGAAGGCGCCGTCGCAGGACAAGCTGACGCATGGCGTCGGCCTGGTCTTCTGCCGTGAGAAGACGCCGATCCGGCTGGCTCGCCGCGCCGCGGCGGCGCTGGCGGACGACGCCAAGTCGACCCTCGGCGGCAAAGCGGCGAATGTGGCGCAGATCGAGGCCTTCGAAAGCACTTCTCCTCCCGGGACGGAGGACCAGTTGCTCGGGCAGCGCCTCGACCTCTTCCGTCTCGGCGCCGAGGACGCTGATCTCGTCCGCAACGCCCTGACGCTGCGGGATGAGGGCATTCCGCGCAGCCTCCAGCGCCTCGCCTCGCTGAAGGAGCGGTTCCCGCGCTCCCAGATCTATCGCCTGCTGCGCAAGGCCCGGGACACCCGCCTGTTCGGCGCGAAGGCGGGCGAAGGGCTCGATGACGATGTCGTCCGCTATTTGAAACGTGCCGGCGCCGAGCGCGCGGTGACGCCGCAGGAACTCGCCGTTCTCGGCGGGACCGTGCCGCTCGCCTTCTCGCTCGCGGCGGCTGCGGGCCTCTGGGATTATGTCGACCCCGTTCGGCCGCTCGTGACGGAGATCGCCGATGCGTGAGCGCGTTGTCCTGGAACTGTCGCTGACCATCCGCAGTCCGTTTCTGTTCCAGGGGCTGGACGGCGCCCTGGGGATCGACGCCGCCGCGCTGCGCGACGAACAGGGTCGCCCCGTCATACCCGCCGAACAGGTCAAGGGCGTGCTGCGTGCCGCCCTGGACGTGCTGGCGAAGCATGCTCCTGACGTCGCGACGGCTGCCGAGATCGAGACGCTTTTCGGCCGGGAATCAAGCAGCACGGACAAGGGCAGCGGAGCTGGCGCGTCCGATGAGCCGAACCGTGCCCGAATCTTCTTCCGGGACCTCGTCGCGGAGGGGCTCTCCGCTCCCAGCATCACGACGCGCGTCGAGATCGACGACGAAACCGGCGCCGCCAAGACCGGCGCGCTGCAGATGATCGAGCTCGCGGCCCCCTTCGGCGCGGAGGTCGCATTCGTTGGCCGCATGATCCTGCAGGAGCGGGACGAGGCGAAGGCGAGGCGCGTTGTGCACGCGCTCGGACTGGCCGCCGAGCTCGTCCCGGCGATCGGCGCGCTGAAGAGCTCGGGCTTCGGCGAAGTCGTCGCCCGCAAGATCTCGGTCGTTCCGGATGCCCCGAAAACGCCGGCTTCCCTGGCCGGACCTGTGGAGCGTATCGACTATCGCGTGTCCTTCGACGGCCCGATCCTGGTGGATGCGCGCCGCGAGGCCGAGAATCTCTTCGTCGGCTCGGATATTGTTCCCGGGGCCGTCTTCAAGGGCGCCCTGGCGACGAAGCTCGCCGTCCAGGGCCTGAATCCGGAAACCGATCCCGACTGGTCCGCGGCGCTGTCGGCGCTCCATGTCTCCCATGCCTTTCCGGAGTCGGAGGATGGCCGGGCGACGGGGCTCCCCATCCCCTTCTCGGCACTGACCTGGCGAGTGGGCCAGGATTGGGCCGTCGCCGATGCCTTGCTCGCGGGCGGGGGCGTCGTCTCCCCGGAGGGAGAGGTTGCGGCCCACGTCCTCGACTGGAAAGGCGCGGCCTGGGACGCATTCCATCGTCGGACCAATTGGCCTGTCGATTTCGATCCGCCGTCCCCGCTTCTTCGCTCGCATGTGAAGATCGAGCGCGATTCGCTGGTCGCGGCCGACCAGCAATTGTTCACGACCGTCGCGAAAAGCGTCTGGCGACGAGGCGAAGACCGCTGGCTGCCCCGGGCCTGGCGACTGTCCGTCGATTTCGGCAAAGTGCCGGAGGCCTTCCGCGATCGGCTCAGGGCCGCGATCGAGGCGGGGCTGGAGCCGATCGGCAAGACGCAAGCGAGCGCGACCTTCGAGATTGCCGGCACCTCGGTTCCCGTGGCTGCGCCGATCCCGGGGCGTCCCGGGCTTCATGCGGTCACGCTGGCCACCCCTGCTCTGCTGCTCGATCCCTGCTCGCAAGTGCCAGTGGCCGAACAGTATCGCGCAGTGATCAAGCAGCAGACCGGCGGCGAGCTTCTGCGCTTCTTCGCCTTGCGCAATCTCGCTGGAGGCTATGTCTCGATGCGCAGAAGGCCCTATGGGCGGACCTACTACCCGTTCGTGCTGACCAAGGCCGGCAGCGTGTTCCTGATCGAGGGGGCCGATTCCGCGCGGTTGCAGGAGATCGCCCGCTTCGGCTTCCAGCCTGTCGCGCTGCAAGGCGCGGACACGCTGGACTGGCGCACCTGCCCCTATCTTCCGGAGAACGGCTACGGGCAGGCCGCCTTCAACCTCGTCGATCACGCCGCTCTCGGCGCGGAGCTCGGGCATGTTTGATCGTCGATACGAAGCTTCGTTCGCGATCGAGACCCTCTCGCCACTGCATGTCGGGACAGGAGAGCGGACGCGCATCGCCGGTGTCGGCTCCGCCGGCGCCAACGATGCGCCCGATGTGGCTCGCATCGTCAGGGATCATCGGCAGCGTCCCTATCTCCCGGCGACGACCCTGAAGGGCACGCTGCGCCGGCTGGCCGAGCGCTCGCTCGCGTCCGGGCAGGTCGAACGCCTGTTCGGGACGATCAAGCACAGCGACCAGGAAACCGGCGCGATGGGGAGGCTGCTGTTCCGCGGCGGCACGCTCGACGGCGAAGCCCCCGAGGCGCGGGACTATCCCTATGCCGGTCGGGCCGCGGCCGAGCTGGGCCGCGGCGTCTTCGTCGCGGCGCGGACCGCCGTCGATGCGCGCTCCGGCACCGCAGACGACCACAAGCTGTTCTTCGAGGAGATGGTCGTCGCCGGGACCCGTTTCCGCACCGCAATCGTGGTGACCGGCCCGAACGGAGCGGACGAAGCCGATCTCGATGCCCTGTTGTCGATCGTCGCGCGGCTGGAGCATGGCGTGCCCTGCGGCCGCGGCAAGGCCGATGGATCGGGCATGCTGCGGCTCGTGCCGGGCTCGCTGGAGATCGCCGAGCGGAGCCTCGGGGCGGACGGGCGCCTGGGCATGAGCAAGCGCGCGACGCCGAAGCTCGCCGCGTCTGTGCCGCAGCCGCCACATCGCTGGTCCGCAACCCTGCACTGCGAAGGGCCGTATCTCACCGCCGATTCCTCCTATGATCCGGAGGAGGCCCGCCGCTCCACCGGCAAGGACACCGTGCCGCAACTCGTCGCCCAGCGCGGCAGGCGGGGAGGGCCGCTGGAGCTGGGCTCGCAGATTGCCGGCGCGCTGCGGTCTCGCGCGCGCTATCTGGCCGGTTTGCAGGCGCTGGAACGCGGCGTCGCGGCCCGGGACATCGCCAGCGCCGTCGATCCGGGCACCACCGGCGTGCTGCGCGTTGTGCGCGGGCGGGCCGACGCGGAGGAGTTGACCCCGGTCGAGCGCCTTTTCGGCGTCAGCGGTTTCGCCGGCTTGCTGTCGATCGCTGAGCTGCGCTTCGAGGGCGGCACGCTCGCCGACAGCACCTCGGTGAAGCTCGACCATTTCTCGGGCGCGCCGATCGACAAGGCGCTGTTCACCAGCCGGGCCTTCGTCGGGACCGCGCTCGCCCTCGCCTTGCAGCTCGAAGGGCGCGGCGGCGAAGCGGGCGTCGGCGCCTTGCGCGCGGCGGACATCGCGCTGTTCGAGATCCTGACGCGGGACATCGAGGCCAACGGCCTGAGGCTCGGACACGGGACCGCGCGCGGCTTCGGCTGGTTCTCCATCGACGGGATGCAAGGGCGATGATCAAGCCGGAACATGTGGCCCTGGCTGTCGAGAAACTGAAAGGGCCGGCGGGCAAGCGCAGGCCAGGGCTCGATGAAGCTGCCGAGATTCTCGCTGGCTTTCGCCCGTTTTCGGATATGGACGACGACGAGCTGCTGCCGATCGCCGAAGCGGCGCTCAAGGCCCTGGCGAGTGCTCCGCCGCCACCGCCTGCCGCAAGCCAGCCACGCGGCCAGCGTGACGGAGCAGGCCGCAGATCGCCGCGTCAGGACCCGCCGGCAGAGTTGCTGACGGCTCCCTATCGTTTCGTCGATGTTCCCGATCAGGTGGTTCTGGCGCCGGCCGCGGCGAAGGACGCGTCCTATGACTTCCCGCTGGCGGGCGGCTTCTCCGGAACGCTTGGCGTCACCTGGGCGGTCGAGACGCCGGTGGCGGTCGGCCAGGCCGAAGGCGGCTCGGAGATCGCCGGGCCGGCGCGGCTCGGGAACCGCTATGTCCTGCCCGGTCCGACGTTGCGCGGGCTCGTCCGCGCGGCGATGTCGATCGTGACCCGGGCGCGCCTGACGCAGATCAACGGCAACCACACCTATGGCGTGCGCGACTTCACGCATCCGCTCTTCGCCGAGAGCGATGGCCGCTCGCGGCGGCTGGCCTGGCCGAATCTGGGCGCCGGCTGGCTGCGGCGGCAGGAGGCCAGCCCGGAGGAGCGGCGCGAGGGCCTCAGCGACTATGTGCTGACGCCCTGCGACAAGAAGCTCGTCCGCATCCGCGCGCTTCCGGCGGGCTTCAACCGCGGCCAGCCGACGAACAACGGCGCCTTCCACCTGGATTGGCTGAACAGCGGCTTGCGGGAACGCTATCGGCGCGCCGGCTATCTCTCGCAGCAGGCGCCGGCCCCTCTCTATGACTTCGAGACGGTCGCAGCGACGAGCTTCTCCCCCGACCCGGCGGCGCCGGCGAGCGATCCTGCCGCTGCCGACTATGTGATGCCCGCGGCAGGCGGCCGGGGCGGCTGGTTCGTCTTCGCCTCGCGATCCCCGGCGACCGGCAAGGTCAGCACGACGCAGCTCGACGAGCAGCAGCGGGACCGCCGGGCCGGCAACCAGAAGAAGCTCGAATGCGTCTTCATGGACCGGCCGGGCGCTGGCCCGGTCAGGCTCCCTCAGGCGGTCTTCGATCGCTTCGAGCTGATCAATTCGCGGCCGGGCAAGACCAGGCCCAAGCCGGAGGGCTCCTATGCCGAGCTCGAACCGACGCTGCGCGCCGGGCGGCGCATTCCCGTGTTCTATTCCGGCGAGCTGCGGGAGGACAATACAGAGCTCGCCTTGGGCCTGACGCGCCTGTTCAAGCTGCCGCACGCCAACTCCGTCGAGGCCATCCGCGACCGCCAGCCGGCGCACAAGCCGCGCCATGGCGATCCCGACATGGTCGAGGCCCTGTTCGGCCATGTCTATGACCGCTTCGACCTGAAGATCGACGCGGCCGTCTCGCTCGCGCCGGGCGAGGTCGCCCGCAAGGGCCGCCTCGCCTTCGGCTTCGCGATGCTCGACGGCGATGTCCGGGTCGCCTCCGCCCTGCCGGTGGTTTCGACCGTCGCCTCGGCGCCGCGGGCCTCCTTCGCGCCCTTCTACCTGAAGGGGCGGGTCAAGGACTGGACCGACGAGAGCGCCGGCGGGCGGATGGGGGAGGCGCGGCTGGCCGGGCGCAAGCGCTATTTCGCCCGCTATCCGCAGGCCGCCCTGGCGAATGCGGGCGCCAGCATCCTGGCCGAACTGAACGGGCGGCGCGGCAACGGCAATGAGGAGATGCTCTCGCAGATCCGCTTCCTGCGCGCCGCCGAGCCCGGCGGCGAATTGCGCTTCACCGGCGAGATCCGGCTGCACAACCTGCTGCCCGAGGAGATCGGCGCGCTGCTCTGGACGCTGACCCATGGCGGCGACCCAGACAAACCCTATCGCCACATGATCGGCCGGGCGAAGAATGCCGGCGCCGGCCAGACCCGGGTGAAGCGGCTCGACCTGCGGCTCGACGCCCATCCCGGCGAGGGCAGCAATGCCGGCCTGCTGCAGCCGCCCGCCGCCTGGGAAGGGCAAAGCGAGGGCTGGCTCGCCGAGGGCAGCCGGTCGATGGCGCCGTTCCTGCAGGCCTTCGAGGCGCATATGCGCCGCGCCGACGGCGCCTGGCCGGAGGGCGCCCGCGACATCCAGGAATTCCTCGGCGTCAGCGACCCGCGCGAAGCCCGGGCGCTGCCGGCCGGCTTCATCCCGACGCCGAACGACCACGGCAAGCTGCGCCGGACGGTCAAGGCCGACAGCAAGCTGCAGGACCCCGCGAATCCGGAGCGGCTCCTGACCACGCCGCGCCTCGACGCCAAGCGCATCAGGCTGCCCTATCGGGGCTGAGCCGGCGCGCCGTTCGGGCGCGCGGCACCATCATTCCGGGCTTCGCGCTGGCGAAGAGCCCGGACCCCAAGAACACGGCTCCCCGTCAGGTCGGGCTCGTCCCGACCGGGCTGACGAAGTGGGAGGTCGAGTGCGGCGTTAGCCGGTCTCAATCCGCTGCCGGTCGCGGATGGGTGCCAGACGAGATTTTTGCCTTCAGCCAGCCGCTGACCGTGTCTCAATCCGCTGCGGGGCGCGGATGGATGCCAGACTAGTTCGAGCCGCCCTCTCGGAGAAGGAGCAGGGGTCTCAATCCGCTGCAGATCGCGGATGGGTGTCAGACAAGCTCTCACCGCCGCAGAAGCCGATAAGGAGAGTCTTAATCCGCTGCGGGTCGCGGATCGAGGGCAGACCTCAGCCGAAGCCAAGCTCGCGCAGGCGGTGGAGTTTCAATCCGTTGCAGGCCACAGATGGGCGCTAGGCTGATGCCCTCCCTTCCGGGACCGATCACGGGTGAGCCTCAATCCGTTCCAGGTCGCGGATCGGTATCAGACTGACCACCCCGACCCCGCCCAGGCGGTGAATGGTCTCAATCCGCTGAGGTCCCGGATGGGTGTCAGGCAGGCATGTGTAACCTCTACAGCCACACCCGCAAGTCTCAATCCGCTGCAGTCGCGGGCGGGTGCCAGACTGCACCGCATTTGACTCGTCTCGGCAGCAGCCAGTCTCAATCCGCTGCAGGTCGCGGATGGGTGCCAGACCCTCCCCGGAGTCCGGCCATGGGTGAGGGGCGCGTCTCAATCCGCTGGAGGTCGCGGATGGGTGCCAGACTACATCCACTGCATGGTCGGCGTCGACTCGGCTTCGTCTCAATCCGCTGCAGGTCGCGGAGGGGTGTCAGACGGTCCACATCGGCGACTCCAGCCGCCAGTTCAAGTCTCAATCCGCTGCACATCGCGGAGGGGTGTCAGACGTTTGTTCTGCTCGCTGTCCGGCCGCAAGCGGCGGTCTCAATCCGCTGCAGGTCGCGGATGGGTGCCAGACGCGCATTCAGGACGAACAAATGCGGCGGGAAGAGTCTCAATCCGCTGCGGGCGCGGATGGGTGTCAGACGTCATCTGCTTCATCGCCGTGTTCGGTATCTACAAATCTCAATCCGCTGCAGATCGCGGATGGGTGCCAGACGGTGGCAAAAACCCCGCTTGGTCTTGGTGCGTTGCAGTCTCAATCCGCTGCAGGCCGCGGATGGGTGCCAGACTCGCTATCATGGTCCCGAAGACGCTGACGCGGATGTCTCAATCCGCTGCCGGTCGCGGATGGGTGCCAGACTCAGATCCAGGAGGGCCGGAATTCGTTCCGGGGTCTCAATCCGCTGCAGATCGCGGATGGGTGCCAGACTCACATAGTGTGACTGTTATACGGAAGCCTCGTCGGTCTCAATCCGCTGCAGATCGCGGATGGGTGCCAGACTGCCGTTCCGAGGACGAGGTCATCGCCGTTTTCGTCTCAATCCGCTGTAGGTCGCGGATGGGTGCCAGACTATGCAGCTCGAGATCATGGGCATGATGAGCTAGTCTCAATCCGCTGCAGGTCGCGGATGGGTGCCAGACTGCAGGCGCCGGTTGAGACCGGTTATGCCGGTCCGAAGAAGTCTCAATCCGCTGCAGGTCGCAGATGGGTGCCAGACTATCTGCTGGGATCTGACGCTAGCTGCGGCACGGTCTCAATCCGCTGCAGGTCGCGGATGGGTGCCAGACCCGGGTATGTGCATCACCAAGAAGTTGGTGGAAGTCTCAATCCGCTGCATGTCGCGGATGGGCGTCAGACGCCAACTCCGTCAATATGAGCTTGGGCTATACAGGCCTCAATCCGCTGCAGATCGCGGATGGGTGCCAGACCTTGCGCACGAATGCGGGCATCATGTGCTGCATGTCTCAATCCACTGCAGGTCGCGGATGGGTGTCAGACGGTGCTCACGCACCACCTGAACGAGGCAGTCCGGTCTCAATCCGCTGCAGGTCGCGGATGGGTGTCAGACTGGTGGGTCCGCAAGCCCTTGTCAATCACCGGCTTTCGAGCCCCGAATCCAGCACCATCCAGAATCTTGCACGGAAGCTTCTGGAACAAACAAGGAAAGTTCTTCTAAGAATCCAAATTTTGACTTTTATTATCAAGGCGATAAATCTCGTTCCAGCATGGTTTTCGCCTGGAGCGGGGAGTTTCGCTGATGTCGTCCGGCCCCCATCGCCTGCCTGAGCCGGTGGACGGCGCGGCGCTGTTCGCGCAGGCCTGCGCCGTCTCCGGCCTGATGGCCGGCTGGAGCAAGGTCGCCGCCAATGCCGGGGCCGCCGGCGGCGACAGGGTGACGATCCCGGTCTTCGCAGCCAATCTGGACCAGCGGCTGATCCGCCTCTCGCAGGCGCTGCGCGAGGGCTCCTACCGGCCGGGGCCGCTGCGCCATGTCGCGATCCCCAAGCCCTCCGGCGGCACGCGGCGCCTCGCCATCCCCTGCATCGCCGACCGGGTGGCGCAATCGGCCGTCGCGCAGGCGCTCTCGCCGGCGCTGGAGGAAGAGTTCGAGGATGCCAGCTATGGCTACCGCCCCGGCCGGGGCGTGGCCGATGCGGTGCGCCGGGTCGAGGCCCTGCGCCGCCAGGGCTTCGTCTGGACGCTCGACGCCGACATCGAATCCTATTTCGACAGCATCCCGATCGACCGCCTGTCCGACCGGCTGGCGCGCGTCGTGACGGAAAGCCCCCTGCTGGCGCTGATCGGGCTCTGGCTGGAGCATGGCGCGGTGATGGGGCGCGGCCTGCCGCAGGGCTCGCCGCTCTCGCCGCTGCTCGCCAATCTCTATCTCGACGCGCTCGACGAGGCCCTCTCCCGCGACGGGCTGCGCATCGTGCGCTATGCCGACGACTTCGTCGTGCTGGCCAAGGACCGCCCCGATGCCGAGGCGGCGCAGAGGCGCGCCGAGGCCGTGCTGCAGCAGGCGGGCCTGCGCCTCAACCCGGGCAAGACGGCGATCCGCGGTTATGACGATTCGCTGCGCTTCCTCGGCCATGTCTTCATCCGCGGCTGGGCGATGAAATCGGAGGCAGAGGCCGATCCGCTCGCCGAGGCCCTGCGCCGCGTCGCCGAGGCGGATCGCGACGAGGAGCGGGCGATCGCGGGCGAGGAGGAGCAGCTCGCCGCCGGCTACGACCGCGGGCTGCGGCTGCTGCATGTCCGGGGCAAGGGCCGCGCCCTGCGCCTGCGCAACCAGTCCTTTTCCGTCCATGCCGCGCCGGAGGAGCTCGCGCCGGGCACCTCGCCGGAACTCGCGGCGATCCACGCCACCCGCCTCGACCGCATCGAGCTCGGCCCCTCGGTCGAGGCCGATCCCGATGCACTCAGGCATGCGCTCGCGCACGCCATCCCGGTCGCCTTCGTGAACGGGCACGGCGATCTCGTCGGGCAGCTGGCGCCGGCGCTGTCCCCGCATGCCGGCCGCCATCTCGCGCAGGCGCGCCACCATCTCGACCCGGCGCTGCGCCTTGGCCTCGCGCGCGCCATCGTCGACGGGCGGATCGCCAACCAGCGCTCGCTGCTGCGCCGGCTCAACCATCGCCGGGGCCTCGCCACCGTCGCGCGCTGCTGCGTGGCGCTGACCGGCATCCTCCGGCGTCTGGCGGGAATCGGCGATCTCGATACGCTGCGCGGCTGGGAGGGCGCCGCGACCAAGCTCTACTGGCGGGCCTGGAACGAACTGCTGCTCAACGGCTTCACCTTGCCGCGGCGCGTGCGGCGGCAAGCGCATGATCCCGTCAACATCGCCCTCGACATGACGGCCGGCCTGCTCGCTCGCGACATGGCGGCGATCGTTCTCTCGACCGGACTGCATCCTGGCTTCGGCACCCTGCATGCGACCAGCGATCTGCGCGACGCCTGCGTCTACGACCTCGTCGAGGAGTTCCGGGCCGGCCTGTGCGAAAGCGTCGTGTTGACCTCGCTCAACGGCAAGAGGATCGCGTCGGACGACTTCAGCAGGTTGCCGGATGGGCGCTGGCACATGGTGCGCGATGCCGGCGACGCGCTCATCCGCGCCTATGAGGAGCGTTGCGAGCGCCCCGTCCTGGTGCCGCGGCTCGGGCGCCGGATGTCGTGGCGGCGCCTGATGCGGGCGCAGGCGGAGCTCTACGCCGCCCATGTCGAGGGGCGCGCGACCTACGAGCCCTATGTGCTCGACAATTGAGGAGGCGAATTTTGCGCGACATGCTCTATGTCTACGCCTACGACATCGCCTCGGAGAGAGCCCGGCGGCGGGTATCGGCGCTCCTCGAACGGCATGGCACGCGGGTGCAGGAGAGCGTCTTCGAGATCCGGGTCACGCGGCAGGGAGCCGAGCGGCTGCTCGCGGCGGCCGATCGCGAAATGGCGCCCGGCGACCGGCTGCGCATGTACGCCGTGCCGGAGGACGGGCGCAAGCTGTCGCGCCAGCTCGGCGGCGCCCCGATCGCCGAAGCGCAGGAGTTCTGGCTGTTGTGAGGATGCCGGGCAGCGATCCGGCGGCTTCGCCGAAAGGCGAGATCCGCCACCGTCTCGACGAGCCCTCGGCCGTCATCGACCTGCCCGGACTGGCCGAGGCCTGGGTCGAGCAGCGGGCGACCTGGCGGCTGGCCGGGCTCGCCGCGCTCGCGGCCGATCCCGGGCTTTGCGGGCGGATCCGCGGCGCCTTCGGCAACCGGCTGATGGCCGGGGCCTCGCAGGCGGCGCTGGCGGGCGAGCCTTGCCCGTGGTCGCCGTCCTGCGCCTTCGAAGCGCTCTGGCGCAAGCAGGGCCGCCTCCGGCCCGGGCTCGACCATGCCAGCCCTTGGGTGATCGCGACGGACCCCCGCAACGGGCATCTCGATGTCTCGCTGAGCCTCTTCGGCTTCGCGGTCGACTGGATGCCGGCCGCAATCGAGGCGATGACCGCAGCCCTGCAGCAGGATGTCGATTGGCGTGGCCGGACCTCGCTCTTCATCCCGCGGATCGAGATCCTCAGCCGACATGTCCGCGCCAGCGAGGAGCCGACCCTTCCGGAGGCACCGGTGTGCGGCGCGCAGCTGACGCTGCTGTCGCCTTTGGCGCTCTCCGGCGTCGATCCGCGCGAACGGCCCGGGGCGCTGCTGATGGGGCTGCTGGCGCGCGTCGAGGCGCTCGCCCGCTGGCACGATGCGACGCTGGCCGAGACGGTCGACCAGAAGGCGCTCGGCACGCTCTCACGGGCGCTCACCTATGACTGGCGGGAGGTCGTTCCCGTCAGATGGGCGCGCGGTTCGAAACGGCAGGATCGGGAGCTCACCATGCGCGGTCTCGTGGGCGAGCTGGAGATCAGCGCGCAGGAGCCGTTCGGCAGCGATGTCCTGTCGCTGCTCGCGATCGGCGAGCGCTGCCGCTTCGGCGCGGATGTCGCCTTCGGCTGCGGGCGCTACGCCCTGGCGTTCCTCTAGCCACCGGCGGCGACCAGCGCACGCCGCATCCGCTCGACGACGCTCGAGGCCGAGCTTGCATCCGCCGGCACAAGCGTGACGTTGAGGATCGCCGCCCGCTCGGTCAGGCCGGGATGGCGCACACGCTTTCTTTCCTCGAAGAAATCGGCGGTCGTGATCAGGACCGCGGCATCGTCCGGCGCGCCGAAGTGCCGGCGCCAGTAGTCGAGCTCCAGCATCGCCTGGAACAGGCGGTCGTCGCCGGACGCCGTCTCGACAGCGTTCGGGCGCGCGGCCTTCGCCGAGACGAAGACGAGCCGCTCCCCCTCACGGGCAAGGACGTCGATCTCGTTGAGATAGCTCTCCGGCCCGTAGCGCCCGCTCCAGCGCAGCTGCTGGCTGTAGACGGCTTCGTCGGCTCCGGCCTCGATCAGGGCCGTATAGGCGAATTCCTCGAGCCAGCCCCCGGTGGCCCAGCGGCGCCCCAGCAAGCTGAGCGGCACACCCTCGGGCTCCGGCAGAAACAGGCCGCCATCGACGCCCGCCTGGAAAGCCGCCGGGCCGAACAGGCCGCGAACGCGCTCGACGGTGGGGGCTGAAGCGATATCCGGATAAAGCGCGCGGAAGCGTGGGAAGTTCTGCCAGGTCGCCGCGTTGAGCAGGCGGCGAGAAAGGGCCAGCCGATGGTCGCCGCCGCCTGCGATCATCGTCGCGCCGCGATGCTCGAGCATCTCCGCGATGGTCAAGCCGCGCATCGTCATAGCCGTTTTCGTCTACTGCCCTCGAGTTATGGGTATGTGCAGAACAAAGGTCAACGTGCCGGGTGTGTTAGTGTGGCGAGATTGGGCCGTCTTGTCCCGCTGAGTGGCTAAAGCGGTCATCATCTCTTTATGACAGCTCTTCTACTCGCCTTCGCGGCGCGGCTGCCATGCGGCCACGTACATGCCATGCTGCGCATGCTGTGAACTGGGAAGTGGCGGCGACTGCGCGCACGCGCGGGCGCGCAAGAACCGAGCATCCTGACAAGCTGCGTCTCTTCGCACCGCGCTCAAAATGCCCTATCTTCCGCGGGTGTAGTGACTGACGTGGTGCTGCACTATACATTTCGGCAGGGGCAGAGGACCAAGTTTGGTAAATTCTAAGGCCCGGAAGCCGAAAATCCTACCACCCAGGCCCGTGCCACCTAACAATTTAGACTATACTAACAAAATTTGGACAGGTATTGCAACCTCTGGCGAGATCGATCTGACAGTTGATGCTGAGGATGTCCTTGCAGCTCACGGTTATGATTTTGAGTCACCCCTCGAACAGCTGTTGTTGCGGCTTATAGATGCTTACCATCCGAGTGATGAAGAGCGGCTGACACGGTTGCAGGAAAGCTTGGCGGTAATCACCGGATCGCGACAACAAAGGCTCCGAAATATCGAGAGCGCGAGTTTTTATTAGAGGTCGCACGCGAGTATCATCGAGAATACTACGACGACCGTCATGAGCCGGAGCTTGCGCCAATTGTACGGAGGATTCTCCGACGTCCGGAATGGAGAGGGCTGAAAGCCGGAACTGAAGATTCGAGCGTCAAAGATCTCGCGCGAAAGTTCACTGCGGCGCGCGATCTTCTGCTTGTTCGAGCAACGACGGGGCATGACTGGGACCCTCTAGGGCGACAGGCCAATCTCCGTCGCATTGCGACCGAGCTGGCGACGCTTGGAGTGCCGATCGCCACCGGGCCGGCGCGCCGTTTGTCAAAGGAAAAATAGCGCTCGATTTTAAGCCTTCGCTTTCCGCGACTTGAAGGCGCTTTGAAGGGGCTTCTTTTGAAAAGGAGCTCCGAGTGAACCCCGAAAAATTCTTCACGCTGAAGGAGGTAGCCGACACGCTCGGCCTGCCGATCTTCAAACTTTACCGCGCGGTAAAGCGCGGTGATTTGCCGACCTACCGCATCGGCACCGGCCGCCAGCTTGTGCGGTTCTCCGAGGTCCTCGCTGTGATCGAAGCGTCCCGGAAGGGGGGCGAGTGATGTCGAACGACAATAAGCCGGCCGTCGAGAGGCGTGACGAGGAAGAAGCGTTCCTGACGCCGCCCGGCCAGCCCGGCTCTTTGGTCGACAAACTGGCGGCTGCTCAGCTGTGTCTCCCGGGCCTCGAACCGAACGGTATCCAGGTTCAGTTGGAACTCTTTGCCAGGGTCGTGGTGCGCGGAGATCGCAATGACTGACGCGCTCAAGCCGAACCTGGACGAGGCCTGGACCTTCGTCAGCAACATGAGCCGCGGCCGGATGATCCATCTGGCCGCGATAGCGGAGGGCGAGAGGGTCGTGGCAGCGACCTTCGAGCCGAACGAGACCTCGCGTGTCGCCAGTTGGATCACAGACCAGACCGGCAAGAACATCTACTTCCACGTCAACGCGCTGCGCGCTGGCGCGAAGAACAAGAAGGCGACCAAGGACGATGTCGAGGAGGTGTTGGCCTTCCACACGGATATCGACAATCCGGAAGCGTTCGAGTTGCTCGACAACTTTCCCCTGCGGCCGACGGTCGTCGTTGCGTCGGGTGGCGGCCGCCAGGCCTTTTGGCTTCTGCGCGAGCCGTGGCGTGACCTGGTGCTGGCTGAGCGCCTCAACAAGGCCATTGCGGGGCTCTGCGGTGGCGATCATTGCTGGAATACCGATCGCCTCATGCGCGTGCCGGGGACGGTGAACGTGCCGAACGCCAAGAAGCGCGCGGCCGGTCGGGTGCCCGGTTCTGGCTCACGTCATCAAGGCAGACTGGAAGCGCCTCTACAACGTCGAGGACTTCCTGCCGTTCGACCCCGGCCCTAGCGACCCGGGCATGGCGCTCGTTCCGACCGACCTTGTTCCAGTCGGCCGAGACAAGCTGCCAGAAACAATCCTGCCCACAACACTCAGCTTGCTGGAGAACGGTGACGACCCGGATCGCCCTCGCGGTGGCCCCAATCCGCGTCATAAGTCGCGAAGCGAGAGCGTCTATCGCGCTGCATGCGACCTCGCCCGCCTGGGCTGCAGCGCCGAGTTCATCGCCGGCGCCTTGCTGAACCCGCGGTTCCGAATCTCGGAATTTGTCCTGGAGAAGCGCCGCCCCGAGGCCTACGCGTTGCGCCAGGCAACCAAGGCGATCGAGAGCGTCGCCCAAGGCTGGCCGGACACCTTCAAGTCGGGCGCGCCGAAGCCCTCGATGCGCAATGCACGCGCTGCTTTGCGCCGCCTGGGCTTGTCGTTCGCCTATGACATGTTCCGCCATCGTAAGATGGTGGAAGGGCACGTGGTCGAGCAGTTCGCGGGCGAGATCACCGACGACGCCTGCATGATGCTGCGCGGGCTGATCCTCGATCGGTTAGGGTTCGACCCCGGGACTCAGCACGTCCAGGATGCAATCATGTTGATGTGCATCGAGGAACCGGAACACCCGGTTCGCGAGATGCTCGACAACCTCAAATGGGATGGCATCCCGCGGCTCGAGACCTGGCTTTCGCAATATCTCGGTGCGGCAGACACACCGTTCAACCGTGCGGTTGGCCCGATCATGCTGATCGCAGCGGTGCGCCGCGTTCGCGTGCCCGGCGTCAAGTTCGACCAGATCATCGTCTTTGAGGGCACTCAGGGCACCGGCAAGTCCACCGCCGTCAAAATCCTGGCGGGCGAGGAATTCCATGCCGACCAGGAAATCCTTTCGCTGGAACCGAAAGCCCAACTCGAGCTCCTCGACGGCGTCTGGCTCTACGAGATCAATGAGCTTGAGGGCATGAATCGGGCCGAGGTCGCCAAGATCAAGGCCTTCGCCTCCCGCCAGGTCGATCGTGCTCGCCTGGCCTATGCTCGCAATGCGGCTTCGCGACCGCGTCAGGTCATCTTCATCGGCACGACCAATGAGAACAAATACCTGCGCGACCAGACCGGCAACCGCCGCTTCTGGCCAGTCAGAACGGGCATCATCGACCTGCCGGCTCTCGACCGCGACCGCGACCAGCTGCTGGCGGAGGCCGCCTATCATGAAGGCCAAGGTGCCTCGATTGCCTTGCCGCCGGAGCTATGGTCAGACGCGGCAGCCGAGCAAGAGGCCCGCGTCGAGGAAGACCCCTGGGTCGAGCAAATCGAGGCCGCTGTCCCGATCGTCGCCGGCGACAAGCTGCGCTTCGTGACGCTGAACCTACTGAAGGAGGTGCTCGGCATCAGGCCTGAAAATCAAAATCAGGGGCACACCAAGCGGCTGTCGGCGTTGATGGCGCGCCTCGGCTGGCGCAAGGAAAAGTTCAAGCTGCACGGCAAGACCTATCGCGGCTACGAGAAGGACAAGCCGGCCGACTACCAACCGCCGCCGACACGCCCCGGCCCCTTCATTTAACCGGTGGCATGGTGGCGGGGGTGGCGTGTGTGGTAGGTGGCCGGGGCGCAGCAGGGCTTTGGAACGGAGATTTTCGCCGCCAGCCCGCCAGCGCAGGTGGTGCCGCGCCACCAGCGCCACGGGCTACACTCGATCCCGACTGCGATTTCAACCTCGGCGAGGCAATAATGCGAAATATCGCAAGCCCCGCCGGGATGGCATCTGATCGTAATCCGAAGTGTCGTGGTTACGCTCGTGGTTTCAATTCGAATGCTCTGAAGATATCCGGCGCCCGATGATTAATTGTGCGGGTTCCTCGGCCGTGATTTTCTGAGCCTTTTTTATCTTTCGAGGTCATGATGACGTTCCGTGCCAACATCACCAAGCGGGTTCGCCGCCGCAAGCTCAAGTCGGGCGAGGTCGTGAAGCAGTTGCGCTATGTCCTGAACTACCGCGAGCCGATCTCGGGCGACCGCCGCCAGGAATTCTACGAGACGCTGAAGGCCGCCGAGGCCCGCCGCAACGACCTGACCGCCAAGGTCATGTCAGACAGCTATGCCGACGAGCGCAAGGCGCCGACGGTCGGCTCTGCCATCGATCACTGGCTTGCCGATCGCGACGGCAAGGTGAAGCCGAACACGCTCGCTGGCTATAAGGTGGTTGTCGAGCACATCCGCGGGCCCTATTTCGACGGCCCGGCCAAGGAGAAGCTGGCATGGAAGGCCTCGGGCAAGCTGCCGAAGGGCTGCCGGCTGGTGCCAATGCTCGGCGAGATCAAGACGAGCGAGCTGACCACGGCCCGTATCCGTGCCTGGTACCGCGAGCTGACTGCTTTGTCGGGGCAGTACACGGCGAACCGGGCGAAGTCGCACCTGATCTCGATCCTTGCCTTGAACGAAGAGGATTTCCGGGTGCGGGCGCCGTCGATGCCGCGCGGCCTCGGGCGCAACCGCGTCAAGACCAAGAAGGTGATTCTGACGCCGGCCGAGATCGGTAAGCTGGTCGAGGCGGCTCGGGGCGATCCCGAGCACGGGCTGTACTATGCTTTCCCGTTCCTCGCCGGGACGCGGCCGTCCGAGCAGCTCGGCCTGCTCTGGGAGGATGTCGACTTCGACGCGAATCTCATCCGCATCCGCCGGATTCAGGAGCGCGACGGCTCGCTGACCAACATGACCAAGACCGAGGCCGGCACGCGCGACATTCCGATGAGCGGAGTGTTGCGGGCGGTGCTGCTCGATTGGCGGGTTCGCTGCCCGCGGCGGGGCAAGGAGCTGTACCGTGTCTTCCCCGGCCCGGGCCGGCTCCAGCCCTGGCCGAAGGTCGCGCGCATCGGTGGCGGTGGTCCGCTGCTCTACCAGAACTTCCGCCAGCGCTATTGGGAGCCGGTGTTCGAGAAGCTCGGCCTCCCCTATGTCACGCCGCATTCGGCGCGGCACTCCTTCATCTCGACGCTGCAGGCCGAGGGCATCGAGGTTGGTCTCGTCGCCAAGCTCGCCGGCCACGCGAACGCGACCGTGACGCTCGGCCACTACACCCAGGCGGTTCGCGGCGGCGAGGCGGCCGTGGCGGCGCTGGACCGGGCCTACGCGGCGGGCAGGTAGAACGCGCCGAGAGTAAGGTAGACTGCGCTCGCGCATGCGGGCGGACGCTAGCGGGGAGGGTGGTCGGCAGGCCGCTGCTCCCCGCCGTCATTTGCGGCCTCGGCGGCCTTATTGACGCCCGCGGCGATCCTGCGTCCGACGCAATATATGCCTGTCTCCCGCAAAATTATGCGCGGCCTCCGAGCGTGTTCCGATCGTCTTCGGAACACGATGGAGACGACGCCATGGACCAGTACCGCCTGATCGATCTGCGCACCCAGGCGCTGACCATCGTCACGCTCGAGCGGGCGGCCGAGCTCAGCGAACTCGACGCCGACGAGACCGTCTGGGCGATCGAGGCGGAAGGCATCTGCGAGACCGATCTGCACGTTATCGCGGCTATGGACGAACCAGTCGCGCTCTGATGCGGCCGGGCCTGCACGCGCGCGTCATCGCGCTGCTCGTCGCAGCGCGCCGGGATCACGGCTTGACGCAGGCTGATCTCGCCCGGCGCCTCGGCCGTTCGACCAACTTCGTCTTCCGCGTCGAGGCCGGCGCCCGCCATCTCGACGTCGCCGAGTTCATCGCCATCGCCCGCGCGCTCGAGGTCGATCCCTATGAGCTCCTGCGGCAGGCCGAAGCGCAGGGCTGAGCGGCAGGCGGGCTAGCGCAGCAGCTACAGCGGTAGCGGCCCAGCGCGCCGCAGCCGCGGGGTACGGCCAGGAGCGCCAGGGTGGGGTGGTGCGGGCCGGTAGGGCAGGGCGTGCAGCCCGGCCGGTACGCAGTAGAGGCAATGCGCGGCGCGCTTCGGGGGCGTCGCCTTCGCGACCTCCCCCATCTTCATAGTGTTGAAGCCAAGGCCGGGGGACCCGTTCGGCAACCGCAAAAGTATGCGGTCGATACTATGGCATAGTGGCCGATCTCCGCTCCAAATCAGCTGTTGCCCGCTTCGGGATCGTCGGTAAGATTGAGAGGAATGTAGCTCGGCAGCAATGGCGGCTTTCATTCACTTTGGTGCTGAAGCGGCGCTGTTCCTTCAATTCGGGGTCTCCGTCCATATTGCAGTTGAGTTCTCAATCGCTTTCCGGATGGAGGTTTTCATGGACGCAGTCGTCACTATCGGCTTTGCTATCTTCACGGCTCTGGGGATCCCAAAAGGATTGAAGTAACAACGTCAGCTTCTGATCGCAGTGAAATACTGATTCCTTGTCGAGAGACGCCGCCCCACCAGTTTCCTGGCCCTGGCTTACGCCAGGGCCATTTCAATTTTGCGGCCCGCTGAGGATGAGCGATAGCCGTTCGGCTTCAGCTCAATTGTCAACGCAAGCCGATCTCGCGCTCCGTTCGTCGCATGCTGGCTTAGCGCCGCCGCACTCCCGCGGCCATCAGATCCAAGCCCTCACTCATATCGGCCATGCGGTGCTGCATCTCCATCTGCTGCGCGATCGGCAGCATGGTGCGCATGCACTCCTCATGTTGCGGAGACCGCTCGCCATAACCGGCCTGGAAGCAGACGAGCTTGGTGCGAGCTTCCGCGGCCTGTTGCGGCGTCTGGCAGCCGGCGAGTAAGATCGAGCAGAGTGCGACGACGATCAGAACTTTGGTGCGCATAATTTTCTCCGGGCAAAAAAGTCGGCACGGAAACACGCCGGAAATTCGCGCACAATCACGGGCTTGCAGATGCGATCAGCTGCGCGTGCAGGAAGCTCGGATCAGCGGTCTCGAGAATATGACGTGCGGCTGCGGAGAGCGCCGGACGGTGTCGCGGCTGGATCGCCAGCATGAACACGACATGCGAGGTCCGGATAGCCCAGATCTCGGCATAGGGAGCGGCGCGCCGCAGATCATCCGCGACATCGCGAATAAGGCTCTCCCGTTCCTTGCGCTGGAAGTGCTGATAGACCACCAGCGAGTGGCCAGCTCGATAGGTCGCGGCCAGCTCGTCGCGATAGACATATTTCGAGGAACTGCGCCGGCCCTTGCCGACCGAACCGACCTCGATGCCGTTGTCAGGGTCGAAGAAGATCAGGTCGGTCTCGGTCAACGCTGCGCTCGCTTGCCGGAACCAGAGTTGCCGCTCGAACAGAGTCTCGGGAACGGTCGTGTTGACGAAGACAGCACCGGGTAGGATCTCGCTGCCTTCGATCAGGACCAGCAGGCGCGAGTCGGGCTCGTTCCGCGCGCGGCGCAGCAGCGCGAACAACTCGGGATCGTGGTGCTCCTGTTTCGACTGATCGAGGTAGCCGAGCTTGTTGCCGTCGCTGCGACCATCCGGAGGCGTCAGCATCCAGCAGACGCCAAGCCTCAACCCCGACCGGCCGAGTAGCCGGAGCAGGGCATATTTCCGATAGTCGTTGACGTCGCCGACATACTGCTCCTTCACGCCCCATCCCCCGAATCATCCGATCGGGGTGCAGCATGCAAAAATATTCCGTTTTGGGGTATTCGAAATTGGGGTTGATTTGGACGGCCGGTTTCATCGCTTCGGGCGCCGGCTTTGGCTTCAACGCAACCCGACCTCTACAAGGCCCTGCTCCAGGCGCTCATCCAGGTGCGCAAGGAGGCCGGTATCACGCAGGTTGAGCTCGCCGCGCGCATCGGCCGTCGGCAGACCTTCGTGTCGAAATACGAGACCGAGGAGCGGCGGCTCGATGTCGCCGAGTACATCGCCATCGCGAGGGCGCTCGGGGCGGAGCCGTACGAGCTGATGAGCGAAGTCGAGCGAGCCGCGGCGGCGGGAGCAGCCGGTCCATCCCATTAGCAGACATCTGGAACGTCCGGATACGGGCAGACTGCTTCATACTCAGCCTCGTCGCGCCGCCGGTCGTCTCAGTCGAGGCGCGCCTGCGGTCGATACTGCCCGACGATCGGAAGCCGCTCGTGTTTTGCAATAGGCACAAGCAGGCTTTCCTTGCGGTCGTGCGCCGCCCGGCTACGCGTGCCCTTCGAGCGCGGGGGATGCTCTTCCCAGTATTTCGTCATGCACCAATAGGTGAAGGCAGACGACCATCCGATGAGAAGCAGGCCCGACAGGCCCTCGACGCCGGCAAATATTCGCAATGGCCCGTAGCTGAACGCCTGATTGCTGCCCAAGGCTGCATAGGATTCAAACGAGATATAGAGAGCTTGTGCCAACGAGGCCCTTCTTCCGATCTCGAACGAAGCAATATCGCCGCCCCATGACAGGAAACTGAGCATCAGCGCGAAGATCGCGATCTGGATCAAATGACTCCCCAAGGCGCCTGCGACGACGCACAAGAGCCGCTGCCGCGGCGCGATCGCGAGCATCCGGGTGCCGCCCGAAAGCAACCGCAGGAATTCATAGTGGGTCACTATGCAGATCAAGGCGCTGGCAATTGCGCCGGCCGGTACCAGAAACATTGCGCCATCCTGCGAACGCTACGCCCCATTCCAGGAGAACGAGCCATTTCTGCCGGGCGAATGAGGCGACTGGGTGTCCTCGGCGAGAACAAAGCCGGTTTTCGCTCGAACCGTGGCAAGGGGCCGGGCGTCTCAGGGGCGCGACAGCCAACGCCGGGCTGACGTCACCGATCTCCCCAGCCACCACCGAGAGCCTGGAACAGGCTCGTCGCGGCGAGAAGGCGATTCAGGCGAACCTCGGCCATTGCGCTCTGCGCGGTGAACAAGGTCTGCTGGGCCTGAAGCACGCTGATCTGATTGGCCGTGCCGCCGCGGAGCTGGGCTTCCGCCACATCGAAGGCCTTGCGCGAACTCGCGACGACATCGGCTTGCAGGCGCAGTTGCCGGCTGGTCCGGTCCAGGGCGACCAAGGCCTTCTCGACATCCGCGAAAGCGGAGAGAATGGCCTTGCGGTAGCTCTGGAGATCCTGGAGCTGGACGCCCTTAGCCTGCTTCAGCTGGCTCTCCAGCAGGAAGCCGTCGAAGATCGGCTGCGTCAGCCCGGCGGCGAGCGTGTAGTACCAGGCGCCCGGCACGAAGAGCGATCGAAGCGCCGCGCTCTGAACGCCGGCTGTCCCGGTCAGCTGGATCTGGGGCAGCATGGCGGCCCGTGCAGCCTCTACGCTGAAACCCGACGCTTCCAGTTGTGCTTCCGCGAGCCGGACGTCGGGGCGACGGCGCAGCAGCTCCGATGGCAGCCCGGGAGTAACGCGCGGGATCGCCATGGCGGCCAGCTTTCCGCTCGGCGGGCGCATCGTGGCGGCGACGCGCCCCACCAGAACGGCGAGCGCGGCCGTGTTCTGCTCCAGCGTCACTTCCAAAGGTGGAATGGAGGTTCGCACCGTCGCGACGAGCGCCTCCTGCTGAGCCACGTCGAGCTCGGAAACGGTGCCCGCCGTGAACTGCCGCCGGACCAGCTCCAGAATCCTGTTGGCCGCCGCCAGGTTCTCGCGCGCGACGGCGATCTGGTCGCGCGCCGCGAGCACCTGGAAATAGCTGTTGGCGACCGTCACCTGCGCCGTCAGGCGTACGACCTCCTCGTTGAAGTGGGCTGCGGCGAGGTTCTGCTCGGCAGCCAGCAACCCTGACCGGTTCTTGCCCCAGAAATCGACCATGTAGCTCGCCGACAGCCCGAGGCCGAACTGCGACCTCACCGCCGCGCTGGTGGAGGACGTCGCCGGAGTACGTATGCGTTCGGCGGAGCCGGCGGCGTCGAGGGTGGGAAACAGCGGTGCAGCAGCGATGCCTGCCTGCGCCTCGGCCTGGGCGATCTGCGCTGCTGCCACGGCAATGTCGAGATTGCCGGCATTCGCGGCGGCGATGAGATCATCCAACGGCCGCGACCGAAAGCCTCGCCACCAACTCGGCTGCGGTGGGTGCGCCTCTTCGCGCGAGGGCGATGCCCGGTAGTGGTCCGGGGCGGGAATGCCGGCTTCCGGCTTGTCGAGAGCAGGCAGGCAGCCTTCGAGCGCCAGCGCCAGCGCCGCCGCAGCGGCCAGCCGGCGGAACCTCGCAGGCCCACGATGTGGTATTCCCGTCCGTGGCATGAAGCCCGCGCCTGATGGTGGAAGAGCAGCTAGCGGCAGGCCGGCGCATGGTTCAAGCGGTTCTCGCCGAAAGGCCGCGGACTGCCGGCGAATGGGCCATGCCTGTGTCAGGCGGGACACGGCCTTTCCGTTACTCGCCGGCATGAGCCGGTTGTCCGGCGATGCGGCGTCCCCGCAGGCGCTCAACGAGGAGATAGATGACTGGCGTCGTGTAGAGGGTCATCAACTGGCTGAGCAGCAGCCCGCCCACGATGGCGACGCCGAGAGGTCGGCGCAACTCGCTTCCTTCGCCGAAGCCGATCATCAGCGGCATCGCTCCGAAGAGCGCGGCCATGGTCGTCATCATGATCGGCCGGAAGCGCAGCAGGCAGGCCTGGAAGATCGCCTCGCGCGGAGGGAGCGAGGCGTGCCGCTCGAGATCCAGCGCGACGTCGATCATCATGATCGCATTCTTCTTGACGATGCCGATCAGCAGGATGACTCCGATCAGCGCCATGACGCTGAATTCGACGCCGAATGCCATCAGCGCGAGCAGGGCGCCGACCCCCGCGGACGGCAGGGTCGACAGGATGGTTATCGGGTGCGCGAAACTCTCGTAGAGGATGCCGAGCACGAGATAGACCGCCAACAGTGCCGCCAGGATCAGCAGAGGCTGGTTCGCGAGCGATTGCTGGAAGACCTGAGCGGTGCCCTGGAAGGTGCCATGGACTGTCGCCGGCAGGCCGATACGCTCCTTGGCGGCTTCGACGGCTGAAACGGCATCGCTGAGCGCGGCGTCGGGCGCGAGGTTGAACGACAGCGTGGCGGCGACGAACAGACCCTGGTGATTGACGGCGAGCGGTGTCGTACCGGTCCTAAACCGGGCAACGCTCGACAGGGGAACCATGGTCTCCTGCGCGGCGCTGATCGCCGAGCCGGTCGACGCGGCGGTCTTGCCTGTGCTCCCGATCGCATTGTTGGCCGCGTTCGCGGCGGCGTTGCTCCCGGCGCTCGCGACGCTGGCCGCGCCTGACGAGAAGGTCCCGGCCGCCGCGCCCGTTCCCTGCGAGCCGGATACGCTGCCGCCCGCGGTGCTGACATAGACCTGATCCAGAACGCCGGGCGATTGCGCGAAGCGCGGCGCGACCTCCATGACGACATGGTACTGATTGCGCGCCACGTAGATCGTCGAGACCTGGCGCTGGCCGAAGGCATCGTAGAGTGCGTTGTCGATCTGGCTGACGGTGAGGCCGAACCGCGCGGCCGCGTCGCGGTCGATCTCGACCTCCGTCTCGAGGCCTTTGGATTGCTGGTCGCTGTTGACCTGGGTGAGCCTCGGGTCGCGCTGCAGCGCCGCGAGCATCTTCGGCGCCCAGTTCGCGAGCTCGTCGAAATTGTCCGCCTGCAAGGTGTACTGATACTGCGCGTTCGCCTGCCGCCCGCCGACCCGGATATCCTGGACCGCCTGGAGGAAAAGGTTCGCGCCGGGCACCACGGCAAGCTCCCGTCGGAGTCGGACGATCACCTGATCGGCGGAGGCGTCGCGCTCGCCGAGGGGCTTGAGCGAGATGAAGACGAAGCCGGAATTCGCCTGCCCGCCGCCGGTGAAGCCGACCACCGTATCGACGGCCGGATCCGCCCGGACGATGTCGATGAAGCTCTTGAGCTTGCCCGACATGGCCTGGAAGGAGATGGCCTGGTCCGCTTGGATCGCTCCCGTGATGCGGCCGGTGTCCTGCTGCGGGAAAAACCCTTTCGGGATGACGATGTAGAGATGGATCGTGAGCGCAAGCGCCGCGAGGAAGAGCCCGAGCATCAATGCCGGCCGCGACAACGCCCAGCCCAGCGAATGCCGATAGGCCGTCGCGACCCCTTGATAGACCCTCTCGCTGGCGCGGAAGAGGCGGCCGTGCCGGGCTTCGGTCTCGTCGCGCAGGAGAAGCGCACACATCATCGGCGTCGTCGTCAGCGATACCAGCAAGGAGATCAGGATCGTTGCCGAGAGGGTGAGCGCGAATTCACGGAAAATCTTGCCGATCAGCCCTCCCATCAGCAGGATCGGGATGAAGACGGCGATCAGGGAGACGCTCATCGACAAGACGGTGAAACCCACCTCCGAGGCGCCCTTCAATGCCGCCTCGAGGCGCGAAAGGCCGGTGGCGCGATGGCGAGCGATGTTCTCGAGCACGACGATCGCATCGTCGACGACAAAGCCCGTGGCGACGGTCAGCGCCATCAGCGACAGGTTGTCGATGCTGAAGCCGAGCAGGTACATCGCGCCGAGCGTTCCGACGAGAGAGACGGGCACCGCCACGATCGGGACCAGTGCCGCCCGCCAATCGCGCAGGAAGGCAAAGACGACGACGATCACGAGCAAGATCGCGATCAGCAGGGTGCGCTGGACCTCGTCCAGCGAGGCGCGGATCGTGGTCGATCGGTCGACAGCGACGGCGAGGTCGATGGCGGGCGAGATTGAGGCTCTCAGCGTCGGCAGCAGCGAGCGGATACGGTCGACCGTGGCAATGATGTTGGCATTGGGCGAGCGGTAGAGGATCAGCAGGATCGCCGGCTTTCCACCGGCGAGCCCGATCGTGCGCACATTCTCGATGGAATCCACGGTCTCGCCGAGATCGGATAATCGGACTGCCGCGCCGTTGCGATAAGCGACGACGAGATCGCGGTAATCTGCCGCCTTCAGCCCCTGGTCGTTGGCATAGAGCTGGAAGCGCAACCGGCCGTCCTCGATCGCCCCTTTCGGCGAATGGGCATTGGCGGCGCCGAGCGCGGCACGAATGTCTTCCAGGCCGATGCCGTATTTGGACAGCGCGTTGGGGTCGAGCTCGACGCGGACGGCGGGCAGCGAGCCGCCGCCGACATTGACGTCGCCGATGCCGTCAATCTGCGAGATCTTCTGGGCCAGTACCGTGCTCGCCGTGTCGTAGAGCTGTCCGCGGGTCAGGGTGTCGGAGGTCAGCGACAGAATCAGGATCGGCGCGTCGGCCGGGTTGACCTTGCGATAGGTCGGGTTGGAGCGCAGGCTGGACGGCAAGTCGGCGCGGGCGGCATTGATGGCTGCCTGGACGTCCCGTGCCGCGCCGTCGACATCCCGGTCAAGCCCGAACTGGAGCGTGATGCGGGTGCTGCCGCTGGTGCTCGACGAGGTCATCTCGGTCACGTCCGAAATCTCGCCGAGGTGACGCTCCAATGGGCTTGCGACGGTGTTGGCCACGATCTGAGGGCTCGCGCCGGGCAAGCTGGCCGATACCGAGATCACGGGGTAGTCGACCTCCGGCAGCGGGGAGACCGGCAATAGCGGATAGGCGACGAGACCCGCCGCGAACACCCAGACCGTCAGCAAGGTCGTCGCGACGGGACGCCGGATGAAGGGCGACGACAGGCTCACCGCGCGACGTCCAACGGGGAGGCGGCGCTTGTGCGCTCTCGGGAACGAACCAGGCGGTCGAACCAGAGATAGATCACGGGCGTGGTGAACAGCGTCAGCAACTGGCTGAGCAGGAGACCGCCGACGATCGTGACGCCGAGCGGATGGCGCAGCTCGGACCCGACGCCGGTTCCCAGCATCAGGGGCAAGGCGCCGAGCATCGCGGCCAGCGTCGTCATCAGGATGGGCCGGAAGCGCAGCAGGCAGGCCTCACGGATCGCCTCGCGCGGCGTCTTGCCCTCGCGCTCGGCGGCGAGCGCGAAGTCGATCATCATGATCGCGTTCTTCTTCACGATGCCGATCAGCAGGATCAATCCGATGACCGCGATGATGGTCAGCTCCTGGCCGGCCAGCATCAAGGCGAGCAGAGCCCCGATGCCCGCCGAGGGCAGCGTCGAGAGGATCGTCAGCGGGTGGATGAAGCTTTCGTAGAGGACGCCCAGGACGATGTAGACGGTCACCAGCGCCGCCAGCACCAGCACGAGCTGGTTGCCGAGCGCTGCTTCGAAGGCGCGGGCCGAGCCCTGGAAGCTCGGGATGACGCTGGCCGGCAGCCCGATCTCCGTGGCGGCGGAGCGGATGGAAGCCACGGCCTCGCCGAGTGAGGCCCCCGGGGCGAGATTGAAGGAGATGGTCGTCGCCGGGAACTGGCCGAGATGCGAGATGAGCAGAGGAGCGGTCTCGATCCGGTGCGTCGCCACCACCGACAGCGGCACCGCGGCTCCCGATGCCGAAGGCAGATAGACCGACCCGAGGGAGTCCAGCGAATTCTTGAGCAGCCCCTCCGCTTCCAGGATCACCCGGTTCTGGCTGGACGCCGTGAAGATCGTCGACACGATCCGCTGGCCGTAGCTGTCGTAGAGGGCATTGTCGACGGTCGCCGGCGTGATGCCGAAGCGGGCTGCTCGATCCCGGTCGATCTCGATCCTGACCGAAAGCCCCGTTTGTGAAAGGTCGCTGGTCACGTCCGCCAGCCCTGGCAGCGTGGCCAGTCGCGCGACGAGGCGCGGTGTCCACTCGGCGAGCTCGGCCGCGTTCGCGTCCTGGAGCACGAACTGGTACTGCGTTCGGCTGACGGCGCTGTCGATGGTGAGATCCTGCACGGGTTGCTGGTAGAGGGCGATTCCCGGAACGGCAGAGGCCGATTGCTTGAGCCGCGCGATCACGGAGCCGATCGGGGCCGAGCGCGCCTCATGTGGCTTGAGGTTGATCAACATGCGCCCGACATTCGGCGTCGCGTTCGCGCCGTCGACCCCGATGAAGGACGACAGGCTTTCCACGTCGGGATCGGCCAGGACGACCTTCCCGAGCTGGCGCTGGAGCTCGGAAAGCCGCGCGAAGGATACCGATTGCGACGCCTCCGTCATCGCCTGGATGACACCGGTGTCCTGCTGCGGAAAGAAGCCCTTCGGGATGACCGTGTAGAAATATCCCGTCAGGCCCAGCGTCGCCAGGAACACCGCGAGCGTCAGCCGCTGATGCCCGAGTACCCGGTCGAGCGCCCTGGCATACAGGGCGATCACGCCGTCGAAGAAGCTGCGGCTGAAGCGCTGGAGGCGATTCTCCCGCTCGTCCGCGGTGGCTCGGAGCAGCTTTGCGCAAGCCATCGGGACAAGCGTCAGCGAGACCACTCCGGAGACGAGGATCGTTGTCGAGAGCGTCACAGCGAATTCCCGGAAAAGCCGGCCGACGATGTCGCTCATGAAGAGCAGGGGGATCATGACTGCGATCAGCGAGATCGTCAGCGAGATGATGGTGAAGCCAATCTGCTCCGAACCGCGCAGCGCCGCCTGCAGGGGCGTGTCCCCCTCTTCGAGATAGCGCGAGATGTTCTCGATCACGACGATGGCGTCGTCGACGACGAAGCCGGTCGCAACGGTCAGCGCCATCAGCGACAGGTTGTTGAGGCTGTAGTCGAGCATGTACATGACGCCGAGCGTGCCGATCAGGGACAGCGGCACCGACAAGCTCGGGATCAGGGTCGCGCGCGGGCTGCGCAGGAAGACGAAGATCACCAGGACGACGAGCATGACGGCCAGCGTCAGCTCGTAACCCACGTCGCGCACCGAGGCCCGGATCGTCGTCGTCCGGTCGGTCAGCACGGCGACGTCGATCGCGCTCGGCAGCGACGCCTGAAGCTGCGGCAGCAGCGCCTTGATGCGATCGACGACGTCGATGACGTTCGCCCCCGGCTGGCGCTGGATGTTGAGGATGATCGCCGGCGTGTCGTTCATCCAGGCGGCCATCTGGTCGTTCTCGATGCCGTCGACCACGCTCGCCACATCGCGCAGCCGGACCGCAGCCCCGTTACGATAGGCGATGACCATACCTTCGTACTCGGCCGCGTTGCGCATCTGGTCGTTCGCGTTGATCGTCTGTGCCTGGCGCGGCCCGTCGAAGGAGCCCTTGGGGGCGTTGACGTTCGCGTTGCCCAGGGTGGTCCGCAGGTCGTCCATGTTCAGGCCGTAGGCTGCTAGCCGCCGCGGATCGGCCCGGATGCGCACGGCGGGCCGCTGGCCGCCGCTGAGCGAGACGAGGCCCACTCCCGGCAGTTGCGAGATCTTCTGCGCGAGACGCGTATCGGCCATCGCCTGGACGCCCCGCAGGGGCATCGTCTTCGAGGTCAGCGCCAGCGTCAGGACCGGCGCGTCCGCAGGGTTGACCTTGGCGTAGATCGGCGGGGCCGGCAGATCCGACGGGAGCAGATTGCCGGCGGCGTTCAGAGCGGCCTGGACCTGCTGCTCGGCGACGTCGAGAGGAACCGTGAGGTTGAACTGCAGGGTGATGATCGAGGCGCCCGCAGAGCTGCTCGACGCCATCTGGGAGAGGTTCGGGATCTGGCCGAGCTGGACTTCCAGCGGTGCGGTCACCGACGAGGTCATGACGTCGGGGCTGGCCCCGGGATAGAAGGTCTGGACCTGGATCGTCGGATAATCGACTTGCGGAAGGGCCGAGACGGGGAGGAAACGCAGCGCGATCAAGCCCGCGAGGAGGATCGCCACCATCAGCAACGTGGTGGCGACGGGCCGCAGGACGAAGGGCCGCGAGGGGTTCATGGCGCCGGGGCCGGGCTGTTGCGGGCATCCCGCTCGCCGCTCCGCCTGCCTCCCAGTGCCGCCCCTGCGCCGGGCTGGCCGGGCGGCGCGCCGGGTGAGGGCCGGATTGTTACGCGGGCGCCCTCGCGCAGCCGGTCCGCACCGTCGAGGACGATGCGGTCGCCGGGAGCGAGCCCCTGCACGACCTCGACGTCCTGACCCTGCGTGACGCCGAGCTTGACGGCGCGGACAGAGACCGTCGTTTCAGCCGCATCCAGCAGGTAGACGAATGTCCCCGGAACGCCGCGCTGGATCGCCGCCATGGGGGCGATGGCGGCTCCGGTACGCGTATCGACATCCAGCGTCACGTTGACGAACTGGTTCGGGAACAGTTTGAGGTCCTCATTGGCGAGCGCCCCGCGCAATCTGATCGTCCCGGTCGTCTGGTCGATCTGGCTGTCGAAGGTTTCGAGCTTGCCGTCTCCCAGCCGGGTCAGGCCTGTCCGGTCGGAGACATGGACAGCCAGAGCCGCGCCGGAGCGCAGGCGCTCCCGGATGCGGTCGAGGCGGTCTTCGGGAACCGAGAAGATCACGCTGATCGGCCTCAGCAGCGTGAGCACGACGAGGCCGTTAGCATCGCTGGGAGTGACGTAGTTGCCGGCATCGACCTGTCGGAGCCCCACCCTGCCGTCGACAGGGGCGCGGATCGTGGTGTAGCCCAGATTGATGGTGGCCGTCTGAACCTGAGCTCTGTCCGCCTCTACGGTCGCCGTGTACTGCGCGACTAGGCCCTTCTGTGTATCCAGGGTCTGCCGCGGCACGGCATTCTGCGCCGACAGTCCCTGGTAACGCACCAGATCGACCTGAGCAGAAGCGAGCTGGGCCTCGTCGCGCTGGAGCTGGGCCTTGGCCTGGTCGAGGGCGGCCTGGAACGGGCGCGGATCGATCCGGGCGAGCGGATCTCCCGCCTTCACGTCCTGCCCCTCCGCGAAGTCGACGGACTGGAGCTGGCCGCTGACCTGCGCACGCACGGTGACCGTCGACAGCGAAGTCACAGTCCCCAAAGCCTGGAGCGAGACCGTCATGTCACCTTGCTCGACCGTCGCTGCCGATATGCCGACGGGCTGTGCGCTCTCGCTCCGGGCTGGCCCGCCCTTGCTCGGGGCGGCACGATAGTAGAGCCATCCGGACAAGCAGACGACGACAAGTGCGAGAACCACCAGCGCGCCCCGTCCACGCTTCGAGGGGGTTGCGGGCCTGGTGCCGGGGTCGGTCATCGGGACGCACTTCTAGGAAACGGAGCCACCCGCTCGGAAGCCGTTTAAAGCAGTACGCCGAAGGTGTTGCAAGAAGATGGCCGGGCGTAGGTTCGAGCGCTTTCGACGCCGCTGGACGGGAACTCCTCGTCACCGCCTGCGTCGGCGACTGGATCATCTACTATGAGCCGCGGAAGGTTACCGGGACGCGCGGCTACTTCGCGGTGGCGAAGGTCCAGCAGGTGATCCCTGATCCGGCCGCGCCGGATATGTACATCGCCATCACCGAACCGGGCAGCTATCTCGATTTCGCCAATCCGGTTCCCTTCACCGACGCTCAGGGCGTGATCGAGCGCGGCGTCCTGAACGAGGAGGGGCGCATCTCTGGTCGCGCCCAGGCTGCAGTGCGCCCGCTCTCGCCAGCGGACCTTGATCGAATTACTGGCCTCAGCTTGGAAGATCAGGCTCCGTTGTTGCCGCGCGTTGATGTGAATGCAGAATCGGGTGGCTTCGCGGAGGAACAGGCCCCGTTTGTGTTCGAGCAAGCTCGCGAGCGGGCGACGTTCCTTGCTTCGCGGATCGTCCGCGATCGCGTCTTCCGCCGCGTCGTTCTGCGCGCCTATGACGAGCGCTGCGCGATCACAGGCCTTAAGCTGATCAACGGCGGCGGCCGGGCAGAGGTCGCTGCGGCTCACATTCGTCCCGTCGGGGCGAAGGGCCCTGACATCGTCAACAACGGCATCGCCTTATCAGGTACGGCGCATTGGATGTTCGATCGCGGATTGATCAGCCTGTCCGACGACCTCGATATCCTCATCTCCCGGCAGGCGAACGACGCCGAGGGGATACGCAGCTTCATTAACCGGACAGGTCGAGCACTGCCGCCACTGCGAGCTCCCGATCGCCCGCATCCGCATTTCCTGCGGTGGCATCGGGAAAACTGCTTCAAACAGTAAGGGTTAGCGGGGTGCATTTGAAAAGCCCGGCACGACTTCGAGCCGAACTTGTAAACGCGAGGTAACCACGGGCTTTCGGAGCCGTTCAGGATTCCCCCGGAAACGCCTAGCAGGCTGTTGAAAAACCCGCTCGCCGCAGGGCATTCGGCGTGATTCATTGTCTTCGAAGGGGTTCGGAGATCGGTGCATGCGCGGTGACGACAATCGGACGGGCGAGCTTTTCAGCTACGTCGATCTTGAAGCGC
>JAAEQB010000008.1 GCA_024231975.1 Allobosea sp.
CCCCCTCAGGCCGCAACCTTGGCGATGAAATCGCTGGCGCTGCCCTTCAGGCTGCCCAGCTGGCCCTCGAGCGCCGCGAAACCCTGGCCGACCCGATCGATCTCGCTCGCCACCGCCTCGGTATCCTCGCGGATGGCGCCGATGGTGGCGGACATGGAGTCGGCGGCGAGCGCCGTCTCGTCGACCGCGGCAGTGATCGCAGTGACGGTCTGCGCCTGGACCTCCATCGCGCTGCGGATGCGGTTGGCGCTTTCCTGCACCTCGGTCACCGTCGAGCGGATCGACGCATTGGTCTCCACCGTGCTCTTCGTCGCCGACTGGATCGCCGCGATCTTCGCCGCAATGTCGTCCGTCGCCCGCGCCGTCTGGTTCGCCAGGCTCTTCACTTCCTGCGCCACCACGGCGAAGCCCCGCCCGGCATCGCCCGCCCGCGCCGCCTCGATCGTCGCGTTCAGCGCCAGCAGGTTGGTCTGGCCGGCAATGTCGCGGATCAGCCCCAGGATCGATTCGATCGACTTGGCATGATCGCTCAGCGCCTCGCTCATCCCCACTGCATCGCTTGCCTGCGAGGAAGCCCGCGTCGCGATCCCCGCCGCCGCTTCCACTTCCATCCGCGCATCCTCGATCGCCCGGATCAGGCCCGCCGCCGTCTGCGCCGCCTCGCGCATAGCCACTGCCGACTGCTCCGCCGCCGCCGCCACTTCCGACGCCTTGCCCAGCATCCCGCGCGCCGAAGCGGAGGTGTGGCCGGCCTGGACGCGCAGCTGCTCGCCTTCGCGCGAGGCGCGCTGGACGGTGCCGCCGATCGAATCGCGGAAATCCTCGGCCAGCCGGTCGCGCGCCGCCTGGGCGCTGTGCTCGCGATACATGTTGTAGATCTCGACGGTGATGTCGCCTTCGAGGGCGGAGAGACGCATCAGCGTGTCGATCAGCCCGGCGAGTCGCCGGTCCTCGGTGCCGACGCGGCGAATCAGGATCTCGAGCGCCGCCCGGTCGCTCGCGCTGATCATCGAGAGGAGCGCCATCGGCGGCACGTTCGCGGCATAGGCCGCCGCGACCGAGCGCTCGATCGACTCGAGCCAGGCCCGGCCCTCGGTATCGAGGAAGCGGTTCTTGAGGAAGACGATGCCGAGATCGATCATCTTCTGCGTATCGTCGGGCGCCCAGCTGCGCTCATCGG
>JAAEQB010000009.1 GCA_024231975.1 Allobosea sp.
GCAGACCTGGAAGCTTCGCTTGGCGAGATCGATCGCCAGAACATGGACGTCGGACATCGGCTCCTCCTTCGACCGCGCCTTGTTGGCGCTCGCAGGCACCTTACGATGCCGGCCGGAGGGGGCATCCACCCCATCAGTTCACGCCCTGGTTGACTCCGAGCAATTGCGTCGAGGCCAGTGACGCGGGCGCACTCTGCGACAAAATGCGGGATGTGGTCCGTTCGCTCTATCACGGTGATCGCGGACGCTGAATCTGAATGATGCGGCGCTACGTCACCAATGCCAATCTGCTTTGATGGGGATTTGCGATGCGAGTGCTGGATGTGGTGTCGACCCGCTGGTCAGGATAAGCTCTGCGCACTGCGTTCGGCGGCCGCGCAGATCATCGTCGCCGAATATATTAGCGGTCTGCCGCTGCTCAATGCTGTCCTGTACGGGCAGCCGGAGCTTCATGTCGGGCGCGGCAAGGTGCACGTTGCAGGCCATACGCTGGCGGGAGGAACCCCGGGGCAGTGCGTATGGTGGTCGACAGAGTCGTGGGGATCGGGCTTAAGGACGATCTGACGGTCGAGCAGGAGCATGAATGAGGGGGTTCTGTTCGGTCGGGGGATTGGGAATAGATGGCCTGCAATACACTGCTGCTCCAGCACGATGTCCGGTGCGTGACGGTCCCGCTCAACATCGCCATGGTGGATGATTTCAAGAGTGCAGAGGCGATCAGCCCCTTTGTGGCCTCTCGCCTGGATGCCGAGTTCATAGATCGATTGCCTGAGCTGAAACTCATCACAATCGGTTCGGCGGGATATGACCATATCGACCTAGCAGCCTGCCGCGAGCGTGGCGTCGTCATTGCAAATGTGCCGGATTGCGGGGATGCGACGGCCGCCCAACACGCCTTCGCGCTGCTTTTGGCGCTGGCGCGCAACATCGTGGAGAGCGTCGCGCTCACGCAGCGCGGCGGCTTCTCAATGGCCGGCACGCGCGGCCTCGAATTGCGTGACAAGGTCATCGCGGTTGTCGGGACAGGTCACATCGGGCGCCGTACGATCGAGATCGCGCGCGGGTTCGGCATGCGTGTCGTCGCCTTCGATCAGGTCCAGGACGCGGCTGCCGCGACACGGCTAGGCTTCACCTATGGGCCGCTCGACGAGGTCCTGGCGCAGGCCGATGTGGTAACGCTGCATGTGCCGTCATCGCCATCGACGGTGGGACTGATCGGCGAGCGGCAATTCGCGGCGATGAAGGATCGCGCCATCCTCATCAATACGGCGCGCGGCAATGTGGTCGACTCCGAAGCGCTGGTCCGGGCGCTGGCGAACGGCAAGCTGCGCGCGGCCGGCCTCGACGTGCTGCCGCAGGAGCCGCTGATCCGCGAGGAAGCCGAGATATTTCGCCAGGACAAGACGGTCGATGCGTCTGATCTCAAGGCGCCTGTCGCCAATCACGTGCTGCTTCGATTCCCCAACGTCCTGGTCACGCCGCACAATGCCTACAACACCGACGCGGCCCTGGCGCGCATCATGGAGACCACAATCGCCAACATCGAAGGCTTTGCGGCTGGTCGCCCCATCAACCTGGTCGAGGCTGCTTGAGATGTGCCTGTCCGCAGAGGTCAGTCTCGCCGCCGCGGCCGTCCTCATCCCGGCCGGAGCCGTCGCCGCCTCATCGGCTTGGCGGCGGGATCGCCGCTACCTGATGATCGCGACGCTGCCTTTTCTGTTCGGCCTGCAACAATTGGTGGAAGGACTGGTCTGGATCGAGGGTCGCGCCGGCAACACGCACCATGTCGCTCAGTATTCACTCCTCTACATGTTCTTCACATGGATTGCTTGGCCGATCTGGGTGCCAGTCTCGGCGTATTTTCTCGAGCGCGGCGCGCGGCGCAATATCATCCTTCTGTTCGTCATCGCCGGAGCGATGCTCGGCGGCCTGCAGTTCGTTCCGTACTTTGTCCATGATGGCTGGCTAACCACGACGTTCCTGCGCTGGGCGGTCCGCTACCAGGACATCAATCTGCTCGACGGGCTTGTCTCGCGGATCGTGACCTATGCGATCTATGTCACCGTGGTCATCGTGCCGTTCCTGCTGGTGCGCGACTGGAAGATCAAGACATTCGGCTTACTCGTCGCCGGCGTCCTCATCGTCACCTACGTGTTCTTCTCTTACGCCTACATCTCGGTGTTCTGCTTTGGCGGCGCGGTTATCTCCGCGTATCTCCTGGCGCTGATCTGGCGCATGCGTGCCACGCCCGCTCCGGTGTAATCGCCCGGGCACTCAACCTTGCCAGAGCGATCGCGCCAAGCGCGCGACGCGCAGACAAAGCCAGATCGCGAGAGCGAAGCCGATCAGAGTCGCCGCTGGCATCCCCAGCACGTGGGGGCCGGCATTTACTTGCGCCAGCAGGGCGGACGCGACCAGCAGGCCAGCCGACAGGAGCGCGAGCGCCAGGAGCCCCGCGCGGCGATCCAGCCTCCGCTCGATTTCCTCCGAATGCGCGATGCGCAGCCCGAGAGCAGGTTCCTTCCCGTATTGATGGGCGCGATGCAGCAGCGAAGCAAGCAACGCAGGCAGATCCTGGGCCGAGAGCGCGAGCTCGGTCTTGAGGCGCGTCATGGCAGCGCGCTCGGGCCTGCCGCCCAGCGTATCGGCGATCGCGGCTTCACCCTTGGCGATGAGGTTATCGAGCACGTTGAAGTCCGGGTCCAGCCGGCGCAGGCAACCCTCGATCAGAAAGAGCGCGCGGACGAGGACCATGAGGTTGTAGGGCATCGCGACATGGGCGCCGTCGCCGAGCCGCATCACTCTCAGAAAGGCGTCGGCGATCGACCAATCCTTGAGGGGAAGCGATGAATAGTCGCTGAGAATCTCTTCAATACCGGGGGCGAAAAGCGCTCGATCGGCTGTGCGGTCGATCAGCGAGAGCTCGATGGCGGCGTCGAGCATCCAGCCAGCGTCCTGCTGAACGAAGGCCTGCAGGAATAGTCCGAGATTGCGCCTTGTGGTGCGGTCGAGATTGCCGACAAGGCCGAAATCGTGAAAGCAGATCCGGCCGTCTTCCATCAGGAAGAGGTTGCCGGGATGAGGGTCGCCGTGAAAAAGCCCGCTCTTCAGCAACTGCTCGAGATAGAAATCGACGAGTACGCCCGCGATGCGGGGACCGTCCTGCACCACGGCCGGATCCTCGATCGATCGGCCGTGGCTCAAGACCTGTACGAGGATCGACTCCCTGCATAGCGCTTCGATCGCTTCTGGCAGATACCGTTGAAAAAGTCGGCCTGCGAGCGAGGCGACCATGAGCGGAGATTTTCTGGCGAGCGCTTTCGCCCTTCACGCGGCCCTCATCTGAGGTCCGTTCGGCAGGAGCTTGGCGAGCTTCCTGAGGTTCTGGGCTGTTGCGGCGAGATGGAACTCGTCTCTGGCGCCGCTCGGTCCGCGTAGTCGCAGCCGGTCGAGCCTCAGGATGCGCTTGAGGTGGGCGAAGAGCATCTCGACCTTCTTCCGTTCTCGCCGCGAGGTGACATAGGCATCGGTCACGGCGATGTCCCTGGCCATGTCGCGGGCGCCCTCGTGGATTGAACGCAGGATCTTGCGGGCCGGGGTGTTTGGGCAGCACTGCGGCTTCAGCGTGCAGGCGTCGCAGGCAAATTTGCTGGCGTGGTAGCGCATCATACCGTTCTCATCGACGAGCGGGCGCTCGGTTCGATAGACCTTCTGGCGCTGCCTCAACGTCTTCCCGGCCGGGCAGGTATAGAGGTCTTGGTCGTGGTCGTAGGCGAAGTCGGAACGGCTGAAGGTGCCGTCGCTGCGCTGGGATTTGTCGAACACCGGGATATGCGGCTCGATCCTGCGCTCATGGACCAGCCAGGCGAGGTTCTCGGCCGAGCCGTAGGCACTGTCGGCGGCAAGCTTGGCCGGCCAGAGGCCGAAGCGCTCCTGCGTCCGGTCGAGCATGGTGCGAGCCGAACCGACCTCGGCCTGCCGGATGGCGCGGCTGGCCTCGACATCGACGATGACGGCGTGGTCGAGGTCGATCAGATAGTTGGTGGCATAAGCGAAGAAGGCATGGCCCTTCAGGGCTCCGGTCCATTGCGCTGCCGGATCGGAGCGAGAGACGAACTTCGGCTTCGCCTCGCTGGCTGCACCCCAGGCGGCCTCGTCGAGCGTGTCGAGATACTCGCGAACCGAACGTCGTGTCCGAGCGAGATCGTCCCAGTCCACCGGCTCGGAGGCTTCCGCCGAACGCTGCTTGTTCGCGTCTGCCCGGATTAGGCTGGCATCGACCGCAAAGCCTTCGCCGCCGACGAGGCCCTCGGCAATACAGCGCCGGACGGTCGTCTCGAACAGTTCGCGGAGAAGATCGCTGTCGCGGAAACGGCCGTGCCGGTTCTTCGAGAAGGTGGAATGGTCGGGCACGTCCCCTTCGAGCCCGAGCCGGCAGAACCACCGATAGGCCAGGTTGAGATGCACTTCCTCGCACAGGCGCCGCTCGGAGCGGATGCCGAAGCAGTAGCCGATGAGCAGCATCCGGATCATCAGTTCCGGATCGATCGAGGGGCGGCCCACCTCACTGTAGAACGGGCGCAGATGAGCGCGGATCTCCGAGAGATCAACGAAGCGGTCGATGGCGCGAACCCAGTGATCGGCCGGGACGTGGCGATCCAGGCTGAACTCGTAAAACAGCGCCTCCTGCGCTACCCGCCGCTCGCCCATCATCACTCCGCCCTCAGTGAGGACGACAACTGAATCAGGACTTCACGCGTCCAGCAACGCCGACTTTTTCAACGACATCGGCACATAGACGTCGTTCCGCTGCTTATAGGCCTCACAGAAGCGCCGGATATTGCGCGCTTCCTGCAGAAGATCGGTTTCGCGCCTGAGATTGGTCCAGATCTCGCGGGCGAGGCGCTCGAGTTGTAAGCGCCGGAGGCTCGGGATCGCCGTTCCGGCGAGCCGGGCGACGGCAACGAGAATGCGCATGTCACCATCAATGCGCTCGCGCATGTGCGGACGCCGGATCTTGACGATGACGTCCTTGCCGTCGGGCAGGGTGGCGTGATGAACCTGCGCGATCGACGCGGCGGCAAACGGCTCGTTGTCGAAGGACCGGAACACGTCGCCGAGCGGGCGAGCCAGCGCGTGTGCGAGTTCCGCTTCCGCCTCTTGCGCGGAGAAGGGCCGGGCGTGTTCGCGGAGCTCGCGTAGCTGCCGCAGATATGGCTCCGGGAACAGATCGGGCCGCATGCTGAGGGCCTGTCCGATCTTGATGAAGCTGCCGCCGAGATCATCGAGCGTCCGCCGCAGACGGGCTGGCAGGGCCGAGGCTTCGGCGCCGACTCCGCGTCGACGCTCGGCTAGATACAGCAGGACAAGCGAGGCGGCCGCAGCAAGGATCTTGACGAACCGGAAGTTCACGTCGGCGGCCCCGCTTGATGACCGATGCCGCCCATGGCCTCAGAAGAACCGCTGGCGGATGCCGAGCGAAGCGTTCGTGCGCGCGATGGACGCGTGGGCGTCGGGTTCGAGGCCGGTGAGCGCGCGAATCGCGTCGATCGTCTCGGGAATGACGATCGCCTGATTGTCCACCATATAGGCGTAGAAAAGCTCGTCACCTTCGGTGCGCAGCATGTCCTCCCACAGCGCCACTTCGTAAAGATTGTCGCGGGGTCGGTCGAGATCGGCCATGAGTTCCTTGACCGTGTTGATGGCACCGAGCCCATCCGTGGTCCGGATCAAAGCAATGCGTGAAGACCATCGGAAGGCCTGAAGCACCTCCTCTTTGTCGGCCGGTCGTGTCAGCTGGACCGACCAGTAATGGAGATGCGCAAGCGTCTCCGGCACCTTCACCGCCATGGTGACGACATCGAGCTCAGGATCGACGCTTTGGACGTCGGGCCCCTGATGGCTCGGGATCTTCGGCTCGGGTACGAGCGTGTTCATGATGCCGCCGGCATCGCTTTCCCAGGGATCGGTGGCGCGCCTCAGCAGGGTTCCGCGCGCGCGCTTCAGGAGACCAGCTCGCTTGAGGGCCGAGAGCGTGCGGACGATGGATGTGGTGTTGCAGGACACGACGCGTGTCGACTCGCGACCGATGGCGCTTGCGAAGGAGCTTTCGGCAACGAACGAATGTCCGGTCACGGCGTGCTTTTCGCCGCCATGCAGGATGAACTTGATACGCCGAGAACGGTAGCGCTCGACATTGGCGGCGCCGATATGCTTGGGCGTGCAATCGATGATGACGTCGGCCTGCTCGAGAAGCGCATCGAGGGGACCGGCGACCGTGAGGCCGGCTGCCGTCATCGCCCCGTGCGCCTCATCGGTGGCCGCATAGAGCGCGATTTTCTTCTGATCCAGCGAACGCAGGCGCCAATCGCTGGCGACGTCGCAGACGCCGACGAGTTCCATGTCATCCTGAAGGCGCACGGCGTCGGCCACGCGCTTGCCGATCACGCCGAATCCGTTCACCGCGACGCGGACGGAGCTCTCCTGTGTCATTGCAGGTATTCCTCGACGGGTTGCGGCAATAGCCCCGGCGCCGGTCTCTTGACCGGGGCGGCGGACATCACCTGCTTGCCAGCGTGTGCGCCTATGATCTTTGATCGAAGTTAAGGTTGCCGCCCTCCGATAGGGCCGCTGATACTTGGTGAAATCAGCTAGGAAATGCTTTTCGGCTGATCTTCTCGCGCCCTTGCAGGGCTTGGTTCAGTACTCAATGCTGGCCGCTTGCCCGATGCCGACGACGATGCCGGCATCGGGTTTCTCGCGGCTCAGCCGAGGTCGTCATAGGTGACGTAGGCCATCATCCCAGTCGCCATGTGATAGAGATGATGGCAATGCAATGGCCATGTCCCGGGGTTGTTGGCGTCGAAGGCGATCGTCATCGAGGCCCCCGGCGGAACGAGGACGGTATCGCGAACCGCGCCGGCCAGTTTCGCGCCGTTGATGGCGGTGACCTGGAAATGATGGCCGTGCAGGTGCATCGGATGCGACATCATCGATGCGTTGCGCATGGTGATCTCGATGCGCTGCCGGCGCCTGGCACGCAGTGCGTCGCCGCCATCGATCGCCCACGCATAGCTCTGCATCTGGCCGGTCAGCGTCAGCGTGAAACTGCGATCCGCCGGCTTCACCTCCAGAGGATGTTGCGCGCGCAGTCGCTGCTCGAGGTCGGCCCCGACGATCGGCCCGGCCACGTCACCTACCTTGGCGACGCGTTTTACGGTGGATTGGGAGGTGGCCAGGATCACGCCCGTTCGTTCGGCAGCTCCCTCGCGCAGCGCAAGGACGGGATAGGCGCCCTCGCCGGTCGGCAGCGCGAGAGAGATGTCAAGGCGCTGCCCCATGCTGACCGGGAAGCTCGAACCCACGATCGGTTCGACGGCTTGGCCGTCGACAGCCAGAAGCGTGCCCGTGAGCGCGCCGGTATCGATGGTAAAGCCCGTCGCGGTTGCGCCGTTGATGATGCGAAGGCGGACGCGGCCGGCTTTTTCCACGCGCACGATTTCGGGGTCGTCGAGCGTCCGCTCGTTGGCGAGATAGGCATCGTAGTCGATGTCGTTGAGGTCCATTCCGGCCATCTGCATGCCGGGCATCGCCCCCATCGACATCTTGCCCATGTCGCCATGTCCCTTGCCGGAATGGTTCGTCATCGGCATGCCGGCCATATCGCCTGATTTCTTGCCCGCGTCGTGGCCTTGACCTTGTTGCAGCCGCGCGAGAAGTTCTTCGACGGGTGTGAAGGAGAAATCATGCAGGAGGATGACGACCTCCTGCTCGTCGCGCGCCCGATCGGCGGCCCGGCGGACGATAAGCGGGGCTGCGAGCAGATTCTGCTCCTGCAGCGTGTGGGCGTGCATCCAGTGCGTCCCGCCATCGCCGACGGGGAACGTGTAGCGATGACTGGTTGCCGGTTTGAGCAATGGCAAGGGGTTGTCCGGCACGCCGTCCGCCTCCCACGGCGGCGTCAGCCCGTGCCAGTGAATGAGCGTCGGTTGACCGATCACGTTCGTAAGCTCGACGTCGAAGAGCACCTCCGCATCCAATGTCAGGCCATGCGTGCCATCGGGTTGCATGAGGCCGAAGACGCGTGCGGCGCGGCCATTGACCTCGATGGTGCGGCTCGCGGCCGCGAGCTTGGTGGGTGAGCGGCCGGCCTGCGTCTGCGCCCAGCCGATCGCGGGACGAGCAAGTGCGCCAGTCCCGAGAGCGGCCGCGCCGCTCATCATGGTGTTGAGAAAACTGCGTCTATTCATGATCGTAAATCCTCATCGTGCCTGAATTGGCCAAGCGTGCTGATTGAGCGCACCACGAGGGCGCGCGCCGAACCCCGAAGCATCGGGGGGCTGGGTCAGCGTCGAGGAGGTTTGTGCGGCTGGCGGACAAAAATGCCGGCGATCGGGTCGCCACGGTCGAGTTGATGCTTGACCAACATCGGCCGCGGCCTCCCATCCGAACCCATGGTTGCGGCCGCGTTGCAAAGGCTGCACACCGATGTGCAACAGCGGTCAGCGAGCGTTGGGACCAGTTTGTCGATGGCGTCAGTCCGAGAATGGACGCCGACAGTACTGCCCGCGCCATCGCTGCCCAACGCGTGCTCGACCAAATGCCCCGTGTTCGGGCAGGGCATGGCGTGTGCGCTTGCGGCCGACATGCCGAGCAAGGCGAGCACGAGCACGGCGACCAGCGCCGTTCTCATGCAACCGACAACACTGGCCAGTAAACTCATCTGCCTTGAGGCCCCATTTCTGGAAGGATATCTTAGCACGCTTCAATCATGATTGATCGGGATCAATCTGTCGGGGCGTTTGCTTATGCATCGCCACCGATGGGTCAGCAGAGTCCAGGCCGTCTCTGTCACTGGAGGACTGGCGTCGCTCCGGGCCAACCGAAGTGCGGTAGCGCCATGAAGGCTGCGAAGCCGGCCATGCCCGCCAGCGCGGTGGCGACTGCGAGAGGAAGCCAAAAGCGAATGGGACCGGTCGCACCGGCGACGAGCAGGCGGCTGGCGGCATTGGTTGCAAGCGCGATCAGGACAGCGTGCCCGACCGTCTCGAGATCAGCTGTCGGTCCAAGAAGCCGCAGCGCGCTCAGAACTGCAACGTCGACATCGAAGGTCCCCGAGACTGCCGACGTCGCAACCGTTCCAGCGGCATATCCCGACGCAGCAGCGCTGACGGTTGAGACGACGGCGAACAGCGCCGCGAACGCGAGAAGCGGCGCGAGCTCGAAGGGATTGCGCGGCGCATTGTCGCCGGCCGCCGCAAGGTGACCACGGGTGAGGAAGACGCCGCCGCATATCGCCAAACCGGCGACGGCTGCGAGAATAGCAAGGCCGGCGACGCCGAGCACCGCGGGTGCGACGATGGCCACGATGCCGGCGACGCGCAGGACCGAGACAGCGGAAGCGAGTGTCGCGGCGCCGGCAAGTGGCCAAGGATTTTCCCCCGCCGCCGCCGCGCGTGCCAATGCAAGGGTGACAGCCGTGGACGAGACGACTGCGCCCGCCAGTCCGCCGACGAGCACACCTCTTGTGGTGCCAAGGATTCGCACGGCGATGTAGCCGAGGAAGGAGATCGCGGCGGTGAGCACCGTAAACAGCCAAACCTGGCGGGGGTTGAAGCCGCCCCAGGGATCGACCGGCTCTGCGGGAAGCAGGGGCAGAATAATCGCTGTCATGACAGCGAGCACCAGCGCGGCGCGCAGCTCGACCCACGAGATGCGTCTGAGCAAGCCATGGAGGAGATCGCGACTGGCGAGAAGAACGGCAAGCGCCGTGCCCCCAGCGGCAGCGGCGCGGTGGTCGCCCACGACCGCCAGGGCGCCGAGGACGAACACGCCGAGCCCAGCGACGACCCCGGTTACGCTGAAGTCGGCATCATGGACGGCTTCGCGGCTCTTGTACCAGGCAAAGACAGCCGTGAAAGCGAACAGGCCCGCAATGAGCACCGACGGCGCCTCGAGGCTGCGGGCCAGTGTCGCGAACAGTCCGCCTAGCAGGCCTGTGATCGCATAGGTGCGGATACCAGCCGTGCGCGTTCCATCCGGCGCGTCGCGCTCGCGCCACCCGCGCTCGAGGCCAACCAGCAGGCCGATGGCGAGGGCAAGGCCGAGCTTCGCAATCAGCGATTCCATCGCCAACCTCCCGAAGGCGGGCGGCTCTGGCGCGAGGCGAGCGTCATCGCGCTTTTCGGATCATGCGCCACAAAACCTGGTCGCGACGCCAGAAATGGTGCCAAAGCGCGGCGCCGGCGTGAAGGAGGACGAGAGCGAGGAGCGTCCAGCTGAGCAGGCTGTGAACCGGCGCGATCCGGAACGTCAGATACATGGCGATCGTGCCGGTGACGGGCAGCGCGACCAGAACTGCATAGAGCGCCGCATGCATGGCGGCGGCACTCATGCGCTCGAAAGGGGACAAGCCCGGCACGGGCGCTGGCCGACCGTAGGCGAAGCGCAGCACAAGTTGCGCCATCACGAGGAAGAGAATCGCCCAACCGCTCCAGGCATGTACTTGATGCAGAAACAGGTCGATGGGACGCGGCTTCATGAACAGATGCGCCATGTGCGTGCGCTGATTCGCCCAGGCCGTTGGCAGCTGGACGAGGCATAGAAGCAGCACCGTCCAATGCATGAGCCGATGAGCGAGAGGGAATCCGTCCGGTCGATGTGCTCGACGCATCGACCTTGGCCAACGCCATCTCAAGCCTCGACCTCGACGATGTCGCCGGCGCGCGCGGCATAATCGAGCGCGTAGGAGAGCTCACCGCTCGTCTCAGCGTGGACATGGAGGAGCGGCTGGCCGCGATCGATCTCGTCGCCGAGCCTGACCTCCATGTGAACGCCCGCCGCTTTCGCCTCCGGCGCACCCGCGAGCTTGGCGAGCCGGGAGAGCTTGCGGTTGTTGATGTAAACCACGCGACCGGCACGGGCAGCCGTCAGCGGATGGATGTAGGAGGCCTTCGGCGGCACACGAAGGCCGCCCTGGGCCTGGCAGATCGCCTCGAATTTCGACCAGGCCCGGCCGCTGGCGAGCGTTGCGAGCGCGAGGTCGAGGCCTTGTCCTTTCGCGGCCTTGCCGCCGATCTCAAGTGCTGCTCCAGCCAGAGCGGCGGCGCGGCGACGCAAATCGTCGGGCGCCTCGGCTGCGTTGTTCAGCACGGCAAGCACGTCCAGCGCCTCGAGCGCGGGCCCGATGCCGCGCCCGACAGGCTGTGAGCCATCGGTCTGAACGCAGGTCGTCGCGAGGTTGAAGCGGGCCGCGACGGCGCTCAAGCGCTCCGCCAAGCGGCTGGCGGCGTCCTCGCCGCGCACCTTGGCGGTGGGTCCGACGGGAATGTCGATCACAACATGGGTCGAACCCGCGGCGATCTTCTTGGATAGCACGGAGGCGACGAGCTGGCCTTCGGTGTCGATGTCGAGCTCGCGCTCGACGCGCACGAAGATATCGTCGGCGGGGCTCAGATGCACGGCGCCGCCCCAGGCGACGCAGCCGCCTTCGCTCTCCACGACGCGCCTCAGCGTGGCGATGTCGAGCTCCACCGGCGCCAGCGTTTCCATCGTGTCGGCGGTGCCGGCCGGGGAGGTGATGGCGCGTGACGAGGTTTTGGGCATGACCAGGCCGTTCGCTGCAACGATCGCGACCACGATCGGCGTTGTCCGATTGCCGGGAAGGCCGCCGACGCAGTGCTTGTCGACGACGATCGACGCGTCCCATCGCATCCGCTCGCCGACATCCACCATGGCGCCGGTCAGATCGGCGGTCTCGTTCTCGTCGAGCGGTAGGGCCGCGCTCGCGGTCAGAAAGGCCGCAAGGTGGACCTCCGTATAGCGTCCGGCAACCACGTCCCGCAGGATGTCGGCAAAGGCGCGTGCGTCGAGCCGATTGCCATAGATACGCTGACGCACGCTGGCGAGAGAGTCGATCGCGGGCGCATGGCTGACACGGACCGCATCACCGTCTTTGAGGCCGAGCCGTTCCCACGCGGTCTCGGAGAGGCCGACCTCATCGATGGCGATGAGGTCGTCGCCATCGACCTGGAACAAGGTCGCCTGTACTTCGCCCTTGCCGTTCGAGACCAGTACCTGCGAGCGGGCCGACAAGCCTTCCGATCGGCAGACGTGACAATCGGTCCGCATGACGACCACTGCCCGGTGCTGCGTGTGCAGGCGGATGCGGCGGACCCGCAGCGTCGGTTGGGCAGGAATCGTGGTGTCGGCAGGCGTCATAGTTCGAACTTCTGGTTCTGCCGGGGAACGACGGCGCTCCATTTGAGCTCCCGGTCGATGCGAACGCGCAAGGCTTCGGAGCCCTCGTCCTCGCCGTGCACGATGAAGACACGAGATGGCGGCCGCCGGAAGCCCGAGAGCCATCGCATGAGCTCGTTGGAATCGGCATGGGCCGAGAGCATCGACAGCTCTTCGACCGCGGCGCGGACCGGAATCCACTCGCCATGGATCTTGGTCTCCTGCGCGCCTTGCAGCATGGCCCGGCCGCGCGTGCCGGCCGCCTGGAAACCGGAGAACAGGATCGTATTGCGGGCGTCGGGAGCGAAGGCCTTCAGGTGATGAAGGACGCGCCCGCCGGTCGCCATGCCGCTCGCCGAGATCACCACCTTGGGGTAGGGGCTTGCCGTAATGCCCTTAGAGCCGTCGACGTCGCGCGTGTAAGTGGCGATCGCGCAGACCTCCTTGCATTGCTCCGGCGTCAGACGATGATCCTCGCGATGGGCATGGAGAAGGTCGGTAGCGTCGATCGCCATCGGACTGTCGAGATAGATCGGCACCTTCGACAGGCGCCCGGCCGTCTTGAGCTTCCACAGATGGTAAAGCAGCGACTGGGCGCGTCCGACGGCGAAGGCCGGAACGACGATCGTCCCGCCGCGCGCGATCGTCCGTTCGACGACAGCGCCGAGTGCTTCGGTCGGATCGGCGGGATCGTGAACGCGGTTGCCATAGGTCGACTCGATCAGAACGTAATCCGCCTCCGGCACCGGGACCGGATCGGGGAGAACCGGATCGTCATAGCGGCCGAGATCGCCGGAGAAGGCGATGCGCCGCCCACCCCATTCGACCTCGGCGGTCGCGGCGCCCAGGATGTGACCGGCGTGGCGGAAGGTGAGCGTCGCGCCGAAAGGCAGCTTGACCGGCTTGTCGAAGGGCACAGTCGAAAAGAACTCGAGGCTGCGCTCTGCATCATGGATGCCGTAGAGCGCGAGCGCCGGCTTGTGCTTCGAGAAGCCCTTACGGTTGGCGTATTCGGCGTCTTTCTCCTGAAGGTGCCCGCTGTCCTTCAGGATGAGCTCCGACACATCGCGCGTCGCGGACGTCGCGTAGATCCTCCCGCGAAAGCCATCACGCACCAGTTTCGGAAGATAGCCCGAATGGTCGAGGTGAGCGTGCGTCAGGATGACGGCGTCAATGCTCGCCGGCGCGATCGGCAGCGGCTCCCAGTTCAGCTCGCGCAGATTCTTGAGGCCCTGAAACAGACCGCAGTCGATCAGGATGCGCTTGTCGCCGTTGGCAAGGAGATGTTTCGAACCGGTGACGGTGCCTGCGCCGCCGAGGGAGGTGAGTGTCAGCATGTCGTCCTTCAATGCGTGGGGGTGGACAGATCGGCGGGTGAACCTTTCCCATCGATGGCGTTGCGTTCGGTGATCGTCAGAAACTCCTCACGCGACCACCCGGCCAATGGAGCAGCCGCTTCGATCAGATGCGCCCATGAGCAGCGGTTGGCGAACAGCATGCCGGCGACGTCGAGCGTGCCGCCACGGCTGATATAGCCGCGGGCCGCGGTTTGCTTCGGCCCGCCGTCGAGCCGTCGCAAGAGGCCGAGCATTGGTTCGGGCCGCGTGTGCGATACAATCAGCCGCGGAACGCCGTCAGGGAAGAGGCGGTTCAGCGCGTCGTCCGTCACCACGAAGCGCGCCTCGATCGGGTCGCGCGGGATGCGGAAGCGGCCCGGTTCGTTGATCGCCGTCACCAGAACCCGCCGCCCGTGTTCTTTCAGACGACGCGCGGCCTTGAGCGCCTCTTCGAGCTGATAGGCGCCAATCGCAACGATCTGCAATTGCGCATGCTCAGTCTGCCCTTCGATCGGGGCGGCGCCATCGGCAACGAAGCGGGTCGCGGCCTCGCCGTCGAAACGATGCGGCATGTCCCGCTTGGAGACGATCACGCCGGCGACCTGTCCGCGGCCGCCGAAGACCGAGGCCATGGTGGCGACGGCACTGTTGGCGTCGACGGGAAACAGCACGCGCGCCGTATCGGACATCTCGCCCAGAAGCGCCTCGCCGAGGGTCGGGTCCTGGTGTGACTGCTCGTTCTTCGCGTTCTCCCAGGTGTGCGAGGTGACGACCAGCGGCACCGAAATCCAGCCCGGCTCCTTGCCGTCCTCACGCTGGCGGCGAGCGAACACGATCTCCTGCCGCAGGCCGCCGAGCATCTTCATCGCAAAGGCTTCGTAGCTGACGATGAGGTTGAGACCGCCTTTGTTCGCAAGCGCCGCGCCGGCGACCGCCTCCTCGTTCAGCGCCGTAATCACGCCGCCGTCGCGTGCTTCGGCGACGCCCGTCTCCGGCGCGTTGACGCGATGGCGCAGGCGCTCAAGGGTCGCCCCCATATGATTGGAGCTCAGCTCATCGGGATTGCCGACGCGCACCCGCAGGGCGGGATTGGCGTCGACGAGACGCACGAACCAGCGATCGAGCGCATGCATGGCGCAATCGGCCGGCGCGCCGATCTCGGTCCAGCCCGGCGCAGGCAGGTCCGGCCCTGCCGGATGACGAACCGCGAGCGGGTGGCAGCTCTCCGCTGGCCGGTTCTGCTTTCCATGGACGGCGATCGCAGCGACCGCCGCCTCGATGTCGTCAGGCGTTACGAACAGGGCTCGCGCCGCGTCATTGAAAGCCTTGCGGGCAGCGGCGTCACGCAAGGGGTTCGCGGAGAGTGGCAGGTTGTGAGCCGCGTTCGTTCCGGCGCCCGGAAAGCCGAAGCCCTTCACCGTCTCGGCAATGACATAGGGGATAGGGGCGGGATAGGTGTGGGCCGGATCGGCGATAAACCGGCCGAGGCGTTCCTCGGCTGTCAGGATCGCCCAGACGAAGGCCGCCGGGTCTTTGCCGTCGATGCCGAAGGGATCGAAGCCGTTGAGCCTGAGATGATCGGCGAGCCACTCCGCGCCGCCCTGCTGCGCGATCTGCGCTCGCTCCTCGATGCGTCGCCCATTCAGGATCATGATCGGCACCACGAGGCCGCTATCCTCCGCGCGCCACCAGCGCGCCGTCCAGTCAGAGCCGCGCTGCTCCTCGAAGGCGCCATCGCTCAGAAAGGCGACCAGACTCTCTCCCGGCAGCGGCGCATGGACATACTGGACCTCGGCAAAGCCGAGATAGCCTCCCTCGGAGATGGCGCCGGCCGTGTTCGGTCCGGCGTGGCTGCCGATCGGCACCGCCGGGCGGCCGTCGGCATCGATGGCGTAGGAGTAGAAATCGGAAGCAAGCTGGGACAGGCCCGTCTCGCTACGGTCATATCGTCCCTTCTGCGCATCGGAGACATCGCCGGTCAGCGTGTTGATCGCCTCGATCGCGGCGACGCAATGGCCTTGTCCCATAAGCCAGGAGCGGGTGGTGGCCGAGAGTGCGTTTGCGGTGAGATAGCCGACAAAGGCGGGCACCATGTTCAGCGATCCGCCGGTATGCCCCTCCGGCGTGGCCTTGAAGGCCTCGGCTGGTAGCGCCGCGCCGGAGAGGTCGACGCGCCTAGCATAGGTCATGTGGACGACCGTCCACATCGCCGCGGAAGCCAACCGGTCGGCGGCGGCGAGCAGGCGGTAGAACACGTCCGGGTTCAGCTTGGGCGACTGCGCGAGCGCGCGAATGCGCTCGACCGTCTCGTCGCTATGCGTGATCGGGCCGTAGCCGGCGCGCCAGTGTTCGAAGGCTGATGACGTCGTATCGGCCATGCGCTGCTGCCTTTGCTGGATGGATCTGTTTTCTGGATATCGACCGCCTCATGCGACCCCGCCGGTCCAGGGCGGAGGGTCGCTTGCAGGAAAAGAATCGATGCCGGCGCGTTCGACGTCATCGACCGGCTCGGGCGGGCGTCGATGACGGACAAGTTCGGGATCGGGCGCGTCGGCGGCCGCAAGCGCCTCGGCGATCAGCCGCGAGAGCCCGATCGCGTTGGTCGGGTGGCTGACGGAGTCGGAGGAGACGATCCTGCCGCAAAGCGGCGCCAGCCGCGCATACGAGTCGCCGGCGAAGATGCCGTGCACGACGGCGACGTCGGGGCGGGCAAATCCGAGCGGGGTCAGCTTGCTTGCCGCTTCGATGAGGGTGTTGCCGGACGAAGCGATGTCGTCGACCAGAACGGGCTGCAACCCGTTCCATTGCGAAAGGTCCGGCAAGGCGATCTCGACGTCGCGGTCGCCATGCCGGATCTTGCGTAGCACCGCGTGCGGCGCCCCAATCCGCGCCGCGATCGCGGAGACCCACTGCTCGCTTTCCTCGTCCGGGCCGATGACGAGCGGCTTGGCGATCGACGCGGCGATCCAGTCCGCCAGAAGAGGCGCGGCATGCAGCGTCAGCGCCGGGATCTCATAGAGCGCCGACAGGGCCGGATAGCGGTGCAGATGCGGATCGACGGTGACGAGCCGGTCGAAGCTGGAGGATATCAGGCGCGCGAAGGTTCGTGACGTGATGGCCTCGCCCGGCTGAAAACGGCGATCCTGCCGCATATAGGCGAGATAGGGAGCGACCAAGGTGACCGTGGACGCGCCGAGCGACCGCGCCGCGTCGGCAAGAAAGACGATCCGGAGGAATCCCTCGTCGGGACGCGCCAGCGTCGAAACTAGCAGCACCGCTTTTCCCGCCACGTCCGTGGCGAGGCGCACATAGGTTTCGCCATCCGGGAAGTTGCGGGTTTCGATCGCGCCCAGATCGCCGGCGCCGGCGTCTGAAAGCGCTTGCGCAAAAGCCTCGTTGCCGGGAATAGCAAGGATGACGTGGGCAGAAATCTTCTGGGCTGGGGCGGTGGCCATTCTTCGTCTTTCGTCGTTTCGTCTCGGCCTGCTTCGGGAGGTTGGCGAGGCTTCATGATTTCTTGCGCAAAGGCGAAGACAGGCTCTCTATAAAGCCCGCGCGGCCGCTCGATTCTTTAATCGAGATTAAGTTGTCGCCGTTGTGTGCCGGCCCGGCGCACACGTTCGAGCGGCATTTCCGCTCGTGCGCGATGGCGTACATATCGCTTGATGGTCAGCGACTTTCCGAACGCAATCTTGATCTGAGTTAAAGTTTCGGCCGTCCCGGGCGCGCATTTTCAGGGCCGAGCGGGGCTCGGATTTCGCCTTCAGCAGCGAACCTCCGTAGGCCCTGACGCTCACAGATGCGTCGAACGATGCCGTGCCTGGTTGATGGTATCAACCGCATCAGCCCGTCGCGCGGCAAAGAAGTACGGGAATGCGGCCGATGGAGAATGACAATAAAGCGCCCGCCAAGCGGGTCTTCAAGTTCGACATCCTGTACTTCATTGCGGTCTTCTTCGCCGTTCTGCTGATCCGGGACCTGCTTGTCGGCCAGGGTCACATCAAGGTCATCCCGTACAGCGAATTCCAGGGCCTGATCGAAAAGGACGGCGTCACCGACCTGGTCGTCGGACCGACGGAGATCACCGGCGCGTACAAGCCGCCGATCGAGAAGGACGCCCCCCAGCATTTCTCGACGGTTCGCGTCGATCCGCAGATCGCCGACGTGCTGACCAAGCGCAACATTTCCTTCTCGGGGCAACCGACGCCGGGCCTCTTCGAAAACCTGCTGTCGTGGTTGATGCCGGCGGCGATGTTCGTGCTGATCTGGATGTTCCTGTTGCGCCCGATGATGGCCGGGCAGCATGGCGGACTGATGAGCATCGGGCGCAGCCGCGCCAAGGTCTATGCCGAGAAGTCCGTGAAGGTGACATTCGCCGATGTGGCGGGCGTCGATGAAGCCAAGCAGGAGCTGGCCGAAGTCGTGGGCTTCCTCAAGGACCCGGCGACCTATGGCCGCCTCGGCGCGCGCATCCCCAAGGGCCTGCTTCTCGTTGGACCGCCGGGGACGGGCAAGACGCTGCTGGCGCGCGCTGTCGCCGGCGAATCGGGCGTCCGCTTCTTCTCGATCACCGGCTCCGAATTCGTCGAGATGTTCGTCGGCGTCGGCGCTTCGCGCGTGCGCGACCTGTTCCAGCAGGCGCGCGAGCAGGCCCCGGCGATCGTGTTTATCGACGAACTCGATGCGCTCGGCCGCGCCCGCGGCGTCGATATGCCCGGCGGCGGACATGACGAGAAGGAGCAGACGCTCAACCAGCTGCTCGCCGAGATGGACGGCTTCGACCCGAGCGTCGGCATCGTCGTGCTGGCCGCGACGAACCGACCCGAGATTCTCGATCCGGCGCTGCTGCGGGCCGGCCGCTTCGATCGTCAGGTCCTGGTCGACCGCCCCGACCGTCAGGGCCGGATCGACATCCTCAACGTGCACTTGAAAAAGATCAGCGTGGCGCCGGAACTCGATGTGGCAGCGGTTGCCGCGCTCACGCCAAGCTTCACCGGCGCTGATCTCGCCAATCTCGTCAACGAGGTCGCGCTGGTCGCCACCCGCCGCGGCGCGAGCACCACCGTGCTCGACGATTTCACGCAGGCCGTGGAACGCATCGTCGCTGGCCTGGAAAAGAAAAGCCGAATTCTCATTCCGCGCGAGCGGCAGATCGTGGCGCATCACGAGATGGGTCATGCGCTCGTCGCCATGGCGCTGCCGCAGACCGACGTCGTGCAGAAGGTCTCGATCATCCCGCGCGGCATCGCGGCGCTCGGTTATACGCTGCAGCGGCCGACCGAGGATCGTTTTCTCATGAGTCAGTCCGAGTTGCAGGATCGCATGGCGGTGCTGCTTGGCGGCCGGGCCGCCGAAAGCTGGTATTCGACGAGATTTCGACAGGCGCGGCGGACGATCTCGTCAAGGCGACGGACATCGCGCGCAACATGGTGGTCCGGTTCGGCATGTCGAAGGAACTCGGACAGGTCGCTTATGAGCCGGAGACGGGCAGCTTCCTTGTCGGCCAGACCCCGGTCTGGCGGCCGCGCACCTACAGCGATGAGACGGCCGAGGCCATCGACCACATGGTGAAAGACCTGATCGACCGCGCCTTCCAGAAGGCCCGCTCGATCCTCCAGCGCAACCGTTCGGTGCTGGATAGCAGCGCGCGCGAACTTCTTGCGCGCGAAACGCTGGGCCCCGATGAATTGGCCAAGCTGACCACCGGTCTCGAGCGCGAGGCGCAGGGACGGCCGGGCCTCGCTCTGGTCGAATGATGCGGATGAAACACCGTCGGATCGGCCTGCTTGGCGGGCGCTCGCTGTTCGAGGGACCATAAAGTGCGCAGATCGCCCATTGTCGTCATCGCCGTGTTGGTCGCGACCGCGGCAGCCGGAGCCTATGTCTATTGGCTTGGAACGCAAAACCGCGTGCCGGCGGGCCTCGCGCGGGTGAACGGCAGGATTGAGGTCGAGCGGGTCGACATCACCAGCAAATATGCCGGGCGTCTGGCGGAAGTGCTGGTCGACGAGGGCGCCAATGTCAGCAAGGGGGATGTGCTCGCGCGGCTCGACACGAGCGAGATCCAGGCGCAACTGACGGCGGCCCGCGCAGCGGTCCACCGCAGCCATCAGAGCGTCGCCAGCGCGCAGGCGAGTGTCGCGCTGCGCGAGGCCGAGCTCAATCTTGCGCAAGTCGAGCTCCAGCGTGTGGTTGAGCTCATGCGGACCAACACGTCGACACAGGCTGAGCTTGATCGCCGGACGGCGCAACGCGACATCTCGCGCGCCTCATTGCAGACCGCGAAGGCCGCGGTCGAGGATGCGAAGGCCTCGGTCGAAGTCGCCGAGGCGCAGGTCAATCAGATCGAGGCGGCCATCGCCGACATGACCTTGAGGGCGCCGGTGTTCGGCCGCGTCGAGTATCGTCTGGCGCGAACTGGCGAGGTTGTCGGCGCCGGAGGTCGAGTGCTGACGGTGTTCGATCTCTCGGATGCGCATATGACGATCTATCTTCCGACGGCCTCCGCCGGTCGCGTGGCGGTGGGCTCACAGGCGCGCCTCGTGCTGGATGGTCCGGGCGGATTTGTTCTACCGGCGACCGTGTCCTTCGTCTCCGCCGACGCGCAGTTCACGCCGAAATTCGTCGAGACGGCGAACGAGCGCGAGAAGCTGATGTATCGCGTCAAGCTGCATATCGACCCGGCGCTGGTCGCCTCCGAGCGCGGCTATGTGAAGGCGGGGATGACCGGCAACGCCTATGTCCCGGTGACGGGAGACGCGAATTGGCCAGCCGAGCTTGCGCCGAGGCTGCCCGATGGAGGTTGACCCCGCCGCCGTCAGCCTGTCGGGTATCCAGCATGCCTATGGGAAGGTGGTCGCTCTTCGCGATCTGGCTCTGACCATCCCTGCTGGCTGCAAGCTCGCGATTGTCGGTCCTGACGGGGTCGGCAAGTCGACGCTACTCGGCTTGATCGCGGGGGTTCGCCGCATTCAGCGCGGTTCGGTCAATGTGCTGGGCGGCGACATGGCCTCGGCGGCGCACCGAAGCGAGGCCGCGCCCCGCATCGCCTACATGCCGCAAGGGCTCGGACGCAATCTTTATCCGACCTTGTCGGTCTACGAGAACATCGACTTCTTTGCCCGGCTCTACAGCCAGCCGGACGAGCGCCTGCGTGGGCGTATCTCCGAGCTCATGCGGGTCACCGGGTTGTTTGCCTTTGCCGATCGGCCAGCAGGAAAGCTCTCCGGCGGGATGAAGCAGAAGCTCGGGCTGTGCTGCGCACTCGTGCATGATCCCGATCTCCTCATCCTGGACGAGCCGACGACCGGCATCGACCCACTGTCGCGCCGCCAGTTCTGGACGTTGATCGCGCGCATCCAGGCCGAGCGGCCGACCATGACGGTGATCGTGGCAACGGCCTATATGGAGGAGGCCGGGGCCTTCGATCGCATCGTGGCGATCGACGATGGCGCGATCATTGCCGACGGGAGCCAGGCGGAGCTTCTTGCGCGCACCGGCGCCGCCACGCTCGAACAGGCCTATATCGAGCTGCAGCGCCCGGAGCGGCGTGGGGCGCGGGTTGCGGCCACCGCACCACGTCTCGAAGCGGATGGCAGACCGCCTGCCATCGTGGCCGAGGGCCTGACGATGCGCTTTGGCGATTTCACCGCGGTCGATCATGTGAGCTTTCGCATCGATCGCGGCGAGATCTTCGGCTTCCTCGGCTCCAATGGCTGCGGCAAGACGACGACGATGAAGATGCTGACCGGGCTGCTGCCGGCAACCGAAGGACGTGCCGAGCTCTTGGGCAAACCGGTCGATGCGCGCGACATCTCGACGAGGACGCGCATCGGCTACGTCTCGCAATCCTTCTCGCTCTACGAAGAACTGACCGTGCGCGGCAATCTCGAACTGCACGGGCGGCTGTGCGGCATCGGCGGCAAGGGGCTGGGTGAGCGGGTCGAGGAGGCCTTGTCGCGCTTCGAACTCGGTGATGTCGCCGCGACGCTGCCGGACGCCTTGCCGTTGGGCATGCGCCAGCGCCTCCAGCTGGCGGCGGCATGCCTGCATCGTCCCGATGTCCTCATCCTGGACGAGCCCACCTCGGGCGTCGATCCGGCGGCGCGCGACCGCTTCTGGAACCTGCTGCTCGAGATGTCGCGCCGCGACGGGGTGACGATCTTCATCTCGACGCATTTCATGAACGAGGCCGAGCGTTGCGACCGCGTCTCGCTCATGCATGCAGGCCGCGTGCTGGCGGTCGGCGCGCCACGCGAGCTCCAGGCCGCGCGGGGGGCCGCGAGCCTCGAGGATGCCTTCGTCGCCTATCTGGAGGATGCGGCGGCGGCCGGGGCCGAAGAGACGGCTGTGGAAGATGCGCGCAGCGCCGTCGAGCCCGGCTCAGCGATGCGGAACGACGATGCCATGGCGGTGCAGAGGCCGAGGCTCGCTTCCATGAAGCGGATCTGGACATTCGCGCGCCGCGAGGCGCTCGAGCTCAGCCGGGACCGCATCCGGCTGGCCTTCGCGCTGATCGGCCCACTCCTGCTCATGGCCGCCTTCGGCTACGGGATTTCCTTCGATATCGAAGGTCTGCGCTACGCGGTGCTCGACCGCGACCAGTCGCTGGAAAGCCGGGCTTTCCTCGACCAATTCTCGAACTCGCGGTACTTCGTCGAGCAGGCGCGCCTGAAGGAGGATGTCGAGATCGACCGGCGCCTGCGCGCCGGCGAACTCAAATTCGCGGTCGACATTCCGCCGGGCTTCGGCCGCGACCTGCTGCAAGGCCACCGACCTGAAGTCGGCTTCTGGCTTGACGGCGGCAACACCTTCCCCGCTGAGACCGCGCGCGCCTACATTCTTGGCACGCTTCAGACCTATGCCGGCGAGCTCGCGCGCGCCGCCCGGAGCGCCAACGGACTGCCAGCCGAGACGCTGCGGGTCGAGCCGCGCTTTCGTTACAATCAGGACTTCCGCTCCGTCTTCGCGATCACGCCGGGATCAATCATGCTGCTACTGATCATCTTCCCGGCGATGCTGACGGCCCTTGGCGTCGTGCGGGAGAAGGAGATGGGGTCGATCGCGAATGTCTACGCGTCGCCGGCGACGGTTGGCGAGTATTTACTGGGCAAGCAGCTCCCTTATGTCGTGATCGGCGTCCTGAGCTATCTTAGTCTGCTGGTTTTTGCCGGCGGCGTGCTCGGCGTGGTGCCGAAGGGCTCGCTGCTGGCGCTGTCGCTCGCAGCCCTCGTCTATGTTTTCGCCGCCACGGCCTTTGGGCTTCTGGTCTCGGCTTTCGTCTCCACGCAAGTGGCGGCGATATTCGGCACCGCCATCCTGACGGCCATGACCGCAGCGCATTATTCGGGATTCCTGATCCCCGCCTCGTCGCTCGAGGGGCCGGGGCGAATCATGGGGCTGTCCTTCCCGGCGCTGTGGTTTCAGACGATCAGCCTCGGGGTGTTCGCCAAGGGCCTCGACACGCCAGCCTTCGCCCGCGAGCTTCTCGTGCTGGTGGCGTTCGCGCTCGGCTTCCTGCTGCTGGCGCGGCTGATGATCCGCAAGCAGGGGGCGTAGCGATGCGGCGCTGGATCGAGAACGCCTTCCGTCTCGGCATCAAGGAATTCGCCAGTCTGTCGCGCGATGTGGTGATGGTGGTGCTGATCGCCTACGTCTTCACCTTCGCGGTCTATTCCGAGGCGACCGCGATGCGCACGGATGTCAACGATGCCAAGGTGGCCGTCATCGACGGCGATCGCTCGACGCTCTCGGGCCGGATCAAGGACGCGCTGCGGCCTCCCTATTTCCGACCGGCGGTCGAGACCGACCGCTCGAGCCTCGACGGCTTGATGGACAAGGGCGCCTTCACGTTCGTTCTCGACATCCCGCATGGTCTGGAAGCCGACTTCCTGGCCGGCCGCAACCCGGCCATCCAGGTCAATGTCGATGCCACCAGCATCTCGCAGGCCGGTGTCGGTACGGCGTACATCCAGGAGATCGTCGCCCGGGAGACGACAAGCTTCCTCAAGCAGGCGCCCGCCGAGACGCTCGCACCAGTCAATGCGGTCATCCGCGCCATGTTCAATCCCAACCTCGAAGCCATCAGCTTCACCGCAAGCATGGGCGTCATCAACAATGTCACCATCCTCGCCATCATTCTGGTGGGCGCCGCCGTGATGCGCGAACGAGAGCATGGCACGATCGAGCATCTCCTGGTGATGCCGGTGAGCGCCAGCGAGATCATTGCCGGCAAGGTCTGGGCGAACGGACTCGTCATCCTCCTCGCCGCCGCATTCTCCCTTCACGTCGTCGTCGAGGTGATCCTGCACACCCCGATCGTCGGCTCGATCGAACTGTTCCTCGCAGGGACCGCGATCTATCTGTTCGCGGTCACCTCGCTCGGCATCCTGCTCGCCACGGTCGCGAACTCCATGCCGCAATTTGCGCTGCTCTCGATCCCGGTCTTCGTCTTGATGTTCCTGTTGTCCGGCTCGTTCACGCCGTTCGAGAGCATGCCACGCGCCCTGCAGGCGATCATGGACCTGTCACCGTCGACGCATTTCGTGCGCTTTGCGCAAGCTGTGCTCTACCGCGGCGCTGGCATCGATGTCGTCTGGCGCGATCTTCTCACCATGGCCGGACTCGGCGCCGGCTTCGTGGCGATTGCCCTCTATCGCTTCAAAGCCATGCTCGCGCGCCAGTCGTGAGCATCGGCTTCAAGCGTGGTCTCAACGTATGGAGGCTTGCGCGCTTTCGCCTCGTCGGCAGCTATTGGCTTGCTGCCTGTTCCGGTACGAGAAGCCGGGGCAAGCGGATACAGGCCAACAGCGTTGCCAGGACGAGCAGTGCAGCGAGGAGGAAGCTCGCATCCGGAAGGATCGGAAGGTTGAACAGCGCACCGCCTGCAACGGATCCCAAGGCCTGACCAAGGCTCGCGGCGGCGGTCATGCGGCCGAGCTGCGCGCCCTGGCTCGTCGGGATACCGAGCGAGGCCCAGTAGGTCGCTACCGGAGACAGCATGCCGGCACTTGCCGCCACCAGTGCGACCGCAACCGACATCAAGACCGATGTACTGACGAGCGAGACGATGACCAGCCCCATGGCAAGCGTCGCCAGACCGGGCGCGACGAACCAGCGCGTGAGCTCCGGCTTGATGAGTGGCGAAAATACCAAGGCCTGCACGACCGCCATCACCAGGCTGCACTCGGCAAACATGATGCCGATATGCGCGGCATCGAGACCGAGGACCTTCCCGCGTAGCGCAAGTCCGACTTCGAAGACGCCGATGGCGAGCGCCGTGACCAGTGCGATCGCCAGAAGCCGCAGCATGGCGCGCCGTTCGATCTGCGCGGCGTCGGCTGTCGCATCGAGGTTCTGGCGACGTGTCCCGGAGGGAAGCAGGATTACGACAAACACCGCTGCGATAACGGCTAGACCTGTCGCCGTGAGCAGGGGTATCGCCAGGGAGCGATCAGGCGGGAGGGCCCAGAGTCTGCCAGCGACACGCACCGCCAGCCCTCCGAGCAAAGGCCCGATGAAGAAACCGGCGGTGCCGGCGATATTGATCAGTGCGAAGCGATGGGCGCGCCATTCTTTCGACGGCGCATAGTCGCCGATGAGCGCATAGGCGACCGGGGTGATGGCGGCAGCGAAGAGCCCGGCGAGAAAACGGCCGAGATAGAGAAGCGGCAGGCTTTCGGTGACGGCGAAGAATGCGGTGGTCGCGGCAAAACCCAGAAGGCCGACCAGGATAATCGGCTTACGACCATATCGATCGGAGATGCGTCCCCAGACCGGAGCGCCGACGAAGATGGCGATGATATAAGCGCCCGTCAGCAACCCCGTATGCCATGACAGCGCCTGCGGCGTGCTCTCGCCGGCGATCTGCTCGATCAGGAAGGGCAGGATCGGCAAGGCAACGCCGTAACCGACCGTGATCGCAAACATTGCGATGAGCACCGTCGACAGCGCGCTCCAGCTCAAATGGCTTGCTTCAGCCGCGGCCATGCTGCTTCGAGCCCGCGTCCAATCGGCGGCCCGATCGAACAGGCAAGGTCGACATCCGCATCTCTAGAGACACAAAGGGCTGGCCCGATCCGACCCAAACGCGAAACCATTCCGCACAGGCCGTCATCAACGCTGCGAGCAACGTTTGCACCGATTTCGGCCTGGACATCGAACGTTGATGGGATTGCTTCGTCATCATCGTTCCCTCGCTCAAGACGCCGCTTGCAAGAGCTAGGCGATGGTCAGGTTTGAATCTTTAATCCGCATCAAGTTTTTGCGATGATCTCGCAATGAAGGCTGTATGGATCAGCGGGCAGCGCCGGGCGCGAGAGACCCGATTGCGATCCGCTTGGATCCCAAAACGTCAGCGCTGCCGAACGGCCTAGTGGCTGTAGAGACGCCGAAACAGCCGCTCCTGCGCGCTGTCGCGCGCCTCGCGGACGATTTCGATGGCGGTTTCCGTCTGCTTGCTGAGCGTGCGTTCGGCGGATCGCATCGGGTTGTCGGGGGACACCGGCATCCGCTTCGAGCGGACCTCGTCGGCGAGGCGCGCGACGACATGCATCCACGGCAAAAACTTTTCTGACAGCAGGTAACGGCTGGTTCGCATCGGATGAAGCCATCGCAGCGCCTCGGCCGACCATGGCGTGGCCATGGCCTGAACCCACGGGCTGACGAAGTTGCTGTAGAGCGCTTCGTTTGCCTGCGACAATTGCCGCACCCGTTCGAAGGCTTTGCGCGAATTGTCGAAGGCCAGGTCTTCCACGCGCCGCTCTTCGAAGGCGACGCTGTATTGCGGTTTGCGGCAGTCAGGATCGTTCGTCGGGTTGGAGATCTTCATCTCGTAGAGGCCGGGCGCAAGGTTCGCGACCTCATCGAGGTTCTCGAGGATGGCGCGGTGTTCCAGGCGCGCGACCGATGCCGAAACGAAAATGCCGAGGTGACCGACGTGAGGATCGGTCAAGAAGACGATCCTCTGGCCCGCCTCCTTTAAGGCATCGGTGGTCTTGTAGACGGCCTTGAGCCAGGCCAGGGCCTGATGGGGCGGGGTGATGTTGTCGCCATACGAGGCAAAGATCACCAACGGGCTCTTGAGGCTGCGCAAATCGATCTTCACTTCGTCGCCGAGGTCGAGCGTGCCTTGCTCGAGCTCGTTGCCGATAAAGAGATGGTCGACAATCTCGACCATCTCTTCCCGGCTGAAGCGGTACCAGGCGTTCCACCAGCGCTCGAACTCGAGGAACCGCTCCTCCTCGCGATCGACTTCAAGGTAGAGGTTTGCGTATTTGTCCCAGATCGCCGCCTCGGGCTTCAGCGTTTCGAAGTTCTGGACGAGCCAGGCGCCGTCGAAACGGCCGTCTCCGAGATCGCCAACGAAGTGGGTGAGCCAGCTTCCACCAAGCAGGCCGCCAGCGAGGCGCATCGGATTGGCGCCCGACTCTCCGGCCCAATAGGAGAGGGGCGAACCATTGAGCACGATGGGACCGACAGGCGCCCGGCAATGGATCGCGACCAGCATGGCGGCCCACCCGGCCTGGCAATTTCCGTAAAGCACGGGCCTTTTGCCGGGGTGTCGTGCGATCACCTCGTCAACGAAGTGATGCATTGCGTGCAGGACATCGACGAGCCTTTGGTGGGGGCTCGGCGCTGGAAAGAAGCTGACGAAGTAGACCGGAAACCCCTCATGCAGAGCGATGCCGATTTCGGACTCGCGCTTGAAGCCGCCGATACCGGGCCCGTGCCCGGCGCGTGGATCCATGATGATGACAGGGGGCTTGGAGTCGTCGACGCACGCATCCGCGTGCTCGGTACCGGCGGTCGTGATCCGCAGTAGCGCATAATTCGCCGGGCGTTCGAAGCGTCTCGCATCGAGCAGCATTTCATACTGGAAGGTAAGCACTGGCGGCATGCCGGCCTCCTCGTGCTCCAGCATGATGTTCGCCCGCTTTCTCAAGACGTCCCAGAACAAAACCGATCGCTGCCAGGCGTCGATCGAATAGGCCCATATTCCCGTAGGATCGAACGGCATGCCGGCCGCCAGAGCGGACGGTGCCGGCTCGTGCCGGTCAGGGTGTACGAATGGCAATACGGGAAGCGCGGCCGTCCCGGCATGGGCCACTGGCGCGCTTTGCTCGCGTTCCGCAGGGATCGTGACCGGCATCGGAGGCTCCTCTAAAGTGTCGCGTACCCAATCTCACGCAGCGCTGAGCACCTCGTCCTTGACGGACGTTAAAGACCTCACCGGTCAGGTGCCGCAACGCAGCATCTTCAGTGCCCGCTGCCCCCGCCCGAGCGTTGGCCCTTCCCCTCCGGTTGCGCCAGATTGACGGCCGAGTGGCCAGCCATCCCTTTCGGAGGCCAGTCTGCCGAAACCCCTTACCCGTGCCTGCGGTAGAAGCGCAGGAACTGCGCATTGATCGCGACGATAATCGTGCTTGCCGACATGAAGACGGCGGCCACCGCGGGCGTCATCAGGAAGCCCGTGCCAAAGGTAATGCCGGCTGCCATCGGGATCGCCACGGTGTTGTAACCCGTCGCCCAGATGAGATTCTGAACCATCTTGCGATAGGTGGCCCGAGACAGGCCAAGGATGGCCGCGACGTCGCGCGGATCGCTCTTGACGAGCACGACATCCGCCGACTCGACGGCAACGTCGGTGCCGGCGCCGATGGCAACGCCGAGGTCCGCCTGAACGAGTGCCGGCGCGTCGTTAACGCCGTCGCCCACCATCGCCACCGAAAGCCCGCGGGCCTGCAGCTCCTTGATCTTGTCCGACTTCTGGTCGGGTAGGACCTCCGCGAAATACTCAGCGATACCGAGCTCCTTCGACACGCTCTCGGCGACACCCTTCGCATCGCCCGTCAGCATGACCGGCTTGATGCCAAGCCGTGTCAGTTCGGCGATCGCGTCCTTGGATTCCGGCCGGACGATGTCGGCGAGCGCGAAGAGCGCACGCGGTTCGCCATCGCGCAGCAGCGCCACCACGGTCTTGCCCTGAGACTCCAACTGCTTGAGCTTCGCGTTGGTGATGGGCTTGCCTTGCCGGGCGAGATGGCCGGGGCTGACGATACGGATGTCTTGGCCATCGAGCTTGGCAACGATGCCCTCGCCCGTGATGTTGCTCACCTCGCTGGCTTTCGGAATGGTCAGATTCCTGCGCTTGGCCTCGGCGACGATGCCGTGAGCGATGGGGTGTTCGGACTGGTTTTCGGCTGCCGCGGCAAATGCGAGTTCCGCGTTTTCGTCGCCGCCTGCCAGCAGCACGACGTCGCTGACCCCGAACCGTCCTTCCGTCAGCGTGCCGGTCTTGTCGAGCACGACAGCGTCGAGATTGCGCGCCCGCTCGAACGCAGCCCTATCGCGGATCAGAAGGCCATTGCTGGCGCTCAGCGATGTACTGACGGCGACTACGAGAGGAACAGCAAGGCCGAGGGCATGCGGGCACGCCACGACCATGACGGTGACCATGCGCTCAAGCGCGAATTCGAGCGGGGCGCCAAGCCAGAACCACCAGACGAACAGCGTTCCGAAGCCCACGACCAGAGCGATGTAGGTCAGCCAGGCCGCCGCCCTGTTGGCGATGTCCTGCGTGCGCGAGCGGGTCGCCTGCGCCTTCTTCACGAGATCGATGACCTGGGCGAGATAGGTCGCATCGCCGGTCTTGGTCACCTTGATGGTGACGGCGTTTGCGCCATTGATCGCGCCGCCAATTGCCGTTGCACCAACCGTCTTGGTGACGGGACGCGATTCACCCGTCAGCATCGCTTCGTTGAAGCCTGACGATCCCTCGATGATCTCGCCGTCGACCGGCACCTTGGCGCCGGGACGAACGATGACATGGTCGCCCGGCTTGAGTTCGGAAATCGGCACGTCCTGCGTTGTGCCGTCGGCGTCGATGCGGGTGGCGCTATCGGGCAGGAGGCGCACCAGCTCTTCCAGCGCGCGCGAAGCCCCCATCACCGAGCGCATCTCGACCCAGTGGCCGAGCAGCATGATGGCAATGAGGGTGACGAGCTCCCAGTAGAATGCTTCGCCGGGGAAGCCAAAGGTCACCGCCGCCGAGAAGAAATAGGCGGCCGAGATGGCCATCGCGATCAGCGTCATCATACCGGGCTGCCCCTTGCGCAGCTCGGAGAAGAATCCGGTGAGGAAAGGCCACCCGCCGTAGAGATAGGCGATGGTCGAGAGCGCGAAGAGGACGAGACCGTCACCTCGGAAGGACAGGACATCCGTCAGGCCGAGGTAATGCCGGATCATCGGCGAGAGGAGCAGGACCGGAGGCGTCAGAACCAGGGTAACCCAGAACCGGCGGCGGAAGTCCGCGACCATGGCGCCATGGTCATGACCGGCATGCTCCGAATGGCTGGATCCGGCAGCCGCGACGATCTTTGCGCCGCCATGACCGGCCTGGTGCGCCGCTTCAGCGCCCGCGTGCTGATGATGGTCGTGATGGTCGTGATGGGAGTGCGGTGAGCTCATTCTTCCTCGTCCGTCAGGTGGCCCGGCCTGAGGTTTGATAGGGCGGGGCGATAGAGTTCTGTGCCGCGCTGACTATAGACTGGAAGCGACAACGTCCTGATCACAAACCTCGCCGCCGGGCGTCTTGAAATCTTTAATCCAGATCAAGTTCTGGCCGCGCGCCAGCGCGGCGCGTCGGTCTCCACTTCAGATAAGTCCAAGATAGGGCAATTCGCAGGGCACTATTCGGATTTGATGAGTGTCCCGGCGTTGCCCTCGAGGATCGCGCGGGCATCTTCCAGCCGTCCAATGCCAGCAACCCGACCGGGCGTGTTGGCAAACTGACAGGCCGCCTCCACCTTCGGCCCCATAGAGCCGGGCGGGAATTGATACGCCGCGAGTTCGGTGGGTTGCGCCCGTCGAACGGGGCGTTGCTGCGGTGTGCCCCAGTCGAGATAGACGGCATCGACGTCCGTCAGCATGAGAAATGCGTCGGCAGCGAGGTCGGCGGCGAGGAATCCGGCCGCGCGATCCTTGTCGATGACGGCTTCAACGCCTTGAAGATCGCCGGTGGGATCACGGACGACGGGAATGCCGCCGCCGCCCGCGCAGATCGTGACGACTTTCGCGGAGACCAGCATGCGGATCACCTCGATCTGGACGATCCGCCGGGGCAGGGGGGAGGCGACAACGCGACGCCACCGGCCTGGCGCTTCTTCAAGCATGGGCCAGCCATGTGCGGTGCGGGCATTCTCGGCCTCCCGCGCGTCATACACCGGACCGATCGGCTTCTCGGGACAGCCGAATGCGGGGTCGTCGCGCGCCACCTCGATGTGCGTCAGCAGCGTGGCAAGTCGGGTGGCGGGAGGAAGGACGTTGGCCAGTTCCTGCTCGATCATATAGCCGATCATGCCGATGCTCTCGGCGCTGATGACGTCGAGGGGATAAGGGGGCACCTCTTTCAACGCTGCGGCCTGGAGGGCGAGCAAACCGACTTGCGGACCGCTTCCATGGGCGACGATGATGTCGTGGTCGATGGCGAGATCGGCCAGCGCCGCGGCCGCCTTCCTGACATTGGCGCGTTGGGCCTCGGCGCTCATCGGCTCGCCGCGCTTCAGAAGTGCATTCCCCCCAAGTGCAACAACAACGCGCATGGTCAGCCCCGCACCGGGCCGTAGACGCATGCGACGGGACGCGTTTCGGCATGGCCTTGCAAGGCACCGCTCTGGTCCCGTCCGATTGCCACATCCTCACGCATCAACCGTCTGTCCTCTACGTCTTCACTCCCCCGGCGTCCGTCCATCTCCACGACCATCGTCGCTGGCCCGAACTCTGCGAAGCCCGATATCACGCGCAAGGGTGGCCGCATCTTCGACCCGGACGCCGATAGGACGGCCCAATCTCTCGGTCGGGGCGATGGCAATCCTTGATCGAAGTTAAGTTCGTCGATGCTGGCTCGTTCTACTGTGAACCCGAGTTGGAATCGAGGTCATCGCCGACCGGCGCTTGGGTCGGGAAATCGGATGGCCGCGATGCTTTTGGCGGAAACAGTTCGGCGAGGACATGGCAATGCAGCCCAAGTTGCGAGCGATGGTGACTTTAGTGTTCCTGCTCGTGCCGAGCCTCGCTGTTGCGCAGCACGACTCGCACCATGACGGCGCGGCAACGGGTCAGCCCGCGCCGCCGGCGGCTGCGCCGCCATCGCAGCAATGCGCGCCGATGATGGGTATGATGCAGGGTATGATGGCCGAGTACATGTCGGCATGCATGGCGGCGCTGCCAAAAGCTTCGCAAGCCTACATGCGGGCGATGATGGGCATGCACATGCCGATGATGGAAGCGGTGCAGGCCAAGGACCCGGATGTCGCTTTCGTCAAAGGCATGATTGGGCATCACCAGGCCGCGATCGACATGGCGCGGGCCGTCCTTGAATACGGATCGGATCAGCCGGCGAAAGCCCTCGCGCAGGAAATCATCGCGAGCCAGGAGGCCGAAATCGCTCGCATGCGCGCGTGGCTCAAGCAGCGTGGCGAATAGGTCGGGAGCGCCTGCGCGCGTCGCGTTTCGGGACCGGCGCGCGATCGGGATGGGCTCGTGATCGGAGAGGTCGAATGGTTGCTCGGATATGGCGGCGCTGCGCTGGTGTTTTGATCACAATCGCTCTCGCGCTTGGCGCTGCGCTCGCGGATGATGGCTATCGCAGCGCGGATGGCCTGGCCGTCTATCTCGGTGTTGTGCCGGCGGCTGTCGTCCGCGGCCATCCGGCGGCGCATGCGGAGAGCACGATGCACGGCGGCGCCGGAACAGCAGGCCACCAGCAGCATATCGTGGTCGCGGTGTTCGATGCGCAATCAGGCGCGCGCGTGGAGAACGCCCAGGTGTCGGCCAGGATCGGCGGCCTGGGTCACGTCGGTGAACAATCCGTTCGGCTTGATCCCATGAAAATCGCGAACACGATCACCTATGGAGGATTCGTCACCCTTCCCGGAAACGATCGCTACGACATTGTGGTCGACATAGCCATTCCCGGCCGATCACGCCCGGTCTCGGTGACTTTCTCCAGCGATCACATCCAATAAGGACCGCCGTGAGCGCGCCACCCTGATTGGCAACCACCTCTTTGGATTCGCTTCAATCAAGCGGCAAAACACGACGGCTGTAACAACATGCCGCTGTTCTGCGAATTCGATATGTCCCCGGTCGCAGGCGCTTCGGCAGACCGATCGAAACATTGCCGAGTCGACAGGCTGATGTCGTTGGGTTCGGACCGTTCGAAGTCCAGCGACTCGATCTTGGGCTGGAGGCGCCCTTGGCTTGGCAACGCGTGCGAACGGAAGAGCTGATCAGCAGGCTGGTGGCGGATCTCAGGCCTCACCACGTCGAACGGCGCGCCCGCGCGCGCGGATTTTGGACGGTTGCTATTGGTACGATCGCCTTGCCATTGCTGGCGCTGGCGCGGCCGCTTCGCGCTGACATCGCCTCTCAAATCGCCGATCCTGTGTTCGCCGCTTCGGTCACGACCTCGGCACTGATCTTTGTCACAGGTCTCCTGACGGTCCTCATTGTCCGCCGCCCAGGGCGCTCCCGGTTTTGGCTCCTCGTACCGCTGGCCGCCTTCGGGTCTTGGCTCGTCATGGAATTTGGCAATGTCGCTTTCGAGGTCTTCCGGGAGGGGTCGCGCGCCCTTGCCTTCGAGAGCAGCCCGCAATGTCCCCTCATCATCGGAATAATCGGCGTTCCGCTATTCCTGGCTATCCTCAGCTTCAGTCGCCTCGGTCTCATGGTGTGGAGAGGACCGATTGTTGTCGTCGCCGCTCTGTCGAGCTTTTCCCTCCCGGCGACGATCCTCAATCTGTTTCACAGCATCGAGACCAGCGCGATGGTGCTCCTTTGGCATCTCACTGCGGTGGTCGTCTTCACCATCGCGGCGGCCTTCCTGTTTAAGCGGCGTATTCCGCGCATGCTGCACGATTGGCTCGCGTTGTGAGCAGTCGGCTGGAGCGGCAAAGCAATCGATACGATTGGTAGCGTGCACGCCGCCATTGCTGATCGCTGCACAGCGGGTTCAGCTGACCATCGCGCAAGATGTCTCGTGGGGCGCTTCGCACTCTTTCGTCGTAACGCTGGCGGCCCGCAAGCGGCGCTCTTCCCGCTCGATGTAACCGCGCGTGAGCGGTACGGCGTCCTGCCGTCTGGCGACCTGGATTTGGAACACCATCATCCCTTGATAACGGAAGGCAAGTTCCGAGACGCCGAGATAGTACTCCCACAGGCGGGCGAAGCGCTCATCGAAGAGTTCGACCGCCTCAGCGCGGCGGGCGAGAAACCGCTCCCGCCAGTGCCTGAGCGTTTCGGCATAATGCAAGCGCAGGATTTCAATGTCGGTGACGACGAGCCCGGCGCGCTCTATCGCCGGAAGGACCTCGGAAAACGACGGAATGTAGCCGCCGGGAAAGATGTATTTGGCGATCCACGGATTGGTGAAACCGGGCTCGTCTGAACGGCCGATCGAGTGAAGGAGAAGCACGCCTTCGTCATCGAGCAGGTCGCTGCATTTCCGGAAAAACGCATCATAGTGATTGACGCCGACATGTTCGAACATGCCCACGGACACGATCCGATCGAAACGTTCGCCGACGTCCCTGTAGTCCTGCGATCGAAAATTGAGACGTCCGGGATCCGCAGAACTGGCGGCGCGCGCCTTGGCAAATTCGAGTTGTTCGGCCGATAAGGTGATCCCGGTTACGTGCGCGTCGAAGGTCTCAGCCAAGTAGAGCGCAAGGCCGCCCCAGCCGCAACCGATGTCGAGCACCCGCGCATCACGATTGGGAAGCAGCTTTGCCGCGATATGCCGCTTCTTGGCCTGTTGGGCCTCGTCCAATGACATGCCCGCGTGTTCGAAGTAGGCGCAGCTATACTGCATGTCCTCGTCGAGGAAGATCTCGTAGAGTTTCCCGCTGAGATCATAGTGATGAGCGACGTTTCGCCTGGATCGCCTGCGGCCGTTCTTTTGCGCAAGCCGGCGGAGAACGAAGCGAAGGCCGGCCAGCATCTTGGTGGTGATCGGCGCCGCGCCATTGTGGTTTTGGGACAAAAGCAGCTCAAGGAACTGCGTGATAGTGCCCTGTTCGATGATGAGGTCACCGTCGACGAAGGCTTCGCCAAGACGCAGCTCCGGATCGAGCAGGACGCGCCGCTGCGCCGTCGCTGTTCTGAAGCGGACCTTGACGGCCAATCCAGCTCCGTCGCCGAAGGTCCTGGCAACGCCATTGGCCGTCGTTATTGTGAGGCTTCCGGTTTTGACGAGACGACGGAGAGTTCTAAAAACAAGGGCATCCATAACCGGGCTTTCTCAGTCGATTGACGCGAAGCCCGACTAGAATGCGTGCGAACCGGCGGCAGACTTTAACGTGGATTGAATAGACGGGGCTGCGAGGTCATCAACGTTGACGGTCGGACGATGACCTCGACTTGCGATCACCCGCTTGCATTGATGCGCTGGCCAGACAGGCGCGGAATGAAGGCCGGTACGTCTCGCATATAGCGCGCGTAGGCGTCGCCGAATTCGGCCAGGGATTCCCGCTCTTCATGCTTGGAAAGCCGCCAATACATGAACACCAGGACGGGGAACATGGCCAGCGTGAGCAAGGTCGGCCATTGCAGCAGGAAGCCGAACATGACCAGCACGAAACCGACATATTGCGGATGCCGAATTCGCGCGTAGATGCCCGTCGTTGCCAGCCTGTGCTGTCGTTGCGCTTGATAGAGCGCGTTCCAGCCGGCGGAGATCAGAATGAAGCCGCCGCCGATGAAGACAAAGCTGAGAATGTGGAACGGGCCGAAATGGGGATTGGCGCGCCAGCCGAACAGCTCTTCGAGCAGGTGACCGGCGTCGTGCGAAAACCAATCGACACCTGGATAGCGCGATTGCAGCCATCCCGAGAGCAGATAGATCGTGAGGGGAAAGCCGTACATCTCGGTGAAGAGCGCGATGATGAAGGCGCTGAAGGCGCCGAACGAGCGCCAGTCCCGAGGAGTCGACGGCTTGAAGAAGCTGAACGCGAAGAAGATGAAGACGATCGAGTTCAGGACAACAAGGGACCAGAGACCATAGGCCGGAATACTGTCGTGCATGGGCGCGCTCCGCTGAAATGATCAATGCTGATGCGGTGATTGACCGGGCGGGGATTGAGCCGGAGGCGACGGTGCGTCGGCTTCCCTGCCATGCCCGCCGTGGCCACCATGCTTTCCGTGCATGAACACGTGCAGGAGCGGGCAAGCAAGGATGATGAGGAAGGGCAGCCAGCCCAAGAGATGCGCGCGATGTTCCGTGATCAGGTAGAAAGCGGCGATCGCCAGGAAGCCGTAGAGCGCAATATTCGCCGCGCTAAAGCGGCTCGGCCGTTGTTGTTGATGGTCCATGTGGTTGGTGTGCGGTTCCATGACGGCCTCGCCGGATTAAATGACCTTGCCAAATGACGTTGGGCATAGTCCTTACCCGGAGGGTCGAAGGGCCGCTGCCGTGAGGAGTTTGGCAAATCGCGCTTCTGCTGACGGGCGAACGGTGGGCGCTCCCAAGGGGCGCGTCTTTAATCTCGGTTAAAGTGTTGCCGCCGTCGCCGGCGAGGAAAGTACGAGGCTGACGCTAATGCCGGTCGGTTCGGCGCGGTCGACGCGGTCGGGGCCCCGTGACCGCCGGCGCGTATCGAGGGCGTCTCGGGCCTTGGGGTGATGATTCCGCCGGAGGGTCGATATCTGCACCGTGTAGAGAGGTCGCGGCGGGCAAGCCGTCGAATTCGCGCGCTAGGCTTGCCACGGAGCGGGCGCACGATCCGACGCGAACGTCGATCCCGCATTCAACGAGGCGGTCGCGTTCGGCTGCCGCGATAAAGCCGCAGACGAGCCTCGTCGCACCGCTCCCGAGGATGAGAGCGCAGATGGAATCATTGGTTCGCTCGCGGTTCGGCCGGAACTCTCGAACCGGCGTAAGCGGATCGATCAAGAGTAGGCCATCGCACTTGGCGAAGAACGGACTCAGCAGGGTTCTCTGTCGGCTGCGCGAGACGAGCAGCGCGACCCCGCGCGTTCGTTCTGTCGGCGTCGGGTCTATCGTTGGCATTTCCGATCCGCAGGACATGTCCTCATGCACTTTGTGGGCATGGGCGATCAATTCGCACTTTAATCTCGATCAAACATGGATCGAACAGCGACGATGGCCATCTGGTTGCATCACGATGGCACTGTGCGAGCGCAGACGCGGCGCGCAGAGCGCCCAACTCCTTGATCTGAGTCAATACTTATTTCCCCAGAGTATGATCGGCTCTACCCGTCGGCATCTTTCGTGGCGTGCGTGGGTCTCGTTTCCCTCGGCGCCTGAGGCGGCGCGACCGACGACGGAAAGCCTGTAGGGGCGAGCCTATGCTCAGGGTCCTGGCACTGCTGATCTTCTGCACGGTGTCCTTGCTGACGCAAGGAGCGCCAGCGGAGGCTCATGCGGGTCATGCAAGCCAGGTCCGGTCGCAGAGCCAAGCAAACTCGGTTCAGCTTCTTGTCGCTCCGTCGTCGGATGAAAGCGGTTGCCCGGTCTCCAATGGGCGCTGCTGCAAAAGCATGTGCGCCATGTGCTATCTGCCGATGCCGCCTCAGCACGAGGGATTCGTGGCCATTCGGCTGGACTCCTCGACTTTGCTGCCATCGCGCGAGGATCTCGCGCGGCTCATCGTGCTTGGCAGAGACCCTCCCATACCGCGTCCTCTCGATCTCTGACGGTCCTCCAGCCGGCGTGTAGCCCGATTTTCGTCCGGGGACACGCCTGAGCTTGGCGGCGCCGCACTGAGCGACTCGGCGTGCTGTCGCCGACGGTCATCAGGGACATTTCTCAACGAAGGATTGACGGGCTGCGTGAGCAGCCGCCGCAACGGGCTCGGAGCCCGGGAGGTGTAATGTGAGCTTGGATCGAGCGTCTTTAACAGAAAAGGCAGCCCGGTCGCTCCGCCGCGACGATTGGGGAACCGTCGAGCGCGAGCGGAATGGACTGGTTTTACGTGAGTTGTCATTGGCCGACGCGAGCCGCTGGGACTGCGCGCGGGGCGATGAGTTGATCCGGCGCCGGGGGAGCCGTCAGGAAACACAAAACGGCGGACCGCAGGGCACGGCGGCCGGCGCCGCGTTGCCGGTCGAGCAGCATCGGCTGATCCCGCGTTATCACTCCGGTGACCGCAAGATCGAGGCGGGGCGCGACCTGTTCAGCATAGGCTGGACGGGCAAGTCGGTGTTCAACCTCCTCGACGGCTGGGTGGCGGTCTACACGCTGCTCGAGGACGGCCGGCGGCAGATCGTCCAGTTCGCGCTGCCGGGCGCAATCCTGGGTATTCTGCCGTCGAGGCGTGGGCCGGCAACGGTCGGCGCACAAGCTTTGACCGATGTGACGGTTTCGGTGATACCGGCATCCGTCCTGACTTCGCAAGCGGGCACCGATCCGGAAATCTGCCTGCGGCTGGTTCGGTCTCTGGCCCGCGATTGCAGTCTGGCATTCGACCACCTGACCAGTATTGGGCGACGGTCGGCCCGCGGACGGGTGGCGCATCTGCTCCTCGAGCTCTTCACTCGCTACCGCGCACAATGGCCGGGCAATCGTATTGAAGAGATGTCGTTGCCGCTGACGCAAGAACAGATCGGTGACGCTACTGGCTTGACGTTCGTCCATGTAAACCGTGTCCTGAGCGCGATGCGCAAGGAGGGGATCGTGCAATTTCACTATCGCAGATTGCGAATATTGGACCCGGATCGCCTGATAGAAGTTGCGGGTGTCGACCCGGAAACGGCGGCGGGCTGGCTTGAACGACGGCCATGGACGTAGCGTCTTCTGACCGTGGTGTCTCTCATCGAGGCGACACCATAGGCACCGTTGGCTCGTGCGGTTGAGACGGACCTCGACCCTCGACGCGATCCGAACCGACGTGCGCGCGCCGGTGGGAGACCGACGGCGTCGGATTGCGCCTGCGGGCCGAGCTGTGATTAATGAGCTCCGGATCGCGGATCAATGCCTTCGGCCGAAGATGGACCGGTACTGCGAAGAGGGCGGTACCAATATGGGCGGCCGCTCCTTAATCGAGATTAAAGATGCCCCGCCTGCGGTAGGCCAGAATTGCTTTGGACACGGCGGAGGATAGCGGCGAAGCAAGTTCACGCCGAGCACTGCCGATGCCTCGTGTCAGGCCCCAAAGCAGGAGTGATCGAAATGAGCGCCTCATCTGTCGACGAAATCAAGACAAGAAGCTCCAAGCCTTCGCCGGCGAATGCCTCGTCCTGTTGCGGCGGGGATGCGAAGGCGCAGGCTGCGGTGCATCCGCACGCCCACGGTTCCTGCGCGAGCGAGGACCACGGGGCCACGCATTCGACGACGACAACTGGGGCTGGCGGTCAGAGCCATTCCAGTGCAGGTCATCATCGGAAGACGTCCGGCTGTTGCGGCAGCTGAGCCATCGGGCGGTTGAGGGTGACGATCAATCGTGATTGGCGACGTGCGGCGACGTGATCTCCGAACGTTCGTCGGCGAACCACGCCGCCCTCGATCGACCGGCCTCCTTCGGCACCGGCCACGCTGGGGATGGACGATGGCCAAGCTCACGAATGTCATCCCCACCCTGGCGTCCTTCAGACCGCCCGAGCAGCTGCGATCGCGGCGTGTGCGACATACCTCCACGACAGGATTTGCAGATGAGCAAGAACGACAAGAAAGATAAAAAAGAAAAGCGCGAAGCCGCCCGAAAAACACTTCACGATCTTCAGGTCGATCTGTCGCGATTGCAAAAGCACGTCATAAAATCGGGCAAGAAGATTCTGGTGATTTTCGAAGGACGAGACGCCTCGGGCAAAGATGGGACGATCAAACGGATCGTCGAGCATCTTAGTCCACGGGAGATCCGCGTCGTCGCGCTCGGCACACCATCTGACCGCGATCAGAAGTCCTGGTATTTCCAGCGTTGGGTGCCGCATTTACCGGCGAGCGGGGAAATCGTTCTATTCAATCGCAGTTGGTATAATCGCGCCGGCGTCGAGCGGGTGATGGGGTTTTGCAGCAACGAGGAATATGATGAATTCCTCACGACGGCGCCGTTGTTCGAACAGCTCCTCGCCCATTGCGGCGTTACCATCCTCAAATATTACCTGGATATATCGCGAACCGAGCAAAAAAGTCGGCTGAAGGATCGACGAGACGACCCGCTGAAGCAGTGGAAGCTCAGTCCGATCGACGATACGGCGACAAAGCACTGGGATGATTATAGCGCAGCCCGCAACGAGATGCTGGCGCGCACGCACACGCCCTTCGCGCCGTGGACCGTGGTGCGCGCGGACGACAAATCAGAGGCTCGCCTCAACATCATCCGAGACCTTCTCACGCGTTTCGAGTTCGGCGGAAAGGACCGCGCGCGGGATCTGCCCGATCCGAATGTGGTGTTCCCCTACGATAAGGCTGCTCTTACGAATGGACAAATTGCCGAGTGAAGGAATAATCGCCGCTTTCAGCGCTCTCCCCGACACGGCGTTACCGCACAGCATTATCCCTGTAGTTTGTTCACTGAGGACGCTCCGATGATGGACCACTCGTACATGATGATCGGTTACTGGTCACAGTGGCACTGGATCGTTTTTGTCTTGTTTGCTGCCATAGTGATTTATCCCATTGGTCGGATCTTGACTCGACTTGGATATTCGCCACTTTGGTCGATTCTCGCTTTCGTGCCGATCGCAAATCTGGTGGGATTGTGGATTGTGGCGCTGGGAGAATGGCCGGGGACGGGGCCAAGTACCCGCTGACGCGAGCGCCCTAGCAGGGCGTTGAAGAAGGCGCTTTTCGGGGTGTTGTTGTCGTGATTCATTGGCTCCGCGGGGTTTCGGAGCGCGATGGGGTCTGTCTCATATGTGGAACGGCCCGACAGGCAAGGTGTTTATGGAGATCTGATACATCCGGGACGGTGCGGTAAAGCGCCGTCGACGATCTCATGCCGTGGCGCTTCCGGAAATCCTCAACCCCAAATCCGTAGGGCCCCGGCGTGGCGCGCACGTTCATCACCTCTATTTGCACCTGTGCGGCGAACCGGCGATTTGCCGGAGCTCTTGATCAAATGGCGTCAGCGATCTGCGCTGATCGTCTGTAAACGCCCCCCTGGAAAGCAGCGCCCAGATAATGCGCGCCGTCTTGTTGGCGAGCGCCACGGCAACAAGCTTGTATGGCTTTCTGCCCATCAGGCCGACGAGCCATTCCGGCAGGTTCACCCCACGTTTGGCCTGTTTGATGATCGACGAGGCCCCGACCACCAGGAGCGTCCTCAGTTGCCTGTTGCCCTGCTTGGAGATCGATCCAAGCTTTTCCTTACCTCCACTGGAGAGCAGACTTGGCGTGAGCCCCATCCAAGCGTCAGGCGCCACTTCGAGGAACGGTGTTGGCGTTGGCTTCGGCGAGGGCCCTCCGCAACTGTTCAGCCTTTTCGCAGTGACAATCCAAGAAACCGTGGACAGGGCAGGTTCGGCACATCTCTTCGAGGCGCTTTCTCAGCGCTTGCCGGCCACGATGCAGTCGGACGGTCACGTTGTTCAGCGACGTTCCCAGACTGGCCGCCACGCGGTCACGTGGCTCACCAAGAATATCAGCGCGCCAGATGATGTCGGCGTACTCGGCTTTGAGCGTCGGCAAGATGCGATAAAGGCAATTACAGATCGCTGCGTCGAGTTCCTCGTCGATGGGAAGATTCTCAACCTCTGTCTGGTCAATCACGACCTCGCGGCGTTGCCGTCGCGCCGCTTCGCGCTGATGGTCGACGATTGTCGTGGCCAGGATTCGGCCGAGCCATCCGCGCACCATCCGAACATCATGAAGCTGTGACGCTCTCTCCAAAGCGCGCAGTGAAAAGCGCTGAAGAACCTCATCCGCCGCGTCGCGGTCGCCAAGCCGACGCCGGAGAAACTGAAGAATCTTCTTCTGCGCCTCGACCAGTGCGTGCTGGACAGCGTTGTCATGATGCTTTGCGATTCCATCACCTCTGTCGCCGCCGGGCGCAGGTTTGTCGTCTTGCGGTTTATCTGTCACGACCCTCCAAACCCCTGACCTTGAAGATGCGCGCGCCGCACACTGCCACCGAAAGCCCTGCGGTCTTTAACCTAGATCAAGGTTTGGGCTTGCGATTTGGCCCATCCGCTGCAACAATCCTTGTTGCGGCGCAAGATGGATCAAAGATCCTCCGTCTCGGTGGCTCGACCGCGACCCACGCAGATATTTCCCGCCCGCACCTTCAATAGACATTGCAATGGATATTTGTGCCCATACAACTTGGGCACTCAGCATGCGCAATTCGGCATGGTCTTCATGCCGAGGAGTTGAGCATGCTCATCGTCATTCCCGGTTCAGAGGTCGGTCGGCAACCCGCGCTGAAGGATCGAGCACACCGTTTCAGGCACGCGATCTTCGTCGAACAAAAGGGTTGGGAGGAGCTCCGTCGCCCTGATGGTTGCGAACGCGACTGATTCGACGATGGGAGGCGCGGACTGGAAAAGTGGTGGTCGACGTGCCGCCCGCGATGGCGTTGGCGATCGAGCCGTAAAGGCATCCCTCTGAGCGCACGAGCGATCTTACATAAAGGTGAAACACTTCACATCTGAAGTCGTCATCCCCATCTCCAGCTTAGCTGCGCAAGCCCCGAGCGGGTTTCACTCTGGGCAAACCAGGGGAGGCTGTGATGAGGATGTTCCGCCAAATCGCCCTGTCGGCGACCTGCTTGCTTATCCTGGCTCCCCTTGCGCCGGCGGCGGCTCACCGTGCCAACCTGGCCCCGGGGATTAAAGAGGTGACCAGCGCTATCAACGGCAAGGTCTGCGCGACAGCGGGAGGAGCGCATTTCACGTTCGATAATGATGGGCGCTTCTCTTATGACGGCCTCTGGCAAAGCAGCGGAAGCTTCACGCTTGCTGATAATGCGGTAGTCGTGACGTTCGAAAGCGGCCTTCAGCGCGCTTTTGAAATCTCCAAGCGGGACGGCGCGCTCTACATGGAACAAACCCGCATTCTCTGCACTGCGAAGCAATAACGCAGACGTTAAGCCGGGCGGCTTCATTTCGCCCGGCTTCCACTCCTCCCGGACGAGATCAGACCTGCTGCAGCCCGCGATAGCGAGCAAACACATGCTGCTTGCCGGCTGAGAAAATGGCGATTTCGTAGGGCTGCGGCGTCTGGCCAGACACCTCCATCCCGGGCGAGCCGACCGGCATGCCGGGAACCGCAATGCCGATCGCCTTCGGGCGCTCGATAAGCAGGCGCTTCACCGCCTCGGCCGGGACATGCCCTTCAATGACATAACCGCCAATCTCGGCCGTGTGGCATGACATCAGGGCCTCCGGCACGCCAAGCCTGGTCTTGAGTGGCAGCACGTCATCGACCTGGATCACATCGACCGGAAAACCGGCGGACTTGATATGCTCGACCCAATTGCCGCAACAACCACAGCTCGGATCACGGGTCACGGTCATTCTGGGCAATGTTTCCGTCGCCGCCAACGGTCCGGCCAGGACGATGGCTGTGAAAGCTTGCGCCGTTCCAAGCATCAGCGCGCGGCGAGTGGGCGAAATATCGATTTGCATGGCTGTTCTCCTTCAATCTCGACTGCGTCTTCACCGAAAGAAGACGTATTTTACCAAGGCGGCGATCACCAACAGCGGCACTGCGACGATGAGCCAATGCAGCGCCCCCATCCTCCAGCCCATGCCGTTCATCATGTCGTGCATGTCGATCACTCCACCTATTCAACGACCGCAGCTTGCCGCTGCATCGGCACTGGCGGGGCTGCCACGCTGCCGGTTTCCTTGGCCGGAGGGAGCCGCCAGCCCTTGACCAGCCCATAGATCGCCGGGATCACCAGCAACGTCAGCACGGTCGAGGAGACCATGCCGCCGATCATCGGCACAGCGATGCGCTGCATCACCTCGGAACCGGTTCCGGTGTTCCAGAGGATCGGCAGCAGGCCCGCCATGATCGCGACCACGGTCATGATCTTCGGCCGCACCCGCTCGACCGCGCCGAGCATGATCGCTTCGTGCAGATCCGCACGAGTGAACGCCTTGCCCTCCTGCGATCGACGCTCCCGAACCTCGACCAGCGCATGATCGAGATAGATCAGCATGATCACACCGGTTTCGGCGGCGACGCCTGCCAGTGCGATGAAACCGACGGCGACGGCGACCGACATGTTAAAGCCGAGCCACCAGAGCAGCCAAACGCCACCGACCAATGCGAAGGGCAGCGAGAGCATGACGATGATGGTCTCGGTCAACCTGCGGAAATTCAGGTAGAGCAGCAGGAAGATGATCGCGAGCGTCACCGGAACGACCAGCTTGAGGCGCGCCTCGGCCCGTTCAAGATATTCGAACTGACCGCTCCAGGCGATGCGATAGCCCGCGGGCAGCTTGATGCTCTGCGCGATCGCGTTCTGGGCATCGCGGACGTAACCGCCGAGATCACGCCCGACAGTGTCCACGAAGATGTAGACCGCGAGCTCGCCATTCTCTGTTCGGATCGAGGTGGCGCCACGCTTGCGCTCGATGCTCGCGATCTCGCCAAGCGGAATGCTGGCACCGGACGGCGTCGAGACCTGCACCTCGCGGGCAATCGCCTGCGGGTCGGAGCGCAGGTCTCGGGGATAGCGGATGGCGACCCCGTAGCGCTCGCGGCCCTCGACCGTCGTCGTCACGGTCTCGCCACCCATCGCCATCACGATCGCATTCTGAACATCGCCGACGGAAAGCCCGTAGCGGCCGAGCGCGACCCGGTCCGGCACGATGTCGAGGAAGTACCCCCCGATGACGCGCTCGGCATAGGCGCTGCTCGTGCCCGGCACGGCCTTCAGGACCGTCTCGATCTGGCGTGAGAATGTCTCCATCTGCGCGAGATCGGTGCCGAACACCTTGACCCCGATCGGCGTGCGGATGCCGGTCGCCAGCATGTCGATGCGGGCCCGGATCGGCTGCGTCCAGGCGTTGGAGACGCCGGGGAACTGTAGCGTCTTGTCCATCTCCGCCTTGAGGCCGTCGAGGGTGATGCCGTCGCGCCATTCCGCCTTGGGCTTCAGGTTGATGATGGTTTCGAACATCTCGGTCGGCGCCGGGTCGGTTGCGGTCTGGGCGCGCCCGGCCTTGCCGTAGACCGAGGCGACTTCCGGGAACGAACGGATGATCCGGTTCTGGGTCTGGAGCAGTTCGGCCGCCTTCGTGACGGACAGCCCCGGCAGCGTCGTCGGCATGTACATCAGGGTGCCTTCATCGAGCGTCGGCATGAACTCGGAGCCGAGCTGACGCATCGGCCACAGGCTGAAGCCCAGCACCGCAACCGCCAGAACGATCGTCACGGTCTTGGCCTTGAGTACGGCGCGGATGAGGGGACGGTAGAACGCGATCAGGAACCGATTGATCGGATTCCTGGCCTCCGGAATGATTCGGCCCCTGACGAAGATGACCATCAGCGCCGGAACCAGGGTCACCGAGAGCAGGGCCGCAGCAGCCATGGCGAAGGTCTTGGTGTAGGCGAGCGGGCCGAACAACCGGCCCTCCTCCGCTTCCAGCGTGAAGATCGGCAGGAACGAGACGGTGATGACGAGCAGGCTGAAGAACAGCGCCGGCCCGACCTCGCTTGCCGCCTCGATCAGGATCTCGACGCGCGGCTTATCCGGTGGCGCTCGTTCGAGGTGCTTGTGGGCATTCTCGATCATGACAATGGCGGCGTCGATCATGGCGCCGACCGCAATGGCAATCCCGCCCAAGCTCATGATGTTGGAGCCGAGGCCGAGCGCCTTCATCGCCGCGAAGGCCATCAGGATGCCAACCGGCAGCATGATGATCGCCACCAGCGCGCTACGCAGATGCAGCAGAAACACGATGCAGACCATGGCGACGATGATGCTCTCTTCGATCAGCGTGCCCTTCAGCGTCTCGATTGCCCGCTCGATCAACCCGGAGCGGTCATAGACCGGCACGATCTCGGCTCCGCTTGGCAGGCTCGAGGCGATCTCGGCAAGCCGCGCCTTGGCGCGCTCGATCACGGCAAGTGCATTGGCGCCAAAACGCTGCAGGACGATGCCGCTCGCGACCTCGCCCTCGCCGTTGAGCTCGGTGATGCCGCGCCGCTCATCCGGGCCAAGCTCGACGCGGGCGACATCGGAAAGGCGCAAGGCTGCGCCGCGCTCGCTCTTCAGGACGATGTTCTCGATGTCGGCGATCGACTTCAGATAGCCGCGGCCGCGCACCATGAATTCGAATTCGCTGAGCTCGACCGTGCGGCCGCCCACATCGAGATTGCTGCTGCGGACCGCCTCGCGCAGCGCAGCCAGCGAGACGCCTTGGGCGCGCAGCCGTACCGGATCCACCACGATCGCATATTGCTTGACGAAGCCGCCGACGCTGGCGACCTCGGCGACGCCCTCCGCACGCGAAGCCGCAAAGCGGATCTTCCAATCCTGCAGAGAACGGAGTTCGGCCAGGGACATGTCCTTGGCCATCACCGCATATTGGTAAACCCAGCCGACGCCGGTTGCGTCCGGCCCGAGCGTCGGCGTCACGCCCGATGGCAGACGGCGCGCGGCGGTGTTGAGGTATTCGAGCACGCGCGAGCGCGCCCAATAGGGATCGGTGCCGTCCTCGAAGATCACATAGACAAAGGAGACCCCGAAGAACGAGAAGCCGCGCACGACGCGCGCCTTCGGCACCGTCAACATCGAGGTCGTCAACGGATAGGTGACCTGGTCCTCGATCACCTGCGGCGCCTGGCCGGGATATTCGGTGTAGACGATGACCTGGACATCGGAGAGGTCGGGGATGGCGTCGAGCGGCAAAGTCCTGAGCGCGTAGAGCCCGGCGGCAACGACGAAGGTCGTGGCGACGAAGACGAGGATGAGATTGCGCGCCGACCAGGCGATCAGGCGGGCGATCATGGCTTGGCCTCCGGCTGGGCGAAGCCGCTCAGGGCGGCCTTGAGGTTGCTCTCCGCATCGATCAGGAAATTGGCGGAGACGACGACACGGTCGCTTTCGGAAACACCTTCGGTGATCGCGACCATGCCGTCGCCACGGCGGCCAAGCTTGACCTCGCGCGGCTCGAAGCGGCCTTCGCCGCGATCGAGAATGACGACGCTTCGTGTGCCGCTATCGATGACGGCACTCCTGGGAACCGCCAGTTCCGCGGTCGCATCACCAGCGCCGATCTCGACGTCGGCATACATGTTCGGCAGCAGGACACCGTCCGGATTGGCTAGTTCGATACGGACCTTTGCCGTGCGCGTCGCCTCGGCGATCTGTGGGTAGATCACGCCGACGCGCCCTTCGAAACTCATGTCGGGGCGGCCGCGGAGCCGAACCGTCGCCGGCGCTCCGATCCGGATCTCGGCCAGATCACGCTCCGGCACGTCGGCCAGGACCCAAATCGTCGAGATATCCGCAAGCCGGAACAGGCTGCCTCCGGCAGCCATCTTCATGCCGTCGCTGACATTGCGCTCCAGCACGATGCCATCACGCGGTGCCGTCCAATTCACCGTCGGTGGCACCTTCCGGCTGCGCTCGATCTCGGCGATGATTTCGGCGGGAACACCGAGGTTTTCGAGGCGCTGCCTTGCGCCCCCTTCGGGCACGCCTCGTGCTGCAGCGTTCAGCTCGGTGATGAACTGGGCGCCGGCCGTGCTGATTTCGGGCGAGTAGATGCGCGCAAGTCGCGTACCCTTCGCGACACGGTCACCGGTCGTGACCGGCGCGACCTCCTGGACGAAGGCGTCAGCACGTATCGCCACCACGGAAATCCGCCGCTCGTCGAGTTGCACCACGCCCGGAACACGAATGGTCTGGGCAATGGTCTGGCGACGGACCGGTTCGGAACGGACACCGCTACGCTGGATGCGCCCGGGCGAGAGCTTGATGACTCCGTCCTCGCTCCCCTCGCCTTCATAGACGGGGAGATAGTCCATCCCCATCGAGTCCTTCTTGGGCACCGGCGACGTATCCGGAAGGCCCATCGGATTGCGATAGTAGAGGATACGCCCCTTCTCGGCTTGGGCCGCCGGTTTCTCGACCGGCGGCTTCTCCTCAAAGCTGGTATCTTCGCTGGCGCGCACGGCTTTGAACGGCCGACCTTCTGCCGTCTGGCGTGGCTCAGCCGAATAGACCGGTTTCCGATCCGGATCCTGGTAGTAGATGGTCGGCCCGGTGCCGGCGGGCTCGTTTGCCGCGAGCAGGCTTCCGATGCCGAGCCAATTCCGCAGGCCAGGCACCGCGACACCGCGATGCCCCGCCCAATAGCCCGCCCCTCCCGCCACCAGAACGGTAGCGAGCGCCAGACCCGTGAGGGCAATGTGTTTCATGGCAGGGCCTTGAGGATCAGCTTGTTTTCGAGCGTGCCGGTTTCGCCCTGAACCTTCGCCCCGAGCGACAAACGCCAGCCGCCTTCCATGACCAATTTGGTCTTGAAGCTGTACGCTCCCGCTTCCGGAGACGGCAGCATTTCAATCGGAGAGGCCATCGCGGCCATCCCCTCCGGCTCCATGTCGATGCGCTTGGCAAAGATGACAGCATCCGGCACTGGTTTTCCGGATCGCTTGTCGATCAGCTTGACGGTGATGACGACGCCGTCGCCTTGCTTGAACTCGTTCTGGGTAAGCTGGAATTCATAGTCCTTGATATCCGCCAGAGCGGGTAGTGCAACGGCGGTGAGCGGAAGCGCGGCCACGAGAGCGCGCAGCGTACGGGTGATAATCATTGTCGAATCCTGAGACGGTTAGGCTGCCGCGCCCGCGGGGTGCAGCTCAAAGCGTGGCGCTAGCCACGGCCCACCGATCGCGCGGCATGACCGCGCGATCGCAGCCGGCACATCAGTGCCGGCGATGTCTCAGCTTCGTGGTGGTCGGGCCGGAGGCTCGCCCGGTCGCGAAATGCGCAGCGCCTCATTACCCACACGCCCGAGCGTCACAAGAACAGGTTGGGCAAGCGTGGCGAAAACCGTTGGTCCACTCGCAAAGCACTTGGCCAGACAGAAGCTCGCGGCAGGGCAATTGGTCGTGCAATCGGGTTGTTTGTCCTTCGGATTGGGGCAGCACGGCATGTCAGGCGACATCTCTGTCATCGCCTCACGTTCCATGCGGACATAGCCAGCCCGCGCCGGCGAGACCAAGGCAGCCAACATCGTGGCTGTAACGAACAGCCCCAGGATCAGTATGTGCGTGAGAAGTCGAAACTTCATGGCACCTGTTCTGACATACCGACAGGGATCGCAAAAGGGCGAGAACTGCGGCTGTTTGACCGGGAGCAACCAAAATCGCTGCTTCGTGATCTCAAGCTCGGCCTCTCAGCATGCGGCGCAAGATGTCGTCGCGCCGGTAGAAGTGATGCCACAGCGCCCCGGCGACATGGATCACGGCGAGCGCTAGCAGCGCCCAGCTGAGCCATCGATGCAAGGGCGCGGCGCGGAAGCTGAGATACATCGCAACCGTCCCCGTGAACGGCAACAGGAGCAGGAGGCCATACAGACAGACGTGAACGCCCGTTGCGGCCCATCGTTCGCGTGGAGACAAGTCTTCAAGCGAGGGGCGGCCATAGATGTAGCGCAATGCGATCTGAGTCAGCGCGAGCCCCATGATCAGCCATCCCATCCAGGCGTGGACCTGATGCAGAAACAGATCAAAGGGGGCGGGCTTCGTGAAGCCATGCGCCATATGGGTGCGCTGGATCGCCCAGGAAGTGGGAACCTGGGCAATGCACAACAACGGCACAAGCCAGTGGATCCAGCGCTGGTAGGCGCCGAAAGACCTGCCCACACTGACTTTGGGAATAAGGATGCTTTGCAACAAGCTCACGATGCAGCCCCGTTCATTCGAATGGCATCGCCCCTACCGGAGCGACACGCTGCGCAGGCGCAGCGCATTGGCGATCACGCTGACCGAGGACAGCGCCATCGCCGCCGCCGCGATGATCGGGGACAGCAGCAATCCGAATATCGGATAGAGCACGCCGGCTGCGACGGGTACGCCCGCCGCATTGTAGATGAAGGCGAAGAACAGGTTTTGCCGGATGTTGCTCATTGTCGCCCGGCTGAGCTGAAGCGCCCGCACGATCCCCTCCAGATCACCCCTGAGCAGGGTCACCCCTGCGCTTTCGATCGCCACGTCGGTGCCCGTGCCCATGGCGATGCCGACGTCCGCCGCCGCCAGAGCCGGCGCGTCATTCACGCCGTCGCCGGCCATCGCGACCACCCTGCCCTGCGCGCGCAGCTTTCTGACGACCGCGCTCTTGTCCTCGGGCAGGACCTCGGCCTCGACCTCGTCGATGCCAAGCCGGCGCGCCACCGCCTGGGCCGTCGTCCGGTTGTCGCCCGTCAGCATCACCACTCGGATACCGGCGCCTTTGAGGGACTCGATCGCCTTCGGCGTGGTCTGCTTGACCGGATCGGCGATCACCAGCAGCCCGGCGGCGCGGCCATCGACCGCGACAAAGATCACGGTGCCGCCCTCGGCGCGCAGCGCTTCCGCCTCTGCGGCCTGCGCAGCGGTGTCGATACCGGCCTCGCTCATGATCCGGTGGCTGCCGATCACCAGCGCGCGGCCTTCGACCGTCCCCGTCACCCCCTTGCCGACCGGGCTGTCGAAATCCTGCGCCTCGGCCAGGGCGAGGCCACGCTCCTTCGCCGCGTCGACGATCGCGGCGGCGAGCGGATGCTCGCTCGCCCGCTCCAGCGAAGCAGCGAGCCGCAGCAGCTCGCTTTCGGTGATCGTGCCGACCGGCTTCAGCCCGGTCAGCCGCGGCTTGCCTTCGGTCAGCGTGCCGGTCTTGTCGACGACGATAGTATCGACCTTCTCGAAGCGCTCCAGCGCCTCGGCATTCTTGATCAGCACGCCGAGATGCGCGCCGCGCCCGACCCCGACCATGATCGACATCGGCGTCGCCAGGCCGAGCGCGCAGGGGCAGGCGATGATTAGCACGGCGACGGCGGCGACGAGCCCATGCGCGAAGCGCGGCTCCGGCCCGAACGCCATCCAGGCGGCGAAAGCGACGATGGCGATGACGATGACGAGCGGAACGAACCAGCCGGACACTTGGTCCGCCAGGCGCTGGATCGGTGCCCGCGAGCGCTGGGCCTCCGCCACCATCGAGACGATTCGGGCCAGCATGGTATCGCTGCCGACCTTGCCCGCGCGCATGATGAAGCCGCCGGTGGTATTGAGCGTGCCACCGATCAGGGTCGCGCCGACCTCCTTGGTGACCGGCATCGATTCACCCGTGACCATGGATTCGTCGATCGAGCTGCGGCCTTCGATCAGTTCGCCATCGACCGGAACCGTTTCGCCCGGGCGGACCCGCAGGCGGTCCCCGACATGGACAGCGTCCAGATTGATGTCCTCGTCCTCGCCGTCGTTGCGCACCCGCCGGGCGGTCTTCGGCACGAGGTCGAGCAAGGCCCGGATAGCACCGCCAGTCTGCTCCCGGGCTCGCAATTCGAGGACCTGGCCCAGCAACACCAGGACGGTGATCACGGCCGCCGCCTCGAAATAGACTGCGACCGCTCCTTCCGTGGAGCGGAGCGTTTCCGGGAACAGGTTCGGGGCGACAGTGCCGACGACGCTGTAAGCCCAGGCGACGCCGGTGCCCATCGCGATCAGCGTGAACATGTTCAAGCTGCGATTGACGAGCGAGGCCCAGGCCCGCTGAAAGAACGGCCAGCCGGCCCAGAGCACGACGGGCGTCGCCAGGATCAGCTGCAGCCAATTCGAGCTCTGCTGGCTGAGCAACATGTGCAGGTCGACGAGATGCCCGCCCATCTCCAGCACGAAGACCGGCACGGCGAGCACGAGGCCCACCCAGAACCGGCGTGTCATGTCGACGAGCTCGGCGCTAGGCCCTTCCTGAAGCGTCGCGATCTCCGGTTCGAGCGCCATGCCACAGATCGGGCAATTGCCCGGACCGGGTTGGCGGATCTGAGGATGCATGGGGCAGGTGTAGATTGTGCCCTCGGGCGCCGGCTTTGTGGTAGCCGCCTCCGCTTTCTCGCCGACATAGGCTGCGGGATCGGCCTCGAACTTGCTCTGGCAGGCGGCGGAGCAGAAGAAATAGGCCTGCCCGGCATGGGCGGCGCGATGCTTTGCGGTGGCGGGATCCACGGTCATTCCGCAGACCGGGTCCTTCACACTCTCGCCCGTGCCATGAGAATGGCCATGGTGGTGTGAATGGTCATCGTGCCGATGGCCGGCGTGATGCTGCTGATCTGCCATGGGTTGCCGCTCTGCTCCCCTGCCCCTTTGCCTTACCAATGCATGAGCGGCCGGCGGGTTCGCGCCGGCCGCTCGCGATCAGCCGGTGCGATCCGCGCCGGGCGTGTATCCAGCGCCCGCCACGATTGACCTGATGACGGAGAAGTCGGCCGCGCCGACGACGCTGACGCGTTTCGAAGTCGGGTCGGCGGTGACCGCGGTTCCGGGCAATTGGTCCTCGATCGCCTTCTTGATCGTACCGGCGCAATGGCCGCAGGTCATGTCCTCGACGCGAAAGCTGATCGCGCCCTCAGGAGCAGTTGTCGCCTTGGCGGCGCTATCCGAATGTTGCTGGCAGGAGCACATGGCTGCGATGTCCCAAAAAATTGCCGATTACAGCAACCTACGCCTTCCCATTATAGGAAGGTCAAGGGCATGTTGCATGCGCGTTCTAGAACTTTCTGAGAGCGCAAAATGCGGAGCTGAGTCTGATCTTTCAGGGGCGCGGGAACGCGGTCGGGATTGGTCAGCGCTAGCATCTTGTCCCGGGGGACAATAGCTGCGCGAGCGCGGCAGATGTTAATTTGCTTCAGAAAGCTCGGCAGTTCCAGGATCGGAGGACTTATGAGCCAGGCGATTCATCCAGCAGCCGCTTCGACTCACTTGCCGGCATTCCTCGCCGGCCCCGGTGAAACGGACTGGCTCCTGGTTGCGATGGGCATTCTTTTGATCATCTTCGTCTTGGCAATTGGTATTCTATATTTGCACCTGCACGTCCTGCCGGATCGGATTGCTCATAATAAAGTGCAATTGCAGATCGTTTGTGTGCTGGGATTGCTGGCCATGTTCACGCACATGCACATTTTCTGGATCGCGGGCCTTCTTCTTGCTTTCGTCGACATTCCCGATTTCATCACTCCACTCAAACGCATCGTAGCGGCAACGGAAACGATCGCAGGCGCGAAAGATCGACCACAATGAGTAGATCAAGTGCCTTGCAGGACGCGACTGGCACGATCGCACCTTCGGGGGCGCTCGCATTTCCAATTTCAGGAAGATCAAGAGTTCTCGCTTGCTGCCCATCGGTCCTGCGTCCCGTTTCTCCCTCAATGCAGGATCTGGGAGAGGAAGAGCTTGGTGCGCTCGTGCTGCGGGTTCTTGAAGAACTCGTTGGGGGTGTTCATCTCGACGATCTGGCCGGCGTCCATGAAGATCACCCGGTCGGCGACCTGGCGGGCGAAGCCCATCTCGTGCGTGACGCAGAGCATGGTCATGCCCTCCTCCGCCAGCGACACCATGGTGTCGAGCACCTCCTTGACCATCTCGGGGTCGAGCGCCGAGGTCGGCTCGTCGAACAGCATGATCTTCGGGCTCATGCACAGCGAGCGCGCGATCGCCACGCGCTGCTGCTGGCCGCCCGAGAGCTGGCCCGGATACTTCGCCACCTGCTCCGGGATCTTGACGCGCTTGAGGTAGTGCATCGCGATCTCCTCGGCGTCCTTCTTGGGCATCTTCTTCACCCAGATCGGCGCCAGCGTCAGGTTCTCCAGGATCGTCAGATGCGGGAACAGGTTGAAGTGCTGGAACACCATGCCGACGTCGCGCCGGATCTCGTCGATCTTCTTGAGATCATTGGTCAGCTCCGTGCCGTCGACGACGATCTGGCCCTTCTGGTGCTCCTCCAGCCGGTTGATGCAGCGGATCATCGTCGACTTGCCCGAGCCCGACGGACCGCAGATCACCAGCTTCTCGCCGCGCTCGACCTTCAGGTTGATGTCGCGCAGCACGTGGAACTCGCCATACCACTTGTTGACGCTGGTCATCTCCACCGCCGTCGCCGTGTTCAGCGAGGTCGGCTTCAGCGCCGCAGGCCGCGTGTCGGTCATCTTGGTTTCTGCCATTGCCATGGTCATGAAGGCCTCTCCTAGCGAGCAGCGGGGCCGCGCCGCTCCAGGAAATCGGCAAAGCGGGCGAATGAGAAGGACAGGGCGAAGAAGATCGCGCCGATGAAGAGGAAGGTTTCGGCCGCAGGCGACGGCCAGGCCGGATCGGCCAGGGCCGCCTTGCCGGAGCTGATCAGGTCGAACAGCCCGACCACGAGCACGAGGCTGGTGTTCTTGATCATCACGATGATCGTGTTGGCCAAGGCCGGGATCACCACCCTGATCGCCTGCGGCAGGATGACGAGATACTGCGTGCGCCAGAACGGCAGGCCGAGCGCGGCAGCCGCCTCGTACTGGCCTTTCGGGATCGCCTGCAGCCCACCGCGGACGACTTCGGCGAGATAGGCCGCCGCGAAGATCGTCAGGGCGACGAGGGCGCGCACGAATTTGTCGGGCAGCAGCGCCTCCGGCAGGAACAGCGGCAGCATGATCGAGGCGACGAAGAGGATCGAGAGCAGCGGAAGGCCACGCACCGACTCGATCGCGATGACCGCGGCGATCCGGACAGCCGGCATTGTCGACCGGCGGCCCAGCGCGAGCAGGATCCCGGCTGGAAAGGCGATGCCGATCGCGACAACGGTGAGGATCAGCGTCACCGGCAAGCCGCCCCAGGCGGAGGTCGGAACCTCTCCGAGGCCGAGGCCGCCACCCATCAGCCAGGCGATCAGCGCAAGCGCCCCGATCCAGAGCCTGAGCAGGCGCAGCGTCCAGCTCGCCGGCCGGACCGACCAGCCGAGCAAGGCCAGGATCATGAGGCAGACCAGGGCCGGCCGCCAGCGCTCCTCGACCGGGTAGATGCCGAACAGCAGCTGGCCGGACTTGGCATAGATGAAGCTCCAGCAGGCACCGGACGCGGCGCGGCAGGCGGCGGGGTCCGGATTGAAGAGGACGGCGTCGAGCACTAGCCAACGCAGCATCGGCGGCAGGGCAACAGTGAGCATGGCGCCGAAAGCCAGCGTCAGCGTGGCATTCAGCGGCGAGCCGAACAGCAGCCCGATTGTCCGGCGCAGCGAGGCAAGGAGCGGTGCGGACCAAGTCTGCACCGGCACTGGCGCCTCCGAGAGAGGGAGCGAAATCATTTTCACGGGATTAGCGTTCCACGATGGCGATGCGGCGGTTGTACCAATTGGCCGCGCTCGACAGGGTCAGGTTCAGGGCGAGGTAGACGCCCAGGATGATGAAGACGCCTTCGATCGAATGGCTTGACTTGCTGATGATGGTGTTCATCACCGCAAGGAAATCCGGGTAGCCGACAGCGATCGCCAGCGTCGAATTCTTGACGACGTTGATGTACTGGCTGTTGAGCGGCGGCACGATCACCCGCAGCATTTGCGGGATCACGATCAGCCGCAGGATCTGGGTCCGGGACAGGCCAACCGAGCGGCCGGCATCCCATTGCCCGGCGCCGACCGAGAGGACGCCGCCGCGCACGATCTCGGCGATGAAACCGGTGGTATAAAGGGTAAGGCCGATCAGGATCGTGCTGAGCTCCGGGGTCAGCTCCAGCCCGCCCTGGAAATTCGAACCCGCGAAGACCGGCCAATCGGTCCAGAAGCCGGCATCGGCAACCCAGAGGCCGAGCAGCAGCACGGCCGCCGCGGCCCAGCTCAAGCGGGAGCGGAAACGGCGCAGGGCTCCGGCCGTCCGGGCGACGAGCAAGAGCAGCCCGGCAAGGAAGATCAGGGCGACTCCCGCCGTCTCCATGTCGATATGCACGCTCGGCACCATGACGCCGCGCATCGAGGCGAAGACGCCGGGTATCGGATTGAGCGCCTCGCCGACCGGCGGGAGGACCTTCCACCAGAGCGAATAGAGGAAGATCAGCAGGACGATCGGTGGCGAGTTGCGGGCGATCTCGACCCAGACCCGGCAGGTGCCGGCAGCGAGCGGATTGCTGCTCAGCCGGGTCACGCCGACGATCAGACCGAGCACCGACGAGAAGACGATGACCAGCGCGGAGATGAAGACCGTGTTCGCCAGCCCGACGACGATCGCCCAGTAATACGGGTCGCGCGACTTGTAGGAGAGGATCGCCTCGGAGATCACGATCCGGGACGGCGTCGTCAGGAAGTCGAACCCGATTGGAATCCCGCGGGTCTGCAAGTTCGCGAAGGTCGTGTTGACGAGCAGCGTCGCTGTGCCAATGACGGCAGCCACCAGTGCGCATTGAATGACGATCGACCTCGTCCTGGCATCGCTCAGCATGCCGCTCTCCCCATTTTTATCCGTCATCGAAAGGGGAGCGTTCGCCACGCTCCCCTCGGCAGCACCTAGTCCCAGGGGTAGGGATAGTTCAGGCCGCCGTCCTTCCAGAGTGCATTCAGCCCGCGGTCGACCTTGAGGGGGCTGTTTTTCCCGAGATTGTTGTCCCAGATCTCGGCGTAGTTCCCCATCTGCTTGACGACGTTGTAGACCCATTTGTCGTCAAGCCCGAGCGGCTTGCCGAAGCCCGGCTCCTGACCGAGCACCCGCTTGATCTCGCTCGACCCGGACTTCAGCTTCTCGTCGATGTTCTTGGCGGTGATGCCGTGGAGTTCTGCCCAGAGCAAAGCATTGACCGTCCAGCGCGTGATATCGAAAAGCTGATCGTCTCCGCGCGCCACCGCGACGCCGTTCGGCTCGGCCGCATGGCCCACCTTGATGATGTCGAAATCGTCCGGATTCTTGGCCACCGAGGCGCGCTGGCCGGCGGCCGCCGTGCCATCGGTCACATAGGTGTCGCAGCGCCCGCCGAAGAATGCATCGCGCGCCTGGATCGTCGAGTCGAAGTAGACCTTCTTCATCGTGATCCCGTGCTCTTCCTCGGTCTCCTCGATCGCCTTCTCGGTCAGGCTGCCGCCGCCCTGCAGGCATACCGTCTTGCCGGCGAGCTGCTTGGGATCGGTGATCTTGTCGGCTTTGCGCACCAGCAGGCCGTCGGTGTCGTAGAGCGTGATCCAGACGAAGCGGACCACCGTGTCACGCGAGAGAGTGATGGTGGAGGTTCGTGAAAGCACGTCGATTTCGCCGGTCTGCAGCGCCGGGAACCGCTGACCGGCATTGAGCGGGACGAAGCGGATCTTGTCCTTGTCGCCGAGGATGGCCGCCGCGAAGGTCCGGCAGATATCGGAATCGAAGCCGCGGTAATAGCCTTTCTCGTCGGGCCGCGAGAGGCCGGGCACACCCTGGCTCGCACCGCAGCTGACATAGCCACGCTGCTTGATCTTGTTCACGACGCTTTGCGCGCTCGCATCGCCGATACCCGTCGTCAGGCCGGCGGCGGCAAACGCCGTTCCGAGCAGCGTTTTCAATCTTGGCATGGTTATCTCCGTTCCCCTGTTTTATGAGTTTGGTTCTGTTATTCGGCCGCGGTACGGCCCACCGCCTGCGACGCCGTCGCGAATTCCGCGAAGGGGGCGAAGGCCTGCTCGAGATCGCCGATCAGGTCCTCGAGTGCTTCCAGGCCGATCGACAACCGCCAGACCGGCCCCGACGGCAGCCAGTCGAGGCTGGTCCGACCTTTCCGCGGATCACTGACCGCGATCAGCGAATGAACGCCGCCCCAGCTCGCGCCGAGCCTGAACAGGCGCATCCGCCGCAGGACCTCGTTCTGCAGGGGTGCAAGCTCGGGCCGGAGCACCACCGAGAACACCCCGGCCGCGCCTGAAAAATCCCGCTCCCACACCGCATGGCCGGGATGCCCCGGCATGGCCGGATGCAGGATCCGAACGATCTCAGGGCGCCGTGACAGCCAGGCCAGAATCTCGGCTGCGGTCGCGGCGGCATGGCGCATGCGGACCGGCATGGTCATCAAGCCGCGCTCGCACAACGCGCAATCCTCCGGCGAGACGCCATAGCCGAGGAAGCGCGCGGTATCCTTCAGACGCCGGAACAGGCCTTCATCCCGCACGGCGAGCGAACCCATCAGCAGATCGCCATGCCCCCCGGCATGCTTCGACAGTGCCTGCATGCTGATATCGACGCCATGGGCCAGCGGCTTGAACAGGAGGTGGGAGGCCCAGGTATTGTCGGCGGCGACCAGCGCCCCGACCTTGTGGGCCGCCGCGACGATCGCCGGCACGTCCTGGACCTCGAAGGTCGCGGAACCCGGCGATTCCACCCACACCAACCGTGTCCGCTCGTCGAGAAGCTCCGCGATCCCGGCATCGAGCCGCGGATCGTAGGACTGCGCCGGGATGCCGAGCGGCCCCAGGAGGCGCAGGATCATGTCCCACGCCGGGTCGGTCGTGGTGATCACGGTGCCGTTGCCGGCATTGCTGTAGTTCTGGCCGTAGCTGCTGAGGAACTGCGCCGCGCCGCCGACCAGCGAGAGCATGATCGCCGCGCCGAAGCGCTCGAGATAGTGGTTATCGACGAAACCGGCATTGCCGGCGCGGCCAAGCTCGTCGGCGCCGTTCGAGCCCAACTGCACCGAGACGCCGTCCGAGCGCAGCAGCCGCGTCCAGACGATGAAGACGCGGGTCTGGCCCTGGGCCAGGCCGGATTTGTACTCGCCGACGAGACGGCTGCCGGCCGGGATCAGAATGCGACGGCCATCGAAGGACCAGACGTTCTCGGTGACGACCGCGCGGATCATGCCGGGCAGGTCGCTCTGGACGGCGGTCTCCAGCACGCCGCGGATCATCGTGCCCTGCGCGACCAGCGCATCGATCCGGCTATTCTTGGTGGCACGCGCGACCTCGACGCCGGCGGCCGAGACCGAGGCAAGGAAACGCCGGTTCGGATCGTCCTCCTGGCCGGTGCCGACACCGCCCTGCCCTGCCAGCTCACTGGGCCCGGCGGCGGCTGCGGCATTATCGGCAATGACCTGCGGCGCACGCAGCCGCTCCCACCTCCGACGCTCCTCCGCTTCGAGCCGCTGACGTTCGAGCTCGGCAAGCCGGCGCGCTTCGGTATCATCCGGAGGGGAAGCGGCGAGCGGTGGCTCCGGCGGCGGCGGTGGCTGGATGGTCTGGGGTGGCGCGGCGGGCGCCGGCGGCGGCTCGGGTATGGCAGGCGGGACGAAGATCGTGCCCTGATCGGTCTGCGGCCGCGGCGTCGACAATGACGGTGCCGGAAACTGCGTCGTCCGGAACTCCTCCCGGTCAGGAGCGGTCATGCTCGGCGCGAGCTGGTTCGTCGACCGGTAGATCATCCAGCCGGCGACGGCGGCGGCGCCAACCGGAATGCCGATCGTCAGAATCCGGCCGAAGACGGTGCGTCCGCGCGCGACGGAGCTGGCCGCCGCGGCCTCGAGCTCGAAGGAACGATAGTCGTCAGGCGTCGGCATCGCCTCTCACCCTCCCGGCTTGCTGGTGACGCCGATGCGCTGCGGCGCATAGGGCTCGAGCCCGGTCGGCTCGCGGAGATTGGTCTGCCGGCGGTTGAAGATGCAGGTCGCGTCTTCGCCATTGCGCAGAGTCCATTGCGCCGCGACCTTGTCGACGACGACATAGGGGCCTTCGCTCCGGAAGTTGACGAGGCTCTCGTTGCGCTCGCCGTCGACGATATAGATCGCCGGCGTCTCGCCCTCGAAGCGGAACCAGGTTTTCGTGCCGTCGTCGAAGACGGTCAGCGGCTTGTTGGTCGAGGCGCCCTTGTAGCCGTAGTCGCTGTTGGCATTGGCGATGTTAAGGCTCTTCAGATTGGGATAGGCCGCGCGCTGCCGTGCCTCAGCGAGGAGCTTTTCGCTGGCCTCGTCATCCGGAAAGCGGAAGCGGACGGCATAGATCTGGTGTTCGGGCGGGCGGGTGTTCGAGCGCAGCAGGAAGGCGTAGACGCGCTTGGTCGTCACGACGTTGAGGTTTGACTGGGCGTTCTTCTCGATCGGTTTGACGAAGATGATGTCGCCCTTGCGGTTGGGCTCGACCTTCCAGGCGATGGAATCGCCGAGCGCCAGCGTCTCGATCTTCTCGCCCGGCTGCAGCTCGATCATGGTCGAGGTACCGTAGCTCGCATCGATCGCGGTGACGTTGTCGCGGTTATAGGTGATGTCGCGCACGCGGGAATCGACGCGGCCCGGCCGCGGCACGGCCTCCGCGAGCGCGGCCACCGTGGCGACCAGCAAGGCCACGGCCGCGACCAGGGTCTGCCTGATCATGGCTGCGCTCCGCCCGCGCCCGGCGCCGGTGCCGTCTCCTGGTCGCGGCGGTATTCGAGGACCTGGAAGCCGAGCGGATTGTCGAAGCGCCAATCGTTGCGCATCGGCGTGCCGGTATAGCGGAAGCGCAGCAGCGAGACCCAGTGGCGGGTCACGATATTGGTCGCGGATTTCTCCTCGGTGGCGAAGCGGACCAGCGCGGTGCGGTTGTTCGGGAAGGTCACCGATTTGATGGTGACCGCGACCTGGGTGTTCATACCGAAGAACTTGACCGGGTTCTTCGGGTTCGCCGGCGAATAGATCTCGGTGAGCTCGCGCGCCGCGTCGCCGGCGGCGAGTAGCTGCGCCAGGTCGAAATTGTCCTTCAGCGCCCGCGGATCGTAGGTCTCGCGCGCCTTGATATAGCGCACGACGCTGAACATGGTGACGGCTTCGTCCTGGGTGAGTGAACCTTCGGCCATTGGCCGTTTGACCTCGACGAAGCCGGTCGTCTTGTCGACGACGACCATATAGGGCTCGTAGGTCTTCATCGGCACCATCAGGGCGAGCGCACCGAGTGCGACAATCGCGACGAGGCTCATGATGGTCGCGACGATCCAGGCCAGGGCCCGGGAGTTTCGGTTGCGCCGGGCGATATCCTGTTCCCAGCTCGCGCCGTCGGCATAGTAGCGCGGATCGACATGTTTCGGTTCGGGCGCGGCGGCATCGGTCATGGCCGCCCTCCCCCGGCCGGAGACTTCGCGTTCGCCGGATTGCGCAATTGCTCGGCGAGATGCTTGAACTCGGGACTATGGGCCCAGGCACTCGCCCGCATGCCGACACGAGTGCGTTGCCGGGCGGTGAGCTCCTCGCGCCGCGAGATCGCGGCCGGGTTGAAGGGGTTGCGGACATCGAGCCGCATCCGGTTGGCGGCGCGGCCGAGGCGATAGCCCGTCGCGGTCGCGAACAGCGTGCCAAGGCGCGGCGCATGGATCGGCACGCCGCCCGCGATCGCCGCGGCGACATTGTTGATCTGGGCGAGCAGCAGGATGCCGATGATGGCGAGCAGGACGACCGGGCCGATCGTCGCCCAGGTCGCGGACTTCGAGCCGGTGACGCCGTTCAGCGCATCGATCGATTGCTGGATCAACGAGACGTAGAAGGCGAGGAAGGCATAGACCAGCACCTGCACCACGAAATACTGCGCGACCGCGCTGAGCCAGCCACTGAAGAAGCGGCTCGTGGCGCCGAACAGCAGCAGGATGATGAAGATCGGCGCGAGCGCCAGCAGCAGCCAGAGGAACAGCTTCGACAGCATGATCAGGAAGAGCGCGAAGCCGATCAGCACCGCCATCACGAGATAGAAGATGGCCGCGAAGATATACGGGCCCCAATTGGTGATGCCGGCATTCTGCAGGAAGGCTTCGGTCGCGCTGTTGGTGGTGTCCCACATGTTCTGCAGCGCGTCCCGCACGCCGTTGACCGAGGTCAGATTGGCGGCAGTGCCGGTATTGTTCGCCGTGGTGACTGAGCTCAGCAGCGTGTTGCCGATCGCCGACGGACCTTGGTTCAGCGCGTTATAGGCGAAGGTCTGAAAATCGCTCCAGCTCGTCGCGAGCGTATAGATCAGGAAGGCCCGGAACAGGCGAAAGGCATGATCGGCCGGGCCGCCCGTCGCGGTGCCCTGCCAGATACCGACGCCCCAGAAGATCACATAGAGGGTGAGCATCAGCCCGGCCGGACTGGTCGCGCCGCCCGAGGTCGCGGCGTTCGACAGGGCCTGATAGGCGCTCGATACATAGTTCTGGCCGAGCTGGTCGACCGATTGCAGCAGCGTGGTGATGCTAAAATTCTGGGCCATCAACGTGCTCAGATCGGCTTCAGGGGGCCGCAGGGGTCGAGACCGGCGAAGGCGGCCGGCATGCGCGGTGTCAAGGTCTCCGCGAAGGCGAGCGGCGTGCCGGCCTCGTCAGGCGCGCAGGGTGCCTTCAGCGTCTTGTGGCCGCAGCCGGCGAGGAGACCGGCGAGAATGACGAGCACGGCAGGTGTCAGGCAGGTCTTCAAGGCGCCGGCGCTTTCGGTTGCGTGAAGGTCATGGCCCGGCTGGCCGCCTCGGCGTCGGCACCGGAAGGAGGAGTGGCTGGCGCTCGCGTCGAAGGACCGCGTGAGCTCAGGATGCCGATCGCCGCGGCGACGAAGGCGACGACGAGGCCGGCAACGAGCGTGATCAGGATCTTGCGGGTTTCGGTTGTCATTGGGTGAACCGCATGGCGCGCGCGGCGGCCGATTCCGCTGCGAGGCGATCGAGGTTGCTCTGGTTGGCGGCTGCCGCGGCGTTATTGACGACGCCGTTGAGCTCATTGATCGTTTGCCCGGTCTGGATCTGGACCTGAGTATTCTGATCGACGCTGCCCTTCAGATCCTGCGCCTTCCCGATCTCCTGGCCGCCTTGGGTGAAGGACTGGGATCGCTGCTTGACCGCGCCTTGCGTGGAATCGATCAGGCCCGACAGGGTTGCCGCGACATTCACGGAATTCTTGTAGGCGGTGTCGACCGGATGCGATTTGCCGCTGGTGATGCCGGTGATGGTCTGGACGAGCTGCAGGCCGTTGATCAGCGACGAGACGATGTTCTGCGAGCCCGAGCCCATCCCGGTGAAGGAAAGGGCGCCACCCGAGATCACAGACCCGAGCGAGGGCGCCTGACCCATCGAGAACCCGCCGCCGAGCGCCATCTGCGCGAGCGTGCCCTGCGCTTGCGAGGAACGGTCGCCGGTGACGGCGGCGAGCGTCTTCTGGGTGAACTGCATGATCTGCTGATCGGCAGTCAGGATCGCGCGGGTGTTGGTCGCGATCTCCTGCGCCTTCGTCAGATTGGCGTCATCGCGGGTCGGAACCTGCGCGCGTGCCGGGGCGGTGGCGACGATTGCCGCGACGATGGGGATCAGCAAGAGCTGCGGACGCATCGAAACCTCCCTATTGCCCAGCGGTGACGGCGCCGGCCGCCGCCTTCGCCGCGTTCTGGACGGCCGTGAGATAGAACAGGACATTGCCGTCGCTATCGGTGGCGCGGGCACTGACGCAGGCGGGGTCGGGCGTGGTCCCGGGCTGGGTGGTCTGGCAGCTCGTCGGCGCGCGGCAAGGATCGGTGGTGGTGCCGGCACCGATCATCCCGACCGGGCAGACCGAGCCCGCTAGCGACTGTCTCGGCCGGGCCGGGGCCCGCATGCCGGACGACGCGCGGCTCATCTCGCTATTGGCGAAGAGGTTTTGGGCGTTGAGCGCGGTGACCCACAGATTCGTCGAGCCGATCACCCCATTCCAGCTCAGATTGTTCTGCGTCCGCGCGGCACTGTTCTCGTCGAGCGCACCCATCACTGTGTCGGCCTTGCCGACCTTCTGGCTCGCCGTCTGGTAGCCGGTCCGGGCCGCACTGAGCGTCGAATGACTGGCTTCAACCCCACCCGCGACATTGGCCGTCGATTGGAAACGGGTCTGGCTGTTGAGCGTGCCGCCGCGCGCCTCAGGATCGACCGTCGCTGGCATCTCTGGTGCGTAAGACTGGATCGATTTCGTCCCTGCCCCGCTCTTTGGCTCGACCGTGGGATTGGTGACGTTCGCCTTCTTGCTGGTGGTCACCGCGCATTTGACGCCCTTGTTGGCCTCCTGGCGTTTGGTCGTGACCGGTACGAGCTTGATCGTGGTGGCGGATTGCTCCGAGCGCTGGGTCAGGGCGGTGGCATCGTTTGTCGGAACACTGGCGTGCCCGGGAAGCGTGAACGACGTCACGGTGATCACCATGGCGATCGGCAGCATCCTCATGCATCGCTCCTTCCGAGAAAGATCGGCAGCCAGACGGCGGGGTCGTCACCGACGCGGGCGCGGAGAGCCTCGAGCTCGGCTACCGTCTCGGTCCGGCCGGACAGGACCTTGATCAGGTCGGGCATGCTCGCGAGGTTGAGGCGCGCGACGACGCTGTCGCGACCGTGCTTGATCAGGAAGGATCGGCTTTCCGGCGCGGTCGCGCGGATCCAGGCGACCTCGCGGCCCGATAGGCGGAAGGCCTGGCGATAGCTCTCGTCATCGGCCTTCGGGTTCGGGAAGAAGATATTGGTGCTGGTCTGCTCGATCAGCGTGTTCGACGTTTTCGAGCGCACGATATCGGCGGCCGATTGCGTGCCGAAGCCGATGATGCCGTTCTGCTTGCGGATGGTCTTGAGCTTGTCGCGGATGAAGAAGGCAAACACCTCGTCATCGAGCAGCCGCCAGCCCTCATCGAGGAAGATCATCACCGGATCTCCGGTCACGAGCTCCTCCATGCGATGGAAGATGTACATCAGCGCGGCGGTGCGAATGACGGGATCGTCGAGCACGCGCGTCATGTCGAAGCCGAAGATCGACGAGATCGAGAATTGGTCCTCGTCATTGTTGAAGAGCCAGCCACGCTGGTCGGCCCGCATCCAGCTTTCAAGCCGTGCGAGCAGATCGCCCTCCCCCGCCCGGATCCGACCGCGCAGCAGCGTCGAGAAGGCCTGCAGCGTCCGCCCCTCCGGGCCGGAGTCGAGGGAGGCCGCGATCGCGTTTCGGATGACCTGCTCTTCCGAGGCCGAGAGCTCGCCGCCCGGTGCCGGCCGCAGCATGAAACCGAAGAGCTGGTAGAGGAATTCCCGGTTCGATGCGGTGTCCGGCAGGGACAGCGGGTTGAACCCGGTCGGCTCGCCCGGCACCAAGGTCTCATACTGGCCGCCGAGCGCGCGGATGAAGATCTCAGCGCCGCGATCCTTGTCGACGAAGAGGAGTTTTGGCCGCGGTTCGATCCGCTGCGTCTGCGCGGCGATGAAGGAGAGGAAGACCGTCTTGCCCGATCCCGTCGGACCGACCACGGTGAAATTGCCGATGTCACGGACGTGGTGGTTGTAATAATAGGCCGTCTGCGACGTCGTCTCGAAAACCGAGATCGCCGGACCCCAATGGTTCCCGCTCGGCCGTCCGCTCGGGTAATTGTGCAGCGAGGCGAACCCGGCGAAATTCTTCGACGAAATCACCGCTTTGCGGGCAATATAGGCGAAGTTGCCGGGAAGCTGTGCCCAGAAGGCCGGCTCGCAGTTCAAATCCTCGCGCACCCAGATCACCGAGCGGTCGGTCAGCGCGGCACCGACCGCCGTGACGGCGGCGCCGACCTCGGCCAGGTCCCGCCCGAGGCACATCACCGTCATATGGTGCTCGCCATAGATCGCTTCCGAGCCGAGGAGCTCGTCGCGGGCTGCATCGAGATGATCCGCAACGATCGAGCCGGCCTCGTCCGACATGTCGACCTGGCGTGAGACACGGTCGATCTGCTTCGCCGCTTCCGGCCGATCGACGATGGCGAAGCTCTGCGTCGCGATGAATTCGTGTGGAACGCGCAGCAGATTGTCGAGGGAGCCCGGTCCGGTCTGCGCCGGATATTCCCGGATCGAGATCATGGCGCCGAAGCGCGTGTCGGTGGGGCCGGCGCCCCTGATCTCGATCGCGTTGCGCCCGAAGAAGAGGCGCTTCATCGACAGCGCGTCGGCGAGATCCATGCGCGGCAGATGCATCGGCCGCGGCATGCCGCCGTTGAGGAGCTGCACAAGAAATTCGAGCGGCTCGGAGAACCAGGTGCCGTCGCGATCGACGACGCCGAGTTGCCGTGCGCCATAGCCGCTCAGGGATTCCTTCACCGCGGTCGCGACATCCCGCAGCTCGGCGAGCGCGGTCTGCCGCGCGAGCGATTCACCGGCCTGGTCCTTGCGGCCGAGCAGCGTGCCGAGGAACGCGTCGAAGGTGCCGGCCTGACCTTGAAGGGGACGGCGGACGATCGTCACATAGAGGTCGTTGACGAACATCCGCCGCTGCGAGAGCGCGGCGTTGTAGCGTTCATCGAGCTCGCGGCAGAACGGGTTGTCGAAGGTGGAGTCGATGCGCGGCTCGACCTCTCGCCGGATGATGTGGCTGACCAGAGCGAAGCGGGAGTTCGCGAGGGTCCGAACCACATCGTTGCGGCCGAGCAGGCGTCCGTTCACCTCGCTGAGATCGGCCGTCTCGAAGGAATAGCCGTCAAGCTTGAAGATGGTCAGGACGAGGCCGTCGCGGGTCCGGATGATGTGGTCGTCGACATGGCGGGTATAAGGTACATGCGAGGAGACCGGCCGCTCGCGCCGCGAGACGGCGCCGAAGGTCAGTTCATCGAGGAGGGCGCGGGCGACCATCTCGACCTCAGACCCGATAGCTGTCGGCCGCCCAAAAGGCGCGCGAACGCGGCGGACATTTCGTCGAGCGGACGAACAGGATTTCGAAGATGCGATCGTCCCGCAGCGCCAGCACATAGCCGAGCAGGTGCAGCGGGATCGCGACGAGCAGCATCAGGAGATTATGCGTGATCAGGAAGCAGACGCTCGAAACCACGCCGTTGAACATGAAATACATGTAGGGCACGCCCATCAGCGTCGGTGCCCGGGTCAGTGCCTTGACCAACGGCGTGATCAGCGGATCCTCGAGTTCGTCTCCCGTCATTGGCCGACCGCCGACTGGAAGAACTGGACGATCTGGGCAGAGCCGAAGACAAGGACGATGCCGAAGATGCCGGCGCCGGCCAAACCCCAGGTCAGACGCCCGGCCCAGGCCGCGAAGCCGCAGCCAATCACCATCAGCGTCGCGAGCGAGGTCGAGATCGGGCCGGTCAGGGTCGAGACGAGCTGCTGCAGGGTCGACTGGACGGGTTGAAGTGTGCCGCCGGACTGCGCGGAGGCGGCGGTGGCGCTCAGCGCCAAAACGGCGCTGCCAAGAACACGACGGGCAAGCGAAGCGATCATCGGGATCTCCATTCAGTCGATATGCATGACGAAACCATCGTTCCAGGCCGCCTGTGCCGTGGCCTTCGACGAGGATGTGCGCGCGGCTGTGCGGCCAGGCGCGGGCAAGGCGTAGAAGTCGTTGATGACCTCGGCGACGTAGCGGATCGTCTCGGGGAAAGCCGGGACGCCGCGGTTCTTCTCGACCGCGTCCTCGCCGGCGTTGTAGGCGGCGAGGATATAGAAGGGGTTCCGGTATTTCTGGTGGAGCGCCCGTAGGAAGCGCACCCCACCCAGCACATTGCCAGTGGGGTCGCAGAGATCGACCTTGAAGCGCTTTGCCGTCGCCGGCATCAGCTGCATCAGCCCGAAGGCGCCCTTCTCCGAGACCGCGACCGAGTTGAAACGGCTTTCGGTCTTGGCGACCGAGAGCACGAAATCGGGATAGAAATCCTCTTCCGTCGCGACGCGGGTGACGAGCGCGCGGGCGTCCTCCGACGATAGCGGCTTATCGGTTGCGCAGGGCGCTGCGCCCCCTGCCCTGTCGGATCCCGCCGCCTGTGGCGGCACCGGCGAGATCGGCACCACACGGCCCGATGCGTCGACAGCGGCATGTCTCGCCGGCGAGCGATCCTGCGCGTGAACGCTGCCGAAAGCGCTCGTAAAGATCCCTAATCCGACTACGAAGCTCCGAATCCGCATCCGTTCGCTCTTTCCATCTAATATCTATTAGAATAGATGTTAGACATGTGGTAGCCGCTTCGACACGAGCCGGTCAACCCCGTTTGCGGAGGAACGATGAGACGCCAAGCTGCCTGCGGGATGGTGATGTTGAGCCTGCTCGGGCCGCTTTCGGCCGGGCCCGCCCGCGCGCAGGACGCATCCTTCGGCTGCAAGGTGCTGCTTTGCTCCGCCGCGACCTCACCGGGTTGGCCGAGCATCCCCTATTGCGTCCCGGTGATGCAGACCCTGTTTCGGATTCTTGCCAAGGGCGGGAGCTGGCCGGCCTGCCCGGAGGGTCGCACGAGCGGCCTCGGATATGAGCCGTACCAGGCCTGTCCTGCCGGCGAGACGCCGGTTCAGGCGGGGGACGATTACGTAACCGCCGTCACGCAATCCCAGAACGGTAATCTCTGCGCCGATCTGTCGAAGCCGCAGCAGAGCTGCATGTCCGACACCGGCTGCAGGACGACCTATCCGACCACGCCGCGGGCGACGCGCAGCGAGCCGCATTTCGTGGATATCACCACGGCGAATGGCGTCCAGCGCTTCTACTTCTCGCTGCAGGGCTATTGAGATGCGGGTTGCCGGATCCCTCGCGCTGACGATCGGAGTGGTCATGGCCGCAGGAACCGCGTTCGCGCAAGCCGCCGGCTCGCGCTGGTTTCCGGTCCCGACGAATGCACTCTACCTCACCGGCGATAGCTGGTCGGAGGCCGGCACGACCTATCGCCTCTACGGCGTGCAATCCTGCCTGCGCGGCACGGGCTTCACCAATGCGCATGGGGTTCGGCGCGATTGCGGCGAGGCCTCGCTTGCCATGCTGATCGCCCTGATCCGTGACCTGAAACCGCAATGCTATGACGCGGCCGCCCTGCCGCAGAATCGCACGGTCTTCGTCTTCTGCGTCGCGTCGCGCAGCGAAGGGTCGGGCGCGGGCTCCCGCATCGATCTCGGCACCGCCCTGATCGCCACGGGCTTCGCCTTCGCGGCGCTGAACGCCGACGGCAAGCCGGTTCACGAGCCCTACCTGGTTGCCCAGCGCGTCGCGCAGCAGGCGCGCGCTGGACTCTGGGCCTTTGCCGATTTGCCCGATCCCAACGCCATCATCCTGCGCGCCTTGCGGGAAGGCAGCACGCCCGCGGCCGGCGCATCGCAGCGCTGAGCACGCTTGAGGAGATTCCGATTGCCGTCCCATGCTCGACCCCGGATTTCGCGATGAATTGGCTTCGTGATGCACGCCTCTTCGGCTGCCTCGGCGTCGTCGCACTCGCCGCGCCATGTCTCGCACAGGCCTTGAGCACCGGAACCTATCGTCCGAAGCTGCCAGCGCAGTCCCCTCCCTTGCGGGTCGAGGTTATCGACGGCACGCGCTTCCGCGATATCGAGACCAAGACGGTATTCCGGCTCTATGGCATCGAGACCTGCGCGCCCGGCCAGATGGCGACGCTCGGCCGCCAGCCCTGGCCCTGCGGCACCATGGCCACCGCCTGGCTCGTCACCGCGACGCTCAATCGCTGGCTCGCCTGTGCCGTGATCCGCGAAGACGGTGATGAGCGCCTCGCGCGCTGCGCTACGGCCAGTCATCCCGATCTCGCGGCCTCGATGCTGCGCGAGGGTGTCGCCGTGCTGGCGCCGGCGGCCGCCGAGGATCAGACGAACCCGCCGAGCTACGGGCAGGCCGAGCAGCAGGCGCGCAAGGCCTATCGCGGCCTTTGGTCCAGCACCTTCGAAATGCCCTGGGACTGGCGCGCACATCGATCGTCCGCCGCACCGGCCGCGCCAGGGGAAGCCGCCCCATGACGGGTAACCGGACCCTATTCGGCGTCGTGCTTGCCGCCACGGTTGCGGGGTGCGCGGCAACGACTCCCGAGCCGCCGGAGCCGGTTGCCGTGACTTCGATCGCCGGAGCGGAGGCCCTGCACACGCCGGAGCGCGTCGTTCCGGGACGACTGGAATACGCTCCGGACGGATCGACCTTCGCGCCGATCCTGACCGAGCGCTTCCCCTACCCGACCCAATCCGACGCCAACGCCGCCCATCGCCGCTTGATCGGCGCCTCGGCTGCCGGTCGGCCCTATCCTCCCGCGGTCCGCCTGTTCGGTTGCAAACCCGGGGCGCTGGATGCGGAGACGGCCCGTGTGACGCGCTATCGCGGTCCCGTCGTGCATTGCGCCACGGATTTCCTCGACGGCGACGGGCGCGCCGTCCGGCGGGAGGCCGTCAACTTCTACTATCACCTTTCGCACTGGACGATGCTGCCGGTCGATCCGCCGCGCGCGTCCGTTGCCTGGCGCGATCGCGAGGGCTCGCCACGCGATCTCTGGTGGTGGGTGCCCGGCCGGTCGCGGTACCGCTAGGGGGCGAGTGGCTGTGGTTGGCTCGGCTTCTTCCGGGAGAGAGAGTGACGAAGCCGCCTGGCAGCGGTGCCGGTGGGCGGCGCCGGTCCTGTTGGGGCTGGTGATCGCGCCGGTGGATGGGGCTCAATCTCAGGCCTTGACACCCGATCCCGGTGCCTGGCGTCCCCTCGCCTATTCCGATCTGCAGCGGCCGACACCGCGCAGCGCGACCTATACCGATATCTGGAAAGATCAGATCGACGCCAACAACGAGGCCTATCGGGTGCGCGGCGATCGGCGCTTCGTCGACGGCAACGCGCCGGCGATCGCTGCACATTTCGTGATCTGGAGCGAGCGGCGTTCCGTTGTGCTGACGGTGCTGAACACAGCGCTCGGCTGCGCGCCCAAGCTACGCGAAAGCAAGGTGCGCGCGGTCGTGAAGCTCTGTCCGATGCGGATCGCGATCTATAACGGCATTCGCGTCGAGACGCTGGACGCCGGCCGCGGCTGCTATCTCGAGCCGGAACCAGGTGCCAACATCGATCCATCCGCCTCGGCCGCTTACGGTGCCTATGATGTCGGCTCGAAGCGCCTGAAGCTCGGCATGGTCGTCAACCACCAGGTTGTCGACGGCTGCTCTTTCAACATTCCGCTCGCGCGCCCATGAGCGCCCATCGCCCAGGGAGGCATCGATGAGATCAGCACTGTTCGGGACCTTCGCCTTGGCTGCCGCCTGCTCGGCGATCGCCAGCCCATCACGCGCCGCCGAGGCGAGCTTCAGCTACAAGGCGAGCTATCGGAACGTCGCGACCGATCCTGATGGCATCTGGACGGGCGATGCGCTTTCCGGTGGCCCGGTGACCATCCACGAGTATCAGCTGCGCACAGCGAGCGGCGAGTTCCTGATTTCGCAGATCTGGAACGACGATTGTGCTGCTGCGACCTGTCCGACCCGGTTGCTGCGCATCGAGCCAGGCGGCCGCCGCGCCGTGCTCATCGACGACATGATGCGCCAGATCATCCCACCGAACGATCCCCGCTTCGCCGGGCTGCCGGCGAACGGGCTGCAGGCGGAATTCGCGCGAAATCCGTTCCGACTGAGCGACGATGGCAAGACGCTGCTCAACGGCGATTTCCGCTTCGAGCTCGGCGAGGGCAAGCCATGAGGAAGCGCCCTGCCCTCTTCGAGGCCGGCATCGCGCTCTGCCTCTCATCCGCGCTCGCCTTCGCCGGCGAATCCGCCGCGAGCCTGACCTCAGCGGGCATCCCGGCGAACTGTGCGCCCTTCGCCGCGAAGGTTTCGGCCGCCGAGGGGAATTTCGGCACCACCAACCAATATGGTTGCCTTGGCGCCTTCCAGTTCTGTCCGGGCACCTTCGAGCGCTATTACAGCGGCAGCGCCCAGAGCTTCCTCAATGATCCGCAGGCCCAGGTCGCTGCCTGGACACGATACCAGCAGAACTCCTGGTCGCAGGTGCAGAAGAACGGCATGAGCTCGCTGGTCGGCCAGCAGGTCTGTTCCGGCGGACGTTGCGCCACGATCGACCAGTCGGCGATCCTGATGGCCTGCCAGTTCGGCTGCGGCAAGGGCGGCAAGCTCGCCAACTATGCCGCGAGCGGCGATTGCAACGCGCGCAACGTCAAGGATGGCAATGGCGTCAGCGTCTGCACCTATCTCGTCAAGGGAGCTGGCTATGATGCCTCCTGCTTCACCGGCGAAGCGTCGACGACCTGTACGCCGACGCCGTCCGGACCAGGTGACTATCCAACTTCAATTGGAGTCGCGGCCAATCCGCCGTCATCGTCCGAGGCATCGGTCATCGTGCGGTCGACGGATGTGTAGTTGGCTCTTTGATACGGAGCTGCAACCATTGGCTGCAATTCTCTTGCAATACCAATCCCCTCGGCTAACCTGACTTTGCGGAAAGCGAGACCCTTTCCACGCCTCCCCGAGCTTTCAGGCAACTTTCAAAGGGCCTGCGGGCCCTTCTTCTTGAGCGGTTGCTATGTCGGGTCGCATGCCATCGCGTGGCGACCGATCCCCTCATCACATTGTTCGCGAGGCGTAGGATCGGGGCGCCAAGAAAAGAGGCCGACGTCCCTTTCGGGAGCCGGCCTTGAAAGTTTGAAACATTCGGCGACACGCCAAATATCTCAGAGGGGAACGGCTGAAACGGGGTCGACGCCGGGAGGAGGTGGCGGAGCCCATTCGGAACAACCGTGCCGCCGATATCGGCCCGCACGGGCCATTTTGCAACGCAGCATTGCTGAGGTCCGTTATGCGCCCTCTGCATGTCGATGGCATATGACCTTGGCGACTCAGGCGCGTAGGTTCTGCTCGCGGTTGGCTGCCCGCTCCAGCTCCGATTGGCTGACGAGCACGCCCTTCTGAAAGACGGCGCAAGACGTCACGCCGGGGCCGGCCTGCATCTCGCGAAAGAGGCGGAGCGCTTCGCTTGCCGTGGGCGCGCGCTTATTCGTCTTGGAGACCCGGGTGAAGGCCTTGACCTGATACACCATATCCTCGCGATTGATTGCGTCCTGCGGCATAGCGAATGGAGAGCGGCGAGGAAAGTGTGCTCCCATTTCGACAGCGACGGCTTCATTCAGCGCCTATGTCGCTCGATCGGCGGTTTCGATCTCGCGCGGACGCGGTCAGCGTCCGAAGGCCAACGGCAGCAGCACGACACCGAACAGCACGGCGACGATGCCGGTGCGGACCCAGACAGCCGTGAAACGATGGCTAAACAGCACTACGCTCTCCACCCAACCCACCGCTCTTTGGCGGCTTTCGACCCGTTTAGTTGACCATAGGAGAGGATGAGCGACAAGCCGATGAAACGCGACGCGTGATCGAGGCATCGCGCGGCGTCGGACACTACGCTGGAAAAGCGGGCCATCAGAACACTGCCGCACGGCGCGTAGGCGGGAATTTTCCCCGATTCAGCTGAATCCGGACGGGTCACGCAGGATGAATGGCACGGTATCGAGCTGCCCGTCGATGGCGGGGGATAACTCCCCGCCGCAATAATGGGCGTAGACCAGAGCCCAGAAGACGACCTCGTCCGGACGGCCGCCGAACAACGCCTTCTGCATCGTCCGCGCCATGAGGGTGACGGCGCGAGCGTGATCGTATCGCGCGTGCAACTCGCCGGCCACGACCTTCGCGTCGGTCATTCGGATCATGCTGCTGCTTCCTCGCGTCTCGGCCGGTTCTCACGCTGCTGTCGAGAGCGGAAATTCCGAGAGCACCGAGGTTTCGGAGCCGCGGGCCTGGTGGAGCATGTCGAGCGTCTCGCGATTGAACGACATCCGCAGCGCGACAACCTCGTCCCGCCCGATCTTCTTCGGGAAGCCGAGCGGGCGGACGAAGAAACGCAACTGCATGGCGATCACCATGAGGCGCCAGTCGATCACGACCGTGACCGTGTCGATCCGACGAGCCAAGCCCCATTCGACGACGCCCTGCGCGAGCTCGAGGAAGGGCCCGTCTGGCCTGGGGCGCAAGTCCCGCCAGCCTTGCGCGACGCAAAAGCGTGTCCATTCGAAGATACGAGGACCGGTCGGCGGTCGTTCTCGACAGAGATCTCCAAGCACTTCGGTCAGGAGATGCGGTCGCGTGGTCGGCAGCAGGCGTTGGTAGCCGACGATCTCATCGCCGCGAAGGCAGACATGATGGATGGCGTTCTCGTCGTCGAACTGGTCGCGCTCGCGGCCGTCGGGCTGGCGCAGATCAGTCCAGGCCTTCTCGTCGACGAAGATGGAATGGCGGAAGCGGAAGACCCGATCCATCAGCGCGGCGTGCCGGCTGATGTCCGAGCCCGGAATGACCATAAGCATCGCGGAGCTCCTCGGCTGGAAAAACGGGCGCCGAGTGCGCCACACCGAGTCCTGGCCCGCTATGGTGATAAATACCCATTGCAAGTAGAAAGTTCGGCCAAGCCGCAGCCGCAGGTTGGGCATTTATTGTCGCTGCTGATACCCACGCTGGCGTTTGCGCTTCAACCAGGTGTCGAGTGCGAGATGGGCGTCGTTCGGTTGCTGGAAGAGTTCGCTGCGGCGCTGGCCGGACGAGCCGATTCGTCCCCATTCGCGGACCAGGGCACTATCGCCGAAGAGCGTCGGCTCGATCGACAGCACATAGTAGCGCGCCATGTTCTGCGCGGGATCGATCCGCTCGAGGAGGATGTGAAGGAGAGGCATGATGGACCCGGCACGTTGCGTCAGCCGAATCGTCCCATTCGCCCACCGTTGGGTCCAATTGATTGGTTGAATCGATTAGACGCGGTCGATTCACGGTCGTGATGGAAGCGTGGCCGCCGAGGCACGAACCCCGCAGTCGCATCCTTCCTGTTCCGGGAGCGCGATCCCCTCCCCTCTTGGGATATAGCCGAGCTCTGCGGTTAGATCTCGAAACGCCACCCGCCAGTGTTCCTTCTCAGCTTCGGCTTGGTCAGCGAATTCGACCAGCTCCTCTGGCGGCGTGCCCGGCGGCCGGCAGGAGGCACATCCTATCGCGTGAAGAGCCCGTTCCCACGCGACGAGAGCGTCAAGGTAAGAGCGGTGAGCCTCGATCGCGCGTACTGCGAGATTATCGTCGGACTGTAGTCGGCTCTGCGCCACGTCTTCATTCCCCGAAGAGCAATGCCTGCGGTACGCCCCCGCAAACAATCTCTCGCTGACTCTTGGTGATCGGGGAGTTCGAAACCGTGGTTAGACGGCCCCATGGCCTTTAGTTCGGGTGAACCTGTTGCATACGCCACAGGATCCCCGACCATAGGGTCAAGGAGTGCAGTGCCGTCACGGCCGGCACCAACCGCTAACCAGGGGTTTCGACGCCCCAAGGCAGCGCGTACTGCCTCGGGTCTAATGTTAGCGCGAGATCGGTGGCCGGGCCAGCCTGTCTCGTGCCCGTGCCGGATTGGTAGACTAGGCACCTACGGACACCTGGGTGCGCGGTCAGAAGTAGGCTGTGAGGGGCCGCACCGATTCTCTTGTTTTGGGCTTAGTTTGGGTTTCTTGGGCGGTGTTTTGATCGACCTTTTCGAGAAAGTGCGAGCTCTGGCGGCAACGCATTTTTCGATGGCAGACGGCCGAGTTTGCTTTCAATGTCGTGCTAGGTGTTTGAAAGATAAGCTAGAATTCGGGCGCAAGAGCATTCGTCGAAGCGCGCCGAGAGATCGCGTTAACTACTTGTTAACTCTAATCTCATTGCCGCGGCGTCGGAATCATGCGTATTTCTGAGACGGAAAGAGCGCGTCTGACGCTCTAAAAGCGTCTTAGGATGAGAGCCACCGTGAAGCCGGCAGTCGCAGAACCATCGACCGAAAGCACGTCAGCACGAATTACACGTCGGGCTGAGGCGCTGTCGCGCCGTCTGCGAGCGGTGGGCGAGCGCGTCTTCCCTCCTACGGCCCAGAAATCACTGCGGTCGTTTACATCTGGAGAAGTGGCCCAGATCGTCGGGGTTTCTGATGGCTATCTTCGCCAACTATCGCTTGACGGGCTTGGCCCGGCTCCAGAGCTGGGACCAAGTGGTCGGCGATCCTATTCTCTTGAGCAGATCAATGAGCTCCGCCGCTATCTTGCGGCCGCGCGTCCCAAGGAGGCCCTGAAATTTTGGCCTCGCCGTCGAGAGGGTGACAAACTCCAGATCATTACCGTCGCCAATTTCAAAGGTGGCTCAGCCAAGACGACGACGTCTCTCTATCTGGCACAGGGACTGGCGCTGCAGGGGTTCCGCGTTTTGGCGATCGATCTCGACCCTCAGGCCTCGCTCTCCGCGATGTTCGGACTCCAGCCGGAGTTCGATATTGCGGAGAATGCGACGCTTTACGGCGCGCTGCGTTACGACAGCGATCGAGTGCCAATGAGCAGTGTGGTGCGCCCGACTTACTTCGCGGGTATCAGCATCGTTCCAGGAAATCTGGAGTTGATGGAGTTCGAACATCAAACCCCGCGGCACATGATGGAAAGTCGCGGCCGCCCGGACGAGATTTTTTTCCGGCGGGTTTCGAAGGCAATCGCCGAGGTTGATCATGAGTATGACGTGGTCGTCATCGACTGCCCTCCCCAACTCGGCTTCCTCACTATGGGCGCGCTCAACGCTGCAACGGGGATGATCGTGACCGTCCACCCGCAGATGGTGGATGTCGCGTCAATGAGCCAGTTCCTCCTCATGACGTCCGATTTGATTTCGGTCATCGAGGATGCGGGTGGGAAGCTTGACTATGACTTCCTGCGCTTCCTCATCACCCGGCACGACCCTCGAGACGTGCCGGAACAAGAGATTGTGGCGCTCATGCGGGACGTCTTCGATTCAGACGTCCTTGCAGCCACGGCTTGGAAGTCCACTGCGATCGCAAATGCAGGCCTCACCAAGCAGTCACTATACGAGCTTTCGCGAGGGTCCGTTGGACGGTCGGTTTATGATCGAGCGATGGAGTCGATCAACGGTGTCAACGAGGAGATCATGCAGCTGATCTTTTCGGTGTGGGGGCGGTCGCAATGATGAGTGACACGCCAAACGGCAGAGGCATGTTGTCTGCGGACAACATGCGATCGGGTTGGTCGCCAGTCGTTTTTCTGCTGAGCACCTCTTCGCTAGAACGGTCCCAGGTCACCATCGCTGCGCGGAGGGGACGAGCTTGAGCAAGCGAACCCAATCCATTCGCTCGATGTTCTCGGCAACACCCGACGAGATGTTGTCTGCAGACAACAAGCCAACCAATCCGAGAGTCACATCGGGAGCCGTGAGATCTCTGAAGGATACCTTTTCAGGTGTCGAAAGGGACTATCAAGAGCTCCGCGATAAAGTTGCGGCGGGGGCAATCGCGATCGAACTGGATCCGGCCCTCATCGACCCGTCCCCCTTTGCGGATCGTTTCGCAGAGCAAGATGCTCAGTCCTTCGCGGCTTTGAAGCAGTCGATTGCCGATCGGGGCCAAGAAATCCCGATCCTTGTTCGCGAGCACCCCACTGCACCAGGTCGGCATCAAAGCGCCTATGGTCATAGACGAGTAAGAGCACTTCGCGAACTGGGCCGTCCGGTAAGGGCCTATGTGCGGGAGCTCTCGGATGAAGATCTCGTGGTTGCGCAGGGGATCGAGAATTCGACCCGGGAAGACCTCAGCTTCATCGAGCGTGCGGTCTTTGCCCTGAGATTGGAAGAAGCAGGGTTTCAGCGATCGGTCGTGCAGTCAGCGCTATCGATCGACCGCGCTGAGGCATCGAAGCTAATCGCCGTTGGGAAGGCTGTCCCGGCGGACATCGTCGAGACTATTGGCCGGGCTCCCAAGATCGGCCGGGGCCGCTGGCAGACACTTGTCGATGCCCTGCAAGAGAGAGGTGCGCTTCAGCGGGTCCGATCGCGCCTCCGTTCTGAGGGGATGGTGGGGAAGGCGAGCGATGATAGATTTTCACTCGCACTCGCGGCGGCGGTGAGGACCTCCGAAGATCAAAGCGCATCTGCGGGTTTGCGAGTGGCGCGAACCGCGGAGGGGCAGGAAATCGGACGGCTTACCGAGTCAGGGAAACACTGCCGCATTCAGATTGACAGAGAGCGCAATGCCGATTTCGCGGACTTTCTGATGCGCAAGCTGCCCGAGTTGTACTTAGTTTTTGCCCGCGAAAGGAGCGAGATCGAATGAATTGGGGATAGACCCCAAAGCGAACCCAACCAGCAAAGAAAAAAGGCCCCCGAAACGGATTCCGGAAGCCCTTTCTCGTACTTTGGCGAGTTTGAGAATCGCACTTCCCCGAATCACAGTCAAGAGTCCTGAACGGGCTCAGCGTCGTTTTGGCGAGCGGACTTTCTTTGCCTAACAAAAGGTAAAGGAACGTGCAGACGCACATTACGACGACGCCCTTTGGGCGGCGGCCGATGACGCTCGGCCAGATTTCAAGTCAGATGGCCGCAAAGGCGACGAAGCCTGATGCCGTCGTACACAAGTGGCACGTCTTCAACGACGTTCGCGTGGCGAGGGAGCTTCTCGGCGCCACGGATCGCTCGCTCGCGATCCTGAGCGCGCTGCTGACGTTCCATCCGGAAACCGCGCTCACCGGTGACGCGGAGCTCGTCGTCTGGCCGTCGAACGAGCAGCTGATCGCCCGCGCGAACGGCATGCCGGCGACGACGCTGCGGCGGCACATCGCGGTGCTCGTCGAGTGCGGCTTGATCATTCGCCGCGACAGTCCGAACGGCAAGCGCTTCGCCCGGAAGGGCAGAGGAGGGGAGATCGAGCAGGCCTATGGCTTCGACCTCTCGCCGATCGTCGCGCGGGCTGAGGAGTTTAAGGGCCTGGCCGAAGCGGTGCAGGCAGAGAAGAAGGCCTTTCGCGTAGCCAAGGAGCGGCTCACGCTGCTTCGGCGGGACATCGTCAAGATGATCGACGCCGGCATCGAGGAGCGCGTTCCGGGCAACTGGGGCAGGGTGCAGCAGACCTACCAGGAGATCATCGGGCGGCTTCCTCGCACGGCTCCTCGGCAGCTTGTGGAAGCGATCGGTCTCGATCTCCAGGATCTCTGCACGCAGATCCGTGACGTGCTGGAATCATTCACTAAAGCTCAGAATCCGGATGCCAATGAGTCCCATTCTGGTTGCCACATACAGAATTCAAAACCAGATCCTCTAACTGAATCTGAATGCGGCTTTTCGACAAGAGAGGAAGCGGCCGCCATCGTCGCGGAAACCGACAACATTCGGAGCCTGCCAAAGCGCGAGCTGCCTCTGGGGATCGTGCTCGATGCCTGCCCGAACCTGCGGGAGCTGGCGCAGAGCGGAGAGATCCGACACTGGCGCGATTTCCTGGCGGCCGCGGAGCTTGCCCGACCGTCGCTCGGGATCAGCTCCAGCGCCTGGCGCGAAGCGCGAGAGGTCATGGGTGAGCAGCACGCGGCGATCACGCTGGCGGCGATCTATCAGCGCGCCGAGCAGATCAACAGCGCTGGCGGTTATCTGCGCAGCCTGACCGACAGAGCGAAGGAGGACAAATTCTCGACCTGGCCGATGGTCATGGCGCTGCTGCGAGCGCGGCTTGATGCGCAAAAGCCGACGGGCGCCGAAGAAGGGCCGGCTGAGGACGATACCTCAGATGCGAAGCCCCGCATCCAAGCCTCCGCGTCGCTGCTGAAGAGGCTGCAGAAGCCGCGGCCGTGATGAGGACCAGGTTACCCTTGAGCGGCGGCCGTGGTGGAATTGCCGTCACCGGTGATCAGACCGGAGCGGCGGCCGCGGTCGATCAGGTTCTTCACGGAGGAGGGCGACCATTTCGAGCCGCCGCGCGGTGTCCGCTCGTGCAATCGTTCGAGCTGGCTCGCGATCTCGCGCAGTGTCAGATTTGGGTTCGAGACGTGGATGCCGGCCACCAGCGTGACGAGGCGGTCCTCGGGGAGCCGCGGCGGCGATTTCCGCAGGAGCGCCCTATCGGCCATGTGCTCGCCCACCAGCCAATTGACGGCCCGGCGCAAGCGCTCCGGTGTCCAGTCGAAGCCGCGCTGCTTCAGCACCCGGGCGATGTCGTCCCAGCTATGGTCCGGCCGCATCCGTCTGACGATCGGAAGCCATTGGCTCGCCGTCGCCTGGACACGATCGCCATAGGCCGCCTTCTGGGCCGCGGTCATCTTCGCCAACATCTCCGGTCGGCGTTCGCGAATTCCAGGATTACCGGGAAGCCGGCCTTTGGATTTCGCGGCCTTGATGCCGGCTTTGGTCCGCTCGGAGATCAGCGCGCGCTCGAGCTGCGCCACGGCGCCGAGGACCTGCAGCGAGAACATGCCTTGCGGCGTCGTCGTATCGATGGGATCGCGCAGCGAGCGAAAATGCGCGCTCTTCGCCGTCAGATCCTCGATCACGTCAAGCAAATGGCTGACCGAGCGCGCCAGGCGGTCGAGACGCACGACGATGAGCGTGTCGCCGGCGCCGATCTCCCGCAGCAGCTTCGTCAAGGCCGGGCGCGCGCGCGACGCGCCGGAACCATGCTCCTGGACGATCAGGTCGCAGTCGGCCGAGCGCAGCGCGATCTCCTGCGCTTCCGTCGACTGCTCGTCGGTCGAGACGCGCGCATAGCCGATCAGGCGACCCTGTGGTCGACGGGAAGCTCGATTTTGGGTGTCGCTGTCGCTTTCCCTTCCCAATTTCAATTTGAACCGCTTAAGGGGACGGCGACGTCTTGCGTTCCCTTTTTGATTTCATGCTCTTCCGCCCAAGGATATGATCTCGTTGCGCTTTCTACTCAGAGTCCGGCGGCTTTAGTGAGGTTCACGCGGAACCGATCGCGCCGGCGCTGATACCGGCGGGTCATTTCGACAGAGGCATGGCCGAGCTGCTTTTGGACATAGCGTTCGTCGACTTCGGCGGAGGAGGCGAGACCGGCGCGCAGGGAGTGCCCTGCGAATTTTGATTCCCGTTCGCGCTCGGGCAGATCCGCGCGAACGCCGGCCGCCAGCGCCGCGCGCTTGACTAGGCGCGCGACCTGGCCGGGAGTCAGCCGATCGGCGCCGACCTCCTTGCCTTCGCCGGTGACACGCCGGAACAGGGGGCCGTGGGCGATCCGGGCGAGCTTGAGCCAGGTCTGCAGCGCTACGACCGGGCAGGTGGCGTCAGCTGAGCCGCGACCGATCTCGATATCACGCCATCCAGTCTTGCCGGTCAGCGTCACGAGCAGGCCCTTGTCGAGGATCTCGACCCAACCGCGTCCATCCTTCGTGTCGTCGCGATGGAGATCCAGGCCGACGATCTCCGAGCGCCGCAGGCCGCCGGCGAATCCGAGCAGAAGCATGGCGCGATCCCGGAGGCCGCGGAGTGTGCCGCGATTGAGCGTCTCGAGCATGGCAACGACGTCGTCGCCCAGCACGGCTTCCTTCCGGCGCGGCGGTGCGCCATGGGTATTGCGGATGCCGGCCATCACTGTGGCGATGTGGCGGTCCTTGCGATCGAGCGGCGTGCCGCGCTGGGTGTAGTGCCAGCTCAACGCCGATAGACGCCGCTCAATCGTGGCTACGGAATTTGCTTTGCCGCCCGCGATCGCCGCGCCAGTGGCGCAGGCGGTTATGTAGATCCCGACCACCTGCGGCGAGGGCGGAGCGACTTCGAGGCCTTGGCGCCGACACCAGCTGCAGAAATGCGTCCAGTCGCTCGCATAGGCTCTGCGTGTGTTCTGCGAACTGGCGGCCTCGGCATAGCCACGGGCCCGGCCGGCCAGCCGTTCCAGATGCGCCGGCACACTGGCGGTGTCGGATGGGAGCGGGGAGGGGAGGTTGCCGGTCTCGGCCGAAGCTGCGCCGGCGGCGCGATCGACACCTGCCGCCGGGCTCTCAGGCGGCGCGGAGCTCTCCGAAGCGCGATTTTCGGGGTTTTGAACGTCGAATCCAGCCATTCTCTACATAAAGAGCAAAACGCGTGATAATGGAACGTTATCACACGTTTTTGTAACTTCACAAGGCGTGCGCTTTTTGTCCATATAGTTGGCATAAAGCGCAAAGCTTCTCTATCTTCCAGAACGATGCGCGCTCCAGATTCGACGCCCGTTCAAACCTATGAGCCACCCGCCGTGCCCGGCTGGGCGGTCCCGCGCGGGCCGGTGACGAGCGACGTCGAGGCCGCCTTCCTGGCTGGTGCTGCGTTGAATTCGCTCGACAATCTTGTGCGCTCCGATCCGCTCTGGATCGGCGCGTGGCGCCAGCGGCTCGCCCTCAAATGTGCAGCCGCGGCCGTCGCGCTGGCCGGACGGACCGAGACCGAAGCGCAGTTGCGCGACGCCTGGCATCTGCGGCAGCCGGGAGCCGAGCCCGGGCCCGCCGGCAACATCTTCGCGGCCTGGCGTCGGATGGCTGCGCGGTCGACTGTCGTCGATGCGGCGGCGCTGCGTGCGGCCGTCGATCTGCTCGGCCTGCGCTGGAGCGAGGATCTCGCGGCGTTGCCGGAACGTCTCGACGACATCGTCCGGACAGGCCGGCCGGCGCCGCTGGTCGCCGCGGCGATCGTCACAGAGGTTCAGCGCTGCCGGCCGGAGGCGAGCCTCCTCGGCTGGTGGCTCGCCGACCAGGCCCTGGCGCGCCGGATGCGCTGGCCGGTGGCGGTGCCGCTGCTGGCAATGCAGGCGCGCGGTTCTGCCTTCCGAAGCCTGAGCGATCGCGGCCGGATTCGTCCGGGAGGGGAGGGGTTCGAGCGGGCGAGCTGCGTCGCGCTCGCGCTGGCGGCGACCGAGGCCTGCCGGATCGCCGGCGACATTGCGCCGCGCGCGGCGCGGCTGATCGAGGTCGCGCCGAAGTTGCGCGCCAAAGGAGCAGGGGAGGTGATCCAGTTTCTGCTCGACGACGACGCGATCTCTGGCACGTTACAGACGAAAAGCCTGACGCGTTGGGGTTCACGCCGGTTGTTTGAGCGGCTGACCGCGCTTGGCGCTGTACGTGAGCTGTCTGGCCGTGCCAGCTTCCGGCTCTACGGGCTCTGACCATGGCGCGGTCGACCCAGACCGAAGAGCTGTTCGATGTCGAGCTCGCCGACCTGCCGCCAGACATGCGCTGGCGCGAATGGATGGGCCGGGTCGAGGCGGTGATCTTCGCCTCGCCCAAGCCGGTCGGCCGTGAAACCCTGGCCCGGGTCGTCGGGCGCGACTGCAGCCTCGACCTGCTGATGGCCGATATCCGTGACGAATTGCGCGGACGCCCCTACGACCTCGTTTCGGTCGCCGGCGGCTGGCAGCATCGGACCAAGAAGAGGTTTGCGGTCGCGATCCGCACCGCGACCGGGCTCGGCACGTCCGACCGAAAGGCGTTGTCGCAAGCTGAGAGCCTGGTGCTGCTGTGCATCGGCTATTTCCAGCCGATCACCCGCGCCGAGCTCGGCGCCGTGTTCGGCAAGGAGATCAGCCGCGATACCATCGGCCATCTGCGCAAGCTCGGTTTCATCGCGGCCGGGCCGCGCAGCCCGCTGCCGGGGGCACCTTACACCTATGTGACGACGCCGGCCTTTCTGTCGGAATTCGGGTTCGAGACCCTGCGCGATCTGCCGGATTTCGAGAAGCTCGAGGATGCTGGACTGCTCAGCAAAGACAGGCTGCTCGCCGGAGAGCTCATGCCGTCTTTCTCAGGAGAAGAGCCGGTCGAACGCGAGCCTGATGACGATCTGAGAGAGGCTTCTGTCGACGAAGACTGAGCCGGGGAGCGAAATAGACCAACGCGCACCTCGAGCCGGTACCGTTGAAAACGTCGGGGTTGCTGCGGGTATGAAGTTCTGATTCAGCCGCTTCTGGATGGAGGGCAGCGCGATGATGAGCGAGCGAACTCAATTCAACCAGCTGGCGCGGGCCAGCGCCTGTGAAGGTCGTCGATGACGATGGTGTGCGAATGGTGCCGGCCATGCTCCACCAGATGAGGGTGGTCACGGGGTAGCTCGGGATGCTTGTGCTCTGCTGCGTCCGCAGTCCCCGCAGGCCAGAGCCAAACGGCGGCCGCTGTCGCGGCCAACGTCGCCAAGCAGAACAACCCCGCCAGCGTTGCCAGGGGCAGGCTGGCCCCGAGCCAGCCGGCAAGCGGATAGGTGATCAGCCAACAAGCATGCGACAGCGCGAACTGCGCGGCGAACACGGCGGGACGATCTTCGGCATGTGCGGATCTGCGCAGAAGACGGCCGGACGGGGTCTGCGTCGCCGAGTAGCCGATGCCGAGCAAAGCCCAGGTCAGGAGCAGTGTCAGCCAACCGGCTGGGGTCGCCGCGGGTGCGAATGCCCAGCCCTCGGCCAGTAGCAGGGCGGAAAACCCGCCGAGGACGACGGCCAGCAGACTTGCGGCAGTCAGCATCACTTTCCGGTCTGCGACGCGCTCCAGGATGCGCGGCAGCGTCAGGGCCGACAGCATCGAGCCGCCGCCAAAGCAGGCCAGGGCCAATGCCACGGCATTGTCGTCGTAGCCGAGCCGCCCCTTCACGATGACGACGGTGTTGACGATCACGAGCGCGCCGCCCATCGCGACAGCCATGTTCAAGGCAAGTAGCCCCCGCAGGCGTGGCGTTGCCAGGTAGATTCGCATTCCGTGTGTCGTCTTGTCATAGATGCCGCCTTCGCGAGGCTTGGCCGGAGACACGGGGAGCGTGACGGAAAGCACCAGCGCGGCCGAGACCAGGAAGCCGACGACTGTTCCGGCGAAGAGCCAATGAAAATTGATGAGTGTGAGCAGGGCAGCGGCGAGCATCGGGCTGACGATGCTCTCAAGGTCATAGGCCAGCCGCGAGAGGGACAAGGCGCTGGTGTAGTCGTCCTCTTTCGGCAGCAAATCCGGGATCGTTGCCTGAAAGGTCGGCGTGAACGCGGCCGAGGCTGACTGCAATAGGAAGACAGCCAGATAGACCTGCCAGACCTCGGAAATGAAGGGAAGCATCAGTGCAATCGCCGCGCGCACCAGGTCCATCGCGATCAGGAAAGCCCGCCGCGGCAGCTGCGCCGAAAAGGCGCCCACGATGGGAGCCACCGTGACATAGGCGATCATCTTGATCGCCAGCGCCGTCCCCAGAACCGCTCCGGCGCGCGCTCCGGCGATGTCGTAGGCGAGCAGCCCGAGCGCGACTGTGAGAAGGCCGGTCCCCACAAGGGCGATGATCTGGGCAGTGAAGAGGCGTCCATAGACGCGGTTCGACAGGACCTTGAGCATTTCTCGGCCTCAGAGGAATTTACTGATCAGCTTGAACTCGTCGATCGGCCGGCGCTGCTCGGGCGGGAGCTCGCCGACGACTTCGTCCAGGCAATGGTCGAGATGGTCCTGGACCAGTGTTCGCTTTGCCTGCGCAATTGCGCTTTCGACCGCCTGCAACTGCGTGGCGATGTCGAGGCAGGAACGCCCGGTTTCGATCATCTCGATAACCTTGGCGAGGTGTCCGCCAGCTCGCTTTAGACGCTTGGCGATGGCGGGGTGGCTGGCGTGGCGGTGGGGCTCCGGCATTCGCTTCCTATATCCCCCTCGGGGGGATATGGATAGCCGGGGTCTTTGCGCAACGCGACGTCCGTAGAGTGCTCTGACATCGGCTTCCGGAGCGACGGCGAGCGTTGAACAATTGGCAGGTCCCACTCCAGCGCTGCTGATATCGCTTCGTGCTCAGTCCTGCGATCCGCGACAACGGATCTGCTGTTGGCCGTACAATATTCTGCATACCAGCGGATGGTGGTTTCGCCGGCGGCAATACCTGAGGAGATCTCTATCCACGCATCGGCAATGGCGTCGTCTCCCATAGCGCCATCTGCCTCGCTCACCGATGGTCGGACCTCAATCGTGCGGCCACGAGCCTCGCAATGGCCGCCGGCGCCTCGTCTGGTATGGCGAAGACCGAGCTGACATTGATCTCGCAGAGCACGTAGGTGTCATCGCCCGTGGCCGTGTGCGGCCCATAGAGGAAGTCCGCATCCCAGATGATGGGCAGGGAGGCTGCGTCGAGACCAAGGACCTCCATCATCTGAGGCGTCCATTCCGCCTCCATCATCGACCGCAGCTTCTGAAACGGCTCGGCCTCCGCCCCATGCATGATCCGAGGGCCAGGCTGCGCCGCTTCCGAATCCGGCCCTTCGGGCGGCGGCGGAACGAGCGCCTTGATGAGTTGATGGCCGAAGCCGACGACCTTATCCGAGCCCATGTAGCAGCGGATCATGCCATCCGGCAGACGAGGCTGAAATGGCTGATCGACGATGCAGCCACCGGCCGCGAAATAGGCTTCGCAACGCGCCATGAAGTCCGGGAGGGCGAGTTCTTCCGGCATGCTCCCCCGTTGCGCATGCAACACCTGCACGCGCTCAGAGCCCTCCGCTCCGCCGATCAGCTCGACCTTCCAGACACCCTGGCCACCATTGCCGCGGTTCTGCTTGAGCACGCGCGGTCCCGCCGTCCTCAAGCGCGCCGGAAACTCCTCTCCGAAGGACGCTGCGGATCGATAGAGATGCGTATCGGTGCCCCATCCGAGATGCTTCGTGCGGTGCAGGACCTCTTTCACCCCCATCTTGAGGATGGTGTCGGGATGGGCGCTGACCCAAGGCCCGCGGGCCGCGACTTCGCGAAGCAAGGCATCGAGTTGATGCCGCGTCTTGCCCGCGTGCAACGGGTCGACCCAGACAAGGACCCCGTCCGCGGCCAGGAGCTGATCACGAACTTCATCCGAGAAGGCCTCGTCATAAACGGCGGGTTCGGCATCGATGCCGATGGCGCTTAACTCTTCGAAGATGCGATGGAAGCGGTTGTTCCGCAGTGTCGCGGTGCTTCTCGCTTCCCTATCGCCTCGCCAAACTATGGCGACCTTGGGCTTTGCAGTCGCCATGCTTTCACCTCGGCGCGGATTGGGTTGACTTCGAAGAAGCTCGGTCAGCCAGTCTATGTGGAGGCGGGGCGGTTCCCGAATGTGGGGCATCGATCAGGACCCCCTCGAAGGGAAAGTCCGTCGAGCCCGGGATCCTCATCTGGATTGCGCGGCCGGATAGCCAGACATCGAAGCAGGCGCTTCCGCCGCCCTCGGGATTGGTTTTGCAGAGCTGGTTCTTCATGATGTGCCAGGAGCCCACACGCGTGTTGCCCATCTCGTCGCTGACGAGCCGTCCGTTCGGCTGGTAGATCTCGCCCCAATGGGATTCGTCGGTCAGTTGCCTGCCGACTAGCTTGGCTCGGATCTGGGCACCGCTGAGCTTCTGGAACACCTCGGCGCCGGCAGCGGTGCTGAACCCGATCGCGATGGCGATCACGGCAAGGATGGGTGCGCGCTTCATGGTTCGCCTGGGCCCTTAAGTTCGTTGGCAGGCATCGGTCAGCGCCGCGCCATGGGCCGCTGAACGATGCCCTCTTCGTAGATGTCGAAGCCAGGCTCCTGGAGCCGGTAGGTCTTTCCCGAGTGCAGGACGGCGTAACATCGCTGCTCACCGGGCGAACGATCGAGGCAAAGCTGATCCCGCTTCACCTGCCAGCGGCCGAGGGTCTTCCTGCCCATTCCCGTGTTCGTGAGGGTTCCGTCCTGCCCGAACAGAAGCACCCAGTGGACCTCGTCGGTGAACTCCATGCCGGTGAACCGGCTGCGGATTTCCGATCCCTTGAGCGGTCGAAAGGTTTCCGCGTAGACGGTGCCTATTCCCAACAGAGCCGCCAGACCCAGGATCGCGCCCGCAGTCGCCGAAGCGCGATGCCAAATGGTGATCATCACGCAGCGGTCGCCTTCGACATCCGCGGCCAGTTATGCGTCTCGCCCTTGCGACGGGACGCCCAAGCGTAGAGCGCGTCGTAGATGATGAACCCGCGCTTCAGCACCTCGTGATCATCTGGCGAGAGATCGCGAAGCCCCATCGAGATCGCCAGGAGCCCGGCCGATTGCGGCGTCAGGTCATGCCTGTCCGTATCGGCGCCGCGAACGATGGCAGCGATCGTGGCGATGGCCGGGTCCTTGGCGAGGTTGTGCTTCTCGACGAAGGTGTCGAAGCTGCATCCCTCGCCGACATGCGTGTATTCGACACCGGGCACGTCATAAGGGATGGCGCCGGTTTCCTCGGCCACCTTCCGGACCTGATCCGGCGGCACGAACAGGAACTCCGGCTCCTTGTCGATGAACCGCGTGATCAGCCAGGGACAGGCGATCCGGTCGATGACGGGGCGTTCACGTGTGACCCATTTCATGGTGTCGGCCTCCCTTCAGCGGTGACAAGTGGAACGGTCGGGGCGCCGATCGCGTGCCAGGCGGCGATGCCGCCCGCGAGTGAATGGGCATCGAGGCCGCGGCGGCGGAGTTCGGCGACGGCGTCGCCGCTGACCTGGAAGCCGTAGACGCGATAGGCGACGATCGGCTTGTCCTTCGGCAGCTCCTTAGCCCAATCGGCGATCAGCTCGGGCGCGCGCAGCTGCGCTCCCGGGATCATGTCGCTGCGCTTCGCCAGGTCTTCTGCCAGGCAGACATCCAGCAAGACAAGATCATCCCGGCGTTGCAGGCGGGCAAGCAGGTCCTCGGCGGCGATACTGTCTCCGGCAGGGACAGGTGCGGCTGCGCCGGTCACAAGACCGCTCATGGCGAGTCTCTGGAAACGGGCGCCGACCCGTTCCCAATGGATGTTCTTCATGAAGGCGTCGACATAGGCGCCGGCCTTCGCCCCGAAGTCGATGTGATAGGCATGCTCGTACATGTCGAGTGCCATGATCGGGATGCTGCCGGCGAGGCAATTCGTATGATCCTGCCCCCACTGGATCATCAGGCGCTGATGCCGTTCCGACCAGACCAGCAAAGTCCAGCCCGAGCCGCCTGCCTGCGCCTTGGCACATGCCGCAAACTTCGAGCGCCAGCCGGCGACGCTGCCGAAGTCGCGCTCCAATGCCAGCGCCAAGTCGCCCGCAGCATCGCCGCTACCGCCGAGGCCGTCGAAATAGATCTCATGCAGGATCGCCGAGTTGGCGGCAATGAGTTCCTCCCGCTTGAGGCCATTGATGTCGAAGACCGGGGCCTGGCTCCAGTCGAGTTCGTCGAGGCGGCGCTCGATGGCGTTGAGGCGCCGCACGGCGCCTCCGTAATTGTTCTCGTAGTGGCTCGCCAGAAGCCGCTCGGAGAGCCCGTCAAGGCGCGGCGGCTTGAAGGGCAAGGGCATGATCCGATGCATGGCATCCTCGTTCGGGATACGTGATGGCAGCGGACGCTACGCTCGAATTTAAAATGATACAAGTGTTGCTTTTGACAGTTTTGATGATACGGTGACGACATGAGCAATGATGCCCCCTCGGCAGAGCAGCGCTGGCTGCTGCTGATCCACCAGTTGCCGAGCAAGCCCGCCTACTTCCGGGTGAAGGTCTGGCGCCGCCTGCAAGGGATCGGGGCCGTCGCGGTGAAGAGCACGGTCTATGCGCTGCCGGCGAATGCCGAGACGCAGGAGGATTTCGAATGGCTGCTCAAGGAGATCATTGAAGGCGGCGGCGAGGCCATGGTCTGCGAAGCCCGTTTGATCGACGGCCTTTCCGACGCTCAAGCGCGCGCGCTCTTCGACGCGGCCCGCGACGAGGACTACGAGGAAATCTCCAAAGAGGCGCGAGCCCTTTCGGCCCGTCCAGTCCAGGACTCGCAGGCGGACGCTGCCGCGGAACTCCGAACCCAGATCAACCGCCTGCGCAAGCGCTTGGCGGATATCGCGGCCATCGACTTCTTCGCGGCGACCGGCCGTCTCACCGCTGAAAGCCTGATCGCGGAACTTGAGCGCAGGCTCGCAAAGGATAACGACATGGCCGAAACGCCAAAGGAAGCTCCACCGCAGGCCGCACCAGACTTCAGAGGCCGGGTTTGGGTCACGCGCCAGGGTGTCTTTGTCGATCGGATCGCCTGCAGTTGGCTGATCCGACGCTTCATCGACCCCAATGCCATCATCCGCTTCGTTCCGGGCAAGAGCTACGAACCCAAGCCTGGAGAACTGCGCTTCGACATGTTCGAAGGCGAGATCACCCATGAGGGCGACCGCTGTAGTTTCGAGGTCCTGCTGGTCCGTGCCGGCCTTGCCGATCCCGCGCTCCAGGCCGTCGCCGAGATCGTCCACGATATCGACCTGAAGGACGGCAAGTTCGGGCGAGAGGAAACGACGGGTATTGCGAGCCTGATTTCGGGCGTCTGTGCTGCCAACCCGCAGGATGAAGAGCGCATCGCGCAGGGCGCGGCGGTCTTCGACAATCTCTACCAGTACTTCAAGTCCAAGCGTGCCTGATCGCCGGGAGGCGCCCATGAACAAGATCGAGGCCATCCAAGCCGCGCCGATCGGCCAGAAGGCCGCCCCTGAGCATGGGGTTTCGTTCGGCGAGGCTGTGCGTGTCTGGGCCCGTGTCGCGGCGCTGAGCTTCGGCGGCCCTGCTGGGCAGATCGCGGTGATGCACCGCATCATCGTGGAGGAGAAGCGCTGGATCGGCGAGACGCGCTTCCTGCACGCGCTGAACTACTGCACGCTCCTGCCGGGACCGGAAGCGCAGCAACTGGCCGTCTATATCGGCTGGCTGATGCACAAGACCAAGGGCGGCCTGGTTGCCGGAACCTTGTTCGTGCTGCCCGGTGTCATCGCCATCATGGCGTTGAGCTGGATCTACGCGATCTTCGGCAATGTCGGGAGCGTCCAGGCGCTGTTCTTCGGCCTGAAGGCGGCGGTTCTCGCGATCGTGCTGGAAGCCGTGCTCCGGATCGGCCGACGCTCGCTGAAGAACGGCGTCATGATCGGCCTCGCTGCAGCGGCCTTTCTGGCCCTCGCCCTGTTTCAGGCACCATTTCCGCTCGTCGTGTTCGCCGCAGGCCTCATCGGCTATGTCGGCGGTCGTGCGGGCTGGTCCGCCTTCCTGGCCGGAGGTGGTCACGGCAAGGTCGGAGGCAAGCAGGTCGCCGACGTCGACTCGGCACTTGGCGAGGGCATTCCCGCGCATGCCAGGCCGCCCTTGAGCTGGTCGCTGAAGGTTGCGGCCGTCGGTGCCGTGATCTGGTTTGGCCCGATCATCGTCCTATTGGCGACGCTCGGCCGCGGCGACGTGTTCACCGAGATCTCCATCTTCTTTTCCAAGATGGCGATGGTGACCTTCGGCGGGGCCTATTCGGTCCTGTCCTATGTCGCCCAGCAGGCTGTTGATCACTATGGCTGGCTGAAGCCCGGCGAAATGCTGGACGGCCTCGGCATGGCCGAGACCACCCCCGGCCCCCTGATCATGGTCACGCAGTTCGTCGGCTTCATGGGCGCCTATCGCGCGCCAGGTTCGCTGAGCCCGCTGCTGGCTGGTACGCTCGGCGGCCTGCTGACCACCTGGGTCACCTTCGTGCCCTGCTTCCTCTGGATCTTCCTCGGCGCGCCGTTCATGGAGACGATGCGCAACAACAAGGCGCTGTCGGCTGCGCTCGGGGCCATTACGGCCGCCGTCGTCGGCGTGATCCTGAACCTCTCGATCTGGTTCGCGCTGCATGTCCTGTTCGCCGAGGTTCACCAGGTTCGGGCTTATGGCATGGAGCTCGATGTGCCGGTCCTGAGCACCGTCAACGTCGCCGCATCGCTGCTGACGATGGCAGCCATGATCGCCGTCTTCCGCTTCAAGGTTGGGATGATCCAGGTCATTGCCGCCTGCTCGGTCGCCGGATTGCTCTATGGCTTGGCCACCGGGATGGTCTGAAGCGGGGCGCGTTGGCACGGGGAGCTGACAGATTTCCGGATTGTTGGATCCGTTCGACGGCGATGAATCTGACGACGACAGCCGCGGTCAGGTTTTCGCCGGGCGCGATCGCTCGCCCGTCGGTCGAGCCTGCGGCCGGCTCGCGATGGCCGCATAGGCTTTCACCAAGCCATGGAGATTGGCCTGCGGCAGTGGCAGTGGCGTCTTGGCGAGCGCGACAATGCGCGGCCTGGCAAAGGTCAGGCAGCGGGCTCGCATCAGCACCGAAAGCTGCGTCAGCGGCCGGGAGGCGGGCGGATCGAGCTCCAGCGGCAGTGACAGGATTTTGGCGCGATCACCGGGATCCGCCATGTGGCCGGCGCGCTCGAGCATCAGTGCGGCGCGCAGGGTCGACGCCCCCAGCCGCGGTGCAGACGCCAGGCGCAGATCCTGACCGCAAGCCGTGCAAGTGATGAACGGAGCCAGCGAGGCTGCGTCACAAACCGCAAAGCCCTGGCGGCAGGCCGGGCAGCGGTCGATCAACCGCCGGCCGTGATGCTGGCAGATCAGCTTGGTTGCAAGCCGCCAGCTGCGGCGAAGATAGGGCGCTTCGTCCCCTTCGAGGCAGTGCGGACAAAGCTGCAGCCAGGTCGCTTGGCGCCGGCCCATGGGTGACGTCGAGACGGTCACCCACGGTGCCAGCATCAGGGCCTTGTCCGTTATCGGATGGACGAGTGTCAGCCATGAAGCGGTCGACAGCGCACTTGCCGTCTCGATGGCGCCGGCGATCGCTGGCGATAGCCCGAATTCGATATTCACGGCCCAATTGCCGCTTCCCAGGCCCAGCAGTGCTCCAAGAGCGCGCGCCGGAACGCCGTTGGCCGCACCAAACCGGATCAGCCAGCCCGGCAGCCATTCGTCGGGGTAGGGAACGACCATGATGGGCCAGTGACCCGATGGCGCCGACCGATAACGCGGCTGCAACGCGATCTCGATGGGCGCGGGTCTCATGCCAGTGCCTCGCGGATCACGGTCTGGCGTCGTTGCGACAGTGGGATGTAGCCGAGATCTCGCAAGCTATTGCGGCTGATGTGTTCGGCTCCGGACCTCACCGCGGCGACCGCGGCCGCCGTGACGATCGCGACGGTCTCGCCGATCAGCCCCTCCGAGAGCTCGAAGATCAAGCGCGCCATCGGCTCGTCGGACAGTCCGGAGGACTTGGCGAGTGGCAGTGCGCCTTCAAGGCTGTCGAGCAGCGAGAGATAGGCCTCGTCATAGCTCCAGCGTGGCACGGGCGCGAGCTGGAAACGGCTCGCCATCTCAGCTGTCACCATGATGTGGTCGAAGATCGTCAGCTCGCCAACCAGCACCGGCGAAAGATCATAATCGCGCCCGAACCGCCGCAGCACCGCGAAGATCGCCTCGATGTCGCGGTTGCGGCCGCGCAAGCAATTATGGAACTCGTCGAAGACGATCACGCGCGGCTTCAGCTGCCGCAGCAGATGGTCGAGTTGTTCGGCCTTCGCTGCGGTGTCGCGCGTTCGGATGAGCGGCGCCTCCAGCGCGGCCAGAATCCCGGCGTAGAAATTGACCAGGCCAGAGCCTTCGCGGGTCTGCACCAGCACGACGCGTCGCGCGTTTCGCTCGGTTTCCGCGCGGCGACGGTCCATGATCGCGAAGCGTTCCGCGATCATGCTCTTGCCGTTGGCGTAGGGGCCGATCAGCATCACCCCGCGCGTGCGCAGCGCCGGCGCGCGATCGAGGCACGCCTGCAGCAGGTCGAGCGCGTTCCGCGCCGCTTGCGTGCCGATCCAGCGTGGCGCCTGCAGATGCGCGATGCGCGCGGCGGCAGGTTGTTGCAGCCAGGGTCGCAAGCTCTCGGCCAGGTGCTCGCTCATGGCTCACCAGTCCTCGACCGGGAGCGGGTTTCGGGCGCGGGCAGGGTGGGGCGCCGGAGGCGCGGATGGCGAAGCCAGCGCCTGATGCGGTTTTGGAGCCGCTTGCGCCAAGGCCGTCCGCGCCGCCTGTCGCCTCTCATGCTTGCTCAGCTTTTTCGTATCGGCCCCTGCACTCGGGCGCGTCGCGCTGTCGGCGATCGCCCGTATCGCCCGCCGGAGCGCAATCCTCGATTCAGGTCCGCCAGCGAGGCTGCGCCGCAAGGCGCGAGCCCGCTCATGCTCCCACAGCGTGATCGCGTCTGTATGACCATCGCGCCGCCCAACCGCCAGAAAAGCGCCGGTGTCGGGATGGCGCAGATAGATGTGGCTCAGATCGCGCGGATCGGTTCGCATCGCGAGTTTGCCGATCCGGTCGCGCCGCGGCACGAGCTCGCCCAGCCATGGCGCATAATAGTCGATCGCATGCACGCTGACGCCCTGGGGCGTGAGCCGCCGGTCTCCGCCAGGCAAGAACGCGATCAGCACCTGGTCGGGGTCGTCCCGACGCGGAAGCAAGGCCGCAGCATGAGCGCGCCAGATCTGATCGGGTATGTCCAAACTCTTCTCATTCGGCTGGGCGTTGTGCTCAAGCACGGCGAGTGCGACGCAGCGTTCGAGTTCCGCGAAGCTGAGGCGGGCGCAGGCCTCGGAAGGATAGTGGTCGCGATCCGTGACTGAGCGGCCGGTCTGGCCCGGCAGCGTCCGCAGCACCATGTTGAGCGTGCCGAGCAGCCGTTCGATCACGCCGCCTTGATGGACGTTTCCCTTGTGCCGCCGCCGGATCGTGATCCCAAAATCATCGCAGCCTCGGGCGAAGGCATGGCCCGTGAACTCCTTGGCGCTATCGACAACCAGGACACGCGGTCGACCGAACATCGGCCAGGCGTGAGCGCCAAGACCATGCGCCGCGAGCCATGGCACCTTGGGCGTCAGCGCTTGCTGCAGGCAGAGCGCAACCGAGAGTGAACTCGGCTTCTCCAAGGTCAGGCAAAACCCCAGAATGGCACGCGAGAAGACATCAACCGCAACCGTGAGATAGGGCCGTCCGGCCACAACGCCGACACTGTCGATCACCTCGACGAACTGAATGTCGGCCGGCGTATGGTCGATTTGGCCGATATCGAGCAGGCCATTCGCTGAAATGTAGCCCGGACGCGCTTTCAACCGCCGCGCATGCGCGAGGTTGGAGGAGCGGCCCTTGGCGATAGCGAGATCGTCGAACAGGATCGGGATGCGTCGCTGCACTGCGCGATACGAGGGCAGGCGCTCGCCGGCCTCGCAGCAGCGCGCCCGGATCTCGGTGACGACGGGACGAAGCTCTGGCGCCTCCTTGACCAGCCACTGCTGACGCAGAACGCCGGCGATGATCGCCTCGACGGCCGCGGTCAGCCGTGTCGCGCGCTGCCCATCCCGCCGCGGCAACAGCACTGTGATCCGCCGCTCCGGCTCATAACGCTTGAGCAGATTGTAGACGTGCCGGGTCGTGAGCCCAAGCTCAGCCGCCGCCCGCGCGATCGACACGTGCCGCGGAGCAGACCCGTCAAGTATCCGATCGAGCTCGCGAGCCTGGCGCTTCGCCTGCGCCCAGGCATCATCTCGCGCGATCGCCACGCGACCAGAAGCCGATGTCGCCATGTGACGTTCCTCACGCGACAGGTCGAAATCGTAAGGGGAAAGTCGAGCCCCAGATTCAGGCTAAACCTCGGCAAGGACGTGACGATCCACAATTGAAATCGGCAAGGGAAAGCGACAGCCGAGGCCGCGGCGATCGCGCTCTCCCGCTGCGACGAGCGCCTGGCCCGGGCCACGCCCGATCTGGCCGAAGGCGTGCGTCAGCGCGGCCACGCCTTCGAGGCCCAGGCCCTGATCGCGCTCGCCGGCGGCCTCTGCCCGCTCGAGGATCTGATCCTGCACGACGCCGGCATGGATGTGCGCAGCCCGACCCGTGAGATCACCCGCGCTGCCGCCATGCTTGACGAGCGCCGGCGCCTGGCGCGGCGCGAGCCGACCGGGATTCTGAGCCCCGATGCCGTGCGGGGGCGGCTCGGGCTCACGCAACCGCGGCGACCGGAAGGGAGCGGGCGATCTGGGGCCGCGCTGGTCTCCACGGATAGGATCTCAGCGCCATGGGAGGAGAGCTATCGCGGTGAAGACGATGATGATCGGATCGGCGAGGACCAGGAGCTGGAGGATGATACCGATCCCGCCACTGACCCGGCCTTCGCCGAGATCGACGCCTTACTGGCGCGCACCCGCAACAAACTCGACAGCTGGAACGACTTGTCCTCCGACGCGGGCCGAAAGAGCCTGACCCTGCGCGATCCTGCCTATGACGGCGCCGGGCGCTGCCAGCGTTGGCTCGCCGTCCTGGAGGAGGGGAGGGGGCTGCCGGCGACGCTCGCGGCCGCGCTCGCCCTCGATGCCTGGCTGGCGCTCGAGCCGTCGGAACGGGCCGGCGAGCTCGGCTTTGCTCTGGCGGCGATCGTGTTGCGTCAACGGGGTCTGGCTCAGGCGCATCTGCCGACCCTCGGGCTCGGCTTGAGGCTAGGACGCTTCCGCTGGGGGCCGCACCAGGCGCTCAGTGTCCGGGTCGGTGGGTTGCTCGGCGCGCTGACGGAGGCGGCTGCCTTCGTTCAGGCGGATTGCGATCGGCTGTCACTGGCGCGGGAATTGATGCTGCGGAAGTGTGAAAATCGAAGGGGGAATTCGAAGCTGGCAGAGCTCATCGTGCTGTTCGTGTCGTCGCCGCTCGTCACCGTGCAACTGGCCGCAGCGAGGCTAAAAGTGACGCCGCAGGCGGTCGAGGCGATGCTGAAAGAGCTCGGCGCCAGCCTGCCGCGCGAGCTCACCGGCCGGAAACGCTATCGGGCCTGGGGGATCGTCTAGGCTTGTGCCGATCGGCGCGATCCGCAGGGGCGCGGCGGCAGGCGATCCCATCCTTGGTCGAGCCTGCAATGGCTATCTTGCGATCCGGATCGGCAGCGAGGCTCGGCCGGATTGCTGGTGGCTTCGCGCTGGAGTCCGCTGCGAAGCGATCGCCTCGTTAAGCCGACAACCGGGCAGTGTCCTATCCCAGCGACGGCTTGCTAAACCCCTCCGACGCATGGGGGGCGGGGAGGACAAATCCGGGCCTGGCGCTCACCGGAACGCTCACCCCGTGGTGCAGCTTCATCGACCGGACAAACCGATCCCAGGCATGAGCCGGCTCCACGTCATGGAAGCAATCGAGACACTGGATTCCCGTCGCGACCTGGTCGGGGCCGGTTTTGTGGACATCCACGCCCCGCCGGGTGAACCGACCGATACAGCAGCCGGTCTCGTCGTTGACCCAGACGCTGCGTCCATCCCAGATGATTTCGTGCTTCGAGCTCACACTGATCATGCTCCAGCGGTGCAGGCGCTGTTGGCGGGGAGCCCGCTCTCATCCGCAGTGACAGTGCTTAAGGTAGATTTGGATCTCGGCCAATTCGGGTGCTTCGGCGGCTGCTCAAATTCAGGAGGAAACCGTGAGCTAGAGACTGAAGCGCGTCCGGCAATGCGCGAAATGCCCCTGGAAGGTTTCGACCGACCGCACGACATCCCTCATGGCTACAGCGAAGACCAACATCGCACGCTCGCGGCCACCATCGCGAGCCCGGGATGCCTCGTCGGGACCGGCAGAGCCATGGCTTGCCACGAACATCCGCCGGGCGATGAGGCTCACTGTGTCGGTTGGTTGATGAACCAGCTTGGTCCGGGCAACAACATCCCGCTGCGGCTGCAGGTGCGGGACTGCGAGAATATCGGCGCGGTTGTGCTTGACGGCCCGCAACACGAGTGTTTCGAGGACACGCTTCCTATCCCGGCCGATGAAGGCGGCTGAACCGCGACCTCGAGCAAATCGACGCTTCGATTGGCCGAATGGATCCCCGTCCCAATCTACGCCAATTCTGTCGAAGGCAAGAGCGACATGCTGCTCATCTGGTCTCGACCCCGGTCCCACCACAATGCAGGGCCTTTCGGCGCCCCTTGCCTCGGCGACACCCGACCGTCGCATCACCGGCTCGGCAACTGCCCGCCGTTGGTGAATCGATCCAAGACGTCGGGCTCTTCCTCTTCCCCTTGGAAGCGCGGGCCCTCGGACTCAAATTGGAGCAGGGAGATCTCCTGATCGTATCGATCGGAGCGAAAGCACATTTCATGCACCGGCTCAGGAAACCACACGCCCGCGGTCTGCATCGTTCCCGTGAGAGCACTGTCCGAGTAATCGCCGCGAGCGGCGAAGGCCTGGGCGGGCAGCTCGAACACGGTGTTCTTCGTACGGATGAACCGTCCTGACTTCAGCGCACGGTCACTCGGTTTTGCCCAATGGGCAAAACCCTCGTTCGAGACGACCACCATGGCCCGCGTTTCCGTGTATTCGAGCCAGCGCAGGATCGCGGCGGTCATGGAGACGCCATAGCGCTTCGCGAGGCGCCCGAGGATGTCGAAATCGACGCGAGCGTTGGCAGGGTGCTGCCGACGGAAGTCGTGAAGCGGCATCAACAGTGCCGCCGCGAACTCGTCCGCCTCCTGTTCGATACCGGATCCACCGCGGCGGACCACAGCGTTCTCATCGCAATAGATGCCGCCGTCGAAGCGCCCGTCCTCCTCGATCAGCTGCCGATGGAGAATGTAGTGGGCGAACTCATGTCCGACCGTGAAGGAGCGGCGGCCGTTGGACTGGCCGACATGGTACATGATCGCCCATTGGCGCGGTCGCGCCTCGCCATAGACCAGGGCGCCGACGCAACCGGAGATGTCGCGCTCGACGACCTCATGGATAGGGCTTTGCGGCGCAATCTTCCGTGAATATTCCAGCGCGAGCCCGACCATGTCGACCGGCGCGCGATCAAAACGGTCCGCTCCGAGGACCAGGTCCAGCATCTGGGTGATGCGAGCCGCCTCTTTCAGCGGCCGGAGGCGGCTTGGCTCGTTCATTTACGCGGCTTGGTATCGAGGATGCGAGCCATCTCTCGGATCTGGCGGCGGGTCTCCTCCGGCAAGCCGCTATATTGCCGGAAGAAGGCGGTATCCTCTGCGTCACTCAGGGTCTGGGTGTCGGCGCCGATCAGATAGTCGACGGTGACCCCCAGGGCACTCGCAATCGAGGATAGCTTCTCGGCAGACGGTCTAGGGGGATTCTTGTTTTCGAGCTCCCAAATGTAGCTCTTCGAGGACGCGGTTTCCTGGGCGAGCTGATCGAGCGTCAGGCCTTTCTGAGTTCGTAACTTCTTGATCCGCTCACCAAATTTCATAACCGGCCCTTCCAAAATCGTACCTCCGACGCCTGTTCGGAGTAGCGATAGTCTACGACCCTTGACAGGCGCATTCAAGCTTCCCATCTTGTTCGGAGTAGACGGACAGAGACTCGTATCATCCCGAACATCGCGCGGGCGGTGACGAGATGCACAGCACAGATGCAATCCGAGCCGCCACGGAGATCGATATGAACATGCAGCTTGCGCCGACCGGTCTCAATCCGTTCGACGATCCTCTCGACCGCATCCTCGCGGAGATCGCGCTCAGCATTCAGCTGCCGCCTTCGCTGCACGACAAGGCGAAATCGCGCTACGACGCCGTGCGACGCCACCTCGAAGGCACGGCAGCCTTCTTCGACCAGATCGAGCATTTCTATCCGCAGGGCTCCATGGCGATCGACGCCACGATCTCGACGCGTGGCACGGACGACGAATACGATCTGGATATCGTCTCACAGCTGGGCGGGCGTTTTCGCGGGATGACGCCGCTTCAGATCCTGATAGAGCTGGAAACGGCCCTCGCCGACTATCCCGTCCAGAAGGTGTTGCGGCAGACGCGCTGTGTCACCCTCTACTATGCTGACAAGATGCACCTCGATGTGACGCCTTCGCTGCGCGTCATTGGCACGCTCGATCGCGAGAGCCTGATCACCCACGCCAAGGGGCCGCATCGCTCCGCCGACGATAGGTTCGTCGACATGAATGCCTATGGCTTTGCGCAATGGTATGCGAGCAAGACGCCGCTCGAGCCGCGCATGGCGCGCGAATTCCACCGTCGGTGGCTCGACCATGCCGGCCTTGCCGCTCGTGCGGACGCCGAGGTCGATGACGTGCCGGATCAGTGCCACTTCATCGTCAAGAACACCGCGACGCTTGCCCTTCAGCTCCTCAAGCGGTTCCGCAATATCCGCTACGCGGCCGACAGCGGGCGCATCCCGCCGTCGGTGATGCTCTCCTACTATGCCGGGCTCGCCGCGCAGCCGAACATGTCGCTCAGCGCCATGCTCGCGCGCATCGCCAGCTGGATCATCCGCGAAATCGAACAGGCTTCGCTCTACGGTCGTCGTCTGCATGTCGCCAACCCGGTCTGCGAGGATGATATCTTCACGGATCGGTGGCCTGAATCGATCGCGCAGCAGAACGAGTTCGCCGACCATCTGCGCGACCTCGTCCGCTCGCTCGACGCGATGCGCAAGGGCGAAATCTTCCCCAACACCATGATGGAGATGCTGCGCAGCGACTTCGGCGACCGCGTCGTCACCCGCGCCGCCGATCAGATCGCAATTGAAATCGGCGGGGACATTCAGCAATCGCGCCAGCTCTATACGCGGCGTGGCGGCGTGCTGTTGCCGAGCGCCGCGGCCGTCGCCGCGCCGCTGGTCGTGCCGTCTGTCGCGGCCGCGCGGCCGCACACATTCTTCGGCCGCAAGATCTGATGAACACGCTGATCCTTTCCATCGACGCGCAGGTTGCCGCAATGAAGGCGACCTGGCCGCTGTTCGCCGCGCGTCGGATAGACCGCCGCGCGCAGCAGGCACGATGGGTGGGGAGCGTGAGGCCGCAATATGCGAGCTACTCCCTGGAAATCCGCTACGAGCTCGGCTCATGTCCCGAGGCGCGCGTGCTCGCCCCCGAGCTGGTCCGGCTGCCGGGAAACGTCGAGGGTCAGTTGCCTCATGTCTACCCGCCGGCCGAGGATCCGACCCTTTGCCTGTTCGATCCGCGCGAGCAGGAATGGACGGCAGCGATGACCATCGCAAGCACGACAGTACCTTGGGCTCTCGATTGGCTTGTTTGCTACGAACTCTGGCTCATGACCGGGCGCTGGACCGGGGGGGGCCGGCACCCGGAACCCCCGCCACCCGAAGCGATGGAGACGACGCGATGAACTACATTCCGCCGCGCCGATCGGACGGCACGATCCAGCATGCGCGCGTGAAGCAGCCGTGGCCACAGGGTCGCCCGTTCCGCATCCTGTCGATCGACGGTGGCGGCATTCGGGGAGTTTTCCCGGCCGCCGTGCTGGCGGAACTCGAGTGCCGCTTCCTGCGCGGTGCCTCGATTGCCAATCATTTCGATATGATCGCCGGCACTTCGACAGGCGGCATCATCGCGCTCGCTCTTGCGCACGGCATGACAGCGCGGCAGGCGCTGGACATCTATCTCGAACGCGGCGAGCGCATCTTCCCGCCGGCGGCTGGCTTCAGCGGGATCGCAAGGGCGCTGCGCTGGCTGTTCAAGCCGAAGCATAACCAGGCCGTTCTCAAGGATGAGCTGCTCAGGATCTTCGGCGACAAGGTGCTCGACGATGCCGTCACGCGCCTGGTGATCCCGAGCTTCGAAGGACGTCACGGCGAGCCGTTCCTCTACAAGACGCCCCACCACCCGGACTACCAGAAGGATCGCCACAAGAGATTCGCGCATGTGGCGCTTCACACGACCGCGGCTCCCTCCTACTACCCGGGCGTCGAGGATGATGGCTACGTGATGATCGATGGCGGCATCTGGGCCAACAACCCCGTCATGAATGCGCTGGTCGATGCTCTCGCCTGCTTCGACATCGCCCGTGACGACGTGCGCATCCTGAGCCTGGGCACGGGGCAGGCCACCTTCAACGTGGATGAACGGGCGCGCAACGGCGGCATCAAGGATTGGGCATTCCTGCGTTCGTTCAATGCGGCCGCCCGTGCACAGTCGCACAACGCCCTCGGCCAAGCCTATCTGCTGGTGGGCAAGAACAATGTTTCGCGCATCGATGTGCCAGAAAGCGACGCGCCGATCGCGATGGATGACGTGCAACGGTCGGTCCGGGAACTGCCGATGGTGGCACGCAGTCTCGTCGAAGGAGCCGGGCATCACATCGAGCGCGTGTTTCTCGACGGCGCCGTCGAGAAATTCATCCGCTGCCCGATGGCCTGAGCTTCGAGTGGCCCGGGCTGGCTATCGAGCTGTCAGCAAGCGGCACGCAAGCTCACGCTCGCCCCAGCGCGTTGAGAAGGTATCGGAGATATCGAACCAGGTCCCGTCGCTGCCGGTGCCATGGTTGGCTCCCATGCAGGAGCACTGGCATTCGTGTCCGACGGCTTCCCGACAGGCTCGCGCGCAGATCTCCTGCTCGCGATAGGGCTGGATGATATAGACCTTGCCGTAGCGCCGCAGGGCTCGATCAACGAAGTCGTTGAACCACGATTTAGGGAGCTCCCAGTAGGACTCGTCGCCGCCGAACCATTCGGGTGGCGTCCGCCGTGCGTTCTGAAGCCATTGCCGATTGTCGTCCGCGAATGGCAGCCGCACTCGTAGCTTCTCGCCACGTCCGTCGCGACGGAGAATGACCGGCACCTGCTTCTGCTTCCAGACGTAGCGAAGACCGGGCTGATCCATCTGCCGATAAGCCCTCAGGTGGCCGGCGCTATCGATTTGCTGCCGCGATCGAGGATCGTCGCGACTTCATGCAGGACGCTTGCCGAATTCGTCGCACCGTCTGCCGCGGAGTCAATCATCGCACGATAGCCAACTCAAAATCGTCGATGATCCCGGCCATCTCCTCGCGGCGCTCCATCATCGGCCGCACATCGCTGACGCCCAGCTTTGAGAGCGCGCGATCATAAACGGCAATGTTGGCTTCTCCGTTTAGCCGCGACTCGTAGATGATGCCGTCCGGCCGCGCATCATTGAGCCAAAAGGCGCGCGACCACTGCTGGCCAAGGCGATGGTCGCGCGCCCGCGCGGCGTCGGTCGGCATGCGCATCTGAACGAGACCATCGCCGCGCAGATCGACGAGATAAAGGTCCGTCGTCACCACGACCTCGGCGCAGGCGTAGCGCTCGAGCTCGCCCATCTCGAACGGAATGAGCCCCGACATTCCAACGCCGGCATCGCGCAGGATCGCTTCGGCGAAGCACACTTTCATGCTGCTACCGAAATAGACCACGCCGAAGCGATCCACTACAGCCGATCCGGCCTCCGGGGCGCTGAATCGGCTCGATCCATACCCGAAGCCGAGAGCATCCGGGTGCCGGCTCTCATAAAGCCGATACCACGGGCGCCCGGGGCCGAGCGTCGTGAGCTTGAGCCTGCGCGATGCGAAGTCGAGCGGTGGCAGATCGTGCGGTGCAGCAGTCAGGAGAAGTCACCCCTGCCGGTCGCCTTGGCGACCTCAACCGCTTCATCGACCCGGCCGGCCCGCACCGCAGCAAGGCCCGTGCTTCCGTCGAGCTCGCGATGGGCCTGCACCAGGAACCGGTACACGGCCCACGGATGGTCACCCACCGCCTGGAAAAGCTTCGGCAAGTCCGCAAGCAATCGGCCGCTGTCGTCGAGCTGCCAGCGAGGGAAACGCAGACCGCGCTTTGGTCCTTCAAGGCCAAGGACCTCATGCCGCTTGCGCTTTCGATTGACCGTCTCGCGGGTAGCTCCGATCTCCTCGGCGAACTGATCGGCTGACAGCATCTGCGGATCCTTCAGGATCTCGGCGACGCGCTGTGCGCCGCGAGCTGCCGCGCTGGCGAGCGCCCGATCGAGCGCGTCGCCTGTGGCCGGCGCAGCATCTTCGACCTGGACCTCAGGCGCCATCCCCGTCGATTTTAAGGTGACGGTCATCCGGACCGGCTTGCCGGTATCCTCGAACCGTTTGATCGCCTTGGCATAGGCAGACAGCACGCGCTTGGTGCGCGGGATGCTTGTCTCGGTGAACAGCGGCTCCAGCGAGGTGGCGAGGCCGACCGTCAGGTACTTTCCGCTGCGCTCGCTTCTCCTGCTGGCGGCGCTGCCCTTCTTGCGTGTTGCTGGCATGGTGCACCTCCTGACCCGAAATATGGAGACACCCGTCACGTTCGTCAACTTCGTCAGATGCAGGCGAGGGCGAATTGCGCGAGCGGATCGCACGCATGGAAGGTGTAGGGGTCCGTGTCGTTTCTTGCTCATTGTATCGTGGGCAGCCGGTCGAGATAGCCAGTGTCGGCTAAAGTGGCTTCAAGTTGGAGATCCGGTGACGTACCGCTTTGTTCATGCTGCCGATATCCATCTCGACTCACCGCTGCGCTCCCTCGCGCTGCGCAATCCCGAGTGTGATTCAGCACCGAAGCTTCAACGCGATTTGACACACGAGTCGAGCGAGACCACGCAAATCTATCTTCATGCTCACATCGCACTTAAAGAGGCAGCATTGGCAAGAGTCACGCCGATGAGCGGGCAAGGCGGCATCCGCTTTGAGCCAGACGACAAATTGCAGGCATTCTTGAACGGGCTCTGATCGCTCAACGTCGGCTCCGGGGCGCCGATAGGTCGGGTGTCGAGCGCTTCGTGGACAAATAGTCGTGAGGTCACTGGACTCCCTCAAATATGTCGATTAGTCTCGACATATGGAAAATGAACAAGTCATCCTCGCCCTGGCGGCGCTGGCGCAGAGCACGCGCCTCGATGTCTTCCGCTTGCTGGTGACTGCGGAGCCGGAGGGTCTGCCCGCCGGTGAGGTCGCGCGCCGTCTCGAGGTTCCCCACAACACGATGTCGTCGCACTTGAGCATTCTCAGCCGGGCAGGACTCGTTCGTTCGGAGCGCTTCAGCCGCTCGATCGTCTACCGGGCCGATCTCGACGCGCTTCGATCGGCCATCGCCTTCCTCCTCAAGGATTGCTGCGGCGGCCGCCAGGAGATCTGCGCGCCGCTCCTGGCCGAGCTCGCTCCCTGCTGTCCACCGAAGGTCACGACCGATGCCTGATCGCGTCCACAACGTGCTGTTCCTCTGCACGCATAACTCCGCCCGGTCGATCATGGCTGAGGCCTTGCTCAACCATCTCGGGGAAGGGCGTTTCCGAGCCTTTTCCGCCGGCAGCGAGGGCGGTCCCGGGCCGAAGCCGATGGCGCTCAAGGTGCTGGATGCCGAAGGCATCCCGACCGAGGGCCTCTCGTCGAAGACCTGGGATGTCTTCGCGAAGCCCGGCGCGCCCGACATGGATCTCGTGATCACCGTCTGCGATCAGGCGGCGGGCGAGGCCTGCCCACTTTGGCCGGGTCAGCCGATCACGGCGCATTGGGGCATCGAGGACCCGTCCAACGTCCAGGGCAGCGAGATCGAGCGCGAGCGGGCCTTCGTGACGGCGCTGCGCTATCTCAGGAACCGGATCAACGTCCTCTTGTCGCTACCCGTTGCGAGCCTCGACGAGATGGCCTTGGCGCAGCAGGTCCGGCGGATCGGCGGCCTCGAGGGCGCGAGCGGCGGTCGCCCGGAGGTCGCGTGATGGACGTGATCATCTATCAAAACCCGGCCTGCGGGACGTCCCGGAACACCCTCGGCCTGATCCGCAATGCGGGCGTCGAGCCGCACGTCATCGAATACCTGAAGACGCCGCCGATCCAGGCGCTGCTTAAACAGCTTCTCGACCGTGCCGGCCTGGCCGTCCGAGACATCCTGCGCGAGAAGGGAACGCCCTTCGCCGAACTCGGCCTCGGCGACCAGAGCCTAACGGATGAAGCCCTGCTCGACGCGATCGAGGCCCATCCCATCCTGATCAACCGCCCGCTGGTCGTTTCGCCCAAGGGCGTGAAGCTGTGCCGGCCGTCCGAGGCTGTTCTCTCCCTACTGCCGCCGCAGCGCGGGGAGTTCCGCAAGGAGGATGGCGAGCTCGTCGTCGATGCCTCCGGTCGCCCTGCCGCTCTCGCCTGAGGTCACTATGTCCACCTTCGAACGCTACCTGACCATCTGGGTCGCGCTGTGCATTGTCGTCGGCATCGCGCTCGGCCACGTCATGCCGGGCGTGTTCCAGGCCATCGGCGCGGCCGAGGTCGCCAAGGTCAACCTTCCCGTTGCGGTCCTGATCTGGATGATGGTCATCCCGATGCTGCTGAAGATCGACTTCGCGGCGCTCGGGCAGGTTGGCCGGCATTGGCGCGGGATCGGCGTCACCCTCTTCATCAATTGGGCCGTGAAGCCGTTCTCGATGGCGGCGCTCGGCTGGTTCTTCATCGCCTGGCTGTTCCGGCCATGGCTCCCGGCCGACCAGGTCAACAGCTACATCGCCGGGCTCATCATCCTGGCCGCGGCGCCCTGCACGGCGATGGTCTTCGTCTGGTCCAACCTGACGAAGGGCGAGCCGCATTTCACGCTCAGCCAGGTCGCGCTCAACGACGCGATCATGGTCGTCGCCTTCGCGCCGATCGTCGGCCTGCTACTGGGATTGTCGGCGATCATGGTGCCATGGGGAACGCTCGTCCTCTCGGTCGTCCTCTACATCGTCATTCCGGTGATCGTCGCGCAACTCGTTCGTAGCCGCCTTCTGGCGAAGGGCGGACAGGCTGCGCTCGACAGGCTGCTCGGTCGCCTCGGGCCGGTTTCGCTCGTTGCCCTGCTTGCCACCCTCGTCCTGCTCTTCGGCTTCCAGGGCGAGCAGATCCTCGCCCAACCGATGGTGATCGCGCTGCTGGCGGTGCCGATCCTGATCCAGGTCTACCTGAACGCCGGGCTGGCCTACCTGCTGAACCGGATCGCCGGCGAGCAGCATTGCGTCGCGGGGCCGTCCGCGCTGATCGGCGCCTCGAACTTCTTCGAGCTCGCTGTCGCCGCGGCGATCAGCCTGTTCGGTTTCAACTCCGGAGCCGCGCTCGCCACGGTCGTCGGCGTCCTGATCGAGGTGCCGGTCATGCTCACCGTCGTCTGGATCGTGAACCGGTCGAAGGGTTGGTACGAGCGCGGCGGCAAGGCGGCCGCAATTCCGGTCGGAGAATAATTCGATGTTCATGGAAATATAGCTTGACGCTGCCTTTGGCTGACCGCATTGTATTTCCATGAACGTCGAAGAAGCAGCGAAGCAGCTTGAGGCTCTCGGGAATCCAACCCGGTTGGAGCTCTACCGGACGCTCGTCCGGGCGGGTCACGGTGGCCTGCCCGTCAATCAGGTGCAGGAGCGTCTTGGGATCCCGGCCTCGACCTTGTCACACCACCTTCAGCGGCTGATCCGTAACGGCCTCGTCTCGCAGGAGCGTCAAGCCACCACGCTGATCTGCCGTGCTGTCTACCCTGCCATGGATGCCCTTCTCGGCTTCCTCGGCGACGAATGCTGCATCGAAGAGGGTTACTCTCGAGCGCCGGAAAAGGCCGCCTGACAAGCCCTTTTTATTTGCCGAATAATTCTATCATTCTAGAAACAGTGGAAAACAGAATGACCGAGCTTCCCGTCGCCGTCATCGGAGCTGGGCCAGTCGGGCTCGCTGCGGCGGCAAACCTCATCGAACGCGGCATCACGGTGAAGGTCTATGAGGCAGGCCGCGAGGCGGGGGCGAATATTCGCGCCTGGGGTCATGTCAGCCTGTTCTCTCCGTGGGAGTTCAACATCTCGCCCGCGGCCCGCGACCTGCTCGCCAATGCCGGGTGGAAGGAACCGGACGGGCAGGCCTACCCGACCGGGGCCGAGCTGGTGGATAGCTATCTCGCCCCGCTGGCCGCCACGCCGTCGCTCGCCTCCGTGATCGAATACGGCGCCCGTATCGCCGCGATCGGACGCCACGGCATCGACAAGGTGGTCAGCCGCGATCGAGAGCAGCGTTCTTTCGTGCTCACTGTCGTCGGGGATGATGGGGCAACGCGGCGCGACCAGGCACGAGCGATCATCGATGCATCGGGAACCTGGACATCGCCCAACCCGATCGGCGCCGGTGGACTCGCGGTGGATGGCGAGGAGGCGCACCAGGATCGCATCGCCTACGGGATACCTGATGTATCGAGCCGCGATCGATCGACCTATGCCGGGCGGGCGACGCTCGTCATCGGTGCGGGCCACTCGGCGGCGAACGTCCTACTTGATCTCGAAGAGCTTGCGGTCGCCGAGCCCGGCACCAAGGCAATCTGGGCTACGCGCGGACGTGATCTGTCCCGGGTGTTTGGCGGCGGAGCGAATGATCAGCTTGCCGCGCGTGGCGAGCTCGGGCAGCGCCTGCACCGCCTCGTCGCGGAAGGCCGCATCGAACTGATCTCGGGCTTCGGGGCCACCGGAGTTCGTGAGGACGGCACCCACCTGTTCGTAGACGGGGAGGTCGACGGTGTTGGCCGGACGATTGGACCGGTCGATCGCATAGTAGGCTGCACGGGTCAGCGGCCGGATTTCTCGCTGACCCGGGAGCTACGGGTCGAGTTCGATCCCTGGCTGGAAAGCGCCAAGGCGCTCGGCCCGCTGATCGATCCGAACCTGCATTCCTGCGGCTCGGTGCCGCCACATGGTCACCGCGAGCTGTCGCACCCGGAGTCGGGGTTCTACACCGTCGGAATCAAGAGCTATGGGCGGGCGCCGACTTTCCTGATGCTGACCGGCTATGAGCAAGTTCGGTCGATCGCAGCCGCGATCGCTGGCGATCTGGCTGCAGCCGATGACGTGAAACTCGTTCTGCCGGAGACCGGCGTGTGCAAGGCGGCGCCTTCGGGCGATTGCTGTGGCGGGCCGGCTCCCGCCCAGGCCAATGCCTGCTGTGTGGCGGATGCCGAGGCGAAGGCTGAAGGGCAGCCCGGCTGCGGCTGCGGACCGGCGAAGCAGCCCGAACCGGCGACGTCCTCCTGCTGCGGCAAGGCAGCGTGACCGAGCGGAACCGGCTGACGGTCATCTCGGCCCTGGGCGTGGTGCAGATCCTCGCCTGGGGTTCCTCCTATTATCTCCCTGCCGTCCTTGCCGCACCGATCGCGAACGACACGGGCTGGCCGTTGTCCTGGGTCGTCGGCGCGCTGTCGATCGGGTTGCTCACCGCCGGGGTCGTCGCGCCCTACATCGGTCGCGCCATCGGCGAGACGGGCGGACGACCGGTTCTGGCGACGGCGGCCATCCTCCTCGCCGCGGGGCAATTCATCCTGGGCATGGCCCCGAACTTGCCGGTCTTCGTATTTGGATGGATCGTGCTCGGAGCTGGGATGGCCGCGGGTCTCTACGATGCGGCGTTCTCGACGCTCGGGCGTCTTTATGGCGGTACCGCTCGGTCAGCGATCACGATGCTGACGCTGTGGGGTGGTTTCGCCAGCACCGTGTGCTGGCCATTGTCGGCCTACCTCGTCGCTCATTTTGGATGGCGAGGCACCTGCTTCGCGTACGCAGCCATCCAGCTCTTGATCTCCCTCCCGGTCGTCCTTATGGCCCTTCCGAAGGCTCCACCGGAGCTTCTTAGGGCGAAGGTTGGAGGCGGTGGTCCAACAACTGAGCTGCTTCCGTCGGAGAGCCGTGCGTTCCGGCTTCTCTCCGGGATCATGATCATCGGAGGCGCCATCGGCGCGATCGTCGGCGTCCACTTGCTGACGCTGCTCCAGGCACAGGGGATCGGCCTGGCAGCGGCCGTGGCCCTCGGAGCTCTTGTTGGGCCGGCCCAGGTCGGTGGCCGCATCGTCGAAATGGCAGGCGGAGGCCGCCACCATCCGATCTGGACGATGAGCGCGGCCCTCGGCTTGATTGCTCTGGGACTTGCGATGCTGGCGCTCGGGGTTGGCCCGATCGCCCTGGCTCTGATCCTCTACGGTGCGGGGAATGGCGTCTTCTCGATCGCGAAGGGCACATTGCCGCTCGCTCAATTCGGATCCCAACGTTATGCGCCTCTCGTCGGAAAGCTCGCGCGGCCGAGCCTCATCGCGCAGGCGCTGGCGCCGACGTTGGGCGCCCTGCTGCTTGAAAAGGTTGGGTCGAGCGCGACCTACGCTGCCCTCATCCTACTGGTGACGATCAATGTCGTGCTCGGCGGATGTTTGTGGAATGCCAGCAACCGGAGATGATAAACGTCGCACTCATTCTAGGATTGCGAGCTTGGATGCTCCCGTCCTGTTGGAGTCCAGCGTGCTCGCAACACGGCACTTGATGTGCGCATGAGTGTGCATATATTGTGCGGGAATGGTAGCGGAGTTTAACCATGGCACATGCTGAGAGACTTGGTCCGGCGATTGTGTCGGGCTTTATGCAGAAGCTGCAGGAACCGAAGACCCCCTATATTTCTCCAGGGCGCTTCTCGAAGGTGCTGGGCATCCAGGTTTCCAGCCTGGCAAAAATGACAGGCGTTCATCGGAACACGCTTCGCAAGCCAAGCTCGGAGAGGCTTCAAGGTCGGTTTCGCGAGATGGCAAAGGTCATAACGGCCGCAGCTGAACTCGCAGGCGATCTCGACAAGGCGATTTATTGGTTCATGAATGAACCGATTTCCGACTACGATCATAAAACGGCTGCGGAACTGGTCGCCGAAGGTCATAGCGAAGCTGTATTGAGGTATCTGCAAGCCCTCGAAATCGGAGCGAGCGGATGAAGCTTGTCCGGCTTGGACCGGACGAGGTCTTCCATCGCTATCTGACGCCAAAGTGGGCATTCGTGCCGACCAGCGGAGCTGGCGCAGCTATGGTCGGCGGCCGCTTCAATCGAATTGGTGTCGAGGCGCTTTATCTTTCGCGCGCGCCGCAGACTGCTCTGGAGGAATATCGCCAGGGTTCGTCATTGACCCGACCCGCGACGCTTGCTGCATACATGATCGACCTTCAACAAGTCGTCGATTTCTCCGCCGGCTATGATCCGAATGTCTGGGCAGCGGCCTGGGCGTCATGGGACTGTGACTGGCGGAAAATCTACAACATCCTAGGCAAGATCCCGCCATCCTGGCCGCTTGCAGATGCTGCGATTTCCGCGGGCTATGGGGGGATCTTGTTCCCGTCACTCCGGCATCCGGGTGGAACCAATCTGGTCGTTTTCGGCGCAAACCTGAGCGCTTCTGATTCCGTCGCAGTCCACGATCCAGACGAGAGCCTTCCCAAAGATCAATCCTCCTGGTCCAAGGCCTGACGTTCAAGCGATGATGCGAGCACGCCGGTGAAAAGCCAAACGGCACAGGATCGTCCCTTGCTCAGGCCAGGGCGGTAACGAGGCAGCCAGCGACGGCTCTCGTTGGCGTCTCGTGCGACGAACGGGAGTGGGACGAGACCGCGCCCGCTGCCGCGATGCCAATCCACAAGACGTCAAGCGTCATCACGGCTCCTTCAGCGCGCGACGAGCAGGATGAGCATCGCGGTGCCGAGCGCGATGCGATACCAAGCAAACGGCGCGAAGCCGTGGCGCGAGACGAAGATGACGAGCGTCCGAACAACCAGCAGGCCCGCGATGAACGCAGCTGCGAATCCGATCGTGATGACCAAAATTCCGCTCCCCTCAAGGCTCATGCGGTTCTTGTAAAGGTCGAAGATCGTTGCCCCGAACATGGTCGGGATCGCGAGAAAGAATGAGAACTCCGCCGCCGTCGGGCGATCCACCCCGAGAAGACGTGCGCCCATGATTGTGGCGCCCGAGCGCGACACGCCCGGGATCATGGCGAGGGTCTGAAACAGGCCGATCTTGAACGCGGTGCCGTAGCTGATCCTCTCAAGCGCAGGGCTGACCGCCTCATCTGCCACGATGATCCGCTCAATCGCGAGGATGGCGAATCCTCCAAGAAGAAGGCTGACAGCCACGACCCATGGGGAGAACAGTACCGTCTTGATAAAGCCGTGTGTGAGAGCGCCGACCGCGGCAGCTGGAAGGAAACCGATCAGGACGATGAGCGCAAAATGCCGTGCCCGCCGCTCGGAAGGCAGCCCACTGATCATCTCAAGCAGCCGCCTCCTATAGATCCAGCAGACCGCCAAGATCGCTCCGAGTTGGATGGCAATCTCGAAGACCCGACCGGGCGGACCATGAAACTCGAGCAGATCGACGAGGAGGATCAGGTGACCGGTAGAGGACACCGGGATGAACTCGGTCAAGCCTTCTACAAGGCCTAAAAGGGCGGCAAGCACAAAGGTGGACATCACAGAAGGCCCTCGATACCGAACGGCGCCGCGCTGAAGCGCTGGAGAAGGTCACGCATCATCGCGACTTGCCCGTTGCACCGCATTAGGCTCGTCATCACCGTCCTTCGAAACTTGACCGTGCTCACCGGCATGGGGGCCATGTCGCGGATGATGCAGGGTACGTGCTCATCCGTCGCTGCGTAAAAGACCTGTTTGTCCAGCTTTTGGCAGCGCGCGGCGCGCAGGAGCCGCAAGTGGTGGCTGACAAGCGTAGGCGAGATGCCGACACGCCGAGCGATGTCTCCCACGCATTGCGGGTCATCCAGACATGCGACCATGATGTGAAGTCGGTTCCCGTTGCCGAGCACGCGAAAGATCTCGGCGAGATCAGCGGTCTGTTCTCTCACTAGAGCTGGCATAACGTCCCAGACGTTGAGCATCCCTTCATCAAGGTTTCATGCTTTCGTCAAAGACCGACGATGACGTAGCTGCCATCATGACGCTCCATTCAAGCTTCATGATGGTGCAAAGCCGGGGTCGATTGGAAGATGTAGGCGATTTGATCTGGTTAGCCCGGACTGGCGCCAGCGTGTGCCTTACAGGCCGAGAAGGCCGCCGAGCAGGCGCTTATAGATCGGCTTAGCCGCTGGTTCTGCTACCTGCAGCGGCGGACCAGCCGGCAGCGACGCGGCCTCCAAACTTGCAATGTGGGTTTTGACAGGCTTGGCCACTGCGGCCGGAGTAGAAATGACGACTGGCATTGACGAGGATTGCTCCATAGTCGTCCCGGGTCGAGCGGGAGCTGCCACCGCAACGGCGGTTGACCGGGTCGTCGGATTGGGTTTACCGGGCGCCATTTCTCCGATCGAGATCACCTCCGGGTCCCGCGCTAGCGCATCGGGTCGACTGACGTCTCCGATCGACCGTCGGGTGCGATCGTCGAGGGCTGTGTAGGTGCTTGCGCTGGCCGCAGCCATGGCGACCTCGCGGAACGATTGATGCCCCCCGCCATCCTCGTAGACGAGACGGATCGACGGCGTACCCTTGCTTACGAGCTCTGCAACCTCACGCTCATCGCGGGCTTGCTTAATTGCGACTGCAGCAATTGTCGCCCGGTCGGCCTCGTTAAAGGCGTAGCGCCCGCCGACGACAGTCCAGACGGGCTCCCGCTTCGCCACCTCAAATCGGTCCGAGCCCTCTTTCAGGTTCTTCCAAAAGGCGATGTGAGGGTCGGAGCGGTGCTTCGCCAAGTTCTCCGCCGTCATACGAAAGGGATAGGACTGGAATTGGAACGTACGCTGTCCGCCGGCGAACGCCTCGCGTGCAACGGCATAGACTTCCGCAATCGCCTCGTCGGTCATGGCAAAGCAGCCCCGGGACGAGCAGGTGCCATGGACCATCAGATGCGAACCGGTTCGACCGTGCGAGCGGTCGTAAGCATTCGGGTAGCCTAAGTTGAATGACAGGAACAAGCTGGAATTCGGGTTCATCGCCCCAGGCGTCACGTCATAGAAGCCCTCGGGCGCCTGTCGGTCACCCTCGCGGATCTTCGGTCCAAGCTGGCCTGACCAGCGACACATGGGGTAGGTCTTGAGCAAGGTGTATTGCCCATCAGGCTTCCTCTTCCAGATCTCGACCTCCGACTCCTTTTTGTAGGAGCGCATTAGGATCGGGTCAGACGCGGACACACCCTTCTCGGCCATCAGTGACAACGTGGTCGGCGGAATCGGGGTGCGGTCGCGCGTCGATCTGTAGCTCTCGTCAACACCCTGGCAAGCCACAAGCGAGAGCGCGAGGCCCACGGCGACGACAAACCGGCTCATGAACACTCCGTAAACTATGTGCCACGCCCCGCTGGCAGTTTGGCGCCGTGATGTTGTTTACTGCAGTCGAGGTTGACCGACAATGAACGATCGTTAGTGGCACTCTGATGGCTCGGCTGTCCGGCTCCGTGTCACCCCTTGGAAATCGGCATGCTTCACCTTCAGCGTCACCGTGTGGGCACTGACTTGCTTGGCCTCGCAATGTCGTCAGACTTACGCGACGAGAGGAGCGATCTCGGGGCGAGCCGCCTCGCGCTCGGAGATATCGATCGCGAACGTGTCCTGGGGACCGAGCGATTTTCAGACTCGGTCCGGTTCCACTGGTGGCTCGTCGATCCCGCGCGCGATCCGATAGTACCAGCCACCCCACTTCCCGAAATGCTCCTGTAGGAATCCCAGCAGGCCTTCAGGTCGGCGCCCGTCGGGCACGAGCCTTTCAGTCTCGGCGTGAGTCGCCGGCCCGGCATCGAGGAGTTTCTTCACGGCGAGGGCTTCGACGAAGGCCGCTTTGCCTATTTCCTGAACTCAATCGCCGGGAAACAGCACTGCGTCGCCGGTCCGTCCGCGCTTCTCAGCGCTTCGAACCTCACCGAGCTCGCCGTCGCCACTGCAATCAGCCTGTTCGGGTTCAATTCCGGGGCGGCGCTCGCGACCGTCGTCGGCGTGTGGATCGAGGTGCCGGTCACGCTGAACGTCGTCTGGATCGTGGACCGGCCAAACATTGGGCGTATCGTGCACTCCGTAGCTCCTACAGGCTCAAGTGGAAAAAGCGCCCCGATGATGCAAAGCCTGACGATTGGCAAACTGGCGGAGCTCGCGGGCGTCAATTTGGAGACGATCCGCTACTACCAGCGCATCGGCCTTATGCCGGAGCCTGGGCGAACGCCGAACGGCTATCGCATCTACGGGGGAGGGCACCTACGGCGATTGTCCTTCATTCGGCGCTCGCGCGAACTCGGTTTCAGCATCGAAGAGATCAAGGCGCTCCTTGCATTGGCGGAGCCTGGGCAGGCCTCGTGCATCGAGGTTCGCTCGCTGACGCTGGCCCATCTGGATGAAGCGGGCCAAGATTGCCGATCTCCGGCGGCTCGAAAGCATTCTCGCCCAGACTGTCGATCAATGTTCCGGAACGAGGGCGCCAGCCTGTCCCGTCCTCGAAATGCTGCAGGATTCCTAGCCCGCGAGGTAAACGGGTCGACATTGATGTCCCGCCTCCGAGCCGATCGCACTGCAACAGCGGGACGGAGCTGCCTGTATCGTCGCCCGCATGGCAAAGCTAAAAACCACGATCGTTTTCGGTTCCGGTGCCCGGATCGGTCCAGGCACGATCGCGCTGCTCAAAGGCATCCGCGATACCAGGTCGATCTCAGCCGCCGCCCGCAGCAGGGCATGGATTACAAGCGCCTGGACGCCGCTCGAGAGCGTCAATCAGGCGTTCAACGAGAGCGTCGTCGTCGCTTCGCCCGGCGGAACGCGGGGCGATGGAGCCCCGCTCCCACCCTTCGGCCTGGAATTGTTGGAGCGGTACCGGCGCATCGAACAGCGCGCGACCGCTGCAGCGGCGGAAGATAGCCAAGGCGCGAATGCGCATATTGGCCAGATCGCGTTAGATGGACTCTTGAGAACTATTCGCCGCGATGACGATGTCTTGAAATCGCCAGCCTTTCGCAATCGGCACGATTGTGACATTTCTGATGTCATGAAGCTCCGGCTCCTCGCGCACTCTCTAGTTCTGGCCCTGTTCGTCACGGCCACCGTACTGGCTGCCTTCGTCAGCCCGGCGGGGGCTCGCCATGGCCGGATGGATGCTGCGGAAACAGCGATGCCGATGGATGCCGACATGTCGTGCTGCCCACCGGATCAGGGAAAGAAGAAGGACTGCACCACGAGCTGCCCGGCGTTGAGCTTCTGCCTGGCCAAGTGCTTCGCGAGCGAGCCCACGGCCTTCGTCACGCTCGTTCAGCCGGTCGTCACCGTTCTCGGACTGGCCGGCGACGATGCCGCCCACGCCTCGCGGCCGTTCGAGCCGCCGGCGCGACCTCCGCGAACCTGAGGCATCGCCAGCGCGACAGCGCTGGTTTCGTCCGCACGGCAGTTCCGGGCGGACGGTGAGCCGTGGCCATCGCCACGTTCAAGGCTGTGCGCACGCGCGGCAGCCTGATGCATTCAGGATTTTGATCATGACCCCTATCAACATGTTGCGCGCGTTCGCCGCAGCGCTTCCGCTCGCCGCCATCTCGCTCCCAGCGTTGGCGGACATCAAGGATTATGAATTCCGGCTCGTGCAGAGCGAGCTCAAGCAGGGCAACGGCGTTACTGTCGCCGTCCAGCTTATCGATAAGCGCTCGGGCAAGCCGGTCCCCGACGCCGTGATCTTTGCTCGGCGCATCGACATGGCGCCCGATGGCATGGAGATGATGGCGTCGACGATCGAGGGGATGCCCGCGACCGAGCCCGGAACCTACCGCTTCAAGACCAACCTGACGATGGCCGGAGGCTGGCGCCTGTCGCTCAGCGCCAAGATCCAAGGCGAGACCGGCACGCTCGAAAACAAGCTGATCCTCAAGGTCGTGCCATGAAACCCGTCGCCCTCACGGGCCTCGCTCTCGCCGCCATTCTGGCGGCGGGAAGTGCAGGCTATTGGGCCGGGCATCGTGGTATTGCGTCGGCGGGCCTGCGCTCCTGGTTCGGCATCGAAGGCTCGCTCGCGGCGAACGAGCCCGTCGGAACCGGTCCGGTCGTCTACTATCAGGACCCGGACCGGAGGCCCGTCTATTCGGCGCAGCCGCGCCAGACCGAGGACGGCAGGCCCTTCACGGCCGTCCGCGCCAGCCAGGACATCAGCTTCGAGGAGAAGCCCGCGACCGGGGAACGGACGGTGCAGGCCGACCCGAAGCGTGTCCTCTACTACCGCAATCCCATGGGGCTCCCGGATACCTCGCCGGTTCCGAAGAAGGACTCCATGGGCATGGATTACCTCCCGGTCTACGAAGGCGAGGGAAACGAAGACGGCGTCATCAAGCTCTCGCCCGGGCGCATCCAGCGCAGCGGCGTGCGTTCCGAACCAGTCCGGCGGCAGAGCATCGTCCAGACCATTCATGTGCCCGGCGTGGTCCAGCTCGATGAGCGGCGGGTTTCGGTGGTGACGATCCGGGCGGATGCCTTCGTCCAGGAGGTCGCCCCGATCACGACGGGCGACCGCGTCACGAAAGGCACGCGACTGGCGCGCATCTACTCGCCGGAGATCAGCACGGCGGGCGCGCAGTTCATCACCGAGCTCAATGCCGTGGCGCGCGGCGTACCCGAAGGCGGCGCACGACAGCGGCTCGAAAACCTCGGCGTCCCTTCGGAAGTCATCGCCGAGATCGAGCGAAACCGGAAAGTGCCGCTCACGATCAACTGGTCGGCACCGCGTGACGGCATCGTGCTGGAACGTTCGGTCAGCGACGGCATGAAGATGACGGCCGGCGGCAGTCTGTTCCGGCTCGCCGACATCTCGACGATCTGGGTTCTGGCCGATGTTCCGGAACGCCAACTGGCTGCCGTCGGCATCGGGGCACCAGCCACGGTGCGGTTGCGCGGCCGTCCCGGGAGCTCCTTCGAGGGACGCGTCAGCGTGATTTACCCGGAGATTGCCGAGGCAACGCGGACGGCCAAGGTCCGCATCGAGATCGGCAATCGCGACGGCATGCTGCTGCCGAACATGTATGCCGACGTCGAGATCGGCTCCGGTGACGCAGGTCCGCTGCTCGCCGTTCCCGACAGCGCCGTGATCGATAGCGGTACGCGCCGCGTCGTCATTCTCGACCTGGGCGAGGGTCGGTTCGAGCCGCGCGAGGTCAAGCTCGGCCGCCGCGGCGATGGCAGGGTCGCGATCACCGAGGGTGTCGCCGAGGGCGATCGCGTCGTCGTCTCGGCCAACTTCCTGATCGATGCCGAGAGCAACCTTAAGGCCGCCCTGAGCGGCTTCGCCCAGCCGGAGGCCAAGCCATGATCGCCCGCCTGATCGCCTGGTCGGCGCGCAACCTGATCCTCGTCTTCGTTGCCGCTGCCTTCGCCGTGGCGGCGGGTGTCTATGCGCTGAAGACCTTGCCGCTCGACGCTATCCCCGACCTCTCCGACGTCCAGGTCATCGTCTACACCGAGTATCCCGGCCAGGCGCCGCAGGTGATCGAGGACCAGGTCACCTATCCGCTGACGACCTCGATGCTGACGGTGCCGAAGGCGCGCGTCGTCCGTGGCTTCTCCTTCTTCGGGGTCTCCTTCGTCTATGTCATCTTCGAGGACGGCACCGATCCCTATTGGGCGCGTTCGCGGGTGCTCGAATATCTCAATGCCGCCGCGCGGCGTTTGCCGACGGGTGTCTCGCCGACGCTCGGACCGGACGCGACCGGGGTGGGCTGGGTCTACCAGTACGCGGTCATCGCCAAGAACATGACCCTGGCCGAACTGCGCTCGCTACAGGACTGGGTCGTGCGCTTCGCGGCTTCTCGTGCCGAGGGGGTGGCCGAGGTCGCCAGCGTCGGCGGCTTCGTCAAGCAATACGCGATCGTCGTCGATCCCGTGCGGCTGCGCGCCCAGGGCGTCTCGCTCGCGACGCTTCGGGAGGCGGTCCGCAGCAGCAACATGGACGTCGGCGGACGCACGGTCGAGCTCAGCGAGTTCGAGTTCATGGTTCGCGGCCGCGGCTACCTGAAGTCGATCGCCGATATCGAGAACATCGTCCTGAAAAGCGATCGGGGCGTGCCGCTTCGCCTCTCCGATGTCGCCCGCGTCGAACTCGGTCCCGATGAGCGGCGCGGCATCACCGAACTCAACGGCGATGGCGAGGTCGCCAGCGGCATCATCCTGCAACGCTTCGGCGCCAACGCGCTGGCAGTGATCGAACACGCCAAGGCGCGCCTTGCCGAGGTCGCGGCGAGCCTGCCGGGCGGGGCCGAGATCGTGCCGGTCTACGACCGCTCCGGGTTGATCGAGCGGGCGATCGAGACGCTGAAGGGCACGCTGATCGAGGAGAGCATCATCGTCGCCCTGGTCTGCATCGTGTTCCTTCTGCATCTGCGCAGCGCCCTGGTGGCGATCATCATGCTGCCCGTCGGCATCCTGATGGCCTTCGCGGCGATGAAGGCGCTGGGGCTTGGCTCCAACATCATGAGCCTCGGCGGCATCGCCATCGCCGTCGGCGCCATGATCGACGCCGCCATCGTCATGATCGAGAACGCCCACAAGCACCTGGAACGGGCTCAGCCGGACAAGCCTCGTATCGACATCCTGATCGAGGCGGCCAGCGAGGTCGGCCCGGCGTTGTTCTTCAGCCTGCTCGTCATCACCGTCTCCTTCCTGCCGATCTTCACGCTGGAGGCGGAGGAAGGACGCCTGTTCGGGCCGCTCGCCTTCACCAAGACGTTCGCCATGGCGGCGGCCGCGCTCCTGTCGGTGACGCTCGTCCCGGCGCTGATGGTCATCTTCGTCAAGGGCAGGATCATTCCGGAGAGCCGCAACCCGATCAATCGCGGCCTGATCGCGCTCTACCGTCCGATGATTCGCGGCGTTCTCGGGGCCAAGACCCTGACGATCCTGGCTGCGGTAGCCGTCCTCGGGCTCAGCCTCTGGCCAGCGCGGCAGCTCGGCTCGGAGTTCATGCCGTCCCTTGATGAGGGCACGCTGATGTACATGCCGACCACCTTGCCCGGGATCTCCGTCACCAAGGCGGCCGAGCTGCTCCAGACCCAGAACCGGATCATCCGCTCGTTCCCGGAAGTTGCCTCGGTCTACGGCAAGGCCGGACGCGCCCAGACGGCAACCGACCCGGCGCCGACCGAGATGTTCGAGACCATCATCAACCTGAAGCCCAAGACGGACTGGCGCGAGGGTGTCACGCTCGACAGCCTCAAGGCGGAGATGGACAAGGCTCTCCAGTTCCCCGGCATCTCCAACGCCTGGACGCAGCCCATCCGCGCACGCATCGACATGCTGGCGACCGGCATCCGCACGCCGATCGGGGTTAAGGTCTTCGGCACCGATCTAGCGCAGATGGAGTCGATCTCGCGCCAGGTCGAGACCGTGCTCAAGGCCGTCCCGGGAACGAGCAGTGCCTATGCCGAGCGTGTCATCGGGGGCTACTTCCTCGACATTGTGCCGGATCGGATTGCGCTGGGGCGCTACGGGCTCTCCGTCGGCGACGTCCAGAATGCCGTGGTGATGGCGATGGGCGGCGAGACCGTGACGACGACGGTCGAAGGCCGCGAGCGCTATGGGGTCGCCATCCGCTACCCTCGCGACCTGCGTTCGGATCCGCAGGCTATCGCCCGCGAGGTCCAGATCTCGACGCCGTCCGGCGCCAGCGTCCCGCTCGGCGAGGTTGCGAGCATCGAGCGCAAGCGTGGCGCCACCTCGATCCGCACCGAGAATGGTGAGCTCGCGGTCTATATCTTCGTGGACACTGTCGGGCGTGACCTCGGCGGCTATGTCCGCGATGCCCAGGACGCGATCGCGCAGAGCATCAAGCTGCCCGCGGGCTACCGCATCGCCTGGAGCGGTCAGTTCGAGTATCTCGAACGGGCCGAGGCGCGTCTCAAGCTGGTCGTGCCGGTGACGCTCGCGATCATCTTCCTGCTGCTCTACCTGAACTTCCGCAGGCTGACCGAGACCTTCATTGTCATGCTCTCGCTGCCCTTCGCGCTGGTCGGCGGAGTCTGGCTGCTCTGGTGGCTCGGCTTCAACATGTCGGTCGCCGTTGCGGTCGGGTTTATCGCGCTCGCCGGTGTTGCGGCCGAGACCGGCGTGATCATGCTGATCTATCTCGACCACGCGCTGAAGGAGGTGCAGGCGCGCTGCGCGGCGGAGGGGCGAGCATTCACGCGAGCCGATCTGCAGGAGGCGATCATGCTGGGCGCGGTCGAGCGCGTGCGGCCCAAGATCATGACGGTCATCGCGATCATGGCCGGCCTGCTGCCGATCCTGTGGAACACCGGCACGGGATCGGAGGTGATGCAGCGCATCGCCGTGCCGATGATCGGCGGCATGGTCTCCTCGACCGTGCTGACGCTGCTGGTGATCCCGGCGATCTACGGCCTGATCAAGGGCTGGCGGCTGCCGGCGGCCGCTGTGACCGATAAGGCAACATCGGGATCCGCGCCGGCAAGCTTCGCTGCGGCTGTCGAATGAGGGAGGAGCCAATGATGCACAACATGATGAGCGGTATGGGCTGGGGCATGGGCCTCGTCGGCCTACTCGGCATCGCAGTACTGGTGCTCACGATCGCAGCGCTCGTGAAATACGTCTTCTTCCGGTGACGGCGCTGGATGCGCGCACGACCGGAGGAAGACACAGCCAAGGCAAAGGAGACAATTATGCCAACCGAGCTCTATCCATCCCGCCGCGCGCTGATGATCGGCGCTGCGCAGGCAGCCGCGGCGCTCGCGCTGTCGCCTCCGTCACTGGCCGCCGAGGCGCTCCCGAAGATGACCGTGACTCGTGACCCGAACTGCGGCTGTTGCAGCAACTGGATTGCGCATGTGAAGGCCGCGGGCTTTCCGGTCGAAGTGGTCGAGGTTCCCGACGTCATGCCGCTCAAGACCAGGCTTGGCGTGCCCGATGCCCTGGCATCGTGCCATACCGCCGAGATCGACGGCTATGTCGTCGAAGGTCATGTTCCGGCCGAGGCGATCAAGCGATTGCTGGTCGAGCGGCTGCGGGTGAAGGGCATCGCTGTCGCGGGCATGCCGGTCGGCTCGCCCGGAATGGAGATCCCGGGCCAGGCGCCTCAGATTTACGAGGTCGTCCTCTTCGCCTCCGGAGAGCAGCGCCTGTTTGCCCGCTATCGCGGGCTGCAACAGATTTGATCTATACGCGTTAGCGATGACCCCGCGGCAAGAGAGAGAGAATGCCATGGTCGGTTGAGTCGGACGGGACGAATCCGCAGCCGGTACAAGAAGGGTATTCGCAACCTTTGCTGAGCTTTCATTCGGTGGGCGATTCACGATGCGTCTTGCGGGATAGTTGGATCAGCGAGGACTTCCACAATCCGACACGATGCGACGCTCCCGTTGTCGCACGATTTTATCATTCGAATGAGCTCGCCCTTAAGTCCCAGAAGCCGACCTATCCTGATCTCGACGGCTTCAAGCTGATCCGTGGCAATTCGGCTGACCTGGTCACAAGAGGCCTCCGGGCTTTCCTGCAGAGCAAGCATTCTCTTAATGGCCGGGATATCGAAGCCGAGGTCCCGGGAATGCCGGATGAATGTCAAACGTCGTACGTCCTCGGCTCCGTAAAGCCGGCGTCTGCTTTCCGTGCGGGGCGGCTTTGGGGTGAGGTTGATCCGCTCGTAGTAGCGGATTGTTTCAATATTGACGCCTGTCCGTTGTGACAAAGCTCCGATGGTGATCATGGCGGATTCATTCCGTAGGGGCGATTGACGCCATCAGCGCGACACCTGGCATGCGCCGTCGCGCGGTGGGCCGGAGCGTCTCAGCGACGTTGTCGCCGGGATGGCGGACGAACCCGTGCTGACAGATGGAATAGAAGCTCATCGACGGTCTTATCTCCATTCTTGCGCTGCGCGATTTCAACCAAGAGCGCGGCGGCCTTGATCGCCGCCGCGTCGGGATAGTCCAGCCATGGATATAATCGAGGGTTGATCCTGTAGCCACTACAGGATGTAGATATAGCAAATGGCTGGAGACGTGTGAACACAGGCGCGGCTATCGGCCGCTTCCCGGTACGTCACCTGATCGCGCCACTCAGCGGAGGGCATAAGAGGAGCAGGAGAATGGCCAGGGCCTTTAGTTCGGACCAGATGGGCATCATCCGTGGCTCCGCCGCCGCGCTCACTCTTGCGGCGATCGTCCTTACGGCCGGGTATGTTTGGCTGCCTCCTGGGTTGCTCCGCCTCAACCCGGAGATGGGCCTCGGTGAGCGGGTCGCGTTCACGCTGAAGGCTGATATTCTCATGTTCCTCTGGCTTGCTGGCTGCGTCGGCGCGGTGAGCAGAGGACGGTTCTATTCGCCAGCAGATATACGGGGCTCGGCATTTGGCCAACCCAGCCCAGCAATCGCCGTGCGAGCTGCGGTGCTGCAGAATTCATTGGAGCAGACGGTTCTGGCCTTTGGCGCCCACCTAACACTTGCAGCGCTGTTGCGAGGACCCGAGCTGGTACTCATCCCTCTGCTGGTCGCTCTGTTTTTGGCCGGTCGGGTGGCCTTTGCTTTCGGCTATGCCAAAGGAGCATCAGGTCGGGCTTTCGGCATGGCCCTTACCGCCGCGTCTATCATCGTGAGCTACGGAGTGGCGGTCGGCTTGGTGGCTGTCGGACGCTGACATCTGCCGCTCGTGAGACGGCCATAAATTCGGCTCATGACCTCTTGATCCTGTAGCGACTACAGAATGTATGGTGCGCTAACAGGCTTGAGCTAAGCCCAGATAATTTAGCAGTCGAGGAGACCGAAATGGCCACTGATGCCGGGACGAGAAGCACCTCAAGCACGTTGCGCTTCAAGGTCGAGGGCTTGGACTGTCAAAACGAGGTTCGCCTGCTTCGCGCTGCGGTCGGCCCGGTCGTGGGTGGTGAGGACAGGTTGTCGTTCGACACCAAAGGCGGTGTCATGGAAGCAACCGTCCCGAGCCTTCCAGCTTGCGATGCCATCGAGCAGGCGGTCGCCTCCACCGGGATGCGGGCGCAGCTGCTGGCTGAGCCGGACACGTCCTCGGCGTCCGCGTGGCTGTTCAAGGTCGATGGGCTCGATTGCAAGAACGAGGTCGCGATGCTCAAGCGCGAAATCGGCCCGCTCGTTGGTGGTGAAGACCGGCTCGCCTTCGATACGGCCAAGGGGTTGATGACGGTTGCGCCTCAGCAGCGTGCCTCGATCGACGAGCTCGTGAGCGGCATCTCAAAGACCGGAATGTCCGGCTCTCTCATCCGAAATGGTTTGGCCGAGGCCATGCTGCTGCGCGTGCGTGGCCTCGACTGCAAGAATGAGGTGGCCGCCCTGACGAGGGAGCTGGGGCCGCTCGTCGGTGAGGACAATCTTGCCTTCGACACTTCGCAGGGCGCGATGACCGTTGCGCCTCAGAGCGGGGCAACACTCCGTCAGATTGAGGAAGCAGTCGCGCGAACGGGCATGCGAGCTGAGCCGTGGTCGCCGCCGGCGGTTTCTGAGGCTGCCTGTTCCGAAACTGCCGGATCCGGATGCGGCTGTGCGGGCCAAGCTCAGGAGGCGCTTGCACCGCCACTTCCGACCAATCAGCCTGGCGGCGTTGTCTATCGAATCCACGGGATGGATTGCGCCGACGAAATCGCGGCCTTGAAGCGCGAGGTTGGTCCGCTCGTGGGCGAAGATAAACTCGCCTTCGACCTCCTCAACGGCCGCATGTCGATCGACATGGTGCCAGACGCTGCGCTGGAGGCCAGCATCGAGAAAGCCGTCGGGCGCGCCGGCTTGCGAGCCGAGCCCTGGATCGAAGGGGCGAGCAGCGAAGCGGCACAGGCAGAAGAGCGTCGCAGGCGCATACAGTCGTGGCTGACCGCCGCGAGCGGCGTCTTCGCCGCGCTCGGCTTTGCGGTTCACGCCTGGCTCGGCGGCGGCATCATCGCGGCGTTCGAGGCTGGCGAACATGCTGCGGGCTCGACGCCGCTGCCGAGCATTATCCTCTATACCCTCGCAGTGCTCTGTGCGGTGCGCTACGTCGCGCCTAAGGCCTGGCTCGCGGCGCGACGGTTCCGCCCGGATATGAACCTCCTGATGGTGGTTGCCGTCGTGGGCGCGATCGGGATCGGCGCGTGGTTCGAAGCCGCTACGGTTTCCTTCTTCTTCGCGCTTGCCCTGGCACTTGAGGCGTGGAGCCTCGGTCGCGCGCGGCGAGCGGTGGCTGCTTTGATGGAGCTGGCGCCGCCGACAGCACGGGTTAAGCTCGACGATGGATCTGAGCGTGACGTACCGGCCGCCGAGATTCGCGTCGGCTCGCACATCATTATTCGTCCCGGCGACAAGCTCCCCCTTGATGGTCGCGTCGCAGCTGGTGAGAGCGAGGTCAATCAGGCGCCCATCACCGGCGAGAGCGTTCCGGTGTTCAAAACCGTGGGCGATGAGGTGTTCGCCGGCACCATCAATGGCGAGGGCGCCCTCGACGTCGTGACCACCAAGGCGGCGAACGATACGACCCTTGCGCAGATCATCCGCATGGTCGGCTCCGCACAGAGCCGGCGCGCACCGAGCGAGCAGTGGGTCGAGAAGTTCGCGCGCGTCTACACGCCTGTCGTGATGGTTCTCGCCATCGCAGTTTTCCTCGTCCCGCCGCTGCTGCTCGGCGCTGGCTGGGAGGTCTGGTTCTATCGCGCGCTCGTGCTGCTCGTGATCGCCTGTCCCTGCGCCCTCGTGATCTCGACACCGGTGACCATCGTAGCCGCTCTCGCCGGATCCGCGAAGCAGGGTGTCCTGGTAAAGGGCGGAGTCCACCTCGAGACTCCGGCCAAGCTGAAGGCCATCGCTATGGACAAGACCGGAACCCTTACTGAGGGGCGTCCGCGAGTGGTTGACGTGGTGCCGCTCGTCGGCCGCAGCGAGGATGACGTTCTCCGGTTGGCCGCAGCCCTTGAGGCGCGCAGCGAGCATCCGATCGCGCGCGCCATTCTGGCTAAAGCCGCGGAACGCGGCCTTGCTGCCCAGCCAGCCGACGCGGTGCAGGCCATCACCGGCCGGGGTATGACCGGTCGGATTTCCGGTCGCGAGGTCTGGCTTGGGTCGCGCCGCTATCTCGATGAACGGAAGATCGGCTCGCCAGCCGTTCTGGATCAAGCCGACACCCTGTCTGGCGCCGGTCGTACTGTCGTGGCGGTCGGTGACGGCGAAGAGGTCTGGGGGCTGATCGCCGTTGCTGATGCCGTGCGCGCAGAAGCCAAGGATATCGTCACCGCGCTGCATCGGGCCGGCGTCGAAAAGGTGGTGATGCTCACGGGCGACAATCAGGCAACCGCCGATGCGATCGCCAAGCAGACCGGCATCGATGAGGTTCGGGCGGAACTGCTACCCGGCGACAAGGTCACAGCCGTCGAGGATCTCGTACGGCGTTATGGTTCTGTCGCCATGGTCGGCGATGGGGTCAACGACGCACCGGCGATGGGCCGTGCCAGTCTCGGGATTGCCATGGGCGCAATGGGCAGCGACGCGGCAATTGAGACGGCCGACGTTGCGCTCATGTCGGACGATCTCTCGAGGCTGCCCTGGCTGGTGCGCCATTCGCGCGCGACGCTCGCAGTCATTCGGCAGAATGTCGCATTCTCGATCGCGGTGAAGCTCCTCTTCACGGTCCTGACAGTGCTCGGCCTGGCATCGCTTTGGGGCGCCATCGCTGCGGATGTCGGCGCCTCCCTGCTGGTTGTTCTCAACGGGTTGCGCCTTCTCAATCGCGACCAAGGCGGACCAAAGGCCGGTCCATCAGTGGGGACCGGTTCTCCTGCCAGTGAGCGCCATCAGCCAGGGATGCGCCCGGCATCTGCCCACTGAAAACGCATCGACGGTCGTCAAGATTGGGCGACCGTCGTCACCAGGACGTCAATGAAAAATGACCTGCAAGGAAAGTAATACCGTGGCGGTAGCGTCCGTTGGACAGCGTGCGATGTGGTTGGGCTTCGCATTCGTCCCCGCTCTTCTCGTCGATGTCGTCACGAAGTGGCTGATCGTGACGGTGGTGATGGCGCCTCCGCGCGTCATAGAGATTACGTCATTTTTCAACCTGACGCTTGGCTTCAACCCCGGAGTCAGCTTCGGGATGTTCCAGGACGTCTTTCTTGAGCGTCCGTTGGTACTGGGTGCCATTAAAGTGGCGATCACAGCCGGGCTTCTCGTCTGGGCATTGCGCGTCGAGAACATGGTCGAGACGGTCGCCCTCGGCTTGATTGCCGGCGGAGCCGCCGGCAACGTCGTTGACCGCGTGCGACAAGGAGCCGTGACCGACTTCCTAGATTTTCATGTCGGCGATTGGCATTGGCCTACCTTCAATATGGCGGATGTGGCGATCAGCATCGGAGTTGCGCTGCTGCTGGCGGGGTCCCTGCGGCCGTTCCGATCGGTGTTCGGCGTCCAGAAACCATCGGGTGAGACGGAGCGCTGACATGGCCTCTGAGCGTCGCAACGAGGAAGCCGAGATCGAACTTGACCCAAGCGACGTGGCCGAACGTCGAACATTGATCTGGGTGCTGCTTATCAATTGCTTGCAGGTGGTCGTAGCGGGGACGGTGGGCGTTGTTGCGGACTCGACTGGTTTGCTGGGCGCGGCGCTCGACAATCTGGCGGATGCCGGCGTCTACGCGGTGAGCCTTTACGCCGTCGGACGGAGCGTCGCGGCTAAGTCGCGTGTTGCCGCTTTGTCCGGCGCGCTTTTGATCATTTTAGGCGTCGGGTTGCTGGCCGAGGTCCTGCGCAGGTTTTTCGTTGGCGCCGAGCCGATCGGTCTTGCCATGATAGTCGCGGCCGTCGCGAATGCGGCGACAAATCTGATTTGCCTTCGGCTGCTGCGCTCGCATCGAGACCAGGGCGTCCATATGCAGGCGTCCTGGATCTTTACGACCAACGACATGCTGGCCAATGCGGGCATAGCGGTCTCCGGCGCTGCGGTGATGTTCTTCGCATCTCCGCTGCCGGACCTGATCATCGGCCTGGTCGTCGGCGGGCTCGTGCTCAAGGGTGGCTGGGAGATCTTGCAGGAAGCGCGCGACGCGCGGCGCGCGAGTGTGTTGACTCAAAAGGACTAGAAGACCACCAACCCTCACCCCAGTCAGGATTGGGCTCGGAGTCTCCGGGACACCCAGAGGCGGCGTACGCCAAGATGATCCTGACCCGTGCCATTTGCCGGGGCTGGCGCATATGGGTCAGAGCTGCTGCCACGCGACCATCAGAAGGTTGCTCATCAGAGTGTCGGTGGCAGCGCAGGCGGTGCCACCTTGATTTCCATCATTATACATTATATGTAATCGTATAATGTTTGATGATCAGGAGCCTGCGCTGATGAACACCGTGACCATTGATGATCGTCTGACGGTATCGGCCCAACCAGATCCCGCTGCCTTCAGTGACCTCGCAAGACAAGGCTTTGCCGCCGTCATTAACGCCAGACCGGATGGTGAAGAGGCAGGGCAACCGGGCAACGCCGCCGAAGCCGCCGCCGCGCGTTCGGCCGGCCTCGGCTATGCCTTCGTACCAGTCACCGGCCCGACCATCACCGAGGCCGACGTCCGTGCATTTCAGGAAGCGATGAAGAAGGCGAAAGGGCCGACCCTTGCCCATTGCAAGAGCGGGATGCGGGCGCTCACCCTCTACGCGATCGGTGAGGTGCTCGACGGGCGAATGCAGCGCGGGGAGGTCGAGATCTTCGGAAAGGGCCACGGCTTCGACCTGTCCGGCGCCGCAGTTTGGCTTGATCGGCAGGACGCCAAGGTTCCGCGCGTCGTGGGTTTCCACGACGCGCGTACGGGCAGCATTCAGTATGTCGTCTCCGATTCGGCGACAGGCGCCTGCGCCGTGATCGATCCTGTACTCGATTTCGACGAGAAGTCCGGCGCGACCGCGACTGTTCATGCCGATGCGATCCTGGACTATGTGCGGGCCGAAGGACTGACGGTCGAATGGATTCTCGACACCCACCCGCATGCCGACCACTTCTCGGCCGCCGCTTATCTGAAGGAGAAAACCGGTGCGCCGACGGCGATCGGCGCGCGCGTTGTCGAGGTACAGAAGCTCTGGAAGGACATCTATAACTGGCCGGAACTGGCGACAGACGGATCGCAATGGGACCAACTGTTTTCGGACGGCGACACATTCAGGGTCGGCAGTCTTGAAGGCCGCGTGATGTTTTCGCCCGGCCACACGCTCGCCTCCGTCAGCTACGTCATCGGCGACGCCGCCTTCGTCCATGACACGATTTTCATGCCGGACTCGGGCACGGCCCGCGCCGATTTTCCAGGCGGTAGCGCCAAGGTTCTGTGGCATTCGATCCAGCGGATTCTCGCGCTTCCCGATGAGACCCGCATCTTCACGGGCCACGACTACCAGCCGGGCGGGCGACATGCGAAATGGGAGAGCACGGTGAGCGAGCAAAAGCGCTCCAACCCGCATCTCGTCGATATGACCGAGGACAGCTTCGTGGCGCTGCGCGAAGCGCGGGACCGGACATTGCCGATGCCGAGGCTGATCCTCCATGCACTTCAGGTGAACGTGCGCGCCGGCCAGCTCCCCGAACCGGAGGACAACGGCCGGCGCTACCTGAAAATTCCGCTCGACGCGCTAGGGGCGACACGGTGACTGCAATCGAAAAATCGGTGTCCGCCACCATGCCGCCGGAGGAGATGGCAAGCCGGGCAGAAGAGGTCGCGTCCCTTCTGAAGACGATGGCACATCCCGTGCGGCTGATGCTCGCCTGCACCCTGGCCGAAGGGGAGCACTCGGTCGGTGAGTTGGAGGAGGAGCTCGGCGTCCGTCAGCCGACCCTTTCGCAGCAGCTCGGCGTGCTTCGCGAGGCGGGTGTCGTGCAAACGCGCCGCGAGGCCAAGCAGATATTCTATCGCCTGTCGGAGGAAAAGGCGGCTCAGCTCATCACGGCACTCTATGCCATTTTTTGCAGTCCGGAGGGGCGGAGATGACGCCTTACCTGCCCGCGCTTTTTGGCGGCATGCTGCTCGGTCTCTCCGCCGTCCTGCTGCTCGTCGCCAACGGTCGGATCGCCGGCATCAGCGGCATCCTGGGAAACCTGCTCGGCGGCAGACCCGTTTGGGCCGATGCAGCCTTCGTCGTTGGTCTTCTCGCAGGGCCATTCTTCTACGCAGCAGCCTTCGGCCGATTCCCGGCCGTGACCATCGCAACCACCTGGCCCCTTGTCCTTGCCTCCGGTTTGCTCGTGGGCATCGGCACCCGTATGGGCTCGGGCTGCACGTCCGGCCACGGCATCCTCGGCCTTGCCCGCTTCTCGAAACGCTCCTTTGCCGCGACCGCTACCTTCCTCGCTGCTGGGATCGTCGCGGCAACAAGCATGGGGTTGCTGAGATGAGCGGTCCCATTTTTGCCCGCCCCGCCATCGCCCTGCTTGCGGGCGCGATATTCAGCTTCGGCCTGTCGCTATCCGGGATGGTCGACCCCGCGCGCGTCCTCGGCTTCCTCGACATCGCGAGTGGCGATTGGGACCCGAGCCTGATGTTCGTGCTCGGCGGTGCGGTGCTCGTCGCGATGCCAGGCGTCGTGCTCCAGCGCAGCATGACGAAGCCGGTTCTGGATGCACGATTTCATTTGCCGGAGAAGACGCAGATCGACGCGCCCCTTCTCATAGGATCGGCGATTTTCGGCATCGGCTGGGGGCTCGCCGGCTTCTGCCCGGGACCGGCCATTTCCGCCTTTTTGATGGGGCTGCCGCTTGTCCTCCTGTTCGTCGCCGCCATGGCCGCGGGCATGGTCTTGTACGACCGGGTCCTAGCAGTCGGCTTTAACATGCCACGGTGAAACGGCCCCCGAATTCCCCGGACAGGTCTCACCCTTAAAATAAGGGTTGGGAGTAATGTCGTGTCTATGACTGGTTCTTATCCGAAGGTTGAGGTCCTGACCGGGCCTGAGCGGCGTCGCCGGTGGTCGGTTGCGGAGAAGTTGGAGATCGTCGCGCAGACGCGCGAGGCGGGTGTCACGGTCAGCCTTGTGGCACGCCGGTGCGGCGTGTCGCCGAACCAGCTTTTCACGTGGCGGCGGCTTGCCGAGCAAGGGGCGCTGACCGCGACGGCGGCCGAGGAGGAAGTGGTCCCGGCCTCCGCCTTCCGGGCGCAGCAGGAGCAAATCCGCGAATTGCAGCGGCTCCTGGGCAAGAAGACCCTGGAGGTGGAAATCCTGAAGGACGCCCTCGAACTGGCGGAGGATATAAAAAAACGGAGATTGCGGTCGCTGTCGCTGCCCAAGGACGGTTTGCCATGAACACCGTCGCCGCGACGCTGGACGTGGCCCGTTCGCATCTCGCCGCCCGGCTGGCGCAGCGGACGGCCGGGCGCTCTCCCCAGCGCAGAGGCCGTCCGCCCCTGCCGGAAGAGGCGCTCCTGTCCGAGATCGAGACGGTCATCGAGGACATGCCAACCTACGGCTATGCTCGCGTCTGGGCCAGATTGCGCCGCAAAGCCCTGACCGAGGGCCGTGCGCCCGCCAATCGCAAGCGCGTCTATCGGGTGATGAAGGTCCATGGCCTTCTGCTCGAACGCCATGCTGGCGGGGTCGAGCGCCGTCACGACGGCCGCATCGCCGTCGAACGCTCCAACCTGCGCTGGTGCTCGGACGGCTTCGAGATCGGCTGCGACAACGGCGAAAAGGTCCGCGTCGCCTTCGCGCTCGATTGCTGCGACCGGGAAGCCATTGGCCATGTCGCCACCACCGAGGGCATCAAGGGCGAAGATGTCTGCGACCTGATGGTCACCGCCGTCGAGCACCGCTTCGGCAAGGTCAACCGCCTGCCGCAGACCATCGAATGGCTGACCGATAACGGCTCCTGCTACATCGCAGGTCCGACCCGCCGCTTTGCCCGCGATATCGGCCTGGAGCCGCTCACAACTCCGGTCCAGAGCCCGCAGAGCAACGGCATGGCCGAAGCCTTCGTGCGAACCTTCAAGCGCGACTACGTCTCGGTGAATCCCATCCCCGATGCCAAAACCGTCATGCTCGCCCTGCCGGAATGGTTCGACCACTACAACGAGCTTCACCCGCACAGGTCGCTCGGATATCGTTCACCCCGCGAGTTCATCGCGGCCCATGCAGCACCGTGAGAAATGTCCGGGCTTTTGGGGGCTACAACAAGACCAACGTCGTCGGCGACGCTGTAGTTGGTGTCCTTGAGGCAGCGCTTCACGATGAACTGGCGAAGGCGGAGCGTCATCAAGCGATCATCGTCAAGGGACGAGATCTTCTCCATCCAGGTGTTGCCGCACGCATTGCATTTGAAGCGGTTACGCTTCAGCCGCAGTACGACCGGCAAATTGCCGTGAGGCGAATCGCGGAATTCTTGCGTGCTGGGGCCATGTTTATGGACCCATCGGGCATCGGCTCGACATTTCGGGCAATCGGGGCGGTCCAGGAGGGACTCGACTAGGACCGTCTTTTCTCCAGGATTGGAGAATACGGATATCGTCCTGAGATCTGGCAGCTCAAGCCAATCGCTTGAGAACGGGATGTGAAAGTTCATAGGCCGACCATGGCATCATGGGGGTAACTAACCTGCTACCGGGTGTCCCACAGCCCATCCCGCAGATGACCTATGCTTAATGTATCAAATTTTAGCTATTCCACGCGGCATCCCGCATATCCGATTTTAGTTGCATTTAAACTCATGTAGATTCAATTATATTGAAGTATCCAATCTAATCTATTCTACAATTTAGTACAATTTATGGTATATGGTGCCAGTTATCGTCTCTTGGCGTAAGGCGAAACTCGGTTCCGTCTTAGGCGATGGGTCTTTTGGGTTGTGCTATTCCGTTGTCGTGCCTGGACGCCTCATGGATGAGTAAGGATACGTCTTAGACCTAAGGATTGGGGTTAATGACGAGAAGCTCTGCCGGCTCCACCTTCAGCGCCCCAGCTAACCGCGCGATGACCGTCACAGTCGGATTGCGAACACCGCGCTCGACACCACTGATATAGGTGCGGTGGATCTTCGCCTCGAAGGCGAGCTCTTCCTGCGACAAGCCAAGCGAGCGCCTGAGGAGCTCGACATTGAGCCCAAGCTGTCGCCGCAAAATCCATCCTGCCATGGCGCGGCAGTGATGCTTATCGGTCTACAGCCGATGAGTCACAATTCGCTCGACTTCGTCAGCAGGCCAAGGAATGTCTTTGGTCCCGCATGTCGAGGACTCAAATATGAGCGCCGCCGAAGTCGCCTCTATTGGAGTCGGCGCCCTTTTGGCGCCGCGACGTCGGCGACGGTCAGCTTGAACCACTCGCAGTCGGCGAATCTCCGATGCCAATAGGCTTCAATGCCAGCGGGGTCGTCCGTCGCGATAGCGTGCACAAGCTCGGCCTTTTCTGCGAGCGCGATCTTGATCTCCCTCACTCGGCGCTCAAGCTCATCGCTGCGCCCGATCTCGTAGTGAGCCCCGACTGGATCAGGTAGACCGAACCGTCATCCGGTCGGCGAGGCGGGCGCGGCGCCGGAGTGGTCGGAGTGTCTGGCAATACGGCCGTTGAGCCGGCGATCTCCGGTTTTGCCCCGATCCACTCGCGCAGAGCGTCAGCGAGCGCGACAAGGGCGCTCGCTATCGTGGTGTGAGAGGGAAAACCGGGCTCGCCTCCCTGTAAATGCGCAGTGCAGCACTCGATCTCGGCGCTTTCTTCATTCTGGCGAAGGACGGCCCATCCGCGGACTCACGATGGATCTCGTTCGTCTTGACGATCGGCTGGTTCCCATCTAGCCTTCTCCTAAATCGTGTTAGATAACATTATCGGGATGGAATGACCTTGGCGAAGCGCGCGCTTCCGCATGAGCGAACCAGCCGCCGCGCCACCAGCGCGGAGGTTGCGAAGCTCGCCGGCGTCTCCCGGACCACCGTCTCCCTCGTTCTCAATGATCGCGGTGGCGAGCTCGGCATCTCCGCCGAGACGCGGGCGCGCGTCGCCGATGCCGCCGCCCGGCTGAGCTATCAGCCGAGCCATGCCGCGCGCTCGCTGCGGCGCTGGCGCACCAATGTCATCGCGCTGCTGCTCTATACGCTCGACAGCTTCTACAATGCCGAGATCATCGGCGCCGCCCATGCCGCTGCTCTCGAGCGCGGCTATTCGCTCAACATCATGTCGGCGAAGTTCGACGAGGTGCACCGGCGGGCCTACTCGCTGCTCTCCGGCGGCGTTGCCGACGGCGTCATCGTCGCCGCCCCCCCGGCCGATCTCGCCGTGGACCTGAAGAAGCTCGCCGAAAACGGCATGCCGATCGTGGTCATGCAGCACCACAGCCCCGACCCGGCACTCCAGGCGGTGCGCGTCGATCTGGAGAGGGGCGGCTATGTCGCGACCCGTCATTTGATCGATCTCGGTCATCGCCGCATCGCCCATATCGGCAGCGCCTCTCAGCGTCTGCTGAAGCGCCGCGAGCGCTCCGACGGTTATGCGCGGGCGCTCGAGGACGCCGGCATCGCCGCGGATCCGCACCTCGTCGCGATGGCCGAGCCGAGCCTCGCCGGTGGCTTCTCGGCGATGGAGGAATTGCTGGCGCAGGACGAACGTCCGAGCGCCGTCTTCGTCTACAGCGACCAGATGGCAGTCGGCGCGCTGCATGCGCTGCACAAGCATGGCGTGCGCGTCCCAGAAGACATGGCGGTCGTCGGCTTCGACGGCATCGCGCTCGGCGGCTTCGTCACGCCGGAGCTGACCACCGTCGACTATTCCCGCGCCGATATCGGCCGGCTCGCCGTCGAGGCGGTGATCGGCCGGCTGGAGGGCGGGGCCGAGCTGCCGCGCGAGCAGGTTCTGCCGGTGCGCCTGCTGGTGCGCGAATCCTGCGGCGGCGTCCGCACCGTCCCGGACGGGGAGGGAGCCTGACCAAGCCTATTACGTTTCAACGACAAAAAAGACCCAGGGAGATCGAAACAATGGCGACCATCACCAAGCGCAGTTTCCTGAAGACGAGCCTGTGCGCCGGCATCGGCGCTGGAACCGGCATGTACTTTGGTGCAGCGAGCGCCCAGAAGGCGGCATCGCTGGTCATGACCTCCTGGGGCTCGCCCGCCGAGATCGCGGCCTTCAATGCGCAGATCGAGCGGTACAAGGCCAGCAATCCCAACGTCGCCATCAAGCTCGAGGTCGTTCCGAGCGGCCAGTACTACCAGCAGCTCGACACCCGTTTCGCCGGCAAGCAGGCGCCGGACATCTTCCGCGCCCAGTATCAGCGGATCGGGCGCTATGGGCAGAGCGGCGCGGCGATCGACCTGTCGCAATATCTCGACGCCGGTTTCGGCCAGGATTTCCTGCCCTCGGTCTGGCGGGCGTCGACCATCAAGGGCAAGCCGCATGCCCTGCCGCATCATACCGACACCTTCGCGCTGTTCTACAACGCCGAGATCTTCGAAAAATGCGGCATCGAGGCGCCCAAGAGCCTCGACAAGAGCTGGACCTGGCAGGAGTTCATCAGCGCCGCGAAGCTGGCCAAGGAGAAGGCCGGGCTGAACTACGCCTTCGCTATGAACTGGCAGAACTCGAACGCCTATCGCTGGCTGATGTATCTCTATCAGCATGGCGGCCAGCTGCTCGACAACGAGCTCAAGGGCCCGCAGATCAACACGAAGGAGGCGGCCGAGACCGTCGCCTGGACCCAGAGCTGGTTCAAGGACGCGCTCGTCCCGCCCAACACCTCGCTGAAGAGCTCCGAGCCGGTGCAGAACCTGTTCGCCACCGGCAAGATCGCCATGTTGCTGCATGGCGACTGGCAAATCCCCTTCATCCAGGACCAGGCCAAGTTCAAATGGGGCGTCACCTATCTGCCACGTGACGTGGCGATGGCGGCCGATCTCGGCGGCAACGCTCTGGCGGTCTCGCGCGACAGCAAGAGCCCGGACGTCGCGGCCGATTTCGTCAAGTTCATGGTCGCGGAGGAGGCGATGCGCGAGTTCGTCACCAAGGCGCAGTTCCTGCCCGTGCGCAAATCGCTGAAGGACAAGGGCCTCGTCTATGAGATCCGCAACGAGGAGATGAAGGTCTTCCTCGAGCAGTCGGCGACCGTGCCGGAGCATCTCGTCAGCACCATCGTCCTGCCGACCTGGGACCGCTTCAACGCCAAGCTGGCCGACGAGCTCGAGCTTGCCTTCACCTCCGGCCAGTCGCCGACCGCGACGGTCGGGAACATCGAGAAGCACGTGCGCTCGACGCTGCTGGTCTGATGGCGGCGGTGATGGCGATCGCGGAAAACCTGAGAGGGCCGGCAGTTAGCCGGCCTTCGGCGGCCGATGCGCGGCGCTACTGGCTGCAAGCCAGGCGCAACCAGCTGACGCCCTACCTGTTCATCGCCCCGAACATGGCGCTCTTCTCTATCTTCGTCTTCTTCCCGCTGCTCTACGCGTTCTACATCAGCCTGCGGGAATGGAGCCTGATCGATACGCCGCGCTATATCGGGCTGGAGAACTATGCCCGGCTCGCTCATGACACGCTGTTCTGGCAGTCGCTGAGCAACACCGCGGTCTACTCCGTCGCCACCGTCCCGATGAGCCTCGCCATCGGCCTCGCACTGGCGCTCGCCCTCAATCGCGACCTCTTCGGCCGCACTCTGCTGCGCAGCGTCTTCTTCCTGCCGGTGGTGATCTCGAACGTTGCCACGGCGGTGATCGCTGCCTGGCTCTTCAATGACAATTACGGCGTCATCAACACGCTGCTGCAACAGGTCGGGATCGGCCCCGTCGCCTGGCTGTCCTCGCCGCGCTGGGCGCTGTTCTCCCTGATCGTCACCTCGCTCTGGGTTCGGGTCGGCTTCTGCATGGTGGTCTATCTCGCCGCGCTGCAGTCGATCTCGCCGACCTATTACGACGCCGCGCAGATGGACGGCGCCAGCCGCTGGCAGCAGTTCCGCTTCGTCACCTGGCCGCTGCTGCGGCCGGCCACCTTCCTGCTGCTGATCCTGGGCGTGATCCACTCCTTCCAGGTCTTCGACCTGATCTACGTCATGACCGGCGGCGGCCCCGGTTTCTCGACGACGATGATCGTCCAGTACATCTACCAGGCTGCCTTCGTCGGTTCGGAGATGGGCTATGCCAGCGCCATGGGCATGGTCCTGTTCGTGATGATCCTGATCTTCACCCTGCTGCAATGGCGGGTGAACCGCCGGGTCGAGGACGTGGCATGAGGGCGCCGTCATGATCGCGGGAACGAGCCGCAGCGCCCTGACCGGGCGCCTCGAAACCACGGGCATCTGGCTGCTCCTCGTCGCGGGCGCCGGGATCATGTTCTTCCCGGTCTACTGGATGTTCGCGACCGCGGTTCGGCCGAAAGACGAGGTCTTCAGCGGCGCCGCCGGCCTGATCCCGTCGAGCTTCGTCTGGCAGAACTTCACTGACGCGATCGGGCGCGTGCCGTTCCTGAGCTGGACGGCGAATTCGCTGATCATCACCCTGTTCGCCGTGGTGATCACCGTGACGATCAACCTGCTCTGCGGCTACGCCTTCGCCAAGTTCCGCTTCGCCGGCCGCGACATCCTCTTCCTCGCGGTGCTGTCGGCGCTGATGATCCCCTTCCAGGTCATCATCGTGCCGCTCTTCCTGGTGGTCTCCGAGCTCGGCCTGCTCAGCGACTACTGGGGCGTCATCCTGCCGCGCGCCGCCGAGGCCTTCGGCATCTTCATGGTGCGCCAGTTCATGGTCTCGATCCCCGACGAACTGCTCGAGGCGGCGCGCATCGACGGCGCCAGCGAGCTCAAGATCTTCTTCAAGATCGTCGTACCACTCTCGAAGCCGATCATCGCCGTCCTGGTGATCTTCACCTTCATGTGGCGCTGGAACGATTTCGCCCTGCCGCTGATCGTGATGATGAAGCACGAGATGTACACCGTGCAGCTCGGCCTCAACCTGCTGCGCGGCCAGTTCAACACCGAATGGTCGATGATCATGGCGATCGCGCTGCTCTCGCTGGTGCCGATGCTGATCATCTTCACCTTCTTCCAGCGCTATTTCGTCCAGGGCATCTCCGGCTCCGGCCTCAAGTAACCGCTCGCGCAAGAGCGCGGGCCGACCCGTTTCGACGTTTCGAGAAGGACAATACCGTGGTCAAGATCGCCATGATGGGCGCGGGCAGCGCCGTCTTCGTCAAGAACCTGCTGACCGACATCCTGAACTTCACCGAGCTCGGGCGCGTCGTGATCTCGCTGCACGACATCGATCCCGAGCGGCTCGAGACCGGCGGCATGATGGCGCGCTGGACGGCCAAGCAATTCGGCGCCGATGCGGTGATCGAGGAGCATCTCGACCGTCGCCGCGCGCTCGAAGGCTGCGACTTCGTCATCAACATGGTCCAGATCGGCATGCACGAAGCGACCATGATCGACTTCGACATACCCCGGAAATACGGGCTGAAGCAGACCATCGCCGACACGGTCGGCATCGGCGGCATCTTCCGGGGCCTGCGCACCATCCCCTTCATGCTCGACCTCGTCGCCGACATGCGCGAGCTCTGCCCGAACGCAGTGCTGCTGAACTACACCAACCCGATGAGCATCCTGACCTGGGCGGTCTACAAGGCCTATCCCGAGCAGCGCGTCGTCGGCCTCTGCCACAATGTCCAGCACACGGCGCGCGACCTTGCGACCTATCTCGGCGTCGAGCAGTCCAGGCTGAGCTATGACTGCGCCGGCATCAACCACATGACCTGGTTCCTCAAGCTCCAGATCGACGGCAAGGATGCCTATCCGGCGCTGCGCCGGGCGATGGCCGACCCGGAAATCTACGCCAGGGACAAGGTCCGCTTCGAGCTGATGCGCACGCTCGGCTGGTTCGTCAGCGAATCCAGCGAGCACAATGCCGAATACACCCCGTACTTCCTGCGCCGCGACGACCAGATCGCGCAATACGACGTGCCGGTCGATGAGTATGTCCGGCGCAGCATCCGCAATCTCGGCCGCTACACTGAGACGCGCCGCAAGCTCCAGGCCGGCGAGGCCTTCCCGCTCGAGCGCAGCGACGAATACGGCTCCCTGATCATCCGCGCCATGGTCACTGGCGAGCCGACGGTGATCTACGGCAATGTCGAGAACACCAGGCTGATCGACAACCTGCCCGAAGGCTGCTGTGTCGAGGTGCCGGTCATCGTCGACCGCAATGGCCTGCGCCCCTGCCATGCCGGCACGCTGCCGCCGGAGCTGGCGGCGCATTGCGCGCCGCATGTCTTCGTCCAGGACCTGACGGTGCGCGCTGCGCTCGACGGTGACCGCGAGCGCGTCCACCGGGCTGCGGCGCTCGACCGCCATGCGGCGAGCGTGCTCTCGTTGCAGGAAACGCGGTGCATGGTCGACGAACTGCTCGCCGCCCATGGCGACGCCCTGCCGAAATGGAAGGGCGCCGCCTGAGCGTCGCAGGTCACCCTCTCGAAAGGGGGCGTACCAATGCCGCCGATCAGCCTTGCCATCGTCGGCCGAGGCAGTATCGGCGCATCGCGGCGGTCCAGGCGATCGGAACCTGTCCGCGCATGCTAGTCAGCGAGCGGAGCCGTTGATGTCATAGGCGACTCGAAAGCCGGTATGGCTCGTGCTGGTATCGGGCGTGTTCCCGATGCGGGCCGCGATGCGGTAGCGGAAGCAATAGGAGCGCTGGCAGAGGAACGAGCCGCCCTTGAGCAGATGTCGGCCCTCGCGAGCCGCGGCCATGTTCAGCGCTCGGGCGGTCCGTTTCAGCGAGCGGACACGGAAGGCGTCCGCATTCCACTCCCAGACGTTGCCGCACATCTGGAACAGGCCGTAGCCGTTCGGCGCGAAGGCGCGTGCCGGCGCCGTGCCGCGATAGCCGTCGGCGCCGGTATCGTGCGCTGGAAACGCGCCCTGCCAGATGTTGCAGGGCAGGAAATCGACGTCGTCGGGTTCCCGGTCGCCCCAGGGGAACATCGCGCCGGTGAGGCCGCCGCGGGCGGCGTGTTCCCATTCCGCTTCCGATGGCAGCCGTCCACCGGCCCAGGCGGCGAAGGCGAGGGCGTCGCGGTGCGAGATGTGGACAACGGGGTGATCCGTTCGCCCGGCGAGATCCGATCCCGGCCCCTCCGGCGCATGCCAGCAGGCGCCCTCGACCTTGCGCCACCATTCCGCGCCGGTCACCTGCGCGCTGCCGCCATTGTCCGCTGGCAGGTGCCCCGCGAAGACGAAGGACCAGCCGAAGCGTTCCGCCTCGGAGATATAGCGGGTGGCTGCGACGAAGCGCTGGAAGCGTTCATTGGTGACGGCCGCCTCGTCCAGCCGGAAGGGCGAGAGCGTGACGAAGCGGCGTGGGCCTTCGCCGTCGCCCTCGAAGATCGGTGCGTCGGTGCCGATCTCGGCACGCCCGCCGGGGATGATGACGATTGTCGAGCTGTCGCTACCGTGGTCCGATGCGACCGGAGCCGGCGTCCCGCCCACGGCCTGGCCGCGCCCGCGGGAGGCGCAACCGCAGCCGGGATTCGGGTCAGTCCTCTTCAACAAAAACCTCGCTGCGCTTGCGTGTGACCGACGGTAGCAGCAGCACACAGAGCAGGCCGGCGGTGGCGGCCAACAGGGCCGCGCTGAGCGGTTCCGTGACGAGATAGCTCGGATCGCCGCGCGACAACACCATTGCCCGGCGCAGATAGGTCTCCATCATCGGCCCGAGTACGAAGCCGAGCAGCAGCGGCGTCAGCTCGAAGCCGAGTTTCACCAGCAGGTAGCCGATCAGGCCGAAGGCGGCGAGCGTATAGAGGTCGAACACGTTCGAGGCGACCGAGTAGACCCCGATCGCCGAGAAGGCGATGATGCCGGGGAACAGGATGTAGTAGGGGACGCTGAGCAGGCGCACCCAGATGCCGATCAGCGGCAGGTTGAGCAGCACCAGCATCAGGTTACCGATCCACATCGAGGCGATCAGCCCCCAGAACAGTTCGGGCTTGTCGGTGATGACGCTGGGTCCGGGCGCGATGCCCTGGATCGTCATCGCGCCGACCATCAGTGCCATCACGGCATTGGCCGGCAGCCCCAGCGTCAGCATCGGGATAAACGATGTCTGGGCGCCGGCATTGTTGGCGCTTTCAGGCCCGGCGACACCCTCGATCGCGCCCTTGCCGAAGCGCGACGGGTTCTTCGCGAGCTTCTTCTCGATCGCATAGGAGGCGAAGGAGGCGAGCAGCGCGCCGCCGCCGGGCAGCACGCCGAGAATGGTGCCGATCACGGTGCCGCGCGCGATCGGCGCAGCCGAAGCCCTGAGGTCCGTCGCCGACGGCATCAGCTCCGAGACCGTCTTCACGCCGACCTCGCGCTCCTGCTCGTCCTCGAGGTTCCGGAAGATCTCGGCGATGCCGAAGACGCCGACCGCGATCGCGACGATGCCGAGCCCGTCGGCGAGTTCGCCGACGCCGAAGGTGTAGCGCAGCTGGCCCGAGTTCACATCGGTGCCGACGAGGCCGAGCAGCATGCCGAGCACGATCATTGCCAGCGCCTTGAGCACGGATCCATGCGCCAGGGCGGTCGAGGCGACGAGGCCGAGCAGGATCAGCGAGAAATATTCCGCCGGCCCGAATTTGAGCGCCACGGTCGTCAGCGGCTCGGCGAACCAGGCGATCACCAGGGTGGCGAAGCTGCCGGCGATGAAGGAGCCGATGGCGGCGATGCCCAGCGCCGCGCCGGCCCGGCCCTGGCGCGCCATCTGGTAGCCATCGATCGCGGTCACGGCCGAGCTCGCCTCGCCCGGCAGGTTGATCAGGATCGCGGTGGTCGAGCCGCCATATTGCGCGCCGTAATAGATCCCCGCCAGCATGATCAGCGAGGTCTCGGGCGACATGGTGAAGGTGATCGGCAGCAGCAGCGCGACCGTGGCGGCGGGGCCGATGCCGGGCAGGACACCGACGAGCGTGCCGAGCAGGGCGCCGATGAAGCAGAACAGCAGGTTGGTCGGCGTGATCGCCACCTGCAGGCCGAGCAGGAGATGGCCGAGCAGATCCATCACGACGCTCCCAGCAGCGGTATCGGCACGCCGAGCCCGTAGCGGAACAGCAGCACGCAGAACCCCGTCAGCCCAGCGGCGAGGGCGAGCGCCAGCGGCAACGTCATGCGCCGGCTGGCGAAAGCGGAAAGCAGGATCGCAACGGCGAGTGCCGGCACCAGCCCGTAGCGCGGGACGAGCAGCGCGAAGCCGATCGTGGCGCCGCTGGTGAGGACGATGCCGCGCCAGGGAAGCCGCCCCGCTGAGACCGCCGCGCTGGCGCCGATCGCGCGCCCGGCGATGACCAGCCCCATCACGCCCAGCAAGCCCGACAGCAGCACCGGGAAATAGCCCGGCCCCATGCGGAAGCTCGTCCCTAGCGGCAATTGCGAAAAGCCGATCAGGCCGAAGAAGAGCGCGGCCGCGAGCAGCAGCAAGCCTGCCGCGATGTCCTTGAGATCGGCCCGCATCACGCTGTCCGCCCCGTCAGTCGGTCTCGATGCCGGCCGCCTTGACGATGCCGGCCCAGAGCGCGACCTGCTGCTCGATCAGGGCGCCATATTGCTGTGGCGTGTTCGGCTCGGCCGCATCGACATTGCTCTTGGCGAAGCGGTCCGCGACATCCGGCATAGCGACCGCCTTGTTGACCGCGGCATTGATGCGCCGGATCACCGCCTCGGGCGTGCCTTTCGGGACGTGGATGCCGAAGAAGCTCTTCAGCGCGAGATCGGGATAGCCGGCCTCGACGACGGTCGGCACGTCCGGCAGTTCGGCGTTGCGCTTGGTGTCCATCACGGCTAGCGCCTTGAGCTTGCCGGCCTTGACCAGCGGGGCCGCGAAGACCGAGCCGAGCGCCATGAACTGGACGCGCCCCGCCAGCAGGTCCGAGATCGCCGGCGGCTGCCCGGCATAGGGGATCATCTCCATCTCGAGCCCGGCGCTCTGCTTGAACTTCTCGGTCGCCAGATGGACGACCGAGCCGCGGCCGGAGCCGGCATAGGAGGCGTTGCCCTTCTGCGCCTTGATGTAGGCGATGAACTCCTTGAGGTCCTTGACCGGCAGGTCCGCCGGCACGGTGAACATGAAGGTGGTCGTGCCGAAGCTGGCGACGGGTGCGAAATCCTTGGTCGGATTGTAGCGCAGGCTCTTCGGGTGCAGCGCGACCTGGGTGGTGAAGGGCACGCTGGAGCCGAGCCAGGTGTTGCCGTCGGGCGCGCTCTTGGCGACGGCTTCCGTCCCGACATTGCCGTCGGCGCCTGGGCGCGCCTCGATGATGATCGGCTGGCCGAGCTCGGCCGAGAGCTTCTCGACCAGGATGCGGGAGGCGACCTCTTGCTGTCCGCCCGGCGGGAACGGGATGATCATGCGGATCTGCCGGTCCGGCCAGCTCTGGGCAGACGCCGAGGCTGCGATCAAGGCGAGCGCGAGGCCCGAGCTCGCGGCGAGGATGGTCTTGAGCATGTGTCTCTCCCCTTCCTGTCGTCTGTACCGTGCGTGGTCCGTCGGTCGTCAGCCGGTGTGGCCGCGCAGGCTCTGGAGGTTGTGGACGTGGACATGGTCGCCGGCCGCGACCGGCGCGATCAGCCGGCCGATCACCTCGCCGTATTTGCGGACCTCGTGGCCGGCAGCGAGATCGCGCAGCGCGAGCTTGTGGCCGCTCGCCAGCGCCGCGCCGGCGACGAGCCTGACGCCCTCGCAGGCGCCGCGGATCGCGACGTCATCGCCCGCCGCCACGGCGGCGACCAGCACGGCGACATCGTCGGCCGGGTGCAGGACGATGGCGGCGACTTCCGTCATGCTGGAAGCCTGACCTGCACGCCGGCGGTGTCCTCGCGCAGCTTCAGCACGGCGCCGACATCCTTGCCGGCGAGGCCGGCCTCGATCGCCTCCTGCAGCGCCGCCAGCGTCGCGGCGCCGACCGGCGTCTCGATGCCGAGCGAGCGGTTCATCGCCAGCGCCAGGCAACAATCCTTGTGCGCGAGCTTGACCATGAAGCCCGGCTCGAAATCGCCCTTCAGCGCGCGGTTGTGCATGGCAACGGCGAGCTGCTGGTTCCAGGCCATCGTCGTCTTCAGGACGCTGATCATCGTCTCCAGGGTAAGGCCCGCCTTGGCGCCGCAGACCAGCGCCTCGGAGCTTGCGGTGATCAGCACGCTGGCGAGCAGGTTGTTGGTCAACTTCATCGCCTGGCCCATGCCGAGGCCGCCGCAATGGATCAGGTCTTGGCCCATCGCCGACAGCACCGGCCGGGCCCGCTCCAGCACGGCCGCGTCGCCGCCGATCATCAGCGTCGAGGTGCCGGCGATAGCGTGCTCGACGGTCTTGCCCACCGGGCTGTCGAGCATGTCGACGCCCTTCGCCTTGAGGGCGGCGCCGACCGTCTGCGTCGTCTGCGGATCAATCGTGCTCATGTCGATATAGAGGCTGCCGGGCCGCAGGCCCTCGCCGATGCCGCCCGGCCCGAGCACGGCCTTCTCCACATCCGGCGCGTCGGGCAGCATGGTGATGACCACCTCGGATGCCCCGGCCACCGCAGCAGGTGAGGGCGCCGCGGCGGCGCCGGCCTCGACCAGCTTCGCCACGGCGGCCGCGTTGAGATCGTAGACCGTCAGGGCATGGCCTGCCTTCACGAGGTTCCGGGCCATTGGCGTGCCCATGGTGCCGAGACCGATGAAGCCGACCGCTGTCATGATGATAGTCCTTTGCTATGATCGAAACGGGTTCCGGCTCAGGCCGGCGCCTTCCACTGGTCGGCCTGCCAGGCCGGCAGGCCGCGCAGGTCCTTGGCCTTCTGGTCGGTGAACCCGCTTTCGGCGGGAACCTTGCCGGTCGCCTCATAGGCCTTCTTCAGGAGCGGGCTGGCCTTGGCGAAGGCCGACTTGACCTTGTCCCATTCGAGCGGCTTCGGGATCAGCTTGCCCTCGACCATGAACTGCGAGATCTGCGTGATCGCCGCGGCGTCGCCTTCGGTCGGCCAGGCCCAGCCGCGCTGGAGCAGCACCTCGTCCTCGACCGCCTTGGCGCCGAGCTCGGGCGGCAGGCCCCAGTATTTCTGGACCGAGTTCGCGACGTCGCCGGGCTTCTCCTTGACCAGCTCGGCGATGGCGCGCTGGCTGGCGACCAGGAAGGCCTCGCCGATCGCGGCATCGGCGCCGACGATGCGGTCGCTGCAGATCCAGAAGGAGCGGTGCAGATAATAGCCGTCGGGGAAGAATTTCGACTTCTTCGCCCCCGGCAGCAAATGGCCCGCGCCCTTGCCGGCTGGGCCGTCATAGCCCGCCTCGCTGTAGCCGAACGAGTTCATCACGCCGACGATGCCGATCTCGGCCTGGGCCTTGAGGAAGGCCGGGTAGATCACGACGGAAGCATCCATGCCGTCGGGGATTGAGGCGGCCTGCGCCTGCGTCGGCGTGTTCACCACCTTGATGTCGAAGGAGCGCGGATCGGCATTGCCGAGCTCGCAGAGCAGCATCTGCGACAGGGCGTTGTAGGGATCGCCGCCGACCAGCGCGCCAACCGTCTTGCCCTTGAGGTCGGCGATCGACTTGATCGGCGAATCCTTGCGCACCGCCAGCACGAAGCGCAGATGGCCCTCGCCGACGGAGAGCAGGTTGATCGGCTGCCCCTGCGCCAGGAGCCGCACGATCGGGGTGTTGCCCCACATGCCGATGTCGAGATTGCCGGAGATGAAGGCCTCGACCATCGGCAGCGCGCTCGGATAGTCGCGCCAGTCGACGGTCAGATCGTAGCCGAGATCGGCGGCGGCCTTCTCCAGCATCTTCTCGCCGATCATGCGCTGGGTCACCGGCGAATTGCCGGCGGCATAGGGCTGGCGGCCGACCGAGACCTTGGCGGTCTTACGTGTCTGGGCCCGGACGATGGCCGGCATGGCGACGAGGCCCGCGGCGCCGACTGCGAATTGACGGCGGGTGGGCGTCAGGCTTCCGGTCTTCATGGCGTTCCTCCCTCTTGTTCTTCAGGTCATCGTGGCGCGGTAGGCTTCCTCGCGGATCGATTGCCAGATCGATTGGCAGAGATCGGCGAAGCCCTTGCTGAGGCGAGTGGCGTCGTCGCGCGGCCGCGGCAGGTCGATCTCGACGATGCGCTTGAGGCGGCCGGGATGGCTGGAGAGCACGACCACCCGGTCGGCCAGGAAGACCGCCTCGTCGATCGAATGGGTGATGTAGACGACGGTGCGGCGCTCGGCGGCGGGCTTGTCCTGCCCCCAGATCCGCAGCAGCTCGTCCTGCAGGATGATCCGGGTCTGGGCATCGAGCGCCGCCAGCGGCTCGTCCATCAGGAGGATCTGCGGCTCGTTGGCCATCAGCCGCGCGAGCGCGACGCGCTGGCGCATGCCGCCCGAGAGTTGGTGCGGGTACTTCTCCTCGGAGCCCGTCAGGCCGACGAGCTCGATCACCCGCCTGACGCGCTCTTCGCGCTCCGCCGCCGATAGGCCGGCGCCCGCCGGGCCGTGGACGAGGCCGAAGCCGATATTGCCGCGCACCGTCTTCCACGGGAACAGGGCATAGTCCTGGAACATCACGCCGCGCTCGGCGCCGGGCCCGCGGATCGGCCGGCCGTCGAGCGTCATCGTGCCGGTGGTCGGGCTCTCGAGCCCGGCCAGCATGTTGAGCACGGTGGTCTTGCCGCAGCCGGAGGGGCCGACGATGGTCAAGAACTCGCCCGGCTGGATGTCGAGCGACAGGTCCTGGACGGCGACGACCGGTGCGGCCGGTGCCCCGAAGGATTTCCCGATACCGGAGAGGCGGATCTTTGCATCCGTCATTGTGGCGTCTGTCATCCTGGCGTCTGTCATGGGGCGCTCCACGGCACGGCGCGGGCGAGGGCGAGGCGCAGCGCGCGGTCGAGCAGCAGGGCGACGATCCCGACCGCGACCATGCAGACGACGATGCCGTTGAGCTCGACGCTGTAGGCGTAGAACACGAACATCATCTGGCCGATGCCGCCCTGGCCGCCGGCCTTGGCGCCGACCGCGAGCTCGGCGGCGATGATCGCCGTCCAGGCGACGCCGAGGCCGATGCGCATGCCGACGAGGATGGCGGGCAGCGCCGCCGGCAGCAGCACCACCCGCATGCGCGTCAGCGTGCCGACCCCCATCGTGTAGGCCGCCCGCATCAGATTGGGCTCGATGCGCTTCACGCCGGCGATCGAGTTGATCAGGATCGGGAAGAAGGCGGCATAGGCGACGATCGCCACCGCCGCCTGCGTGCCGGTGCCGAGCCAGAGGATGATCAGGGGCAGCAGGGCGATGGCGGCGATGGGCCGGAAGCTTTCGACCAGCGGATCGAGATTGCGCTCGACGGTGGCGACGCTGCCCATGACGATGCCGAGCGGGACGGCGATGGCGGAGGCGGTCGCGAAGCCGAGGAAGACCCGCAGCAGGCTCGTCGCCAGCCCGGTCGGCAGGTCGCCGCTGGCGATCATCGCGATGGCCGTTTGCACCACCGTGCTCGGACGCGGCGCTCGGGCTGAGCCGCTCGCGAGGAGCTCCCAGGCGAGCAGCAGCAGGATGGGCAGGAGAAGCTTCAGCGCCGCGCGGTTCATCGCCGGCCCTCCGCCCGCGCCCAAGGGGCAAGCGCATCGCCAAGCCAGCGCAAGGCGCGGTCGGTCAGGAAGCCGAGCAATCCGATCACCGCGATGAAGGCCATCACGCTCGGCGTCGCCAGCATGCTCCGGTAATATTCGATGGCGTAGCCGAGGCCGCTTGGCGCGCCGACCAGCTCGGCCGCGACCACGGCCGTCCACGACGCCGCCACCGCCAGCCGCAGCGACACGAGCACCGAGGGCAGGGCGGCCGGCACCACGACCTGCCGCATGATCGTACCGCGCGAGAGGCCCATGGTGCGCGCCGCCGCGATCAGGCGCCGGTCGACGGATTGCGCGCCCGCCGCCGTGCCGAGCAGCAGCGGGAAGAACGCGGTGTAGAACATGATGAAGATCGGCAGGCGCTGCCCGATCCCGAAGATGAACAGCGCCAGCGGAATCCAGGCGATGCCGGCGATCGGCCGCAGCAGTTCCACCGGCCATTCCAGGAGGTCGCTGATCATCCGGCTGCGCCCCATGGCGAGGCCGAGCGGGATGGCGAGCACCGCCGCGGCCGCGACGCTGACCAGCAGGCGCAGCAAGCTGATGCCGGCATTGGCGGTCAGCTCGCCATCGAGCCAGCTCTCGCGCAGCGCCTGGGCGACCGCGAGCGGCGACGGCAGCAGCAGCTTGTTCGGCACGGCCTCGGCGGCGAGGTACCAGGCGAGCAGGAACAGGCCCATGGTGCGGGCATAGATCAGCGCCCCGCCGAACCAGCGGACGAACTCCCAGGATGTGCCGGCTCGGCTCACAGCGACCCCCGGATGCGCGTCGGCACTTCCAGCCCCTCGCCAACGATCTCGCCAAGGGTGAGGGTTCCGTCGGCGACGTCGAGGATCGCCTCGACGAGGCGCTCGCTGCAGCTGTCGACTGTTTCGCCGCCGCAGAGAGCAGGGCTGGCGTCGAAATCGATCTGCGTCGGCAGGCGCGTCACCGTCTCGGGATGCGCCGAGACCTTGATCGTCGGCGCGATCGCGCTGGCGAAGCTGTTGCCCGGCCCGGTGGTGAACAGCATGACCGTGGCGCCCGCCGCGGCGAAGCCCGTCATCGAATCCGGCGAGAAGGACGGTCCGTCCATCAGATAGAGCCCCGGCCCGGGCGGGATTTCGGCGACGCCGAGCACGCCGGCGATCGGGCCGCTGCCCGATTTGACGATGGCGCCCAGCGACTTCTCCTCGATGGTCGAGAGGCCACCCTTGATGTTCTCCTCGCCGGGATTGTTGCCGGTCAAGCTGCGCCCTGAGGCGATCGCGATCTCCTCGCGGCCGGCCACGGCCGCCCGAATCCGGGCGGCGACATCGGCATTGGCGGCGCGGCGCGCGAGCAGATGTTCCGCCCCGAGCCACTCGATCGTCTCGCCGATGATGACGCTGGCGCCGGCGGCGACGAGCCGGTCCACCGCTGCCCCGACGACGGGATTGCTGGCGAGACCGGAGGTCGCGTCGGAATGGCCGCATTCGACGGCCACGACGAGCCCTGCCGGCTCGGCCAGGGCCCGGCGTGCGCGCGAGGCGGCGCGGCTGAGCTCGGTGGCGCGGCGCAGGCCGAGATCGCTGACGGAAAGCGCATCCTCGCCGCATTCGGCGAAGCTGACGCTGGCGACCGGCTTGCCGGAGGACGCGATCCGCGCAGCGACATGGTCCGACGTGGCCTGATCGACACCGACGACGAGGACGGCGCCGACATTGGGATTGCAGCCGAGGCCGACGAGTTGATCAAGATGCAGGCTAAGATCGGGCTCGACCTGGCCGCGGCCGGCCGAGGTCGCGACCAGGAGCGAGCCCGGCAGGTTGCGCGCGATGCGCTCGCTCGCCCGCAAGGCAAGGCCGTTGATGCCGAGGATCAGCACATGATTGCGCACGCCGACGCGTCCATCGGCGCGCAGATAGCCGTGGAACGGTCTCACCTGAAAAGATCCGGCGACATCACGCAAATCTGCCTCCGACAAGGTGCCGACAAGGGTCGGCTTCGGGACGCAATACCTTTATTTGATCAAATCTGTCTTTGGCAAGCCCGAAATTGACAAGGCTTTCGGGCTATGCGAGCGAGATTTGGTCAAATCCGGGGATCAGGCAGGCCATGGCGAGAGTTCCCGACGTCCAGCAGCTCCTGCGCGACGACATCGTCTCCGGCGCGCTTCCCTTCGGCGCCCGCTTGCGCATCGACGAGCTGGCGAGCCGCTATGGCGTCAGCCACATGCCGATCCGGGAAACGCTGCGCCAGCTCAGCGGCGAGGGACTCGTCATCATCGAGCCGAACCGCGGTGCCCGCGTGCGCCCGATCGATCTCGGCTTCGTCGAGGACCTGTTCGACATCCGCAGCGCCGTCGAGACGATGCTGGCCCGGCGCGCCGCCGAGCGGCGCAATGCCGGCCATATCGCCGCCTTGCGTGCCGCTCAGGAAGAGCTCGAGGCCCATGTCCGCAACGGCGATTTCGAGGCGGTGCGGCCAGTGAACCAGCGCTTCCACGAGGTGATCAACGATGCCGCCGGCAATCCCGGTGCGATGTCGCTGGTCGACAAGCACTGGCTGCTCGCCGCCGCGCTCTGGCAGCGCTACGGCTATGACGACGGCCGCTTCTATGACGAGACCCGCTTCCACGGCGTGATCAACGACCACCAGCATCTGATCCTGGCGATCGAGCGCGGCGATTCGACCTCTGCCCTGTTGCTGATGGGCGCGCATATCGAGAAAGCCAAGCACGACCTGCTGGCGCGAATGGCCGTCCAGCCGGCGGCCGGGCTGGAGCGGCCGGCATGACGGAGCCCAACATCATTGTCGCGGCCAATAGCGGCGACGTCCTTGGCGAGTCGCCGAGCTGGCTGGCACGCGAGCAGTGCCTGTACTGGATCGACCTGCGAGCCCCGGCGCTGCGGCGGCTCGATCCGGCGAGCGGCACGGTCGAAAGCTGGGCGATGCCGGATCTGATCGGCGCCGTGGTCGGCCGGCGCTCCGGCGGCCTCGTCCTTGCGGTCCGTCATGCCCTGCTCGGCTTCGATCCGCACGATGGGGAGTTCGCAGCGATCGCGAACGTTGAAGGCGGCCCGCCCGAGAACCGCCTCAACGACGCCAAATGCGACCCTACCGGCCGCATCCTCTGCGGCAGCATGTGGGATTTCGGCCTGCGCACGACCGGCGGCCTCTATTCTGTCGATGCTGCCGGCGCGGTCGCGCAGCTGAGAGCGGGCGTGACCGTCGCCAATGCCATCGCCTTCGCGCCGGACGGGCGCACCCTCTATTTCACTGATACGCGGCAGGGAGCGATCGAGCAGGCCGATTACGATCCTGCGACCGGCGAGATTGGCCCGTGGCGCGGCTTCGCGGCCGCCGATGCCGCGCCGGGCCGGCCCGATGGGGCGACGGTCGACGCCGGCGGCTATCTCTGGAACGCCCGCTATCAGGGCGGCTGCCTTGCCCGCTTCGCGCCGGACGGTCGGCTCGACCGGCTTGTCGAATTGCCGGTCAGCCAGCCGACCTCTTGCGCCTTCGGCGGGCCCGATCTGCGCACGCTCTATGTGACCACCGCGCGCCAGAAACTGAGCGCCGAAGCCTTGGCGGCCGAGCCGCTGGCCGGCGCGCTGCTGGCGCTCGATGTCGGCGTGGCCGGTCTCGTCGAGCCGTTGTTCGCGGGCTAGCGCGACCCTCGTCGCGCGACGTCACCAGCCGAGATGGCGGCCGCCCGTCGCCTGCAGGTCGGCCCCGGTGATGAAGCTCCCGGCCTCGGAGCACAGCAGCAGCGCTGCCCCGGCGATCTCGCTGACCTCGCCGGCCCGCCGCATCGGCGCCGAGCCCTGCTGAATGCGCTGCCATTGCCAGGCGTCCTCCCGGCGCCAGCGATTGCGTTCGGTGACGATCAGTCCCGGCGACAGGTTGTTCACGGTGACGCCATGGGGCGCGTAATCGGCGGCGAGATTGATGGCGAGGTTGTGCTGGGCGCTCTTCAGCGAGGCATAGATCGCGAGGTCCGGCTCCGGCCGCGTCTGGTTGATCGAGCCGATCGTCAGCACCCGTCCCCATTGCCGCTGCTTCATGTCGGGCAGGGCTTCCTGGAGCAGCTCGATCGTCGCGCGGTAATTGATCCTGAGCTGCCAGTCGATCTCGTCGTCCGGCAAGGCGGTGAATGCCGTGCGCTTCTGCACGGAGGCGCAGACGACGAGCACGTCGATCCCGCCCAGCCCGGCGATCGCCTCGCGCACGCAGCGCCGAGCCTCGCCGGGCACCGAAAAATCCGCCTCGATCGCGAGCGAACGGCCGCCACGCGCCTCGATCTCCGCCACTGTGGTTTCTGACGCCTCGGGCAAGCCGAAGGCCGTGTCGGCCGCGCGCGAGAAATGGATGGCGACATCGGCGCCGGCGTCGGCAAAGGCGATGGCGATCTCGCGGCCGAGGCTGACGCTGCCGCCGGTCACCAGCGCGCGCCGCCCCTTCATCGAGAAACGTTCGGCGACAGCGGCGGCGTTCCGGGCTGCGATCTGCTCTGAAGAGGGCATGTCAGATCTCTGATTTGATCAGGAGTTGAGTTTAGACGCCATATTGCCTTGTGTTGTGTCAAGGGATATGACCTGCCGAGCTCAATATTTGATCAAATTATGCGGAGAAGCCGGATGCGCCGACCCAACATCCTGCTGTTCATGCCGGACCAGCTGCGCGGTGACTGGGCCGGGCCGGGCAATGCAGGGCGCGTGCGCACCCCGGTGCTCGACCGAGTCGCTGCTCGCGGAGTTCGTTTCCTGAAGGCGATCTGTCCGTCGCCGATCTGCGGTCCGTCACGGGCCTGCCTGGCCTCGGGCTACGAGTATGACCGGGCAGGCGTGCGCAACAACGGCTACAGCGCCTCGCCGGATGCGCCGAACCTCTATCGCCAGCTGCGCGATGCCGGCTACCACGTCATGACCTGCGGCAAGCTCGACCTGCTCAAGGGCGAGCCCGATTGGGGCGAGGACGGCCAACACGCCCTGCATGGCCTGTCACGCCTGAAGCGACTCGGCTTCACCGGCGGGCTCGACAGCGCCGGCAAGCATGCCGCGATCTTCGCCCATCGCGACGGCCATCCCGAGCCCTATTTCGCCCATCTGAAGCAGCGCGGGCTGGCCGAGACGCACAGCTCGGACTTCGCCGCCCGCAGATCGCTCGCCCTTGGAGCCGATGCGCTCGATTTCCCCGGCGCCGGTCCGAACTATCGCAACACTGCGCCGACCGCCCTACCGGACGAGGCCTATTGCGATAACTGGATCGGGGCCTGTGCGCTCTCGTTGATCGAGGAGGGCGCAAGGAGCGGCAAGCCCTGGTTCCTCCAGGTCAATCTCACCGGCCCGCACGAGCCGATGGATGTGACCAAGGCCATGGCGGCAGCTGCCGCCGGCCTCGACCCGCCCACGCCGGTCGCTCCGGCGGACGACATCACAGCGGCGGAGCATGGCGCGATCCGGCGCAATTATGCGGCGATGATCGAGAACATCGACGCGATCTTCGGCCGGTTGCTGGCGCGGCTCGAAGCGCTCGGCCAGAGGCAGGACACCGTCGTCGTCTTCACCTCCGACCATGGCGAGATGCTTGGCGATTGCGGCTATTGGGAGAAGTTCATCCCGCATCACGCCTCGCTGCATGTGCCGCTGGTGATCGCCGGCCCGACCGTCGCGCGGGGCGCGACGGTCGCTGATCCCACGACACTGCTCGATCTGCACGCCACCTTCGTCGAGATCGCCGGGGCGCAGCCTCTGCCGGGGATCGACAGCCGCAGCCTGGTGCATCAATTGGCCGATCCCGCGCGCAGCCATCGCGATGTCGTCCATGCCGGCCTTGGCAGCTGGCGAGCCGCCTATGACGGACGCTTCAAATATGTCGCCGGCTTCGACCCGCGCCTGCCGCGCAAGGTCATGGAAGCCGCTGCCTTCGCGGCCGAGCCGGACCAAAGCGGGCGCCTGGTCGAGCCGGAGGCCGATCCCACCGAAACAGCCGATCTGAGCGCACGCTATCCCGACATCGCCGCGCGCCTGCGGGCCTCGCTCACGGCGAACGCCTCGGCGAGCCGGCCGGCCGGGGAGGGGCGGGCATGAGCCAGCGTCCGAACATCCTCTGGATCATGGGCGACGAGTTCAGGACCGACGCCTTGTCCTGCTACGGCACGCCGCATCCGGCGATCGCCACGCCCCATATCGACAGGATCGCCTCGACGGGCGTGCGCTTCGACAATTGCTTCTGCAACTCGCCGATCTGCGTGCCGTCGCGCACCAGCGAGATGACCGCGAACCCGCCCGAGGTCACCGGCGTCTATGGCAATGAAGGCTCCTGGGCGAGCTACCCTTACGAGCGCGACCTGATCACCTTCCCCGAGCATTTCGCCCGCAACGGCTATCGCACCCTGAACTTCGGCAAGACCCATCTGCCGGTGGCGCTGCGCCCCTGGCAAAGCGACGACCATGTCGGGGCCGATCTCGGCGGTTTCTTCGACGGCGTCGAGGATGATGGCGGGCAGATCCTGACGCCGACGCTGAAAGCGGCGATCGGCGGGACTTTTCCCGGCCCCGTCGAGTTCCCCGGCAACAAGCTCACGCGCGCGGCTGCCGCCTGGCTGCGCAGCGAGGCGGCCGCCGAACAGCCCTTCCTCGCCCGCGTCAGCTATCTACAGCCGCACAGCCCGGTGATGCCGCCGGAGCCCTATGACGCGCTCTATCGCGATCTCGACTGGCCGCGCAGCATTGCCGGCGGGCCGCCGGAAAGCGCCTTCGAGCAGAGCTTCGTCGACGTCATGCAGGCCGCAGCGCTTTCGCCCGATGCGCTCGCCCGCGTGCGCTCGGACTATTACGGCCTGGTCAAATGGCTCGACGACCAGGTCGGGACGATCCTCGATGCGCTGGAGACTAGCGGCCTCACTGAGCGGACGATCATCGTGCTCGAGGCCGACCATGGCGTCTCGCTGGCCGAGCGCGGCCGGTTGCAGAAGCACACCTTCTTCCCCGAGGTCCATCGCATCCCGCGCCTGATCGCCTGGCGCGGGCACCTGCAGCCGCAGGCGCGGGCGGATTTGTGCGAATCCCTCGACCTCGCCAGGACGCTATGCGGCCTCGCCGGCATCATGCCGGCACAGAGCTTCCAGGGGCGGGATCTCTTCCGCGATCCTCCGCCGGACGCGGTCTTCAGCACCGTTGGCTACGGCACGACGGACAGCTACGCCTTGCCCAACCAGGTCGTCGGGCGCTGGCCGGACGGCCGCGGCTGGCCGCGGCGCTCCTGCATCCGGACTGCGCGCTATCGCCTCGACATGACGGTCCGGCAGGACGGCGCTCCTGTTCCGCCGGAGAAGGAAGATCCCTTCCTGGCCGACCTGGCACTGGATCCCTTGGAAGACAGGAACCGGGCCGCAGACCCGGCCTATTCCGCGGTTCTTGCCGAGCTGCGGGCAAGGCTGCGCGCTCATGCGGCCGATAGCTATGAGCCGGCCTTCGTGCCGATCTTTTCCGCGGCTGGGCGCGGCGTGAACTGAGCCGTGTCATTCAAACCGGACCATCCGTGCCGCCCATGGGGACGTCGATGGATGAGCTGCGGCAAAGAGCTGCTTCGTGCGGACCCTCAGAGCTCGCCTTCGGCGCATTTCGTTCATGCGCCCACTCTCGTGAACCAAGTCCGCACGCAGCCCCGGCACCCGTCGCGGGTCGCTTTGCCCCGGCATCAGCAATGAATGATCGCTCCCTGCGCGATCACCACATTCGGGATTTGGCGTTCGATGATGGCCTGTGAAATGTGAGTGGCATCGAATGCGATCAGATCGGCGCGCCCGCCTTCCGCGATCGCGCCGGCTCCGAGCCCCGCGACCCGTGCCGGGATCGTCGTGACGTGGTCGAGCGCGGCCGCGATGTCTTCGTCGCGCCGCAACCCGAAGCGGTAGCTCGCGAGCATGGCCCGGTCGATCATGCCGATAACCGATGAGGGGTTCCAGCAGTCGCGGATATTGTCGGAGCCGAAGAAGACATCGACGCCGAGGTCACGCAGCTTCGGGATGGGCGGGCAGCGATCGCCGCCCGGAATGCTGGAGAGGATCGAAACCCTGGCCTCCCGCAGGGCTTTCGCCGTTGCCTCTAGCCGGGCAGGAGCGGCATCGGCGAGAGCAAAAGCGTGGCTGATCGTCGTGCGCCCTTCGAGGCCGGCGGCGCAGGTCCGCGCCACGATATCGTCGATCTCGGCCAGCCCGATCTCGCCGCCATCGTGCAGATGGATGTCGAGGCCGCGATCATAGCGTTCCGCCAGGCCGAAGATGATGTCGAGCTGGGCCTTCTGGTCGCCATCGATGCCGAGGGGGTCGAGCCCGCCGATGAAATCGGCGCCCATGCGCAGGGCTTCCTCTAGATAGTCCGCGGCAACCGGACAGGTCATGACGCCGCTCTGCGGAAAGGCGACGATCTGGATTTGGATCCGGTCGGCCCAGTGTTCGCGCAGCTCCAGCACTTCCTTCAGCGTATCGAGCTTTGAAACCTCGTCGATGTCGACATGGGTCCGCAGGCTGGTCGTGCCGAGGCGCAGCGCGGTCTCGAGCAGCTTCTCGGCACCACGCTCCACAAGAGAGGCCGGATTGGCGCGGCGGTGCGCCTTCTCGTCGTCGATGCGTGCCCGGATCGACGGGGCCGAGCGATGCGGGCGCCAGGGCATGGCCAGCAGGGTCTTGTCGAGATGGACATGGCCGTCGGTCAGGCCCGGCAGCACGAGCTGGCCTTTCAGGTCAAATCTCCGGCCAGGCTGCACCGGATCGCCTCTGGGGCGCATGGCAACGATCCTGCCGCCTGAGAACTCGATCGAGACCAGCCGGCCATCGGTGAGCCTGGCGTTGTCGAGCGTCAGATCAGGAGAGGTCGCGCTCATCAATATCTCGCATTGAAGCTGTGGAAGCTGGCTTCGGGTGCGGGCATCGGCCAGTCCTGGTAAAATGCCTGCAGATAGGGATGAAGGGCCGTCGCCAGCGCGCGGCGAGCCCGTTCTGCCTCGCTTGGCGGGCGCTGGAGCGAGGCTTCGAGCTCGGCGAGCACCACCTCCTTGTCGATGGCGGTGATCTTGCCGTCGCTCAGCACTGGCCGGCCGTCGATCAGGACATCGCGGATCATGCCGCACTTTGCCCTCTGGACGAGGGCCGAGACAATGTCGGTGTCGCCGTCGAGATAGGGTCTCCTCAGCAAGGCGCCGTCGACGATAACGATGTCGGCTGCTCTGCCGACCTCCAGACGGCCGATCGAGCGACCAAATCCGGTGGTGGCCGCGCCGTTCTCGGTCGCCATCCTGAATATCTGGCGCTCGGACAGCGGCTCGAAATCATGACCGGGCGAACGTTGGAGATTCCAGGCGACACGCATCTCCTGCAGCATGTCGCGGTCGTCGTTGATGCCGGCCTGGTCGATCCCCAGTGCCACCCTGATGCCGGCCTGCTGGAACTCCTTCACCGGCGCGACACCGCTGCGCAGGCGCAGGCCGGAACTGGCGTTGTGGCAGATGCAGGTCCCGGTCTTCGCGAGCAGATCGATGTCGGCCTCGGTGCACCAGATGCCGTGGCCGATCGTCATCTTCGGCCCGAGCAGGCCGAGATCGGCAAGATGCCGGACCGCGGTTCCGCCGGTGTCCATCGCTGCGAAATGCCGCTGATAGGGCGTCTCCAGCAGGTGCATGTGCAGGCCGACATCATAGCGCTCCGCCAGCTTGCGCTGCGCGACGAGGCTTTCGAGCGTGCACCATTGCAGGTTCGCCGGCGCCAGCTGCACGCAGCTCAGCCCATCTTCGGCGGTGCCGAACCGGTCATGCAGGGCTTCGAAATGCGCGGTGAGCTCCCCGATCGAGCTGGGCGATCCGGCGATCATGCCTTCGAGAGGCTGGCGCAGCTCGGCAGGCAGCGACGCCAGGAAGGCCTCCTGCGCGCCGTAGACGAACCTGTTCCGATCGCGCCACATGAACGAATAGGAAGCGCGCATGCCGATGTCGCGATAGGCGCGCATGATGGCATCGGGCGTGGCGAGCCAGCCCTCGCGCGGTCCTGTCGGCCCGCCATGGATGTGCTGGACGGTGGTAACGCCCGATTCCACCATCTCCATGGCCGAGTAGAGCGTGTCGAGATACGGATCGACCGTTCGCCAGCCGATGAAGCGCGGCAGCCAGAGCTCGAGCGGCAGGAACGGTGTGCCGTGCTGGAGCGGGGTGAGCCCGGTATGGTGGTGAGCGTTCACAAGCCCAGGCATGACGATGTCGCCGGCAGATCCGAAGACCTCGGCTCCGGGATAGGCCATCGACAGCTGTTCGAACGAGCCGAACTCGGCAATGCGGCCGCCTGAGACCAGCAGCGCGCCGCCCGCGTGCAGTTCCGCCCGGTCGTCGCCGTCGATACCGCACAGGATATGCCGTCCGCGCACGATCACCGGGTGGGCGCTGTCGGCCAATTCTCGCAATGGCACCGTCGTCATTCCTTGCGGAAGGCCCGGCAGTCGGCGGTGCGCCATCCCACCTTCACCGAAGCGTCGCGGGCGATGCTGACCGGCACCTTCATCGGGTCGCCCTTCGCGATCAGCTCCTGGCCGCCGAGGCTGAAGACGACGCGCGTCGCTTCGCCGAGATAGACCTGCCGCTCGACCTTGAGTGTGAAGGCATTCTCCGCCGTCTCGGGAGCCAGGCTGATGCGTTCGGGGCGCAGGCAGAGCACAGCACGGTCGCCGACTGCGAGCGGGTCGATCGCGGTCGCGGTCACGAGGATGTCCGGGGCCAGGCGGACGGTGACCGTGCGTTGCGCGCTCCCTACCACTTCGCCTTCGAGCGTGTTGTTCTCGCCGATGAAGCCGGCGACGAAGGCGTTCGCCGGGCTCTCATAGAGCTCTTCGGGGGGCGCGAGCTGCTGGATCCGGCCCTGGTCGAAAACGGCGATCCGGTCGGACATGGTCAGGGCTTCTTCCTGATCATGCGTGACATAGACCATGGTGACGCCGAGGCGCTCGTGGATCTGCTTGAGCTCGTATTGCATGCGCTCGCGCAACTGCTTGTCGAGCGCCCCCAGGGGCTCGTCGAGCAGGATCAGCTCCGGCTCGAAGACGAGGGCGCGCGCCAGCGCGACGCGCTGCTGCTGGCCGCCCGAGAGCTGGGCCGGCATCCTTGCGCCGAACGGCCCGAGCTTGACCATGTCGAGCGCCGCCGTGACCCGCTGCGTGATCTCGGCTTCGGGCATCTTCCGCGCGCGTAGCGGATAGGCGACGTTGTCGGAAACCGTCATGTGCGGGAAGAGCGCGTAGTTCTGGAAGACCATGCCGATGCCACGCTTGTAGGGCGGCAGGGCCGTGATCTCGCGCCCCTGCAAGGTGATCCGGCCATTGGTCGGGGCCTCGAAGCCGGCGAGCATCATCAGGCTCGTGGTCTTTCCCGATCCGGACGGTCCCAGCAGCGTCAGGAACTCGCCGCGGGCGATGTCGAGATTGAGGTCCTTCACAACGAGCGACTGTCCGTCATAGCTCTTCTGGACATGCGAGAAGCGAACCAGCGGCTGGCTGGCCGGTGCGGCGTCGGTCGCCATGGCTTGGATGCTCATGAGTTACTCCGCCCAGAGGGGCAAGGAAGGGGGAAAGCGTTCGGTCACGGTCCGGCCGAGGATGTCGTGGCTGGGATGGGCGTCCCAGACCGCTTGGCTCGATGCGGTGACCTCGGCGAGGATCTCCTCCTCGTCCGCGACGAGAAGGCGCCCGTCTTCGACCAGGATGTTGCCATTCACGATGACGGTGCTGATGCGATCGGGGCCGGCCAGATGAACCAGCGCCCTGATCGGATCCGGATTGGCGCCGAACGACAGGGAGCGGGGATCGACCAGGACGATGTCGGCCTTCGCGCCCGGCTCCAGGCGGCCGAGATCCGGGCGGGCGAGTGCCGAAGCGCCGGCGAGGTTGCTGGCCCGGAAGACATCGGCGGCGGCGCCCGCCTCGAAGTTGCCATCGGCGAGCTTGTTCATCAGCGACGCCATCCGCATCTCCGCGAACATGTCGAGCGGGTAGGTGTCGGTCGCGAGCGCGACGTTTACGCCGGCGCGGCGGAAGCGGTCGAAGCTCTCGAGCGCGATGCCACGGCGCGCGAAGGCGACCGGCGAATGCGCGACGTTGACGCCTGCCGCGCCGAGGATCGCGATATCGTCCTCGACGGGATAGCCGATGGCGCTGTGGGTGGAGATGTAGACGCAGTGCGCGAGGATCGTGCCGGCGTCGAGGACGCCCTCCTGCGCCAGGCATTGCACCGGCGTCAGGCCGGTTTGGCTCATCGTCTCGTAGAATTCGCGATGCTGTTCGACGAAATGCAGGGTGAATGGAACGCCGAGGGCGTTGGCGACCTTCTTGGCTTCCTTCCGCAACTCCGGCGTGGAGAGATAGTATTCGTCGAGGGCGATGAGGCCCGTGACGAGACCGTCGCTCGATCTCGGGAGCCGTTCGACGAAACGGGCGGTTTCGTCGAGCGATCGCAGGCCGGCTTTCGTATCCAGCTCGCTCGAGACCTTGCCATCCGCCTCCAGCCAGTAGCGCCCTCCCGTCACGACAGGGCTCCAGACCAGCCGGATGCCGAACTCCCGGGCGGTCTCCAGCATCAGCTCGCCGTCGCGTGGACCGGCCGGGGCGAAGGCGACCACGGTCGTCACGCCGTTGCGCAGCAGCGAGGCGAAGCCGTAGCGCAGCGAGGCCCGCGCATCCTGCGGTGCGAGAAAGCCTGGGCGGCCGACGCGGTTCTGGGGAAGGAAGTGCAGGAAGCTCGATCTGACGAACTCCCTGCGCCCGCCGTCGACCAGCAGTCGCGGCCCTTCATGCGCGCCGATATGGGCGTGCGTGCTGATCTGGCCGGGTATGGCGATCAGCCCGCGGGCATCGATCCTGCGCTTGGCCGGTCCCGGGAAGTCCTTGCCGACCGCGACGATCCGATCGCCGGTGATGGCGATGGCGCCGCCGTCCAGATAGCGATGCTGCTCGCCGTCGAAGGCAACGACCAGGCCTCCGGAGATGACGAGGTCGGCGATCTGCTCGGTCATTGCTCTGTACCTCCAGGCCGGCGCATCCGCTCCGAGCGCGCGCGGAGCCATTCCATCACCAGCATCAGGACGACGGAGACCATCAGCAGCACGACGGCGGCGGCGGTGATCGTCGGCGAGATGTTCTCGCTCACGCCGCTGAAGATCTGCCGCGGCAGGGTGCGCTGCTGCGGGCTGGTGATGAAAAGGGCGATGACGAGTTCGTCGAAGGATGTGACGAAGGCGAAGACGCTGCCTGACGCCACGCCGGGCGCGATCATGGGCAAGGTTACGGTCCGCAGCGTGCGCAGTGGCGAGGCGCCCAGGCTCGCAGCAGCCCGGGGAAGGTTCGGATCGAAGCCCTGCAGCGTCGCCGAGACGGTGATCACCACAAAGGGCAAGGCCAGTGCGACATGGGCCAGGATCAGGCCGATATAGGTGCCAACGAGGTTGACCGCGGCGAAGAAATAGAAGGCCGAGACCGCGATGATGACGACGGGCACGGCGATCGGGGTGACCAGCAAGGCCATGACGAAGGGCTTCAGCCGAAACCGTGCGCCGTGAAGCCCGAGCGCGGCCATCGTCCCTAGCACCGTCGCGACGATCGTCGTCACGATGCCGACGAACAGGCTGTTGAGCAGCGCGCCGGTCCAGAGCGGGCTCGTGAAGAACTCCCGGTACCATTGCAGCGACCAGCCCGGCAGCGGAAACACCAGAAGCTGGCCTGCCGTGAACGACAGCGGAAACACGACGAAGATCGGCGCGACCAGGAAGGCGAGGACCGCGAAGGCGAAGGCGCGCCCGCCGCCGAGAGCGAGCCGTTCGATGAGGGGAGTGGAAGAACCGGATCTCATCTCAGCGCACCCGCAGACGGTTGAAGCCGACGAGCTTGCCGAGGGCCAGGTAGATCGCTGCGACGACGATCAGCAGGAAGGCGCCGAGCGCCGAGGCCAGGCCCCAGTTCACCGCCGAATTGGTGAAATAGGCGATGAAATAGCCGATCATCTGGTCGCCCGGGCCGCCGACGAGCGCCGGCGTGACGTAGAACCCGACCGAGAGGACGAAGACCAGCGTTCCGCCGGCGGCCACGCCCGGCAGCGTCAGGGGCAGATAGACCGTCCGGAAGACACGCAGCGGCGAAGCGCCGAGCGATGCGGCCGCGCGCAGATGGTTGCCGGATATGCCCTTCATCACGCTGTAGATCGGCAGGATCGCATAGGGCAGCAGGACGTGGACCATGGCGATCAGCACGCCCGCCCGGTTGAACACCAGCGGCAAGGGCGAGCTGATGATCCCCATGGCCATCAGCGCCTTGTTCACCAGACCCTCGTTCTGGAGGAGGATCACCCAGGCGGTGCTGCGTACCAGCAGCGACGTCCAGAACGGCACCAGCACGAGCATCAGCATCCAGCTGGCTACCCGCTTGCTGGCGCTCGCCATCACGGCGGCGACCGGAAAGCCGATGAGCAGGCACAGGGCTGTGACGGTCAGGCTCACGGACAGGGTCCGGCCATAGAGGTCGATGAAGATGCGCTGGTCCGGCGCGACGCGTTGGAGCTCACCGTCGGGGGATTTCTGGAGATCGAGCGCCGTGAGGAGATAGAAGTCCGTCAGGCGTCCGGATTGCTGGTGCAGCACGCCCCATAGCGCCGGCTCTGCCCATTGCGGGTCGATCGCGATCAGCGCGTCCTTCGCGGAGGCTCCTTCCGCGATCGGCAGGCGCCGGGCCGTCTTGGTGAGAAGGCCACGCGCGCCGGGCATGGCATAGTTGAGCCGCCGCCCGATCAGCCCGAGCGAAGGCTGCCCGCGAATGGCATTCAGATCCGCCGCGATGGCCGCGAAGGCCGCTTCATCCGGCTCACCCTTGCCCGACCAGCTTCTCATGACCTCGGCGGTGCGCGGCAGGTAGGTCTGGATCTCGGGGTTGTCGACACTCCTGAACATGAAGAGTGCGAGCGGAAACACGAAGAACAGGGCGGTGAAGATCACGCTCGGGGCAAGCAGCGCCAGCATCTTGATCAGATGCTTCCGCTCGGAAGCACTCACCTGAGCCGCGAGGCCCGGGTGCTCGACCGCGACGGATACCGATCGGGGTGAAGCGGATGCCATGACAGTCATTGCGCGACGAAGGTCGCGAAGCGTTGACGGATGGCGTCGCCGTTATCGAGCCAGAAATTGATGTATTGCTGGCCGGCCTGCATCATGCCGTTGCGCGATTTCGGATCCGGAAGGCTGGCGCGACGCGCCTCGCTGAGGAGCGGGTTCGCGTCAGCATTCGCCGGAGGATTGCCGAGCGCCTCCATGTGCCGGGCCTGCACGGGCGCGGAGAGCTGGTAGGCGATCAGGCGGATCGCCTCCTCCTTGCGCGGCGAGCCCTTCATCACCCCCAGGAAGATCAGGGCGTTGGTGTAGCCGGCGTCCCAGACGATGCGCAGCTTGCGGTTGTTGGAGCTGTTGGCAGCGTTGACGCGGCCGAGCCAGCCATAGCCCATAGAGACTTCGCCGGTGAGCAGCAGCTGCATGGATTCGTCGCCGCTCTTCCACCATTTGATGTGCGGCTTGAGCTCGGCGAGCTTCCTGAAAGCGCGGTCGACGCCGCCCGGCGCCGTGAGGACCTTGATGACCTCCGAGGGCGGCACGCCATCCGCCATGAGCGCGATCTCAAGCGTCTGGTCCGGCTGGTACATCAGGGAGCGCTTGCCGGGGAATTTTGCGACGTTCCAGAAGTCGGCCCAGCTCTTCGGAGCTGCGTCGCCCTTCAGTTTCTCCGAGTCGATGACCAGGGCGCCGGGGGAGGCGAGATAGGGCGCCCCGCATTCCCCGAAGCCACCCACGGCTTCGAAGGCCTCGGGCCTGGCGTGTTTCGACCAGTCGATCTTTTCGAGCAGGCCTTCCTCGCAGCCGGCGACCTCGTTGATCGGGTTGAGGCTCACCGCGTCCCAGACGAGGTTGCCCGTCTCGACCTGCGTGCGCAGGCGCGCCAGCTCCTGATTGAACGTGTCGACCCTGATCTGGATTCCGGTTTCGGCCGTGAAGGGCTCGAAGACCGTTTTCTTCTGGACGTCGCCCGGCTGGCCGCCCTGGGTGACGATCGTCAGCGTTTCGGCGCCGAGCGCTTGTTGCTGTACGAAGGTGAGGATGATCGCAGTCGCGATCGCAGCATGAACCGGCCGCATCGGTAGCCTCCCTGGACTTGCGAGTGCTATTGCGCGGCGAAGGTGATGAAGCGCTGAAGCAGCGCGTCGCCGTTGTTGAGCCAGAAATCGAGATAGACCGGCCCGCTCTGCAGTGAGGCCAGCTTCATGTGTCCGGCCGGTAGCGTCGCGCGCTCCGCCTCGGTCAGGAAGGCGTAGGCCTTGGCATTTACCGGTGCATAGTCGATGGCGCGCGCGAAGTTCGCCTGCGGCTCCGGCGACGATGCGAGCTTGATGAAGTCGATCGCGATGTCCTTCTTCTTGGTGCCCTTCATCACCGCGATCATCTGGCTGCCGGAAACGTGCCCGGCGCCGAATTCGATCTTGAGCTGCCGGTTATTGGCGCGGTTCGCCATGCCGACCCGGCCGTTCCAGGCGAAGGTCATGACGACCTCGCCGGTGAGGATGGCCTGCATGGATTCATCGCCGCTCTTCCACCATTTGATGTGCGGCTTGAGCTCGGCGAGCTTCTTGAAGGCGCGGTCGACGCCGTCGGGAGCCGAGAGGACCTTCATGACTTCAGCCGGAGGCACGCCGTCGGCCATGAGCGCGACTTCGAGCGTCTGCTCGGCGCGATAGAGCAGGCCACGCTTGCCGGGAAACTTCTTCACATCCCAGAAATCGGCCCAGCTCTTCGGTGTTTCGCCGCCGTCATAGCGCTTTGAATCGTAGACGAGGCCACCGGAGACGAAATTGTTCGGCAGGCCGCATTGGCCGAAGCCGCCGACATCGGCGAAATCCTTCGGATCGAGATGCTTAGACCAGTCGATCCGTTCGAGCAGGCCCTCGTCGCAGGCCGTGGCTTCGTTGATTGCCGTAACGCTGACGACGTCCCAGACGAGATTGCCCGTCTCGACCTGCGAGCGGATCTTCGCGAGCTCCTGGCTGAACTGATCGTCGATGATCGTGTGCCCGGTCTTCGCGGTGAAGGGCTTGTAATAGGCCTCGCGATAGCCGGCCCCGGCGGCGCCGCCGTTATTGGCGACCGTGATCGAATCGGCGGATGCGACCTGCGGCGCGATCAATCCGATCAGCGCCATGCTCAGGCTGAGCATTGTCCGGTTCGCCATGATGACAACCTCCGTTCCCCGTTGGATTGGTTGCATTTTTGGTTGCGATTTGGCTCGCATCCAGATTGTTGGCGCTTACTTGAATATCTGTCTTGGCTGCTGTCAACTCTGAATCGTGCTGAAAAATCTTGACTTCGTGAGCAGGGCTTGAGCATTTGGTTTCAACCAAAGCAAATCATTGGTTGCAATTATGACTCGCCAGCGCATTACAAACGAGATTAGATCGGCTCTGGAAGAGGGCATCGAGACGATGATGGGAGAGGCGGCGGAGCGGACGGAGGCGAGACTGCCGACGGAACGGGAGCTCGCCGAGCGCTTTCAGGTGAGCCGGCACGCCATAAGACAGGCCCTGGAGCGGCTCGAGGCGAAAGGCTCGCTTTGGCGGCATGTCGGGCGCGGCACCTTCCGCGGGCGCCGTAGCGAAGCCGAGCAGGTGGTGGCCGACGTCGCGGCCTTCTGCAGCCCGCGGCACATCTACGATGCTCGCCGGATGCTCGAGCCGTCACTCGCCTCGATGGCGGCCTTGAACGCCACTTCCTCGCAGATCGCCGAGATCCAGGCGACTTGCCGGCGCTGTGCGGCCGCAAGGAACATGGACGACTACGAGGTCTTCGACGAAGCCTTCCACCGGGCGATCGCCCAGGCTTGCGGCAATCCGCTCGCGGCGGAGCTCTTCGAGACCGTCAATCAAGCCCGCAAGAAGATCATCTGGGGGGCGATGCGCCGCGCCGTGCTCCGGCCCGAGCGCCGGGCGTTCTTCAGCGAGCAGCATCGCGAGATCATGGACGCGATCGCCCGGCGCGATGCGCATGCCGCCTGGCAGGCGGTGATGTCTCACATGGAAACGGTCGCGCAGACCTACGAGACCTTGCGGCCGGGTGAACCGTTTATCGTCTAGTGTCGAGAGGGCTGAGACAGTGGAGCTAGAGAGCGTTGACCTCGCGGTGCGCGGTCGCATCGTTACCATGGACAAGGACCGGACCGTCATCGACGACGGCATGGCGGTCTCCCGGGCCGGCCGGATCCTGGCCGTCGGCCCGCGCGCGGAGATCGCGTCGCGCTTCCGCTGCGACCAGGTCCTCGGTGACGCCCACTCCATCATCATGCCGGGCTTTATCGACGCCCATACGCATTGCACTCAATGCTTCGTCCGCTCGCTGACCAGCGGCGAGCTGCCGATGATCCCGCGCATCTACAGTCCCGCCCAACGCTCGTTGAACCCGGAGCACGCGGCCACGACCGTCAGGCTCATCGCTGCCCAGCTGCTGCGCTCGGGCATCACGACGATGTGCGAAGGCACCTTGAACCCGGCGCATGAGCCGGCGATCGTCCAGGCGATCGAGGAGACCGGGATCCGCTGCGTGATGGCGCGTGGAGCAGCGGACCAGGATTTCCACCACGCGGCGCTCTACAGCCAGATCACCGATCGCTCCTGGTACAAGGCGCGGGAGGGGCAGGCCGAGAAGGAGCTCCTCGCAACCGAAGCGTTCCTGCAGCGGCATCCGGCGCGTGGCGATGGGCTCATCCGGGGCGCCGTCAACGTCTCGGCGCTTCTGAATTTCTCGGAGGTCTACTTCAAGGGCGGTGCCGAGCTGGCGCGTCGGCACGATGCGACCATGCAAGTCCATATCGGCAGGGATCGTGAGGAGGTCGAATTCTGCCTCTCGGTGTTCGGCCGCCGCCCGATCGAGCGGCTCGCCGATCTCGGCGTCATCGACGAGCATCTCGTCGCGGTCCATGCCGTGCTGGCGAGCGAGAAGGAGGTCGAGCTCCTGGCGCGCGGTGGGGCGGGCCTCGCTCACTCGCCGGTGGAGTGCGTCGCCAATCTCAACGCCATTCCGAACCTGCCGCGCTTCAGGGCCGCCGGCATCCGAGTCGCGCTCGGCTGCGACAACCAGGCCAACGACATCTTCGTGAACATGCGGGCCGCCTGGCTGATCCATGGCGCCAAATGGGGGGTGTCGAGCTATGACGCAGAGTTCCTCTCTGCCGGAGAGATCATCGATATGGCGACCATCGAGGCCGCGTCCGTACTGAGATGCGACGATCTCATCGGTTCGCTGGAGCCCGGCAAGGCGGCCGATCTCGTCGTGCTCGACGGCAGCGGGCCGCACATGATGTCCTCGCAGCATCTCTCAAGCGAGCTGCTGCGCTACGCCTCGCGGGCCGAGGTCAAGTCGACGATCGTCGCCGGCAAGGTGCTTTATTCCGACGGGGAGTTCCCGACGATTGATATCGAGCGGCTGCGGGAGGAAGCCACGGCCGGCGCACGGTTCGTGGGCGATGTCGTTTCCGAACGTCGTTACCGCCCGCTTCCAGTCTGGTAATCTAGTCGCGCGGGGGGATGTGATCGTCTCTCCAGTGATCGCTTGGTCAGTCTCAGGAGCGGATGTTCTTCATCTGCCATGAAGCCAAGGAGGCATCACCGCCGCTACTTGCCCAGCGGTGCCAGCGCAACGGCCGCCTCGGAGGTCAGCATCCGGAAGGTGAAGCTTTCCTGCAAATAGAGCTCGACCGTCGTGGCGCTGTGGCTGAGATAGCCGATCGAGATGTCCTGGCCGATGTCGAGCTCGAAATCGCCGCCGCGGGTGGTGAGCACGAAGCCTCCCTCGATCGCCGGCGCCCAGATCACCCCGCCATCGATGATGCGCTCGATATGGTGGAAGATCGGATAGCCTTCCTCATTGCCGCCGCTCGCCGCCAGATAGGCATCGCCTCCCAGCACCAGCGCATAGGGGCCGTTGCAGCCGGCGAGCTTGAGGTCGTTGAGCGCCTTGGCGATGGCCTCCGGATAATCGTCGAGATCCTCCGGCAGCGGCACAGCGGCGTTGCTGCTGCCGGCGCGGAGGCCGCCGATCCCGGCCGCGGCATAGCCCTCGAAGACCGCGCGGTCCTCGGCGAAGGCGAGCGTCTTGGCGGCGTCTTTCAGCGGCTGCCAATCGGAATCGTCCGAGCCGCGCTCGACATCGTCGATCGCCTGCCGCGTCAGCGTGAAGGGAACGCGCAATTCGACCAGCGGCTGCGCCTCGCGCAGCAGGGAGCGGACGCCCTCGGCTGGCGCCGTGATCGGCCGTGTATGCCCCGTGCCGACAGCGGCGAAGCCCGTTCCCTTCGGTCCGTCGACATCGACGACCCGGCGCGCTGCCAGATAGCGCTTCAGGGTACGCGACGCCTCTTCCTCGATCTGCGCCCAGGCGGCGTCGGATATGGGGGCGAGTTCCCGGTGCAGATTATTCATGGCCTGCCTCTTCCTTCAGGGAGCCGATGCCGAGCGAGCCGTCGCCGGGGGATCGGGATGGGGGTGGCGCCGGTTCGGGCGCAGCGGCGGCGGCTTCGCCGGGCTCCGTCGCGGGGGTCTCCGCCACCACCGCGTCGAGGAACGTGGCCGTCGGCACGAAGAACAGCGAGCCTGTGACCGCGCGGCTGAAGTCGAGCAGCCGGTCATAGGTGCCCGGCGGCGAGCCGATGAACATGTTCTCCAGCATGCGCTCGATCCGGCGCGGCGTGCGGGAGTAGCCGATGAAATAGGTGCCGAACTCGGCCGTTCCGACTTTGCCGAAGGGCATGTTGTCCCTGAGGATGTCGACCGGCTCGCCATCCTCGGTGATGCTGGTCAGGACATTGTGGGCATAGGGCTTCTTGATCGCGTCCGGCTGCTCGATGTCGGAGAGCTTTTGGCGGCCGACGATGTTCTCCTGCTCCTCGACCGGCACCTTGTCCCAGGCTGCGAGGTTGTGAAGGTATTTCTGGACGATGACATAGCTGCCGCCGGCGAAGGCGGCGTCCTCGTCGCCGATGATGGCGGCCTTGACCGCATCCGGACCCGCCGGGTTCTCGGTGCCGTCGACGAAGCCGATCAGGTCGCGGTCGTCGAAATAGTTGAAGCCGTGGACCTCGTCGACGACGGTGATGGCACCGTCGAGCCGGATCATGATCTGTCGCGCCAGCTCGAAGCACAGGTCCATCCGCTTGCTTGCGCGGATGTGGAACAGGAGGTCGCCCGGCGTCGAGACGGCGTGATGCACGCCGCGAATCTCCTGGAAGGGATGCAGCTCCTTCGGCCGGGGCCCGTCGAAAAGGCGGTCCCAGGCCTGCGAGCCGATGGCCATCACGCAGGAGAGATTGCCCTGGAGATCGCGGAAGCCGACGGCCCGCAGCAGCGACGACAGATCGGCGCACAGGCCGCGCACGGCCGTTTCGGCTGCGCTGCCGGGATTGATCGTCGCGACGAGGAAGATCGCGGAGCGCGTCAGCGCCGCCACGACCGGCTGCGAGCTGACGGATGGCACGCCTGAATCCATTGACGCTCCTGCCTGGTAGCCTTCGCTCGAAATTCCGTCGGCCACCCGGACCGTCATGCCGATGATGGCGCGATGCGGCGCCGGTTGGAAGAGTGTCGGAAACACGCCGCCCTCTCCGTTGGCAGAGGGGTTACGGGGCGCAGGTCTGGGGTGGGACAGGGCATGGCGCCGCTCTCCCCCGGAACGGGGGAGAGCTTTCGCGCCTGAAGCCGGGAGGTCACAGAGCTGTATCGGGCCAACCGATCTGGAGCCTAACGGAGCGGCCGCAGCCGGCAGGCGCTGCGGCCGGGATGGTCAGAGATCGACCGGCTTGCCCGAGGCTTCCTCTTCCAGCGTCACGGCGATGTCGGCATTGGCGGACAGCCGGACCTTGTCGCCTTCGACGCCAGCGACGAAGCCGAGCTCGATGAAGTGATGATGTCCCTTGTGCTGGCCGTAGGCGTCGCTCTTCGTGAGCTTGATGCGCTCGCCCTCGATACGATCGACCGTCCCGACATGGACGCCGTCGGCGCCGATGACTTCCATGCCTTCACTGACCTTGGCGTTCATGTTGACGTCCTCCTAGGCTGAGATCTGTCGGGGGTGGACATTACGGCGGTGAGACGGCTCCCGCTTTTGGCGGGCAGGAGCCTAACGGCCGGCGCTCATGTCAGTTCCAGTTCCTCCTCGTCCGTCTTCCGCGTCTTGCCGTTGCAGATCGGGCTTCATGTCCGGCCCAGGAAGGCCGGCGCCAGGTCCTGGGCGACCATGCTGCGGGCGGCCTGGTCGGTCTGCTCGCTGCCGACCTCGTTCATCTGCTTGGCCGCCTCGAACAGCAGCGCCTTGACGTCGTCGGACGACAGCACGCCTTTCTCCACCAGCTTGCGGACGAGGGCGCGCAGCACGAGCATGTCGATCTCGATCCGGCCCTGGCCGGGGAAGGGTTCCGTCATGGCGTCCTCCTGTGAGACATGCCTCCGAGGCCGTGCCTAGAACGAGGGATCTAGCTTCGACCTCCGCCGATCTGCTCGCGCAACTCGGTGAGCGCGCGCCGCAGCCCATGGACCTGGTCCATGAGATGCAGGATCACGTCGATCCCCTCGTCATTGGCGCCGATATCGTCCTTGAGCCCGCGGATGAGATGGGCGCGCGCGATGTCGATGTCATGGAAATGCAACTCGCCTTCCGTCTCCTGCGGAATCAGCCAGCGCTGCTCCAGCCAGAACTCCAGCACCTGCACCTGCAGTCCGGACGAGGCCAGGAACTCCTGCTTGGTCATTCTCATGACGCTCTCCCCTCGCGCGGATCGTAATCCTTGTCCTTCCAGCCCGATATGAAGGCTTCGAGCTCGGGATCAGGCGACTTCGGCAGCACCACCTTGAGGACGACGAACTGGTCGCCCTGGCCGCCGCCACGCCGTGGCGCACCCTTGCCACGCAGGCGCAGCTTCGTGCCTGTGTTCGATCCCTTCGGCACCGACATGGTGACGTCGCCCGTCGGCGTCGGCACCCGTACCTGCCCGCCAAGCACCGCCTCGGTCAGGGAGACCGGCAATTCGAGCGTGATGTCGTCGCCCTCGCGGGTAAAGCGCCGGTCGGGCCTGACCTCGATCTCGATCAGCGCATCGCCCGGGCCGCCCGTGCCCGTTCCGGGCGCGCCCTTGCCCTTCAGTCTGAGCGTCTGACCGTCGACGAGGCCCGGCGGGATCGTCACGTCGATCGTGCTGCCATCCGGCAGGGTCAGGCGCTTGGTCGCGCCGGCGATTGAATCGGCGAAGTCGACCGCCAGATGATAGTGCAGATCCTGCCCGCGCCGGTTCGCCCGTGCCCTCTGGCTGCGCCGCAAATATTCGGCGAGGGCATCGTCCTCGTCCATGAAATCGGCGAAGCCGGATGCGTCGGCATAGGGGTTGCCCTGATCCGACGATGCGAAATCCCGGTAGTAATGGTGCTGCGGCCGCTCGGCGCCGGAGGCATCGATCTCGCCGGCGTCGAAGCGCTTGCGCTTGTCGGCATCGCTGAGCAGGTCGTAGGCGCCGGCCACCTCCTTGAACTTCTCCTCCGCCGCCTTGTCGCCGGGATTGAGATCCGGATGCAGCTTCTTCGCCAGCTTGCGATAGGCGCTTTGGATCTCGGCGGCAGAGGCCGCCGCGGCTACGCCGAGAACCTCGTAAGGATTTCTCACGGGCCACTCCGAAAACATGTCGTCGACCGCGCCTGGCGCGTAAGCCAATTCGTGCACGGACAGGCGCCCGAGCGCAAACCTCTCGGGGCGCGGCGCATCGACCTCGGCCGCGACGGCGCCGAGATTCGGGGCAGGGGAGGCCGGCGGCGAAGGCGCTCAGCCAAAACGAGGGTCGTCTGCCTCAGGCAAGCTGGCTGAAATCGCGCCTGAGATAGGTGCCATGGCCCTTGCGGGCTTTGATCCGGCCGTCATGCGCCACGATCTGCCCGCGTACCAGCGTCGTCACCGGCCAGCCGGTGATCCTCATGCCTTCATAGGGCGTGTAGTCGGAGCCGTCGTTCACAATCGCATGCGTCAGCGTCTGCTCGATCTGCGGGTCCCAGATCGCGATGTCGGCGTCGGCTCCCACCGCGATCGTCCCCTTGCGCGGGGAGAGTCCGTACATCTTCGCATGGTTCGTCGCTGTCAGCGCGACGAAGCGATTGATGTCGATCCGCCGCTTGATCACCCCTTCCGAGAACAGGATCGGCAGGCGCGCGCCGACGCCCGGAATGCCATTCGGCACCCAGCGGAAGCTGGTCCGGCCCTTCGGCACGAGCTTGCCTTGCGGGTCGTCGTAGCGGAATGGGCAATGATCCGAGGAGAAGACCGAGAACACGCCCTGCTGCAGGCCTTCCCAGCAGGCCTGCTGGCTCTGCGCGTCACGCGGCGGGGGCGAGCAGACATATTTGGCGCCCTCCATGTTGAGGCCGTCGAGATCATCGGCGGTCAGCGTCAGATATTGCGGGCAGGTCTCGGCGAAGATCTTGAGACCCTTCTGCTGGGCGCGCCGGATCTCTTCCATCGCCTCGCGATTGGAGACGTGCACCACCATCAGCGGCACATCCGACAGCTCCGCCAGCGAGATGGCCCGGTAGGTCGCCTCTCGCTCGGCGATGATGGGGCGCGAGGTGGCATGGAAGCGCGGCGCCGTGCTGCCGGCCCGTTCGAGCCGGTCGGTCAGGTAGCGGATGACGTCGTAATTCTCGGCATGGACCATGACGAGAGCACGGGTATCGCGCGCCACCGCCATCACCTCGAGCATCTGGAAGTCGCTCAGCGCCAGGCCCTCATAGGTCATGAAGACCTTGAAGGAGGTATAGCCGTCGCGCACGAGCGCCGGCAGCTCCTGGCCGAGCACGCTCTCGGTCGGCTCGGAAATGATCAGGTGGAAGGCGACATCCGTGTAGCAGGCGCCTTCGGCCTTGGCGTGATAGGCCTTGACGCTCTCGCGCAGGGGAACGCCGCTCTCCTGCGTGCAGAAGGGCAGGATGGTGGTGTTGCCGCCAAGCGCCGCCGAGCGGGTCGCGCTCTCGAAGTCGTCGGCCATGACGATGCCGTCGCCGGAGGGCTGCGAGACGTGCACATGGCTGTCGATCCCGCCAGGCAAGACCCATTTGCCGGCGGCATCGATGACATTGGCGGCGCTGCCGAGCTGCTCGCCGAGCGCGACGATGCGGCCGTCCTTGATGCCGATGTCGCAATGGAAGGTGTCCGACGCGGTCGAAATGCGCCCGCCGCGGATGATCGTGTTGAACTGGGTCATGCCGATCGGTTCCGCTTCCGGCTCTTGGTGGATGGGCCGAACCTGCCGCTGGTGGCGAGTGCCTGCGCCATCGCCTCGCCGGTCAGGCGGTTGTGCTCTTCGAGGCGCTCGGCCAGATCGAGCCGGGTGCGGGCGCGCAGAGCGACCATGATGCCCTCATGCTCGGCATAGGAGGCGGCCAGCCGCTCGGAGAGCTCGTTGATGGTGAAGCGGTAGCGCCAGATCTTCTGCTGCACCGCCTCGTAGTTCTGCACGAGCACCGGGTTTCGCGTCGCCTGGGCCAAGCGCTGATGGAAGGCGTAGTTGAGGCGGGTATAGTCGGCATGGTCCTGCCGGATCAGGGCCTCGCCGAGATCCCGGTGCAGCCCTTCGAGTTCGGCGATGTCCGCATTGCTGGCGCGAGCCGGAACGAGCAGGCCGATCAGGCGCTCCAGCGCCCCCTTGAACTCGACGAGCGGGGCGATCTCGGTCGGGTCGATCGGCGCGACCACCGCGCCCCGGTTCGGGCGCAGGATCACGAAGCCTTCGGCGGCCATGACCTTGAGCGCCTCGCGCAGCGGCGTCCGGGACACGCCGAAGCGTTCGCTGAGCGCGACTTCGGGGATGCGGCTGCCTTCCGGAAGCTCACCGTTGAGGAAGATCGCCCGCAACCGCACGATCAGGCGGTCGTGCAGGGTCGGGGGGGCCATGCTCGGCACGTCCTCCTCTTTCGGAAATGCCGAGAATGCCTGCACGGCCTGCCTCATGCTGACGCGGACAAAGGAGCGGGTCGGCAGGCGAACATCCGGCCGAATTTGCGCAAGGGAAGCATATCCACGCCGGTCGCGTCGAGGCAGCCCCAGAGCGTGAAGGCGACGGAATCGAGGATCGGGATGCCGAGTTCCTGTTCCAGCTCCGGCGCGATCAGGGGCCCGCGCATATTGGTGCAGACGATGGCGATGGCGTCGGCGCGCGCGGCGGCGACCTCGCGGCACATCCTGGCGATGTCGGCTTCCGAAACCTCCGCGAAGGAGAAATTGTCCGAGCGGCCGCTGTGCCGTTCGGCGACGGTCTCGATGCCGGCCGCGGCATAGTTGGCGATGATCTTGCGCTGGACGTCCGGGGTATAGGGCGTCACCAGCCCGAGGCGCCGCACGCCCAGCGTCCCGAGCAGGCGATTGAGCCCGAGAATCGCGCTGGTCGCGGGAACGCCGGTCCGCTCGGTGATCGCGGCGCAGAGTTTCTCGTCGCTGTCGAAGCCGAGCCAGCTCGCCGAGGTGCCGTTCCAGGCGATGACATCGGGGCGGGCATCGGCGAGCAGTTCCGCCGCCTGCAGGATCGGCTCCAGCGTGAACTGGCTGTTCGAGGCTTCGTCCAGCGCGATCTTGGTCACCCGGAAGCGGCTGAAATGGACGCTGACCCACGGGAAGAGGGGCGCGGCGAGCGCCGCCGTATAGGGCTCCAGCACCGTATTCGACGAGGGAGTGAGCATCCCGATCAGAATCGGTTTTTTGTCATATTGCATGCAAAAATTGCCTGTTGCTCAGATCGCGCCCAGCTTTCGAATGTAAGCTGGGCGATTTTTATGCAGCGGGTTCGGCGCGCTTGGCAAGCCGTATCTCGGTTTCATTTTTCGGTTGTGCCGCCGATTTTTCGCGATAACCTGATCGAAATATCGAGTTATCGGAGCTGCGCGGCGCTTTTTCGCTCGCGCAGATCGGGAGGGATTTCGCCCGGGAGACGGACCTGTCGGCAATGAGGAGATTTTCGGCAGGCTCTGCGTAAACTGTATTCATAATGCAAAAGGGGAAGGCATCATGAGAAGCATCATCGCGAGCGCGGCTCTCGCAGCCGGCCTGGCAGTCGGTCTCTCGCCGGCTTCGGCGCAGACGCCGCTACGCGTGGCCGGCAATTTTTCGCAGAACGTCAAGCAGGTCGACATCGAGCGGGCCTTCTTCGACGCGCTTGGCGCCAAATCGGGCGTTCCGATCGCGATGAACTACAACCCGATGGACGTGGTCGGCGTGAAGGCGCCGGATGCGCTGCGGATGCTGCGCGGCGGCTCCTTCGACGTGATGTCCGTGCAGATCGGCATGGCCTCGCGCGACGACCCCTTCTTCGAGGGCGTCGACCTGATCGGCGTCGCCACCGACATGGCGGGCCAGCGCAAGGTGGTCGATGCCTATCGCGCGGCCTTCGACGAGCGCCTGCAGAAGCGCTTCAACGCCAAGGTCCTGGCGCTGTGGCCGTTCGGCCCGCAGGTCTTCTACTGCAACCACGATATCAAGAGCCTGAAGGACCTGAAGGGGCTGAAGGTCCGCTCCTTCACCCCGTCCATGTCGGCGATGCTGGAGCATTTCGGCGCGACGCCGGTCACGCTGCAGTTCTCCGAGGTCTATCCGGCGCTGCAGCGCGGCGTCGCCTCCTGCGGGGTGACGTCGCCGACCTCGGGCAACACCGGTAACTGGCCGGAGGTGACGACGCATCTCCTGCCGCTCTCGGTGTCCGGCTCGGTGCAGGGCCACTTCATCAATCTCGACACCTGGAAGAAGTTCTCGCCCGAGCAGCAGGCGAAGCTGATGGTCCAGTTCAAGGCGCTCGAGGATCAGCTCTGGGATCTCGCGATCAGCGCCAATGACGATGCGACCGCCTGCAGCACCGGCCAGGCCAGTTGCAAGGCCCATAAGAAGTTCACGATGAAGCTGGTCGATATCAGCCCCGCCGACCGCCAGGCGATCAAGGACGTCGCGGAGAAGGTCGTGCTCCCGATCTGGAAGAAGACCTGCAATGCCGTCGATGCCGGCTGCGCCGCCAAGTGGAACGAGACGGCGGGCGCGGCAGCAGGTCTGACCATCCAGTAATCGACAGGGCCGTCCGATGGGGCGGCCCTTTTTCCAAGGGATTGGTCCATGACTTCGGAAAACCCGGTCGCTCGCGCCCTGCTGCCCGCCGCCCGATGGCTGGCCCTGCTCGCAGGCTATCTTCTTCTCGGGCTCGCTCTGCTCGTCACCGCCGAAATCCTGCTACGGCGCTTCGTGAACGTGTCGCTGCAGGGCGGCGACGAATTCGGCGGCTATGTGCTGGCGGTCCTCGCCGCCTTCGGTTTCTCCTACGCCCTGCTGGAGCGGGCCCACACGCGCGTCGAGATCCTGATCGAGCGTGTCGGCCGGGGGCCGCAGGCGATCCTCAACCTGGTCTCGGCCTGGTGCATCGCGCTGATGGCCTGCTTCATGGCCTGGCGTTCCTATGCCGCGCTGAGCGAGAGCATCGAGTTCCAGGCGCTCTCCGGCACGCCATTGATGACGCCGCTCTGGCAGCCGCAGCTGCTCTGGTTCGTCGGTCTGCTGTTCTTCGCGATCACCGCGACCGCCGTCGCGCTGCATGCGAGCTGGCTGATCGGGCAGGGGCACAGCCGCCTCAACCGCTTCTACGGGGTCAAGACGCTGGACGAGATCATCGAAGAAGAAACGGTGTCCTCCCTCGAGATGAAGGTGACCGGCAAATGATCGGTGTGACCGGCGCCGCCATCGGCTTCGTGATGATGCTCGGCCTGATGATGATCGGGCTGCCCGTGGCGGTCGCGCTCTTCCTCACGGCCTTCATCGGGGCCTGGGGCTTCCTGGGGTTGCCGACCCTGATGGGCTTCGGCAACCAGATGTGGAGCGGACAGAATGATTTCATCCTGACCGCCATCCCGCTCTTCGTCTTCCTCGGCGAGATTCTGGTGCGCTCCGGCGTCGCCGACGGGCTCTATCGCTGCCTCTCGGACTGGCTGCGGCGCCTGCCGGGCGGGCTGCTGCACACCAATATCGGTGCGAGCGCGGTCTTCGCGGCGGTCTCGGGCTCCTCGGTCGCGACCGCCGCGACGATCGGCACGGTGGCGCTGCCGCTGCTGCGCGAGCGCCAGTACGACGATCGCATGACCACCGGCTCGATCGCCGCCGGCGCGACGCTCGGCATCCTGATCCCGCCCTCGATCAACATGATTATCTACGGGTCGATGACGAACACCTCGATCGGCCAGCTCTTCGCGGCGGGCATCGTGCCGGGCCTGCTGCTGACCGCGTTGTTCATGGCGCTGATCGTGCTGATGGCGATCCTGAAGCCCAGCGTGGCCGGGCCGACCCTGCCGGCGCGGTCCACGGCGGAGAAGATCAGGAGCCTGCTCGACATCTTCCCACCCTTCGTGATCTTCGTGATCGTGATGGGCTCGATCTATCTGGGCTGGGCGACGCCGACGGAATCGGCCGCGGTCGGCGTCGTCGGCGCGATTGGCGTGGCGATGGCGCGCAAGGGCTTCTCGCTCTCGCTGCTGCACGAGAGCATGATCGCGACGGTGCGCATCTCGGCGATGATCCTGCTGATCATGGTCGGCGCGCATTTCCTCAACTTCGTGATCGGCGTGCTCGGCATTCCGCAGGCGCTGACCGGCTTCGTCTCGAAGTTCGGCGCGACCCAGCTCGAGATCATCCTGGTGCTGGTGATCTTCTACCTGATCCTCGGCTGCTTCATGGAAACCCTGTCCATGATGATCGCGACCCTGCCGGTGGTCTTTCCGCTGGTCGTCCATCTCGGCATCGACCCGGTCTGGTTCGGCATCTTCCTGGTGCTGATGATGGAGATCGGGCTGATCACCCCGCCGATCGGGATGAACCTCTATGTCGTTCAGGGCGTGCGCAACCACGGCTCGATCATGGACGTGATCTACGGATCGCTGCCTTTCGTGCTGCTGATGCTGGCCTTCACCGGGCTGCTGGTGGCGTGGCCGCAGATGGCGCTGTGGCTACCGCAGAAGCTGTTCTGAGCATGCTCGTCCTCGAAGCGGACCATGTCCTGCGCGATGCCGCCTCGCCCGCGATTGCGGGCGGGGCGGTGGCCGTGCGAGACGGCCTCGTCGTCGCCTGCGGGACCGCGGCGCAGATCCGCGCTGCCCATCCCGAAGCCGAGACGCTCTCGCTCGGCCATGCCTGCCTGATGCCAGGCTTCGTCAACGCGCATCAGCACGGGCGGGGCCTCAGCCAGGTCCAGCTCGGCTTCCCCGATGACAGCCTGGAGCCCTGGATCGCCCGCCGGCGCGGGCGCGGCGTGCCGGATGTCTATGCCCTGACCCGGCTCGCGGCGCTGCAGATGATCGAGAACGGCGTGACGGCGACGCTGCACGCCAACTATTCCTATGGCTCGGGCGACTATGAGGCAGAGCTGCGGGCTTCGATCCGGGCCTATGACGAGGCCGGCCTGCGCGCGACGATCTGCGTCGGCTATGCCGACAGCGGCGGCCTGGTCTACCCGCCGGCGGACGAGCCGGCGTTCCTCGCCTCTCTGCCGCCGGATGTGCGGGCCCTCATTGCGGCGGGCAAGCCCGGCTATCTGCCGCTGGCCGGGACGATCGACCTGATGGCGCGGCTTCGCGCCGACTATGCCGGGCATCCGCGGCTCGCCTTCGCCTATGGGCCGGCCGGGCCGCAATGGGTGAGCGACGAAGCCTGGCGGGCACTCGCGGCCGATGCGCGGAAGCATGGGCTCGGCCTGCATTTCCATTTGCTGGAATCGCCGGCGCAGGCCGCCTGCGCGCGCGCCCTCTATCCCGAAGGCGTGCTTGCACGGCTCGAACGCCTTGGCGTCTTCGAGACCCGTGCGAGCGCCGCGCATGTCGTGCATGCGAGCGCGCGCGACATCGCCGAGGCGGCGCGGCTTGGCCTACGGATCGTCATCAATCCCGGTTCCAATATGCGCCTCGGCAACGGCGCTCCGCCCGTCGCCGCGCTGATGGAGGCCGGGATTCGCTTCGGCCTCGGTACCGATAATTGCGCGCTCGACGACAACGAGGATTATCTGTCGGAACTGAGGCTCGGGCGCCTTCTCGGGCGCAGCGCGACGGCTCCCGCCGGCGATCAACTGCGCACCTCCATCGCCGCCGCGACGGAATGGGGAGCGGATGCCGCCTTCCTCGCGGACACCGGGCGCATCCGCGACGGCTTCAAGGCCGATCTGGTCGCGATCGATCTGGCCGGCTCGGAAGGCGCCTATCTCGATCCGCAGATGCCGATGCTCGAAGCCATGCTGGCGCGGGCCAGCGGCCGCGACGTCCTCATGACCATGGTCGGCGGCCGCATCCTGCATCGGCGCGGGGCATCGACGACGGCGGGAGCCGAAAGCATTCGCGCCGCGGCGAGGCAGACGGCCGCCGAAACGCGGCTCGATGCCGGGACGCGGCAGCTGGCGGGCGAACTCGCCGAAGCCTTACGCCGTCATTATGCCGCCGTTGCGAACGGCGGGACATGAGCGGCTGAAGGCGGCCGCTATTGGTGCGGAAGGCGCGCCCGCAGAATCTGCCCGGTCTCGGATTCGGTCAGGAGCAGGGTCTCGCCGTCCGGCAGAAGCACCGCATTCGTCACAGTCCGGCCAGCACAGGACATGACGCGATACAGCGGCATGCCGAGCGGCGAGAGCACCCAGGCGCAGCCATGCCCGGGATCGCAGACGACCAGGCGGCCATGGCCATCCACCACCAGCCCGTCCGGGCCGGACAGGCCGCCGGGCAACTGGGCGAAGACCTGGGTCTTGCCGGCCTGAGCGCCGGGATCGAGCGGCACCCGCCAGATCTGGGCTGCGCGGGTCAGTGCCAGGAAGGCGTGGGTTCCTTCCCGTGAGACGGCGACGCCGTTCGGGCTCGGCGCATTGGCGATGATCCGGTCGAGACGTCCATCGGACCACAATCGATAGAACCGGCCGCTCGGATCCTGCATGCCGGTCTGGCCCTGGTCGGTGAACAGGATCGAACCGTCGGGCAGGAGCTGAAGGTCGTTCAGCCCCTTGAAGCCCTCGCTGTTGACCGCGCCGAGGATGGTCTCGATCGCACCGCTCTGGGGATCGATCGAGAGCAGGCCACGGCGATAATCGGCGACGATCAGCCGGCCGTCCGGAGCGACCTTCATCCCGTTCGGCCAGCCGTCATAGGCGACGACCAAACGCCATTGCCCCGACGGGGCGATCGCGAAGATCCGTCCGAACGGGATGTCGACGAGATAGAGCGTGCCGTCGGGAGCGAGGCATGGCCCTTCAATGAAGGAGTCGATCGCCTGCCCGCCCTTGTTTGCGTTGCCCCAGGCGCTGGCACGACGCCCTCGGAACGTTTCGGGCAGGCTGGCGTGGACCTGTGTCTCGATCGGCTGCGGCGGTGCGAACCAGCTCATCGATGAACTCCCATGCAAGGTGGCGGCTCGTCGAGGCGCTACTGCACCTGCGCCGCACGAACGATCTCGCCCCAGCTCTTGAGCTCGCTCGCGATGAACCTGCTGAAATCATCCGGCGAGCCCGGTTGCAGGAAGCCGCCCTGCTCGGTGATCCGCTTGGCGACGCCTGGATTACGCGTCGCCTGGACGGCGAGCTGGTTGAGGCGGGTGACGACCGGCTCCGGCGTTCCGGCCGGGGCGAGCAGGCCGAACCATTGCGAGGAGACGAAGTCCCTGACGCCGGCCTCGACCAGGGTCGGCACCTGCGCCGCGATCGGCAGCCGCTCGGCGCCGCTGGTCGCGATCAGCCTGAGCTGCCCGCCCTCGATGAAGGAGAGCGCGGTCGGCGCTGCGGTGAACAGCATCTGGATCTGCCCGGCGACGACGTCCTGGAGCGCGGCGGCTGCGCCGCGATAAGGCACGTGCTGCAGGGTGGTGCCGGTCTTCAGCCGGAGCTGCTCGCCCTGGAGATGCGGAACGGTGCCGTTGCCGCCCGAGCCGAAATTCAGCTTGCCGGGGTTCTGTTTGGCATAGGCGATCAGCTCGGCGACGGTCTTGGCCGGCACGCTCGGATGCACGACGAGGACCGAAGGGAAGGTCGCGATCAGGCAAACCGGGCTGAACATCTTCAAGGGATCGATCCCGGCCGCCGGCGTCAGAGTCGGCGTCACCGCCATGGTCGAATCGCCGAGCAGCACCGTGTAGCCGTCGGGCTTGGCGCCCGCGACGTCCTTCATGCCGATGCCGCCGGCCGCGCCCGTCTTGTTCTCGACGAAGAAGCGATGGCCGTTCGTCTGTTCGCTCATCGCCTCGGCGATGAGGCGTCCGACGAAATCGGTGGTGCCACCGGCGGCATATGGGACGACCATCCTGATATTGGCTGACGGATAGGCTTGCGCGAGGGCCGGGTCGGACAGTCGGCAAAGGCCGAGCGAAGCGGCGGATGCTCCGAGCGAAGCGCGCAGGAGCGAGCGGCGAGAAAGCTGCGTCATGATGGTCTCCCCCGAGACGGATGCTGGTTATTGGTCTGAAGGCGATGGCTGCGCGGCTTGCGCTTCGGGCAGCCGTCGTTCCGGAGCGCCGCGATAGGCCCAGAGCCATTCGCGCGGCAGCGGGCCCTTGTTGCGGTCCGGCTGCTGCGACTGCTCCCAGGCATGGGCGAGGATCCCGACCGAGCGTGAGAGAACGAACAGGCCGCGCGTCAGCGGCGGCGGGAAGCCGAGCTCGCCATAGATCACGGCGGTGGCGCCATCGATGTTGAGCGGGATGCGCTTGCCCTTGGCGCGCGCGACGGCGGCCTCGACCGCCTCGGCGATATCCGCGAAGCGGCCTCCCACTGTCCCCTGGTGGGCCGCTTCGCGCACCAACGCCAGCAGTCGCGGCGCGCGCGGATCGAGCGGGTGGAAGCGGTGGCCGAGGCCCGGCACATAGCCGCTCTCGGCGAGGAAGCGGGTGACGCGCTCCTCGACGGCGCTCTCCAGCGATTCTCCTCTGTCCATCGCTGCCGCGATCTCACCAAAGAAGCCCACCGCCTGCTCGCCGGCGCCGCCATGCACGTCACCGAGCACGTTGATGGCCGAAGCCATGGCGCTGTTGATGCCGACGCCGCAGGTGGCGGCCATGCGAGCGATCGCGATCGAGGGCGCCTGCGGCCCGTGATCGACCGCAGCCCCCAGCGCCGCGCCGAGCAGCTCGGCCTGCGCCTCGCTCGGCAGTTCGCCGCGCAGCATCAGCCAGATCATCGCGGGGAAGCTGACCCGGCCGATCAGGTCCTCGATCGGGTAGCCGCGCAACCGGATCAGGCCGGGCCGCATCTCGATGATCCCGGTCGACCACCATTCCTCGCCGCGTTCGCGGCCTTCCTTGCGCGTGCCCTCGCTCATGCCTGCCTCCTCGTGCCGCGCTGTTGGCGTGCTGCCGTCAGGATCTCTTCGCTGTGCTCGCCGAGTTTGGGCGGCGGCTGCATCGGCCGCGGCGCCTCGCCATCGACGAGGAAACCGCCGCGGATCACGGTCAGCGGCCCGGTTCCGGCGCCGGTCTCGAAGCGGGTGGTCATGTTGCGGGAGGTCACCTGCGGTTCCTGGAGGACCTGAGGAATGGTCAGCACGCGCCCTGCCGGCACGCCGGCCCGGTTGAGGCGGTCCTCCCAATCCGCGGCCGGTGCCGCTGCCAGCGCCGCCTCGATCAGGACTTTCAGCTCGCCGCGATGGTGCTTGCGGGCCTCGCGTTCGCTGAAGCGTGGGTCGCTCGCGAGATCGGGCTGCCCGATGACGCCACAGAGCGTGACGAACTGCTCCTGCTTGTTGGCGGCGATGTTGAGCAGCCCGTCGCCAGTCTCGAAGGCGCCGGAGGGCGCCGCCGTCATGTTCTCGTTGCCCATGGCGCGGGGCTCGACGCCGGCCGTCAGATAGTTCGACACCGGCCAGCCGAGCGCGCTGAGCGTGCATTCGAGCATGGAGACGTCGAGGAAAGCGCCTTCGCCGGTGTTGGCGCGGCGCAGCAGCGCCGAGACGACGGCGAAGGCGCCGAACAGGCCGCCCAGCGTGTCGCAGACGGGATAGCCGACCCGCAGGGGCGCGGTCTCCGGCGTGCCGGTGATGCTCATCACCCCGGAGAGGCCCTGGATGATCTGGTCATAGGCGGGATTGTCCCGCATCGGCCCGGTCTGGCCGAAGCCGGAGATCGCGCAATAGACCAGGTCCGGGCGGATCGCCCGCAGGCTCTCATAGCCGAGTCCGAGGCGCTCCATCACGCCCGGCCGGAAGTTTTCGACGAGGGCGTCGGCTGTGGCGACGAGATCGCGGAACTGCGCCCGGCCGTCCTCGCTCTTGAGGTCGACCACGACGGAGCGCTTGCCGGCGTTCTGGGCCAGAAAGGAAGTGCCCATCGCCGCCTTGTTGAGCTCGGGTGAAGCGCCGAGCTGACGGGCGAGGTCGCCGCCATTGGGCGCCTCGACCTTGATCACGTCAGCCCCGAGCAGAGCGAGCTGATAGCCGCAATAGGGGCCGGCCAGCACATTGGTCAGGTCGAGGATACGCAGGCCTTGAAGGAGTTGGGTCATCTTGTGTCTCGCTTCTCAGGCATCGCCGGGGACATGCTCGGGGCGCGGTCCGCGCCAGGCGCGGATCAGCTGGTAGAGCCGCGGACCGAACAGCGCGGCGAAGGCGAGCGCCAGCAGCACGGCCGAGAGCGGATGGGTGAACAGCACCGTCCAGTCGCCGTTCGAGATCGTCATCGCCCGGCGGAACTCGGTCTCGGCCATTGGTCCGAGGATCATCCCGATCACGACCGGGGCGGTCGGGAAGTCGAAGCGGCGCATCAGGAAACCGACACCGCCGAGGACGTAGAGCAGGATGAGGTCGATCGGCGATTGCGAGATGCCGTAGGTGCCGACCGTCGCGAACACCAGGATGCCGGCATAGAGCTGCGGCGCCGGGATCTTCAGGATCCGGACCCAGAGCCCGACCAGCGGCAGGTTGAGGACGACGAGCAGGACGTTGGCGACATAGAGGCTGGCGATCAGGCCCCAGACCAGCGCGGGCTGGGTGTCGAGCAACAGCGGCCCGGGCTGGATGCCGTAGCTCTGGAAGGCCGAGAGCATGATCGCGGCGGTCGCGGAGGTCGGCAGGCCGAGCGTCAGCATCGGCACGAGGACGCCGGCGGCGGAGGCGTTGTTGGCGGCCTCGGGGCCGGCGACGCCTTCGATCGCGCCGACCGTGCCGAACTCCTCCGGCTTCTTCGCCAACCGCTTCTCGAGGACATAGGACAGGAAGGTCGGGATCTCGGCTCCGCCGGCCGGCATGGCGCCGATCGGGAAACCGATCGCCGTGCCGCGCAGCCAGGGCTTCCACGAGCGCGCCCACTCCTCACGGGTCATGTAGAGTGAGCCGCGCAGGGGAACGATCTCGTCCTTGCCGGCATGGCGCCGGGCGGCGACGTAGAGTGTCTCGCCGACCGCGAACAGGCCGACCGCGACGACGATGACATTGGTGCCGTCGAGCAGTTCGGTCAGGCCGAAGGTGAAGCGCGGCTGCCCGGTCTGCAGATCGATGCCGATCATGCCGAGATAGAAACCGAGGAACAGGCTGGCGAGGCCGCGGACGGCGGAGGAGCCGAGCACGGCCGAGACCGTGACGAAGGCGAGCACCATCAGCGAGAAGTATTCGGCCGGACCGAACAGCAGGGCCAGGCTGACGACGATCGGCGCCAGGAAGGTGACGCCCATGGTGCCAATCGTGCCGGCGACGAAGGAGCCGATCGCCGAGGTCGCGAGCGCGGCGCCGGCCCGGCCCGAGCGGGCCATCTTGTTGCCTTCGAGGGCGGTGACGATCGTCGCGCTCTCACCCGGCGTATTCAGCAGGATCGAGGTGGTCGAGCCGCCATACATTGCGCCGTAATAGATGCCGGCGAAGAGGATGAAGGCCGCTTCGGGCGCGACCTGGAAGGTGATGGGCAGCAGCAGCGCGATGGTGAGCGCAGGCCCCAGGCCCGGCAGCACGCCGATGGCGGTGCCGAGCGTGGTGCCGACCAGGCACCAGAGCAGGTTGTTCGGCGAGAAGGCGACCGAGAAGCCGTTTGCAAGCTGGGCGAGCGTGTCCATGATCTCAGCCTCCCAACAGGCTCTCGATCAGGCCGGCGCCGATGTTGACGCCGAGCGCCTTGGCGAAGCCGAAATAGGCGGCGAGCGCGAGAACGAGCCCGATCAGCGCATCGCGCAGCGGCCTGCGGCTACCGAAGCCATGGGCGACAAGCACGAACATCGCCGTCGATGCGGCCGAGAAACCGAGCGGGCCGATCAGCGCGACATTGGCGACGAGCCCGGCGGCGACGAAGGCAGCAGCCTTCCAGTCGAGTTCGACCTCCTTCTCCTCGGCCTGCTGCCAGCCGCCGCGGGCGGCCTGACCCAGGAGCAGGACGGCGAAGACAGCAAGGCCCGCGCTGGTGATGTAGGGGAAGACCCGTGGGCCGACCTGGGCATACATCGGCGAGACCGGGATCGTGAGCGTCTGCCAGAGGGTGAGGCCGGAGAAGAGCAGCAGCCCGAGCCCGATCAGGGCTTCTGCCGGAGCAAGGCGCGCGCGGGGGTGCTGCCGCGAATGAGCGTCAGTCATCACGGATGTCCTTGAATGGGATTGTCGGGAGTGAGACCCGGTGATCAGGCGGCCAGGCCGAGATCCCTGAGGATCGTCTCGATCCGCGCCGTCTCCTCCTGCAGGAAGCCGGCATAGGCGTCGCCGGTCAGCAGGATCGGCGTCCAGTCGCGTTTCCTGACTTCGTCGAGCCAGGCCGGGCTGCCGGCCATTGTCTCGATCAGCGTGATCATCGTCGCCCGCTGGTCGGCGCTGACATTCGGCGGGGCGAAGACTCCGCGCCAGTTGAAGAGCTCGACCTCGATGCCCTGCTCCTTCAGCGTCGGCGCCTCGATGCCGGGCTGGCGCTTGTCGGAGGAGATGGCGAGGAGGCGCAGCTTGCCGGCCTTCACCTGCTCCGAGAACTCGCCATAGCCCGAAATGCCGGCCGCGACCTGGTTGCCCAGCAGCGCCGCCACCGCCTGGCCGCCACCGGCATAGGGGACATAGGAGAGCTTGGCTGGCGCGACGCCGACCGACTTTGCCATCAGTCCGAGCAGGATGTGGTCGGAGCCGCCGGCCGAGCCGCCGCAGACCGGGACCTTGGCCGGATCGGCCTTGAGCGCCTCGACGAAATCCTTGGCCGTCTTGAAGGGCGAGGCTGCCGGCACGACGAGGGCGAGGAACTCGCCGGTCAGCCTTGCGATCGGCGTGGTCTGGGAGAGCTTCACCGGCGCCCTGTTGGCGATGATGGCGCCGACCATGACCATGCCGGAGACCATCAGGGCGTTGGGGCGGCCCTTCCACTGATTGGTGAACTGCGGCAGGCCGACCGTGCCGCCGGCGCCGCCGACATTGGTGATCTGGGCGCCGGTGATCAGCTTCTCCGTCCGGAGCACCTGCTCCATCGTGCGGGCGGTCTGGTCCCAACCGCCGCCGGGCGCCGCCGGCACGAATAGCTGGAGCTGGATGGGGCTCTGTGCGAGCGCCGGGCCGATCGGCCACTGCGTGTGCGCGGCGGTGCCTGCGGCAAGCGAACCCAACAGGACATGACGACGAGTCAGCATCGGTTCCCTCCATGGTTCGATGCCGCGCTAACGGCATCTTCAAGGATCGGGCCGGCGAGCTGATCGCTCGTTCTCATCATGCGGCCTGACCGAGCGCGCTTTTGCCAGTGCTGTAATGTTCTGTCAATCAGAATATCATTCTGTCTAACAGAACGATCTGGACGAGGCCGGCCTGATCCGATATCGATCTGGCGAGGCGAGGGCGGTCGGTGTGGCGGGCAGGACGAAACAGGACGGAACGGGGGCTCTGCCGGCATCGTCGGACGGGGTCGCGGCGCTAGATCGCGCCATCGCCATCCTCAATGCCTTCACCCCGCAGGACAGGACGCTGTCGCTGGCCGAGATCGCGGCCAGGACCGGCCTCTACAAGAGCACCATCATGCGCCTGGCGGGCTCGCTGATCCGCGGCCATCTGCTCGAGCGCCTGCCCGACGGGCTCTACCGGATCGGGTCGGGAGCATTCAGGCTCGGGGCGATCTATCAGCGCTCGGTCGCGGCGGCCGACATCCTCCTGCCGATCATGCGTGATCTTGCCGAAGAGAGCGGCGAGAGCGTCGCCTTCTATGCCCCTGCGGGGACTCTGAGGACCTGCCTCTACCGTATCGAGTCCAAGCACCCGATTCGCTACCACGTGCGCGAGGGCGACGTGCTGCCGCTCCATGTGGGCTCGGGCGGCCGGGTCCTGGCGGCTTTCTCCGGGGAAGCCGGAGAGCCCTACGAGACGATCCGGCGGACCTGCCACTATGTCTCGCTCGGTGATCGCGACCCGGATACGGCGGGCCTCTCGGCGCCCGTGTTCGGCCCAGGGGCAGCGCTGGTCGGCGCGATCACGCTCGCGGGGCCGCGGATGCGCATCGACGAGGCCTTCATCGCCCAGATGAAGCGGCCATTGCTTGTCGCTGCGGCGCGCGCCACACGGGCCTTCGGCGGTGATGCTATCGCCTTGGAGCGAGCGGCGAGCTAGAGCATTTTTGAACGAAGCGGATACCGGTTCGCGTGAGGAAGATGCGATAAAACAAAGACCTAGAGCAGTTCCGGGATTCGGGGAATTGCGGAGCTGCTCTAGGCCCGCATCGCCACGAGCGAGATCGGACCGATTCAGGCCCGCTCCGCCGAGCAGAAGCGCCGCCGTGTCAGATCACCTTGGCGCGCAGCGTCGCGGTGACGACCTCGGTAACGACCACCACCGCGAAGATCACGACGAGCACGAGCCCGACCTGGTCCCAGTAGAGATTGTCCATCGCCGCCTGCAGGGCGACGCCGAGGCCGCCGGCGCCGACCAGGCCGAGCACCGCGCTCTCGCGCACATTGATGTCCCAGCGGAACAGGCTGACGGCGAGGAAAGCCGGCTTCACCTGCGGCCAGAAGCCCTTGAGCAGCACCGAACGCCAGGGCGCGCCGGCCGCCCGCAGCGCCTCGATCGGGCCGGGCTTGGCCTCCTCGATCGCCTCGGCCAGGAACTTGCCGGTGAAGCCGATCGAATGCACCGCCACCGCCATCACGCCGGCGAGCGCGCCGGGGCCGAACACCGCGACGAAGAGCAGCGCCCAGACCAGCGTGTGTACCGAGCGGGTCGCGACCAGGATGAAGCGCCCGAGCGTGTTGACCCAGATCGAGGACGAGATGTTGCGGGCGCACATCAGCGCCACCGGCGTTGCCATGAGGATCGCCAGAACCGTGCCGAGCGTCGCGGTGTGCAGCGTCTCGATCAGCGCCTGCTGCACGGTCTTGGGGAAATAGGCCCAGTCGATCGGCCACATCCGCGCGAACAGGTCGACCGTCTGCGCCGGAGCGTCATAGAGGAATTCCGGGATCACCTCGATGGTCTGGACCGACCAGCCCAGCGCCAGCGCCGCTACGGCCCAGAAGGCGAGGCGCATGCCGCGTTCGGCCGCGGTGAAGCGATGCCAGACCGGGCCGTTGGCGCCGATCTTCACTTCGCCGCTCGGCGCCTCGTCCTGATAGACCCGGCGCATGAAGGCGGAGAGGATCTCGCCGGCCATCACCGCCAGGATGATCGCGATGATGATGGTCAGCACGAAGTCGTAGTCGAAGCGCTGGAAGGCGGTGAACAGCGTCGCGCCGATGCCGCCGCCGCCGACGAGGCCGACCAGGGCGGAGTTGCGCAGGTTCGAATCGAGCTGATAGGCGGCAAAGCCGATGAAGCGCGGCAGCACCTGCGGCACCACGCCCATGGTGACGACCGAGAGGAAGGGCGAGCCGGCGGCGCGCAGCGCCTCGATCGGCTTCATCGACATCTCTTCGATCGCCTCGGCGATCAGCTTGGCGATGAAGCCGATGGTCGCGACGATCAGCGCCAGGATGCCGGCGAGCGCGCCGAAGCCGACCGCCTTGACGAAGAGGATGGCGACGATGACCGGGTGGAAGGTCCGGCAGAGCGCGATCAACCCACGCGCCAGGATCGTCACCGGTAGGGGCATTAGGTTGCGGGCGGCACAGAGGCCGATCGGCAAGGCGAGCAGCACGCCGGCGCCGGTCGCGATGATGGCGATCTGCAGCGATTCCAGCATGCCCTGTGCGAGCAGCTGCATCTTGTCGTGCGCCAGGTTCGGCGGGAACATGCGGCCGAGGAAGCGCGCGCCATTGCCGAGGCCCTGGACGAAGCGCTCCCAGCGGATGTCGACGATGCCCGCCGCATAGATCACATAGGCGACGAACAGCACCGCGCCGAGGCGCAGCGGCCAGTTCGGCGGAAAGGCGCGGGCGCGCAGGCTGCCGCCGGCAGTCACGGGAGGGACGCTCATTCCATCCAGCCTTCGCCGCCATAGATCTCGGCGAGATGGCTGTCCTGCAGCCCGGCCGGCGGCCCGTCATAGATGACGAGGCCCTTGGACATGCCGATCATCCGCAATGCATAGCGGCGGGCCAGCGCCACGTTGTGGATGTTGACCAGCACCGGGATATTGCGCTCGCGCCCGACCTTGGCGAGCAGCTCCATGATCTCGACCGAGGTCTTGGGATCGAGCGAGGAGGTCGGCTCGTCGGCGAGGATCAGGTCCGGCTCCTGCATCACCGCGCGGGCGATGCCGACGCGCTGGCGCTGGCCGCCGGAGAGCTGGTCGGCGCGGCGGGTGGCGAAGTCGCCGAGGCCGACCGATTCCAGCAGCGCGAAGGCGCGGGCGATGTCCTCCTCCGGGAAGCGCCGCGTCCAGGCGCGCCAGACCGGGACATAGCCGAGCCGGCCGCAGAGCACGTTCTCGATCACCGTCAGCCGCTCGACCAGGTTGTATTCCTGGAAGACCATGCCGAGCCGCCGCCGCGCAGAACGCAGCGCCTCGCCCTGCAGCTTCGCCAGATCGGTGCCGCCAAGCATGATCGAGCCGGAGGTCGGGTCGACCAGCCGGTTGATGCAGCGGATCAGCGTCGACTTGCCGGTGCCGGAGGGGCCGATGATCGCGACGATGCCGGGCTCGGAGACGCTGAGCGAGATGTCGCGCAGGACCGGCTGGCCCTTGCGATACTCCTTGACGAGGTTGCGGATGACGAGCGCCCGGCCATGGCCGGGCGCCTCTGCGACGGGGAGGGCGCTCATGGGCTGCGTTGGGCCTTCGATCAGGGCTTGGCAGGCGCTGGCTGCGCCTTCTTCTTGGCGAGTTCGTCCGCCTCGCGCTTGGCCTCGGTGTCGTAGGCCGACTTGTTGTAGGGCGTGCCGGACTTTTCGGCGACGTCACGCACGATCGCCCAGTCCTTCTGGTAGGTGATCGGCAGGAAGCGGTCGTCGCCGTTGAATTCCTTGGTCATTTCCGGGGTGAAGCGGAAGGAGAAGAAGCAGTCGGTCAGCTTCTTGGCGAGCTCGGGCTTCAGGTCATGCGCATAGGCGAAGGACGAGGTCGGGAAGATCGCGCTGCGATAGATCTCGCGGGTGTCCTCCTTCTTGATCGTGCCGCGCACGATCATGCGCTCGTAGACGTCGCCGGCCACCGCCGCCATGTCGTAGTCGCCGGAGACGACGCCGAGCAGCGACTTGTCATGGCCGCCCGACATCAGCGGCCTGTAGTCCTTGTCGGCCTCGAGCCCGAATTCGGGGAAAAGCACGCGCGGGGCAAGGTTGCCTGAGTTGGACGAGGGCGAGGTGTGGGCGACCTTCTTGTCCTTGAGGTCCGACAGCTTCTGATAGGGGCTGGAGGCCTTGACGACGGCGACGAGATTGTAGCCACGGACGCCCGCGGCCGAACCCTTGGCGGCGAACGGGATCGCGCCGGCGAGGTTGACGGCGAAACCGGTCGGGCCGGTCGAGAAACCCGCGAAATGCAGGCGGCCCGAGCGCATCGCCTCGATCTCGGCCGAGTTCGACTGCACGGGGTAATAGACGATGCGCTTGCCGGTGCAGGCGGCGAGATGGTCGGTCAGCGGCTTGAAGATGTTGGCGTAGACGGCCGGATCTTCGACCGGCGTATAGGCCCAGACCAGTGCCGACGGGTCCTTCTGCTTCGAGGCTTCGGTCGGCACGTCGGCGACGAGGTCCTTGTTGGCGTCGCAATACATCGTGTCGAGCTGGCCGCGATTGGGACAGGCGTCCTGCGCCTGCGCCGCGCCGGCCAGCCCGAGGCTAAAGAGCAGCGAGGTTGTGGCGGTCAGGCAAGTCAGCATCTTGGTCATGTGCGGCGTCTCTCCCGGGCGATCATTGTTGTAAGCCGGCTAGAGTATGTGACATAAAACTGTCACATTCCAGCCGGGCGAGGCGCCTCGTCTTACGACTATAGTGGCCTTGTCCACCGCGACGGTTGGCCATCGCACCAACCCAGACGATGCAGAATCCTCCTCGCACAACCTTTCCGGACGATCTGGCGGCGCTGATGCCGCGCTATGACGGCTTCCTGCTCGACCAATGGGGCGTGCTGCATGACGGCGTCCGGCCTTATTCAGATGCAGTGGCTGCGCTGGAGATGCTGCGCCGGGTGGGCAAGCGCGTGATCATCCTCTCGAATTCCGGACGCAGCGGAGTCGAAAACGTCCAGCAACTGGCGAAATTCGGCTTTGCCCGGGAGCTCTATGACGAGGTCATCTCGGCGGGGGACGATGCCCGCGATGCATTGGCGGCACGCGACGAGCCGTTCCACCAGGCGCTCGGCCGCCGCTGCCTGCTGCTGGCGCGTGAGGGGGAAGCGCATCTGGCCGAGGGGCTCGGGCTCGATCTCGTCGACGATGTCGAGGCCGCCGATTTCATCCTGCTGATGACGATGGACCCGCCGCGGCAGTCGGTCACCGGCTGGATGACCTTGCTCGAAGCGGCCAGCGAGCGCCGGCTGCCGCTGGTCTGTGCCAATCCGGACCTGCACCGCGCCAGCCCCTCCGGCGGCTTGCAGGAAGCGCCAGGCCTCGTCGCGCGCGCCTATGAGCAGCTCGGCGGCGCGGTGCGCTATCACGGCAAGCCGCAGCCGCGGATCTATCGCACCTGTCTGACGAAGCTCGGGCTCGACCGTAGTAGGGTGGTCGCGATCGGTGATTCGCTGGAGCACGACATCGCCGGTGCGCAAGGCGCCGGTATCGACAGCGTCTTCATCGCCGGCGGCATCCATCGCGGCGAGATCGGCTGGGACGATGCGGTGATGGACCGGGCGAGCTGTCTTGCGCTCTTTGCCCGCGCCGGGCGAAGCCCGACTTACGTGCTGCCGTTGCTCGGCTGAGGTAGGACCGGCTCAGCGGCCGGTCAGGAACAAGCCCGAGAGAAAATAAGCCAGCGCCGAGATCAGGCCGGCCGCCGGCATGGTGACGATCCAGGCGAAGACGATGCCGCGCGCCACGCCCCAGCGCACCGCCGTGACACGTCTTGCCGCGCCGACGCCGATGATCGCGCCGGTGATCGTATGCGTGGTCGAGACGGGGACGCCGAGATAGGTCGCCATGAACAGGGTGATGGCGCCGCCGGTCTCGGCACAGAAGCCCTGCTGCGGCGAGAGCCGGGTGATCTTCGAGCCCATGGTGTGGACGATGCGCCAGCCGCCGCAGAGCGTGCCGAGCGCCATCGCCGCCTGGCAGGAGATCACCACCCAGAACGGCACCGAGAAGGTGTCGCCCATCATGCCATGCGAGAACAGCAGCACCGCGATGATGCCCATCGTCTTCTGCGCGTCATTGGCACCGTGCCCCAGCGAATAGAGCGAGGCCGAGACGAATTGCAGCAGGCGGAAGGTCGAATCGACCTTGATCGGCGCGACCTTCAGGAAGGTCCAGGAGACGATCAGCACCAGCAGCAGCGCCAGCGCGAAGCCGATCGCCGGGGACATGAAGATCGCGAGGAAGGTCTTGCCGAGCCCCCACCAGACGATCGAGGAGAGGCCGACCTTCGACAGGCCGGCCCCGACCAGCCCGCCGATCAGCGCATGCGACGAACTCGACGGGATGCCGGCGATCCAGGTGACGACGTTCCAGACGATCGCGCCCGTGAGCGCGCCGAAGATCACCCGGTCGTCAACGATCGTCGCCTGGATGATGCCGGAGCCGACCGTCTGGGCGACGTGCAGGCCAAAGAACAGGAAGGCGATGAAGTTGAAGAAGGCGGCCCAGAATACCGCCCATTGCGGTGCGAGCACTCTGGTCGAGACGATGGTCGCGATCGAGTTGGCGGCGTCGTGCAGGCCGTTCAGGAAGTCGAACAGCAGCGCGACGGCGATCAGGAAGAGGAGGGCGGGGGCGAGGCTGGCGACGTCCACGGCGCGGTGCGCCTTTCAGAGATGTTCGAGGACGATGCGGCTGACGCGCTTGGCGACGTCCTCGAAGCGGTCGACCACTTTTTCCAAGTGGTCGTAGATCTCGGCGCCGACGATGAACCTCATGGCGTCGGTGCCGCGATGGGTCTTGAACAGCTCCTTCAGGCCTTGGTCGTAGAGCTGGTCGGAGCGCTCCTCGATCGCACCGATCTCCTTGGCGAGCGCGCCGATGCCGACCGCGTGCTTCTTGATGTCGCGCAGCATCGGCAGGAGGAGCGCGACGCGCTCCGAAGCCTGCACGATGACGGCGCCAAGCTCGGCCATTGCAGGCTCGAAGCGCTCGACCTCGTAGAGCGTGATCGCCTTGGCAGTCTTCTTCATCTGGTCGATGGCGTCGTCCATCGAGCCGATCAGTTCCTCGATGTCGCCGCGGTCGAAGGGAGTGATGAAGGTCCTGCCAGTTTCGAGCATGACCTGGCCGGCGATGTCGTCGGCCAAGTCTTCCTGCTTGAAGATCTCGGCGCAACCGGTCTCGATCGTCATGGAGCCGGACAGCAGCCCGTCCAGCGCTCTGGCTCCGGCGACGAGCGTGACGGCGTGCGCCTCGAACAGCACGAAGAACTTGTCTTCCTTCGGCAGCAGTTTCTGGAACCAGCCCAGCATCGGAACGGCCTCTCACCAGCTTGATCCAGCCCGCGGTAAAGAGCGGGATGACATGCCTGCGCCTTTTGTGACAGTTTTGCGACGACGGCAATCCGGATTCCCGGCTTTGCCCACCGCCGGCCTCGACGCCAGCGGATGAAGAACGACCAAAGGGAGGACGGAATGTTTACTCGCAGGATCGCGCTCGTCTCGGCGCTGGGACTCGCCCTGGCGGCCTCGGCCGTTCACGCACAAGCGCCGTCGGGCAAGGTCACGGTGGTGACCTCGTTCTCGAAGGACGTCACCGACCCGATCAAGAAAGCCTTCGAGAAGGCGGTGCCCGGCGTCTCGCTCGAAGTCCAGAACCGCAACACCAATGCCGGCGTGAAATATGTCGAGGAGACCAAGGCCAACAACCAGGTCGACCTGTTCTGGGCCTCGGCGCCCGACGCCTTCGAGGTGCTGAAGGGTAAGCAGCTGCTCTCCGCCTACAAGCCGAAGGCGACCGGCATTCCCGAGAAGATCGGCTCCTATCCGATCAACGACCCGGCCGGCTTCTATTTCGGCTTCGCCGCCTCCGGCTACGGCATCATGTGGAACGAGCGCTACGCCAAGGCCAACAAGCTGCCCGAGCCGAAGGACTGGCAGGACCTCGCCAAGCCGGCCTTCTACGGCCACGTCTCGATCGCTTCGCCCGCACGGTCGGGCACGACGCATCTGACGGTCGAAACCATCCTGCAGGGCGAGGGCTGGGAGAAAGGCTGGCGCACCCTGAAGGAGATGTCCGGCAATTTCCATTCGATCACCGAGCGCTCCTTCGGCGTGCCGGAGGCCGTCAATTCCGGCCAGGTCGGCGTCGGCATCGTCATCGACTTCTTCGCCTTCTCGGCTCAGGCCTCGGGCTTCCCGGTCAAGTTCGTCTACCCGACCGTGACCACGGTCGTGCCGGCCAATGTCGGCATCATCGCCAATCCGCCGAACAAGGCGGCGGCCGAGGCCTTCATCGAGTTCATTCTCTCGCCGGCCGGGCAGGAGGTCCTGCTCGAGCCGGGCATCCGTCGCCTGCCGGTCAATCCGGCCGTCTATGCCAAGGCCGGCGCCGACTATCCCAACCCCTTCACCGATCCGCGCTTCCAGAAGATGATCGGCTTCGACGTCGACAAGTCGGAGGCGCGTACGGCGGTCGTCGATACGCTGTTCGACCAGTTGATCTCCTTCCAGCTCGACGCGCTGAAGGGCGTCACCAAGACGCTGCACGAGGTCGATGCGGCGCTGGCCAAGAAGCCCAACGCCCAGGCCAAGGCGCTCGCCGACGAGGCGCGCAATCTGATCGCCGCGCTGCCGGTGACCGAGGCGCAAGCCGCGAGCCCCGAGCTGCGCGGCGCCTTCACCGGCGCCAAGGAGAAGGGCGCGCGCCAGGCCGAGGTCGAGGCGCAATGGGCGAGCTTCGCCCGCGACAACTACGCCAAGGCGAAGGCCAAGGCCGAGGAGGCGCTGAAGGCGGCGAAGTGATCGGCGTCATTCTCGGGCGGCGCGTATGCGCCGACCCGGGAATCTCATGCCGGATATGGCTCTGTTGAAGCTGCGCCACTCGTCCGGAGATGCCCGGGTCAAGCCCGGGCATGACGCCCTTTCGCAAGGCTCATCATGACCGCCGTCCCCACGACCCCACCCCGCGCTCACGCCTTCTCCGCCACGCCCGGCCAGATCGCGCTGGCGCTCGCCATCGCGGCCTTCCTGCTCGTCTTCCTGGTGCTGCCGGTGGCGACGGTGATCTATGTCGCCTTCACCGAGAAGGGCTCCTCGACCTTCACACTGGTCAATTTCTACGATTTCGTCCGCACCGAGCTGTTCATGCGCTCGTTGTGGAACTCGTTCTATGTCTCTGCGATGTCGGTGGTCTGGGCCTCGGTGCTCGCCCTGCCGCTCGCCTATCTCACCACGCGTTTCGCCTTCCGCGGCGCGGCGATCGTGCAGACGCTCGGCTTCCTGCCGCTGATCATGCCGCCCTTCGTCGGCGCCGTGGCGATGCAGCTCTTCTTCGGCCGCAACGGCTCGATCAACCTGCTGCTCGACGACTGGTTCGATTTCAAGATCGACTTCATGGAGGGGCTGAACGGCGTCATCTTCGTCCAGTCGGTCCACTATTTCCCGTTCATCCTGATCAATCTCTCGGCGGCGCTGCGCAATATCGACAGCGCCATGGAGGAAGCCGCGCAGAACCTCGGCTCCTCCGGCTTTCGCCTGTTCCGGCGCATCGTCTTCCCGCTGGCGCTGCCGGGCTATCTCGCCGGGGCCTCGCTGGTCTTCGTCAAGGTCTTCGACGATCTCGCGACGCCGCTGCTGCTCAACGTCAAGGACATGCTGGCGCCGCAGGCCTATTTGCGGGTGACCTCGATCGGCATCGCCGACCCGATGGGCTATGTCATCTCGGTCGTCCTGATCATCGCCTCGGTGCTGGCGATGTGGCTCTCGGCGCTGGCGCTGAAGGGCCGCGACTACGCCACGACCCAGCGCGGCGGCGGCGGGCTCGCCCGGCGAGTGATGCGCCCGCATGAGGCGGTGCTCGGCTACGGCGTCGTCATCCTGATCCTGGCGCTGGTGCTGGCGCCGCACCTGGCGCTGCTGCTGCTCTCCTTCGCGACGGTGTGGTCGTTCTCGCCGCTGCCCGACGGCTTCACGGTCGCCCACTATGCGCGCGTCTTCGGCGAGAGCTCTCTCTACATCAAGAACACGCTGATCTACGCCACGCTCGCCGGCGGCATCGACATCGTGCTCGGCGTCGCGATCGCCTATCTCGTGCTGCGCACCAAGCTCGTCGGCCGCGAATGGCTCGACTGGATGGCGACGGCTGCGCTCGCCATCCCCGGCGTCGTGCTCGGCATCGGGTACCTACGGACCTTCTACGGCATCACCCTGCCGGACGGGACGCCGCTCGCGGCGCTCTGGATCACCATCGTCATGGCGCTGGCGATCCGGCGTCTGCCTTATGCATTGCGGGCCTGCCATGCCGCGCTCCAGCAGATCTCGGTCTCGCTGGAGGAGGCGGCCGAGAACCTTGGCGCCACCAAGGCCCGCACGGTGCGCCGCATCGTCGTGCCGCTGATGACGGGCGGCATCCTCGCCGGCTTCGTCACCTCCTTCGCGACCGCTGCGGTCGAGCTCTCGGCGACGCTGATGCTCGTGCAGTCCAATTCCGACGCACCGCTGGCCTATGGGCTCTACGTCTTCATGCAGTCGGCCGCCGGGCGCGGGCCGGGCGCGGCGCTCGGCGTCGTCGCGGTCGTGCTCGTCGCCGCCTGCACCTTCCTCTCGCACCTCATCGTCGAACGCAGCCAGAAGGCCAAGGGAATGGGCCACTGACATGAACGCAAACGTCTCCCTGACCACGCCGGCCGTCTCGGTCGCGATCGAGGGCGTCAACCTGTCCTATGGCGACAACCATGTGCTGAAGGACGTGAATCTCGCGATCGAGCCCGGCGAGTTCTTCGCCTTTCTTGGGCCCTCCGGCTGCGGCAAGACCACGCTGCTCAGGCTGATCGCCGGCTTCAACCAGGCCGACACTGGCCGTGTCGCGATCGGCGGGCAGGACATCTCTGGCCTGCCGCCCTGGAAGCGCGATGTCGGCATGGTCTTCCAGTCCTATGCGCTCTGGCCGCATATGAGCGTGCGCCGCAACGTCGCCTTCGGGCTGGAGGAGCGCGGCGTGAAGCGTGCCGAGATCGAGCGGCGGGTCGAGGCGGCGCTCGGCCTCGTCGGGCTCGCCCATCTCGCCGAGCGCCGGCCTTCGCAGCTCTCCGGCGGCCAGCAGCAGCGCGTCGCGGTCGCCCGCACCGTCGCGGTCGAGCCCAAGGTGCTGCTCCTCGACGAGCCGCTCTCCAATCTCGACGCCAAGATGCGGGTGCAGGTTCGGCGCGAATTGCGCGACCTGCAGCAGCGGCTCGGCCTGACCACGATCTTCGTCACCCACGACCAGGAGGAGGCGAATTCGATCTGCGACCGCATCGCCGTGATGAATGACGGCATCGTCCAGCAGGTCGGCACGCCGATGGAGCTCTATGAGCGCCCGGGCAACCTCTTCGTTGCCGGTTTCCTCGGTACGGCCAACATCCTGAAGGGGCGTGTCGTCGGCAATGGCGCTGAGCGCTGCTTCGAGATCGACGGCGGCACGAAATTCCCGATCGGCGAGGGGGCATCCGTTCCCGACGGCGCGGCGCTGGTCTTCCGCCCGCAGCATGCCAGCCTCGTCGAGCGGGCGGGCTCGCAAGGCGGCGCGCTGTCCTTGCCTTGCGTCATCGCCAACCGCGAATTCCTGGGCGCGAGCGTCCGCTACGGCGCTCGGATCGGCTCCGCCGAGGTGGCGGTCGATATGCCGTTCCAATCCGGACGCGAGCTGTTCGAGGTCGGCAGCGAGACCAGGCTGAAGCTCGCTCCTGGCTCGCTTCACTGGCTCTCCGCCTGAGGAGGCCTTGGAGCGGCGGCGCTGCAACCGTGCTCGGTGCAGACGACATCGAGCACCTTGTGCGAGGTGCCCAGGCAATTGGCCCGGTAGGCGGTAAGCGAGCCTTGTTTCAGCACCGTCTCGATCCGCGGCTTGACGCAGCCGCGTTCGAGCAGGACGCGTTGCAGGTCGCCATCGGAGGCGAGCGCGGCGGATAGGCCGCCCAGAAGGATCAGCGCCGGAGCACCACCCCGGCGCAGAGGGGCGGATCGGCCCGATCCACCCCGATGATGCAGGGTCACTTCGCCTTCTGGAGCTTGGTGACCGTGATCTGACCGTTGACCCGATCGGCGTCGAACTTGATCTTGTCGCCCGCCTTCAGCCCTTTCAGCATGGCTGGATCGCCGGCGCGGAACACCATGGTCATGGCGTCCATGTCGA
>JAAEQB010000010.1 GCA_024231975.1 Allobosea sp.
AAGAAAATCGCCATGCGGCGCACCGGAATGTACTTGTACTCCGGATCGGAGCTCATCGTCCGGGCTCCCCACAGCACGATGCCGCTCGACGGGAACTTGCGGATCGCACACACGCTCACCGGGCTCTTGTTGAGGTTGCCGTGCTGGACGTCGGTGAGATCCGCAACCAGGCCGACGGTGCCGCCGAGCACCGCCTCGGTGCCGGCCGGCGCCTTCCACACCCCGCGCCGGGCGTCGATCTGGGCGTACATGCCGGCCGCGTAGCCCGACGGCGGCACCTCGATCGGCTCGGGAGAGCCGCCCGTGGGATCGAGCATCTTGAGCCACGGGAAGTAGACCGCGCCGTAGGAGTTGGGAGTATTGATCGCGTCGCGGAAGTCGATGGCGTCTTCGAGGTCGCGATCGTCCCGGGCCATGTCAGCGATGAAGAAGCAATCGCTCAGCGGCCGGTTGCGGCAGTAGTTCATGCCGGCGTCGGCCACCGCCTCGGAGCCGATGCCGGGAACGGCGATCAGGCTCACGTCGCGGACCGGGTCGAGCCAGCTCAGGGCGGCGATGAAGTCCTGGTCCTGGAGCGGCAGGGTGCCGTCGCTCCCCGGCTCGACGGCGCTGACCGCGTCGGCCACCGTGTCGTCGCCGAGGAAGTAGAAATCGTCGGCGGCGGTATTTTGGGGACGTGTCGGAGCCGAGCCGAAGACCTCGGTGCCGCCGTTCTTCTTGCCCAGACGCAGGGCCCCGGCGGCGTTCTCCAGCAGGTTCTCGGCGTTGAGGATCTCGATCTTCGAGCCGGCACCGGACTGGCCGGAGGTGATGCGCAGGCGCGTCGTGCCCTCGACCGAGACCACCACCTCGTAGGCTGCGGCCGGCGTCGATTCGCGCAGCGGCACAAGATCCCGAATCGTGGCCTGGATGGCGTCGCCGATGGCGCCGAGATCGCTCAGATCCACCGCGGCGAGCGCCGCCGTCAGGTCGACGGTGCGCAAGCCGTCGCCGTGGACGTTGATGCGGAACAAGCGCTGGCTCGCCCCCAGGAGATCGCCGCCCAGGGTGACGTCGCCGCCTTCGCTGTAGCCGGCGACCTGGTTGCTGTTGGCGGCGTTGACGGCGATCTGAATGGTGTTCGAGCCGCCGTTGACCACGGTTTCGACGAAG
>JAAEQB010000011.1 GCA_024231975.1 Allobosea sp.
ATGCGCAGGCTGCCGCCGTTGGAGGTTCCGACCAGCACCAGCTTGACGACGTCGATCGCCGCCGGCGGCGCCGCCCGGCCGGCCTCGGCGTCCGCGAAGGGGGCGTCGCCGTACTTGACCAGGTAGCGGCAGATGTGCGCGCCGTTGCTCTGGCAGATGAGATCCACGGCCAGGCGGTCCTCGCCGCGCGCCTGCCGCACTCCTTCGAGCTTCTCCAGCAGCTCGCGCACCGCGACCTCGTTGTCGAGCCGCCAGTCGTAGGGGAAGAGGAAGAGATCGTCCTCGGGCCGGGGAGCGTTCAGATCACCGCGCCGGTAGCCGTTGGTCTCGAGCAGCCGGGCGATGGGTCCGTAGATGTCCTTTTCGACCGTGCCCAGCCGTAGCTTCTCGATGACCGCGAAGGCCTCGAGCTCCGGTGCCGGCCGGCCGCTGATCGGCCGGGCCACCGAGTAGCCGCCGTCGTGGGGGCTGACCAGCCGGTAACCCGTGCCCCAGATGATCTCCCGGGTCTCGCGATCGCGCAGCAGGCTGCCGGTGATGCCGGGCACCAGAATCACCGGCCGGCGGGCCACGGCGTCACGCAGCGGCACGAACACCGGGACCGGGGTGCTGCTGCAACCGCTGCAACCGCTGAGGACGGCGCTGGTGAGCAAAATCCATCCCGCCACGGCGCTCAGCGTCGAGGTTCGGGGCTCTTTC
>JAAEQB010000012.1 GCA_024231975.1 Allobosea sp.
CATGCTCGCCCTGCCGGAATGGTTCGACCACTACAACGAGCTTCACCCGCACAGGTCGCTCGGATATCGTTCACCCCGCGAGTTCATCGCGGCCCATGCAGCACCGTGAGAAATGTCCGGGCTTTTGGGGGCTACAACACGATGGGGTATTGGCACGCAGCTCCTCCAGCCAGAGCCGGGCGTTGCCGTCTGACGGCGCCCGTCAGTCGCCGCGCGGCGACTGCGAGCCTCCGGCGGTGACCTTAGGGCCGTTGGGCAACGCCGAGCGCTTCGTATTTCGGCGTGCAGGCGGCGACGCGGACGCCCCCCAGTTGATAGGTGAATAGAAGCTCATCCGCTGATCTCGCGCTCATTGCTTGCGATCGTACCCGCCTGTTGCGACCGCAAACGTCATCATCGCAGCTTGATTCTGTAGTGACTACAGAATGTGAATGAACCCATTCGTGGCTCCGAACTGGGCTGATCTCGATTGCTCACAGGTCCTGGTTGATGAGCCGCCAATCGAGCCGGTCCTGCCGATTGATCCGCCGCGCCGTAGTGGTCGCGGTCGCAAGAAAGGAGGTCGCTCATGAGCGGCCTCTATCCTTCGCTCGAGCTGCGGACCGGTGAGTCACCGGCGAGCTTCCTGTCACGGCTGGCACTTCTGCACCGCGCCCAGAGCCTCAGCGTGTTCGCGCTCGATATGGGTTTCCAGCACCAGCACATCGTAGACGGAGATCGGGCCGCGTTGAGCCGGCTTGCCACCGTCTCCGGCGCTCCGGTCGAGCAGCTCTTCGATCAGGCCATTGTCCGTGAGCAAGACCATTATCTCTATCGCGGGCAGACCTTCGTCGGATCCTCCCTCCGACGAGCCCGAGTCATGGCCTGCCCCCGCTGCCTGGCAGAGGATCTCGGGGTTGGCGCCAGTCCGTTGCAGCCGAGCGGCCGCAGCGATTGGCTGTTTCAACATTACCGTGTTTGTCTGAAACACCGTGTGCGGCTGGTGGAGTTCGGCGAGGTCAGCAACGACCAGACCACTCATGACTTTGCCAGGAGAATGGCACCGCTTGTCGTCAATATTCCGACACTTGCTCAAGAAGCGAAGCAGAGCGATCCGACGGAGTTGGAGCAATATCTTGAAGGCCGTCTCAATGGTGGCTCCGGTCCCCGCTGGCTCGACAGCTTGCCATTCTATGTTGCCTGGAGAACCTGCGAAGTGATCGGTGCCGTAGACCGCAACGGGCGCGATGCGCCCATCCGCGATCTGAGCGAAGAGGACTGGCGACATGCCGGCAGCCGCGGGTACGCTATTGCCGCCGGCGGTCCTGCCGATATTCGAGAGTTCTTGCACGACCTTTGGTCGACAAGCAGTAGCGCCAGGCAAGGCGCCGCGGGTCCTCAGGCTTGGTTTGGGCAATTCTTCAAATGGTTGTACGCGATGAAGGGCGATCCGAACTACGATCCGGTTCAAGCCATTGTCATCGACTTTGTCGCTGACGTGGCCCCTGTCAGCCCGGACGACAGGCTCTTCGGCAAGCAAATTGTTCAGGAACGACGGCTGCACTCGGTCTTCACGGCGACCCGCGCAAGTGGAATCCATCACAAGCGCCTCAGGAGGGTGCTCCGCGCGTCAGGCGTGCTGCCACCCGACAGCGACCACCTCAGCGACAACATGGTGACCTTCCCCCTGTCGACAGGCGAGCCGATCATCGAACTGCTCCAGAACGTAATCACGCTGAAGCAGGCCGAGACCTACATCAATGCCGGGCGCGTGCACACCAAGCTCCTGGCAGAACATGGCTTCATCCAGCCCGTGGAAGGGCATGAACGCCTCGAACTCGGCGATCAGCGCTATGACCGCCGCGAGCTTGACGAATTCATAAGGCGCCTGTCCGCCAACGCTGTATGGGTTACAGAACCTGAGGGGCCCCAGATGACCATCGCAGCGGCGGCGAAGCGTGCCTGCTGCTCGGCCATGGAGATTGTAAAACTGATACTCGATCACCAGCTGCGCTGGGTGGGCTCATGGACCGCAACAACCGGATACCAATCCATTTTGGTCGATGTCGCCGAGATCAAACGGCTTACGCGCGGTGAATACGGTGACAATCTGACAATGCGTCAGGCTGCAGACTTGCTTCACACTACCGATAGGGTTGTCAGCGCGCTCGTAGAGAGCCAGCTGCTCGCGAGCGAGAGCCGGATCAACCCGATTAATCGATGTCCCTATATCGCCGTTCCACGCAAATCCATCGAAGGGTTCAAAGCTCGATATGCATCGCTCCATGATCTTGCCCGCAGTCGCGGGAAGCATATGCCCATCCTGAAGCGGGAATTGGCAATGCGCGGTGTTGAGCCAGCTTGGCCGCCCAATCAGGTTGGTGCATCGTTTTACGAGCGAGCCGCTATTCCACCCGGCATCTAGACCGAATTCAGGTTCGTTAGGATTTCTACCCGGCCTCAACGGCCGGGTTTTTTTGTATTTTAGACTAAGCGAGCGGCTAAATTTGCGGAAGTACTATCCCTCTGATTGCGGAACTTTGACCCGGGAATCCAGAAATCCCGATCAAATGATTTCAATGACTTAGGGATTCTATTGCGGAAACACTATGCCTCACACTTCAGGTCGATGCGATCACGGCCGGAGCTTGCTCCGGCCGTTTTTTTGCCGGCGGCTCGATACCGGTCAGCATCGGGCGGCATGAATTTCGATTTGAAAGCAAGAGCCGGGGAGGCGCGGCCGGAGACCGGATCTAAGGTCCAACGCATTGAAACAAGAAGGTAAAAACAATGCGTGAGATCATTCGCTTTGCATGGGGGATCAGCTCCCTCGGCGATTTCATCATCGCCCTGTCGGACAAGGGCATCGTGGCGCTCGAGTTCGGCTCGGCGCACGAGGCGACGGAAGAGGCCTTGCGGACCCGCCTGGCAGAGGCCGAGCTGCATCGGAGCGAGGATGGGTTGGCGGAGGTCGTCGCGACGGTGACGGGCCTGATCGACGATCCGGCCAGGGATTGCGACCTGCCGCTCGACATGCGCGGGACGGCCTATGAGGTGAATGTCTGGACGATGCTGCGGGAGATCCCGGCCGGGCAGACGACGACCTATGGGGCGTTGGCCGCCAGGCTCGGCACGCGCGATCCGCGCGAGGTGACGCAGGCGATCGCGAACAACGCGATTGCGGTCATCGTCCCGTGCCATCGCGTCATCAAGAAGGACGGCTCGATCTCCGGCTATCGCTGGGGCGTCCGGCGCAAGCGCGTGCTGCTGGCGCGCGAGCAGGAAAAGCAAGAGCACTGACGTGCCCATGCTGCGGCACGTCGCCGGGGGCGTCCACGTTCCCGGCGTTTCAGGCAAGCCGCAGGATCGTGGTCTCCGCGAGCAGATAGGTTTCGCCAGAGGTGAAGCGAACTTCGACCTCCCCGTTGCCGAGCATCTCCCACGCGGCGAAACCGTCGGCGACGAGCTGGCCGATATAGCTCATGACGAGCGCCTTGTCGGGATTGTCCCTGGCGAGCGCGACAAAGGCGTCGATGGCCTCCTCCGTTCCAGGGACCTTGCCTCCGCTCGTCCTGGCGTCGAATCCGCCGCGCGAAAACATCGGTGAAACTTTCTCTCTTCCGGTCGCCGGTTGCGTCGGGCCGTAAAGGCTCCAGCACCATCAGAGGCGACCATCCAAACGATAGCATATCAGGCCATGAGATCGTCCCGGCATCACTCCGGTTGTTGCCGTCAAAGCGGAAGAACCGAGGGCGTTACAACGCTCCCCTGAAGGTGAGATTGATGCGCATGCGCCCGACGGTTTCGTGGACGCCGTCCTTCAGCTCAGGAACCCCGTGATAGAACAGGCGCGACGGGCCGCCCCAGACGGCGATGTCCCCATGCCGCACGGCATATTTCTTCACCGGATCGCTGCGCTTGAGGCCGCCGAACTGAAAGATCGCCGGCAGGCCGAGCGAGACCGAGACGATCGGATTGGCGAAATCGCGCTCGTTCTTGTCCTGGTGAAGGGAGAGCCGGGCGCCCGGCTCATAGCGGTTGATCAGGCAGGCATCGGGCCGGAAATCCGGATAGCCGGCCTGCTTGGCGGCTGTGGTCGCCAGCGCGAGGAAGCTTTCCGGCATGGCGGGCCAGGGGCGGCCGGTCTGAGGGTCGTTGCGGTCGTAGCGATAGCCGGTGCGGTCCGTGACCCAGCCGGCTGCGCCGCAATTCGTCATCGCGACGGACATGGTGAAGCCCCCGGGTGTGACCATGTGTCGGAACGGCGCCTGGCCGGTGATGTCGTCCAGCGCGGCGAGAAGCTCCGTCTCGAACGGAATGGCGGCGCCACGCAGCAGGATGGCGCCCTCGGCCATGATCTCGGCCGGTGGATCGAGCGGGGCGAGGGTCTCAAACAGGTCGAGCATGCTGTGGCCGATCGGTTTCCGGTTCCGTCAAGAGGGGCATGGGTGGCGCGCGCGACATGGCGCTTGTCCGCTAGGCCAGGACGTTTCCGCGCTCGCGCGGCATCCGCCAAAGATACCAGGCCGCGACCGTGCGATGCGGGGCCCAGGCCTTCGATATCTCGCGCAGGGCCTTGGGCTTGGGCTGCTCGGGCAGCGATTTGAGCGCGCGGTAGCCCTCGCGGACACCGAAATCGTCGGCCGGCAGGATGTCCATCCGCTCCAGCGAGTACATCAGCAGCATCTCGACAGTCCAACGGCCTATGCCCTTGATCGTCACGATCCGGTCGATGAGCTCGTCGTCAGCCATCGCGGCGGCGGTTTCGCGGCTGGGAATCGTGCCGGTGATCGCGCCTTCCGCGATCGCCTTGATCGTGGCGATCTTGCTGGCCGAGAAGCCGCAGGCGCGTAGAGCGTCGAACTCGGCCACGACCAAGTCCTCGGGACCGGGAAAGGCACGACCCGCGAACAGCGCCTTGAGGCGGCCGATGATGGCGTCCCCGGCCTTGGCCGTGAGCTGCTGATAGGCGATGGCCCGCACCAGCGCCTCATAGGGCTCGCGGGCGGCCTTGGGATCGTGCCGGCACGGGCCGGTAAGGGCGATGAGCCTCGCCCAATCCGAGTCGAGGCCGGTGAGGAAGGCGACGGATGCGTCGTAGCGCGCAAACAGGTTCATCAAGCGTCCGTGGTGTTGTTCATGCGGTCTGCGCCGCCTCCCGATCGAGCAGCGCGCGCTTGCGCTCGACGCCCCAGGCATAGCCCGAGAGCGCGTCGTCATTGCGGACCACGCGATGGCAGGGGATGGCGACCGCGAGGTTGTTGGCGGCGCAGGCGCCGGCGACGGCGCGCATCGCGGTCGGCGCTCCGATGCGGCGGGCGATTTCCGCATAGGAGATCCGCTGGCCGACGGGGATCTCCTGAAGCGCCTGCCAGACGCGGCGCTGGAACGCGGTGCCGCGGACGTCGAGCGGCAGGTCGAGGCCGAGGCCCGGATTCTCGACGAAGCCGCAGACGCGGGCGATCAGCGCCTCGTATTCGCGATCCATGCCGATCAGGCGCGCCTTCGGGAAGCGATCCTGCAGATTACGCACCAGCTCGTCCGGGTCGTCGCCGAGCAGGATCGAGGCGACGCCTTTCGTGCTCGACGCCACCAGGATGGCGCCGAGCGAGGTCTGGCCGACCGCGAATTTGATCTCCTCGTTGGCGCCGCCTGCCCGATATTGCGACGGGGTCATCCCGAGCATGCCGGTCGATTTCTCGTAGAAGCGGCCGCTCGAATTGAAGCCGGCGTCATAGATCGCCTCGGTGATGCTGCCGCAGGCGTCGAGGCCATGCCGGACCTTCCTGGCCCGGTCGGCCGCGGCATAGTCCTTCGGAGTCAGACCGGTCGCCGCCTTGAAGACGCGATGGAAATAGCTGGGGCTGCGCCCGACCGCATCGGCGAGGTGTTCGAGGGACGGTTCCTCCTCGCTCTCCTCGATGACCCGGCAGGCCTTGGCGACCAGCCCGGCATTCTCGCAGGCGAGCGAGGGGCCATCGGGATTGCAGCGTCGGCACGGCCGGAAGCCGGTGGCCCGGGCGCTGTCCAGCGTATCGTGCAGCGCGACGTTCTTGGGATTGGCGGTCCGCGACGGGCAGGACGGACGGCAATAGACCCCGGTTGTCGCAACGGAATACCAGAGCTGGCCGTCGGCGCTCTTGTCGCGCGCGACGATACGCGCCCAGCGCGGATCCTCCGTGACCGGAAGCGCCTTCATGGGCTGCGACGGCATCGATTTCGTGGAAACTGTCATGGCTGTCATCTCGGATCGTCCTGGCTCGACCGTGCTCCCGATCTGTGTCCGTCACACTCCGATCCTTGCCGCCAAATCGGATTGCCTCCCACCCGGTTCCTGCCCAGCCGATGCCGAACGAGCCTGAAAGACCAAGAATGGCAATAAAAGGCCCGCGCTTTCAGCGCGGGCCCAAGCCGATGTCTCGTCCGGCTCAGACGGCCTTGATCAGGCCGAGCTGCGTCATCGCCGTCAGGCCGTCGTCCAGGCCGATCTCCTCGACGATCTTGCCGTCGACGACCTTCAGGACGGTCGTGCCGGTGAAATGCATCTTGCGGCCGGAGGCGGCCGGAAGGGCCTGGTAGCCTACCAGGACATCGTCGAAGGCCGCGCCGGTATGGGTGCCACCGCCTTCCCACTGGCCGACGACATAGTCGCCTTCTGCGATCAGATCGGCCGTGCCCCAGAAGTTGAGATCCGGGAAGGCCGCGCGGAAATCGGTCATGAACGCCCTGATGTCGTCCCGGCCTCGGCGCGGCTCATGCAGCGAATACTGCAGGAGCATGTCCGGCGCTGCGATCTCGTCGATGACCGCAAGATTGACGTCCTTGCCCCAGAACTCGGTGAACCAACGACCGACGACGGCCTTGTTGTCATCCTGCTTGCTCATTGGAAAACATCCTTCCATCGACTTCGGTCGGTCGCCGAAAACGCTCGACAACCCGGGTTGAGGGATAGGAGGGCGGCTGCTTTCCAGAACTCCGATTCATGCCTTCAAACCGACGACGACTGCGTTGCCGCACGGCGCCGCCGGGCTGGCTGCCTTGCAGCCAACCGGCTTGTCAGTTCCACGGGTGCTTAGCCGTGCCGAGCCGGTCGGATCTCAAGCTCTCGATCCGACCAACTCGCCATGCCGGGCGACGATCCTGCCGCGCTTCACGACCGTCCGGTCGGCTGGACGCGCCACCACGGCCTCCACCACGGTTTCACCGGGCAGGATCACCAGGTCGGCGACGCAGCCGACGTCGAGCCCGTAGTCGGCCAGCTCCATCACCTTGGCGCCGCCATAGGTGCAGACGTCGAGCGCCAGCTGCACCTCCTCGTCGCGGCGGAAATTGTTGCGCAGGCCGACGAGCATCGCCCGCTCCAGCATGTCGCCCATGCCATAGGGGTTCCAGCTGTCGCGGACGCCGTCGGAGCCACCGGCGATCACCACGCCGGCTTTGACGCAGGCCTGGACCGACGGCGCCGGCGAGGCGGCCGGGGCGGTTGTGACGAGCGTGACGCGCTCCCTGGCGAGGTCGTCGAGCAGTCGGCGAGCATGATCGACGTCCGGCATGCCCAGGCAGAAGGCGTGGCTGATCGCGACCTTGCCCTGCATGCCGAGCGCGCGCGTCCGCTCCAGGATCAGGTCCATCGAGAAGGCGCCCATCTCGCCACGCTCATGCAGATGGATATCGAGCGGCCGGCCGTATTTCTGCGCCAGCGCGAAGATCGCGTCGAGATGGCCCTTCGGGTCGCGATCGACGGCGCAGGGATCGAGGCCGCCGACGACCTCGGAGCCGAGCGCCATCGCCCGGTCGACCAGTTCGAGCGTGCCGGGTCGGATGAGCAGGCCCGATTGGGCGAAGGCGACGATCTCGATGTCGACGAGGTGCTTGAACCGCTCGCGCATGGCCATGACGCCCTCGATGCCGGCAAGGCCGACCTCGGTGTCGACGTCGACATGGCTGCGGATATGGGTGGTGCCCATCCTGATCATCTGGCTGGCGAGCCGCTCCGACTGCCGGTCAGGATCGAGCTTGAGCTCGCGGCGATTGCGGCGCTCGGTCTCGATCTTCTCGATCAGGCTCGGCCCGGCCGTATGACGCTGCCAGCCCATGCCCCAGAAGCTCTTGTCGAGATGGGTATGCGCCTCGACCAGGCCGGGGATCACCAGCTGGCCGCCAGCATCGAGCACGGCACCGCCCGTTGAGGTCGCATCCACACCGATGGCGGCGATCCTGCCATCACGGATCAGGACATTCGTCGCCGCTCCGCCGGCGGGCCGGACGTTCCGGATCAAGAGCTCTTCGGCCATCTTGCGTTTCCTTGCTCCAGGCCCCGCGCACTGCCGGGCGAATTTCCGTGTTGTCTCAGTGATGTGCAGCCAGCGGCTCAGCTCCGGCCGGAAGCTTCATCGACCGCGCATAGCCATGCGGGACGAAGCGCAGCGACAGGAGCGCGACCAGCGCCGCGCAAGCCAGATGCATCAGCCAGCCCGCGGCGAAGCCGCCGGTCTGGTCGCGCAGGACCGCCATGATCCAGGGCGGCAGTCCGGCGAGCAGGAAGCCGCCGCCCTGCATCAGCGCCGACAGCGCCCCGGCATCGGCGGGGTTCTCCAGATGGTCGAGCGCGACGATCATGGAGAGAGCGAAGCTGCCGCCGAGACCGGCACCGACCAGCATGGTCCAGCCCACCGGCAACAGCCCCGGCCAGAACGCGAGCCCGGCGAAGCCGGCGACCTGGAAGCCAAGCGACAGGCAGATCCAGAGCCGCCGGTCCCGGCGACGCGCGGCGAGGATCGGCATGGCGAGCGCGGCGACGGCCTGGCTCGCCGCCATGATCGCCAGGAGCGTTCCGCTGGCGGCGCCTGTCCAGCCGAGCGCCTGATAATAGGGCGCGAGCCAGGCGATGATCGAGGAATAGCCGCCGTTCACCAGGCCGAAGCAGGCCATCAGCAGCCAGGTCCGCGGCCGGCGCAGCAACAGCCCGAGCCGCAGCGACCCCGGTTGGGACGATCGATCGCGCGGGAGGGCGAAGGCCGACGCCAAGGCGGCGAGGGCCGCCGGCACGGCGATCCAGGCGAGGCCGACATGCCAGCTGCCGGCGAGGTCCGCGATGATCGGCGAGGCCTGGGCGCCGAGCGCGCCCCCGCCCATCAGCATCGCGGAATAGAGCCCCATCACGATCGCGACCCGGCTCGGGAAATGCGCCTTGATGATGCCCGGAAAGACGGACTGGACCACCGCGACGCCGAGGCCGCACAGGGCTGCGGTCGCGATCAGCGCATATCCGTCCTCGATGACGAGGCGCGCGGCGGAGGCGAGGCAAAGCAGGGTGAGGGCGCCGACGACCGCGCCGCGCGCGCCCAAGACGCGCTGGAGCCACGGGCCGGCGAAGGCGCATAGCCCCATCAACGTCATCGGCACGAGGGTGAAGAGCGACATGCTCTGATAGGCGAGGCCCGTCGCCTGCTGGATCTGCGCTGCCAGCGGGCCGACCCCCGCGAGGAACGGCCTGAGGTTCAGGCCAACGAGCACGACGGCGATCAGAAGCAGCAGCCGGGACGGGGCGGAAGGGTGCCTCCCGGGACTCATGCCGGCCCTGCCTGTCGGCGCTTCCATTCCGCGTACAAATCCGGCCGATCGTCGAGCCGAACCGGCAGGTAGCCGACCTTCATCGACTGGTCCGAGAAGGACTTGGCCAGGTCGGCGTAGATCGCCGCCGTGGAGAGGCCATAGGGCGCGCCGTCGTCGTTCGAATAGGCGTAATAGACGCGGGCAACGCCGGAGAGCCGCATCGCGGCCATGCACATGGGGCAGGGGTGGCCGCTGGCATAGACGGTGCAACCCGCCATGTTGGGCGAGCCGAGCGCCCGGCCGGCCGCGCGGAGCGCCATCAGCTCGGCATGGGCGGTCGGGTCGTTGCTGGCGATGATCTCGTTGACGCCGGTGGCGACGACCTTGCCGTCCTTGACGACCAGCGCCCCGAAGGGCCGTCCGCCGCTTTCCATATTGGCTTGCGCGAGCTCGATGGCCTCGCAGAGAAAGCGTTGCGCTTCGCTCATCATCCGCTCCTTAGTCGCGTGCCGGATACGCTGCTCCCCTATCCGGCCGGCCTGTCCCCCGGGCGGCCGGGGGCGCCGCATGACCGGCCCGGTAACCAGATAGAAGTGTCGACACGTATTTGAAAATTAAATGTCTGGATGCTGGCCAGTGGATCTGTGAATGATCAGGTGCGCCACGCCACCCGACGGAGGCGGGTACCCATTTCTGCCCGCCCGCACAGGCCCATGCTCGACCCACGCCTTCTCCGCTCCTTCGTCGCGATCGCCGATGCCGGCAGCTTCACCCAGGCCGCCGAGCGGCTGAACATGACGCAATCGACCATCAGCCAGCAGCTCGCCCGGCTGGAGGAGACCGTCGGGATCGCCTTGATCGATCGCATCGCCCGCCCTGTCCAGCCGACGGCGTCGGGCGAGCGCCTGCTCGGCTATGCAAGGCGAATCCTGTCGCTTCAGCACGAGGCGCAGAGCATGCTCGCGGATCCCGCCGGCACGGCCTCAATCCGCATCGGCGTGCCGGAGGACATCGCGACCGGGGCGATGGCGAAGGTGTTCGCCGGCTTCACCAGCCAGCACCGGGAAATCCGGCTCGATGTCGTCGCGGGGCTGAGCCGCGACCTCACCAGGCGCTATCGCGCCGGGGAGTTTGACATCGTCGTCGTCAAGGAGGCGTCTGCCAGTTCGGACCACCAGGCGACGTTTCCGGAACCGATCACCTGGTTCGAGAGTGCCGATGCGCCCGAGGCGTGGCCTGACCCGTTGCCGCTGGTCACGTTTCCGCCCGGCGGGCTCTATCGCGACGCCATGTTCGAACGGATCGAGCGCGAGCGCCGGCGCTGGTATATCGCCTTCTCGGGCAGCAGCCTGCTCAATGTCCTCGTCGCGGTCGAGGCGGGGCTAGGGCTGTCGTTGCTGCCGATCGAGGCCACTGCCGGCCGGCGCCTGCGCCCCTACACTCCCTTAGGCCAGGAGCCGGCGATCGTGGTCTCGCTCTATTCCTGGGAGAAGAGCGGGCCGATCGCCGCGCTGGTCCAGAGCATGAGGGCGGTGCTGGCCGAGCGCTTCAACACCGGCGGGAAGGCGTGATCGTGCCGGCAGCCCGCTATTCAGATATTGGATGATGCGGATTGGATAACTTAATTTGCGCATGAATCGCGTCGGATCATGATCGCTCCCCAACGACACCGACAACGGGGAGAGACAGGGATGAGACGCCGCGACCTCCTGAAATACGCCGCCCAGTCGGCCGTGCTGGCGCAATTGGCGCCCTTCTTCACGGCGCCGGCCCAGGCCGCCGGCAAGACGGAACTCCGCTATCTTCCGGAAGCGGACCTGAACATCCTCGATCCGGTCTGGAGCACCTCGACCATCGTCCAAGTCTATGGCCACCTGGTGTTCGACACGCTCTACGGCTTCGACAAGGAGTACAACGTCCATCCGCAGATGGCCGAGGGGCATGTCGTCTCAGACGACAAGCTGCAATGGACGGTCAGGCTGCGCGACGGGCTGCAATTCCATGACGGCCAGCCGGTCCTCGCCAGGGACTGCGTCGCCAGCATCACCCGCTGGGGCAAGCGCGACTTCATGGGCGCGGCGCTGCTCGCCGTGGTCGACACGCTGACGGCTGCCGACGATCGCACGCTGGTGTTCAAGCTCAAGAAGCCGTTCCCGCTGCTGCCGATGACGCTGGCGACGAGCGGTTCGAACATGCCGGCGATCATGCCGGAGCGCCTGGCCAATACCTCTCCGAACGAGCAGGTCCGCGAGAGCATCGGCAGCGGCCCGTATCGCTTCGTGAAGAGCGAATGGGTCTCCGGATCGAAAGCGGTCTTCGAGAAGTTCGCCGGCTACAAGCCGCGCAGCGACAGCTTCGCGCCCAGCTATACCGCCGGCCCGAAGATTGCCCATTTCGAGCGGGTCATCTGGCAGATCATCCCCGATGCCTCGACGGCCGCTGCCGCCCTCCAGGCCGGTGAGATCGACATGGTCGAGATGGTCGGGGCCGACTTCCTGCCGGTGTTGAAGGCCGATCCCAACATCCAGCTGTTGCCGCGCACGACGCCGAATTTCGCGATCATGCGCTTCAACCATCTGCAGCCGCCCTTCAACAACCCGGCAATCCGGCAGGCGCTGCTCAAGGCCTTCGACCAGAAGGAGATCATGGCCGGCACGTTCGGCGAGGAAAACCAGGAGTTCTGGCAGTCGGGCGTCGGCTTCTTCAGCCCGGATTCTCCGATGAGGACCACGGTCGGGCTCGAAGCCTTCACCGGCCCACGCGACGTCAAGAAGGCGGCCGAGGAGATCAAGGCCGCCGGCTACAAGGGAGAGCCCGTCGTCGTCCTCGACCCGGTCGATTATCCCTGGACGCATCCCTGCACGCTGCTCGCAGCCGACACGCTGAAGAAGGTCGGTCTCAACGTCGACATCCAGGCCATGGACTGGGGCACGCTGATGCAGCGGCGCCAGAGCCAGGAGCCGCCGGGCAAGGGCGGCTGGAACGTCTTCCTCACCGCCTTGTCGGGGATGAGCAATTTCAATCCGGTCGGCCATATCGGCCTGCGTGGCAACGGCAAGGACGCCTGGGTCGGCTGGCCGACCAATCCGCGCCTGGAGGAATTGCGCCAGCAATGGCTCGATGCGCCCGACGAGGCGGCGCAGAAGAAGCTCTGCGAGGAGATCCAGAAGCAGGCCCTGATCGACGTGCCCTATATCCCGCTCGGCGCCTTCGCGACGGTGAGCGGCTATCGGCGCAACCTCGTCGACGTCCAGCTGCAGCGGCCGCTGTTCTTCACGATGACGGCCAAGGGCTAGGCCGATCCGATGCTGTCGCATCCGACGCTCGACACGCCCACTCTCCGCCCAATTCGCCCTTCCGGCTCGATGCCGGAAGGGCATTTTTCGCCTGCTCCGGTCGGAGCGGGTCGACATGCCGTTCCGAACGGGGGGCCAGGTCGCCGGCACCCGTGCCGAAGCGCCTAAGGATTCAGCCCCATCTGCCAGAAATCCGCTTCCAGCCTCGAAGCCTGGCCGAACAGGGCGGCAAGCTCGGAAAAGCGCGCTTCCGTCATCGCTCGTGCCGCGAGCGCATCGAGATGGCGGCGGGCGTCACGAGCGACCTGCTGATAGGGCTCGCCGGCATATTCGCCGATCCAGTCGCGATAGGGATGGGTTTCGAGGGCCGGTCCGATCTCCTTTGCGAGACGGGCGCCGATCTCGGCATAGCCGACGATGCAGGGGCTGAGCGCGACATGCAAGTCGAGCAGGTCGCCGGAGACGCCGCAATCGAGCACGAAGCGGGTGTAGGCGACGGTCGCCTGGTGCTCAGGCGCGGCTTCGAGCTGCTCGGGCGAAAGCCCCCAGTGGCCGCAGAGCCGGACATGCAGGTCCATTTCTAGGTCGAGGATCGCCGATAGGCCTGCCTTGGCGGCGCGCATGTCGGCGAGGTTGCGGCTCTTATAGGCCGCCAGCGCGTAGGCGCGGGCGAACTGGATCAGGAAGAGATAGTCCTGGACGAGATAGGTCCGGAACGCCGCCTCGGGCAACGAGCCGTCGCCCATCCGCCGGACGAAATCATGCTCGACGTAGGAAGCCCAATCCGCCGCGGCGGCGGCCTTCAACCTGTCGAAGATGTCCACGGCCTGATCGTCCTTCCGATTGGATTCGCGTGGCAGTCATAGCGCAAACCATCGCTGTGCGGCGTGCCGCGGATGACGCAGGTTTGATCCGCCCCGGCGGCGACAGGGCGCAGGCGCCGGGCTAGCCTCCGCTCCCTCGTGCAAGCAGGAGGTTCGACGATGACACGTTTCGCGATCGGCCGGCGCACACTGCTTTGTGGCGCAGCCGTTTCCGTTCTCGCCTTGCCGGCCCTGGCGCATCATGGCTGGGGCTGGGCCGTCGACGAACAGAGCGAGCTCAAGGGCACGATCCGCTCGATCTCGATGGCGCCGCCGCATCCCACGCTGCAGGTCGCGGCGACCGACGGCGTCCTCTGGCAGATCGATCTCGGCAATCCCAGCCAGACGGCGCGGGCCAATTTCACCGGTGACACCGCGAAGGTCGGCGACGCCATCACTGTGCTCGGCAACCGCCATCAGGATGCGAGCAAGAAGCAGATGAAGGCGGTGCGCATCACCATCGGCGGCAAGAACTACGACATGTATCCGGAGCGGATCAAAACGAACTGAGTGCCGTGGCGACGCTGATCGACTGGCTCGGCAGCTGGCCGGGGGCGGTGCTGCTGCAACGCTCCGGCACGGCCTATCTCTTCGTCAACGCCGCCCACATCCTCGGCATCGGCCTGCTGCTCGGGGCGATCCTGCCGCTCGATCTCAGGCTGATGGGCGTGCTGCGTGCGTCGAAGCTGCCACTGATCGGGCCGGTGCTGATCCGGACAGCCGCGAGCGGGCTGGCGCTGGCGCTCGCGACCGGGCTCTGGCTGTTCACGGTGAAGCCGAGCGAGTATCTCGGCAATCCCGCTTTCCTGATCAAGCTCGGCCTGATCGCTCTGGCGCTCGGCAATATCGCGCTCCAGCATCATGGGCTGAAGCCGGCGCTGGCCGGCGGCGCGATCGGCCTGCGGGTTCGCTTGCTGGCCGTTCTCTCCGCCTCGCTCTGGCTTTGCGTGCTGGTCGCCGGGCGCTGGATCGGCTTTGTGTGAAGAGGCTCAGGCGACGAGCGCCGTCATCGCCTCGTTTATCCACCACCATTCGCGGCCGGGCGCAGCCTCGCCGCGCAACGTCGCGAGCAGCTGCTGGTAGCGCAGCGAACGCTCATGATGGCGGCGGTACTGGTCGAGATGCCAGGCGCGGAAGGCTTCGTCCGGCTCGCGCTTCATCGCTTTGGCCGAGGCCTCCAGCCAATCGCCGGCAATGGCGCGGCCGGTCTGCGAGTCCGGGGCCTCGCCCGCAGCCATTGCCTTGCGGACGTCAGCGAAGATGCGCTCGGCGGCGGCATGATAGGCGGCCGGGTCGAAGTCCGGCGTCCACATCGCCGCGGCATCGGCCTTGGCGCTCGCGATGACGGTTTCGTCTGATAGCATCGCCCTGAGCTCGGCGAAGGCGTCGATCTGCTCCGGCGTCGGATCGTCGGGCAGTTCGGGCGCGCCGGCTGCGATCGCCTTCTGCCGCCATTCCGGGTTCATCCGGTCGCCGGTGACCTCGTCGTAGAAGCGCTCGGTCAGGCTGCGCATGTCGGCATTGGACAGGCTGGTCATGGTCCATAGTCTCCTGAGGTCGTCGGCGGTGGGTTCGGGATGACGCAGGGCGGCGCGCAAGGTCGCGGCGATGCGGCGCTTGCCGGCGATCTCCGCTTCGAGCGCCGAGAGGCGCAGCGCCAGCAGTTCGGCCAGCGATCCCTTGCGGGCGAGGATGCCGCGGATCGCGGCGAGGCCAACGCCCATGGCCCGCAGCGCCTGGATCAGGTCGAGCCGCGCCGCGTCGGTGTCGGAGTAGACGCGGTAGTTCGCCATGGTGCGGGTCGCCGGCGGCAGCAGCCCCTTGTCGGAATAGAAGCGGATGCGCCGCACGGGTACGGCGCAGAGGCGTGCGAGCTCGCCGATGGTGTAGCGCTGGTCGGAAGTCGTCATGGGAGCGTCCTAGCGTCTCCACCAGATGGAGGGTCAAGCGCTCGAGGTCCGCAATCGTTCGAATGCGAGGGATCGCGAAAGGGGGCGGGAAACCCTGTTCGGCGAAAGCCGTGCATCTCGGGCAATGCGTCAAAGCGGCGTTAGCCAGTCGCGGCCATTGTCCTGCGCGTGCACGCCCCACGCCACGATCCGATATCCCGGCACACGGAGCCGGCGAGCGACACGCCGAGTGTCGTTGCCGGGTCGCGCCATGTCGACGGGCTCGGTTTCGAGCCGGCGCTGGAACGTGAATATCGACACCATATGCGGACAGAGCAGCGCCGCAGCACGCTTGTCTGCCTGATCACGGCGCTTGGCATCTGGCTGACCTTCATCGGGCTCGACCTGACGCGTTTCGACAATCTCATCGCAATCGACAGCCGGGATGTCTTCGTCGAGATCGCGATCGCGCTGAGGCTCGGGACGCTCGCCGTGATCCTGCGCCTGGTCTGGATCGTGCGCCGCAATCGCCAAGCGCGCTCCTACCATCATCTCACCATGCTAGCGCTGGCGCTGATCGGCGTGACCTGCGCCTTCATCGCCAACATGTACAAGCTGCGGGGGCTGCCGCAGGCGGACATCGCGCAGCTCGTGATCATCGCTGCGGTGTTCCTGCCGGTCGGGCTGACCTTCTTCCAGAGCCTGGGCATCGCCCTGCTGATCGCAGTGTTCACCACCGGACTCGGCTTGGTGATGCTCGAGCCGGCGCAACTGGCCGAGCATGGCCGCCTGTCGATCCTGCTGTTCTTCGCTGTCTTCGTCAGCGCTGTCGGTGCCTGGCTGCGCGAGCGGGCCGAACGCGACCAGTTCCTATTGCGCCGCATGCTGCACAGCCGGGCGATGTCGGATGCGCTCACCGGCGTCGCCAACCGGCGCGGCTTCGAAGAACATGTCGCGATGGCGCTGCTGCAGGCGCGGCGCGAGCGCGCGCCGGTCGTCTTCGCCGTGCTCGATGTCGACCATTTCAAGCGCTACAATGACCGTTATGGCCACCAGGCCGGCGACGTCGCGCTGGCCCTGATCGCCCGCGCCATCGACAGCAGGCTGCGCCCGCCGATGGACATGGTCGGGCGGCTCGGCGGCGAGGAATTCGGGCTATTGCTCTACGATGCCACGCCGGAGAAGGCGCAGGAGCGGCTGCAGCGCGTCGCGCAGGCGATCGCCGAGCTCCGGATCGAGCACGCGGCGTCGCCGACGGCGCAGTACATCACCGTCAGCATGGGGGCGGTCGGCTTCGACGGGCAGGAGACGGCGGTCGATCTCTACCGGCGCGCCGATGCGGCGCTCTATGCCGGCAAGGCCTCGGGCCGGAACCGGGTCGAGCTGGGCGAGGACGGCGAACGCCTGGCGGGGTAGCCTGTCGCGCTACCGAGCTGCTATGCGGCCTTCGTCCTGCTGCCACGAGAGAATCCCATGTCTGCACCTGTTTCCATCGGCCTGATCGGCGCCGGCATCATGGGTGAGCGCATGCTGCGCGCGATCCTGGCGCAATCTCCGGAGCTGGTGCGCGCTGCCGGGATCTGGGATCCGTCCGGCGAGGCGATGGCGCGGATCGCAAGCGAGCTGCCGCAGGTCGCGCAGCAGCCCGATGCGGCGGCGGTGATCGCGGCGAGCGACTGCGTCTACATCGCCTCGCCGCCGGCCTCGCATCTCGGACATGCCCGCGCCGCGCTCGCCGCTGGCAGAACCGTGTTCTGCGAGAAGCCGCTGGCGATCGACGTCGCCGATTCCCGCGCCTTCGTCGCCGAGGCTGGCGGGCGCGGAGCGGTCAACTTTCCCTTCGCCTCCTCGCCGGCGGTCTCGCAATTGCAAGATTGGGGCGGCAGCGTCGGAGGCAACCGGCGGATCGCGATCGAGGTCGCCTTCGCGGCCTGGCCGCGCTCCTGGCAGGCCGATGCGGCAGGCTGGCTCGACCGGCGCGAGCAGGGCGGCTTCACCCGCGAGGTCGTCTCGCATTTCCTGTTCCTGAGCCGCCGGCTCGGCGGGAAGCTGCACGGCCTGCAGGCGAGCGCGTCCTTCCCGGAGGCGGGCAAGTCGGAACGCCGGATCGAGGCGAGCCTGATGGCTGGAGACATCCCGGTGACGCTCATCGGCAGCGTCGGCACGACCCAGAAGGACGATCACAACATCTGGCTGCTCGAAGGCGAGGGCGGCGCGATCCGGCTCTGCGACTGGTCGCTGGCCGAGCAGCGCCAGCCCGACGGCTCCTGGCAGCGTGCTCCCGATGCACTGACGCAGCTCGAGGCGCGTCCGGTCGCGCTGAAGCGGCAGCTTGAAGGCGTCGCCAGGCTGGCGCACGGAGAGGCGCATCAGCTGGCGACGCTGGATGAAGCACTCAATGTGCAGGAGATCGTCGAGGCGATTCTTGCCAGCTAGACGCCTTCATTGAGGCGACATGGCCGGAGGTCTATGATCGGCGGGCTCAGGAGGCCTGCCGATGCGCCATGCCTTCCTCACCGATGCACAGATCGACGCCCGCGCGCTGGCGCATCGGCGTGGGCTCGGCTTCGATGACGGCGAAGCCGTCGACGTCCTGACGCTGCTGGCCAGGCTCAAGGCGCGCTATCCGGAATTCTCCCATGAGCGCGTGCCCGACGGCGCGCTCGGCGAGGCCGAGGCGCAGTGGGACTCGCAGGCCAAGCGGCTGCTGATTCCGGAGAGCGTGTTCCAGGCCGCCGCGCGCGGCGAGGGCAGGGCGCTGATGACTGTGGCGCATGAGGTCGGCCATGCCCTGCTCGGTCATGACGGCAATCTCAACCGGGCGCCGGCTGGCAGCCGGGCCGAGCGGGTCTCGGCGAAGCTGCGCTCTATGGAATACCAGGCCCGGCGCTATGCCGCCGCCTTCCTGATTCCGGATACGCCGGCGGTGCGCAGGCTCGACGCGACGGCATTGAGCGAGCGCTACCGGGTCAGCATGAGCGCCGCCATCGTGCGCCATAGCGAGCTGCGTTCCGGTGAGAGCGCACGGGCTTTGCCACTGCGGCAGGCTGCGCTCGACCTCTGAGCCGCTTGCGGTCGGCGCGCCCGCAGGGCATGGCTCGGGCAACGTGACGCTATCGAGGATGCCATGACCATCGCCGCTACCGGCCTGCCGCCAGCGCCGAAGCCCTCCGCACGGGCGCAGGGCGTCTCGCCCTTCATCGTCATGGATGTGATGAACGCGGCCGAGGCGATCGAGCGGCGCGGCGGCTCGGTCGTGCACATGGAGGTCGGCCAGCCTTCGGCGGCGACGCCGGCGAGCATCCGGGCCGCTGCGGCGAAGGCGCTGGAGGACGGCCGCATCGGCTACACCCAGGCGCTCGGGATCGGTTCGCTCAGGGCGAGGATCGCGCGGCATTATCGCGACACCTATGGCGTTGAAGTGCCTGCCGAGCGGGTCGTGGTGACGACCGGCTCCTCCGGCGGCTTCATTCTCAGCTTCCTTGCCTGCTTCGAGCCGGGCGCGCGCATCGCGATCACCGCGCCGGGCTATCCGGCCTATCGCAACATCCTGACCGCGCTCGGGCTGGAGCCGGTGGCGATCCCCGTGGGGCCGGAAACGCGCTATGCGCTGACGCCGGAGCTGATCGCCAGGGCGCATGCCGAGAAGCCGCTCGCGGGCGTGCTGACCATGAGCCCGGCCAACCCGACCGGCGTGGTGATGGCGCCCGAGGCGATCGCCGCGGTGGCCGCCGAATGCCGGCGGCTCGGCCTCTGGTACATCTCCGACGAGATCTATCACGGCCTGACCTATGAGCGGCCGGCCACGACGGCGCTCGCCGCCGACCCCGACGCGATCATCGTCAACTCCTTCTCCAAGTACTACTGCATGACCGGCTGGCGCGTCGGCTGGCTGGTGGTTCCGGAGCGGCTGGTGCGGGTGATCGAGCGGCTGCAGCAGAATTTCTCGATCTCGGTGCCGATGCTGAGCCAGGTCGCGGGCGAGGCGGCCTTCGACGCGATCGAGGAATGCGAGGCGATCAAGGCCGGCTATGCGGAAAACCGGGCCTATCTGCTGAAGGCGCTGCCTGAGATCGGGCTCGGCGATTTCCTTCCCGTCGACGGCGCCTTCTACATCTATCTCGACATCGGCCGATATTCGAACGATTCCATGAGCTTCTGCCGCGATGCTCTCGAGAATGCCGGGGTTGCGATCACGCCGGGGCTCGATTTCGACGAGGGCCGTGGCGCGCGGACGGTGCGGCTCTCCTTCGCCGGTTCGCTGGCCGAATGCGAGGAGGCGGTGGCCCGTCTGGGGCGCTGGCTGAAGGCGCGCTGAGGCGGATACTTGCCAAGGCGCGGCAGTGGACTCAATCTGATCCGGCTCGGGGACTGGACATGGTCGCAATACGGAACTGGCTGAGGGCCATGACGTTGTGCGGAACGTTGCTGGCTGGCAGCGTCGCCGGACCGGCCGCGGCGCAGCACGCCGCAGCCGACACCTCGCCCGTCCTGACCCTGCGCGGCGACGAAACGCCGGAGACCGTGCGCAAGCTGGTGGATGCCCTGTCGGCCGGCGGGCGCAAGGTCGAGATCAGGATCGCCGGCAAGGACGAGCCCAAACCCGCTGCCGCCACGCCTGCCGCATCCGCACCGGCTGCCGCCGTGCCTGCGAGCAAGGGCCAGGCCCAGACCGAGGATGAAACGCCGGTCGAGGTGTTCTGGGATCATTTCGTTGATGGGGCCTCGGAGGGGCTCGGAGCGGTGCCGCGCCTGAGCCAGCTTCCGGACGCTTGGCGCCAGGCCTGGGCGCAGAACCGCAACGGTGCCAGCGGCGTGTCCGCCAGTTGGCGGCTCATCGCGGGTTTGGCGCTCGCGCTCGTCCTGGCCGGGCTGTACCGTCGCGTGACGGCGCCCTGGTTCGCGCGCCGGCTGCAGCCGGAAGGGCCCGAGTTCTCGCCGCGGCTGATCGCCTCGTCCTGGGGGCTGCTGCAGGACCTGGTGACGCTCGGGATCTGCCTCGGCGTGCTGCATGCGGTCCGCATCGTCTGGCTTCCGCAGCCGGACCTTGCCCATCTGACCCTGCGCACCATCGCCAACGGCATCGCGATCGGCGCGGGGCACCTGATCCTCGGACGCTTCCTGCTCGCCCCCGGCGCGCCGGAGCGCCGGATCATGCCGCTGCCGCGGGCCGAGCGGGCCTTCATGTTCCTGGCCGTCTACGGCATCGTCATGCCGATCGTGCTCACAGCGACCGTTTCAGCCCAGCATGCCACCGGGCCCGGCGCCGTCACCGGCATGTTCGCGCTGGTCGGCATCGCCTCGACCCTGTTCAAGGCATGGTGGTTCGTCGATGCGCGGCACGACCTCGCCACGCTGATTCTCCATTCCGCGCATCAGCCGGGGCCGTTCCGGCGCGTGATCGCCCACACCGCCGGCTGGCTCTATGCCGCCCTTGCCGTGCTGATCTGGATGGTCGGCAATGCGGCGATGAAGATGGAAGGCGGCGGACGCTGGGCGGAAGCCGCCGCACTGACGCAGTTTATCATCGTGCTGGTGCCGATCCTGGCGGTCGGGATCACCAGCCTGATGGCCTGCCGCCAGGCGCATGCGGCGGCGATGGGCGAGGTCCCGCCGCTCTCGATCGCCGTCGGCCATGCCCTGCGCGCTGCGGCCGGCGGTGCGATCTGGGCCGGCGGCTTCTATCTGCTGGCTCGGCTCTGGGCCGGCTTCCTGTTCGGCTTCAGCTCCGAGGAGTTCGCCGTTCTGATGCAACGGGCCGGCGGCGTCGCGGCGCTTGCCTTCGGCGGCTGGGTCGCCATCGTCTTCCTGCGCAGTTTCTTCGACGCCTATACGCCAAAGCCGACGATCAGCCTGCCGGGCGACGAGGATGCGGTCCCGCACGACCATGTGCCGTCGCGGCTCGCGACCGTGCTGCCGGTGCTGCGCGGCGTCGTACTCGCTGCGGCCATCGGCCTGACCGTGCTGGTGCTGCTGTCGCGGCTCGGCGTCGATATCGGGCCGCTGCTCGCTGGTTTCGGCATTCTCGGCCTCGCCTTCTCCTTCGGCTCGCAGGCGCTGGTGCGCGACATCGTCTCCGGCTTCTTCTTCATGCTCGAGGACGCCTTCCGCGTCGGCGAATATGTCGATACCGGGCGGCTCAAGGGCACGGTCGAGAAGATCTCGTTGCGCTCGATGCAATTGCGCCACCAGAGCGGGCAGGTCCATACCGTGCCGTTCGGCCAGGTGCAGTCGCTGACCAATGCCAGCCGCGACTGGGCGACGGTGAAGTTCAATGTCCGGCTCGACCACTCCGCCGATATCGAGAAGGCGCGCAAGACGATCAAGAAGATCGGTCTCGCTTTAATGGAGGATCCTGAATACGGGCCGCATTTCATTGCCCAGCTCAAGATGCAGGGCGTCGCCGACATCACCGACGCGGCGATCGTGATCAGGCTGAAATTCACCGCCAAGCCAAACCAGGCCTCGATGCTGCAGCGCGAGGCGCTGAAGCGCGTCTATCGCGGGCTGATCGAGGCCGAGGTGCCGTTCGCTTCCAATGCGGTCACCGTCAAGGAAGGGAGTGGCAAGAGCGGGGCCGCGGCGATCGCGGCCGTGCCGCCGCCGACGCCGCTCGTGCCGGCGGCGGAGTGAGGCGAAGCAGGGGCAGCCTCGTGCGATCGGGCTATGCGGCGCTGGCCCTGGCGGCGGGCATGATCGCAGGCGCCACGATGGCGCAGGCACAGTCGGCGGATGAGCTGATCGCCAGTTATCGCGCGCTCAACAGCGCCTGTCGCGGCGGGCCTGGCGACGATCCTCGCACGCAGAAGGCTTGCGCCGGGCGGGACCGCGTCGTCACGGGATTGCAGCAGGCTGGCTATTGCTATGGGCGGCGCGGCCAGGTTGGCGCGCAGATGAGCTGGCATCGCTGCGGGCCGGATTCGCTGCGATAGGGCGCCGGCGCGCCGGCTACTGCCCGAATTCCAGCATGAGGAAGAGTCCGAAGCCGAGCAGGGTCAGAAGGGCGCCCATGCCGGCGGCGAGACGGGCGGCCGAGAGCTGGCCCTTCCATTCATGGCGCCGATCGGCGCGCTCGGCGTCATGCTCGCGGCCGTGCTTGCCGAACTGGCTGGCATAGAGGTCGGGCGTCATCTGCGGGCCGACCGGCAGGTTGCCCTCGAGCTCATAGCGCACCGCGACGAAGAGGGTGAACAGGCCGAGCAGGCCGACGCCGAGCCAGCCGATCGCCTGCTGTGCGAGGACGGCCAAGCCGATCAGGCCCGCGCAGGCGAGGGCCGCGATCACGAAACGTTCAGGGCTTCGCGGTGGCCGCATATCCTCTCCGCCTAAGAAAAAGGCCGCCGCGATCGCTCGCGACGGCCCCGATGTTTACTTGCGTCCGGCCAGCTTGTTCCACCAGCCACCGCGCTTCGGGCGGTCCGGATCGGGCGGCGTCAGCACGACCGCGACCGGCTCCTCGACCACGCGCGGTGCGGGGGGAGGCTCCTCGGCGACGGGCTCCGGCTCCGGAGCAGCCGCTACCGGCTCGGGAGCGGGCGCCGGCTCGGCCGGAACAGCCGCGACACCGTCCTCGGTGATCGGCACGACCTTCTTGCGCGAGCGGCTGCGCTTGGGCTTCTCGGCCGGCTCGGCGACGGTTTCGGCCGCGATATCGGCAGCCTTTGCGGCCTCGGCCGTCTCGGTCTCGGCTTCCGCCTCGACCTTCTTGCTGCGGCTGCGACGGGCGCGCTTCGGCTTGGCATCGGCCTCAGGTTCGGGGGCGGGGGCTTCGCTTACCGGCGCGGCCGGCTCCTCGACGGGCGCTGCTGCGGCCGGCGCCGCATCGTCGGACTCGCCGACGGTCGCCTCGTCGTCGTCCTCACCTTCGTCCTGGTCTCCGGCCCCATCGGCCGCGCCTTCGGCGTGCGGCTGACCATCACGCTCTCCGCCCCGCCGACGACGGCGCCGACGGCGGCGACGACGGCCGTCGCGGCCGTCCTGGCCTTCGCCCTCGGCAGAGCCGTGCTGCGTCGCCTCGCTCTCGCCGTCGCTCTCGCTTTCGGCCTCTGCCTCGACTTCGACCTCGACGATGTCCTCGTCCTCGGGCTCGTCGATGATCGCTTCGGCGCGCAGGCTGGAGACCGGCACGACGCGGTTCTCGTTGCCGACGAACTCGCCACGCTCGACTTCGAAGTAACGGGTGCCGAGCAGGGCGGCATCGGCCGAGACGGTGATCGCGATGTTGAAGCGCTCCTCCAGGTCGCGCAGATGGGCGCGCTTCTGGTTGAGCACGTAGAGCGCGACCTCGGGCCGGGTGCGGACCTCGAGATTATGCGAGGCGCTCTTGATCAGCGCCTCCTCGAGCGCGCGCAGGATCTGCAGCGCGATCGAGGGTGTCGAGCGGACGAGGCCGGCGCCGGCGCAATGCGGGCACGGCACCGAGGAGCTCTCCAGCACACCGGTGCGGATGCGCTGGCGCGACATCTCCAGCAGGCCGAAGGCGGAGATGCGACCGACCTGGATGCGGGCTCGGTCGTTCTTCAGGCACTCCTTCAGCTTCTTCTCGACCGCGCGGTTGTTGCGGTTCTCCTCCATGTCGATGAAATCGATCACGATGAGGCCGGCAAGGTCGCGCAGGCGCAGCTGGCGCGAGATTTCCTCGGCCGCTTCGAGATTGGTCTTGAGGGCGGTGTCCTCGATGTTGTGCTCGCGGGTCGAGCGCCCGGAGTTGATGTCGATCGCGACCAGCGCCTCGGTCTGGTTGATGACGATGTAGCCGCCCGACTTCAACGTCACCGTGTTCGAGAACATCGCGTCGAGCTGGCTCTCGACGCCGAAGGCGGCGAAGAGCGGGGTCTGCTCGCGATAGGGCTTCACGCTCTTGGCATGGCTCGGCATGAGCATGCGCATGAAGTCCTTGGCCTCGCGATAGGCGCTCTCGCCGGCGACGTGAACCTCGTCGATGTCCTTGTTGTAGAGGTCGCGGATCGAGCGCTTGACGAGGTTGCCCTCCTCATAGACCAGCGCTGGGGCGACCGAGCCGAGCGTCAATTCGCGCACGCTCTCCCACATCCGCATCAGGTATTCGTAGTCGCGCCTGATCTCCGGCTTGGTGCGAGACGCGCCGGCGGTGCGCAGGATGATGCCCATCCCCTCCGGCACCTCCAGCTCCTGGGCGATCTCCTTCAGGCGCTTGCGGTCCTCGGCATTGGTGATCTTGCGCGAGATGCCACCGCCCTTGCCGGTGTTCGGCATCAGCACCGAATAGCGGCCGGCGAGCGAGAGATAGGTGGTGAGGGCCGCGCCCTTGTTGCCGCGCTCTTCCTTGACGACCTGGACCAGGATGATCTGGCGGCGCTTGATCACCTCCTGGATCTTGTACTGGCGGCGGATGTTGCGCGGCCGCTCGGGCATGTCGTCGAGGGCGTCGCCGCCGCCGAGCTGCTCCGGCTCCTCCTGGGCCTCCTCGCCGCCATTCTCCTCGCCATCGTCGCCGGCATCGTCGTCCTGCGCGGGGCGGCGGGCCTCAGGGGCCTCGGCGTTCTCGTCGGCCGCGGGCGCTTCCGTCGTCTCGAAAGTCAGCGGGGCGGCGTTCTCGGCCGCGTTCTCCGTGCTGGATTCGGCGATCTCGGGCGCGAAGAATTCACCGAAGGCGGGGCCGCCTTCGTTGACCATCGCGGCTTCCTTGCCGTCGGTCTCGACGCGCTCGCCGGAGGCCTCGACCTCGGCGCTGACGGTCTCGCCGCTCTCGGCGGCGCGCTTGGGCCGGTTGTCGCGATCACGGCGGCCGCGGCGGCCACGGCGCTCGCGCTTCTCCTCGTCACGCTCTTCCTCGCGCTCGGCGCGCGCTTCCTCGGCGAGCAGGGCCTGCCGGTCGGCGACCGGGATCTGGTAGTAGTCGGGGTGGATTTCGGAGAAGGCGAGGAAGCCGTGGCGGTTGCCGCCATACTCCACGAAGGCGGCCTGGAGCGAAGGCTCCACCTGCGTCACCTTCGCTAGATAGATATTGCCGCGGAGCGGCTTGCGGCTGGCTGATTCGAAATCAAACTCTTCGATACGCGAACCGCGGGACACCACGACCCGGGTCTCTTCCGGGTGGGTGGCGTCGATGAGCATCTTGTTGGCCATGGGACAATTCCATTGGCGCGACGGCCTTGGCAATCCGCCGGGCTGCGGACGCAAGTCCACGGCCGCGGGCAGGGGCGCCGCGCATGTGCCGGCTGAAGCCGGCCTGTTGCAGGGAGAAAAGTTCGGTCAGGGACGGACGACGGAAGCGAGCGGCAGAGCGGGCGGACAGCCCGTCGCCACCTGAGAGGTTTCGACGAAACACCGAAAGGGAGAACGGCGTCGTTTGCTCCGACATCTTACCTTTGACCTGCAGCGCGCCTCGAACGGGGCGCACCGCGTTGACACGCTCGCGGACAAGAAGACCGGCGCCGATTGCTGCCTGGCGCAAGCCCGTCCGCGGACGATTCCGTTGCTGGCTGCCTTCGCGCCGGCACGGATCGGAATGATCCGGTCGTTCGGCCAGTTCGCAGGGCGTCAGCGGGTCAGGGACCCGGTTTGCGCGCTGCGGTAGCCATCGCGATGCAACCGTCTCCATTACAGACAGGCGATGCATTTTTGCAAGCGCGTTAACGGTGGGTGATCGGCAAGGCTCGGGTTCCGGGCGCTGGCCGGGCGTGGTAACGGGTTGTCAACGATTGGCGACGCTATGGTTAAGTCTTGTTAAGCGTCGGACCAGCGAATCGAGGAGTTTCCTCCTGCTTCACCGGCTTCGCCTCTCCGCAAAGGGCGTCCCGCACCGTATCGCCATGATGGCCTTGCGGCTTTTCGCATGTGCGGCAGTCATCCTGTCGTCGCTCGCGCTCGCAGTTGCGAATTCGCCGGCGCGGCCTCCCGGCGATCTTCCGGTCGCCACCGATGCGCGGCTGGAGGTCCAGGGCGAAAACGTCCGGCTGACCATGGCGCTGTCTCGGCCGGTGAGCGCCAACGCCACGGTCCTGGCGGGCCCTGACCGCGTCATCGTCGAGCTGCCCTCGGTCAACTTCCAAGTCGATGCGAAGCAGGGGCGTAAGTCCGCGGGCTTCGTCTCCGGCTTCCGCTACGGCCTGTTCATGGCGGACCGGGCCCGCATCATCCTCGATCTCGCCCAGCCGGCCGCGGTCGCGAGCGTCACGGTCAAGCCGGTGCGCGGCGGCTTCGGCGAGCTCGTCGTCGAGCTGAAGCGGGTTAGCCGCGAGGAGTTCGCCGCGCTCGCCCGTGAGACCGCGGCGAAGACGCAGCTGCCGAGCATCCCGGTCGAGCGCAAGGCCGAGGGCGATTCGCGCCGCATCGTGGTGATCGATCCCGGGCATGGCGGCATCGACCCCGGCACCCAGGTCGCGGCGATTGCCGAGAAGGCGGTGGTGCTCGCCTTCGGGTTGAAGCTGAAGGAGCAGCTCGAGGCGCAGGGGCGCTACCGGGTGATCATGACCCGCTCGGACGACACCTTCATCTCGCTGAACGACCGCGTCCGCATCGCGCGCGGCGTCGAAGCCAATCTCTTCATCTCGATCCACGCCGATTCGCTGGCGCAGGCCCAGGATGTGCGCGGCGCCACGATCTATACCGGCTCGGAGCGCGCCAGTGATGCCGAGGCGGCGCGGCTGGCGGCCAAGGAAAACCAGGCCGACGCCGTCGCCGGCCTCGATTCGAGCGAGGACGTGCAGGATGTCGCCGGTATCCTGATGGATCTCGCCAAGCGCGAGACCCGCAGCTTCTCGACGATCTTCGCGCGAAATCTGGTCGAGCGGCTCGGCGGTTCGGTCAAGATGCACAAGGTGCCGTTGCGTTCGGCGGGTTTTCGCGTATTGACCGCTCCCGACGTGCCGTCGGTTCTGATCGAGCTCGGCTACATGTCGAGCCCGAAGGATGCCGAGTTGCTGAACTCCGAGGGCTGGCGCACGCAAGCTTCCGCGGCCGTCCAGCAAGCGGTCGACCAGTATTTCGAGCGCCTGCAGAGCCCGGGCAAGGCTGCGCAAAGCAGGCCGTGACGGGACGACGGCCGAACATGGCGATTTGTGGTCGCAAAGCCACGGTTCCGCCATCTCTGCCGTGATATAGAGACGAGTTGAAGATCAGCCGGGCAGGTCGCGACGCCAAAGGGGGAGGGCGCCGACATTGCCGCTAGCCGAGGTCAAAGTTCTCGATGCGGTTCATACTGCGCCTTTTCGGATGGGCGTTCGCCGCCGGCACGATCCTGTTCGTGATCGGTGTCGCAGGCGCGGCCGGCGTGATCTGGCACTACTCCAAGGACCTGCCCGATTCGGCGCAACTGCGGAATTACGAGCCGCCGGTGATGAGCCGCGTCCATGCCGGCGACGGCAGCCTTATCGCCGAGTTCGCGCGTGAACGACGCCTCTATCTGCCGATCCAGGCGGTGCCGAAGCTGATCATCGACGCCTTCCTCTCGGCCGAGGACAAGAACTTCTACAAGCATTTCGGCGTCGACCCCGAGGGTCTGGCCCGCGCCGCGATCTCGAACTTCCGCAATCGCGGCTCCGGCCGCCGGCCGCAGGGCGCCTCGACCATCACCCAGCAGGTGGCGAAGAACTTCCTGGTCGGCTCCGAGCAGAGCATCGAGCGCAAGATCCGCGAGGCGCTGATCGCGCTGCGCATCGAGTCGACCTATTCGAAGGACAAGATCCTCGAGCTCTATCTCAACGAGATCTATCTCGGCGCGCCGGCGCCGGGGCAGGGCAGCTACGGCGTCGCCGCGGCTGCGCTGAACTATTTCGGCAAGTCGGTGCATGAGCTCAACGCACAGGAGGCGGCCTATCTCGCCGCCCTGCCGAAGGCGCCGACCGACCTGCATCCGTTTCGCAACCGCGAGCGCGCGATCGAACGCCGCAACTACGTGCTCGACCGCATGGCCGAGAACGGCTTCCTCAAGCGCGCCGATGCCGACACGGCCAAGAAGCAGCCGCTCGGCGTCAATCCGCGCACGGTCTCGCCGAACCAGATCGCTGCCGGCTATTTCGCCGAAGAGATCCGGCGCGAGCTGCAGGACCGCTATGGCGAGAAGAAACTGCTCGAGGGCGGCCTCTCGGTGCGCGCCACCGTCGATCCCAAGATGCAATTGATGGCGCGCAAGGCGCTGGTTGACGGCCTGGTGCGCTTCGACGAGGCGCGCGGCTGGCGCGGCGCGATCCAGAAGATCGACGCGGCGAGCCGCGAATGGGGCCTCGCCATCGCCGAGCTGCCGGTGCTCGGCGACGTCAAGCCCTGGCGCCTCGCCGTCGTGCTCGATGTCGCTGGCGACAGCGCCCGCCTCGGCCTGCAGCCGATCCGCGAGGCCTCCGGCCAGCTCAGGCCGGAGCGCGAGACGGTGACGCTCGGCCCGGACGGCATCCGCTGGACGCGCCGCACCCGCGTCTCGCAGGCGGTCTCCCCGGGCGACGTGGTCTATGTCGAGCCGATCGACGGCAAGCCGGGCCAGGTCCGCCTGCGCCAGATGCCCGAGGTCAACGGTGCGATCACCGTGATGGACCCGTTCTCGGGCCGCGTGCTCGCCATGGTCGGCGGCTTCTCGCATGACCAGTCGGAGTTCAACCGGGCGACGCAGGCGCTGCGCCAGCCGGGCTCGTCCTTCAAGCCGTTCGTCTACGCGACCGCGCTCGACAACGGCTACACCCCGTCCAGCATCGTGCTCGACGCGCCGATCGAGGTCGACCAGGGCGGCGGCCTCGGCATGTGGACGCCGAGCAACTACGACGGCAAGTTCACCGGCCCGCGCACGCTGCGCTACGGCATCCAGTTCTCGAAGAACCTGATGACCGTTCGCCTCGCCAAGGACGTCGGCATGCCGCTGATCGCGGAATATGCCCGCCGCTTCGGCATCTATGACGACATGCTTCCGGTGCTTTCGATGTCGCTCGGCGCCGGCGAGACCACGGTCATGCGCATGACCGCGGCCTATTCGATGCTCGCCAATGGCGGCAAGCGCATCCGGCCGACCCTGATCGACCGCATTCAGGACCGTTGGGGCGCGACGATCTACAAGCACGACCAGCGCACCTGCGAAGGCTGCGAGGCGGATAAATGGGCCAACCAGCGTGAGCCGCGCCTGATCGACAATCGCGAGCAGGTCCTCGACCCGCTGACCGCCTACCAGATGGTCTCGATGCTCGAAGGCGTCGTCAACGCCGGCACCGCGACGGTGGTCAAGTCGGTCGGCAAGCCGCTCGCCGGCAAGACCGGCACGACCAACGACGCCAAGGACGTCTGGTTCGTCGGCTTCTCGCCCGATCTCGCCGTCGGCGTCTATATGGGCTTCGACAAGCCGAAGTCGCTGGGCAATTCGGCGACTGCCGGCCAGTACGCCGCGCCGATCTTCCGCGACTTCATGACGGTCGCGCTGAAGGACAAGCCGGCGACGCCGTTCCGCGTGCCGCCGGGCATCAAGCTGATCCGCGTCGACCCGCGCACCGGCATGCGCGCCGGCGGCGAGGGCGGTATCCTCGAAGCCTTCAAGCCGGGCACGGCGCCGCCGGACAGCTATTCGGTGATCGGCGCTTCCGACGGTACCGGTGGGGCGATGAGCGTTGCTCCTGCGGGCGGTCGCTCGGTCGGCTCGGGCACGGGCGGTCTCTACTAGAGACCGTTTCTGCCGGTGTGGAACACAAGCGCCAGAAGCGGCCACCACGCCCACGCCTCGGTGATTCAAGGCAGGTTCGGCGACCGCTGGAACCTGTCGTCTCCTGCGGGCTGTGACCAATGAAGGCCTATGTGGCGCTGCTGCGCGCGGTCAATGTCGGCGGGACCGGAAAGCTCCCGATGAGCGAGCTGACGGCGATGTGCCAGGATTTGGGCCTGCACAAGGTCCGGACCTATATCGCCAGCGGCAATGTCGTGTTTTCCAGCGACGCGGACGAAGCGGATATCAAGGCGAGACTCGAGGCCAGGCTGCAGGCCTATGCCGGAAAGCCCGTCGGCGTGCTGATCCGGTCGGCGGATGAGATGGCTGGGGTGCTGGCTCGCAATCCGTTCTCGGACAAGCCGGGCAATCGGACGGTCGCGCTGTTCGTCGACGGCCCGCTTCCTGCCGACGCATTGAATGACGCGCGCGGTGTCCAGGACGAATTGATGCGGCTGGGGCAGCGCGAGATCTACGTCTTCTACGGCGATGGAATGGCTCACTCGCGCCTGCGCATCCCGGCCGGCGATGCCGGCACGGCGCGCAACATGAATACCGTCGCCAAGCTCGCCGAGATGGCCGGAGCGCTCTGACTGCGACTGCCAGCGAGGCTATGGCCGCCGTTTACACCCGCTCCTTTCACCCCTATCTGAACAACTCCGTTCGGCGTGTCCGACCGAAACCCATCAGGAAAGCCTAGCCCGCACCATGCGACCCGAAATCCAGACGCAACTCGATAACGCCAAGCAGTCGATCGGACTGCTGAGGAGGCATCTTTGACTGGGATGTCGCACAACGACGCCTGGCAGAGCTGAACGCGCTCTCCGAAGGTCCTGACTTCTGGAACGACGCCGAAGCCGCGCAGAAGCTGATGCGCGAGCGCACCCAGCTCGAGACGCAGATCGAGGGCATCACCAAGCTCGAACGCGACGTCGAGGACGCGCTCACGCTGATCGAGCTCGGCGAGATGGAAGAGGACGCGGCGACGATCGCCGAGGGCGAGGCTGCGATCAAGGCGGTCGAGGCCGAGGCCGGCCGGCTGCAGGTCGAATCGCTGCTTTCCGGCGAAGCCGACATGCTCGACACCTATGTCGAGATCCATCCCGGCGCCGGCGGCACCGAGAGCCAGGACTGGGCCGAGATGCTGCTGCGCATGTATCGGCGCTGGGGCGAACGGCGGAAGTTCAAGGTCGAGACGCTGGAATACCAGGATGGCGACCAGGCCGGCATCAAGTCGGCGACGCTGCAGTTCAAGGGCCACAACGCCTATGGCTGGCTGAAGACCGAATCCGGCGTGCACCGGCTGGTGCGCATTTCGCCGTTTGATTCGAACGCGCGTCGGCAGACCTCCTTTGCGTCGGTCTGGGTCTATCCGGTCGTCGACGACCGGATCGTCATCGACGTCAAGGAATCCGACTGCCGGATCGACACCTACCGAGCCCAGGGCGCCGGCGGCCAGCACATCAACACCACCGATTCGGCGGTACGCATCACCCATATCCCGACCGGGATCGTGGCTGCCTGTCAGCAGGAGCGCTCGCAGCACAAGAACCGGGCCAAGGCCTGGGAGATGCTGCGCGCCCGCCTCTATGAGGTCGAGCTGAAGAAGCGCGAGGAGAAGGCCAACGCCGAGCAGGCCTCCAAGACCGATATCGGCTGGGGCCACCAGATCCGCTCCTATGTGCTGCAGCCCTATCAGCTGGTGAAGGACCTGCGCACCGGTGTCGCCTCGACGGCGCCGTCGGATGTGCTCGATGGTGATCTCGACCCGTTCATGGAGGCGTCGCTCGCCCAGCGCGTCTACGGCACCTCCGTCGAAGTCGAGGACATCGATTGAGCGCGACGAAACGCTCCCGCGGCCGCGAGATCCTGATCAATCTCGCGGTCTCGCTCGGCAGCGTGGTCTTCTTCCTGCTGTTCTGCGAGCTGGTGCTGTTCCGCTTCGTGCTGCCGGCGAGCGATGTGCCGCGCAATGCCTTCGTCAACGAGGTTGTGCGCTACCAGCCCGGGCAGAGCGGTGTCTGGCGCGTGCGCGACGAGATCGCGGCGCCCTTCAAGATCAATGCGCAGGGCTGGAACTCGCCGCTGCCGGACTATCCGGTCGAACGCAAGCCGGGAGTAAGCCGCATCGCCTTCGTCGGCGACAGCTTCGTCGAGGCGCTGCAGGTGCCGTTCGACAAGACCTTCGCCGAGGTGGTCGGCGCCCGGCTGGCCGACAAGGGCCCGGTTGAGGTCCAGCGCTTCGGCGTCGCCGGCGCTCCGCTCAGCCAGTACCTGCAGATGGTCGAGCGCGAGGTCGAGCAGCGGCGGCCCGACCGGATCGTCGTGATGCTGATCCACAATGATTTCGACGAAAGCTTCGTCTTCAAGCCGGGACGCTACACCTCGAGCTTCCTCAAACTCAGGATCGAGGGCGGCAAGGTGGTCGGCGAAGTGCCGCCGCAGCCCTGGCGCGCCAGCTGGGTCGAATTCGCCCGGCAAAGCGCGACCGCTCGCTTCCTGCTCTATCGCTGGCAGGTCCGGCCGCAGACGCTGGTCGATGCGATTCTCGGACCGGCCAAGGCGGCCGGCGAGGGCGGCTATGCCGCCAATATCGATGTCGCGAGCGTGCTGGCGCTGGAGGCCGATATCCGGGTCGCGACGGACTATCTCTTCGGCCGCCTGAAGGCGCGCGCCGATGCGATCGGGGCGAAGCTCCAGCTCGTCATGGATGGCGATCGCGAGGCGATCTATGCCGGCCGTGCCGACAGCCCGGCGCTGAAGCTCAACCGGATCGCCGCGGAGATGGCGGCCCGGCACGGCATCGCCTTCCTCGACCTGCATCCCGTCTTTGCTGCGGAGTGGGCCAAGGCCGGCAGGCGCTTCGAGTTCGGCTCCGATGCGCATTGGAACGAATACGGCCACCAGGTGGCCGGCGCGGCGATCGCCGAGGCGCTGCAGTAGCGAAGAGACAAGTTATTGAATCAAAACAGCCTGCTGTAGCGGAATGCTGCAGCAGGCTGTGAGGGTTTGCCTATGCCTCGGAGAGGCTTCAGAGCTGCCCCGCCAGCTTGTCGCCGGCACGCAGGAAGCGGTTCGGGTCGGCAGGCTCGCCATCGATGCGGGTCTCGTAATGCAGGTGAGGCCCAGTGGAGCGGCCGGTGGAGCCGACGCGGCCGACCAGCGTGCCGGCCGTGACCGTCTGTCCCTCGCTGACCAGGATCGCCGACATATGGGCATAGCGGGTGGTGATGCCGCCGGCATGCTCGATCTCGACCATATTGCCGTAGCCGCCCGAGTACTCGGCCGTCACGACCTTGCCCGGGCCGGTCGCGCGCACCGGCGAGCCGTGCTCGGCGCGCAGGTCCATGCCGGTGTGCAGGGCGGCACCGCGCGTAAAGGGGTCGGCGCGATAGCCATAATTGGAACTCAGCTCGAGTTCTCCGGCGAGCGGCCGGCGCAGCGGCAGCTGCTCGACGAGGCCACGCAGGCGGAAGACGGTGGCGATGCGCGGCTGCAGCGAGCTCAGGGTCGCCTCGAACGGCCCGGCCGAGGCATCGAGGTTGATCGGAACCAGGGGGCCGCCGACGCCCTTTGGAAGCGGGGTCGCGACGGCCAGCCTGTCGGTGTCGAGGCGGGTTTCGGCAAGGGCGCTGCGTAGCGTCTTTTGGGTGTCGCCGAGATTCTTGTCGATCTCGCGCAGGGCTGCGAGCTGCGTGGCCGAGCTGCGCTCGATCGACTGATCGAGCTGGATGAGCGTTTCGGCGACACGCTTGGCCGGCGGAACCGGTTCCTCGGCTTCGCCCGACTGCCAGGGCGCCGAGCGGTCATCGGCGCCGCGCAGCGGCAGAGCTTCCGGCGCCGGTGTCGGCTTGCCGGAGGCGAAGGGCGCGAAGCTGGTGACGCCGGAGGCGCGAATCGGCTCCTCGGGCTTGATCATGCGCTGGCGGAGCGGGTTCTTGGCGGCCTGCGACACGCCGATCCCGGCCGATTGCAGGCTCTCAGCGACGGCATTGACCAGGGATTGCCGCGATTCGAGCTCGGCCTGACGCGTCGCGATCTCGCCGACGCGGGCCTCGACGCCGTCCTGGTCAAGCAAGGCGCGGCTGGCGAGCCGGTCGACATCGGCGCGCAGCGCGGCGATCCGGTCTTCATAAGCATATTGGCGGGAGGTCTCCCGGCTGATCAGCCGGGCGGCTAGGTCGTCCTTGCGCAGGATGTACCAGCTCGTCGCGCCGCTCCAGGCGGTGGTCAGCGCCAACAGGCTGAGGCCGAGCAAGGCGGTCGAGCGGCGAACGGTGAAGCTGCGACGCGAGAGAAGGCCGGTCACGGCAAGCTCATGGCCGGCGGCCTGAGCACGGGAATCCGAGGAGGTCATACGCAAAACCGGAAGTGACGCTGCGATAGGACGATTAGACCTCGTTAGGGTTAACCAATCGCAAACTGCGACGGGTCTGGCGTGTTTGGGCTCAGCTTTTCCAGACTGTCTTGGAAACTCAGCTCTCATCCTTCGAGACACAGCCCGAAGACTGCTTCTCAGGATGAGGGCTGGTGGAAGGCCCTCGGCTTCAGAGCTCACGCGCGGCCGCGAGCACGGCCTCGGCATGGCCCTTAACCCGGACCTTGGCCCAGACGCGGGCGATCTTGCCGGTCTCATCGATCAGGAAGGTGCTGCGCTCGACGCCCATATAGTGGCGGCCATACATCTGCTTCTCGACCCAGAGGCCGTAGGCCTCGATCGCCTTGCGCTCCTCGTCCGAGATCAGTGTCAGCTTGAGGTCATACTTCTGCTTGAACTTGTCGTGGCGCTTCACCGAATCCGGCGAGATCCCGATCACCGTCGTGCCGGCCGCGGTGAAATCGTCACGCAGCGCGTCGAAGGAGAGCGCCTCATTGGTACAACTCGTCGTGTCGTCCTGCGGGTAGGCATAGAGCACGACCTTGCGGCCGCGCAGGCTGGAGAGGGCGAGCGAACCGTCGCCGTCTGTCGGCAAGGTGAAGTCGGGGGCCTGCATGCCTTCGTTCAACGCCATCTTCGCCTTCCTTTGGTCGCGATCACATGCAAGGGCCGGGTAGGCCGCAAGCGACAAGCCGGCCCCGACCACAGACCAGAACCGACCGGGACGAATCAGCTAGCGTGTGCCGCTGCTGTACCACTCCCGGGATCAGGCGCATCATGCGGATGCTGCGGCGGCCCTGCTGCTGGAGTTGCCGCATCGATCCGCATGATTCGAGTAGCAAGACAAGAAGCGATTGCGTTTGACCGAGACCAGCAAGATCGATGCGGTTCCCGCATCTGCCACGGCTGCCGAGGCGGAGTGCCAGGAGGTCGTCGCCGTGGCCAAGCGTGCCTGGCGTGGCATCGTCGTGGTTGCAGCCGCGGTCTGCATGGCCGTGGTCGCCCTCGGTTTCGGCGGCGTCGCTTTGCTGGTGACGGGCGTCGTTCCGCTCCCGGGACTGGAAGGGCGGATCTCCTCAGCCATCGAGGAGCGGCTCGGCCCGAACTGGAAGGTCCAGGCCGAGAATGCCGAGCTCGACCGGGTTGATGGCCGCTCGCGCTTGCGGGTCCGCGAAGTCTCGTTCCGGCATGCAGGGGGGGCGTCGTTCCGGGCGCCGGAGGCGGTGCTGGGCTATGAGCCGATGGCGCTGCTGCGTGGCGACATCCGTCTGGTCTCGCTCGACCTGCGCGGCGTCAACATCCGGCTCGGCGTCAGGCAGGACGGCTCGCTGCTGCTGGAACAGGATGCCCAGCCGGAGCAGGCACCGAAGACACCCGTCGCCGGCGATCCCGTCGACTGGGACGCTTTTGCCGGCGCGATGAACGCCATCGGCGCGCTCGTCTCGAACGATGGGCTGCTTGGTTCTCTGGAAGTCGCCGGCATCGGCGGAGCTCGGGTGACGTTGATCGACCCGGCCGGGCGGCAGCGCTCCGGCCTGGAGGATGTCGACGTCAGGCTGGAGCGGTTCGGCGGCGGGCAGGCGCGGCTCTCGATGAAGGGGCGGATCGGTTCGCGCTGGAAGGAGCTGGCGATCGACCTGGCGAGCGCGCCGGATGGGACGCGCAGCGCCACGGTCGACATCCAGCGCTTCGAGCCGGCCGAGGCTGTTGCCCTGGCCTTCGGCAACGCCATGGTCGCGCTCGACGGCCTGGCGCTCAGCGGCAAGATCTCGCTGACCCAGACGGCGAGCGGCGAGCGCAGGATTGCGGCGGGGCTCTCCGTCGCTCCGGGCGTGGTCAAGGTCCACAATGCCGGGCTCGACCCGATCGAGGTCCAGGGCGCCAAGCTCGACTTCACCAGCGATGACGGCCTCAAGACCATCAAGGTCGCGACCGCCCAGCTCCAGGCCGGCGAGACCAAGCTCGCGGGCAGCGGCGAGGGGCGCAACGAGAACGGCATCTGGCGGCTGGCGCTCGACGGCTCCGGGCAGGTCGCCGGCATCGGCAAGGACCCCGCTGTCGTCCTCTCGAGCCTACGCACGCAGCTCGAGGTCGATCCTGGCGCTGGTGAAGTCAGGATGGGCCAGCTCTCCTTCAAGGGGCCGCTGATCAACGCCGAGGGCTCCGGCATGGCCCGCCGGCGTGACGACAAGAATTCGCACCAGTTCCAGATCCGGGCGGTCGATACCGACATGCGGGCGGCGCTCGCGGTCTGGCCCGCGGTGACTTCGCCGGGGTTGCATGCGGCTTTGGTCGAGATGGTGAAAAGCGGGCGGGTCGAGGAGATCGATGTCAAGGTGACGATGTCGCCGGAGGCGAATGCGCGGCTGTTCGCTGGCAAGGGCATGGACGACGACGCCGTTGCCGTGAGTTTGAAGGCCTCGCAGGTCAGCTTCCTGCCCAATCCCGGCCTACCGCTCCTCACCGATGCGCGCGTCGTCGGCTCGACGACCGGCCGCACCGTCGACCTCGCCATCTCGCAGGCCACGGCCGAGGTCGGGGAGGGGCGCAAGCTCCAGCTCGGCGAAGGCACCTTCGCCATGTCCGACACCTGGGCGGACCGGCCGCAGGCCCGGATCGGCTTCAAGTCGACGGGGTCGGCCGATGCGCTGGTCGCGCTCCTCAATTTCCCGTCCCTGCGCGAGTTCTCGCCGCTCAAGATCGAGCCCGGCGCGCTGCGCGGGTCTATCGACCTGAGCAACCAGCTCTCCTTGCCGCTGGTCAACGATCTGACCTTCAACGATGTGGTGATCCGCAGCAGTGGCATGCTCTCGAACATCGCCTCGGACAATCTGCTCGGTGGCGAAAAGCTGGAAGGCGCCAATCTGGCGCTGACCTATGATCGCGGCCAGCTTTCGATCAAGGGCGATGGCAGGATCGGCGGCGATAAGGCGCCGATCGAGCTCAGGCAGAATGCGAAGGGGCAGGGCGAGGCGACCGTCTCGCTCAATCTCGACAATGCCGCGCTGAAACGACGCGGCTTCGGCCCCGAGACCGGGATCAGCGGGCCGATGCAGGTCAAGGTCGTGAAGTCGCTTGGCAGGACGCCGGAGGTACCGCCGCGCGTCGAGGTCGACCTGACCAAGGCCGCGCTCGACACGGGCGTGCCTGGCGTCAGCAAGCCCGCTGGCCGGGCCGGAAAAGCGGTTTTCACCTATGTCGTCGACGACGACGGTCCGGATCTGGAGGATCTGACGATCGAGAGCGCGCCGCTGCTGGCCAAGGGACGCATCTCGCTGACCAAGCAGAACACGTTCGAGAGTGCCAGCTTCTCGCAATTGCGCATCTCGCCGGGCGACAACCTGACCAAGGTCGAGATCGGGCGCGATGGCGGGTTGACCAAGCTCTCGGTGCGCGGCGCGGTGCTCGATGCCCGGCCTTTCATTCGCGATCTGTTCGACGCGCCAGCGGCGCCGGCTCGGAGCGGCGCTCGTGGCCAGAATGCCGCGTCCGGCCCCGATTTCGACCTCGACCTCGACGTGCCGATCCTCACCGGCTTCAACAGCGAAGCGCTCGGCAATTCGCAGCTCAAGCTGTCGCGCCGGAATGGCGCCCTCCGCTCGATCGCCTATCAAGGCCGGATCGGCAAGGCAGACCTCTCGATCAAGCAGGCCAAGCAAGGCGAGGGCCCGGCAACGATCGTGGTGCAGTCGGAGAATGGCGGCGCCACCCTGCGTTTCCTCGACCTCTATCGCCGCGCCTATGGCGGCGACCTGGTGCTGCAGCTAGGCGCCGGCGAAGGACGTCAGCCCGGTGAATTCCTCCTGCGCAACTTCACTGTGCGGGACGAACCTGCCTTGCGCCGTGTCGTCGGTCCGCCGGGCTCACAAGCGCCGAACGCGTTCGACAACCCCGGCGCGCCGGCTCCGCGCATCGATGCGAGCGATGTCGCCTTCACCAAGCTGCGCGCCGAGTTCGTGCGCAGCGCCAGCCGGATCGACATCAACGATGCCGTGCTCTGGGGCCAGCAGGTCGGCTTCACCATCCAGGGCAATGTCGACTATGGGCGCGACCGCGTCGACATCGGCGGCACCTTCGTGCCTGGCTATGCCTTCAACAACGCCTTCGCCCAAGTGCCGGTGGTCGGCATGATCCTCGGCGGCGGGCAATATGGCGGCCTGTTCGCGGTGAATTTCCGCGTCTCGGGCTCAGCCAGCCAACCGACCATGACGGTGAACCCGCTCTCGGCGATCGCGCCCGGCATCCTGCGGCGCTTCGTCGATCCGCTCGGCGGGGGACCGATGGGGCAGGGGCGACCAAGTGCCAATACGCCGGCGCCCGGTACGGCCGAGCGCTGACTTTTACCGGATCGCGGCGCCTGGTTGGAACGCGACGGTCGGATTCAGACGAAGTCTTGCGCGCTCCGGCTCCATCTGAGCTGAAGGAAGTCGGGGCGATCATTGATGGCCTTGCGTAAGGTCTTCAGACGCTCATCCCAGAGTGGGCTGCCGATCTTCAGTAGCGAGCCGTATGGGTCGCTCGTCTTCACGGCAGCGTCGATCTGCGGCCATGTCGTGCTGCCGCCGCGACCATGATGGAGAATGTCGGCGATGACGCAGCATTCCCGGGCAGGGCGCTTGTCGATTCCGACCCGGTTGTCGGCTCTCGCCATGAAGGTCCGGTAGGTCGCGATCATCGTCTGCACTTGCGCGGCGCGCGCGGAGACGTGCTGCAATGTCCAATGGATCAATTTGCCAGCGGCGATGACTTCCGCGTCCTCGACTTCACTCAGTCCGGGGTTGAGATACGCCATGAGCGGCGCCGTCGATTGCCCGGATTCAAGGGGCTCAGGCTCGCTGCCGATCTCGGTACGGTGGATGCGGCCATTGATTACGGCAAGATGAGGAAAATAGTCCCTGGCTTCGGCTTTCCCCAGCAATGTCCTGAAATATCGGACAAAATCGCCATCGGGGACATGGGCCGCGAACTGGCCGAAGCCGAAGGTGAAGGCAGCACGATCGTAAGTGTTAAGCGTGAGATAGCTTCGGCCTTCGCAGATTGCCGTCGGTTCGACGAACCGAGCCCAGAATCCTTCGGTCCCCGCGTGCTCCGTCGGATCGTAAAGAAGCTTGGGCAGTTTCGAGCCGGCGAAGATATTGAAGAGGCCGATCTTGCCCTTGTACTCGACTTTGCGCCCCACGAATAAACGGGGCCCGCCGTCTGCCGTCACAGAGAAATCGCTTCCTTGACGCTGGATCTGAAACAGGATCGCCACCGCTCGCCCCCCGCGTCTCTGCAATGCTTGGAGTCAAGCTTACATAACGCTAGGGAATGCGCAACCTCCGATTGCGGAGATGGCTTTGACGCGCCGGGCCATCCTATCGGGGAGTTCCAGCGCCGGCTTCTCAGACCGGCCGCAGCAGGACGTGCTTCTTCTTGCCGAAGGAGAGCTTGACCGCGCCGTCGACGAGGTCGGCCGGCGAGAGCGTCGCGCGCTCGTCGGAGACCTGGGCATCGTTGACGCGCAGGCCGCCGGCCTTGATCTGGCGGCGGGCCTCGCCGGTCGAGGGCACGAGGCCGGCGCTGACGAAGGCGCTGAGCACGCCGAGGCCGGCGCTCAGCTCAGCCGCCGGCACCTCGACGCTCGGCAGGTCCTGGGCGGCCCCGCCTTCCTCGAAGGTCTTGCGGGCGGTCTCAGCCGCGGCTTCCGCGGCCTCGCGGCCGTGCAGCAACGCGGTGGCCTCGGTCGCCAGCACCTTCTTGGCCTCGTTGATCTCCGAGCCGCCGAGCGCGGCGAGCTTGGCGATCTCGGCCAGCGGCAGGCGGGTGAACACCTTGAGGAAGCGGCCGACATCGGCGTCCTCGGTGTTGCGGAAATACTGCCAGAACTCATAGGGGCTGAAGAGGTCGCCATTGAGCCAGACGGCGCCGCTGGCGGTCTTGCCCATCTTGGCGCCCGAGGCGGTGGTGAGCAGCGGTGTCGTCAGCGCGAAGAGCTGCTTGCCCTCCATGCGGTGCGATAGGTCGACGCCGTTGATGATGTTGCCCCACTGGTCGGAGCCACCCATCTGCAGGCGGCAATCATAGCGGCGGCTGAGCTCGACGAAGTCGTAGCCCTGCATGATCATGTAGTTGAATTCGAGGAAGGAGAGCGACTGCTCGCGATCGAGCCGCAGCTTCACCGAGTCGAAGGAGAGCATGCGGTTGACCGAGAAATACCGGCCGACATCGCGCAGGAACTCGACATAGTTGAGCTTCAGCAGCCAGTCGGCGTTGTTCACCATCAGCGCGTCGGTCGGGCCGTCGCCGTAGCGCAGGATACGCGAATAGACCTTCTTGATGCTCTCGATATTGGCGTTGATCTCCTCGATCGAGAGCAGCTTGCGCTGGTCGTCGCGGAAGGAGGGATCTCCGACCATCGAAGTGCCGCCGCCCATCAGCGTGATCGGCCGGTGCCCGGTCTCCTGGAACCAGTAGAGCATGGTGACCGAGATCAGGTTGCCGATGTGCAGGCTGGTCGCGGTCGCGTCATAGCCGACATAGGCGGTCTGCGGCCCCTGCAGGCAGAGGGCGTCGAGCGCCTCCGGATTGGAGATCTGGTGGATCAGGCCGCGCTCGTCGAGCACGCGCAGGAAATCGGACTTGAAGGCGGTCATGACAGGGCTCGATGGTTTGACGGTTTTCGCGTCATGGTCGGGCGTGTCCCGACCATCCACGTCTTCGCTGGTCGTAGGCGGTGTGCAAGACGTGGATGCTCGCCACAAGGGCGAGCATGACGGCGTTGGCGCTCAGGCCTTTTCCTGCTCGCTCTTGATGATCTCGGGGCCGACCTTGCGGTCGAGATAGACGCCGACCTGCTCCATCAGCTGGTCGACGCGGCCATCGAAGAAGTGGTTGGCGCCCTCGACGACGGCGTGCTCGATCTGGATGCCCTTCTGGGTCTTCACCTTCTCGATCACCGCCATCACCTCCTTGACCGGAGCGACGCGATCCTCCGAGCCGTGCACGAACAGGCCGGAGGACGGGCAGGGGGCGAGGAAGGAGAAGTCGTAGCGGTTGGCCATCGCCGCGATCGAGAGGAAGCCCTCGATCTCGGGGCGGCGCATCAGCAGCTGCATGCCGATCCAGGCGCCGAAAGAGACGCCCGAAATCCAGCAGCTCTTGGCCTCGGGGTTCAGCGCCTGCATCCAGTCGAGCGCCGCGGCGGCGTCCGAGAGCTCGCCGGCGCCATGGTCGAACTGGCCCTGGCTGCGGCCGACGCCGCGGAAATTGAAGCGCAGGGCCGAGAAGCCGCGGTTCACGAAGGTGTAGAACAGGTTGTAGACGATCTGGTTGTTCATCGTCCCGCCGAATTGCGGGTGCGGGTGCAGGATGATCGCCAGCGGCGCGCCGCGCTTCTTGGCGGGCTGGTACCGGCCTTCGATCCGGCCGGCCGGTCCGTTGAAAATCACCTCAGGCATTCTGATCCCGCCTTTTGCTGGGCGAAACCGCAGGCAGAGCGGGTGCGAAAGCGGCCATGCGACCGCCGCGTACCCGTTCCACCCTTGACGGCCCCGCCGCTCGCGCCCTACATCAAGCGCTTAGAATGGTTCTAACAGCCGTGAACAGAACTGGAACATGCAGGCAAAAGACGCTTGCGGTTCCGGTCCATCGCGGCTCGGACGGGCGGCTATAGCACGGCGCAGGGGTGCGATTTCAAGCATTTCGTGCCGCGTCCTCGGGCAAGCCCTCCGGAACGGAGCATAAGCGCAGGTGTTCGCGACGACCCGCAGCTATCTCGACCACAACGCCACGACGCCGGTCCGCCCGGCCGTGGCGGAGGCGATGCTGCGGGCCTTGCAGATGCCGGGCAATCCGTCTTCCGTCCACAATGAGGGCCGGGCGGCTCGCGGCGCCATCGAACAGGCGCGCGAGCAGGTCGCGGCACTGTGCGGCGCCAAGGCGAGCAGTGTCGTCTTCACCAGCGGTGGTACCGAAGCCAATGCGACGATCCTGTCGCCCGGCCTGAGCGATTGCAGCGGCGCGCGCGATTGCGTGCGGGCGCCGGTGACGCTGCTGCTCTACAGCGCCAGCGAGCACCCGTGTGTCCGCGACGGCCACCGTTTCCCGGCCGGGCAGGCCGAGGCGATCCCGGTCGACGGCGAGGGGCTCGTCGATCTCGGCTGGCTTGGCGAGCGGCTCGCGCGCTTTGCGGCGGAGCAGCCCAATCAGCGCGCGCTGGTCTCGGTGCATCTGGCGAACAACGAGACGGGCGTGCTGCAGCCGATCGCCGAGATCATCGCCATCGCCATGCGCCACAGCGCGCTCGTGCATTCCGACGCCGTCCAGGCCGCCGGAAAGATCGCGATCGATATCAATGCCTTGGGTGTCGATGCTCTGACATTGTCCGCCCACAAGATTGGTGGCCCCAAGGGCGTCGGCGCGATGGTCTTCCGCACCGGTGCGCTCGAACTCGTCGACAAGCCTTTGCGCGGTGGTGGCCAGGAGCGCGGCTGGCGCGCCGGCACCGAGAACCTGCCGGGCATTGTCGGCTTCGGCATGGCGGCTGACGAGGCGGGCAAGGCGCTCGCGACCGAGGCGACCCGTCTGGGCGCGCTACGCGACCAACTGGAGGCCCGGCTGATGGCGCTTGCGCCCGACACTGCGATCTTCGGCGCCAAGGCGCCGCGCCTGCCGAACACCAGCGCTTTCGCCACGCCCGGCATCAAGGCCGAGACGGCTCTGATCATGCTCGATCTTGCCGGGGTGGCTCTGTCCTCGGGCTCGGCCTGTTCCTCCGGCAAGGTTAGGCGCTCGCATGTGCTGACAGCCATGGGCGTCGACCCTGTCATGAGCGAAGGGGCCTTGCGCGCCTCGCTCGGATGGACCACCTGCGAGGCAGACATCGACCAGTTTATCGCGGCCTATGCGAAAGCCCTGGCCGCAAATCCCAACCGGAAGGTTCAGGCAGCCGCCTGAGGCCTTGCGCAAAACCAAGACCGAACCGGCGGGCCCTTGAACCCGCGACTGGAGAGTAGACATGGCAGCGGTCCAGGAGACCATTGATCAGGTCAAGTCGATCGACGTGACCGAGTACAAATACGGCTTCGTCACGGAGCTCGAGGTCGACAAGCCGGCCAAGGGTCTGACCGAGGACACGGTCCGCTACATCTCGGCCCGCAAGAACGAGCCGGAATGGATGCTGGAATGGCGCCTCGACGCCTTCCGCCGCTGGAAGACGATGACTGAGCCGACCTGGTCGCGCGTCAACTATCCGCCGATCAACTACCAGGACATCTACTATTACGCCGCGCCGAAGAAGGGAGCCGACCCGAAGTCGCTCGACGAGGTAGACCCGGCGATCCTGGAGACCTACAAGAAGCTCGGGATTCCGCTGCGCGAACAGGAGATCCTGGCCGGCGTCGCGCCGGAGAACCGGGTCGCGGTCGACGCCGTGTTCGACTCGGTCTCGGTCGTCACCACCTTCAAGGACGAGCTCGCCAAGGCCGGCGTGATCTTCTGCTCGATCTCCGAGGCGATCCGCGAGCATCCCGAGCTGGTGAAGAAGTACCTCGCCAGCGTCGTGCCGGTGACCGACAACTATTTCGCCACGCTGAACAGCGCGGTCTTCACCGACGGCTCCTTCGTCTACATCCCCAAGGGCGTGCGCTGCCCGATGGAGCTGTCGACCTATTTCCGCATCAACGAGCAGAACACCGGCCAGTTCGAGCGCACGCTGATCATCGCCGACGAGGGCTCCTATGTGAGCTATCTCGAAGGCTGCACGGCGCCCAAGCGCGACGAGAACCAGCTGCATGCGGCGGTGGTCGAGCTGATCGCGCTCGACGATGCTGAGATCAAGTACTCGACCGTGCAGAACTGGTTCCCCGGTGATGCCGAGGGCAAGGGCGGCATCTACAACTTCGTGACCAAGCGCGGCGACTGCCGCGGCAAGCGCTCGAAGATCTCGTGGACGCAGGTCGAGACCGGCTCGGCGATCACCTGGAAGTACCCGTCCTGCATCCTGCGCGGCGACGGCTCGCGTGGCGAGTTCTACTCGATCGCGGTGTCGAATGGCGCCCAGCAGGTCGATAGCGGCACCAAGATGCTGCATCTCGGCAAGAACACGACCTCGAAGATCATCGCCAAGGGCATCGCGGCCGGCAAGTCCGACTCGACCTATCGCGGCATGGTCTCGGCCCACCGCAAGGCGACCGGCGCGCGCAACTTCACCAATTGCGACTCGCTGCTGATCGGCGACCAGTGCGGCGCTCACACGATTCCGTACATCGAGGCCAAGACATCGACCGCGATCTTCGAGCACGAGGCGACCACGTCGAAGATCGGCGAGGACCAGATGTTCTACTGCCAGCAGCGCGGTCTCTCCGAGGAGGAGGCGGTGGCGCTGATCGTCAACGGCTTCGTCAAGGAGGTGCTGCAGCAGCTCCCGATGGAGTTCGCCGTCGAGGCGCAGAAGCTGATCACCATTTCGCTGGAAGGCTCGGTCGGCTGAGCCCGTCATGGTCGGGCTCGTCCCGACCACCCACGCCTTTTCTTTGAAGCGCTCACGTCGTGGACGCTCGGCACAAGGCCGGGCATGACGCGGCAGGAAATCGGAACTGAACGATGCTCGAAATTCGCAATCTGGTCGTCAAGATCGCCGACGAGGACAAGCAGATCCTCAACGGCCTCAACCTCACCGTGAACGCCGGCGAGGTCGCCGCGATCATGGGGCCGAACGGCTCCGGCAAGTCGACGCTGAGCTATGTCATCGCCGGCAAGGAGGACTATGAGGTCCTCGACGGCGAGATTCTGCTCAATGGCGAGAACCTGCTGGAGATGGAGGCCGATGCCCGCGCCGCCGCCGGCATCTTCCTCGCCTTCCAGTACCCGCTGGAGATCCCCGGCGTCGCCACCATGACCTTCCTCAAGGCGGCGATGAACGCGCAGCGCAAGGCGCGCGGCGAGGCCGAATTGCTGACGCCCGACTTCATCCGCCAAGTCAACGGCGCCGCCGACAAGCTCGGCATCGACCGCGAGATGCTGCGCCGGCCGCTCAATGTCGGCTTCTCCGGCGGCGAGAAGAAGCGCATGGAGATCCTGCAGATGGCGCTGCTGTCGCCGTCGATGTGCATCCTCGACGAGACCGATTCCGGCCTCGACATCGACGCGCTGCGCATCGTTGCCGAGGGCGTCAATGCGCTGCGCGCCCAGAATCGCGGCTTCCTGGTCATCACCCACTATCAGCGCCTGCTCGACCATATCGTGCCCGACACCGTGCATGTGATGTCGAAGGGCAGGATCGTGCGGACCGGCGGCAAGGAGCTGGCGCTCGAGCTCGAGAAGAGCGGCTATGCCTCCTATGGCGAGGCCGCGTGATGGCGATCATCACCCCCCTGAAGACCGCGGCTGAGCAGCAGCTCGTCGAGCAGTTTGCCAGCATCAAGGCCGAATTGCCGGGCGCCGGAGCGATGCGCAAGGTCCGCGAGGACGCCTTCGCCGGCTTCGAGGCCAAGGGCCTGCCGCATCGCCGGCTCGAATCCTGGCGCTATACCGACCTGCGCAATCTGGTGCGCGAGGCGATGCCGCTGGTGCGCCGCCCGACCCGGCCGCAGGCGATCGCCGACCGACTGGCGCTGCAGACCATCGCCGGCCGGCGCTTCGTCACCATCGACGGAGTGTTCAGCGCCGACGATTCCGACCTGACGGGCCTGCCCGAGGGCGTCACGGCGCGCAGCCTGGCCGAGGCGCTGACCGAGACGCCGGACGAGATCGCGGCGGCATTCACGGCGCCGGAGATCGCGCATGACGACAGCGCGTTGATGCTCAACGCCGCCTTCGCCCAGGACGGCGTCGTGATCGAGGTTGCCGATGGCACCGAGCTCGACCAGCCGATCGTTCTGCTGGCGCTCGGCACCGGTGCGAGCGAGGCCTCGATCGTCTCGCGCTCGCTGGTCAGGATCGGCGCCGGCGCCAAGGTCACGGTGGTCGAGCTGCAGGAGAGCGTCGGTGCGGCGCCCGTGCAGATCAATCACGCCACCGCCTTCGTCATCGGCGAAGGCGCCGAAGTTGAGCATGTGCGCATGGTCTCGCGCCAGCGCGCCGAGACCGTGCAGGTGCAGTCGCTGCTGGTCGAGCTTGGCGGCCACGCCGCCTTCGAGTCGGTCGCGGTGGCTGTGAATTGCGGCGTGCTGCGCCAGCAGAGCTTCCTGCGCTATGGCGGCGAGCACAGCCGTGCGGGCCTGCGCGGCATCAATCTCCTGCGCAAGCAGGAGCATTCCGACGTCACGCTGGTGATGGATCATGCGGCGGCCCATGGCGAGAGCCGTGAGCTGTTCAAGTCCATCATCGAGGGCGAAGGCACCGGCGTCTTCCAGGGCAAGGTCATCGTCCGCCCGCATTCGCAGAAGGTCGATGGCAGCATGAAGAGCCATGCGCTGCTGCTCAACGACGGCGCGACCATGTTCAACAAGCCGGAGCTCGAGATCTTCGCCGACGACGTGGTCTGCGGCCATGGCGCGACCGTGGCGCAGATCGATGGCGAGCAGCTCTTCTACCTGATGGCGCGCGGCCTGCCGCGGCCGCAGGCCGAGGCGCTGGTGCTCGCCGCCTTCGTCGGCGAGGTCGCCGACATGGTCAGCGACGAGGGCGTGCGCGAGATCGTCGGCCGCGAGATCGATTGCTGGCTCGGCCAGCGCGAAGGTGCACCCAAGCCCGGAGCCGCCTGATGCCCTACGTCAACCTGCAGATCACCAAGGGCGCGTCCCGCGCGCAGAAGGCCGAGATCGTCAAGGAGTTCACGCAGACTTTGGTCCGCGTGCTCGGCAAGAACCCGCAGGCCACCCATATCGTGATCCAGGAGATCGAGCGCGAGGATTGGGGCCATGCCGGCATCCTCGTCGCCGATCGGCCCGCAGAGCCCGCCGGGAAGGCCTGAGATGAACGCGATCGCGAAGCCCTACGACGTCGAGACGATCCGCAAGGACTTCGCGATCCTCTCGCGCCAAGTTTATGGCAAGCCGCTGGTCTATCTCGACAATGCCGCCTCGGCGCAGAAGCCGGAGGCGGTGATCGAGGCGATGACGCGGCTGATGCGCGAGGATTATGCCAATGTCCATCGCGGCTTGCACTACCTCGCCAACGCCTCGACCGAGGCCTATGAGGCGGCCCGCGAAAGCGCTCGCCGCTTCCTGAATGCCGCCCATATCGAAGAGGTGCTGTTCACGCGGTCCTCGACCGGGGCGCTGAACACGGTCGCCTCTTCGCTCGGCCAGTATCTCCAGATCCAGGACGGCGACGAGATCATCCTCTCGATCCTGGAGCACCATTCCAACATCGTGCCCTGGCACTATTGGCGCGAGCGGCACGGCGCCGTGATCAAATGGGTGCCGGTCGACGAAGACGGCAACTTCCTCATCGAGGAATTCGAGAAGCTCATCACGCCGCGCACCAAGGTGGTGTCGCTGACCCATATGTCGAATGCGATCGGCACGATCGTTCCGATCGCCGAGGTCGCGAAGATCTGCCAGGCCTATCGCATTCCGCTGGTCGTCGACGGCTCGCAAGGGGCGGTGCATCTGCCGGTCGACGTGCAGGCGCTCGGCTGCGATTTCTACACCTTCACCGGCCACAAGACCTATGGGCCGACCGGCTCCGGCATCCTCTGGGGCAAGCGCGAATGGCTGCAGAAGCTGCCGCCCTATGAAGGCGGCGGCGAGATGATCGCAACCGTCAGCGAGGACGCGATCACCTATAACGACCCGCCGCACCGCTTCGAGGCCGGCACGCCGGCGATCGTCGAGGCGGTCGGCCTGGGTGCTGCGCTCGACTATATGATGACGCTGGGACGCGAGAACATCGCCGCGCACGAAGCCAGGCTCAACGCCTATGCGATGGAGCGGCTCGGGCAGATGAACTCGATCCGCATCTTCGGCAAGGCCAGGGAGAAGGGCGCGATCATCGCCTTCGAGCTCGCCGGCGCGCACGCCCATGACGTCGCGACGGTGATCGACCGGGCCGGCGTCGCGGTCCGGGCCGGCACGCATTGCGCCATGCCGCTGCTCGCGCGCTATGGCGTGACCTCGACCTGCCGTGCGTCCTTCGGCCTCTACAATACGCTGGAGGAAGTCGATATATTGGTGGAAGCCCTGCGCAAGGCGGAAGAGCTGTTCTCCTGACGCTCCCACTCGCGCCGAACGGACGATTTGCGATGACCGACACCGTTACCGAAGACCTCAAGCCGAACGCGCCGACCATGGGCGCGAGTTCCGGCCTGCCGCCTGAGGAGATCGACCGGCTGACCGACGACATCATCGCGGCGCTGAAGACCGTCTACGATCCGGAGATCCCGTCCGACATCTACGAGCTCGGCCTGATCTACCGCGTCGACATCGCCGATGACCGGCAGGTGGCGATCGACATGACGCTGACAGCGCCGGGTTGTCCGGTCGCCGGCGAGATGCCGGGCTGGGTCGAGAACGCGGTCGGTGCTGTGCCCGGCGTCTCGGGCGTGACGGTCACCATGACATTCGATCCGCCCTGGGACCAGTCGCGCATGTCGGACGAGGCCCGGGTCGCGCTCGACATGTGGTGAGATCGACAAGCACCGTCGAAGGCTGAAAAGGCCGCGGTTTGAGCCGCGGCCTTTTCCTTGAGACAAGCCGCCTGGTCAGAAGCCGAAGTTGAAGCCGGCCTTGACGATGTCGCCGGCGGTGCGGATTCGCATCGCGGCGTACTGATCCGGCGCCAGTCCAGTATAATCCTGAAGCAGCAGGCGCTTCTGGCCGAGCTCGTAATGGGTGTAGTCGAGCCGGACTGTCATGCCGGGCGCGATCGCGTATTCGACACCGCCGCCTACGGCCCAGCCGCCGATCAGGCCCGAGCGCGAGCCGCTGGCGGCCGAGGTGGTTTGTGTGTTGTCGGGCGTGATCGAGCCCCTCTGGTCGACGAGACCGTAGGCATAGCCGCCCGAGCCATAGATCAGGAAGTTGCCGAGCACGACGCCAGCGCGCACTCGCACCGTACCGAGCATCGAAAGCTCGTTGCTGGCGCGGGTGGTGAACTGCGTGCCAGGGTTGGCGGATGTGCTCTTGCTGCCGCCAAGATGGGTAGCGGAGAGATCGGCCTCGGCGCCGATCACGATCGCGCCCATCTGGTAGTTGAAGCCGAACTGCGCGCCGCCGACCGCACCGTTCCCCTCGGGCACCAGGCTGCGCGGCACGGCGGACGGGTCGATTGCCCAGGAGGCGGCGGTGGGCGTGCCGGCGACGGTGGTGCTCGACGAGTTTGTCGACGTGTTGGTGGTCGTCGAGGTCGTGTTGGTCGTCGACGTCACGGTCGTCGTGACAGGATCCGAGCCGACGATGGTCGTAGACGTGCTCGTCGTCGTGGTCGTGGTGTTCGCGACATTGGTCGTCGTGGTGCTCGTGCTGTTCGTCGTCGTGGTGGTCGGGGTGACCATCGGGGTGCCGTAAGGACCCTGGACGCTCGTGCTGCTGCTCTGCCGTCCACCACCGATCGAGCCGCCGACATAGAAGCCGGTCCAGCGCGGCTGCGTCGGGAGAATGACTGGAAGGGGCGGTGCATAAACGGCCGGTGCCGATTGGACGGGGCGCGGCTGTCGCGGCGCGCCGGGCCGGCTGGGCGAAGGCGAGCGCGGCGTGTAGTCGGCTCGGCGCGCGCGCGGCTGCAGGGCCGGGCAGACCGGGCAGGTCTGCGCGACCTGGACGCGGTTGCGACTCGGGGCGCTCGCGGCCATGCGCAGTGCCTCGTTCTCGTGCTGCGAGCCGGGATAGAGGCGGGCGAAGAGCTTGAGGGACTCGGCGTCGCCGGCGAGCACGGTCTCGGCCCAGGCGGTCTCCTCGGTTCGCTGCGCCAGGATGCGATGCAGTCTCAGGGCGCCCTGGTCATCAGGGTTGATGGCGAGGGCGCTGCGATAGATGTCGCGGCGATCCCAGGCGATGGCAGTGCGATAGGCGTCCGCGGGCGACATGGCACGCAGCGCTGCCGCGGTGGGGCGAGCCGCGAGCGGAACGGCCCCCGGGGTCGCGGGAGCGCCTGCCGGCTGCGTTGGAGCGGCACCGGTCGGGCGCTGGAAAAAGCTGACATCGGTGATCAGCGAGGAGGTGTCCCAGGGGATCTGCGTACCGCTGGTGACGTCGTAGACGGCAAGGCGGATGCGGCGGAAGACCTGCTCGATCGGCAGGCCCGGCTCGCGCGCCTCGCGCAGGAAGGCGGTGGTGAACGGGCTGTTGGCACCGGTGCCGTCGGCCGCGGTCGAGCCGGGCGAGGTCGCGAAGGCGACGAAGGTGCCGCTGGTGGAATCGACGCGGGCGAGGCCCGCTTCGCTGCGGATGCCCTCGTTGGCGCCGTCGACCATCTGCAGCGCCAGCCCGCGCGACAATTCACGCGCGGCGAAGGGGTTGTTGCGGCAGGCGTCGAGGATCGCAATCTTCGACCTGGCGCCGGCGGCGTCCAGCTTGCGCAGGATCTCGGTGAGCGAGAGCGACTGGTTCGGGATGTTCGCCGAGGTTTCCACGCGGACATCGGTCGGCAGGATGTAGTTGGCGCCGTCGAGCTGCACGGCATGGCCGGCATAGTAGACGAGGGCGGTCGCGCCGGTGCCGCTCTGCTTCACCTTCTCGACGAAGACGTCGAGCGCGCTGCGCAAGCCGGCGAGCGAAAGATCGGTCGCGGCGGTGACGTCGAAACCAGCCTCCTGCAGCATCGTGCGGGTCGCGTTGGCGTCGTTGAGGGCGTTCGGCAGCTTGGCGATGTTCTGGTAGGCGCCATTGCCCATGACGAAGGCGAAGCGTCTTTGCTGCGCCATGGCTGGCGACAGGCTAAGCGCGAGAGCGCTTGCGATGGCGGCGAACGCCAACAGGACGCAGATGGGTAGCCGCAGGCCGCTCCGCATGGCGCCTCCTCGGCGGCATGGTTCAGAGCCCAGCCGCAGCTGATTCGTCGGTTACGCTTACCCTTAGCGAGGTGTAGATTAGCGGCGGCGCGGCCATGAAGAGAACAACAAATTGCCGTCTGGCGGCCGTCATCTGGCATGTGTGTGCAAATTGTCACCGATCACAGAGCGCTCATCCAGGCAGGCAGCGCTCGCTCAAGGCTCGCGGACGACGCGGAAACCGTTGGTAAAGAAGCGTACGTCGCTCTCGTATTTGAAGCGCGCTGCCGAGCGTAGATAGCGTGGATCATTGTTGAAGGAACCGCCGCGCAGCACGCGCTCGCGGCAGCCGGGGGGCGCATAGGCGCTGCCGTCGCGGGGGACGGAGCGATAGTTCTCGCTCCAGCAGTCGGCAACCCATTCGGCGGCGTTTCCGGCCATGTCGCGCAAACCGAAGCGGTTCGGCGGGAACTGGCCGACCTCGCTCGCCTGCCGGCGCGGCTGCGCATTGCAGCCGAGGCAGTTGGCCATCTCCTTGTCGACCGAATTGCCCCAGGGATAGCTGGTCGTCGTGCCGGCCCGGGCGGCGTATTCCCATTCCGCCTCGGTCGGCAGCCGGTATTTGCGCCCGGTCTTGTAAGAGAGCCAGACGAGATAGGCGTTGGCGTCGTTCCAGTGGATGTCGGTGACGGGGCGCCGGCCACGGCCGAGATTGCGGTCGCTCGGACGGTAGCTGCAGCCGCCCTCGGCGACGCAAGCGTCCCATTGCGCGAAGGTGACCTCGTCGGTGCCGATATAGAACGGCCGGGCGATGGTGACGGCGTGGACCGGCTTTTCGAACTCGAACATCTCGTTCGAGCCCATCTCGAAGCTGCCGGCCGGGATCAGGGCGAGTTCAGGGCAGTCGTCGCAATCGCGCACGGTCCTGGAGGTGGTGGAGGGCGCAGGAGTCGGAGCCTGGGCAGGGGCCGAAGCGGGGGCCTGCGTGGCCGAAGCCCGCTGGGCCCTGAGCGACTGCTCGCGGGTGCGGGCGAGCCCGGCGAAGCGGCCATTCGGATAGGCCTCGAGATAGGCGCGGTACTCGTCCGGATTCCGGCTGTCCTTGATCGTCTCCCAGAAGGAGAGCTCGTAGGGGCCGAGCTGATCGGATTGCGGTCCGGGGGGCGGTGGCGCGGTGGTGATGGCGCGGGTGGTGTTGAGGGCGGTCGCGACCGGCCGGCCTATCGGCGTGACGACGAGTCCGGCCGGGGGCATCGAGGACAGCCAGAGCGGCTGCGAGCGCCTTGTTGCCCGGCTGACGGCCTCGCGCGCGCGGGTCAGGGCCGTGGTCATGTCGAGGCCCGGCGTGCGGATCGCCTTCAGCCACTCCTCGATCGCCGGATCGGTGCGGCCTTGCGTCTCGGCCACGGTCCGTCCCGGCGCAGCCGGCGCCATGATCGCGATCGTCTCGATCCGTTCGATCGGGGCGAGCCCCTTGCCGCCGCCGAGCCCGGCCTGCCAGGGATTGTCGCGGCCTGCGTCGAGCACGACCAGCGCGCTGGCGGGCCGGCTGACGATCAGCGCATCGAGCAGCTGGTCGAGGTCGATGGCGTCGCGAGCGACCTCGGCCGGGCCGCGCGGCGTGGCATCGACCGGGACGAGGAAGTTGCGGCCGCGCGACTGCACCGCGTGCCCGGCATAGAAGACGACGACCTGGGCGCCGCGCGTCAGCTTGCCGCGGAAGGTCGCGATCGCGCTGTCCAGCGCGGGACGGTCGGCGTTCTCGATGCTGACGAGGTCGAACTCGCCCTGGCGCAGCACATCCGCGACGGCGCGGGCATCGGCCGCGGCGTTGGCCAGGGGCGCCGTGCGATAGGCGGCGTTGCCGACGACCAGGGCGACACGTGGCGGCTGGCCGTCACTGCCCTGGGCGCGGGCCGGGGCGAGCGGCGCGAGGAGCGTCAGCATGGCGACGGCGAGGCAACGATACCAGGACATGGCGTTCATCCTTCGCTGCGGCCTTTCGCTTGGCGATGCGGCGAGGCCGCATCGCTCCCTCATCTGACGTAGACTGTGATCTTCTGGGACATAACCGGCGGCCGGTGCGGCGTGTGGGTGTGATCGCCGAGCAGCAGCTGCAGCGTATGCGTCCCCTTCGGCAGCGTGACCACCACCTCGGTCTGGCCGTTGCCGAGATGGATATGGTTGTAATCGGCCGGGATCGGCTGGTCGGGCGGGCCGGCGTCGGTGTCGATCAGCAGGTGATGGTGGCCGGTGCCGGGCTTGTCGACACCAGCGGGGGCGACGCCCATCTCCTTCAGCCCGATCCGCACGGTGAAACGCTCGGGCACGCGCAGGCCGTCGAGCGGATAGTGGAAATAGACCAGGGCGTTGCGCGGGGCCGGCTGGCGCGGGCTGGCGGTCTGGGCGCTGAGCGGCGCGGAGATCGGCGCCAGCGCCGTAAGCAGCAGAAGCAGCCTCACGGCGGCGCGGCGACGGGGCGGGGAGGGAAGGTGGGCAGCGGCCGTCATCGGCGCGCACTCCGCTTCGCCGGCGCGCCGACATAGACGGTGATGCGCTCTGACAGGATCGGCGGGTCGTGCGGCACATGCTGATCGTCGCCAAGGATGAGCTGCAGCGTATGCTCGCCTGGCGGCAAGGTGATCTTGCGCTCGGTCTGGCCGTTGCCGAGATGGATGTGGTTGAGATCGGCCGGGATCGCGGCGTCGAGCGGCGGTGTCGGCACGTCGATCAGCAGGTGGTGGTGGCCGGTATTGGGCCTGACGACGCCGGCCGGCGCGACGCCCATATTGCGCAGGCCGAAGCGGATGGTCGAGGTCGCGAAGATTCGCGTGCCGTCGCGCGGGTAGATGAAATAGACCGAGGCATCGTTGGGGGCCGGCGTCCGGCCGGATGCGGTGCGGGCAGGAGGCGCAGTCGTCGGTGCCGGGGCTGCCATCGACGCCGTTGCCGAGCCCGCTTGCACGCGCACCCTGATCTGCTGCGACATCACCGGCGGGTCGTGCGGAACGTGCTCATGGTCGGCGAAGAGGAGTTGGAGCGTGTGCTCCCCGGGCGGCAAGGTGAGCTCGGTCTCGGTCTGGCCGCGGCCGAAATGCAGATGGTTGAAATCGCTGGGGATCTCGCGGTCGAGCGGTGGCAGCTCGGTGTCGATCAGGAGGTGGTGGTGGCCGGCATTGTCCTGCTTCGTGCCGGCGGGGACGAGTGCGATGTTCTCCTGGCCGAAGCGGACGATGGAGCGTGGCGCGATCACGGCGCCGTCCTGCAGGCCGATGAAGAAGACCTTGGCATTGGGCGCCGCTGCTGTGCGCGGCTTCTCTTCCGGCGCCGGCATCACCTCGACCGTGATCTTCTCCGATATCACCGGCGGATCATGCGGGACATGGTCGTGATCGGCGAAGAGAAGCTGCAGGGTATGGCGGCCGGGCGAAAGCAGGATCTCGGCCTCGCTCTGGCCGCCGCCGAAATGCAGATGGTTGAAATCGCTCGGGATCGGCTGGCCGAGCGGCGGCAGCTCGGTATCGATCAGCAGATGGTGATGTCCGGTGTTGCGTCGCGCCGTCCCAGCCGGCGCGATCTCCATGCCCGATATGGCGAAGCGGATCGTCGCCTTGCCGGGAATGCGGGCATTGTCCTTGAGGTCGATGAAGGTGAGCTTCGCGCCGGCAGGAGCGGGGCTGCGCGCCCGGGCGCGCTCCTGTGCGAGGCCCGCGGAGACGCAGGCGGCGAAAACGGCCGTAACCCCGACAATGAGCTTAAGTCGAAGCCTCCGCATCGGCGCTCTTCCTCGCGGCGCGTGACCGCCGTAAAGTTAGCAGCGGGCCGGGTGGGGAGCAAGCAAACCGCCTGTCATGACGGGCGGATAAATCTGGATTTTCACGGTCGCTTTCTTTAGGGTGACGCAGGGAATGGTGCCATGATCGTAGCCGTCAGATTTTGTGCACTGATCGCTCTTCTTGCCCAGCTCGTCGCGGTGCCGGCGCTGGCGCAGACGCAGGACCGTCGCGTTGCCCTGGTGATCGGCAACTCCGCCTACAAGAACGCGCCCGCTTTGCCCAATACGCCGAACGATGCCCGCGACACGGCCGAAGCGCTGCGCAAGGTCGGCTTCGAGGTGGTCGACGGCATCGATCTCGACAAGCGCGGCATGGATGCCGCCGTCTCGCGTTTCGCGCGGCTCGCCCAAGATGCCGATGCGGTGATGTTCTACTATGCCGGCCACGGCTTCCAGTTCAACGGCGAGAACTTCCTGGTCCCGGTCGAGGCCAAGATCGATGACGAGGTCTCGGTCCAGTACGAGACGGTCAAGCTGAGCGAAGTCACCACGGCGCTTGGCTTCGCCAAGGGCGTCAAGATCATGGTGCTCGATGCCTGCCGCAACAACCCCTTCCTCGCCCAATTGTCGAAGAAGTCGGCGACGCGCAGCATGTCGGTCGGCACTGGCCTTGCGCCGATCGCCAAGGCGCAGGGCATGGTGACGGCCTATGCGACGCAGGCCAACGACGTCGCCGCCGACGGCGCCGGCCGCAACAGCCCGTTCACCGCGGCGCTGGTGCAGGAGATCCAGCAGCCCGGCCTCGAGATCGCGACCATGTTCCGCCGCGTCCAGAAGGCGGTCTACGACTCGACCGGCGGCAAGCAGACGCCGGAGCTGTCGCTCTCGCTGCTTGGCGACTTCTACCTCAATCGCGAGGAGACCGACGCCGACATCTGGAAGCGCCTGCGCAGCAGCGACAACCCGGCCGAGATCAAGGCCTTCATTCAGCGCTTCCCGACCAGCTTCTTCGCCGTCGACGCCAAGACGAGGCTCGACCTGATCGAGCGCCGTGGCCTTGCGACGGGAGAGCGCGAGAAGCTCGAGCAGGAATTCGCCGCGAGGGAGAAGGCGCTGCTCGACCGTGTCCAGCAGGCCGAGAAGGACCGTTCCAAGGCGGCGACCGACCTCGCCGGCCGCGATGCCGGCAAGACCGCCGACACCGAGCGCGCCGTGCCCAAGCCAGGCGATGTGACGCCGGCGAAGCAGGCCGATGCGAACGAGCGCGACCGCCTCGCCAAGGAACTGGCCAAGAAGGAGCAGGAGCTCGCCGCGCTGGAAGCCGAGAAGGCCAAGCTGTCGCAGGAGCGTGAGGAGCGCGAGAAGGCGGTGGCGACGCGGATGAATTCCGGCAGCGTGACCGAATTGCCGCCCCCGCAGAAGCCGCTGCTGCCGGCGGCGCCGGGTACGCGTCCGCAACGCCAGGAGCCGCGCGAGGTCCAGCAGCCGCGCGTCGTGCTCGACCGCAAGTCGACCGGCATCCTGACCGGCGGCATCGAGACCGCGCCGGAGCCGCGCAACAACAAGCGTCGCCCGAACAGCGGCGCCGCCACCGACTGCACCGACGCTCTGATGCGGGCCCAGCTCGGCGATGGCGGCAGCGTGCCGAAGAACTGCCGCTGACAAACTGCGAAGCGGCCTTCGCCGTCGGCGAAGACCGGACATCGCCTCGGACAGGATGCAATTGGGGGCTTCGATGCGTCGTTCTCCGCTCGTCCGCATGACCTTGCTGGCGCTGCTGGCCTCGCCGGCCGCGGCCCTGGCCCAGACGCAGCCAGCCCCGAGCCCGGCCCCGGCGGCCGCTCCGACGCCCATTCCGTTCCCGCAGGCGCTTGAGCGGGCGGCGAACGATCTATTCTCCAAGGCCCAGATCGAGGGCGAGCGCGTCACGCTGGTGATCGACCCGTTGATCGATGGCGTCTCCGGCGCGCAATCAAACTCGACACGCTCGATGCAGCAGAGCCTGATCGAGCTGGTCGGCCGGTCCTATCCGCGCTTCCAGGTGCAGCCCTTCTCGGCCGAGGCGCTGGCGCGCAATCCGGCGGTGCTGGTGGGGACCTTTACCGCGGTCAACAATGCCGGGGACGCGAAAGGCGCGCGCGACGCCTACCGGATCTGCCTGACGCTGCTGGACATGAAATCGAAGCGGGTGGTGTCGAAGGGCGTCGCCCGGGCCAAGCCCGAGGGCGTCGACGTCACCCCGACGACCTATTACCGGGACTCGCCGATGTGGTCGAAGGACCCGGCGACCGAGGCCTATATCAAGACCTGCCAGGGCACGAAGCTCGGCGATGCGATCGATCCGCTCTATGCCGAGCGCCTCAATGTCGCGGCGCTGATCAATGACGGTATCCTCGAATACGAGGCGCGGCATTATCGCGAGGCGCTCGCCTTCTACCGGACGGCGCGGGTACTGCCGGGCGGCGACCAGCATCGCGTCCGCATCGGCGCCTATCTCGCCAGCAGCAAGCTGGGGCGCAAGGACGATGCGGTCGAAGCTTTCGGCGACCTCGTCGACAGCGGCCTTTCCGGCAACCAGCTGATGGTCAAGCTGCTGTTCCAGCCCGGCTCGACGCAGTTCATCGCCAATCCTGAGATCACCGAGCCTTATCCGATGTGGCTGAGCCAGATCGCGACCCGCGCCAAGCAGAAGGGCGCCTGCCTTGAGATCGTCGGCCACACCTCGCGTACCGGCCTGCCACAGGTCAACGAGCGGCTCTCGGTGCTGCGGGCGCAATATGTGATGGACCTGCTCCAGGCCGGAGCGCCCGATAGCCGGGGCCGCATGATCGCGAGCGGGCGCGGCTACAACGAGAACCTGGTCGGTACCGGCAAGGACGATGCCAGCGACGCGCTCGACCGCCGCGTCGAGTTCAAGGTGATCGGCTGCTGAGCGCGCCTCCGAAGCCACGACGATACGAATGGGATAGACGGAATTCCTCGATGAACGACCTGGCCATGAAAGACCTGGCGACGAACCCCTATGACGCGGTCGCCTATCCCGGGCACGCCTTCTCGCAGACGCATCCGGCGCATCTGGCGACGATCGCGCATATCCATGGCATGACCCCGGTGCCGACCGCGACGATGCGGGTGCTGGAGCTCGGCTGCGGCAGTGGCGGCAATTTGATCCCGATGGCGTTGCAATGCCCGGGCGCCGAACTCGTCGGCATCGATCTGAGCGGCCGGGCGATTGCGCGCGCCAAGGCGGAGGCGGCCGAGCTGGGTTTGAGCAATCTCAGCTTCGAGCAGCGCGACATCATGGCGGTGACGACGGGGCTCGGTCAATTCGACTACATCATCGTCCATGGCGTCTATTCCTGGGTGCCGCAGCCGGTGCGCGAGCGGATCATGGCGCTCTTCGGCGAATTGCTGGCGCCGCAGGGCATCGCCTATGTCAGCTACAATGCCTTGCCCGGCTGCCGGCTGCGCGATCTCGCTCGCGACGTCATGCTGTTCGAGACACGCGAGATCGACGATCCCGTCGAGAAGGTGAGGGTGGCGCGGGCGGCGATCAAGCGCTTCGCCGAAGCGACCGATGCCGAGACCTTCTACGGCGTCGCGCTGCGCGAGCGGGCGAAGCAGATCGAGGATATCCCGGACAATGTCCTCTATCATGACGATCTCAACCCCGGCGCGCGCGCTTTCGCCCTGCACGAGGTGCTGGCGGCGGCCGAGCCCCATAGGCTGCAATTCCTGGCCGAGACCTCCTTCCCGAACAATTTCGGCGGCGCGCGCGGGCCGGCGCAGCAGGTGCTGAACGCGATCCCGATATCCGAGCCGCTGCGACAGGAGCAGGCGCTCGACCTGCTGATCGGGCGCTGCTTCCGCCAGACCCTGCTCTGCCGCGCCGATGTCGCGCTGCATCGCGGCCTCGCCGGCTTCAGCTTCACGCCCTACCACCTCGCCGCCAATGTCCAGGAAGACGAGGACAAGGTGGACGAGAAGCGGCCGGGGGCAGCGAGCTTCCTGTTCGCCGATGGCGTTCGTCTCGCCGTCGACCTGCCGGCGGCCAAAGCGGCCTTGCGGGCGCTCGGCCGGACCTGGCCGGGCAATATCCGCTATGACGAGCTGGTCGCCCTGGCGCTGCAGGAGGCCGGTCCCGATCGTGAGCATGAGATCGAGCGCCTGAACGAGGCACTGACCGCGATCTACCGGGCCGGCCTGATCGAGATCAACCTGGAGCCGCATCGGCTGGCGACGCGGATCAGCGAGAGGCCGGTCGCTAGCCTGCTAGCGCGGCGCCAGGCGCTGGCCAGCCACGAAGTCACCGATCTGCGCCATCGAGCCGTTGCACTCGACGGCGTGGTGGTGCGCAAATTCGTCAGCCTGCTCGACGGCACCCGGACACCGGCGATGCTGCTCGACGAACTCAATGCCTTCCTGGCCGAAGTGCACGCATCCGGGCGCGGCGGCTCGGCCCTGCCGAAGCAGGCGACGGCGGCGGAGGTCGACATGCATTTGAAGGATGTCGCGCGGCTGGCTCTGCTGGCAGGTTGAGTGCAAGGCTTGTCGAGGCTGCGCCGGCTGCGTATGGCGAGGCGCGGCAGCAGCGGTAGTGAAGGATGGGGCAGCGCTTCAAGCAGTTTCAGGCCGCATTCCAGGAGGATGCCTGCCTCGAAACCATCATGCGGGCGCAGCGGGGTGGCACCACGCTGGCCTGCTCGGCCTGCGGCAAGACCTCGGCCTTCGCGCCGCGGGTGAAGCTGCGCGCCTATGCCTGTCCGCATTGCAACTTCCTGGTCTCGCCCTGCCAGGGCACGCCGCTGGAGAGCCGGCGCATCTCTTTGCAGCTCTGGTTCTTCGCGCTGAAGGCGTTGACCGAGCAGGGCGCCCGCAGCGCCGCCACGACTCTCGAACGCGACGCGGATGCCCCGGCTCAGCAGGCGCGCCGGATGATCGCCGATCTGCAAGAGGCTGCCGGCAAGGACGGCAAGCCGCCGGACTGGCTGGTGCTGGCGCAGAGGGCGGTGGCCGGTGGCGCCAGCGCCACCAATGTCGCTGCCGGCGTGCCGTTCGCGGCTGCTGATAGTGGCTCTCGGCTCCGGTTCGTTTCCCTCATCGGCGGCGGTGCGCTCGTGCTGGCGATCGCCGGCGGCGTCGCGGTTGCGACGCTGAAGCCCGGCTCCACCGAGGTGACCGGTGGCTTCGAGCCGATCGAGAGCGTCGAGGCGCCATCGCTGAAGGCACCGACCCGGCCGTCGCTGATCCTGTCCTCGGTCGAGGGCGACCTCGAGGCCGCACGGCAGGCGACGCAGTTCGCGCTGAACGCCGATCCCTCGCTCGCGGCGATCAAGGAGCAGGTCGCGTCGGAGATGCCCAACCAGCCGGCGCTACCGATTCCGGTGATGCCGCCGTCCAACATCATCCTGGTGCCGCCGACCTTGCCGGGCAAGCCGGGCGCACCAGTGGCGGCACCGCGCAGCCAGCTGCCGCAGGCGCCGATCAACTATACCGGCGATCCCAACCAGATCCTGACCTTCGGGCCGATCAAGATCCGCCGGCATCTGGTCGAGATGATCGTTCGGGCAGGGCGCGTCGTTGGCGCCGACCCGACCTTGCTGATGGCGGTCGCCGACAAGGAATCCTCCTTTGCGACGGAGGTGAAGGCGAAGACCTCCTCGGCCACCGGGCTCTACCAGTTCATCGAGCAGACCTGGTTCGGCGTGATCTTCGAGTTCGGCCGCAAGCATGGGCTGGTAGCTGAGGCAGGCCTGATCAGCCGCAACGGCCGGCAGTTCGTCATCGCCGACGCCAATGAGCGCCAGCGCATCCTCGACCTCAGGCGCGAGCCCTATCTCTCGGCGCTCCTGGCGGGGGAGATGCTGAAGCGCGACACGCTCCGGCTGGAGAAGGCGATGGGGCGCCATCTCACCGGCGGCGAGATCTACCTGATCCATTTCCTCGGGCCGGATGCGGCGCAGACCTTCATCGAGACGATGGAAGAGACGCCCGGCGCCAGCGCGGCGGCACTGCTGCCGAAGCCGGCCGAAGCCAACCGGCCGATCTTCTACGCCCAGGCCGGCGGCGAGACCAAGACGCTCTCGGTCTCCGAGGTGCACAAGAAGTTCGACGAGATGATCAAGGTCAGGCTCGACCGCTACAAGGTGGTGCGCGGCGGCCCGGCTACCGCCCCGGCACGGCAGCCGCAGAAATAAAAGGCGAATACCGGCCAGGCTTCGCCAAAGTGATCGCGGGCGCAGCGCATTTGCCGCGATGGCAGCAATGGCCCATGATCCAGTGATCCCAAGGGCGAGGAGACGACGATGGCGAAGAATCGGTTCGAGCAGGTCGACGAGCCGCAACCCGATGCCATCACGCTGAGCCTCGGCCAGCGCGACGGCAAGACATTCGCTCGTATCGCCTGCCCGGCGGAGCTCGCGGCGGGCCATCTCGCCAATGACTTCGTCAGCGATGAGCTCGAGCCGGTCGAGGGCTTCCGCTCGGCGGTACGCCTCGCCAACGAGATCAAGGCGCCGATCGTCGTCGAGGACACGGAAGGTCTCTGGCAGGACGAGTGGGGCGAGCTCTACCGCGAGGATTGATGGCGGGCGAATACCTCACAGAGGTTGCCGCTTGTCGTCATGGTCGGGCTTGTCCCGACCATCCACGTCTTCGCATCACTGATCCCGTTTGGCGTCCGAGACGTGGATGCTCGCCACAAGGGCGAGCATGACGTTGAGGCCTTCATCAGTTCACTCGATCCGGAAATACTTGATCCCAACGCCGACCTTGCCGCCGGCGCGGGCGATGTCCTGGTGCAGGCCGGGAAAGATGTCGCCGGCAGGGGCCGGATTCGGGCCCGACAGCGACGGCAGCGGCGCCTGGCTCACCAGCGCGAGCACGGTCTGCGGCCTGACCGGAGCCCCTGAAGCCGCCGTCGATTCCAGCTTCAGGTTGAAGCTCGCCTTGCCGCCTTCGCGGCGTGTGTAGTTGGCGAGATTGTAGACCAACCCGTCATCGCCGATCAGCAGAATGTCGAGATTCTTGTTCGGGTCGCTCTCGACCGTGCCGGAGAGCGTCTCGCCGCTCTTCATGGTGAAGGCGCCGATCTGCATGACCGGGCTGCGGTCGATGCCGCGGCCGAGCTGGCGCAGGAAATCCACCATCGGGCATTGGGCGGCGGTGACAGTGCGCAGGCTGATCTGCGCCTCGTAGCCCTGCGCCTTCTTGAAGGCCGCGTCGAAGCTGACGAAGGGCTCGGCCGTGCTGCCGAAGCCTTCGACCGTCGTGCGCTTGTCGGCAATCGCCGTCGGCCACAGGAAGAAGCAAGCGCCGCCGTTGTAATCCGCCACATAGCGGGCCGTCCGCTCGGCGGCTGTACGCGGCTCGGGCTCCGGTGCCGACGAGGCTGGCGGCGGCGCAGCCGGTGGCGATTTCGGGCCGGTCGTCGTGGCCGGGGTGGTCGGCGGTGGTGTCGGAGCCGGTACCGGGTTCAATTCCGGTGTCGGGGGCGCGGGGGATTGCGAAGACGGAGCCGGTTGCGGCGGCGCAGTGGGAACGGAAGGTGCCGGCGGCTGCAGCGTGGGCGGCTCGTTCTGGCTTGCCGGCTGCGGCGACGGCGTCGGAATTGCCGGTGGTGGCGTCGCAGGCGTCAGCTCTGGCACGGGGGCGCTCGATCCCGCGCTCGGCGAGGGTGCCGGGCGATCGTCGCTCAAGGCGGGCGGCGGGCTGTTCAGCGCCTGCTGGACCGGAGTGCTGCCGCTCAGCAGTTGCCAGGCGAAGAAGCCGCCGCCAGCAAGGAGCGCGAGGGCCGCGACTCCGGCGACAAGCGCCCAGGGAAAGGTGCGCCCGCCGCCTCCAGCGGAACTCGCGCCGCCTTTCGCCTGCCAGGACGCGACCTCGGCCATGTCGGCCGGGCGGTCCTTCGGATCGGGCGCGAGCATGCGTGCCAGCAGCGGGCGGATGCGCTTGTCGATCGTCGCGAGATCTGGAACGCGGCGGCGCTTTTCCAGGATCTGCATCTGCGTGCCGCCCATGTCGAGCGGGCGGCCGCCGAGCGCCTCGGCCAGCACCAGGCCGAGGCTGTAGATGTCGGACTTGCCGGTGACCTCGGCGCCGTAGAGGCCGAGCTGCTCGGGCGAGACATAATTGTATTTGCCGGCAAAGCCGGAGCCGATCACCGTCTTCTCGGCCAGCTTCGATTTGGCGATGCCGAAATCGATGATCTTGGCGCGTGTGACCTGGCCGCCGGGCAAAATGATATTGTCGGGCGAGACGTCGCGATGGGTGATCCCCAGCAGATGGGCGGCTTGCAGGCCCGACGCGATGCGCCGGCGCAGCAGGTCGACCTCCTCGATGGAGAGCGGGCCCTGCTTCAAGCGGTCGGAGAGCGACTGGCCGTCGACGAATTCCATGGCGAGATAGGTCGCCTGCGTGGCGGGGTCGACGGTGAAGACGTAATAGCGGACGATGGCCTCGTTGTAGAGGTTGTGCAGCGCCGACGCCTCGTTGCGGAACAGGGTGATGACATTGGCGTCCTGCGCCATGTCGGAGCGCACGATCTTGATCGCGACGGCATCGCCCGTCTGGATGGCGCGGCCCTGATAGACCTCGCCCATGCCGCCCGTCGCGATCAGGCGCTCGATCTCGTAGATGCCGTTCAGCCGCACGCCGGGCGCCAGACCCGTGCGCGGCATGAAGACGGTGCGGTCGGAATCGCTCATGGCGCATCGCTCCTGCGCTGGCGCATGTTCGGCACCCAGCGCGTCTTTTCGCTTCCGCCGTCGTGATGATAGCGCACCACGATCACGGTGACATTGTCGGTGGCGCCGCGCTCCAGCGTCAGCGCGAGCAGGGCATCGCAGGCGGCCTGGGCGCCGGTCGTCACGGTCGCGCGCAGGATCTCCTCGTCGCGGACATGGTCGGTGAGCCCGTCCGAGCAGAGCACGAAGACGTCGTCGCCTTCGAGCTCGCCATGGTCGATATCGAGCTCGGGCCGGTCATGCACGCCGATGGCGCGGGTGATGACATGGCGCCGCGGCCAGGTCCTCGCCTCCTCGACGGTGAGCAGGCCACGCTCGATCATGTCCTGGGCTTCGGTATGATCGCGGGTGACCTGGGTGATCTGCCCGCTGCGGACGAGATAGACGCGGCTGTCGCCGCACCAGACGCAGGCGAAATGGCGGCCATGGGCAAGCAGCACGGCGAGCGTCGCGCCCATGGTGGCGCCGTCATGCTCGCGGATCTTGCGGCGCAGTTCGGCATTGGCCTCGACCACGCTGCGTTCGAGCCGGTCGAGCAGTTCAGCGGCAGAAGCGGCCTGGCCGACGGCCGACAGGCTTGCCGCCACGGTCGCGCTCGCCATCGCGCCGTTCTGATGGCCGCCCATGCCGTCGGCGACGGCCCAGAGCCCGTATTCGGGCCGGACCACCAGATTGTCCTCATTGTGGCTGCGCACGCGCCCGGCATGGCTGACCGCGCCGGTCTCGAAGGAAGAGCCGGGGCGGTGCTCGTTCATGCCGTCGATCCTGCGCCGAGGAAAGCGTCGAAGCGGCCGGTCAGGAGACCGGTGAAGAGATAGGGGCTGGGCAGGCCGTGTCCGACCAGAGCGAGCGGCTCGAAATCATCGCCGCCAATGGTCCAGAGATAGCTGGCATGGGCATAGGCACGGGTGTGGTCCTCGACGCGCAGAGCGGAGAGCCGAGACGGGAAGGTCGCTGAATCGAGGGCGCTGACGATGGTGCCGTCGGAGAGGCGCACCATGTCGGCGGGCGGGGCCGCCTTGAGGTCGTCATTGGGCAAGGCGAGCCCGTCCAGCGCATGCGCGACCGCCTCGTAGCTCGCCTCGGGTTCGAGTGCGCGCAGGAGGAAGTCCTCGGCCTGGGCGAACCAGGCATCCTGTGGGTCGAGCTCGGGCGGGGGGATCGCGGCGCCGGGGCCGGCGAGGGCGAAGACCGTCAGCGGAAAATAGCGGCCGATGCCGTCGACGGAGGGCATGAAGGCGCCCGCAACCGTGGTGCCGCAGAAGGCGCTGCCGAACCAGAAGCGCCAGATCGGCGCGTTGAGGAAGGCGTCCTGCCAGCCGCCGCCGAGCTCGACCCGGCTGGCGGTCAGCCCGCCCTGGAGCCAGCGCTCATAGGCCGAGAGAAAGGCCGTCGGCGCATTCAATGCGATGAAGTCCCGCTTGCCCGGCAACTTCCCGAACAACCCACAGCTCATTCTCAAATCCCCGCCGGACAACGGATTTCGCGTAGCGCAGGCAGCACCAGCGGGTTCTTCAGCGAGCCGACGCCGAACTGGTAGCCGATCTGGCGGCCGCCGGCGGCGAGCGTGAAGACGACATTATCGCCTTGCCGCAGGACCGAGCCGGCATCGAGCAGGCGGAAGAAGGACCAGACGCCGGTACGGTCGAACATCTTCACCTCGGTCGGCGCCGCCGGTGTCGGGCTGTTGGAGAAGAAGCCGCCGCCGAAGATACCGCCGGCATTGTTGTTGGCGGCGGCGCCGCCGATCGTCAGCGTGATCGAGGTCTTGGCGAGGCCGCCGCCCGGCCACATCACCGGCGTCGGCGTGTTGACGCCCTGCTGGCTCGCCACCGTGAAGCCGTTGATCTCGAGCTTGGCGCCGGAGGCGTCGGAGGAGAGGGTGGTCGGCACCACCACCATCTGGAAGTTCGGCAGGTTGCCGCCGGTCGGGAAGAAGGCTTCGCGGATGTCGCTGGCGCGCTGGAATTCGCGCAAGGTCGTCGGCGAGAGCGCGCGGGCGACGCGGCTGTCCTGGCGCCAGCTCCAGTTCTGGCCGGACTTGTCGATATAGGGGTCGAGCCTCTCCTTCATGAACTTGTCCATCGCACCGGTGCCCGGCGCGAAGAGCTGGGCGAAGTCGGCTAGACCGATCTCGCTGGTGCTGCCCTTGGCGAAGGGATAGCGATTGGCCAGCAGGCTGGAACAGCGGCCGGTGACCTCGCTGGCCAGCGCCTGGCGCAGCAGCGAGACGGTTGCGCCGGTGGCGTCGCCCTCGAAATCGTTCACGGCGGCGACGATCATCGCGTCGAACGGCGCCGGATAGCGGGAGGAGTTGCCGCGTAGCGAGGCGATCAGCGGCACCAGCGCGGCGTTGGCCGCCGCAGCCTGTGCCGGCGTGGTCGCGGCCATTGCGAGGTTCTGGTTGATCTCGGCGAAGATCTGCAGCGCCTGGTCGACCGGCCGCTTGCCGCCATCGCCTTCGACGAGGACATGGAAGGCCTTGAACTGCGCCTCGATATTTGCGCCGAGCGCCTCGCCGCCGCCACCGCCGGCAATGACGCGATCGACGCCGGGCGCGCTGAGCGGCAGGCTGGTGCCGAGGCGGTTGAGCGAGTAATTGGCACGCTCCTCCAGGGTCTTGGCAGCCTTGTCGGCGACCTGTCCCGCCATCTTCTCGGCGGCCGACGGCCGCTTCGCCGCCCGTTCCTTGGTCAGCTGCGTCTCGTCGCGGATCGATTCGAGGAGCTGCTTGAAGGGCGAGGTCGGCGCGGAGATGGCCGAAAGCGCGATGTATTTCGGCTTGTCGGCGTTGAGCGGCCGCAGCTTCAGCCGGCGCAAGGCCTTCTGCCAGGAGGCGGTGAAGTCGCGGGCATAGAGCTTGAGCAGGTCCTGGAACAGGCTGGCATATTGCGAGGTGATCGCGGCCTGGTCGGCATTGTCGCCGAGGACCCAGCGCTCCTTCTCGATGCGCTCGCCGATATCGCCAAGACGGTCGACGAAGGCGCCCTGGAAGCCGTCATAGGTGTAGAAATATGGCACCCGGATCGAATCGAGATCCTCGCCGGAAACACCCTCGAAGACCAGCCGCGCATCCGAGCCGCCGCGGATCGCCGCGACCCAGTCACGGGCGGCGTTGCGCCCTTGCGTGCGCAGCAATTCGTAGGCGCGCTCGGCGATACTGAGCCGGCGCAAGGTACGCTGGCTGCTCTCGATCAGCGGCTGATTGAGCTTGACCACGGGCTCGGCTCCGTCGTCGAGGTCGAGCAGCGCGACGAGATGTTCCTCCAGCGCCTCGCGGCCCTTGGCGTTGGCGGCGCCGGGGAAGAGGTTCTCGGCCCAGTCCTGACGCATCCAGGCGAGGACGAGGTCGCGGTCGAGCGGGGCGCGGCCGCCGACCATCAGGTAGACTTTGAGCGCCTCGTAGATGAAGCCGGGATTGTTGACGTTGGCTTCGAGCTGCTCCTCCAGGCGGAAGATGATGCGTGAGCGCAGCAGCCGCTCCAATGCCTGATGGTAGCTCTCCTGCGTCGCCGACTGCAGGCGCTCGCGCTGGCTGAGACCGAAGGTGGCAGCGACCGGCGTCGGCTCGTCCTTGTCGGCATAGCCGGCCGGCATGTGACGCAGCTTGTGCAGCAGCGGCAGGACGCGGCTGAAGTTGCGATCGGAGAGGGTGGTCTCCTGCAGGACCGGGGCGGCGCTGGAGCGGTAGTCGGCGAGGCCGTAATTGGTCTGGTTGATCAGGTCGCTGTTGCGGGCATAGCTCGTCCACCACATGCCGCCGAGCGCCAGCGAGACCAGCGCGATCGCGCTGAAGCCGGCGATGCGCAGCAGGGTCGAGCGGCGGGCAGCGCGCAGGTCGGTCGAGACCCAGCCGGATTCGCCGATGATCACCTTCTGGATCAGGTCAGTCAGGAAGAAGCTCTTGCCGCGGCCGGAATAGGAGCCGGAATCGGCATGATCGCTGCCGAAATTGCGCGATAGCGCGCCGATCAGCTGGTCGATCGGCGTGCCCTCCTGGGTGCCGGAGGTGAAGTAGAAGCCGCGCAAGGTCGCGCTCGACTGATAGCGCGTCGGCTCGAAGACGCGGCCGAGGAAGTCGATGATCACAGGCTTCAGCGTCGCCATCTGGCTCGGCAGGCCGAAGAGCTTGGCACGCGAGGTCGGGTTGTGCTCGTCCTGCAGGCGGTCGGAGAGCCGCTCGTTCAGCCGTTCGATCAGCGCGTCGAACTCCGGCGACACGTCGCCGATCATGTTGCGGGTCTTGTCGATGGTCTGGAAGGTGTGGCCCCAGACCATGCGCCGCTGCGGCTCCGAGAGCGCGGCGAAGAACTCGTTGAAGCCGGCGATCAGGTCGGCCTTGGTGAAGACCGCATAGACCGGGAAATCGACCTTGAGCCGCTCGTTGAGCTCGAGCAGGCGGGCGCGGATCGCATCGGCATGGGCAATGATCTCCTCCTGCGAGGAGGTCAGCAGATCCTCGATGCTGATCGCGACGATGACGCCGTTGATCGGCTGGCGCGGACGATTGGCCTTGAGCAAATCGAGGAAGCCGAGCCAGCTCGTGCGCTCGGCTCGCGTATCGGTGTCCTGCGTGGTGTAGCGGCCGGCGGTGTCGATCAGCACCGCGTCCTCGGCGAACCACCAGTCGCAATAGCGGGTGCCGCCGGCGCCCGCGACCGCGGCCGGCGTCTGGCCGCCGCGGGCGAGGGGGAATTTCAGTCCGGAATTGATCAGAGCCGTGGTCTTGCCGGCGCCGGGCGGGCCGATGATGACGTACCAGGGCAGGTCGTAGAGATAATCGCCGCCATCCTTGCCGCGGGTGCGCCGGAGCGTTGCGAGCGCATCGCGCATGGCGGCCGAGAGGGCAGCGCCGTCACCGGTCTGGCTTTCCTCCTTGGCCATCGCCTCCGAGAGCGCGGCGACGGCCTTGCGCCGCTTGATCACGATCCAGGCGATCCAGCCGAGAGCGCCGAGCATCAGGACAAGCGCGATCGGCAGCCGGACCCAGAACGATTCGAACGGGCGCACCTCGCCGAAGGCGACGAAGGGGCCGCCGAACCAGATCAGCAGCGTCAGCGCCAGCGCGCCGACGAAGATGGCTGCGATCCTGAGCCACGTCGCGAGATTCATCGTCTATCCGTCTCCTGCATCGTCACCTGATCCTAGCCGTTGCGCTGGATCAGGATCTCGACGCGTCGGTTCTTCGCCTTGCCGGCTATGGTCGCGTTGGTGTCGATCGGCACGTCGGAGCCCTTGCCGTCGGTACTGATGCGGTCCGGCTGCTTCAGCCTGGTCTTGAGGAGAGCCCCGACCGCCACGGCACGCGCCTTCGAGAGTTCGAGATTGTTAGGGAAGCGGGCGCTGCGGATGGGGTCGGTGTCGCTGTGGCCGACGACCTTGATCGCGCCGCCTTCCTCGTTGAGCACGGTCGAGATGCGCTCGATCAGTGGGCGGAACTCGTCGCGGACAACCGCCTGGCCGGGGTCGAACAAGGTGATGCCCATCAGGCGCACGATGATCAGGTTCGGCGTCACCTCGCAGGTGATCGGCGGCTGCACCGTGCCGCAGACCTTGGGCGGTTGCGCCGGCGGCGGCAGGGGCGGCGGCGGCCGGGCCGCGACCTTGCGGATGATCTCGATGTCGCCCTTGGGATGCACCGCGAGCAGAGCGCTGGCCGAAGCCTCGGCATTGCCGCCGAGCAAGGCACGGAAGATGAAATAGAGGCCGAGCACGGCGACCGCGGCGACGGCGGCGACCGACCAGACCGGAATCTTGAAGCCGGCGAGTCGTGCGGTCAGGGCCTGGCCCTGCCAGCGCGGCGACAGTTCCGGATCGGGCTGCTTCACCCGCCGCAGCGTCTCGAACAGGTTGCGCTGGATCATCTGCAGGTTGGCGGCGCCGCCGGCGGAGGTGCGGTGCACGCCCTCGAAGCCGAGCGCCAGACAGACATGCATCAGCTCCAGCAGGTCGTAATTGACCGATGGATCCTTCCTGGCGCGCTCCAGTTCCTCGAAGAAGCGCACGCCGCCAATGCGCTCGCCGAAGAAGCGCGAGAGCATGCTGTATTGCGTCCAGACATGGCGGTCTTCGCCCGGGATGTTCTGGACGATATCGTCGGCGAAAGCGCAGATGATGTATTTGGCCGTGCGCGTCTGCTCGGCGGTGAAGCCGGCCGCCCGGACCTCATGGTCGAAGGCCTCGATCGTCTCGCCGACCTGGCCGATCATCTGCGTTGCCGGCGCCCTCGAGAGATTGGCGCGCAGGCGCCCGAGCAGGAGCAGGAGCGGGCCGGCGGCCTTCAGCAGCGGGTTGGTGTTCGGCGTGAGCATCTGCTCGCGCTTGGGCAGGGCCTGCGGCACATAGCCCTGTGGTTGAGGCGGCGGTGCGCTCGGCCGCGGCTGCGGCTGCGACATCCATTCCTCGCCGCCGGGCACGCCGGGCGAGGGCGCCGATTGCGGATATTGCGGCGCGCCGGAGGGCGCATAGGGCGAGGGCTGCGGGGGATAGCCGGCAGGCGGAGGCGGGTAGGGCGCGTTCGGCGGCGGGTAGGGCTGGCCCTGGGGCGGATAGGGTTGCCCTTGCGGCGGGTAGCCAGGGACGGCATCCGCCGGGCGCGAGGGCGGCGGCACGCGCCGTCCGGCCGGGTTCGGCCGGATGAAGGTCCGGTCCGAGCGGCCGAACGGGTCGGAGCCGTCATTGCTCATCGCCTGCCCTCGAGCACGGCCCAGAGCTCCATTTCGAGATCGGGCCAATCACCGGAGAAATGCATGCCGATCGAACTCGCCGTGCTGAACTCCGGCCAGAGCGGCGAGGTGCGGTCGAGATAGAAATAGACGTGGTCGGTCAGCGCCCGGATCTGGGGCGGCGGTGTCGGCAGGTGGACGAGATTGATGCCCGGCAGATGGGCATGGACGATCTCGTTCATCTTGGTGTTGGGGCCGATCTTGAACAGATGCGGGAACTGCGACTGGATCTCGGTCAGCGGCCGGCGTGCGGCCACTTCCAGGATCAGGGTCGCGTTGCGCATCAGGGCACGGTCGCGGATCGTCGACATGAAGGCGTTCTGCGCCCGCTCGACGATTTCCAGACGGATGGCACGGCGGCCGAGCTGGGCCGAGAGGAAGTCCTGGATGTCGCGCACCACCGGGGTGAAGCAGCCCTCCAGGTCGTCATGGTCATAGGCCGGGTAGTCGCGGGCGCGGCGCTCGGCGGTGGTGAAGGTCGCAAGCTCGCCGGCGATGGCGAGCAGGGTGACGAACAGGCGTTCCGGGTGAACGAAACGCGAGCCGCGCATGTGCTTCAGCACCGGGATGTGCCGGTTGAGCAGCTGCAGGATGAAATAGTCGGCGCTCTGCAGGCCGCCGCCGGCGGTCGGGTCGGCAGCGTAGCGGGCGAGCTCTTCCAGCTTGTTGTCGATCCAGCCGATGACGCGATCCATCCAGCCGTCGACGACCGGATGGGCCGAGCAGAGCAGGACCGGCGGGGCGAATTTCTCGTCGAACAGGATGGCGCGGTCGCGCACTTCGAGCACGCGCCCGAGCGCCAGGCCGACATAGCCGGGCTTGCCGGTCTTGCGCAGCTCCAGGCCGAAGCGCGGATGGGCGATGTCGATCTCCTCGTCGACGCGCAGCGAGGCGGTCGAATCGATCAGCATCTCGGTCGCCGGATAGAAGCGGCTGGCCGAGCCGTTCAGGCTGTCCTCGACCTCGCGGGTGTTGGAGGCGGCGAGCGGCAGCGACAGCCAGGCGATCTGGCCGGCGGCATTTTCCGGCACTTCGATTGCCGGCGGCAAAGGCGAGTTGTCCGGCATGGCGAAGGGCGTGCCGTCCGGCATCACGCCGACGGCGCGCCGGAGGCCGATGCGGCTCTGCTGTGCCAGGTCGCGGTCGATCTCGAGCACCGAGAACCCCCACGGATAGGGCGTGACGTGCCGGACACGATTCTCCAGCAGATTCTCGAGATAGCGATCGTTCTGCTGCAGATGATGCGGCCGCAGGAACAAGCCTTCGGACCAGACGACCTTACTGTACCACGACATCCGGTTCTCGCTATCTCAAGGCCTATCCAGGACACTATACGGCTCGTTCCCGAGCGTCACCATTGCAATGTCACCGCTGCTTTGGCCATTGCTGGATTCAGGGCGCATTTCGCCGGGGCTGCGCGAAATGATCGCAAGAGCGCGCAGATGGATGTAGCGTGAGGTGCAGCCGACCGGCCGTCGCCTATTGGGGCAGCAGGATGAACCAGAACCAGGCGCCAGACTATGATCGCAGCGGGCGGTTCCCGATCGACGAGGGTGGCTGGCAAGTCATCAATCTCGAGCGGGATCTCTACCCTGGCGGACCCTGGGCGCTCCGCGTCCTCGCGCCTGGCTTCCCAGTGTTCCATTGCGGCTACAGCTATGTCGGCGAGCGCGATGCGCAGGGGCGCAGGCGGGTGGTGATGTCGCATCTGGGAGGCAGGCTGGCGGCGTCCGAATACGGGCGTGTGACCTTCACCGCCGCGATGCTCAAACGCATCCAGGACCATCTGCGCGCCTATGCCATGCTCCATGCCGGCCAGTTGTTCGGAAAGCCGATCCTCGGTGTCGACTTCGTCGCCGAAGACCGGCGGGTCGAGATCTTCTGAGGTGACGCGATGACGACGGCTGCCGACGCGATCGCGCGCCTAAAGGGCGGGAAACCGAGCGTTGCGGAGCTCGTCGCGCTGGCGCGCGAGGTTCCGGCGACGGCGGCAGGCCCGGGAGCGATCCTCTATTCCCGCCTCGGCTCGAAGGCGCAGGACGTGGTCGCCGAAGCGCAGGAAGCGACCAATTATGCCCTGATCGACGATACGCCCCGTGCGGCCTTCCTCATGAGCCGGCCATTTCAGCTGGCGCTCGCTGAGGCGTTCGGTCTGACGGGTATCGACGACGACGATGTGATCGAGAAACTTCAGAAGGGCTCCTGGCTGCCGGCGACCGACCCGCAAAGGGCAGTCGCGGCGGCTGCGAATGAGCTGCTCTACGGGGTCGAGGGCGATGCCAAGTCGCTGCAGGACTCGTTCTGGGGCGATGCCTCGCGTGAGTTCATCGAGAGCCTCGAGGGGCCTGTCCACGTCATGCTGATGATGGGCCAGTCGGTCCAGAAGGTGTTCTGGGCCGTCGAGCTGCCGACGCTGCTCGGTACGGCCGCCGCCGGCAAGCTCGCACCGAACGCGACCATCAACGGTATTCCCGTGGCCTCGCTGCCGCCGGACCGGGATGCCGCCTTCGCGGTCCTGACGGCCTCGGCGGACAAGAACGCCAAGGCCTTCATGAGCAGCGTGGCGATGGCCGCGGCCGGCGGTGCTGGAGCCGGGGGCGGCGGGGGAGGAGGAGGTGGTGGTGGGGGAGGTGGCGCCGGTCGCCCCGCGGCCCGCATTCTCGATCCCGTCATCCATCCGCTGCCTGGCATGCTGACGCCGGGGCCGGGAAGCTTCAACGTGGTCATTGGCAGCAAGCCTGCCTGGCGCGGCGTTCCGGCTGCTGCCGCGGCAGGGATCCAATCCGCTAAGGCGACCTCGGACGCGGCGATCGCAACCGCAGAGGCGGCGACGGTGGCAGCCGCCCCAACGCCCGGCGCGGCCGCCGCGAAGACGGCGGAGGAGGGTGTCAAGGCGACGGCCGCGACCACCATGGGCTCGACGATCACGAGCGCTGCCGGCGGCGCCGACATCCATATGTGCGCGACGCCGTTGCCGATCCCGCCGCATGGGCCGGGCGTGGTGATCGACGGCTCGCAGACCGTGCTGGTCAACGGCTTGCCGCTTTGCCGCATGGGCGACACGATCATCGAGGCGGTCGGACCGCCGAACAAGATCGCCATGGGCGAACCGACCGTGCTGATCGGCGGCTGAGATGGGGCGTCGCCGTTCTCCCGACCGGGCCGTGGCAGCGCAGGAGCGCTTCCGCCTGCTGCGCGTCCAGCGCTTTTCATCCGACACCGAGCAGGCGCTCTGGCACGGGCGCTCGCGCAATACCCGTGTCGCCAAGGTCTTGGTCTACATGGCGGCGATCCGGATGCCGGACCGGCCGGGCCTGCCGCTGACGCCCAATCCGAGCGTGACCTGCAAGGGCGCCGAGCAGCAGTTCTTCAGTGCTTCCGGCGATAACCAGGCGGCGCATCTGCTGCCGGGGCAGATCCTGATCGACAACACCTATCCCTGGCTCTTCCTGCAGGGCGAGCCGGCGCGGCTGCTGCAGAACGAGTTCGCCTATGTCGATCCGATCCACGCCAACTACAACGCTGCCGACCGGCTGGCCGAGCGCAACGGCATGATCGATGCCTTCGCTGCCGCCTGCCGTGCCGTGCTGACCGGCACGGGCGACGCCGAGCGCGACGTCGCCAACGCCTATCATCGTGCCTGGGTGCCCGGCGCGCTTGCGGCGATCGCCGCGGCCGAGAACGAACTGCGCACCGAGCCACTGCCGCCGCCGCTGGTCTACGGCACCGGCCCCGAGGATTACGGCATGATCCTCAACCTCGAAGAGCGCAGCCAGGCGATGAACGACGAGGAGATTTGGGACAGTTTCGAGCAGCTCAGCATGCTCGACTACTATCGCGCCGCCTTTGACGAGACGCCGCGCGAGATCGAGCCGCGGGCCGTGGTCGCTGCGCTGAATGCGCTGGTGAACTGAGGTGGCTCAGCGTCGTCCCGTCGGTGGCGCCGTGGCGACGATCAGCCCGGCTGCGACGATCACCGCGACCCCGGCCCAGGTCATCGGCGAGGGCAGGTCGTCGAACAGCGCAAAGCCGAGCGCGGTCGCGCCGATCAGTTCGAGATAGACCAGGGGCGAGAGCGTCGCGACCGGCGCCAGGCGGAAGGCGCTGATCGTCATCAGGTTGTTCAGCGTCTAGACCAGGCCCATCAGCAAGATGAGCAGCAGACCCTCGCGCGTCGGCGTGGTCCATTGCAGCACCGCGAAGGGCAGCAGCATCAGGATACCGAGCACGAGCTGGATCGTCAGTGTCGCCACGGGCGGCCTGTCCTGGGCGGTGGCGCGGGTCAACACCAGATAGCAGGCCATGCAGAAGCCGGAGGCGAGCGCGATCAACGTGTCGGCGCTGGTCTCAGTGCCCGGGCGCACGACGAGGATGGCGCCGACGAAGCCTAGGGCGACGGCAATCAGCTTTCGCCGGTCGAGCCGCTCGCGCAGCGTGATCGCGGCAAGCAGGGTCGCCACAATCGGGGCGATGAAATAGGCGCCGAGGGCGTCGGCCAGCGGAATGCGCGCGATCGCCACGAAATAGAGCGTCATCGCCGTGACAAGGAAGGCGGTGCGCAGGATCTGCGAGAGCCAGTACCGGCCTGGCGATGCGGACGTGCGCTCCGGCGCTCGTCCAAGCTGGATCAGCGCGACCGGGAGGATGAAGCCGAGCGCTGCGACATAGCGCACCCAGCTGAGGAAGGCCGGTGAATGGGCGCCGCTCAGATATTTGGCGATGGCGTCCGAGGTCGGGATGATCAGCATGGCGATCGCCATGAGCACGATGCCGAGCGTTTCGCTGTGCGGTTTGCGATGCGCCTGATCGGGGGACGGGGTCATGGCGCGACGCTATCTGATTCTGACATCGCAACAGTGGCGCCGTTAACGTTTCCGAAGCCTCGGTAAATCCGAGTTAACTCTCCGGCGCGTCTGCCAGCGTCAGCTGCCCCAACGATATTGACGTGAACAGGAAGGGAACTAAACTGAACATATAGAGAACATTGGAGATCGGACATGGTGATTGCCCGCAAGCTGATGGCCGGAGCCGTTGAGTTCTTGGCGCTCGCTCTCTTCGTTGGAATGATCTGGGTCTGGGCGGCGCTCGCCTCGGGACCGCATGTCTGAGCGGCGGCTCATGGCCGCAGCCGGGCGCTATCGCGAAGGCATCCACAGCCGCGCAAATGGACCGGCTCGACCGGGGAGGGGTGGCGCGCAATAAGCGGTTCGGAGCATGCTCCTGAATTGAGAATCGGCGCAGGTACCCCCGCGCGGCCTGGTGGCCGGGCGGATGGCGCGCCGGAGGGCGCGATGACCGACCGCAAAGACGATACACAGGTTCAGGACGAGGTCGGCTTCGTCCACCTCCATGTCCATTCGAGCTATTCGCTGCTCGAAGGCGCGATCCAGGTCGGCTCGCTCGCCAAGCTCGCGGCCGGCGATGGCCAGCCGGCCATGGCGCTGACCGACACCAACAACCTGTTCGGTGCGCTCGAATTCTCCGAGAAGCTGGCGAGCTCCGGCGTCCAGCCGATCGCGGGCGTGCAGCTCTCCGTCGACTTCGCCGATGAGGACACAAGCGGGCGCAAGCCGCTCCAGAGCGTGACGCCGCATGTCGTGCTGCTGGCGACCAGCGAGGCCGGCTACGGCAACCTGATGAAGCTGGTGACGGAAGCCTGCCTCGCCGCCGCCGGCGGCAGCCCGGTCGCGAGCATCGACCATCTCGCAGCCTACAACAGCGACGTGATTGCGCTGACCGGCGGTGCTGGCGGGCCGCTCGATCTTGCCTTGCGTGCCGGCCAGCCGGCGCAGGCCGAGGCGCGCCTGAAGCGCCTGCAGGCGATCTTCGGCGACCGGCTCTATGTCGAGATCCAGCGTCATGAGCGCGAGGATGGGCCGGCGGTCGAGGCCGGCTTGCTCCGTTTCGCCTATGACAACGACCTGCCGATCGTCGCCACCAACGAGCCCTTTTTTGGCAAGCCTGCGGATTTCGAGGCGCATGACGCGCTGCTTGCCGTGGCGGCGGGGCGTCTGCTCTCGGATGGCGAGCGACGGAGGGTGTCGCCGGCGCATTTCTTCGCCGGCCGCGAGGAGATGAAGCGGCGCTTCGCCGACCTGCCGGAGGCGCTCGCGTCCACTGTCGAGATCGCCCGGCGCTGCTCCTGGCGCGTCGGCACGCGCAAACCGATTCTCCCGCGCTTCGGAGAGGAAGGCCGCGACGAAGCCGAGGAGCTCGAAGCCCAGGCGCGCGCCGGCCTTGCGGCGCGGCTGGCCAAGCACGGACCGGCCGAGGGCTTCACTGTCGAAGCCTATGACAAGCGGCTCGATTTCGAGCTCTCAATTATCACCCGGATGAAATTTCCGGGCTACTTCCTGATCGTCTCGGACTTCATCAAATGGGCCAAGGCGCAGGACATCCCGGTCGGGCCGGGCCGCGGCTCGGGCGCGGGCTCGCTCGTCGCCTATGCCCTGACCATCACCGACGTCGACCCGCTGCGCTTCGGCCTGCTGTTCGAGCGCTTCCTCAATCCTGATCGCGTCTCGATGCCGGACTTCGACATCGACTTCTGCCAGTACCGGCGTGAAGAGGTGATCGAGTATGTCAAGCACCGCTATGGCGAGGAGCGCGTCGCCCAGATCATCACCTTCGGCACCCTGCAGGCGCGCGGCGTGCTGCGCGACGTCGGCCGCGTGCTGGAGATGCCCTACGGCCAGGTCGACAAGCTGACCAAGCTGGTGCCGCAGAACCCGGCCAAGCCGATCACGCTGCCGGAGGCGATCGCCGGCGAGCCGAAGCTGCAGGAGGCGGCGGCCGAGGAGCCGGTGGTCGGGCGCCTGCTTGAGATCGCCCAGAAGCTCGAAGGCCTGCACCGCCACGCCTCGACCCACGCCGCCGGCGTCGTCATCGGCGACCGGCCGCTGGAACAGCTCGTCGCGCTCTCGGTCGATCCGCGCACCGGCATGCGCGTCACCCAGTTCAACATGAAATGGGTCGAACAGGCCGGGCTGGTGAAGTTCGACTTCCTCGGCCTGAAGACGCTGACGACGCTGACCATCGCGGTGCAGCTCATCGCACAGCGCGGCATTGCGGTCGACCTGGCGCAATTGCCCTTCGACGACCCGAAGACCTACGAGATGCTGGCGCGCGGCGAGACGGTCGGCGTGTTCCAGGTGGAATCGGTCGGCATGCGCAAGGCGCTGGTCGAGATGAAGGCCGATCGGATCGAGGACCTGATCGCGCTGGTGGCGCTCTACCGTCCTGGCCCGATGGACAACATCCCGACCTATTGCCGCCGAAAGCTCGGGCTGGAGGAGCCGACCTATCTCCACCCCGGCATGGAACCGTTCCTGTCCGAGACGCACGGCATCATCGTCTACCAGGAACAGGTGATGCAGGTGGCGCAGGCGCTGTCGGGCTATTCGCTCGGCGAAGCCGACCTGCTGCGCCGCGCCATGGGCAAGAAGATCAAGGCTGAGATGGACGCCCAGCGCGACCGTTTCGTGAAGGGCGCGATCGAGGCCGGCCTGAAGAAGGACTTGGCCTCGGAGATCTTCGACCTGCTGGCGAAGTTCGCCGACTACGGCTTCAACAAGAGCCATGCCGCGGCCTATGCCGTCGTCGCCTTCCAGACCGCCTATCTCAAGGCCAACTATCCGGTCGAGTTCATGGCGGCGTCGATGACGCTCGACATCGGCAACACCGACAAGCTCTCGGAATTCCGGCGTGAGTCCGAGCGCCTCGGCATCAAGGTCGAGCGTCCCTCGATCAACCGTTCCGGCGTCGATTTCGACGTTGCCGACGGGGCGATCCGCTATGCGCTGGGCGCCATCAAGGGCGTCGGCCGGGCCGCGGTGGAATCGATCGTCGCGGCGCGGACCAAGGAAGGCCCGTTCCGGGACCTCGCCGACTTCGCTCGCCGGATCGATACCCGCCTGGTCAATCGCCGCACGATCGAGGCGCTGATCTCGGCCGGCACGCTCGACGAGATCGAGCCGGAGCGTGCCAAGGCGATGGCGGCGGTCGACGGCATGCTGGCGCTCTCGAACCGCGTGCGCGACGAAGCGGCAGCGGGGCAGCTCGACATGCTCGGCAGCGGCGGGAACGCGGAAGCCTTCCGTATCCCGCCCTTCGAGCCCTGGGCGCCGGCCGAGCGGCTGAAGCGCGAGCACGAAGCGGTCGGTTTCTTCCTCTCCGGTCACCCGCTCGACGAATACGAGCATGTGCTGAAGCGCCTGCGGGTGCAGAGCTATGCCGATTTCGCCCGCAATGTCCGCGCCAGCGGCACCTCGATCGCCAAGGTCGCAGCCTCCGTCATCGACAGGTCGGAGCGGCGGACCAAGTCCGGCAACAAGATGGGCATCGTCCAGCTCTCCGATCCGACTGGCCAGTTCGAGGCGATCCTGTTCTCGGAAGGGCTACAGCGCTATCGCGAGCTGCTCGAGCCGGGCGCCGCGCTGGTGATCAGGCTCTCGGCCGTGCTCGACGGTGAAGAGGTCAGGCCGCGCATCGAGGATGTCGAGAGGCTCGACGATCTCGCCGGCCGGCAGAAGCAGGACCTGTGCATCTTCCTGCGTGACGACAAGGCGCTGTCCTCGATCGCCGAGCGGGTGAAGCCGCGCGACGGGGTGCGCTCCGATGGCAAGATCTCGCTGGTGATGATCCTCGACGACGGGGCCCAGGAGATCGAGATCGAGTTGCCGGGGCGCTATCCGGTCAACCAGCAGCTCGCCAATGCCGTGCGTGCCGCGCCTGGCGTCGTGAACGTCGAGTTGCGCTGACCGGCCTCGTCAGCGCCCACCCTTGCGCTGCCGGCGGCCTAGGGATCAGAGTGCCCCGCAGACAATGACAGTCTCCGGGGGGACGATGAAGCAATATGTCGCGCGCATTCCGATGAGCCTTGCCGTGCCCGAGGCGATGCATTGGGCGATCAAGGACGTGCTCGAAGGCGAGTACGAATGCGGCTTCGACGGTGTCGGCCTCGATATCCTCGATATCGGCGCCAATGTCGGCTCCTTCGCGCTCTGGGCCAGCGCCCGCTGGCCGGGCAGCACCGTGACCTCCTACGAGCCGCATCCCGGCACCTACGAGCTCCTGAAGCGCAACACGGATCGGCGCCGCGATATCGTCACGGTCAACGCGGCGCTGTTCCCGGGCGGCCAGAAGACAGCGACCTTCCTCAGCCGCTTTGCCGGCGACGGTGAATCGGGTCTCGCCTCCTATGCCGGCGACACCTTCGTCGCCGGGGCGATGGTCGAGCGCTACGAGGTCGCGGTGGTCGATCCGGCGAGCCTGCCCTCGGCCGATATCGTCAAGATCGACATCGAGGGCGGCGAGGGCGACGTGCTCGACCATCTCGATCTGTCGAAGACCTCGCTGGTGCTGCTCGAATACCAGAACCGTAAGAATCGCCTGCAGTTGGAGGCGCGCCTTAAAGCGGATTTCGATCTGATCGACACGGTCGAGCACATCTGGGACCCGCTGCTCGAACAGCGCTGCTATCGGCCCGACCTTGCCGGCGACGTCTATGGCCGCATGTTAGCCGCCCGTAAGGGCATCACGCGGATGACGCGGACCGCCACCTAGAGCATTTCCGCGTTTCTCCGAATCGCGGAAATGCTCTAGGTCTTTGTTTTATCGCATTTTCTTCACGCGAACCGGTGCCCACTTCGCTCGAAAATGCTCTGGTGAGGGCAAGCCCGTGATCGATGCCAGGACCGCGCTGATCGTCGTCGACATCCAGAACGATTTCTGTCCTGGCGGCAGCCTGGCGGTCGCCGGCGGCGACGAGATCGTCTCGCTTGTCAACGAACTCGGCCGGCGCTTCGCCACGGTCGTACTGACGCAGGACTGGCATCCGGCAGGGCATTCCTCCTTCGCGTCGAGCCATCCCGGCAAGTCGCCCTTCGAGACGATCGCCATGCCCTATGGGGCGCAGGTGCTCTGGCCGGATCATTGCGTCCAGGGCAGCGCGGGCGCGGCCTTCCATGCTGGCCTCGACCTCACTTTGGCGCAGGCGGTGATCCGCAAAGGCTGCCGCCGCGAGGTCGACAGCTATTCCGGCTTCGTCGAGGCCGATCGCACCACGCCGACCGGGCTCGGCGGCTACCTCAAGGAGCGCGGCATTATCCGTGTCGCGGTGGTCGGCCTCGCTACCGATTTCTGCGTCAACTGGACGGCGCAGGACGCGGCCCGCCACGGCTTCGAGACCCTTGTGATCGAGGAAGTCTGCCGCGCCATCGACCTCGACGGCTCGCTCGATCGCGCCTGGGCCGAGATGACCGCGCTCGGCGTCAGGCGGATGCGGCTCGCCGAGCTGAACGGCTGAGCGATGTCGCGCTCGGAGCGCCTGCTCGACCTCGTCCAGGTACTGCGCCGGCATCGCCGGCCGGTCAGCGGCCGCAAGCTCGCCGAGGAGACCGGCGTCAGCATCCGCACGCTCTATCGCGACATCGCCACTTTGCAGGGGCAGGGCGCCCCGATCGAGGGCGAGCCCGGGCTCGGCTATGTGCTGAAGCCCGGCTTCATGCTGCCGCCCCTGATGTTCGACGAGGACGAGATCGAGGCGCTGGTGCTCGGCTCGCGCTGGGTCGCTGGCCGTGCCGATGACCGGCTTGCCGGCGCTGCGCGCAACGCCATGGCCAAGATCGTCGCGGTGCTGCCGGCCGATCTGCGCGACAAGGCTGACGCCTCGGCGCTGTTGGTCGGTCCCGGTGCGAAGATCGCTGCCACAACCGGCGTCGATCTCGGCCTGGTCCGCAAGGCGATCCGCGCCGAGCGCAAGCTGGCGCTGACCTACCGGGACGGCAAGGCAACGGCGTCGCAGCGGCTGGTCTGGCCGTTCGCGCTCGGCTTCTTCGACCATGTCCGCGTCGTCGTCGCCTGGTGCGAATTGCGCAACGACTTCCGGCATTTCCGCGCCGACCGCATCGCGCACGCCGAACTGGTCGATATCCGCTATCCGCGCCGACGCCAGGCGCTGCTCAAGCAATGGCGCGAGCGCGAAGGGATTCCGTCACCGGCTTGAGATACACTGCCGGAAGTTGGCAGCATCCGCAGCGATCATACGCGGGTCCTCAAAACCGGAGACGACCCCGATGCTCGATGCCAATTTCATCATCCTTTATGTCGACAGCCCTGCGGCCAGCGCTCGCTTCTATGCCGATCTGATCGGCGCGGAGGCGCAGGAGTCCTCGCCGACCTTCGCCATGTTCGCCCTGCCGTCGGGCGCACGGCTCGGCCTGTGGTCGCGCCATACGGTCGAGCCCGGTGCGCAGGCGGCCGGGGGCGGCGGCGAGATTGCCATGGTGGTCGACAGCAACGAGGCGGTCGATGCGATCCATGCCGACTGGCAGCGGCGCGGCCTTGCGATCCTGCAGGCGCCGACCGATCTCGATTTCGGCCGCACCTTCGTCGCGACCGATCCGGACGGACACCGGCTGCGCGTGTTCCATCCGTTTGAGGGGTAGGACTCAGCGCGCCAGAGCGCGGATCTGCACCTGGACCCGGTCGCGGCCGAGCCGCTTCGACCGATAGAGCGCCTCGTCGGCATGCTGGAGTAAGGTTTCCAGCTCGTCGCTCCCGGCCTCGCCCTCGGCGACGCCGATGCTGAGCGTCGGCTGCCGGAGGGGAGCGCCGTCCCAATCGACGAGCGCCCGCGCGAAGGCGGCGCGGATCCGGTTGGCGACGGGCACCGCGTCCTTGGCGCTCATATGCGGGAGGAGGGCGACGAATTCGTCGCCGCCATGGCGCGCCAGGATGTCGCTGGCGCGCAACTCGCTGCGGGCAGCCTCGGCGAAGAGCTGCAGGATGCGGTCGCCGGCGGCGTGGCCATGCGTGTCGTTCAGGCTCTTGAAATGGTCGATGTCGACCAACAGCAGGGTCAGCCGGCCCGGGTGCCTGCCCGCATCCTCCGCGATCTGGGTCATGGCGCGCTCCAGGCCGCTGCGGTTCATCGCGCCGGTGAGCGGATCGTGCTGGGCGATCGTGACCAGCCTGTTGCGGCTGCGCTCGGCGGCGAGCAGGAGCAGCGCGCTGCCGCGCAGGAGCAGGAAGGCGGTGCCGGTGGCCGTAAGCCACTGGCTGGTGTTGTCGGTCGGGAACATCTCGGTGCCGAGCTGCCCGGTGGCGGCCAGATAGCCGCGGACGGCAAAGAGCACGACCGTCGGTGCGAACAGCGTCGCCAGGATCACGCCGGAGGCGAGTCGCTCGCGTCGCCACAGCAGCAGGCCTTCCCGGACCAGCAGCAGGTCGCAAGCCATGACCAGGACCGCGACGAGAACGACGCGCTTGGCGAAGCTTTCGGGCTCGTTCCACAGGAATAGCGGGATGGCGGCGGCGACGACGGCCAGGAGATAGAGCGGCAGGCGCGCCGGGCGTCCGGCGAAGCTCCTCACCCCGAACAGGATGAGCAGATAGCCGGTCCAGCTGACGGTGTTGGCGAGCGGGATCGAGATGATGTCGGGGATGCTGCCCCGCAGGCCGACGCCGATCAGGCCGAGGCCGATCAGGATGTTGCTCAGTCCCCACCAGAGCGGCCAGCGTTCGAAGCGGCCGGTGGCATAGGCGGACAACTGCACGAAGCCGAGAATCACGCAGGTGAGAGCCCCTGCCAGATAGATTGTCCTCAGATCGAGCATCGCGCCGCGGTCGGGCCTCTCCTGTTCGCGGCCTGTCGATAGCAGAGCGCAGTGAAGGGATTCCCAATATTGCGGCGAGAATCGCGCCTGGTCGATTAACGGCCGGAGGCGGACATGTCGGCGGCGCGGTTGTCGCGGCAGGCTTGGGCGGCTATGCCGGCAGCGGGGAAGCGGGGCGTGCATCTTCGGATGCATTCAACTTGAGAGAGATTGTCATGCTGCTTTCCTTCAAACGTTTCAGCGCGCTTGCCGCGTTTGCGGCCCTGTCCTGCGGCTCATCCTTTGCCCAGAGCCAGGCCGATCAGCTCGCCACTGCCTATCAGGCCGGTCGCAACCAGCTCGGCATCCTCAGCTACTGCGCCGAGAAGGGCCATGTCGGCGCCGATGTCGTGGAGATCCAGCGCAAGGTGCTCGCCCTGATCCCACCGCCGGCCGACAAGAGTGCTGGTGACACCGCCGAGGCGGCAGGCAAGAAGGGCACGATCGCGATGATGGGGGTGACCCAGGATCTCGAGACGATCGCCAAGGCGCAAGGCGGCACCGCCGCAGCCTATTGCAAGCAGATCGGCGACGTCGTGCAGAAGGCTGCCGCCTCGCTGCCGAAATAGTCTCGCTGCATCGCTCGCCCGGTGCGATCGGGCGGGCACGACGGCCTGCGGCCTTGCAATCGCACGCCATCGCGTGTATGGCGCGGCTCATTCCACATGGGAAGCATCACCTCGACACCGAGGCGTTCCGGTGACTGGCCAGTTCATGGCCGGCTCATTCGCTCCCCAGAGGCTCAACCGGAAGGACAAGAATACCATGGCTCTGCCTGATTTCTCCATGCGTCAGCTGCTCGAGGCCGGCGCCCATTTCGGCCACCAGGCTCACCGCTGGAACCCGAAGATGTCGCCGTTCATCTACGGCACGCGCAACAACATCCACATTCTCGACCTGTCGCAGTCGGTGCCGATGCTCTCGCGCGCCCTGCAGGCGGTCAGCGACACCGTCGCCCGCGGCGGCCGCGTGCTCTTCGTCGGCACCAAGCGCCAGGCGCAGGACGCCATCGCCGACGCCGCCAAGCGCTCGGCCCAGTACTATGTCAACTCCCGCTGGCTCGGCGGCATGCTGACCAACTGGAAGACCATCTCGGCCTCGATCCAGCGCCTGCGCAAGGTCGACGAGCTGCTCTCCGGCGGCGGCACCGGCCTGACCAAGAAGGAGCGCCTGATGCTGGCGCGCGAGCGCGACAAGCTCGAGAAGGCGCTCGGCGGCATCAAGGATATGGGCGGCACGCCCGACATGATCTTCGTGATCGACACCAACAAGGAGCAGCTGGCGATCAAGGAGGCTCAGCGCCTCGGCATCCCGGTCGCCGCCATCGTCGATTCGAATTCGGACCCGGACGGCATCACCTTCCCGGTCCCGGCCAATGACGACGCCGGCCGCGCCATCCAGCTCTATTGCGACCTGATCGCCCGTTCGGCCATCGACGGCATCTCGCGCGCCTCGGGCGACAGCGGCATCGATCTCGGCGCCGCCGAGACCCCGATCGTCGAGACCGCTCTCGCTGAGCCGGCCGCCGCCGAAGGCCAGGCCTTCGAGCTGCTGACCGCGCCGCGTGGCGCGCCGGACGACTTCATGCAGCTCACCGGCATGGGCCCGGAGATCGTGCAGAAGCTCAACGACGGCGGCATCTTCCACTTCTGGCAGCTCGCTGCCATGAGCCCGGCCGATGTCACCAAGGTCGATCACGACCTGAAGCTTGCCGGCCGCATCGAGAGCCAGGGCTGGGTTGCCCAGGCCCGCGATCTCGCCGACGCCTGATTGTTCGAGATTGCGACACGTCATCGGCGCGTCGCAGTTCGATATCTGATTGAAGCCCAAGCAGCGCCGACGCCGGAAACGGGCCGTCGGCGTTTGTCAATCGAGGCTTCGCTTTTTCGACGATGCGGCGCGCCACCGGGTGCAGGCCGCAAGATAGCAAGGACGACGCAAATGGCTGCGATCACCGCCGGCATGGTGAAGGAACTCCGCGACAAGACCGGCGCGGGCATGATGGACTGCAAGGCCGCGCTCTCGGCCACCGACGGCAACATGGAAGCCGCCATCGACTGGCTGCGCGCCAAGGGCCTGTCGAAGGCCGCCAAGAAGGCCGGCCGCGTTGCCGCCGAAGGCCTCGTCGCCGTCGCCGTGCGCGGCCATAGCGGCGTCGTGGTCGAGGTCAACTCCGAGACCGACTTCGTCGCCCGCAACCTCGAATTCCAGGCGCTGGCCCGGACCATCGCCGATGTCTCGCTCGAGCGCGGCGGCGACGTCGAGGCTCTGGCCGCCCATCACTATCCGGGCGGCGGCACCGTCGCCGACGCGATCGCCAACGCCATCGCAACCATCGGCGAGAACATGACGCTGCGCCGCGTCGCGCAGGTCTCGGTCTCCTCGGGCGTGATCGGGTCCTATGTCCACGGCGCGATCGCCGACGGCCTCGGCAAGATCGGCGTCATCGTCGGCCTGGAGACCAGCGGCAAGGGCGACGAACTCGCCGCGATGGGCCGCCAGCTCGCCATGCACATCGCCGCGACCAACCCGGTTGCGCTCGACCTCGCTTCGGTCGACCCGGCAGTGCTGGAGCGCGAGAAGGCGATCCTGGCCGAGAAGAATGCCGGCAAGCCCGAGCACGTCCTCGCCAAGATCGTCGAGAGCGGCCTGAAGAGCTACGCCAAGGAGTACTGCCTGCTCGACCAGGCCTACATCCATGACGGCTCGAAGTCGGTCGCCCAGGTGCTGAAGGAAGCCGAGGGCAAGGTCGGCGGCCCGCTCAAGATCACCGGTTTCGCCCGCTTCGCGCTGGGCGAGGGCATCGAGAAGGAAGAGACCGACTTCGCGGCCGAGGTCGCGGCGGCCGGCGGCACCACGGGCTGACAAGCTCGTTGATAGCGTTCAGAAAGGCCGCGCCTCGCGCGGCCTTTTTTGTAAGTAGAGAAGGTCGGCCTACCGATTCGGTTGGGTCGTACGATGTGGCGCAAGCAGTGGAGAGCCCCGATGAGACCTAAACGCGTTCTCGTGAAGCTCTCCGGCGAAGCCCTTGCCGGGCCTCAAGGAAATGGCCTCGACGGCGCGACCCTGACGGCGCTCGCTGCCGACATCGCGCATGCCTCGCATGAGGGCGTCGAGATCGGCATCGTCGTCGGCGGCGGCAACTTCTTCCGCGGCGTGCAAGGGCTCAACAAGGGCCTCGACCGGACGACGGCCGATTCGATCGGCATGCTCGGCACGGTGATGAATGCGCTCGCCCTCGAACATTCGATCGAGGCGGCCGGCGCTCCGGCGCGCGCCATGTCGGCGGTGCCGATGCCCTCGCTCTGCGAGAGCTATGCCCGCAAGCGCGCGCTCGACCATCTCAGCCATGGCAAGGTCGTCATCCTCGGCGGCGGCACCGGCAATCCCTATTTCACCACCGACACGGGCGCTGCCCTGCGCGCGGCCGAGCTCGGCTGCAGCCATCTGCTCAAGGCGACGCAGGTCGACGGCGTCTATTCGGCCGATCCGAAGACGGATCCGAGCGCGACCCGCTACGACACACTGACCCACGAGGATGCGATCAAGCGCGACCTCAAGGTGATGGATACCGCCGCCTTCGCTCTGGCGCGCGACGCCGGCCTGACGATCGTCGTCTTCTCGATCGCGGAAAAGGGCGCGCTGGCAGCCGTGCTGCGCGGCGAGGGCAGGGCGACCTACGTCACGCCCTGACGCTCAATAGCTCGGCCAGTTGCCGGGCGTCATGATCTCGAGCAGATGGCCGTCGGGGTCGCGGAAATAGATACTTGTCCCGCCGCGATTCCAGCGCATGCGACCTTCGATCTCGACGCCTTGCTGGCCGAGCTGCGCTTCCCATGCGGCCAGTTCGGCGGCGTCGACGGCAAAGCAGATGTGCAGCGGGCCGTGGCCGTCATGCGGCGGGATGCTGCCGCGCTCCGACATTTGCGTCTCCACCGAGGCGCCGCGCAGGAACAACAGCAGGACGTTCTGGCCGCCGATGTCATAAGCGAACAGCGTCCTGGTCCTGAGCATGGACGAGAGCCCCAGTGTCCCCTCATAGAACGCTGCAGCGCGGTCGAGATCGTCGACATAGAGCGCGGTTTCGACGATTCGGTTCAGCCGGGGCATGGGATGTTCTCCTTGCAGCGCCGGGACCGTTCGTGCGGCCCTGAACTTGAGCTAGGACGTGTCCCCGGCCTTGGCCAGCACTCGGCGATCGTGCCGGCCATGCAAAAAGCCGGGGAGCTCCGATTCCGCTTGCGGACTCGTCGGGGAAAATGCTGTTGACGCATAAATCCTTGACCCTGGGGCGGGCGCTCGCCATGGTCGCGCGCATTTCCGGCTCCACTCGGCCGGTTTCGACAAGGTTTTGAAGACGATGGCCCAAACCACTTTCGATCTCGCCGATCTCAATCGCCGCATGGACGGCGGCGTGCAGAAGTTCAAGAGCGACCTGGCTTCGCTTCGCACCGGCCGCGCCTCGGCCAATGTGCTCGATCCGATCACGGTCGAGGCCTATGGCGCGCGCACGCCGCTGAGCCAGCTCGCCACCGTCAGCGTGCCGGAGCCGCGCCTGCTCTCGGTGCAGGTCTGGGACCGCAGCATGGTCCAGGCCGTCGAGAAGGCGATCCGCGAATCCGATCTCGGCCTCAATCCCCAGACCGAGGGCCAGGTGCTGCGCATCCGCATTCCCGAGCTCAACGAGCAGCGCCGCAAGGAGATGGTCAAGGTCGCGCACAAATATGCCGAAGACGCCAAGGTTGCTGTCCGGCATGTGCGCCGCGATGGCATGGACCTGATCAAGAAGCTGGAAAAGGATGGGCACATGCCCAAGGACGACGTCACCAAGCAGACCGACCTCGTCCAGAAGGCGACCGACAAGCATATCGGCGAGATCGACCAGGCGCTCGCTGCCAAGGAAAAGGAAATCCTGCACGTCTAAAGTGCGAGGCAGGGCGCCGTCCTGTATCATCGGTGCATGAACGTTCGGCCCAGAAGAGGCATTCGATGTCAGACGGCGCGCGCCCGGCAGTTCCCGCCCATGTCGCCATCATCATGGACGGCAATGGCCGCTGGGCGCAGATGCGTGGCCTGCCGCGACAGGAAGGGCACCGGCGCGGGCTGGAAGCGCTGCGGCGCACGGTCCGCAATGCCGCCGATCTCGGCATCCGCGTCCTGACGCTCTACTCCTTCTCGACCGAGAACTGGCGCCGGCCGATCACCGAAGTCTCGTTCCTGATGGGGCTGTTGCGCCGCTTCGTCGAGAACGATCTCGCCGAGCTGAACGAAGCCGGCGTGCGCGTGCGGATCATCGGCAACCGCGAGAACCTCCCGCCCGACCTGCGCGCGCTCGTCGAGCGGGCCGAGACGATGACCGAAGGCAATACCGGTCTCACTCTGGTCGTCGCCTTCAATTACGGCTCGCGCGACGAGATCGCGCGCGTGGCACGACGCCTGGCGCAGGAGGTGGCTGCCGGCCGGCTCGCCCCCGAGGCGATCAACGAGACGATGCTCTCGTCGCATTTCGATACCGGCGAGTTGCCCGATCCGGATCTGGTGATCCGGACCTCGGGCGAGACCCGCATCTCGAACTTCCTGCTCTGGCAGGCGGCCTATGCCGAATTCATCTTCACGCCGGTGCTCTGGCCGGATTTCGACCGCAAGGCGCTGGAGGAGGCGCTGGCCGAATTCCACCGTCGCGAGCGCCGCTATGGCGGGGTCGGGCAGCCGGCCGAAGCCAAGATGGGGGTCGCGTGAATGCGGCCGGCGCCGGCACGGGCGCATCCGAGCTTCGTCTGCGGGTCATCTCGGCGCTGGTGCTCGCGGCCGTCATCCTCGGTGTCACCTTGTTCGGTGGCTGGCCGTTCCGCCTGATCTGGACCGCCGTCGCCGGCCTCGTCGCCTATGAATGGCTCGCCATGGTCAGCCGCAGGAATGCGGTTGCGGTTGGCATCGGCGTCGGCTTGGCCGGGCTCGTGCTCAGCTTCCTCCCTTTGAGCGGCGCGGCGCTCGCGGGCGTGTCGGCTCTGGCGGGGCTGATCGCCGCGATCGTGACGACGCAGGCCGGCAATCAGCGCCTGCTCGAAGCCTGCGGCGTCGCCTATGCGCTCTGCTTCGCGCTGGTGACGCCGGCGCTGCGCGAGACGCCCGAGCTCGGGCTTGCCCTGATCATCTGGACCTTCGCAGTGGTCTGGCTCACCGACATCGCCGCCTATTTCACCGGCCGGGCGCTGGGCGGGCCGAAACTCCTGCCGAGCGTCAGCCCGAAGAAGACCTGGTCCGGAGCGCTTGGCGGTGCCCTGGCCGGGACCCTGTGCGGGACGGCGGTCTGGGCCTGGTTCTTTCCGGGGCTGCCGTCGGGCCTTTGGCCGGTGCTCGCAGTCTCGCTCGCCGCCTCCGTCGCGAGCCAGGCCGGCGACCTGTTCGAATCGTCGATCAAGCGGCGCTTCGGCGCCAAGGATTCGAGCCAGCTGATTCCGGGCCATGGCGGCTTCCTCGACCGGCTCGACGGCTATTGGGCCGTGCTGGTCTTCGCCGGCCTGCTGCTTTATCTGGCGCGGCTGGGACACTGATCGATCAGATGCGCCGCACCGTCACCATATTGGGAGCCACCGGCTCCATCGGCCGCTCGACGCGCGCCGTCATCGCCGAGAATCCGGAGCGATTGCAGGTTGCTGCGCTTGTCGCGGGACGCGATGCGGCGGGGCTGGCACGGATCGCCCGCGAGACCGGCGCGAGCTTCGCCGCGATCGCCGATGAAGGGCAGGGCGAGGAGCTTGCGGCAGCGCTGGCCGGCAGCGGCATCCGCCACGGCGCCGGACGCGAGGCGGTGCTCGAGGCGGTCTCGCGCGACGGCGACATCGTGGTCAGCGCCATTTCGGGAGCGGCCGGGCTGGAGGCGACCTTCGCGGCGCTGACGCCGGGTCGTGTCGTCGCGCTCGCCAACAAGGAGAGCCTGGTCTGCGCCGGCGCTGCCGTGATGGCGCGAGCGAGCGCAGTCGGCGCCCGCATCCTGCCACTCGATTCCGAGCACAATGCCCTGTTCCAGGTGCTGGGGGCTGAGCCGATCTCGGCGATCCGGACGATGACACTGACGGCCTCGGGCGGGCCGTTCCGGACCTGGACAGCAGAACAGATCGCCGCGGCCACGCCCGAGCAGGCGCTCGCCCATCCGAACTATGCGATGGGGGCCAAGATCACGATCGACTCGGCCAGCATGATGAACAAGGGGCTGGAGCTGATCGAAGCCTCCTTCCTGTTCGGGCTCGGCGCCGGCCAGCTCGAGGTGCTGGTCCATCCGCAGCAGATCGTGCACGGGCTCGTCACCTTCCGCGACGGCTCGGTCAGCGCCGGCATGGCCGTGCCGGACATGCGCGTCGCGGCCGCCCATTGCCTCGGCGTCGACGGCCGGCTCGATGCGCCGCCAAGTCGCTTTCTCGATCTGGTCGCGGCCGGGCCGCTCGCCTTCGAGCGCCCCGATCTCGCTCGCTTCCCTGCCCTGCGCCTCGCGATCGCGGCTCTCGCCGAAGGCGGTGCCATCCCGGCCGTGCTGAACGCGGCCAACGAGATCGCCGTCGAGGCTTTCCTCGACCGGCGCATCGTTTTTCCCGCGATTCCTGCCTTGGTCGAGACCGTATGCGAGCAGCTGGCGGGGGCCTCGCTATCGCCACCTACCGACGTCACGGAAGCGCTGGCCGTTGACCACGATGCGAGAAATCGGGCCCGCTCGCTCTTGTCCGGAGATCGCTTCACTGTCACTTAGTGACTGAAGCTTGGAGAGTTTTATGGATATCGTCGGATCGGTCTGGCACGCGGCGAGCTTCCTGCTGGGCTATCTGCTGCCGTTCCTGTTCGTCCTCACCCTTGTCGTGTTCGTGCACGAGCTCGGCCATTTCCTGGTCGGGCGCTGGTGCGGCGTCGATGTGAAGACCTTCTCGATCGGATTCGGCCGCGAGCTGTTCGGCTTCAACGACCGGCACGGCACTCGCTGGCGCTTTGCGGTGATTCCGCTTGGCGGCTACGTCAAGTTCTCGGGCGACGCCGACGCCGCCAGCTCCACCGACGGCGACGCTCTGGCGGGCATGAGCCGCGAGGAGCGCGAGCGATCCTTCCCGGCGCAGTCGATCGCGGAACGTGCGGCGATCGTCGCCGCGGGGCCGATCGCCAATTTCCTGCTCGCCATCCTGATCTTCGGCGGAACGGCCTATTTCCTCGGCAAACCTGTGCTGGCGCCTCGCGTCGATGCCGTCACGGTCGGCGGGGCCGCGGCACGCGCCGGGCTGCAGTCGGGCGACCTGATCCAGCTGGTCGACGGTCGCGAGGTCAAGAGCTTCGCCGATCTGCAGCGCGCGATCTCGATCCGGCCAGGCGAAACCTTCCCGATCACGGTCGAGCGTGGCGGTACGGCCGTCGTCCTTTCGGTGACCCCGGACCTGGTCGAGACCTCCTCGCCGCTGGGCAAGCAGCGGCTCGGGATCATCGGGGTCCAGGCCTCGGCGAAGCCAGAGGACTGGACGACCCAGCATTTCAGCCTGGGCCAATCCGTCATGCTCGGCCTGAGCGAGACCTGGTTCGTGGTCGAACGGACCTATGACTACGTCGCCAAGCTGATCAAGGGGAAGGAATCGACCGACCAATTGTCGGGGCCGATCCGCATTGCCCAGGTCTCGGGCATGGTCGCCTCCAGCGGCGGCCTGCTGGCGCTGATCAATCTGGCGGCGCTGCTCTCGGTCTCGATCGGATTGATGAACCTGTTCCCGGTGCCGATGCTGGATGGCGGGCACCTGCTGTTCTATGCGATCGAGGCGGTGCGCGGGAAACCGCTGAGCGAGCGCGCGCAGGAGCTCGGATTCCGGGTCGGCCTCGGGCTCGTGCTGATGCTGATGCTGTTCGTGACCTGGAACGATCTCGTCCACGTCCGCTCGCTGCTGTGAGCCTCGTGTCAGTCCGGTGCAAACTAGCTTGCACCAGGCTGACATTATCGGCCCGCAAGGTCTTCCGCGTCGATGGATTGTGGCTTTTTATGGCCTGTTTTCGCAGGCCGAGCTGGATTTTCGCGTGGGGCGCGTGACCTACCAGCAACGACCTCCGCAAAAATCTTTTGTTAACGACAATGGCGGTTTGCACCCCGCAGGAAACTTTGTAGAAGCGTTTGGTCTTCAATGTCGCCAAGCCTCGCCCGTAGCGGGGCTCCCCGTTCGCGGGGTGGTGACCCAAAGAATGGAATAGGCGACCCGATGACGTCGACGCTTCAGAGCCGGTCCTTGCGCATGCGGCTCTCTCGATCAGTCGGACTTGCGGCCGTCATGGTGGCCGTCAGCGGTGGCGTGGTGTTCGCGCAGTCCGTGATTGTCCAAGGCAACCGTCGTGTCGATGCGGAGACGATCCGCTCCTATGCGACAGGGCAGGGTTCGGGCAACCCGCAGGAGATTCGCCAGAATCTCATGGCGACGGGTCTGTTCTCCAATGTTCAGGTCAGCCGCCGCGGCGCGCAGACCGTCGTCTCCGTCCAGGAAAACGACTCGATCAACCGCGTCGCCTTCGAGGGCAATCGCCGCCTGAAGAGCGACGTGCTGCTCGGCCAGGTCCAGTCCAAGGCGCGCGGCCCGCTGAGCCAGCAGCTCATCGACGCCGACGTCGAGCGCCTCAAGGATGTCTATCGCCGCGCCGGCTACGGCCTGGCTACGGTCAGCGGCCGCATCCAGCCGCTGCCGAACGGCCGTTCGGACGTGGTCTTCACTATCTCCGAGAGCGGCAAGACCGGCATCAAGTCGATCAACTTTACCGGCAACGGCGTCTATTCGTCGTCGCGTCTGCGTGGCTTGATGACCTCGACTGAGTCGAACTTCCTGAGCTGGATCAAGACATCCGACGTCTATGATCCGGACCGGATCAATTCCGACCTGGAGCTGATTCGCCGCTATTACCTGAAGAACGGCTATGCCGACTTCCGCGTCGTCTCGAGCGATGCGCGCTTCGACGATGCGGCTGGCGGCTGGGTCGTCGACGTCACGGTCGATGAAGGGCCGCAATACAAGGTCGGCAACGTCTCGGTCGATTCCCGGCTGCGCGATGTCGATCCGGCCGCGCTCCAGTCGCTCGTAAACACCTCCGCCGGCGACACCTACAACGCCGAGGCCGTCGAGCGCTCGCTGGTCACCCTGACCACCGAGGTCGCGAAGCGCGGCTATGCCTTCGCGCAGGTTCGTCCGCGCGGCGAGCGTGATGCGTCCGGCCAACAGATCGGCATCACCTATGTGGTCGAGGAAGGTCCGCGGGTCTATGTCGAGCGCATCAATGTGCGCGGCAACACCCGGACCCGCGACTATGTCGTCCGTCGCGAGCTCGATCTCGGCGAAGGCGATGCCTACAACAAGGTCTTCATCGACCGCGCCGAGCGTCGCCTGAACAATCTCGGCTTCTTCAACAAGGTCCGCATCACGAACGAGCCGGGCAGCGCGCCCGACCGCGTGGTCGTCAACATCGACGTCGAGGACAAGGCGACCGGTTCGTTCTCGATCGCGGGCGGCTACTCGACCTCGGACGGCATCATCGGCGAAGTCTCGCTGTCGGAGTCGAACTTCCTCGGTCGCGGCCAGTTCGTCCGTATCGCCGGCACGATGGGCCAGCGTACACAGGGCATCGACTTCTCGTTCACCGAGCCGTATTTCCTCGGCCATCGGATCGCAGCGGGCTTCGACCTGTTCTCGAAGTTCAACGACAACACCAATATCGGCTATTTCGAAAGTCGGGTGACTGGCGGCCAGGTCCGCTTCTCCTTCCCGATCACGGAAGAGTTCTCGATCACGCCGCGCTATTCGATCTACACGACCGAGATCAAGATCCCGAACACCTATTCGAAGCCGTATAACGACTGTACCTTCCCGCTCGACGGCATCACGCCCGGAACGCCTGCCGGATCGGCTGCCTCGCAGACCTTCAACTGCTTGACGAACGGCGAAGCGACGGTCGCGGTCAAGGAGGCTCAGGGCACGACCCTGACCTCGCTGGTCGGCCTGAACTTCAACTACAACTCGCTCGACAACTACCAGAATCCGCGCAACGGCTTCGTCGCCGAGATCAAGCCGGAGTTCGCGGGCGTCGGCGGCGACTCGAAGTTCCTGCGCGTCAGCGCCGATGCGCGGTACTACAAGGAGTTCCTCGAGGACTTCGTCGGTATCGCCCGCATCCAGGGCGGTCACGTCCAGGCGACGAGCGGCGATCTGCGCATGATCGACCACTACTTCCTTGGACCGACTCTGGTGCGCGGCTTTGCGCCGTCCGGCATCGGCCCGCGCGACGTGTCGAACGATCCGACCGCGAACGCGCTCGGCGGAACCACCTATTTCGGCGGTTCGCTCGAAGTGCAGTTCCCGATCTTCGGCCTGCCGCGCGATCTCGGCCTGAAGGGCGCGGTCTTCGCCGACGCGGGCACGCTGTTCAACTACGACGGTGGCTCGAAGAGCATCACCAACGGCGCGTTCCTCGGCTGCCCGGCTGGCTCCGAGGCGCGGCAGTTCAACGTCGTGACCAACTCGCTCTATCAGAACAATGTCGCCTGCGTGCGTGACAAGAACGTCATCCGCTCGTCGGTCGGCGTGAGCTTGCTCTGGCAATCGCCGCTCGGCCCGATCCGCTTCGACTACGCCTATGCGCTGTCGAAGGACGACGGCCAGATCGGGACTGATCCGCGCACCGGTATCACTGGCCGGTACGGCGGCGACCGGGTCCAGGCCTTCCGCTTCTCGGGCGGCGCCCGCTTCTGACCGGCGGGGCGCTTCCCGCGCCCCGCAACGGACCATCTTATGGCAGATCCCAGTTTCTTTCCGATCGCGACCTCGCTGTCCTTCAGCGAGGTCGCTTCCTTGTCGGGTGTCGCCTTGCCCGAAGGCGTCGACCCCGAGCGCCGGATCGAGGGCGTTGCGCCGCTCGAAACCGCTGGCGGCGGTGACGCCGCCTATATGGACAATCCCAAATATGTCGCGGCCTTGGCGGGGACGACGGCGGCGCTCTGCTTCGTTTCGTCGCGCTTCGCCGAGCGCGTGCCGGCCGGCACCGTCGCGCTGGTCACGCCTGCGCCCTATCATGCCTTCGCCAAGCTGCTGTCGACCTTCCATCCGCAGGCACTGCGGCCGGGCTCGATGTTCGGCTCGGCCGGCGTCGCCCCTGGCGCCTTCGTGCATGCGACGGCAAGGCTCGAAGCCGATGTCACGGTCGATCCCGGCGCGGTGATCGGGCCGGGCGCGGAGGTCGGCGCCGGCACGGTGATCGGGCCCAATGCCGTGATCGGTCCGCAGGTGCGGATCGGGCGGCACTGTGCGGTCGGCGCCGGCTCGACGCTGCAGGCGGCCTTGATCGGCAACCGCGTCATCATCCATCCCGGCGTGCGGATCGGCCAGGACGGCTTCGGCTTCGCCATGGGGCCGAAAGGGCATATGAAGGTGCCGCAGGTCGGCCGCGTCATCATCCAGGACGACGTCGAGATCGGCGCCAACACGACGATCGATCGCGGCGCCAGCCGCGACACGGTGATCGGCGAGGGCAGCAAGATCGATAACCTCGTGCAGATCGGCCATAACTGCGTGGTCGGCCGGCACTGTGTGATCTGCGCCCAGGTCGGTATGGCGGGCTCGAGCACGCTCGAGGATTTCGCCGTGCTCGGCGGGCAGGTCGGTCTGGCGGGCCATCTCACCATCGGCATGGGCGCGCAGATCGCGGCGCAAAGCGGCGTCGCCGGCGATGTCCCGCGCGGGGCGCGCTATGGCGGCTACCCGGCGCAGCCGGCCTTGAGCTGGGCACGCGAGGCTGCCTTGCTCAAGCAACTCGTGGCCAAGCGCGGCAAAGGGCCGAGTGGCGGCGAAAACGCTTGATCTCACGCCGACTTCCGGCAAAAGCAGCTTTACATGACAGGTGACGTGCTTCGGCGCGGGGCGCAGGGCGTTCGAGGAGAAACGACACGATGACGGATGCGACGAAAGCGCTCGGCGTGGCCGATATCCAGAAGATCATGGCCTGCATCCCGCATCGCTATCCGTTCCTGCTGGTCGACAAGGTCGTCGAGATCGATGGGGACGCGTCCGGCGTCGGCATCAAGAACGTCACCTTCAACGAACCGCAGTTCACCGGGCATTTCCCCGGCCGCCCGGTCTTCCCTGGCGTTCTAATGATCGAGGCGATGGCGCAGACGGCGGGCGTGCTCGTCGTCAGCGCGCGCGGCAATGACGATCTGGCCGTGACCACCGTGCTGTTCACGACGATCGACAAGGCGAAGTTCCGCAAGCCGGTCGTCCCCGGCGACACGCTGCGCTTCCACCTCACCAAGCTGGCGCACAAGCGTAATATCTGGTTCTACCGCGGCGAGGCCAGGGTCGACGGCGTGCTCGTCGCCGAGGCCGAGCTCTCGGCCATGGTCGTCTGAACGGGCAGCTACGATGCATGCTCCCGTTCCCGGCCAGACGCAGGACTCCGACATGAACACTTCGATCCACCCGATGGCGATCGTCGACCCGTCTGCCAAGCTGGGAGCAGGCGTCAAGATCGGCCCGTTCTGCACGGTCGGTCCCGATGTCGCCCTCGGCGACGGCGTCGAGCTGATCAGCCACGTCGTCGTTGCCGGGCGCACGACGATCGGACCACGCACCAAGATCTATCCCTTCGCCTCGATCGGCCACCCGCCGCAGGATCTGAAGTACAAGGGCGAGCTGTCGACGCTGGCGATCGGCGCCGATTGCGTGATCCGCGAAGGCGTGACGATGAATCCAGGCACCGAGGGCGGCGGCATGAAGACCGTCGTCGGCGATCGCGGCCTGTTCCTGGCCAACTCGCATGTCGGTCATGACAGCGTGATCGGCAACAACGTCATCTTCTCCAACAACGTCATGTGCGCGGGGCACGTCACGGTCGGCGATTTCGTCATCGTCAGCGGCGGCACCGGTCTGCAGCAGTTCGTCCGGATCGGTGATCATGCCTTCATCGGCGGCGGTTCGGGCGTCCTGCTCGACGTCATCCCGTTCGGCATGGTGCGCGACAACCCGGCCCATCTCGCCGGTCTCAACCTCGTCGGCCTGAAGCGCCGCGGCTTCTCGCGCGAGCAGATCCACGAGCTTCGCCGGGCGTATCGCCTGCTCTTCGCCGACGAAGGCACGCTCTCGGAGCGCGTCGAAGACGTCGCTGCCGAATTCGCCGAACACCCGCTGATCCACGAGATCCTCGATTTCATCCGCGCTGGCGGCGATCGGGGGATTTCGGTGCCGCGCGACGTCAACGCGCCCGAACGGTGAGCACAAAGGCGGCCGATGCGGCAGGACGGCCGCAGGGGCGGCGTATCGCCGTCCTGGCCGGCCGCGGCGATTATCCGGTGCGGGTTGCGGGCGCGGCCGCGGCGCAGGGCGCCAGCGTCTATGTCGCCGTGCTCTCCGGCGCGGGCGATCCGGCCGATTATGCCGCCTATGAGGCCAAGGAATATCGTCTTGGCCAGCTCGGGCGTTTCCTCGATGAGATCAAGCGTCGCGAGATCGACGAGATCGTCATGGTCGGCGCCTTGCCGCGGCCGAGCTTTGGCTCGCTGGCGCCGGAATTGTCGACCCTGAAATACCTGCCTCATTTCGCCCGTGCCTTCCAGGGCGGCGACGATCATCTGCTGCGCGGCGTCGTCAGCTTCTTCGAGGGCCAGGGGCTGCGCGTGCTCGGGCCGGCTGATCTCGCGCCCGATCTCGTCGCGCCGATTGGAGCACTCGGGCGTCACAAGCCTTCTGCCGTCGCGCGCGAGGCGATCGCGACCGGGTTCAACCTGCTTGCGGCACTCTCGCCCTTCGACATCGGCCAAGCGGCGATCATCGCCGATCATCGCGTCGTCGCCGTCGAGGCGGCGGAAGGAACCGATGCGATGATCGACCGCGTCGCCGGCCTCGTCCAATCGGGGCGCCTCAAGCCGGGCAAGGGCGACGGCGTGCTGGTCAAGGCGCCCAAGCTCGGGCAGGACCTCAGGGTCGACATGCCGGCGATCGGCCCGGAGACGGTGGCGCGCGTCGCCGCCGCCGGCCTTGCCGGCATCGCGGTCAAGGCCGGCAGCGTGCTGATCGGCGATCGCGAGCGGCTGGCGACGCTGGCGGATACTTCCGGCCTGTTCATCGAGGGGGTGGCGTGACCCGTCCGTTCAGGCTGTTCGTCGTCGCCGGCGAAGCCTCGGGCGACGCGCTCGGCGCACGCTTCGTGGCGCGGCTGCGCGAGGTGCTGGGCGATCGGCCGCTCGAGCTGTCGGGTGTGGGTGGCGAGGCGCTGATCGCCGAGGGGCTCCATAGCGTCTTCCCGCAGGAGGACATCGCCGTGATGGGCTTTGGCCCGGTGGTGGCGCGCCTGCCGCTGCTGCTGCGCCGGATGTCGGACGCGGCGCGCGGCGCTGCCGCCTTCAAGCCTGACCTCCTGCTCACCATCGATGCGCCTGATTTCAGCCTGCGCGTCGCGAAGAAGCTGAGGCGGCTCGCCCCCACCGTGCCGATCGCGCATTGGGTCTGTCCGAGCGTCTGGGCCTGGCGGCAGGGCCGGGCAAAGCGGATGAAGCCGCATGTCGACCGGATTCTGGCGCTCTTGCCGTTCGAGCCGGCGGCGCTGGAGCGGCTCGGCGGTCCTGAAACCGTCTATGTCGGCCACCCCTTGATCGAGCGGCTGCAGGAGTATCGGCCGGGGCCGGATGAGGCTGCGCGCCGCGACGATGCCGAAGCGCCGACCATCCTGGTCCTGCCCGGCAGCCGGCGCTCGGAGATCCGGCATCTGCTGCCGCCTTTCGGCGAGGCGGTCGCACTGGTCGCCGAGCACTTGCCGCAGGCCCGTTTCGTGCTACCCGCCGTGCCGCGTCTGGTCGAAGCGATCACACAGCTCACCGCCGATTGGCTGGTGAAGCCGGAGATCGTGACGGGCGAGGCGGCGAAGCTCGCGGCCTTTCGCGGGGCGCGAGCAGCTTTGGCGGCGTCGGGTACCGTTACGCTCGAACTGGCGCTGGCGCAGGTGCCGACCGTGGCCGCCTATCGCGGCGCCAATTGGGAAGCCGTGCTGGCGCGGCGCCTGGTCAAATTGCCGAGCGTGATCCTGCCCAACCTGATCATCGGCGAGAGCGTGGTGCCGGAATTCATCCAGGACGAGGCTTCGCCGCAGGCCCTGGCGGCGGCGCTTCTCGCCGCAATAGCCGACGGCCCGGCGCGCCAGCGCCAGCTCGACGGTTTCGTCACTGTCGAGCAGAACATGCGCAGCGCTGGGCCGAGCCCGGCGGCGAACGCCGTCGATGCGGCGCTCGCCCTTGTTCGCGAGCCGATAGGCGGCTAACGGCCGATCACTCGACCACTGCGCCCGATGCCTTGGCAATCGGCGCCCATTTCGCCAGCTCCCCCTTGACGTGCTCGCCGAGCGCTTCGGGCGTCGAGCCGACGATCACCGCGCTGACATCCTCCAGGCGCTGCTTCACATGCGCGTCCTTGAGCGAATCATTGGCGGCGGCGTTGAGCTTGTCGACGATCGGGCGCGGCATGTTGGCCGGGCCGAACAGTGCGTTCCAGGTATAGGTCTCGTAGCCGGCGAGCCCGCCCTCGGCGATGGTGGGCAGGTCGGGGAAAGAGGAGACGCGCTCCTTGGTGGTGACGCCGATGGCGCGCAATTGCCCGCTGCGGATGAACTGGGCCGAGGAGGGCAGGTTGTCGAACATGATCGGCACAGCACCGGAGACGACGTCGTTCAGCGCAGGGCCAGCGCCGCGATAAGGCACATGGTTCATGCTGACGCCGCCGAGCGACTTGAACAGTTCGCCGGAGAGGTGCAGCGGCGTGCCGACGCCGGAGGAGGCGTAGGAGTACTTGCCGGGATTGTCCTTCAGCAGCTTCAGTACCTCCGGCACGGTCTTGGCCGGGAAGCTCGGATGCACGACCATGACGTTCGGCACCACTGCGAGCAGCGAGATCGGGGTGAAGTCCTTGACCGCGTCGAAGGTGACGGTCTTCAGGATCGCCGGGTTGAGCGCATGGGTCGAGATCGTGCCGAGCAGCAGCGTGTAGCCGTCGGGCTGGGCGCGCGCGACTGCGGTCGAGCCGATATTGCCGCCGGCGCCGGCGCGGTTGTCGATCACGAGCGACTGGCCGACCAGTTCGCCCATCTTCTGGCCGACGAGGCGCGCGACGATATCGGTCGAGCCGCCGGCGGCGAAGGGCACGATCAGCGAGATCGGCCGCGTCGGGAAGGGAGCCTGGGCGAAGGCGGTGCCGGCAAGGGGCAGGGCCGATGCACCGGCCAGGAAGCCACGGCGGCTCAGACCTTCGGTTTTCGACATGGGCGATGAACTCCTTTTGCGGGTCGGCGACTGTAACGCTCTGGACGCAACCGTCATTTGCGTTTGATGCATCAATCCCTGGAAACAATGAAGGCCGCGACGGGGTTCCGCCGCGGCCTCACATGTCTCAGGTCGCTGCTTCTCAGCGGCGGCCGATCGGGGTGTAGTCGCGCTTCGGGGCGCCGGTGTAGAGCTGGCGCGGGCGGCCGATGCGCTGGGACGGATCCTCGATCATCTCCTTCCACTGCGCGATCCAGCCGATGCTGCGCGCCAGCGCGAACAGGGCCGTGAACATCGAGGTCGGGAAGCCCATCGCCTTCAGGGTGATGCCCGAATAGAAGTCGATGTTCGGATAGAGCTTCTTCTCGATGAAGTACTCGTCGTGCAGGGCGATGCGCTCGAGCTCCATGGCGACGTCGAGCAGCGGATCGTCCTTGATGCCAAGCTCGGCCAGGACCTCATGCGTGGTCTTCTGCATGATCTTGGCGCGCGGATCGTAGTTCTTGTAGACCCGGTGGCCGAAGCCCATCAGGCGGAACGGATCGTTCTTGTCCTTGGCCTTGGCGATGTATTTCGGGATGTTGTCGACGCTGCCGATCTCCTCGAGCATCTTCAGCGCCGCTTCGTTGGCGCCGCCATGCGCCGGGCCCCAGAGGCAGGCGACGCCGGCCGCGATGCAGGCGAAGGGGTTGGCGCCGGAGGAGCCGGCGAGCCGGACCGTCGAGGTCGAGGCGTTCTGCTCATGGTCAGCGTGCAGGATGAAGATCCGGTCCAGAGCCCGCGAGAGCACCGGATTGACCTTGTACTCCTCGGCCGGCACGGCAAAGCACATGCGCAGGAAGTTCGAGGTGTAGTCCAGCGAGTTGAGCGGATACACGAAGGGCTGGCCGATCGTGTACTTGTAGGCCATCGCTGCCAGCGTCGGCATCTTCGCGATCATGCGCATCGACGCGATCATGCGCTGCTGCGGATCGGAGATGTCGGTCGAGTCGTGGTAGAAGGCCGACATGGCGCCGACCGAGGCGACCAGAACCGCCATCGGGTGCGCGTCGCGGCGGAAGCCCTGGAAGAAGCGGGCCATCTGCTCGTGCACCATGGTGTGGCGCGTCACGCGATAGTCGAAATCGGCCTTCTGCGCCGCCGTCGGCAGCTCGCCGTAAAGCAGGAGATAGCAGGTCTCGAGGAAGTCGCCATGCTCGGCGAGCTGCTCGATCGGGTAGCCGCGATAGAGCAGGACGCCCTCGTCACCATCGATATAGGTGATCTGCGACTCGCAGCTCGCCGTCGAGGTGAAGCCGGGATCGTAGGTGAACATCCCGGTCTGGCCGTAGAGCTTGCCGATGTCGATGACCGACGGCCCGATCGAACCCGTTTTGACCGGCATGTCGACGGCCTTGCCCTCGACAGTCAACTGACTGGTAGTTCCGCTCATGGATCCGATCCTTTCAGGCTCGTTCTTCAGTCATGTGCCCGGTCGAACGGAGGCACCGGCTGCATGTCGCGTTCCGGCGTCATCCGAACGTCCCACGATGACGGCTCCATGACGGGACTGTCGGAGTGTCCAGGCGGGCAGGGTTCATCGAACTGATTTTGAAGCATTTTTTATGCCGGACCGGCAGCGGGAGCAGCCGGTCCGCAGCGCGTTGCTAGACCAATTCCGCGAGGGGTTCAACCGAGCGGTCATTAGCCTTTCTGACGCGTCAGGCCGCGTCGGCGAGGCGCGCCAGCACCTCGTCGCGGCCGAGCACCGCCATCACGTCGAACAGGCCGGGCGAGGTGGTCTTGCCGGTCAGTGCCGCGCGCAGGGGCTGCGCCACCTGGCCGAGCTTGACGCCGCTCTCCTCGGCGAAGTCGCGGATTGCGCTCTCCAGCGGCGGCGGCGCCCAATCCGACACTGCCGAGAGCTTTTCCGCCAGTTTCGGCAGGCGCTGGCGCGCCGCGTCGTCGAGCAGGGCGGCGGCCTTGGGCTCCAGCGCCAGCGGGCGCTGGGCATAGAGATAGGAGGCGCTGTCGATCAACTCGATCAGCGTCTTGGCGCGCTCCTTCAGGCCGGGCATGGCCGCCATCAGCTTGGCTTCCAGCTCCGGAGCAGGCTCCGTGCCGATGCCGCGCGGCGGGCCGATCTCCGACCAGATCGCCTTCAGCGCGCTCATCAATTCGTGATCCTCCGACTGGCGCATATAGAGCCCGTTGAGGTTCTCGAGCTTGGCGTAGTCGAAGCGGGCCGGCGAGCGGCCGATCGAGGACAGGTTGAACAGCGCGATCATCTCCTCGGGCGAGAAGATCTCCTGGTCGCCATGGCTCCAGCCCAAGCGCAGCAGATAGTTGCGCAGCGCGATCGGCAGGTAGCCCATCGAGCGATAGGCATCGACGCCGAGCGCACCATGGCGCTTCGAGAGCTTGGCGCCGTCCGCCCCGTGGATCAGCGGGATGTGCGACATGCTGGGGACCTTCCAGCCGAGCGCCTGGTAGATCTGCGTCTGGCGGGCGGCATTGGTCAGGTGGTCGTCGCCACGGATGATGTGGGTGACGCCCATGTCGTGATCGTCGACCACCACGGCCAGCATATAGGTCGGGTTGCCGTCGGAGCGCAGCAGCACGAGATCGTCGAGGTTCTCGTTCTGCCAGACGACGCGGCCCTGGACCTCGTCCTCGACCACAGTCTCGCCGGTCTGCTCGGCCTTGAGGCGGATCACCGGCTTGACGCCCTCCGGTGCGGTGGCCGGATCGCGATCGCGCCAGCGCCCGTCATAGCGCAGCGGCTTGCCCTCGGCGCGCGCCTTCTCGCGCATCTCCTCGAGTTCCTGCGGCGTCGCATAGCAGTAATAGGCCTTGCCGGCGGCCAGCATCTGCTCGGCGACCTCGCGATGGCGGGCGGCGCGCTGGAACTGGTAGACGGTCTGTCCGTCCCAATCGAGGCCGAGCCAGGCGAGGCCGTCGAGGATCGCGGCGATGGCGCCTTCGGTCGAGCGTTCGCGGTCGGTGTCCTCGATGCGCAGCAGCATCTTGCCGCCATGGCGGCGGGCATAGAGCCAGTTGAACAGCGCGGTGCGGGCACCGCCGATGTGCAGGAATCCGGTTGGCGACGGCGCGAAGCGCGTGACGACCGTATCGCTCATGAAAGGAGGCTCCGGAGGAACGGGTAAGCAAAAGGCGAGGGCAGTTGCAGTGCGGGCCTCGGCCGGGGCTGACATCCGGCGCCGCCGCTGTAACATGGCTTGCCGGCTGCCGTTAAGAGCCTCCTGCGGGGAGGGGGCGCGATCATCGCGCGGCCGCGACGGGGGACGGATGCTCTCCTACGGGCCAGAACAGCGCCGTAGCGGGGTGGGCGTGCTGGCTCTGCCGGCGCGCTTGCGGCGCATTGCCCATTTTGGCCAGCCGCTATCCGCCTCGCTGCCTGATTGGGGCGGCCACCTGCGCAGGGCGATCGAAACCGAGATCGAGCGACGCCGCCTGTTCAACTGGCTGCCGGTCTGCATGGGCGCCGGCGTGCTTCTCTATTTCCTGGCCGATCGCGAGCCGGGGCTGGCCGCGCCGCTAGCCGGGCTGCTGCTGTGTGCGCTCGCCGCGCTGCTGATGCGACAACGGCGGGCCGTCATGGCCGTCTGCATTGCAGTTGCTGCGGCCTTTGCCGGTTTTGCGGCCGCGACTTGGCGAACAGGAAACATCGCGGCACCAGCGCTGGCGCGGAACCATGTCGGCAAGCTCACCGGCTTCGTCGAGACACTGGAACAGCGCGAGAAGGGTGTGCGCATCATCATCCAGGTCACGGATCTGCCGGGTGTCGAGCCGGCACAGAGGCCGCGGCGTGTGCGCGTCACCACGCCGATGACGACACTGAAGCCAGGCGACCATATCAGCGCGACCGCGCGCCTGCTGCCGCCGCCAGGCCCGGCGCGCCCTGGCGGTTATGATTTCGCCCGCGACGCCTTCTTCCAGGGCATCGGCGCGGTCGGCAACATCGCCGGCAAGATCGTGCTCGCGCCGGCGCCTATCCCGATGCCGCGCCGGCTCGCGCTGGCGGTTGCGATCGATCAGGCCCGCAACGCGCTGACCGAGCGCATCGCAACCAGCGGCGGCGGGCAGGCGGGGGCGATGGCCGCGGCCCTCGTCACCGGCAAGCGTGGGCTGATCAGCGAGCAGACCAACAACGATCTGCGCGCCGCCGGCATCTACCATATCGTCTCGATCTCCGGCCTGCATATGGTGCTCGCCGCCGGCACGATCTTCTGGCTGGTGCGGGCTCTGCTCGCCTTGTCGCAGACGGCGGCGCTGCACTGGCCGGCGAAGAAGCTTGCGGCACTTGCCGCCATGCTCGGCGCCACCGCCTATTGCATCTTCTCCGGCGCCGATGTCGCAACCGAGCGCTCGCTGATCATGACGCTGGTCATGCTCGGGGCGATCCTGGTCGACCGGCCGGCGCTCTCCATGCGCAATCTCGCATTCTCCGCGATCATCGTGCTGCTGCGTGAGCCGGAGGCGCTGCTCGGGCCGAGCTTCCAGATGTCATTCGGGGCGGTGGCAGCGCTGATCGCCTTCGCCGAACGCTGGCAGGAGCGCCCGCCCGACGCCGCCGCGGCGTCCTGGCCCTGGCCGCTGCGGCCACTCTGGCTTTCGGCGATCGGCATCGTGACCACCACCATGGTCGCGACCGCCGCGACGGCGCCCTATGGCGTCTACCATTTCCAGACCTTCAACCCGTTCGGCCTGCTCGGCAACGCGCTGGCGCTGCCCTTCGTCTCGCTGATCGTGATGCCGGCCGCGGTCTTCGGCGTGCTCGCCTATCCGTTCGGGCTCGACTGGCCGGCCTGGGCGCTGATGGGCTGGGCTTCGAGCTATGTGCTCCAGCTCGCTCATTGGGTCGCCGGTATCGACCGCTCGACCGTGGTGCTGCCGGCCTTCGGCTCGACCGCGCTGATCCTGTTCTCGCTGTCGCTGCTCTGGCTGACCTTGTGGACGACGGCGCTGCGCTTCCTTGCGGCGCTGCCCCTGGTCGGCGGGTTGGCGCTGGCCTCGGCGCCGTCGCGGCCGGACATCCTGATCGAGCGCGACGGCTCGGGCGTGCTGGTGCGCGGGTCGGAGGGAAAGATGGTGCTGGCCGGCAAGCCGAGCCGCTTCGTCCTGATGCAATGGCTGCATGCCGACGGCGATGCACGCGCGCCCGACGATGCGGCGTTGCGCAACGGTGCCGCCTGCGACGCGCGCGGCTGCGTCATCCGCCTGCCGGACGGCCGCTCTGTCGCCTATACGCGCGACCGTATCGCTCTGGTCGAGGACTGCCAGCGCGCCGATCTCGTGGTGACGTCGCTCTACTGGACCGCGCCTTGCGCCGCCCGCCTGATCGACCGCAGCGCGCTCATCCGCGACGGCGCGACCGCCTATCATGCGGCTCGCGGCGGCTGGCGCGCCTATACGGCCGACGAGGTCACGCGCCTGCGTCCCTGGACCCGGGCGCGGCCGGAACCGAAGCCGGCACCCGAACCCGCCACTGCGCCTGTGCCGACCGTTGCAGCTGCGGAGCCGGCACAGGAACTGGAGGCGCTTCAGTAGCGCCGCATCAGGTTGACGAGCCGGCCCTGGATCTTGACCCGGTCGGGACCGAGCACGCGCGTCTCATAGGCGGGGTTGGCAGCTTCGAGCGCGATCGAGGAGCCGCGCTTGCGCAGCCGCTTCAGCGTCGCTTCCTCGTCGTCGATCAGGGCAACGATGATGTCGCCGGTGTTGGCGGTGTCCTGCTTGCGGATCACGACGGTGTCGCCGTCGAGGATGCCGGCCTCGATCATCGAATCGCCCCGGACCTCAAGCGCGTAATGCTCGCCGCCGCCGAGCATGTCGGCCGGCATCGAGACGCTATGGCTACGATCCTGGATCGCCGAGATCGGCGTGCCGGCGGCGATACGGCCCATGACCGGGATGGAAACGGTCGAACGCCCGCTCTCCTCGGCAGCCGGTGGGCGCGGCTTCGTCAGATTGGCCGCAGGTGCCGGGGCTGGCGGGGTCTGGCCGAGCCCGCCCTGGACGATCGAGGGGCTGAAGCGGCCGCGCTGTGCCTGCGGTCCGCCGATGCCGTCCGGCATCTTGATGACTTCGAGGGCGCGTGCCCGGTTCGGAAGCCGGCGAATGAAGCCACGTTCCTCCAGCGCCATGATCAGCCGGTGAATGCCTGACTTGGAGCGCAGGTCGAGCGCGTCCTTCATCTCGTCGAAGGAGGGCGGCACGCCGGATTCACGCAGGCGCTCGTGGATGAAGCGAAGCAGTTCGAACTGTTTGCGTGTCAGCATGGTCGCGCCGCTCGCCTCTCGGGCTAGAATCGAAACAAAGCACGAACATCATACGCGTTCGCCTTGTGTTCCGCAAGGCATCTCCTGCCGCAAGGTGAACGGGTCAGCGCAGCCGGATGATGCGGCAGGGATCGCCCGCCTTGGCCGGCTCGGCGAAAGCCCGGCGGATCACCAGCGCCTCGGCGCGGGACAGGTTCGCCAGCATCGAGGAATCCTGCTTGGCGAAGGGCCGGACACGCCGCTCGCCATCGACCGTCTCGATGGTGGCGCGCAGATAATCCTGGCGCTCGTCATTGGCCGGCAGGTCGCTGGCGAGGATGGCCGGCTCGCTGCGATCGCGCTCGGGGTCTTCGATGCCGAGCAGCGCCTCCACCAGAGGCATGGCGAAGAGATGCCCGCAGACGATTGAGGAGACCGGGTTGCCCGGCAGGCCGAGCGCGACCATGGGCCCGAGCCGGCCCATCATCATCGGCTTGCCTGGGCGCATCGCAATCTTCCAGAAGCCGAGCGCCATGCCCTGCGCCTTCAGCGCGGCCTGGACGAGATCGTGCTCGCCGACCGAGGCGCCGCCCAGCGTGATCAGCACATCGGTCCCGGCCGTGCGTGCTGCGTTAATCTTGCCGGCGAGGTCGGGATGGTTGTCGCGGGCAATGCCGAGATCGAGCGCCATGCCACCGGCCTGCTCGATCAGAGCGGCCAAGGCGAAGCTGTTGGAGGCGACGATCTGGTCGGGGCCGGCCGGTTCGCCCGGCAGGACGAGCTCGTCGCCGGTGGCGAGGATCGCGACCAGCGGCTTGCGGCGGACCGAAAGCGTCGGATGTCCCGCGGCAGCGGCGAGGCCGAGCGCGGCGCTGTCGAGCCGGCGGCCGGCCTTCAGCAGCATGTCGCCTGTGCTGAAATCGAGGCCGGCGGGGCGGATGAACTGGCCCTTGCTCACCGGCTTGGTGACGCGGATGACCGGGCTGCCGACACCTTCGGCATGCTCCTGGATCAGGATCGTGTCAGCGCCATCGGGGATGGGCGCGCCGGTGAAGATGCGCACGGTCTCACCCGGACCGACGGGGCCTGGAAAGCCGCGGCCGGCGGCGGATTCGCCGACGACCTTCAGCTCCTTGCCCGTCTCCAGATCGGCGGCGCGGGCGGCATAGCCATCCATGGCCGAATTGGCGAAGGGCGGCTGCGTCCTGAGCGCGGCGACGTCTTCAGCCAGCACGCGGCTGGCGCATTGCGCCAGCGGCAGCGTCTCGGCAGTGGTCGGGCCGGGCACGCTGTCGAGCAATGCCTTGAGCGCGACGGGAACGGGGGTGAGGCTCATGCCGATGGCTCTGCGATCTCGTAGGTTCCGGACTTGCCGCCGGATTTATGCACGAGTCGGACGCCTTCGACATGCATGGCGCGATCGACCGCCTTCACCATGTCGTAGACGGTCAGGCAGGCGACGCTGACGGCGGTCAGCGCCTCCATCTCGACGCCGGTCTTGCCGGTGAGCTTGACCTCGGCGCGGACCCGCACGCCCGGCAGCGTCTCGTCGATCGACAGGTCCACGGAAATCTTGCTCAGGAGCAGCGGGTGGCAGAGCGGGATCAGTTCATGCGCGCGCTTGGCCGCCATGATGCCTGCGAGGCGGGCGGTGCCGAGCACGTCGCCCTTCTTGGCCTCGCCATCGCGGACGATTGCCAGCGTCTCGGCTTGCATCACCACATGGCCTTCGGCGATGGCCGTGCGGACGGTCTCGGCCTTGTCGCCGACATCGACCATATGGGCCTCGCCCTTCTGGTCGAGATGGGTGAGGCGGCTCACGCCGCCGCCTCGGCCGTCTTGCCGGTCAGGAGCTCGCGCGTTGCGGCCGCGACATCAGTCTGGCGCATCAGGCTCTCGCCGACGAGGAAGGTATTCACGCCGCAGGCCTGCAGGCGAGTGATGTCGGCATGAGTGAAGATGCCGCTCTCGCCAACGAGCAGGCGGTCCTTCGGCACGCGCGGCGCCAGCCGCTCGGTGACGGCGAGGTTGAGCTCGAAAGAGCGCAGGTCGCGATTGTTGATGCCAACCAGCCTGGTGTCGAGCGTCAGCGCCCTGTCGAGTTCGGCCTCATCATGGACCTCGGCGAGCGCGGCCATGCCAAGTGCTTTCGCCGTCGCGACGAGTTCGCGCGCGGCGGCATCGTCGAGCGAAGCCATGATGATCAGGATGCAGTCGGCGCCCCAGCTCCTCGCTTCGAAGACCTGGTAGGGCTCGAACATGAAGTCCTTGCGCAGGCCCGGCAGGCCGGAGGCGGTGCGGGCTTCAGCGAGGTATTCCGGCCGGCCCTGGAAGGACGGCGTGTCCGTGAGCACCGAGAGGCAGGCCGCGCCGCCGGCGGCATAGGCTCTGGCCAGCGCCGGCGGGTCGAAATCGGCGCGGATCAGGCCCTTGGAGGGCGAGGCCTTCTTGATCTCGGCGATCAGGGCCGGACCGCCGGCGCGGTGTCTGGCTTCGAGCGCGCCGATGAAATCGCGCGGCGCGGGCATCGCCGCGGCGCGCTTCTCGATCTCGACCTGGGGCACCGTGGCGCGGGCAGCCGCGATCTCCTCGCGCTTATAGGCCTCGATCCGCCTGAGGATATCGGACATGGGCAGCCTCACGCATTGGAGCTGGCGACCAGGGTCGCGAGCGCCGCCTTGGCCTTGCCATTGTCCAGCACCGCATAGGCCTGCGCCAGCCCCTCGCCGAGCGTGGCGGCCTTGCCGGCGACGACGAGCGCAGCGGAGGCGTTGAAGGCGGCGATGTCGCGGAAGGCGCTCTTCGTCCCGCCGAGCACGTCCTGCAGCGCCTGCGCATTCTGCGCCGGCTCGCCGCCGCGCAGATCCTCGGGCCTGGCGCGGGCGATGCCGACATCCTCTGGCGCGATATTGAAGCTCTCGATCCTGCCGTCCTTCAGCGCGACGACGCGGGTCGGGCCGGTAGTGGTGATCTCGTCGAGCCCGTCGGAGCCGTGCACGGCCCAGACCGTCGTCGAGCCCAGCGATTGCAGCACCTTGACCATCGGCTCCAGCCAGGTCTCGGAGAAGGCGCCGATCAATTGCCGCTTGACGCCGGCCGGGTTCGAGAGCGGGCCGACCAGGTTGAAGATGGTGCGGGTGCCGAGTTCGGTGCGCACCGGCGCGACATGGCGCATCGAGGCGTGGTGGGTCGGCGCGAACATGAAGCCGACACCGGCCTGCGCGATGCAGCGCTCGGTGCCAGCCGGTTCCAGCCCGACCTTGACGCCGAGCGCGGTCAGCACGTCGGCGGCGCCGGAGCGCGAAGACGCCGCACGGTTGCCGTGCTTGGCGACCGGCACGCCGCAGGCCGCGACGATGATCGAGGCCAGCGTCGAGACATTGTAGGACCCCGAGGCATCGCCGCCGGTGCCGACGATGTCGATGGCATCGGCCGGGGCCTCCACCGGCAGCATGCGCGCGCGCATTGCGGTGACCGCGCCGGCAATCTCCTCCGTGGTCTCGCCGCGCACGCGCAGCGCCATCAGGAAGGCGGCGGCCTGGGCGTTGGTGACCTCGCCGGAAAGCATGGATTCGAAGGCGTCACGGGCCTCCTCGCGTGACAGCGAGGCGCCGGTCGCGACCTTGGCGATGAAGGGTTTGAAGTCGTCCATGGGAACTCGATCGATCAGGCTGTCGCGGAAAGGGCGGCGAAGATCACGATGATCTTGGATCGAACCGATCCAAAATCATAAACGTGATCGATTCTAGGGGTTCAGAGCGGGATCGACGCGAAAAACCGGTTCCCACTTTTTCGCATCCCGCTCTGGGGCGTTCTGGCGCGACCATCGCTCGGCGAGATCGAGGAAATTGCGCAGGATCGTCGCGCCGTGCTCCGAGGCGATGCTCTCGGGATGGAACTGCACGCCATGCACCGGCAGCTCGCGATGCGACAGCGCCATGATCATGCCGTCACCGGCTTCGGCCTCGATCGAGAGCTCGGCCGGGCAAGTTTCCCTGCGGACGACGAGCGAATGATAGCGCGTCGCCTCGAGCGGGCCGTTGATACCGTGGAACAGGCCGCGAGCCCGGTGGGTGATGGTCGAGACCTTGCCGTGCATCGGCAGGGGTGCGCGCACCACTTCGCCGCCGAAGACCTGGCCGATGGTCTGCAAGCCCAAGCAGACGCCGAATATCGGCTTCCTGTCGGCGCCCTGGCGCACGAGATCGAGGCAGATGCCGGCTTCATTCGGGGTGCAGGGACCGGGTGAGAGCACAATCGCGTCATGGTCGCCGGTGAGGGCGTCATCGACCGAAAGCGTATCGTTACGGCGCACGTCGACCTGCGCACCGAGCCCGCCGATCAGGTGGACCAGGTTCCAGGTGAAGCTGTCGTAATTGTCGATCAGCAGGATGCGCATCACGTCCAGGCCGTTCCCACCCAGTTTCTCAGGGCTGCACATGCCCCCGAACGCGCGTGCCGGTCAAGCACGAGGGCGCGGAGCTGGTCGCTCCGCGCCCTCGGAAGGCTCAGCCTATTCCCTTCCCCCCGCTTGCGGTGGGGAAGGGCTAGGGATGGGGGGCGGGAAAGCAGGGCGCGAGACTTCTTCCAGTCCAATGCCGAGTGGCTCTGCCCCCCACCCAACCCTCCCCACCGCAAGCGGGGGGAGGGCTTTCGCTCGGTGCCTACTTCACGCGGCGGTAATGCGCCGTCATGAACTGGACCCACTGGCCATCCTCGCCCTTGGCGCGCGAGGACAGGATGTGATGATCCGGGCTCTTGACCTCGACGATGTCCTGATAGGCGGCCGTCTTGCCGGGCTTGGTGAAATCGGGGCCTTCGGTATCGAGGATCAGCACGGTGCCGTCGGCGCTACGGGTGCCGGAGTAGACCCACTGACCGCTCATCATCGAGCCGATGAAGGAGCCGACATAGCGCTCCTTCAGCTGATCGTAGCCGAGCGTGATCCGGGTCGTCGCCGGGCTGCCATCCGGCATGGCGCCGGTGCCGTCGCCGACAAGCCAGAGCCCGCCGATGGACGAGTAGGATTGCGTGCCCGAAGACTTCATTGGTGGCTGGTCCGGGCCCATCATGCACTCGGTCTCGTAGGTCCATTCGCCGACGAGCTGTAGGAGCCAGTCATGCTCCGCCTGGGGCTTGGCCGGCATGCAGCCGGATAGGTCACCGGCCTGCGGCTTGTCGAGTTCTGCTGCGTTGCTCATGGTTCTTCCTCCTTGGCTTTGCTTCTCTCTGGGTGAACAGTCGAATGCGCTGTGGTCAGGCGGCGGCAGCAACCAGCCGCGGCCGCTCGGTGGCCTGCTTGAGAGCGGCCAGGCCCTTCTCGAAATCGTCGCCGACCATGCGGTCCATGTTGAAGACCGTACCCATGACCTTGCCGATGAACGGGCAGGCGCCCTGCATGTGCCAGGTCACCAGCGTGCCGCCTTCGCTCGGAGTGAGCGTGAAGGTGATCAGGTTGTGGCAGGCCATGGGCTTGGTCATGTCGAGCGTGACGGCGAGCTTCACCGGCGCCTGGACCTCGACGATCGCGAGTTCACCAGTGCCGGCCTGCTTGTTGCCGTCGAAGGCATAGACGGCGCCGACGCCGGAGGTCGCGCCCCTGAAGCTGCGCTTCATCGCCGGATCCTTCTTCTCATAGGGCGACCAGGCCCCCCATTCCTGGAAGTCCGCGAGCAGAGCGAAGATGCGCTCGGGCGTCGCCCGGATCGTCGCGGAACGGCTGACCTGGAAAACATCGGGCTTGCGTGCGGCGACAATGAGGACGCCGGCGACGAGGGCGAGCACGGCAATGGCGATGTATGTGAGCATGGCACTCTCCTGTGTTGCGTTGGGGATAGGTCAGGCGTCGAGACGGACGGGGAACAGGCGACGCAGCCGCGGATCGCGCAGATAAAGGCCGCCCCAGGCCAGGAGGCCGAGATAGAGGCCGAAGAGGAGATGGCTGAAGAGCGGGCTGCCGACGCGCAGATGCGTCGCCATGGCGCCGCCGAGCAGGCCGGTCAGCAGGATTGCGCCGAGCAACGACGTGCGCGGCAGCGCATAGAGGAGGGCAATGACCAGCGTCATCACGCCGAGGCCACGCGCCAGCTCCGGCGAGCCGGAATAGCCGAGCTGCTGCATGGTCTCGGTGACGACGGCGAGCGGCGCGAGCTTGATGCCGCCATCGAAGATCAGGAACGCGATGACGAGGCCGCTCATGACGCGCCCGGTCCAGAGCTGTCCGGCCGGCGTGGCGGTATTGATGGAGACGGACTGCATGGGATGCTCCGCTGTGTGCAAGGCTCCGCCAGCCCGACTGCGAGGACAACCGGATGGGGATGCATGACGATGTGAAAGGCGCCGGTCGCCCGGCGCCGCTGCTTATTCGGGGGCCGAGACCAGGGCCCAGAGCACGCCGAAGGGATCGCGGTACTGGCCGTAGCGGTCGCCCCAGAACATCAGCTCGACCGGGGTCACGACCTCCATGCCGGCCTCGACGCCGCGCTTCCACCAGAAGTCGATGTCGTCGACGCGCAGGGTGAGGGTGAAGCCTTGTGGCTTTTCCCAGGCGTAGCCGTGTTCCGGATAGGGATCGCTCAGCATCAGCGAGCCGTCGTTGACGTAGAGGTGGATGTGCATGGTCCGGCCCTTCTCGTCGACCGGCATGCGCGCCACTTCCTCAGCGCCAAAGGCCTTCTGGTAGAATTCCGAGGCCTTCACCGCGCCGTCGACGGCGAGATAGGCGACGACGCCGCCGCGGGTCTCGGGCTGGGCCTGCGGCTGGATGGCTTCTGCTGCTTGGGACATTGTCGAACTCCGATGGCCGGGTGGTAGGTGCTTCGCCTGAGATTCAGGCCGGTTAAGTCCGGTCGGCTGCTGCAAGGACGTTGGCGGTCCGGGCATTCCGACAGGCGTGTGAAAATTTCTTCGGAACGCCATTTTGCAATCTATCTTGATGGCAAGATAAATCCGATATTGTCTCGATGTCAAGATATTTGCATCATGCCGCCGATCGGATCAGCGGAGGCGGGGATGAGCGACAGGACGGAGCAAGGCGGCGATCATATCGACCGGCTGCGCGGGCAATGGCAGCAGGAACTGCCGGAGCTGGATACCTCGCCCATGGCGGTGATCGGCCGGGCGCGCCGGATCACATTGCGGCTGCGGCCGGGAATCGAGGCCGTCTTTGCCCGCCATGGGCTCGATGCAGGCGAATTCGACGTGATCTCGACCTTGCGACGGGCCGGAGCCCCGTGGCGACTGACGCCGACCGAGCTCTACCGCACGCTGATGATCTCCTCGGGCGGGCTCACGGCTCGCCTGAACCGTCTGGAGGCGGCAGGGCTGATCCGGCGGCACGAGGCCAAGGAGGACAAGCGCAGTCTCCTGGTCGAATTGACCGAGGCCGGCCGCGCTAAGGCCGAGGCCGCCTTCCGCGAGGACATGGAGCTGGAAAAGCGCCTGCTCGCAGGTTTGAGCGCGCGCGAGCAGGCCGAGCTTGCTGCGCTGCTACGTAAGCTCGCACTCAGCCTGGAGAACGTCGACAGCGACTAGAGCGAGAGCCGAGTTCGCCCCTCAGCCTGCCGCCGCCGGCGCGTGACAGCAGGACGCCGACGGCTCCTCGCGCCAGCGGCCAGTCATGTCGGTCTTGCCGGGCGTGTCGTAGCGATCATGCGGGCGGACCCAGTCGGTCAGGTTGCCGGCGGGGCCGGTCTCGTTGCGGCCCTTCGGCGTCAGGTCGAGATACATATAGGTGCCAAGCACCTCCTCGGCGCCACGGCCGAAGGTCGAGTAGGTCTGGTAGATCGTCCCGTCCGCATCCTTCTCGAAGACGGTATGGCCGGACAGGTCCTCCAGCGGCGAGGCGATCGTCTCGAAATTGTAGAAGGCTTTGGCGAGCTGCTCCGGCGTGTAGGAGACGTCGAAATCGTAGTTGAAGTCGCTGCCATGGGACGAGACCCAGTGGAAGCGCCAGCCCATGCGGGTCTTGTAGGCCTCGATCTCGGCGAGAGGCGCCCGCGCCACCGCGACATAGGCGACGTCGTGACGCTCGAGATGCCTGAGCACGCCGTCGACATGGTCTGCCTCGAAGGAGCAGCCGACGCAGCCCTCGATCTGGCCTGGCGCCAGCATGAAATGCTTGACGATGAGCTGGCTGCGGCCGCGGAAGAGGTCGGCGAGCGTCTGCTGCCCGGTCGGCGTGTCGAAGACGTATTCCTTCTCGATCCGGAGGCGCGGCAGCGCGCGGCGCTCGGCGGCGACCGCGTCGCGCTGGCGCGTCAGCGCCTTTTCCTTGACGAGCAAGGCCTTGCGGGCGGCGATCCAGTCTTCCTTGCTGACGGTGGTCTGCGTCATGGTCGGTCTCCTCGCTGCACGGGCCGCATCGAAATCCGAGTTACAGGATTCCGAAGCAAGCTGTTGTCATCGATGAGCTTTCGGCCCTGATCGCGGCCGAACGCTCGTCGCTCCTCCGGTGCAAGGACGATCGATCGGGCGCGGCGCCGACACCGCCCTTCAAAAAACTTCAGCGCGCCGACGCCGGCCTCAACCGGCCGCGACCTGTCCGCTCTCGCGCATCAGCCTGTCGATATGCTGGCGGATATGGGCGGCCTCGCTGGCAGAGCCGGCGAGCGCGATGGCCCGGTTGAAGGTCGTGCGCGCCTCACGGTCGCGGCCGAGCTGCATCAGCAGCCAGCCCTTGAAGCCGAAGAAGTAGAAGTAGCCCGAGAGCTGCTGTTCGAGCGGCTCGACCATGGCCAGCGCCGCCTCCGGCCCGCGCAGCTTGGCGATGGCGACGGCGCGGTTGAGCGTGATCACCGGCGAGGGCTGGATATGCTCCAGCGTGGCGTAGAGGATGTCGATCTGGGCCCAATCGGTCTCGTCCGCCCGCGCCGCGCGACTGTGAACGCCGGCGATCCCAGCTTGAACCTGATAGGGGCCGGGCCGGCGATGGCGCATCGCCTTGTCGACGAGCGCCAGGCCTTCCGCGATCATCTCGCGGTCCCAGAGCTTCCGGTCCTGATCGTCGAGCAGGACGATCTGGCCTTCTGCGTCCAGCCTCGCGGCTGAACGGGCATGCTGGAGCAGCATCAGGCCCAGCAAACCCATGATCTCCGGCTCGGTCTGGAACAGCCGCAGCAGCAGGCGTGTCAGCCGGATCGCCTCCTCGCTGAAGGGCCGTCGCCGGTCGGCCTCGGCGCCGCTGGCCGAATACCCTTCGTTGAAGACGAGGTAGAGCATCGCCGCCACCGCCGCGAGGCGCTCGGCGCGCTCGACCGGGCCGGGCGTCTCGAACGGCACATTGGCCGCGGCGACCCGCGCCTTGGCGCGGGTGATGCGCTGCTCCATCGCGCTCTCGCCGACCAGGAAAGCGCGGGCGATCTGCCTGACGCTGAGCCCCGAGACGATGCGCAAGGCGAGCGCGACCTGCTGCGTCGCCGGCAGGTCGGGATGGCAGCAGATGAACAGCAGGCGCAGGATGTCGTCGCGGTAATGGCCGCCGTCGAGCCGCTCGGCGACCTCGCTCTCGGCATCGCCGAGATCGGAGAGCCTATCCTCGTCGGGCAGGGCCTCCTGCTTCTTCTGCCGCCTGACCTGGTCGAGCGCGACATTGCGGCCGACGAAGATCAGCCAGGCGGCGGGATCGCGCGGTGGGCCGTTCTGCGGCCAGGTCTTGAGCGCCCGGAGGCAGGCCTCCTGATAGGCCTCCTCGGCAATGTCGAGATCGCGGAAATAGCGCAGCAGGGCGCTGATCGCCTGAGGGCGCGCCGAGGTCAGCGCCGCATGGATCCAGGCGATCTCCGCCATGATCAGACTCCGGCCGGGTAGTAGACGGCAAGCGGGCGGACTTCGAAGGCGCCGCCCGGATTGGCCTCGCCGAGCTCGCGCGCGATGCCGAGCGCCTCGTCGAGATCGGCGACCTCGACGATATAGAAGCCGAGGAACTGCTCCTTGGTCTCGGCGAAGGGGCCGTCGATGATCAGCGGCGGGTCACGGTCCTTGCGCAAGGTCGTCGCCGCCGTGGTCGGCAGCAGGCGCGCGACCGGGCCGAGCTTGCCCTCCTTGGCGATGCGCTGGCGGACCTTTTCGAGGCGGCCCATGACCTCCTCGTTCTGCTCCTTCGTCCAGGCCGTGACGACCTCTTCGGAATGATAGCAAAGGATGGCGTAGTGCATGCGCGGCGCTCCGGTTCAGGCCAAGGACGATCGGCCGGGCCGGCAGCCGACAAGGCCGCGCGAAAAAAATCAAGCTGCGTCGATTATCCTTCAAACGAAGTCGTCCCGGGCGGGCGAAGCCCGACCCGGGACCCATGCCGGAGCCTCATTCGGATAGGTTCAGGCATGGGTCCCGGATCTCCGCTGCGCTCCGTCCGGGATGACGATGTGGGAGAAGAAGGGGTTAAACGACCGGCGGATTGAGCCGGGCGAAGCCCTCCTGGCGATGATAGGGGAAGGCGGGGTAGGGCGGCACCGTGGCGCTCGCCTTGTCGAGCCGGGCCACCTGCTCCGATGTCAGCGCCCAGCCGATGGCGCCAAGATTGTCGCGCAATTGCTGCTCGTTGCGGGCGCCGATGATCACGGAGGCGACGGTCGGGCGCTGCAGCAGCCAGTTGATCGCGAGCTGCGGTACGCTCCTGCCGGTCTCCCTGGCGAGTTCGTCGAGCACGTCGACGATGTCGTAGAGCTTCTCGTCGTCGACCGGCGGGCCGAAATCGGCGGTCTGGTGCAGGCGGCTGCCTTCCGGCAGCGGCTGGCCGCGGCGGATCTTGCCGGTGAGGCGGCCCCAGCCGAGCGGGCTCCAGACGAGCGCGCCGACGCCCTGGTCGAGGCCGAGCGGCATCAGGTCGAATTCGTAGTCGCGGCCGACCAGCGAATAATAGACCTGATGGGCGACATAGCGCGGGAAGCCGTGCTTCTCGGCCAGCGCCAGCGACTTCATCAATTGCCAGCCGGCGAAATTGGAGACGCCGACCTGGCGGATCTTGCCGGCACGGACCAGCGCATCGAGCGTCGAGAGCACCTCCTCGATCGGCGTGAAGGCGTCGAAGGCATGGAGCTGGAGCAGGTCGATATGATCGCTGCCGAGCCGGCGCAGCGCGCTTTCCGTACCGTCGATCAGCCGGCTGCGCGAGGAGCCCGCATCGTTGGGGCCGTCGCCCATCGGCAGGGTCATCTTGGTCGAGATCAGGACCTTGTCGCGCCGGCCCTTGATCGCGGCGCCCAGGATCTCCTCGGAGGCGCCGTTCGAATAGACATCGGCGGTGTCGAACAGGTTGAGCCCTGCTTCGAGGCAGATGTCGACGAGGCGGGTCGCCTCCTTGGCGTCGCTCGTGCCCCAGTTGCTGAACAGCGGGCCCTGGCCGCCGAAGGTGCCGGCGCCGAAGCTGAGGGCGGGAACCTTGAGACCGGAGCGGCCGAGATATCTATAGTCCATGGTTGAGTTCCTTATGCGAAGTCTTTGACAACACTCACTGTGGGCAGGAAGCCGAGGCGGTCTGCAGCGCCGCCTGGGGGCGCTTGTCGAGGCGCAGGCTGATCACTGCCAGCGCCAGGCTCGCCAGCGGCACGAGAGCGGCGACCCAGGTCACGGCGGCAAGACCAGGCCCACGGTCGATGGTGACGCCGCCGAGCCAGGCGCCGAAGGCATTGCCGAGGTTGAAGGCGGCGATGTTGAGGCTGGAAGCGAGATTCCGCCCGGCCGGTCCCGCCTTGTCGAGCACCCGCATCTGCAAGGGCGCGACAGTAGCGAAAGCGGCCGCGCCGATCAGGCCAACGAAGATCGTCACCGCGACCGGTGAGCGCAGCGTCGCCGTCATGGCGAAGAGCACGATGGCGAGCGTCGCGGTGGTCGTGAGCAAAGCGAGGGGCAGGTTGCGGTCGGCGAGCTTGCTGCCGAGCATGTTGCCGACGATCAGGCCAAGGCCGAAGAGCAAGAGGATCGGCGAGACCGCCTCCTGCGAGAAGCCGGTGATCTCGACCAGGATCGGCTGGATATAGGTGAAGACCGCAAAGACGCCGCCGAAGCCGAGTACGGTCATGGCGAGGCCGAGCAGCACCTGCGGGTCGGCGAGGGTTGCAAGCTCGTCGCGCAGCGGCGCGACCTCGACCTTGCCCTTGTCGGCCGGGACGAGACGAGCGAGCACGAGCATGGCGACGACGCCGATGATGGCGATGGTCCAGAAGGTCGCGCGCCAGCCGTAATGCAGGCCGAGCCAGGCGCCGGCGGGAACGCCGAGCAGGGTCGCGATGGTCAGGCCGGTGAACATCACGGCGATGGCCGAGGCCTTCTTGTCCTCGGGGACGAGGCTGGTCGCGACGACCGAGCCGACGCCGAAGAAGGTGCCGTGCGAGAGCGAGGTGACGATGCGCGCCGCCATCAGCAACCCGTAATTCGGGGCGAGCGCACAGGCGATGTTGCCGAGGGTGAAGATCGCCATGAGCAGGATCAGCACCTGCTTGCGCGGCAACGTCCGGGTGGCCAGCGTCAGCACCGGCGCACCGACGAAGACGCCGAGCGCATAGCCGGAGATCAGCAGGCCGGTCATCGCGACCGAAACCTGCAGATCGGCGGCAACCTGCAGCAGCAGGCCCATGATGACGAATTCGGTGGTGCCGATGCCGAAGGCACCGGCGGTGAGGGCATAGACGGCAATGGGCATGAGGGGCTCCGCGCCAGGCGAAAGGAATGATGCCCAGCCAGATGGTGCAATGCAGCGGTTTGAACTAGGATGCCGCCCGTAACATCACTTGTGACTTGAGTTCACCATGGCAACGCTGCTCAGCAACCGTTCCGGCGAGATGGAAGTGTTCGCGGCCGTGGTCGAGCGCGGCGGTTTTTCCGCCGCGGCCAAGCTCTTCGGCATGACGCCGTCGGCGGTCAGCAAGCTGGTCACGAGATTGGAGGCGCGGCTCGGCGCCAGATTGGTCAACCGCTCGACGCGCAAGCTGCAATTGACGGCTGAAGGCCAGGCTTTCCACCAGCGCTGCGTCACCATCCTCTCCGACATCGCCGAGGCGGAGTGCGAGGCGGCGGCAGGTCGGGCGCCGCGCGGGCGGGTGCGGGTCAATGCCAATGTCGCCTTCGGCAACCAAATTCTGCTGCCGCTGGTGCCGGCCTTCCTGGCCGAGCATCCCGAACTCTCGGTCGATCTCGTCTTCACCGACCAGGTCGTCGATCTCCTGGAGGAGCGGGCCGACATCGCGATCCGCGTTGCGCCCGGGCCCTTGCGCGGCAACCAGTTGATGGCCCGCAAGATCGGCGAGAGCGCCGTCGCCGTCGTCGCTTCGCCCGATTATCTCGCCCGCCATGGCGAGCCGAAGACGCCGGCCGATCTGGCGAGACACAATCTGATCGGCTTCAACTTCGCCCGGTCGGTCGAGGGCTGGCCGTTCCGCGTCGACGGTACGCTGATCTCGGTCGCGGCGGTCGGCAACACCCAGGTCGGCGATGGCGAGATCGCGCGTCAGCTGGCCGTCGCCGGCATCGGCCTCGCCCGGCTCGGACGCTTCCACGTCGAGGCCGAGATCGCCGCAGGCCGGCTCGTCACGGTGCTCGACGACTTCAACCCCGGCGACATCGAGGTCATTCACGCCGTCTATCTCGGGCAGGGCGGCTTCGTGCCGGCCCGGATGCGGGCCTTCATCGATTTCCTGGCGCGGAATGTGAAGATCCGGGCCGAGAGAATGACGGGCTGAACCTGGAATCCATGAACACCGCCCTTTCCGTCATGGTCGGGCTTGTCCCGACCATCCACGTCGTTGCATCACTAATCACCTGCAGTGTCCAAGACGTGGATGCTCGCCACAAGGGCGAGCATGACGAACTGGAGCGATGTCGCGGCCATAGATTCCGGGCTCGCCGCTTTGCGGCGCCCCGGAATGACGGTGAAGTTCTCAGCTCAGCAGCAAACTATCGTCCGAGAGCTCCTCGCCGCGCACCTGCTTGAACAGGCGCAAGAGATCCGGCACGTCCATCGCCTTGCGGCGCTCGCCGGCGATGTCGAAGACGACCTTGCCCTCGTGCAGCATCACGGTGCGGCTGCCATGGTCGAGCGCGTCACGCATCGAATGGGTGACCATCAGCGCGGTCAGCTTCTGCTCGTCGACGATGCGCCGGGTCAGCTCGAGCACGAAGGCGGCGGTGCGCGGATCGAGCGCGGCGGTGTGCTCATCGAGCAGCAGGGTCTTGGTGCCCGCCAGCGTCGACATCAACAGGCTGACCGCCTGGCGCTGCCCGCCCGAGAGCAGGCCCATCGAATCGCCGAGCCGGTTCTCCAGCCCGAGGCCGAGCATGGCCAGCTTGTCGCGGAACAGGGCCCGGCGCGAGCGATCGAGCGCCGCGCCGAGACCGCGGCTGCGACCGCGCGCCTGGGCCAGCGCCATGTTCTCCTCGATGGTCAGGCGCTCGCAGGTGCCGGCCATCGGGTCCTGGAAGACGCGCGCGATCAGGCTGGCGCGCTTGGGCGTCGGCCATCTGGTCACGTCGATGCCTTCGACCTCGACCGTGCCGCGCTCGGCCCGGGCGTCGCCGCTCAGGACGTTGAGCAGAGTCGACTTGCCGGCGCCGTTCGAGCCAATGACGGTGATGAACTCGCCATCGGCCACGGCGAGGTCGAGCCCGCGCAGTGCCCGGTTCTCCAGCGGCGTGCCGCGCCCGAAGGTGACATGGACGTCCCGGACGCTGATCATGGCGCGCTCCGCTTGAACAGGCTGCGCAGCGGATTGGCGACACCAGGCAGCATCAGGGCGATGCCGACCAGCACTGCCGTGACGAGGTTGAGGTCGGAGGCGCGTAGGCCGAGCCAGCCGGCGTTCAGAGCAAGGGCGATGGCGAGCCGGTACGCGATGGCGCCGACCAGACAGGAGAAGACCGCGACGACGATCGACTTTGTGCGGAAGATCGTCTCGCCGAGAATGACGGCGGCGAGGCCGGCGATGATCGTGCCGGTGCCGATACTGACATCGGCGAAGCCGGCCGTTTGCGCGAACAGGGCGCCGGCGAGGGCAACGAGGCCGTTGGAGAGGGCTACGCCGACATAGACGTGCATGTCGGTGCGGATGCCTTGCGCCCGCGCCATGCGCGGATTGGCGCCGGTGGCGCGCATCGCCAGGCCGAACTCGGTCTTGAGGAAGCGGGCGAGCAGGGCGCCGATGACGAGAACGATGATCAGCAAAGCGAGCACGCGCAGGGTCGGGCGGCCGGGCAATCCGGTGGCGGCGATCAGCGGGTTCAGCCAGGTGAAGAAGTCGATCACCGTCGGCCGGTTCATCAGCGGGATATTGGGCACGCCCATCACCCGCAGATTGATCGAGAACAGCGCCGTCATCGTCAGGATGCCGGCGAGCAGGTGCAGGATCGCAAAGCGGATGTTGAGCCAGGCGGTGACGCTGCCGGCGAGGCAGCCGGCGACGATCGCCGCCAGCGTCGCGAAGACGGGATTGACCCCGCCCGCGATCATCGCCGCCGCGACGGCAGCGCCGAGCGGCAAGGTGCCGTCGACCGTCAGATCGGGGAAGTCGAGGACGCGGAAGGTGATATAGACGCCGAGCGCCACGAGAGCGAACACCAGTCCGATCTCGATGGCGCCCAGGGTGGCGATGAGACTCATCGGTCGCCCCGCTTGTTCTGTTCTGGAATGGGTAGGCGGCCGATGCGGCGGCGTGGGAACGCCGCCGCTCGTCAGGTCAGTTGATCACCTGCTTGGCGCGGGCCTGCACGGCGGCCGGGATCGTCACGCCCATGGCGGCAGCGGCCTTGGCGTTGATGACGAGGTTGCTGCCGCTGGCGTTCTTGACCGGGATGGTGCCGGGCTTCTCGCCCTTGAGCACGCGTACGACCACCGCGCCGGTCTCGAGACCGACCTGGTAATAGTCGAAGCCAATCGAGGCGACCGAGCCCTTCTGGACCGACTCCGTGTCGCCGGTGAAGACCGGCAGCTTGTTGTCGGCGCCGACGGCCAGCACGGTGCCGAGCGCCGAGATGATGGTGTTGTCGGTCGGCAGGTAGATCGCATCGACCTTGCCGACGAGGCTCTGCGCCGCGGCGGAGACGTCGGCGGTGCGGCCGGCGGAGGCTTCGACGATCTGCAGGCTGCGGGCTGGCGCCAGCGCCTTGACCGCGTTGAGCAGCGCGACGCTGTTGGCCTCGCCGGGGTTGAAGACGACGCCGATCTTCTTGGCCGAGGGGACCAGCTCCTTGATCAGGTCGAACTGGGCTTCGAGCGGCGAGAAGTCGGAGATGCCGGTGACGTTGCCGCCGGGCGCCTGCTTGTCCTTGACGATCTGCGCGGCGACCGGGTCGGTCACGGCGGTGAACACCACCGGGATCGTCTGCGTCGCCGTGACCATCGCCTGGGCGGAGGGGGTGGCGATCGCGACGATCACGTTGGGGTTCTCGCCGGCGAATTTCTGGGCGATCTGCGCTGCAGTCGCCGGCGAGCCCTGCGCCGATTCATAGCGGAAGGTGAGGTTGGTGCCGTCCTTGTAGCCGGCCTCCTCCAGCGCCTTCTTGACGCCGTCCCGGGCGGCGTCAAGCGCTGGGTGCTCGACGATGGCGGTGACCGCGACCGTTACCTTCTGGGCCTGCTGAGCAAATGCGGCCGTGCCGGCCAGAAGCGCCAGAGCGATCCCGCTGCTGATCATGGTTGCGCGCAAACGCATTGTTTCCTCTCCATTTGTCACCAGCCCTGTCTGTCCGCTTCAGGCATTCGTGCCAGCGGGCAGGGCCGGTTCTGATTGCTGAGTGGCCGTCCGAAGCAACCTAAGGGCTAGGGAGTGGCGCTCTCGACTACCGGCAATATGCGCGGGCCAAAACACGCCGCGCAAGTGAGCTGACATGCGTCTTTGGGGTGCGCGTATGCAGGCTATTGCTACCGGATCACTGGCCTCGCCGGCTGCGCCCCGCGAAACGCACGGCCTCTTCAGCCGCCTTGAACAGGGCTTTCGCCTTGTTGATGCATTCGAGCTGCTCGGAGGCGGGATTCGAATCGTAGACGATGCCGGCGCCGGCCTGGACCTGCATGCGGCCGTCCTGGACGACAGCGGTGCGCAGGACGATGCAGGTGTCCATCTCGCCATTCGCGCCGAAATAGCCGATGCAGCCGCCATAGGCGCCGCGCCCGTCCTTCTCGAGTTCGTCGATGATCTCCATGGCGCGCACCTTCGGTGCGCCGGAGACGGTGCCGGCCGGGAAGCCGGCGGCGAGCGCCGAGAGCGCGTCGTGCTCGGTGGAGATGCGCCCCTCGACGTTCGAGACGATGTGCATCACTTGGCTGTAGCGCTCGATGAAGAAGGAATCGGTGACGTTGACGCTGCCGATCTCCGCGACCCGGCCGACATCGTTGCGGCCGAGGTCGAGCAGCATCAGATGCTCGGCCCGTTCCTTCGGATCGGCCAGCAATTCGTCCGCGAGGGCCTCGTCGGCGGCGGGCGTCGCGCCGCGCGGGCGCGTGCCGGCGATCGGCCGGATCGTGACCTTGCCGTCGCGCAGCCGGACCAGGATCTCCGGGCTGGAGCAGACGATCTGGAAGGCCTCGAAATCGAGATAGCAGAGGAAGGGTGCCGGATTGACCCGCCGCAGTGCCCGGTAGAGCGCGAAGGGTGGCAGTTCGAACGGCGCCTCGAAGCGCTGCGACAGCACGACCTGGAAGATGTCGCCGGCCCGGACATATTCCTGCGCCGTCGCGACCATCGCGTGGAATTCGGCCTCGCTGGTGTTCGAGGTCGATTCCGGATGCGGGATCGCGGCGATGTCGATGCCGGCCTCGTCGGGCAGGGGGCCTTCGAGGGCCCGGACCACTGCATCGAGGCGCTCTTGCGCCCGTTCATGCGCTGCGCGGGCTGGGACGTTCGCCTGCGGGCGCACCGGCGTCACCACGGTGATCTCGTCGCGGATCGAATCGAACACCACCATCAGCGTCGGCCGGGTCAGGATGGCGTCGGGCACGCCCGGGCCGGTCGCCTTCGGCTCGGGCAGGCGTTCCATCAGGCGCACCATGTCGTAGCCGAGATAGCCGAAGACGCCGGCCGCCATCGGTGGCAGGCCGTCGCGATCGGGGATGGCGCTCTCGGCGAGCAAGGCACGCAGGGAGTCGAAGGCCGGGTGCGGATCCGCGGCGAAGTCCTCACCTTGGGCCAGGCGGCAGAGCGAGGCCTGCCCGCGATGGCAGCGCCAGATCAGGTCCGGATCGAGCCCGATCATCGAATAGCGGCCGCGCACGGCGCCGCCCTCGACCGATTCGAGCAGGAAGGCCGGGCCCTTATAGGCGTGGCGCAGCTTCAGGAAGGCGGCGACCGGCGTCTCGCAATCGCCGACCAGCGACAGCGTCAGCAATTGCGGCTCGCCGGCCTGGTAGGCGGCGGCGAAGCGGGCGAAGTCGGCGGCCGGATCCATGCGTCCTGCTTCAGTTCTGGCCGCCGGTGGCGTTGCGCAACGCCGCCTGGTTGATTTGGACACCGAGATCGTTCTGCAGCTTGCCGACATATTGCGCGAGCAGGTCCTCGCTGACGCTCGACGTCAGCAGTCGCACGAAGTTCTCGGCATCCTCGGTGGTGCGGACATAGGGGCTGACCGTCGCCGACTTGACCTGGAAGACGACGCGGCCGGCGTTTTCGACTGCGGCCGAGCCGGCCTTGCCCGCAGGCGTGCCGAAGACCAGCGAGACGACGTTGCGCGGCAGCGCCTCGTTCTGGTCCTGACGGCCGAGGGTCGCATCTTCCAAGGCAAGTCCCTGGGCGAAGGCGATCGCGTCGAGCTTCTCGCCGGCGTCGAGCTTCTGCACGATTTCGCGCGCCTGGGCCGAGAGGCGCGAGGCGACCTCGTCGGCACGCCATTGCTTCTCGACCTCGGCCTTGACCTCGTCGAATCCGCGCTCGCGCGGCGGATCGATCTTGGTCACGTCGAACCAGACATAGCCGCCGTTGTTGGGCAGGCGCACCGCCTCATTGTCGACGCCGATGTCGGAGCGGAACAGCGCCTGCAGGGTCGTGTCGCCGCCGGGGAGGGACGTCTCCTGCGTGCCGTCGGCCTTGCCGAGGCTGGAATCGGCCGGGCCGAAATTGCGCAGCGCGAGATTGAACTCCTTGGCGATCTCCGGCAACGGCTTGGCCGAGGCGCGCTGGTCCTCGATCTTGTCGTGCAGATCGGTGAGCTGCTCGGCGGCGCGGCTCGTCGCGACATCGCGGCGGACTTCGTCGGCGACCTCCTCGAAGCTCTTCAGCCGGGCCGCCTCGATCGTCGGGACGCGCAGCAGCACCACGCCGAATCCGCCCTGCACGGGCTCGCTGACCGCGCCCTGCGCCAAAGCGAAGGCGGCGTCGCGCACGGCCGGATCGAACAGGCCCTCGCGGGTGAAGGTGCCGAGCGTCAGATCGGCCTCGGCGATGTTGCGGCTGGCGCCGACCGCCTCGAAAGTCTCGCCGGCGTCGATCTTCGCCTTGGCGGCCTTGGCCTCCTCCATCGAGGGGAAGCCGATCTGCTGGACGGTGCGGCGCTCGGCGGAGCCGAAGCGCTGGGTCTTGACCTGCTCGTAGCGGGCGCGGGCGTCGGCATCGCTGACCTTGCTCGGATCGGCGAGACTGGCGGCCGTCAGGACCAGAACGTTGGCGGTGCGGTATTCGGGCGCGCGGAAGGCGGCCTTGCGCTCATCGAAATACTTGCGCAGCACCTCGTCGCTGGGCGCGAGGATCTCGCCGGCGGCGCTCTCGGGCAAGGTGATGTAGGCGATCTCGCGCTGCTCATGACGCAGGCGATGGCCGAGCTCCTGCAGCGCGACCGGGGCCGTCACCGCGCCGACCACCATCTCGGCGAGCTCCTGGCGCATCGTCGCCGAGCGCTGCTCGCGCACGAATTGCTGCTCGTTCATGCCGATGGCGCGGAGCAATTCGTTGAAGCGGGCGGGGTCGAACTGGCCGGCGGCGTTCTTCAGGTTCGGATCGGTGAACAGGATATTGCGCACGGTCTCGTCGGAAACCGCGAGGCCCATCTTCTGAGCCGTCTGGTCCAGTGTGGCGTCGGTGACGAGGCGCGACAGCACGCGCTGGTCGAGGCCGAGTGCGCGAGCGAGATCGGGGCTGATCTGGCGGCGCTGCTGGCGCTGCAATTGCTGGATCTCGTTCTGATAGGCAGTGCGAACCTGCTCCAGGCCGATCTCGGTCTTGCCGACGACGGCGACGGCATTGCGGCCATAGCCGCGGAAGATGTCGCCGATGCCCCAGATCGCGAAGGAGATGATCAGGAAGCCGAACATGATCGCGACGACGATCCTGCCGATCAGGCTCTGTCCCGCCTTGCGCAGGCCCTGCATCATCATGGTCCGGTCTTCCCAATTCTCTCGCGGCCGTGCCGCTGCGCGCCGCTTATAGGTAGAGCGACGCCTTCGGGCAATCGCTCCGGTTCGCGTCGATTGCGATCAGGAGGCCGCGTTGCTAGAGCCGAACGGACAAGATTTGGAGAGCAGCCGTGACGCGAACGATCAAGCCGCTGGTGGCGGGCAACTGGAAGATGAACGGGCTGAAGGCGGATCTCGCCATCGCCGCCGAGGTGGCGAAGGGGGCTGACGCCAGCTTGCGGCGCGTCGTCGACCTCGCGATCTGCCCGCCCGCGACGCTGCTGTTCACACTGACGGCATCGCTGATCGGCTCGCGCATCGCCACCGGCGGACAGGACTGCAGCGCCCATGCCAGCGGCGCCTATACCGGCGAGGTTTCGGCGCCGATGCTGGTCGATGCCGGCGCGACCTATGCCATCGTCGGCCATTCCGAGCGCCGCACTTTGCATGGCGAGAGCAACGCGCAGGTCAAGGCCAAGGCCGAGGCGGCGCTGGCGGCAGGGCTGACGCCGATCGTCTGCGTCGGCGAGACCAAGGACGAGCGCGAGGCTGGCAAGGCTCTAGCGATCGTGAAGAAGCAGCTGCGCGGCTCGGTGCCGGATGGGGCAACAGCTGCCTCGCTCATCGTCGCCTATGAGCCGGTCTGGGCGATCGGCACCGGCCTGACGCCGACCGCCGCCGACGTTGCCGAGATGCATGAGGCGATCCGGGCCGAGCTCGGGCGCATCCTCGGCAAGGCTACGGCGGCCGGCGTCCGGCTGCTCTATGGCGGCTCGGTCAAGCCGAGCAACGCGGCCGAGCTGATGAACGTCGCCAATGTCGACGGCGCGCTTGTCGGCGGCGCCAGCCTCAAGGCCGAGGATTTCCTGGCGATCGCGCGCGCCTGCGCCTGATCTCCCAAAGACATCGAAATCGCGGGTGGCATGGGCGGAAAGCCCATGCTATGGGCAGCGCCGATCCGCGGGATGCCGCCATCTTGGCAGGCGCCCGCGCCATACCCATTTCGTGAGCCATGCAGAACGTCCTCATCGTCATTCACCTGCTGATCGTGATCGCGCTGGTCGGCGTCGTGCTGCTGCAGCGCTCGGAAGGCGGCGGCCTCGGCATGGGCTCGGGCGGCGGAGGCGGCGTCGGCGGCTTCATGACCGGTCGCGGCCAGGCCAATGCGCTGACCCGCGCCACGGCGATCCTCGCCGGCCTGTTCTTCATCACCTCGATCGCGCTCGCGGTGATGGCGACGCATGGCCGCACGCAGCGCTCGATCATCGACGGCGCTCCGGCGCCGGCCGGCACGACCGCTCCGGCGGCTCCGAGCGGGCCGTCCGCGCCGAATGCCGGCGGGGTGCTCGACCAGCTCCGGCAGATGCAGAACCAAGGCGGCTCTCAACCGCCGCAGCCGGGAACGCCGACACGGTGACCGGGACGAGACGAGGGCAGGGGCCGGGAAACCGGCCCTTCTCTTTTGTGGACAAGCGCGAGGCGCAGGACCGGCCTGCACCGACCCGCTTAGCGAATCGAACTCTAGGCGTTAAAGGTGACCTCCCATGACGCGGTATGTTTTCATCACCGGCGGCGTGGTCTCCTCGCTCGGCAAAGGCCTGGCGGCGGCTGCTCTGGCTGCTCTTCTGCAGGCGCGTGGCCATAAGGTCCGCCTGCGCAAGCTCGACCCCTATCTCAATGTCGATCCGGGCACGATGAGCCCGTATCAGCATGGCGAGGTGTTCGTCACCGACGACGGCGCCGAGACGGATCTCGACCTCGGCCATTACGAGCGCTTCACCGGCCGGCCCTGCAACAAGGGCGACAACATCACCACCGGGCGCATCTATATGGACATCCTGACGCGCGAGCGCCGGGGCGACTATCTCGGCGCCACCATCCAGGTGATCCCGCACGTTACCAACGCGATCAAGGAATTCGTCCTGTCAGGCAATGACGGCTACGACTTCGTGCTGGTGGAGATCGGCGGCACGGTCGGCGACATCGAGAGCCTGCCCTTCCTCGAATCGATCCGCCAGATCAGCCAGCAATTGCCGCGCGGCCAGTGCATCTTCGTGCACCTGACGCTGCTGCCCTATATCCCGACCGCAGGTGAATTGAAGACGAAGCCGACCCAGCACTCGGTCGCCGAATTGCGCTCGATCGGCATCCAGCCCGACATCCTGCTCTGCCGCACCGATCGTGAGATCCCGCCGGAGGAGCGGCGCAAGCTTGCTCTGTTCTGCAATGTCCGCGAGACGGCGGTGATCGAGGCCCGTGACGTCGCCTCGATCTACGACGTGCCGCTGTCCTATCATGCCGAGGGGCTCGACACCGAGGTGCTGGCGGCGTTCGGGATCGACGACAAGACCGCGCCCGACATCAGCAACTGGCGGCGCATCTCCGAGCGGATCAAGAACCCGGAAGGCGAGGTCACCATCGCCATCGTCGGCAAGTACACCGGGATGAAGGACGCCTATAAGTCGCTGATCGAGGCGCTGACCCACGGCGGCATCGCCAACCGGGTCAAGGTCAATCTCGACTGGATCGAGTCGGAGGTCTTCGAGAAGGAGGATCCGGCGCCGTTCCTGGAGCATGTCCATGGCATCCTCGTCCCCGGCGGCTTCGGCCATCGCGGCGCCGAGGGCAAGATCAAGGCGGCGAGCTTCGCCCGGCAGCGCAAGGTGCCGTATTTCGGCATCTGCTTCGGCATGCAGATGGCGGTGATCGAGGCGGCGCGCTCGCTCGCCGGCGTCAAGGACGCCAATTCGACCGAGTTCGGCCCGACCGAGCAGCCCGTCGTCGGCCTGATGACCGAGTGGATGCGCGGCAATGAGCTGGAGCAGCGCTTCTCCGGAGGCGATCTCGGCGGCACGATGCGGCTCGGCGCCTACCAGTCGAAGCTGTCCGAGGACACCAAGATCGCCAAGATCTACGGCTCGACAGAGATCTCCGAGCGGCATCGCCACCGCTACGAGGTCAATATGGGCTATCGCGAGCTGCTGGAGGCCAAGGGCCTGCGCTTCAGCGGCGTCTCGCCCGACGGCCTGCTGCCGGAGACGGTCGAATATCCCGACCATCCCTGGTTCATCGGCGTGCAGTACCATCCCGAGCTGAAGTCGCGGCCGTTCGAGCCGCATCCGCTCTTCGCCAGCTTCATCGAAGCGGCGGTGGTGCAGAGCCGCCTCGTCTGATCGACGAGGCTGACACTCTCAGCCCTCATCCTTCGAGACGCCGCTACGCGGCTCCTCAGGATGAGGGCTCAGAAGGAGCCGCGCCCCAAGGGTGGCGGTGCTGGGTGTAGACCTGCTTGTCCGGTGCCGGGAATTCCGGATCGGCGAACGCGCCGACCGCGACCGCGATCATCCCGGGCTTGCGCGCGGCCTCCCAAAAGACCGTGCTGCCGCAGCGCGGACAGAAGTGCAGCGCGACGTCGAAGCCGCTGTCGCTTTGCCGGCGATAAGCCGTCGCTTCGCCGCTGATCTCAAGCTGTGGGCGTGGAAAGAAGGCGGCGATGCCATAGGTGCTGCCGGTGCGGCGCTGGCATTCCCGGCAATGACAGAGCGAGACGAGCGCTGGCTCTCCGCGGCAGATCACGCTCAAATCCCCGCAAGAGCATTGGGCATATCTTTCCTTCATGGAGCTTCTCCGTGACGTCGTCCGCGCGCCCATTGCACAATCCGCGACAGTCTGGCGCAGCAGCGCCGCTGACGTATAGTGACGTCCTTGAGCATCATGGCGTGCAAGGGGCGGCAGCATGACGATCTCGATGGCCGGCTTGCCGGCGTTCATCCTCTATTTCTGCGTCGGCTTCGCGCTGATCGCCGGCTTCGCCGCCGTCTACATGCGGCTGACCGCCCATGACGAGATCGCGCTGATCCGGGGCGGCAACCTCTCCGCCGCGATCGCCTTCGGCGGCAATCTCGTCGGCTTCTCCGTGCCGCTGGAGACGGCGATCGAGCAGGCCGCCAGCATTCCCGACCTGGTGATCTGGGCGGTGATCGCCATGGTCGTCCAGCTCGGAGCCTATGGCTTTGCCCGCATCGTCATCCCCGACCTCTCGCGCAAGATCGAGGAGGATCGCATTCCCTCGGCGGCGATACTGGCGGTGATCGCCGTGATCAGCGGCACGCTGGCCGCCGCCAGCATGAGCTTGTAGGAGGCGGTGATGAAGCGCTCGACCCAGATCGGGCTCGCGGCGGCCGGCGTGGTGCTGGTCGCGACCTACTGGTCTCTCTCCGGTGGCGAGACCGACGATTCGCTGATCTACAGCAATCTCTCCGAGTGCCGGGCCGCCAACCTGCTCGGCTCCAGCCAGTGCGAGCAGCGCTTCAACGAGGCCTCAGCCAACCATCTGCGCGACGCCAAGAAGTTCACCAGCAGCGCCGCCTGCGAGCAGGAATACGGCGCCAGCGGCTGCCAGAGCGCGGTCTGGAACAATGCCCAGGTCTTCATCCCGGCTCTGGCGGGGATCATGCTGGCGCGCCAGTTCATGTCCGGCGGCGGCGCGGCCCAGCCGCTCCTGCCGCCGACCAGTGCGGCCTGCCCGCCCGGCACGCGCCAGCCCGGCTCCGGGCGCCCCGAATGCGAGCAACCGGCGAGGAGCTCGTCATCGTCGTCCTCATCGTCCAGCGGCGGCTATTATGGCGGCAGCAGCAGCCGTTCGCGCGCCTATACGACGACCTCGGGCCAGGCGATGGTCGCCCGCAACATCTCCTCGACCGGCATGGCGAGCACGCCGAGTGTCGCCTCGCGCGGCGGCTTCGGTTCGTCCTCGCGCTCCTATTCCTCTCACTCCTCGTCCTGAGAGATCCTGTCAGGAGCTCTTTTCATGCAACGGCTTCGTCCAACACCGCGCAAGAACTGGCAGGCCGAGGCCGAGCGCCTCGGTTTCGCCTATCACACGCTCGACGGCGAAACCTATTGGGACGAGAGCGTCGCCTACGCCTTCTCGCTGAAGCAGATCGAGGAGGATATCGAGGCGCCGACCAGCGAGATCGAGGGGCTCTGCTTCGCCTTCGTCGAGCGCGCCCTCAAGGACGAGAGCATCCTGCGCCGGCTCGCGATTCCCGAGACGCAATGGGGCCTGATCCGCGACAGCTGGCAGCGCGGCGACCGCAATCTCTATGGCCGGCTCGACCTCGCCTATGACGGCAAGGGACCGGCCAAGCTGCTGGAGTACAATGCCGATACGCCGACCTCGCTGTTCGAGGCTGCCGTGGTGCAGTGGGACTGGCTCGAGCAGGCGATGGCGCAGGGGCTGATCTCGCGCGGCTGCGACCAGTTCAACTCGCTGCATGAGCGCCTGATCGCCGCCTTCGGCCAGCTGCGCAATCCGAAGCCCGAACGCATGCACTTCACCTGCGTGCAGGACAGCGTCGAGGACAAGGGCACCGTCGACTATCTGATCGACTGCGCCGGCCAGGCCGGAATCGACGCCCGCTTCACCTTCATCGAGGAGATCGGCCTGCTCGCCGACGGGCGCTTCTGCGACGGCGCCAGCCTGCCGATCGAGATGCTGTTCAAGCTCTACCCCTGGGAGTGGCTGTTTCGGGAGCAATATGCCTCGGCGCTCGCCGGCTCGCGCTGCCAGTTCGTCGAACCGCCCTGGAAGGCGCTGGTCTCCAGCAAGGGGCTCTTGCCCTATCTCTGGGAGATGGCGCCAGGCCATCCCAACCTGCTGCCGGCCTATTTCGAGGACGATCCGCGTTGTGCGGAGCTCGGCGCGAACCATGTCCGCAAGCCGCTCTATTCGCGCGAGGGCGCCAATGTGACGCTGGTCGAGGGCGAGGCGGTGCGCGACAGCGACGACGGCCCCTATGGTGCCGAGGGCTTCATCCTGCAGGCGACCGCCATGCTGCCGAATTTCGATGGCAATTATCCGGTGCTCGGCTCCTGGCTGGTCGCCTCGCAGCCTTGCGGGCTCGGTATCCGCGAGGATACGACTCCGATCACCAAGAACACCTCGCGCTTCGTGCCGCACGTCATCGAGGCTTGAAGCATCTCCGCGCTTCTTCGAAACGCGGAGATGCTTCAAGTCCCTTATCCCACGCATTTTCTTCACGCGAACCGGTACCCACTTCGCTCGAAAATGCTCTGGCGCCTCCAGCCTACGGTCTGCCCATGCCTGAAACAAATGCCCGCGGCCTCGACCATCTCGTCATCGGCGTCGCCGATCTCGATGCGGCCGGCGCCTTCTATGCCGATCTCGGCTTCCGCGTCGGGGCGCGCAACCGGCACCCCTGGGGCACCGAGAACCGGATCGTCCAGTTTCCCGGCGCCTTCCTCGAATTGATCACGGTCGGCGATGCCATGCTGATCCCGCCGCATGCGCCTCGGCATTTCTCTTTCGGCGCCTTCGTGCGCGACGCGCTGGCGCGCGGCGAGGGCATGTCGATGCTGGTGCTGGAGAGCCAGGATTCGGAGGGCGATGCCGAGGGCTTCCGCAGCGCGGGTATCGGCGATTTCGAGCCGTTCTTCTTCGAACGGCAGGCGCGTCGGCCGGATGGCAGCGAGGTCCGCGTCGCCTTCTCGCTCGCTTTTGCCGAGAATCAGAAGGCACCCGAGTGCGGCTTCTTCGTCTGCCAGCAGCACGAGCCGCAGAACTTCTGGAACCCGGCCTTCCAGCAGCACGAGAACGGCGCGAGCGGGCTGTCCGCCGTGTTCCTGGTGGCGCAGGAGCCGGCCGCACAGACCGCTTTCCTCAGCGCCTTCTCGGGCGCCGAGAGTTTCGCGACGCCGGAGGCGGGCCTGCGCCTGCCGCTGCCACGTGGACGCCTGGAGGTGCTGACGCCGCAGGCCGCGGCGGCCAAGCTCGAAGACGAGAGCGGGCGCGAGCAAGCCCACTTTGCCGGTTTTGCGGTTGCTGTGCCCAACCTGGAACCGATTCGGTTGCGGCTCGCCGGGCGCGGCATCGCGCATGGCGGAGAGGGCGCGCGTATCGTCGTGCCGGCGGATGCCGCCTTCGGCTGCGCCATCGTTTTCGAGAGGAGCTGAGCGCCGGAGGCTCAGCGCATCGATCAGCGCCGGCCCGGCCGCCCCCTGCGACCCCAGGCACGCGCCCGGGCGACGCGCATGCGCCACCAGCCGCCAGCCCGGCGGCGGTGCGTCAGCCGGCCGACGAGCAGCGCATAGTCGGCCTCGGCTCCGGAAGCCTGCGCCAAGGCGCGGTCGAGATCGAGCGGGCTTGCTGCCGTTGCCGCAGAGGGCAGGGCGGCGAGGGATGCGCCGCCGGCGACGGCACCGATCAGGCCCAGAAGAAATTGGCGACGCTGCATGACGGTCTCCTTGCTGCAATGGCAAGGAGAGTGCTTGAGCCGGCCGGGTTCGTAGTCCTTCAAACCGATGACCGCTCGAGCGAGCTGATACGAAGCCGCCCGCGAGGCCGTTGCAAGGCGCCGTGTTCTATAGCATCGGACCGAAAAGTGGAATCCACTTTTCGGAATAATTCGATGCGATAACAATGTGATAGATCATCGTGATCGCGTCCGTTCGGACGCGCGATGATCTAGTGGGTGGGCGCCTCGGCGCCGGCATGGGCCGGGCCATCCGGCAAATTGGCCAGCAGGCCGAGCAAAGCGCGGTCGTGCAGCACGACCATGCGTTCCTTCGGCTTCAGCCAGATCGCTGCGTCGGCGATCGTCTCGGCGTCGATCAGCTTGGCTTGCGCCACGGCGCGGTCTGGCTCGATCTCGCCGCGCCGACGCGGCTGGACATGCGGCAGCATGGCTTCATGCGTCGCCCGCAGCATCGGATCAGCGTGGAGCACGGTCAGCCCGTCGGCATCGTCGAAGCCGGCTTGCGAGAACTCGGCCTGGAGCGCGTTGGCCCGCAGGGCGATCGCCGGCGGGTCGCCTTCCTCCGGCGTCATCAGGAGGCCGCGCCGCTTCAGCCAGAGGCCGAGCGCGAGGTTGCCCGAGGCCCAGGACAGCGGGATCGCCAGCAGCAAGCCGACGATCGTCGGCGACATCCAGGCGAAGAGCGAGGTCGCGATCATGAAGGCCGAGAGGCCGGCGACGAGACCGAGCAGCGTATGGGCGCGGTGCCGGCGGACGATGTCCTTGAGCGGGATCGAGCCGTCGTCGCGACGCTGCGGATTCCAGCCGGTGTCGCGCCCGACCAGGATCTGGAAGACCGAGCCGGACTGGATCACCATCATGATCGGCGCGAAGAAGGCCGAGAACAGGATCTCCAGCAGTGCCGAGAGGACGAGCCGGATGCCGCCGCCGCAGGCGCGCCGGAGCTTGCCGTCGAACAGCGTCAGCAGGAGGCCGAACAGCTTCGGCGCCAAAAGGATCGCCATGGTCAGCCCGAACAGGTTGAGCGCGCGCTCGGGGTCGAAGCGCGGCCAGACCGGGAAGAGCCTGAACTCCTCGGTGAAATACTCCGGCCTGGCGTAGTTGACCTGCAGCACGATCAGGATGCCGACCACCAACTGCATCAGCCAGAAGGGCGAGGCGAGATAGGCCATCATGCCGGTGGCGAAGTGCTGGCGGGTCGAGAGCTTCAGGCCCTTGGCGCCGATGATGCGCGAGTGCTGCAGATTGCCCTGGCACCAGCGCCGGTCGCGCGTGGCGATGTCGATCAGCGAAGGTGGGCTCTCCTCATAGGAGCCCGTCAGGTCGGGCAGCATGTAGACAGACCAGCCGGCGCGCCGGATCAGCGCGGCTTCGACGAAGTCATGGCTGAGCACATGGCCGCCGAAAGGCGGCTTGCCCTTGAGGTCGGGCAGGCCGCAATGATCGGCGAAGGCCTTCGTCCGGATGATCGCGTTGTGGCCCCAATAGTTGCCATCGCGGCCGGACCAGATCGCGAGGCCCGTGGCGATCACCGGACCATAGACCCGCGCCGCGAACTGCTGCAGGCGCGCGAAGAAGGTGTTGCGGTTGATGATCAGCGGCAGCGACTGGATGATGCCGGCGTCGGGGTCGGCCTCCATCGCCGCGGCGAGGCGCACGATGCAGGTGCCGGTCATCAGGCTGTCGGCGTCGAGCACGACCATGTGCTCGTAGTGACCGCCCCAGCGCGTGACGAAGTCGGCGATGTTGCCGGCCTTGCGGTGATGGTTCTTCGGCCGGTGGCGGTAGTAGATGCGGGCGTCCGGCCCGAGCCGCTGGCGCAGCGCCAGGAAGGCGCGCTCTTCCGCCACCCAGATGTCGGGGTTTGTGGTGTCGGAAACGATGAAATAGTCGAAATGGGCGCCCAGGCCCGTCGCCTCGATCGACTCGCGGATCGCCGCCACCGCGGCGAAGGTCCGCGCCGTCGATTCGTTGTAAATCGGCATGACCACGACGGTCTTCTGCGTCAGCGCCTCGGCGCGCGGGCTCTTCACCAGCCGGAAGAGCAGGGCGCAGAAGCCGAGGATGGCGCTGGTGAAGGCGAGCGCGATCCAGGAGAAATTCACCGTGAAGAGGACCAGCAGCACGTACTGCAGGAAGGTCGTGCGGCTGACCGACACGACATGATACATCTCCCAGGCGCCATAGGCGGTCAGCGCCCAGGCGCCGCCGAAGACGAAGATGCGGGCGAGCCAGGGCGTGCGCCAGGCTTGCGGCACGGCCCGCTTGCGTCCCTCCGAGGCGTTCCAGCTGCGGAAGGACTGCACCGGCATCTCGAGCCGGTTCTCGGGCGGCGTCGCCTCGACTGGGGCGGGATAGCCGGTCGCGACCTCGATCTCGGCCGGGCGGGCAAGCGCTTCCACAGTCACCAGGTCCACCGATTGAGTAGGGTTTCCGAAACCGGCTGGCCGCCGGCATCGAGCACCAGGCGCAGCTCCGAGAGCGTTTCGCTGCCGGGATCGACCTCGAAGGCGACGCGCATGGTCCGTCGCTCCGGGAACGGCCAGAGCCGCAGATTCTGGATCGTACCCGGCGTCGCCGTGACATTGGCACGGATGGCCGCGACGAGGGCAGGGTCGCCGAGCCGCTCGCCGGTGAAATCGACGAGGAAGCGGCGGCGGCGCGCCTGCGAGCCGCGCCCCTGCCGGAGCCGGGTCGCGGTGGCGAGCGGCGGCCGTTCCGGCGGCTGCCAGCACCAGGCCTGGCGATAGGCGATCGTGGTCTCGCTGCCGGCGGCGATCGGCTGGCGCGGGCGCCAATAGCTGATGATGTTGTCGTTGAGCTCGGATTCGCTGGGAATCTCGATCAGTTGGACCGAGCCCGGGCCCCATTCGCCCAGCGGCTCCATCCAGACGCTCGGTCGCAGCTCGAAGCGCTGGTCGTCGTCGACGAAGGCGTTGGGGTCGCGCTCGCGCTGGACCAGGCCGAAGCCGCGCGGATTCGAATCCTGGAAGGACGAGACCTGCAGATTGGCGGGGTTGCTGACCGGCCGGTAGATCCATTCGCCGTTGCCGGTAAGCATCTGCACGCCGGAGATCTCGTGCACCGCCGGACGCAGATCGTCGAAGCCGCGCCGGCTCTGCGGTCCCGAGAGGAAGGTACCCATCACGCAGCCGAAGCCGACATGGTCGAGATTGGCGCGGGCGAACAAGGTCATCTCGACATCGATGAAGGTGACGTCGCCGGGGCGCAGGGTCATGCGGACCGCGCCGGTGACGCTCTCGGAATCGAGCAGCGCGTGGATGATCAGCACGCCGGCGGCGGGGCTCGGCCGCTCGATCCAATAGGCACGGAAGAACGGGATCTCCTCGCCGCGCGTCTCGCCCGGCCGCAGGATCAGGGCGCGGGCCAGCGCGCCGAAATTCTGGCCGCGGGCGAGCGAGCGGAAGAAGGTCGCGCCCTGGAACAGCGCGAGCTCGTAGGGACGCTCCAGCCCGGCGGAGACGCGGAAGCCCGAAAATTGCAGGTCCGCTCCCGCTGGCGGCGGCGTCACGCGGCCATAATTGAACTTGCCGGGATCGAAGGCGACCCGCCGGACCACCTCATCTTCGACCGTGAACAGGCTGACGGGCGAAGAGAAGACATAGCCGCGGTGCAGCGGCTCGACGGTGAAACCGCGATTCTCGCCGGCCCAGATCATGCCCGAGGGCTGCGCCCTGATGCCGACATACTGGTCGTAAGGCAGGGTGGCGTAGCCTTCCGGCAGGTCGGTCGCGAGCAGCGGCACCATCGGCCGACGCGAGAGCACGCGCGCGGCTTCGATCACCAGCGCAGGGTCGAAGCGCTGCCCCTCGGTAATGACCGATTGCACCAGACCGGCCCATGTCGTCGGGGCCTGCGCCGCCGCGGTGCCGACGGCAAAGCGCTGCGCGATGGCGCCAGTCGCTGCGAGGCTCAAAAATCGGCGGCGATTCAAGGATTTCGACATCATATCCAACTTGGGCCGGCAAAGCTCTGCCGACTTGCGCTTCTAGAGCATTTCGCGCGGGGCTGAAAAGCGCGGTGCAAGGCCAAAGGCGAAAAAAGGGACGCCTTGCATGCAGGAATGCCATGCCGAAAACGATGCCGCATCAGATGGCTCGTCGGAGGCCGGCGCCGGAGCGCATCGTCCGCTGGGTTTTGCCAAATCCGCTCGCAATCGGCTATCCACCGCCGGTGCGGCAATCGCCTGCATCCGGGACGACGGCCGGTCGTGGCCGCGTTTCCTCTCTAGAGACCATGTGACAGGACGATCATGACGGAAATGCAGCCCGCCCGGACCTGCCTCGCCATCGTGCTGGCGGCGGGCGAGGGGACCCGGATGAAGTCGGCGCGGCCCAAGGTGCTGCACGAGGTGGCCGGCCGCTCGCTGCTCGGCCATGCCCTGGCTGCCGTGACGGCTGCAGGCGCCGATGCGCTCGCCGTGGTGATCGGACCCGATCGGCCGGACGTCGCGGCCGAGGTCAAGAAGCATGCGCCGCACGCCGCGGTGTTCGTCCAGAGCGAGCGCAAGGGCACGGCGCATGCGGTGCTGGCGGCTCGCGAGAGCCTGGCGGGCACGCATGACGATATCCTGGTCGCCTTCGCCGATACCCCGCTGGTGCGGCCCGAGACCTTCGCCGAGCTGCGTAAGGCGCTGCATGGCGGTGTCGGCGTCGCGGCGCTCGGCTTCGAGGCGCGCGACCCGACGGGCTATGGCCGCTTCGTCACGCAGGACGGCGCGTTGCAGGAAATCGTCGAGCACAAGGATGCCGACGAGGCGACCCGCGCGATCACGCTGTGCAATGCCGGGCTGATGGCGCTCGACGGCGGCAAGGCGCTCGCCATCCTCGATGCGATCGGCTGCGCCAACGCACAGAACGAATATTACCTGACCGATGCCGTCGCGGTGGCGCGCGGCCAGGGCCTGAAGGCGGTCGCCCGGGTCGCGCCTGAGGTCGAGGTCCAGGGCGTCAACGACCGGGCCCAGCTCGCGGCCGTCGAGGCCGATTTCCAGCGCCGCAAGCGGCTGGAGGTGATGCTGGCCGGGGCCACGCTGGTCGCGCCAGAAACCGTGTTCTTCAGCCATGACACTGTGATCGGCCGCGATGTCCTGATCGAGCCCAACGTCGTCTTCGGCCCAGGCGTCAAGGTTGCGGACAATGCCGTCATCCACGCCTTCTCGCATCTGGACGGGGCGAGCGTGGGTCCAAGCGCCTCGATCGGCCCTTATGCCCGCCTGCGACCCGGTGCCGAGCTGGCGAAGGGCGCGCGGGTCGGCAACTTCGTCGAGATCAAGGCGGCGGCGATCGGCGAAGGCGCCAAGGTCAACCACCTGACCTATATCGGCGATGCCGAGATCGGCGCGAACGCCAACATCGGCGCCGGCACGATCACCTGCAATTACGACGGCTTCTTCAAGGCGAAGACGATCGTCGGCGAGGGCGCCTTCGTCGGCTCCAATTCGGCGCTGGTCGCGCCGGTGACGATCGGGGCGGGCGCCTATGTCGGCTCGGGCTCGGTCATCACTCGCGACGTCAAGCCGGATGCGCTCGCCGTCGCGCGCGGCCGGCAGATGGAGCGCGAGGGCTGGGCTTCGGCCTTCAGGGCTGCCGCCCAGGCCCGAAAGGCCCGGCAATAGGCGATTTGCAAGGCATTTCGTTCACAGTTCGACATTCAACGTGATTTCGCATTTGCCGGCTCGCGGCTTATTGCGATGCGCATCGACATCAACGGATGAGGCACATCCATGTGCGGGATCGTGGGCATTCTCGGCAAGCAGGCCGTCGCCGGCCAGGTCGTCGAGGCGCTGCGGCGGCTCGAATATCGCGGCTATGATTCGGCCGGCGTCGCGACGCTCGAAGGCGGCCGACTCAGCCGCCGCCGCGCCGAGGGCAAGCTCAAGAATCTCGAAGTGCGCCTCTCCAACGAGCCGCTCGAGGGCCTGATCGGCATCGGCCATACCCGCTGGGCGACGCATGGCAAGCCGACCGAGAGCAATGCCCATCCGCACGCCACCGAGAAGCTGGCGGTCGTCCATAACGGCATCATCGAGAACTTCCGCGAGCTCAAGGCCGAACTCGAGGCCGATGGCCACGTCTTCGCCAGCGAGACCGACACCGAGGTCGTCGCCCATCTCGTCACCCGCGAGCTCGACCGCGGCAAGGACCCGGTCGCGGCGGTCGGGGCCGCGCTGCCGCATCTGCGCGGCGCCTTCGCGCTCGCCTTCCTGTTCGAAGGGCAGGAAGACCTGCTGATCGGCGCCCGCAAGGGCTCGCCGCTCGCCGTCGGCATCGGCGACGGCGAGATGTATCTCGGCTCGGATGCGCTAGCATTGGCGCCGTTCACCAACCTCATCGCCTATCTCGACGAGGGCGACTGGGTGGTGCTGAACCGCAAGGGCGCGACCTTCTACGACGCCGACGGGAGCCAGGTCGATCGCCGCGCCCAGCGCGTCGCGGCTGGTGCCTTCCTGGTCGAGAAGGGCAACCACCATCACTTCATGGCCAAGGAGATCTACGAGCAGCCGGAAGTGGTCGGCCATACGCTGACGCATTATGTCGACATGGCGAACGGCGTGACGCGTCTGCCCTTCGAGACGCCGTTCGACTGGAAGAATCTGTCGCGCCTCTCGGTCTCGGCCTGTGGCACGGCCTACTACGCCGGTCTCACCGCCAAATACTGGTTCGAGAAGCTGGCACGCCTGCCGGTGGAGATCGATGTCGCCTCCGAATTCCGTTATCGCGAGGCGCCGCTGCCGGCGAACGGGCTCGCGCTCTTCGTCTCGCAATCGGGCGAGACGGCCGACACGCTCGCCTGCCTGCGCTATGCCCGCCAGGAAGGCCAGCACGTCATGTCGGTCGTCAACGTGCCGACCTCGACGATTGCCCGCGAGAGCGACGTCGTCGCCCCGACGCTGGCCGGGCCCGAGATCGGCGTCGCCTCGACCAAGGCCTTCACCTGCCAGCTGACGGCGCTTGCTGGCCTCGCCATCGCCGCCGCTCGTGCCCGCGGCACTCTCTCGGCCGAGCAGGAGGCGCGCTACGTCCAGGAGTTGATCGCGCTGCCCGGCCTGATGGCGCAGGCGCTGACGCTGGAACCGGAGATCGAGAAGCTCGCCCGCAAGCTCTCCAGGGCGCGCGACGTGCTCTATCTCGGCCGCGGCACTGCCTTCCCGCTGGCGCTGGAAGGCGCGCTGAAGCTCAAGGAAATCAGCTACATCCATGCGGAAGGTTATCCGGCGGGCGAGCTCAAGCACGGCCCGATCGCGCTGATCGACGAGGACATGCCGGTCGTGGTGATCGCGCCGCATGACGCACTCTTCGAGAAGACCGCCTCGAATATGCAGGAAGTCGCGGCGCGCGGCGGCCGGATCATCCTGATCACCGATGCCAAGGGCGCGGAAGAAGCCGGCATCGTGCCGGAGGCGACGATCATCATGCCGGAGATGGATCCGCTGTTCGCGCCGATCGTCTATTCGGTGCCGATCCAGATGATCGCCTATCAGACCGCCGTCTTCATGGGCAAGGACGTCGACCAGCCGCGCAATCTGGCGAAGTCGGTCACCGTCGAGTGATCTGCTCCCCGGTCGGCTCCGGCCGGCTCGCGACATAGGTGCCGGCCGCGATCAGGCCGGCACCGCTCAGCCAGAGCGCGATCGGCGGCGCATCGGTCGCCGCCACGATGACGAAGCTCAGCAGCATCGAGCCGCAGGCGATGTATTTCGTCCTGCGGGCGATCGCGCCGGTCTTGCGCCAGCGCACCACCTCCGGCCCGAGCCGGGGATGATTGACCAGCCAGCTTTCAAAGCGTGGCGAGGAGCGCGAGAAGCACCAGGCGGCCGCGATCAGGAAGACCGTGCCGGGCATCACCGGCAGAATCAGCCCGATGATGCCGAGCAGCACGCAGAGCCACCCGGCTGCGAGATAGAGCGGGCGATGCCAGCGGGGCTGGGGGCTGGACGGTTCGGACACGAGGCACATCGACGAATCGGGGGGTAGCCAGCAGCTTAGGCTCGGCTATCGTTCGATAGTGCGGCGCAATATGATCTGGCCGCAAGAGCGGATGGAGACCCGGATCGTCGATGAGTAGCCGTACGCCCGATCCGCGCCTCGCCATCCAGCCCGATCTGCTGCGGCCGACCTTCGGCACCAGGCTCAGGCGCTATTTCCTGACCGGCCTCGTGCTGGCGGCGCCGCTCGCCATCACGGCCTCGGTGACCTGGTGGTTCGTCAACCTGGTCGACGGGCTGGTGAGACCCTTGGTGCCGGCCCAGTTCTGGCCTGAAAGCTACCTGCCATTTCCGGTTCCAGGCTTCGGTCTCGTCATCGCGCTGATCGGCCTGACGGTGATCGGCTTTTTCGCCGCGAACCTGGTCGGGCGCACTCTGATCGGCGCGGGGGAGGCGCTTCTCGATCGCATGCCAGTGGTGCGCGGCCTCTACAAGGGCGTGAAGCAGGTCTTCGAGACGATCTTCTCCCAGTCCGGCACCTCGTTCCGCAAGGTCGGCATGGTGCAGTTCCCGCAGCCGGGGATGTGGTCGATCGTCTTTATCGCACAGGACGCCGCGCCTGAGATCGCCGGCAAACTGCCGGATGGCGATGAGCAGATCGGCGTCTTCCTGCCCTGCACGCCGAATCCGACGACGGGCTTTTTCTTCTATCTGCCGCGGCGCGAGATCGTCGAATTGTCGATCTCGGTCGAGGACGGCGCCAAGCTGATCATGTCCGCCGGGCTGATCCAGCCCGGCGAAACGGCTCCGCGCGCAGCGCCGGAAATGGGCAAGTAGTCAGCCCTTCAACGGCACCCAGATCTCGACGACGCCGTTGCCGGTTGCGCCGTTAAAGCGCTGGTCCATGCGCTCGAGCGTCACGCCCATCGCCGGCTCCCGGCCGGATTTCGGCAGCCAGTCGCGCCAGATCGCCTCATAGGTCTGCTTGATGCCGGTGATGTGACCGCTGTGTTCGAAGACTGCGCAGAGTTGCTCGGGCACGCTCAACCGGGCGAATTCGTCCGGCAGGTCGCTGAAGGACGAGACCTCGGCACCGGCGATATAGTCGAAGGCGCCGACATCGTCACAATTATAGCTCGCGCCATAGGCGACGAAGCCCTTCTGGCCAGGGATATGGCCGAAATGCGGGACGATCTTCTGCCAGAGCAGCGGGATGCCTTGCGTGTTGTCGACCGAGAAATGGCCGCTGAACCCGGCGATGAGCATGGGCTTGCCGGGGACGATACGCGGTTCGGCGAGGGGAATGCGGTTTGCAGCATGCATGGACAGAGGCTCCACGAGAGCAAGGGATGACAGGTCGCGCCGCGAGCGCAGCTCTTCCGGCGTGAGGCCGAACTGCTCGCGGAAGGCGCGGGTGAAGGCCTCGTGAGAGCCATAGCCCCAGTCGAGCGCGACCTGGAGGATGTCGGGGGCGCCATCGGCCAGCTGGCGCGCCGCTTCCGAGAGCCGGCGCTGGCGGACATAGCGCATCACCGAGCGGCCGGTCGCCACGCCGAAGGCGCGGCTGAGATGGAAGCGCGAGACGCCGCTGACCTCCGCGATCTCGTCGAGCGAGAGCTCGGAGGCGAAGCGGCTTTCAATGCACCAGAGGGCTTTCTTGATCGGGTCCATGGCTCACTCACGAAACGCCGGCACCATGGCGGAGGCAAGACGCCCGTGCTTGATCGGGATTGCTGTCTTTCGCTAGCGCGCGGCCTTCACGACATCGAGGAAGGCCCGCAGCGCCGGCGGCACGGCGCGGTGGCCAGGATAGTAGATCGCGACCCGTTCGGAAGCGGGCGCCCAGGCCGTCAGAATTTGGCGAAGACGTCCGTCCGCCAGCGCCAGTTCCGCCGCAGGGCTGGCGACATAGGCAATGCCCAAGTCATTGATCGCGGCGTCCACCATCAGCTCCTCGTCGTCGAGGATGACTGGCCCGCTGGTCTCGATCGTCAGGGCCTTCCCGGCTCGCTCGAACTCCCAGTGATAGAGCTTTCCTCCCGGCACGCGGTGGCCGATGCAGCGATGGGACGTGAGTTCATCAGGTGTCCTGGGCTCGCCGAAACGGTCGAGATAAGCGGGCGATGCGACGCAGACGAAGCTGACTGAGCCAGCGAAGGGCACGGCGATCATGTCCTTTGGAATCGAGTCGACCAGCCGCACGCCGGCATCGAACCCCGCCGCCACGATGTCGACGAGCTTTCCCTCGACGACGAGGTCGACGACCACATCGGGAAAACGCTCCGCCATCACCGGCAGGATATCGCGCAGGAGGATCGTAGCCCCCAGCCGCGGTGCGTTGATCCGCACGGTCCCGGTCACACTGCCGCGGAAGGTGGCGATGCTGTCGAGCGCCTGGTCCAATGTGGCGAGCGCTGGCTGAAGCCGGCCGAGCAGTTCGAAGCCGGCTTCGGTCGGCGAGACGCTACGCGTCGTGCGGTTGAGCAGGCGCACGCCCATGCGCTCCTCGAGCGCGCGCATCGCATGGCTGAGCGTGGAGGGCGCGATGCCGAGCTCATCCGCTGCGCGCCGGAAGCTGCGGCGGTTCGCGACGGCGACGAAGGCGGTGAGATCGTTGAGAGACGGGCGGGCCATTGCTGGGTAATCTGCATCAGCCTGTGTCGATTTCAACGGCTAATGCAAACAATGGTTGCTCGCTATCTCCTGCCGGCAAGGGCGGACCACGCGGCGAGGCTGCCTGCGTTCATAGCCCATGAAAGGAACCGACATGACCAAGCGCGACGCAATTTTCCCCGCTGATCGCCACGCACTCTACGACGTCCATCAATATTCTGCCGCCATCAGGCATGGCGACCTGCTCTTCATCTCGGGGCAGGTCGGCAGTCGCGAGGACGGTTCGCCCGAACCGGTCTATGAGGACCAGGTCCGGCGGGCCTTCGCCAACCTGCGCGCGGTGCTGGCGGCGGCGGGGGCGACTTTCGACGACGTGATCGACGTCATCTCCTTCCACACCGATCCGCATACCCAGTTCGAGAAGATGATGGCCATCCGCGCCGAGGAGATCGGCGAGCCGCCTTATCCGACCTGGACCGCCGTCGGCGTGACCTGGCTCGCCGGGTTCGACTTCGAGCTCAAGGTGGTCGCTCGGATTCCGTCCAAGGCTACCGACAAAGCTCCGGCGGCGTGAGTTGACTGGCATCTCAGCCGGCCCGCAGCAGGCGGATCGCGACGTCGCGCTCGAACAGATAGAGCAGCGTCCGGATCGCCTGGCCGCGCGGCGTCTCCAGATGCGGGTCGCGCTCGATCAGCAGGCGAGCGTCATCGCGCGCCGCCGCAAGAAGGTCGCCGTCGATCTCAGGGCGGGCGATGCGCCAGTCGGGTGAGCCGGACTGGCGCGTGCCCAAGACCTCGCCTTCGCCGCGCAGGCGCAAATCTTCCTCGGCGATGCGGAAGCCGTCCTCGCTCTCACGCATGATGGTGAGGCGCGCTTCCGCCACCTGCCCGAGCGGGCCCTTGTAGAGCAAGAGGCAGGTCGAGGCGGCGCTGCCTCGGCCGATCCGCCCGCGCAATTGGTGGAGCTGGGCGAGGCCGAAGCGCTCGGCATGCTCGATCACCATCACCGAGGCATTGGGCACGTCGACGCCGACCTCGATCACCGTGGTCGAGACCAGCACACGCGTCTGCCCGCCGGAGAAGGCGGCCATCGACGCGTCCTTGTCGCGTCCCGGCATCTGGCCGTGCAGCAGGCCGACCTTGTCGCCGAAGATGGCCTGCAGCGCCTCGAATCGTCCCTGTGCTGCCGCGACATCGAGCGTGTCGGATTCCTGCACCAGCGGGCAGACCCAGTAGACCTGCGCACCTGTGTCGAGAGCGCGGCCGACTGCACCGACCACCTCGTCATAGCGTTCCAGCGAGATCGCCCGCGTGGTGATCGGCTTCCGGCCTGCCGGCTTCTCGGAGAGGATCGAGACGTCCATGTCGCCGAACCAAGTCAGGGCCAGCGTGCGCGGGATTGGCGTCGCGGTCATGACGAGGATGTCGACCGCTTCGCCCTTGGCGCCGAGCAGCAGGCGCTGATGCACGCCGAAGCGGTGCTGCTCGTCCACGACGGCCAAAGCGAGGTCATGGAAGGCGACACCCTCCTGGAAAAGGGCATGGGTGCCGACGACGATGTCGATCTCGCCATTGGCCAGGCCTTCCAGCACCTGCCGACGGCCGGCGCCCTTCTCGCGGCCGGTCAGGAGGGCAAGCTTGAGGCCGGCCTTGTCCGCGAGCGGGGCGAGGCGCTCGGCGTGCTGGCGGGCGAGGATTTCGGTCGGCGCCATCAGCACCGATTGCCTGTTAGCCTCGGCTGCGGCGGCCATCGCCATCAGCGCGACCACGGTCTTTCCCGACCCGACATCGCCCTGGAGCAGGCGCAGCATCCGCTCGGGCTTTTCCATGTCGTCATGGATGTCGGCGATCGCCTTGCGTTGGCCATCGGTCAGCGTGAAGGGCAGGGCGGTCTCGATGGCGTGGCGGAGCGCCCCGTCGCCTGCCGTGGCGCGGCCGGCCGCTTTTTTCTGCTGGCGGCGCACCAAAGCGAGCGCAATCTGGCTCGCCAGCAATTCGTCATAGGCGATGCGCCTGCGTACGACCGTTTCTCCTGTTGCGGCCTTCAGATCGACCGGGTGATGCAGAGCGTGGATGGCATCGCGGAAGGGCACGAAGTCGTTGCGGGCGGCGAATGCCTCGTCCTGCCATTCCGGCAATTCCGGGCAGCGCTCGGCCGCGCCGGCGGCGATGCGGGCCATGACGCGCCCGCCAATGCCTTCGGTCAGCCCGTAGACCGGCTCGACCGAAGGCAGGGTGGCCGCGAGCTTCGGGTCGAGGATGCGGTCGGGATGCACCATCTGGCGCATGCCGTCCCAGAGCTCGAGCTTGCCCGAGATGATGCGGTAGGCACCGATCGGCAGGGTCTGGAGGAGGTGGCGGACATCGGCGTGGAAGAAGACCAGCGTGACGTCGCCGGTCTCGTCCTCGACGATGACGCGATAGGGCGCCTTCGCCTTGGTCGGCGGGGCAGGGCGATGCTCTGTGACCTGCGCCGAGAAGGTCGCGACCTCGCCGACCGGCGCCTCGGCGATGCTATTGCTCGGCCGCCGGTCGATCGCGCCGGTCGGCAGATGGAAGAGCAGGTCGATGACGCGGGCGGCATGCGTCTCGTCGCCGAGCAGCCGGTCAAGTGCCTTGGCGAGCTTGGGGCCGACGCCGGAGAGGGCGGTGGCCGGGGCGAAGAGCGGATCGAGGACGGATGGGCGCAATGGCTTCACGGCATGTCAGGAGTGCGAGGCCTGCGGCACGAATGCCGCTGACTTCGCGAAGGGGCATAGCTATATCGCTAATCAGCCAGATAGCTATCCGAGGCAGGCACCGCGACGGGGCCGGCCCAATCTTCATTTCGCGAGGCCGATGATGAGTGGCTCGACCCGTAGCAGCGCCGACCTCGACCCGCGCCGGCGCAAGATCCTGTTCCGCGCCTGGCATCGCGGCATGCGCGAGATGGACCTGATCATGGGCCGCTTCGCCGATGCGCAGATCGGCACTTTGAGCGAGGCCGAGCTCGACGAGTTCGAGCGGCTGATCGAAGTGCTCGACCGCGACCTGCTGAGCTGGGTGACGGGGGAGGCGCAGGTGCCGGAGAATTACGACAGCGATGTCTTCCGGCAGCTGAAGGCCTTCCACCAGCACGACAAGCCGATCCATGTGTGAGGGCCTTTGATGCGGATGCGCGCCATTGATGCCGCCCGCGACGCCTTCTTTCTCCCGGATGGGAGAAGGTGGCGCGGAGCGCCGGATGAGGGCCTGCCCTCGCCGCGGAAGGCACAACGGCGCCGCAGCCGCCTCATATTGAGAGCGCAGGCCCTCACCCCTGCCCCTCTCCCATCCGGGAGAGGGGTTCCCCGCGCCCAATTCTGTTGACGATTGTCCCGATGAGCATTCCGCCTCCCGCCCAGATCGCCAAGCCGCAGCTCGAGCGCATCCTCGATGCGCTGAATCGCGGCGACAAGCCGATGCTCGCCGGCGTGCCCGACGGCTTCGACGCCGTCGTGCTCGCCGACCTGACGCGGGCCCGCGCCAAGAAGTCGGAAGGACCGGCGCTGATCGTCTTCATCGCCCGCGACGGCCAGCGCCTGCAGGTGCTGGAGAACGCGCTGCAGTTCGTCGCGCCCGATCTCGAGGTGATGACCTTCCCGGCCTGGGACTGCCAGCCCTATGACCGCGTCTCGCCGGCGCCGTCGATCGTAGCGCACCGGATGACGACATTGTCGCGTCTGGCCCGCACCAAGTCGGGCGACCGGCCGCGCCTGCTGTTGACCACCGTCAACGCCGCGCTCCAGCGCGTGCCCGCCTTCGGCAAAGTGGCCTCAGAAAGCTTCTCGGCCGCACCCGGCAACATGGTCGACACCGAGGAACTGGCGCGCTGGCTCGACGTCAACGGCTATCTCCGAACCTCGACCGTGCGCGAGACCGGCGAGTTCGCCGTGCGCGGCGGCATCGTCGATCTCTTCCCGCCGGGCATGCCGGCGCCGATCCGGCTCGACTTCTTCGGCGATACGCTGGAATCGATCCGCACCTTCGATCCGGAGACGCAGCGCACCACCGGACAATTGCGCGGGCTCGACCTCGTGCCGATGTCCGAAGCGCAGATGACGAGCGATTCGATCCGTCGCTTCCGCCAGTCCTATATTTCGACCTTCGGCACGCCCGGGCGCGACGACACGCTCTATGAAGCGGTGAGCGAGGGCCGGCGCCCGGCCGGGCTGGAGCACTGGCTGCCGCTGCTGGCTGAGAAGCTCGACACGCTCTTCACCTATCTGCCCGATGTCCCGATCGTGCTCGACCATCACGCCGACGACGCGGTCGGGGAACGCATCAGCCTGATCAAGGACTATTACGACGCCCGCAAGAGCGCGCTCGACCAGCCCTCGCCGGGCTCGATACCCTACAAGCCGCTGCTGCCGGAAGCGCTCTATCTGACGCCGGCCGAGTGGCGCGGCATCGTCGGCGAAGCCGGTGTCGCCTCGCTGACGCCGTTCCAGCTGCCGGAAAGCGAAGGCAAGCTCGTCGTCGATCTCGGCGGCAAGCAGGGCCGCAGCTTCGCTGCCGAGCGCGCCGACAATTCCGGCGGCGTCTTCGATGCGGCGGTGGCGCATGTGAAGGCGCTGGAAGCGGAAGGGCGGCGCGTCATCCTCGCCGCCTGGTCGGAGGGCTCGCGCGAGCGCCTCGCCCATGTCCTCGCCGATCACGGCCTCAAGACCGTGCAGATGACCGGTAGCCTGCGGGCTGCTTTCGACCTCAAGCCCGGCACCACGGCGCTCGCAGTCTGGGGCTTCGAGACCGGCTTCGAGGCCGGCAAGCTCGCGGTCATCGGCGAGCAGGACATTCTCGGCGACCGGCTGGTACGGCCCCGCAAGAAGGCGCGCCGGCCGCAGGACTTCATCAACGAGCTCTCCTCGCTGACCCCTGGCGACATCGTCGTTCATGTCGACCACGGCATCGGCCGCTTCGTCGGCCTGCAGACGATCACCGCGGCCGGCGCGCCGCATGACTGCCTCGAAATCCACTATGCCGGCGACGCCAAGCTGTTCCTGCCGGCGGAGAATATCGAGCTGCTCTCGCGCTACGGCTCGGAGGATACCGAAGTCGTGCTCGACCGGCTCGGCGGTGGCGGCTGGCAGGCCCGCAAGGCCAAGCTGAAGCAGCGCATCCGCGAGATGGCGGGCAAGCTGATCCAGATCGCCGCCGCCCGCGCCCTCAAGGAAGCGCCGCGCCTGGTGCCGCAGGACGGGCTCTATGACGAGTTCTGCGCCCGCTTCCCCTATGAGGAGACCGAGGACCAGCAGAATACGATCGACGCCGTGCTCGACGATCTCGCCGCAGGCCGGCCGATGGACCGGCTGGTCTGCGGCGATGTCGGCTTCGGCAAAACGGAAGTGGCGCTGCGCGCCGCCTTCACTGCCGCTCTCGCCGGCAAGCAGGTCGCGGTCGTGGTGCCGACGACGCTGCTGGCGCGCCAGCACTACCGCAATTTCGCCGAGCGCTTCGCCGGGCTCCCCGTGAAGGTCGGCCAAGCCTCGCGTTTCGTCTCGGTGCCCGATCTCAAGGCGGTGAAACAAGGCATTTCCGACGGCACGATGGACATCACCGTCGGCACCCATGCGCTGCTCGGCAAGGGCATCGACTTCAAGGATCTCGGCCTCGTCATCGTCGACGAGGAGCAGCATTTCGGCGTCGCCCACAAGGAGCGGCTGAAGGAGATGCGCGCCGAGGTCCACATGCTGACGCTGACCGCGACGCCGATTCCGCGCACGCTGCAGCTCGCCATGACCGGGGTGCGCGAGCTCTCGATCATCGCGACGCCGCCGGTCGACCGGCTCGCGGTGCGCACCTTTGTCACGCCCTTCGATCCGCTGATCGTGCGCGAGGCGCTGCTGCGCGAGCGCTATCGCGGCGGACGGTCCTTCTATGTCGTGCCGCGCATCGAGGACATCGCCGAGGTCAAGGACTTCCTCGACAAGCAGGTGCCGGAGTGCAAGGTCGGCATAGCCCATGGCCAAATGGCGGCGGGCACCCTGGAAGACGTGATGACCGCCTTCTATGAGGGCCAGTACGACATCCTGCTCTCGACCACGATCGTCGAATCCGGCCTGGACATCCCGACCGCCAACACGCTGATCATCCACCGTGCCGACATGTTCGGCCTGGCGCAGCTCTACCAACTCAGGGGCCGCGTCGGCCGCTCGAAGGTGCGCGCCTATGCGCTCTTCACCGTGCCGGCCAACCGCAAGCTGACCGAGCAGGCCGACCGGCGGCTGAAAGTTCTGCAGTCGCTCGATACGCTGGGGGCCGGCTTCCAGCTTGCCAGCCACGACCTCGACATCCGCGGCGCCGGCAACCTGCTCGGCGACGAGCAGTCTGGCCACATCAAGGAAGTCGGCTACGAGCTCTACCAGCAGATGCTGGAAGAGGCAGTCGCGGCACTCAAGGCCGGCATCGAGATCGAAAGCGATGCGCACTGGTCGCCGAGCATCCAGATCGGCGCGCCGGTGATGATCCCCGAGCACTATATCGGCGATCTGACGCTGAGGCTGACGCTCTACAAGCGGCTCTCGACCATGGACGACGACGCCGAGCTGCAATCCTTCGGCGCCGAGCTGATCGACCGCTTCGGTCCGCTGCCGGAAGAGGTCAAGCAGCTGCTGGAGATCGTCGCGATCAAGGCGCTGTGCAAGCGCGCCAATGTCGAGAAGGTCGAGGCCGGGCCGAAGGGCATCATCGTTGCCTTCCGGGACAACGAGTTCGCCAATCCGGAGGGGCTCGTCAGCTACGTGGCCAAGCAGGGCACGCTGGCCAAGGTGCGCCCCGACATGCGCGTCGTCTTCATCGACGATTTCGAAACGGCCGAGCAGCGGCTGACCGGCACGCGGCGGCTGCTGACCGATCTGGCGCGGATCGCCGAGCGGAAGAAGGCGGCCTGACGGGCGATGCAGCACGGCGCCTCGATGTCGAGGAGGTCCTCGTCGAGACCGGCGAGCTGATCGTCCTTTGGCTCAGCTGCTCTTCGGCTCGATGGCCGGCTCGTCGGCCATCGGTTTGCCCGCCGGGCGCAGTCGTGTGGCGATCAGCCGTCCGGCATCGCGGAACGGGACCCAGAGTGCATTGCCGACCGTGTTGTGCTCGGCACCTTCATGGCCGATGCCGAGCGTGATCTTCTCGCCCCGGCGCGGCATATGCAGCGTGCCGGCCATCCAGTCCCAGATCGACAGCAAATAGCCCATGTTCCGATCGAAATGGGCGGGGTTGTCCGAATGATGGATGTGGTGATGCGCCGGACTGTGCAGCAGCACGCCCATCACCCCGGTGAACGGCATGTTGATGTGGGAATGCCGGAGATGGTGGAAGGTGAAGATGTGCGCGCAGATGATGAGGTTGTAGCCGAATATGCCCATCGAGGGCGCGCCGCTACCGAGCCAATGCGTCACCAGCGCATAGACTAAGCCGTTGGTGAAGCCGGTCACACAGGGGAACAGGGCGAGTTCGACCGGATGCTGCCGGAATTCCGTCGCCGGCGTCATGACCTCTGCCGAATGATGCAGTTTGTGGAATTGCCAGAGGATCTCGCTCTTGTGCATGGCAAGATGCGCGAGCCAGTAGCCGAGGTCGAAGGCGAGCACCTGCAGCACCGCGAGGAATAGGATGATCCCCCAATGCGCGGCAACCGTCTCGGCGGCCGGCCCGAACAAGGCGGTCAGCCAGCTGCCGAAGACACCCGCCCAAAAATCCGCGCCGATGATGAAGAAGCCGATCACGAAAGCGAGCAGCGGGATATTGAAGAGGTAGAGCTTGTAGTCGAGCAGGGACGAACGGTGCAGCCAGACGGTCCGCTTGCTCAAAAGCCGCCAGAAGGCCCTGAGTCCGATATCCTTGCGCCGACGCCTCAGGCGCGTAGGGATAATGGCCAGGAAGACGAAGGCCGCCGCCGCGACGTAGGAGAATACCGATCTTTGGTCAAGCGGATGGAACAGCGGCAGGACCAAGGCGTCGATCGCAGCTGTGAATGCCCTAGCGAACTCCATCGCGTCGTCCCAGTCCCGCTCGGATGACTCTATCGTCTACTGTCCGAGGGTTAATCTGGATTGAATTCCTTGCGGCAAGCTTTGCTCCTGCTGGGAATTCGATCGGGATTCTCACGGTGATCGCCGTGTCACCGAAACATCCGTTGCCGCATTGGTCACGACGTCGACGATGGCGAGGTCGGGCCGGTCGAGACGCGGCAGGCCGTCATCCTCACCGGCGCGGCGGGTGACGACGAGGCTGGTCAGCGCCTTGTGGCCGCCGAGACGGGAGCGGGCGAGCGCCGGCTCCAGCGCCGCGGGAATGACGAGATGGACCATGCGCCCGCCTTCCAGGCAGGCGCGCAGGTCGTCGAGCACGAACAGGCCGAGCGGCAGGAGCTCGACGCCGGTGAGCAGCGCGATGCCGGGGCCGGTTGCGAGCGCGGCGAGATCGCCGCCCACCAGCGTGGTAATGACACGCGACGAGGCGAGCGGCTTGAGCACGCGTGAGATTTCGAGCGCTTTAGCCAAAACTTCCTTCTCGCTGACCGGGAAGGGACCGGTGAGGCTATGCCCATCGACGACGCGGATCGGCGCCCGGATCGCTGCCGGGGGCAAGGCTGATGGCATAGCGCCATGGCCGAGCAGCGGCTCCAGCGCGGCAACGCCATCGGGCACGCGCGCCCCGAAGCCGCCGATGAAGCGCATGCCGAAGGAGCGGGCGGCGACGTCGCGCAACAGGTGTAAGGGTTGCAGCTCGCCGATCCGCGGCACGCCGAGAGCCATCACCGCGCCGGAGCGCTCGATGATGGGAAGCAGCTCTGCTTCCTTGGCGTGGGCCGGCAGGAGCATCGGCGAGAGGCCGGCCCGCAGGGCGGCGAGGATCGCGACCAGCGCCTCAGGGCCGAGCGGCGCCAGGATCGCAACGCAGGCACCGGGCTGGGGCTTGGCGAGGAGGAGCAGGTTGGCGAGCCGGTCGACGCGGCCATCGAGTTCGGCGAAGCCGAAGGCGCTCGGCGAGAAATCGCTCCAGTCGCGCCGCCCGGGCGGATCGCGGAAGGCCGGCTCATAGCCACGGCGGGCGGCGAGCGCCTTGAGCAGGCTGTCGAAATCTAGCCCTTCGACCAGCGCGCCGATGGAGATTTCGTCGGAGCCCATGCGCATCGCCGGACCTAGTTGGCAGGCGCTGGCGGGGTGGGCGACCGCGCGAGCGTCTCGTTGGAGAAGAAGAATCTCGGTCGCCGCTCGGGCAAGACGATATCGCGCCCGCGTGCCAGCCAGGTCTCAGGCAGATAATAGAGCGGCACGACGTAGAAGCCGGAGAGCAGCAGTCGGTCGAGCGTGCGCACCGTCGCGACGAAATCCTCGCGCGAGCGCGCGCCCAGCAGCGCCTGCAAGGTTGCATCGACCGCCGGCGAACGCACGCCGGCATAGTTGAGCGCGCCCTTGCGCTCGGCATTGGCCGAGCCCCAGCGGCCGATCTGCTCGTTGCCGGGCGAGGCCGAGGCCGGCCAGGTCCACTGGATCATGTCGAAGTCGAAGGTCGAAAGCCGGCGCCAGTACTGGACATCGTCGATCAGCCGGACGGATACGGCAATGCCGAGCCGAGCCAGCGAGGTCGCATAATTCAGCGCTAGCCGCTCCTGCGGCCGATTGGTGACGGTGATCTCAAAGCCGAAGGGCTCGCCCTTTCCATCCTTGCGCAACTGCCCGTTGCTCAGCCGATAGCCGGCCGCCTCTAGCAGATCGAGCGCGCGGCGGGCTTGGTCGCGGTCGCGGCCGGATCCGTCGGTCGCGGCCGGTGCCCAGGTGCCGGCGAGAATGTCGTCGCGCACAACGCCGGGGAAGGCGGCGAGCAGCGTCTTCTCGCGCTGATCGGCCGGCACGCCGAGCGCCGAGAGCTCGCTGTCGGCGAAGAAGCTGCCGGCGCGGCGATAGACGCCGTGGAACAGGTTGCGATTGGCCCATTCGAAATCGAACAGCATCGCCAGCGCCTCGCGGACGCGAATGTCGGCGAATTGCGGGCGGCGGGTGTTGAAGACCAGCCCGGTCATGCCCTTGGGCGTCTGGAAGCGGAACGTGTCGCGGATGATCCGCCCGTCGCGCACGGCTGGCACGTCATAGCCGGTCATCCAGCGTGTCGGGTCGCTTTCGAGTCGGACATCATAAAGCCCTGCCTTGAAAGCTTCGAACAAGGCGTTGGAATCGCGGTAGAAGTCATAGCGGATCTCGTCGGCATTGAAGAGCCCGCGGGTGAGGGGATGATCCTCCGCCCAGAAATCCTTGCGCCGCTTCAGCCTGAGCATTTCGCCAGGCTTGACCTCCTCGACGATGTAGGGGCCGGAGCCGAGCGCCGGCTTGAAGCTTGTGTCGCCGAACTTCTCCGCATCGGTGGCGTGCCTGGCGAAGATCGGCATGGCGCCGATCACCAGCGGCAATTCGCGGTTGGAGCCGTCGCCCAGCTCGAAGACGACGCGGTCGGGCGAGGGGGCCTCGACCTTCGTCACCCGCGCCAGGCTGGAGCGATGAAACGGCTTGCCCTTGGTCTTCAGCATCTCGAAGGTGAAGATCACATCGTCGGCAGTCACCGGCTTGCCGTCGGAGAAGCGGGCACGCGGGTCGATCTGGAAGGCGAGGCGGGTTCGTTCCGAGTTGAGCTCGACCTTGCTCGCCAGCAGGCCATAGGCAGTGAAGGGCTCGTCGGCAGAGCGGAAGAGCAGGCTCTGCTGGACATAGCGCGGCACCGCGTCCGGGGCGACGCCAAGCACCACCAGCGGATTGAGGCTGTCGAAGGTGCCCTGCTGGCCGTAGATGATTCGCCCGCCTTTCGGCGCCTGCGGATCGGCATAGGGCAGGTGGTCGAAGCCCTTGGGCAGTTCCGGCTCGCCATGCATGGCGATGGCGGTGTCATTCTCGGCTGCAACCGCGCGTAGGTTCCCGATCGGCCCGAAAGCCGCCAGGCCCGCGAGGACGAGCCCGAGACACCAAGCGGAACGCGCCGCTGCGCTGAAAGGTCGATGCATGCTCGAAACTGATTCCCTGCCGCAGGATAACATGCGATCAAACTTGTCGCGCCGCGCTCTTCGGGCTGGAAACCTGCGACGGAACTCGCTAAACGCAGGCCGGCGTCATCCAAACGCCGCAATCGCGCTTGATGTGCTCACGCCGCCACCGGCTCCGGCACCTTGCTGGTTGAGCCTTGGGTGATGCATGCCGCCGGATCCGGCGGCCGAACCAGTTTCATGGTCAAGGAAACGCAGATGTCAGCTTCGACCCGCCTGTCCCGGAGCCAGGGCGCCACCGCGAAGAGCACGGTCCGCGGCCTCGCGCTCGTGCTGGGCGCCGCCGTCGCTCTCACCCCGATCGCCGCGAGCGCCCAGCAGGCGCAACCGCAACGCCCGGCGAGCCGCCCGGCGGCGCCAGCTCAGCCCGCTCCGGCTCAGCAGCCGGCCCAAGGCCAGGCCGCGCAGACTGGCCCGACCGTCGTCCAGGTCAAGCCCGAGCCGTCGCAGACGAGCTGGACCAAGGTCTGCGGCAAGGACCAGGCCGCCAACAAGGAAATCTGCTACACCACCCGTGACTTCGTCTCGGATCAGGGCCAGCCGGTGCTTGCCGTCGCGATTTACGACGTCAAGGGCGACGCCAGCAAGATCGTGCGCTTCCTGATGCCGCTCGGCCTGCTGCTGCAGCCCGGCATCCGCTTCGGCGTCGACAACGCGCAGCCGACGCCCGGCCGTTACGCGATCTGCTTCCCGAACGGCTGCTTCGCCGAGGCGCAGGTCAAGGACGACTTCATCAACGCGATGAAGAAGGGCACCAACCTCAACATCAGCGTGCAGAACCAGGGCGCGCGCGAGGTCACCTTCAGCGTGCCGATGGCCGAGTTCGCCAAGGCCTTCGACGGCGCTCCGATCGATCCGAAGGTGCTGGAAGAGCAGCAGAAGGCGCTGCAGGACGAGCTCGCCAAGCGCCAGGAGGAGCTGCGCAAGCGCCTCGGCGGCGCCGAGGCCACGCCCGGCGCGGCGCCGGCCCCCGGTACGCCGGCGGCCCCCGCTCCTGGCGCGACGCCTGCCCCGGCTCCGAAGCCCTGATCAGCCGAGCAAACAGAATGCTTATCGACGCCGGGCCTCGTGCCCGGCGTTTCTGTTTGCCTATGAGGCAGCACGCTCCGCGCGCTTGACCTGTTGCCAGAGCTCTTCGAGCTCCTCCAGCGAGGCCTGACGCGGCTCGCGCCCTTGCTGTTCCAGCGCTGCCTCGATGCCGGCGAAGCGACGCTCGAACTTGGCGTTGGCGGCGGTCAGGCAGGCCTCGGGATCGGCATCGACATGGCGGGCGAGATTGGCGATGACGAAGAGCAGGTCGCCGATCTCCTCCTGGATCGCGGCCTTGTCGCCGCCGGCGAGCGCCTCCTCGATCTCGGCGGTCTCCTCGCGGACCTTGTCGAGCACCAGCCGGGCGTCGTTCCAGTCGAAGCCGACGGTCGAGGCCTTGGCCTGGAGCTTCCAGGCCCGGGTCAGAGAGGGCAGGGAGGTCGGCACGCCTGCGAGCACGCCTTTGGCTTCCGTGGGCTCTGGTAGCCTGGCCTGCGCCCTCGCCCGCGCCTTGTCGACCTTCTCCTGCGCCTTGATCTGGCCCCAGAGCGCCTTGACCTCGGCGGGCGACAGGTCGCGCGCATCGCCGAAGACGTGAGGATGCCGGCGAATCAGCTTGGTGGTGATCGCCTCGACCACGTCGGGGAAGGCGAAGCTGCCCTGCTCCTGCGCCATCCGGGCGTGGAACACCACCTGCAGCAGGAGGTCGCCGAGCTCGTCCTTGAGATCGACCAGATCGCCGCGGGCGATGGCGTCTGCGACCTCATGGGCCTCCTCGATCGTGTAGGGCGCGATCGACGCGAAGTCCTGCTCGAGATCCCAGGGGCAGCCCGTCCCCGGCGTGCGCAGCGCGGCCATGATCTCGATCAGGCGCTCGATGTCGCGAGCTGGCTTCATCGCTGCAATTCTCCGTGGCTTGGGGTAGCGTCCTCCCATGATTCAAGTGACCCCGTCCATTGCGATCGACGAGAGCGAGATCGAGGAGAGCTTCGTGCGCGCCTCCGGCCCGGGCGGGCAGAACGTCAACAAGGTCTCGACTGCGGTCGAGCTCCGATTCGATGCGCGCCGCTCCGCTTCGTTGCCCAATGATGTCGCACTCCGCCTGATGAAGCTCGCCGGCAGCCGGCTGACGCAGGATGGCGTGATCGTCATCACCGCGCAGGAGCATCGCAGCCAGAGCCGCAACCGCGAGGAGGCGTTGGCGCGGCTGGTCGAACTGATCCGGCAGGCGGAGGTGCGGCCGAAGGTCCGGCGAGCGACCAAGCCGACAAAGGCCTCGAAGGAGCGTCGCCTGGCCTCAAAGGAGAAGCGTTCCTCGGTCAAGTCGACCCGCGGCAAGCCGAGGTTCGACTAGCTTGAGGTCCGAGCGGGACGGGGAGGCGGAGCCGAGAGAGCGGCCGGCCCCCAAGCGGATCACGGCCGACTATCTGCGGCGCGCCGCTCTCTACTATCTCGAACGCTATTCGGTGCCGGCGGCGCAATTGCAGCGCGTCCTGCTGCGCAAGGTCGAGCGCAGTTGCCGGCATCACGGGCAGGATTCACAGCCTTTCCGTGCGACGGTGGACGAGGTCGTCGCCTCATGCGTCGCCTCGGGCCTCGTCGATGATCGCCGCTTCGCCGAAGCGCGGTCACAGAGCCTGCGGCGCAAGGGACGCTCGGCGCGGGCCGTTGCGGCCGGGCTCGCGACCAAGGGCGTCGAGCGCGGCCTTGTCGCCGAGGTGGTGGTGGCTGACGAAGACGTCGAGCTGGAGGCGGCGCGTATCGCCGCCAAGCGCAAACGCCTTGGCCCCTGGAGCCGAGGTGACCGTGCGGCGCAGCGCCAGAAAGACATCGCGGCGCTGGCGCGGGCCGGCTTCAGCCTGGCGATCGCCCGCGCCGTGATCGACGACGCGGGCGAGGGCGGATGAGCGTCGTCCGGCTCAGTCCGGCTTGACGTTGGCCTCGGCCACGACCTTGCCCCAGCGCGCGACCTCGACCTTGACGAAGTCGCCAAAGGCGGGGCCGTAGAGGTTCGGGATTTCCGAGCCGTTCTTCTTCCAGGCTTCGGTCACCATCGGCGTCGCCAGCGCCTTCTGCAGCTCGGCCGTCATCCTGGCGACGATCTCGGGCGGCGTGTTCTTCGGCGCCCACATCGCATACCAGGTCGAGACCTCGTAGCCCGGCACGCCCGCTTCCGCCGTGGTCGGCACATCGGGGAAGGCGCTGGCGCGCTTGGGCGCCGCGACGGCAAGAGCCCGCAGCGTGCCGCTGGAGATCTGCGCCGCCGAGGAGCCGAGCCCGTCGAAGGCAAGGTCGACCTGGCCGGCGACGAGGTCCTGCATCAGCGGACCGGCGCCGCGATAGGGGACATGGGTCAGGTTCACCTTGGTTGTGAGCTTGAACAGTTCGCCGGCGAGGTGATGCGTGGTGCCGTTGCCGGCTGAGCCGTAATTCAGCTTGTCGGGGTTCTTCTTGGCGAAGTCGATCAGCTCGGCGAGCGTCTTGGCCTGGACCTTGCCGGGATGGACGACCACGACCTGCGGCGGCTGGGCGATCACCCCGATCGGGATGAAATCGGTCTGGATGTTGTAGTCGAGCTTGGGATAGAGCGCCGGCGCGATGGCGTGGTGCGCCGCGCCGATGAAGAAGGTGTGGCCATCGGGCGCGGCCTTGGAGGCGGCCGAGGCGCCGACCGTGCCGCCGGCGCCGCCGCGATTGTCGATCAGGATGCGCTGGCCGAGCTGCTGCTCGAGCTGGGCGGCGAGGGGGCGGGCGAAGGCGTCGGTGCCGCCGCCGGCCGGGAACGGCACGATGAAACTGACGGGCCGCTGCGGCCAGGATTGAGCCGTCGCCACCGTAGCCGGGGCAAGCTGAGTGAGGGTGGCGAGCGCCAGCGCGCCGAGCCAGCCGGACTTCAACATCGATTTGACCTCCCTGGGAAATTGCGGACTCTTCAAGGTCCTTGCGATGGCGCTTCAGGCGAAAAGCCGAGCGTTGGTGAGATTAGCGCATCGCGATCTTCGAATGGCAACCCGACGAAGGTCGTGGTGCCACGGCCTCATATGCTGCGGAGGTGAGCATGGACGGATCGAGACTGCTGACCACGATGCTGACGCTGATCGCCGGGACTGTTTCGGCGCTCGCGCAGCCGGTGCAAAAACGCGACGAGTTCTACTGGCTCGGCCAGATCAACAAGGCGAGCACCGTCATCAACAGCGGGGAGGGCTTGCTCGATCCGGCGCTGGCGCCGCGGATCGCTGCCGGCCTCGACAAGATGCTGAAGGCGGCGGACAAGCCCGGCGCCAAGCGCCCGACCCTGGTGATCACCTTCGAGCCCTTGCTGATCGAAGCCGCCGGGGTCGAGGCGACGCTGCTGCATGCCGGCAGATCCAGCCAGGACATGCTCTCGGCCATGCGAGCGGCGATGATGCGCGACGAGCTGCTTCGGCTCGCAGGCCAGCTCAACCGGCTGAGCACGACCATGGTCGGCCTCGCCGAGAAGCATGCCGGGACGGTCGTGCCGAACTATACCAATGGCGTCGCGGCCCAGCCCAACAGCTACGGGCATTATCTGCTCGGCCATCTCGCCGGACTGGAACGGGACGCGCAGCGCCTGCGCGAGGCCTATGCAAGGCTCGACCGCTCGCCGATGGGCACGACAGTGCTGAACGGCACCAGCTGGCCGCTGAACCGCGCTCGCATGGCCGGTTATCTCGGCTTCGCCGCCGCGGTCGACAACGCCTATGACGCTGCCCAGATCACCGCGGCCGAGATGCCGGTCGAAGTCGGGGCGCTCGCCACCAGCATCGCGCTCCATGCCGGCGCCTTCGTCGAGGACGTCATGGTCCAGTACGCGCAGCCACGGCCCTGGATCCTGCTGACCGAGGGCGACGGCAACACCTATGTCTCCAGCGCGATGCCACAGAAGCGCAATCCCGGCCTGCTGAACGGCGTGCGTAGCCAGGCCTCGACGGCGATCTCGCTCGGTATCGGGCGTACCATCCAGGCGCACAACATCCCACCGGGCATGAGCGACCCCAAGAGCGTGCGCGAGAATGCGGCGGTGATCTCGGGAGCCGGTGCGGTCGTGGACGGCTGGGACCGCATCCTGAAGGCGCTGGTCATCGACCCTCAGCGTGCCCTGGAAGAACTCAACAGCGACTGGACAGCCTCGCAGGAACTTGCCGACGTGCTGATGCGCCAATACAAGCTGCCATTCCGCGTCGGGCACCATTTCGCTTCGGAGATCGTCGACCACGCCAAGGCGCACGACATCAGGCCGTCGGATTTTCCCTATGCCGAGGCACAGCGCATCTACCAGAAGACACTGAAGGAGATGGGCGTCGCCGGCGGCGAGCTGCCGATGAGCGAGACAGAGTTCCGCGCGACGCTCGATCCGGTCGCGATCGTCCGCAACCGTGCCACCGCCGGAGGGCCGCAGCCGGCGGAGATGGCACGCATGATCGCAAGCGCCAGGCAGATGCTCGCCACGCAGGAGAGCTGGATCAAGGAACGACGCGAGCGGATCGATCAGGCGCTGGCAGGGCTCGATCGCGACTTCGACAAGGTCGTCGCGCGCGCGAACTGACAGGAGAGGGCTGTCGCGGCGATCGGATCGGATGCGCTGCCCCGGGGGAGTATTTCGACCGGGCCAGCGAGATTCGCCAGGAAAAACGCCTTTTTTTTGGAACATTCGATGAGATTGGGATGGCAGGAGCGTTCGACCGAAAGGTTGACAGCTGTCGGCTATATAAGTTGGTATCAACCTATATTGGATGTCGAGCTTGGTCGCGATGCCAGCCTGCCTGAACCTTCCTGGCCGGAGGTGCGTTTGGCGATGAGCAGGAGTTGCTCGGGGTCGAAACGTCGGCTGACGGAGCTGCCCGCCGCCCGACAGGACGGTTTCGACAAACGCCTCGGCTGGATTGCCAACGATCCCGGTGCGTCTCGGCAGGTCGATACTGCCCGTTTCGTGCCGAAACCCCAGATAATAGAGGAGACGACCATGAAGATCGTGACCAGCTTGAGCTTCCAGGGCCAATGCCGTGAGGCGTTCGAGTTCTACGCCAAGGTTCTCGGTGGCAAGATCACAGCGGCCATGCCCTATGGCGATGGCCCTCCGGGGATGCCGATCACCGACGAGAAGTACAAGAGCTGGCTGATGCATTGCTGGCTCGAAGTCGGTGATCAGGCGCTGATGGGCGCCGACATGGATCTCGCCTGGGCGCACAACATCGACAAACCGAAGAACGGCTTCGACGTCACGCTCCACACCAATGACAAGGCGCAGGGCCAGCGCTGGTTCGAGCAATTGTCCGAAGGGGGCAGGGCGGTGATGCCGTTCAGCGAGACCTTCTGGTCGCCTGGCTTCGGCTCCCTGGTCGACAAGTTCGGTATCCCGTGGATGGTCAACACCATCCCGTCGGCCGACTGGAAGCCGCCGCAGGGCTGATCACGCGGCGTGATCGCAAGAAAATCGCGGCGGCCTGTCGGCGTGGTCGGGGCCGCTGCGTCCTAGGGGCATCGAGCGCGCGTAAGGCCGCATGGCATCGCCAGCGGAACGCGATACGTCCCGGAGGCTCCTATGAATCAATCCTATCGCTGGGTGATCGTTGCGGCAGGTGGCCTGCTGGGCTGCGTCGCGGTCGGCGCCATGTTCTCGCTGCCGGTCTTCCTGCGGCCGATGTCGCAGGACACCGGCTGGTCGGTCACCGGCATCTCCACGGCGATGACGATCGGCTTCCTCGCCATGGCAGGCGCCAGTATGGCCTGGGGCAATCTCTCTGACCGGTACGGACCGCGGCCGGTGGTGCTGACAGGCTCGATCGTCCTGGCGGCGAGCCTGGCGCTCGCCAGCCATGCGAGCTCGCTGGTCGAGTTTCAGCTGCTCTTCGGCCTCCTGGTCGGCGCGGCGACGGCCGCCGTCTTCGCGCCTATGATGGCCTGCGTCACCGGCTGGTTCGACACGCAGCGCGGCCTGGCGGTCTCGCTCGTCTCGGCCGGCATGGGCATGGCGCCGATGACGATGGCGCCGCTCGCGGCTTGGCTGGTTACGATCCATGACTGGCGCACGTCGATGCAGATCATCGCCGGCATCGCAGCGGTGCTGATGATCCCCGCCGCGCTCCTGGTGCGCCGCCCGCCGGCTCTGGAAGCAAGCGCGCAGACGCAGGCGACGGAGGAGACGCAGTTGGAGATGAGCGTCGGCCAGGCCGTGCGCTCGCCCCAGTTCGTCACGCTCATGCTGGCGAACTTTTTCTGCTGCGCCACCCATTCCGGGCCGATCTTCCACACGGTGAGCTATGCCGTGACCTGCGGCATCCCGATGCTCGCGGCCGTGTCGATCTACAGCGTCGAGGGGCTGGCCGGCATGTTCGGCCGCCTCGGCTTCGGCGTGGCGGGCGACCGGTTCGGTGCGCAGCGCGTCCTGGTCCTCGGGCTGCTGGCTCAGGCCTTCGGCGTGCTGGCCTATGCCTTCGTCGGGCAGCTCGCCGGCTTCTATGCGGTCGCGGTGATCGTCGGCTTCATCTATGCCGGCACCATGCCGCTCTATGCCGTGATCATCCGTGAGAATTTCCCGCTGAAGATGATGGGCACGATCATCGGCGGCACGGCCATGGCCGGGAGCCTCGGCATGTCGACCGGTCCGCTGCTCGGTGGCCTGATCTACGACCGGTTCGGCACCTACGCGCCGATGTATGTCGGCTCCTGGATCCTCGGCCTGGCGGCGATGCTGGTCCTGTGGAGCTTCCGGCCGTTTCCGGAGAAGCGGGAGCAGCTGGCGGTAGCGTGAAGGAACGCGCCTTGGTGGCGCATGCGCTCAACAGGGTCAGCTTATTGCCTCGTAGCCTGGCGCAGTTGCGCCAGGCCTTGTAGGACAGTGGATGCCGAGTAGCCCGATTATTGGCGCTGCCACGCCAAATTTCCCAATGAGTCCAGTCGATGTGGCTCCCAATTGCGCGCGCGATGTAGCCCGATTGAACGTCGTACAGGGCGTTGTGTAGCCCGATTAAGCGTTGTGGAGCGTGCGACGTTTAATTGGGCTACACAACTGCAAGATGGAGCGCGTACATCGAGCGCCGCGGACGCCCACTTTAAGCGGGGACGAAGTCACTCGCGCTTTGCATATTCTCCCTCGATTCGCTTGATCTTGTCATTGTGGAAACGCGCCTTCTCGCGATCCCGCGCAAGTTGCTCCGGCGTCGAGACGAACACCGAAAGGACGTGCTCCCACAGGCCCATCCCCTCCAGATCGAACCGCACCTCGATTCCGAGCTTCTGACCCTTCAGGTCGAAGGACGGCACCTTGACGCTGTCAATGCGGTTGACCGCCAGAAACGGGGTCGATGGAGCGTCGAACCCATTTTGGACGCGCGGGATGGAGGAGAGCCGGATCATTTCCATCATCACAAGGCGTTCGAACCACGGAGACCCCTTGTAGCGCCAGTACAGATCGGAAAGATCGCTGCCGAGGCCGAGATCGGTGAACCAAGTCCCTAGGGCCATGCCCAGCACGCTCTCGAAAACCTGGACGTACGCCTCCATTCCATGAAGCATGCGCCCGTCCTCGCGAGACATCGACGAGATGCTTGCGGCGGCGTTTCGGCGCGGGACCTGATCCTTGAGCCTGAATTGAACTTCATAGGCCTGCCCCGTGCGCTCGACGACAGGCGGCTCGGCCAGCAACCCACCGAAGCCGAGTTCGTTCAAAAGCACATGGCGTCGCTCAGGCAGCCATCTGTCGAAGTCCCGGTTCAACGACCAGAGATCGCGACCCGAACCGTTGACGAAGTGGGACAGGCGAACCCGCGTACCATCCGGGCCGGAGCGGATGACGGTCCCGACTGCGACGATTTCCTGTCCTATGGCGATGAGGTCTCGGTCGACGTCGGAATCCGATCCCTCGAGGCGCCGCGAGCCTTCGTGATCGCGCTTCATCCTTCGGAGTGCATCGGCGGTGTAGCGCTTCTCGTCTCGGTCGATCAGGACGCCGCAGGAAGCACACAGCCATATCCCGTTGTCGATGTGGGACCTTTCCTCGGGCGTCATTGTTGGGTCGTAGCGACGCGCTCCAGGCCCCGGCGCGGCGGCACAGATGTGCGCTGCTACACCGATCATCGTCACGGCGTCGGGCGCCTCGTCGCTAGGCCCGACCGTCGATCGCTTGCATAACGAGCAGAGGTAGCTGGCCCGCAGCGCCAAGTCGAGCTTGGTCCGGGGGCTGAAATCGTCACGCGTTTTCATCGCACGGTGTTCGCGACCCAGGGATCATCAGCATGACTTTATATCTGCCGGAGCACATGCCAATCCATGATCCACGGTGAGGATCCCGCTGCGCGAACGGCGCTGAAAAGGGGCAATCTACGCCTTTCCCGCCGTTACCGCGCTGAACTTCGACGCAGGCTCGCTCCGTCAAAACCCGATGGTCTCAACGAGCCGCTGGTAGAGGAGCGCCGAGCTGTTGAACGCTGACAACTTAACGTTGCGTCTATCGAAGAATCGATCGATCAATCCTTTGGCTTTCTGCAAGCGGAGAGCTCTCCCGGTAACCAGTCGTTTGCGGCTGACACACTTTAATTGGCCGGTTGGGCGGGTTGGAGAAATGATCGACAGTGGTGCGGCCTCGAACTGCTCCTCGCTAGGCTCGGAATTCTAGGCTCGTGATGCCGTCGTGGATGACCGCTGAGCAGACGTGGCAATGGCAGATCAGCCTGGAGGTCAAGCTCCGGCGCGTTCACGGCGACTCATTTCAGCAGTTCTTTTCGGACGTGATGGAGCTTGCGCACGGCGATGACTTCGTGCGTACCCGTCCGCATGGCTCGCTCGGGGACAAGGGCTGTGACGGTTATCTCAGATCATCGGGCGAGCTGTTCCAGTGCTATGGCAAGCTGCATGACGCCGCTCTGAACGTCGCTACGGTCACTGGGAAAATGGCAGACGACTATGCCAAGGCCGCCGCAGCGCTATCGTTACTCGTCCAAGGTTGGAACTTCGTCCACAACCTGGTGGATGGTTTGCCGGTTGAAGTGACGCTGAAGCTCAAGGAGTTGGAGGTCGCGTACGGTCATCATCGTTTTGGACTCGTAGGCCCCGCGGGAATCGCTGAGAGGGTTTTCGGCTTACCAGAACGAGAAGTTATCCGGCTGTTGGGCCCAGCAGCGAGCGCCGAAGACACCAAGCACATGAGGCTTGAGGAGGTCGCGGGCGTGATCAGCGCCGTCATTGCCGGCGTTGATGCCGAGCTCCAGCCGAATGCTCCGCCCAAGCCGGTGCCATACAACAAGATGACACTGAACAGCATTCCCGCGACATGGCGCACTCTGCTGGTTTCCGGATCAGCCAATGCGGCATACGTTCAGGACTACCTCAACGCGCATCCGGATCCCGAAACAGGATCGCGCCTCGCGCGGATTTTTCGCCATCGGTATGATGATCTGAAAGCTCAGCGACTGCCTGCCGGGGCCATCATGACGTCGCTCTACGAAGGCATTACAGGTATTGGGAGCGTGTCGCCCGTGCGCCAAGTCGCAGCGCATGCGTTGCTCGCCTATCTCTTTGAAGCTTGCGACATTTTCGAGGACCACTTGGCCGGAGAGGAAGCATGATCCTGCCCGGCAAACATCTGACTCCGCAAAGAGCGCTGATCGGCGTCGGCGCGGACATTCTCAGCCAGCTCGACTGTCCGCGTGACGTATCCGAGCTCTGGGATCGCGTTCGATCTGTCCGCGCTGGGCAAATGGCCACCGCGCTGACATACGACTGGTTCATCCTCGCGCTGACGTTCCTGTTCACCATTCAGGCGATCGACGAGGTCGATGGCCTCCTCCAACCAGCGTCTCGCGCGTCATGATCCTGTCCATCGGGAGCAACCTTCCCACTTTCAAGTCCGTGACGTTCCACCCAGGGCTCAACGTCTTGCTTTCGACAAAGGCGCCTGGCTCGAACGAGGGGCGGACGCGAAACAGCGCGGGCAAATCCAGCCTTATCGAGATCATCCATTTTCTTCTGGGAGCCAAGGCGGACCCTGCGAGCCTTCTACGCAACAAGGCCTTGGCAGAATATTCCTTTCACGGTGTGTTCAAGATCGGCGGGCACCCCGTGCGGGTCGAGCGGAGTGGCAGCAAAGCGTCCAGGATATATCTGGATGAGGCGTCGATCGTGCGCTTCGGCTTCGACGCCAAAGCCGACAAGAAGAACGGCGGGATGTATATCACGAACGAGGCCTGGAAAGAATTTCTGGGTCATTCGTTTTTCGAACTGCCTGCGACTGTAAGCGGATCGCTGTTCGACGAGAGCTTTTCCCCATCGTTTCGTTCGATGGTCAGCTATTTCGCGCGCCGACGCGGTTCAGGTGCGTTCAACCACCCCGAAAAGCAGGCCGAGGCCCAACAGCGTTGGGATTGGCAGGTGAATCTTTCGTATTTGCTCGGTCTCGATTGGAGACCCCCTTATGAATTGCAGAAGGTTCGTCAGCGAGAAGGGCAGCTCGACGAACTAAAGAGCGCGGCCAAGGGCGGGGTGCTCGGCGCGGTGGTCGGGACCGTAGCGGAATTGCGCCCCCAGATGGTGCAGGCCCGGGACAAGGCAGACCGGTTGCGCGAGGAACTCGCGCGCTTTCAGGTGCATGACGCCTTTGAGAGCATGATGACGGAGGCGACTGAGGCCAAGGCTGAGATCCAAGCCATCCTCCGGCAGGCCGTCCCGCTGCGGGAGACGCTCGATCATTTGCAAGATGCTTTAAACCGTGAGCGCATACCGGATCGCGGCGACGTTGTCCGGCTCTACGAAGCGGTCGGGATTGAATTGCCGGATGCAGCCCGCCGGCGGTTCGAAGACGTCGAACGATTCCACCAGTCTGTAATCGAAAATCGGCGACTTCGGTTGCAGGAAGAGGTCGATCGGATCATCCGTGCGATCGAAATGGGGCAACAGCGCGTGGCCGCGCTTGATGACGCGCGCGGCGCCATTCTGCGGACGCTAGAGGGACATGGCGCCCTTGAGGATTTCACTGCTTTGCAGAAGCACCTTGCCGATGCTGACGCGACAGCAGCGAGTCTTGCCGAGAGATTCAAGGCGGCGGAGGTGCTGGAAGGGGAGAGCACCCAACTTAAGATCGATCGAGCCAGCATCAAGCGACGACTGCAGGAAGACCACCACGCGCGGCGTGAGCGACTGGATCTGGCGATCCGCCTGATCGGTGCTGCCATCGGCGGTCTCTATACCGACCGGAAGGGAAATTTTGAGGTCGAGGCTACCGAAAACGGCCCGGAGTTTCGAATTTCGATTGAGGGCGATCGCGGCGGCGGGATTTCCAACATGGAGGTCTTCTGCCTCGACCTGGCGCTGTTCTCGATCTGGAAAGCCAAGGCAAAGGGGCCCGGATTTCTGATCCATGACAGCCACCTTTTCGATGGTGTCGACGCGAGGCAGGTGGCCCAGGCGATCCAAATGGCCGCTAAATCAGTGGCTGACGGAAACGCGCAGTATATTGTCGCGTTGAACTCGGATATTTTTGACAGTCTGTCCTGGGCAGAGGACTTCGACCCGGCTGGCGCGGTCCTGGATACGAAGCTTTCAGATGCTGATGAGAGCGGCGGCTTGTTCGGATTCCGGTTCGAGTGAACGTCTGCCGCTGCTGGCCAACGATGCTCGCGGGCTCCGGATTCCAAGTCTTTTCCGGGACGGGAACACCGAGCCCCCCATATGAGGCTGATTGGGCAATTGATCATTGATCGGGAGACAGTTCGAGCGGGCTTTGCTCCCGGCGAGCCTTCCATCGTGCAAACCTAAAATTCGCGAAAGATTGGCCGCTTACGGCGATTGATCCCGCGTACAGACGGTCGATGGCCTCAGCACAACCCTTGGGCAGCCGGAACATTTGCACTGCTTCCGGCCGCAGGCCGCGACGGCAACAATTCGACGATCATCGAGATGTCGACGCTATTTGACTGGGGTCAGGCAAGCGGCCAGATTGAAATAAAAACAACAACAAGCTGGGAGGTTTCGGTGGCATCGAGGGTCGGCCGGCTCTCAGGTTCAGTCGTCCAACGGCGCGCTCTTACGCGTCGCGCCATCTTGATTGGCGCGAGCTCAACCCTCGCTGCGCCTTCCACAATCCGGGCTGAACAGCCGTTCCGCTTCGGCCTAACACCGGTGTTTCTGACCTCTGATCTCGAACTGCTCGAAGCGCTGCAGCACTATCTCTCCGCCGCCATGAACATCCAGGTCCAGCTCGTTCTGAAGCGGACCTATCAGGAGATTACGTCGCAGCTGATCTCAGGACTGCTCGATGCCGCCTGGATCTGCGGATTTCCCTTCGTGGCCTATCGCCGTGAGCTCGAACTGGTCGCTATCCCCGTCTGGCGCGGCAAACCGAACTATCAGTCCTATCTCCTTGTCAGTTCTAATCGCGATGCGAGTTCGATCGCCGATCTGCGCGGAGATATCCATGCGTTCTCTGACCCCGACTCCAACTCGGGATATCTTGTAACGCGGGCATTATTGGCGGAGCGGCGAGCCAAGCCCCAGGATTTCTTTCGTCGAACCTTCTTCACGTACGGGCATCGCAACGTTGTTCGCGCGGTAGCCGCGGGCCTGGCCCAATCGGGTAGCGTTGACGGATACGTCTGGGAGGTTATGACGGAGACCGAGCCGGAGCTGACGCTGCAAACCAGACCAGCCTGGCGCTCTCCCTGGATGGGTTTCCCGCCGATCGCGACCTCCGTCGGGAACGGCAGGAATGACGGGATTGTACGTCTACGCCGGGCATTGATCGACATGCCAGCTGATCAAACCGGGCGGGACGTTCTGGGCCTTCTGAGGCTTGACGGCTTCACGCCTGGAGACCCTGCGCTTTTCGATAGCATCGCTAGCCGTGTGGACCTCGTGAGGGCGCTGGGATGAGGCGAGCTTCGCTTGATCCGCGGCGCTGGCCGCTGGCGTTCAAGGCGCCTGCGCTCGTCGCAGTTTTCATGTTGGTGGTCAGTGTCGTACTCACCAACGTCGTGCTCACGAGACTGCGCGAGACGCAGGAGCGGCAGCTCGCGGCAATGTCGACGATCTACCTCAACGGGCTGGCCTCGGCGGTCATTCCACATGTCCTGCGGGAGGATATTTGGGAGATCTTCGACATTATCGAGAGGGGGGCGACGCTCGAAGGTGGCTTTGGCCGCGCGAGTATCGTGGTCGTCGACAGCAAAGGAGAAACCCTTGCCGCAAGCGATCCTCGGCAAGCGCCCGTGCTCAGTCGGCAATCAGAACGAGATCGGGCCTTCGAGGGCGACGCGCTGCTTTTGGTCGACACGGGCAAAGCGCGCGCTTTCGCGCGAAGGCCCTTGATCTATCAGGATCGCCGCATCGGCGAGATCTATGTTGACTATGATATCTCGCACCTCCTGCGCGAGCGCGACGAGGTCCTCCGAACGCTGGTCGCCACAAACGCTGCGATCGCCTTGCTGCTCGCCGCCTTCGGCTATTGGATCATCAGGCGCATGCTCGGGCCTCTTGGCACCTTGTCGAGGCACCTCGATCTCAGCGTCTCAGGTCCGGTGCAGCCTATTCCTAAAGATGAGATCGTAGCGTCCACCCGCGAGTTCAGACGCCTGTTCATCCGCTTCAACGTGATGGCGCGTGCGGTCAACGAGCGCGAGGCGATTGCCAAAGAGCTGGCGAATGAGGAGCGGCTGGCCAGCCTCGGACGCCTGGCCTCCGGCATGGCCCATGAGATCAACAACCCTCTCGGCGGCCTGTTCAACGCAATCGACACGTTGAAGCGCCATGGCGACAAGCCGAAGGTTCGCTCGATCTCGCTCGATTTGATTGAACGCGGTCTCAAGGGGATCAGGGACGTCGTCCGCTCGACGCTTGCGGCATATCGTGCCGATCGCGATCCACGCCATCTTGCTGCAAACGACATCGATGATCTGCGATTGCTCGTTCGGCCCGAGATCGCCAGGCGCACACTCACTCTGGATTGGCAAAACTCCATCCAGGGCGAATTGCCCATCGAGGCAACCGCGTTCCGACAAATCGCGTTGAATCTGTTGCTCAACGCGATCAGTGTAAGCCCGCCCGGAGGCCAGCTTTCGCTAATCTGCGCGATAGAAGGCGATCATCTGCTGCTGGAAGTTCACGATCAGGGGCCCGGCTTCAGTCCCGATGCCCATGCCGTTCTTGCGGGTGAAACCAGCAGCCCAGTTCCGTTCGGCGAAGGGGCAGGGCTTGGATTATGGGTCACGCGTCGGCTCCTCGAGGAGTTGGGAGGTCAGGTGGCGATCGCCAGGTCACCGCTTGGAGGCGCCTTGATCCGCATGACAATCCCCCTGCGCGCAAAAGAGGAGCTTCGCGATGTCGCTTGAACGTTGCGCGATCGGCTTGATCGAGGACGATCCGATCATGGGGGAATCCCTTGTCCAGAGGCTCGCCATTGAAGGCGCCGATGTCACCTGGTGGAAGACTAAAGCGGAGGCTGTGCAGGGACTCTCGAAGCGCCGGCCGCAGGCGGTGATCTGCGATCTCAAGCTGCCAGACGGCAATGGCGAGGAAATCTTCCTTGAGACCGTGAAGTCCGAGCGAGCTCCCCCGTTTCTGTTTATGACCGCCTTCGGAGAGATCGATCAGGCGGTGCGGTTGATGCGGTGCGGCGCGGCGGATTACGTCACAAAGCCCTTTGAGATGTCAGCATTTCTTGAGCGCTTGGAGACATTGGTCGATCCGTCCGAGCCGGAAGGCGAGGGGCTTCTTGGTGTATCGCCCTCAATGCGCGCGCTCGAAAACACTCTCATGCGACTGGCCCGGGTGAGCGCTCCGGTCTTGCTCACCGGTGAGACCGGGTGTGGCAAAGAAGTTTGCGCCCGGTTGCTGCATGCATCCCGCGGCACAGCCGGGCCCTTCATGGCCGTGAATTGTGCCGCTATACCGCCAGACCTTATGGAGAGCGAGCTCTTTGGGCATGAGAAGGGCTCCTTTTCTGGTGCTCACGCCCGCCATCTTGGCTACGCTGAGCGTGCTGGCGCGGGAACCCTGTTTCTTGATGAGATCGGCGATCTCGCGCCTAAGCTTCAGGCAAAGCTCCTGCGGCTACTGGAGGATCGCAATTTCGGCCGGGTGGGCGGCGAGCAGGTCGTGCCGTTCAGGGCCAGGGTGATCTGCGCCACCAATGCCGACTTGCCGCAGAAGGTGAAAGAAGGCTCATTCCGCGAGGATCTGCTCTATCGGATCAATGTGGTGCATGTCCCGGTTCCGCCGCTTCGTGATCGCGGCGAGGACATCGCGTGGTTGATGGAACGCTTTGTCGCGGAGTTCGCCGGGGATGGTGACGACCGTATCCAGGGAGCGAGCGCCCTGGCCGTGGAGGCGGCGCTCGCCCATGATTGGCCCGGCAATGTGCGCGAACTCCGCAATCGCGTCGAACGTGGGATTGCCTTGGGCGACGGCCCGCTGCTGATGCCCGGCGATTTGTTTCCCGAGTTTGGGTCCGCTTCCAAACCGGCGCAGCGAGAAGGTCTCGACGGAGTGCGCGACGAGGCTGAGAGACGTCATATCGTACGCGTTCTCGCTGAAAACGACGGAGCAGTGATCGCGACCGCAAAGGCGCTTGGCGTCTCGCGAACTACGCTCTGGGAAAAGATGAGGCGATACGGAATCGAGCCTCAGAAGAGCTGAGTCCCGTCAAACCGTGTGACTTGACACGTTTTGTGTCCCGATGTATCCGTGGCGCATCTCACGGTTCAGGGCGCATGACCTCTCGACGTCAAACCATCCGCTACATCTCGACCGAATTCACACCTGCCGAAGCGGCTCGCGCCACCGGCGTTTCCGTGGAATTGCAGCGCGATTGGAAGCGGCGAGGATATCTGGCCTCGCGGGAGAACGGGAAGCACAGCCGATATACCTTCGAGGATCTGAGCCGCATGCTCGCGCTCAAGTCCTTTTCCGATGCGGGAATTGGACTCCGGGTCGCGACCACCCCGCTGGGAAGCGATGGCTTTCGCAACGCTGAAACGGCAGCGAGCATGGCCATGTTGCCGATGCTCGGCTTCGCGAACTATGCGATCAGGACGACCGACCCCAGCCACAGGATCGGGCGCTATGTGATCGTCGATAGCGCGGGGGTTTGCCGGACCGACAGCCTCGATGACTATGAACGAGAGCGAGGGATGCTTCAGACCGGCGGTCCGGTTGCCATCATTTTCGACTGCAAGAAGGCGGCCGAGGCGATCCTCGCGAAACTCGATCGACCGCACTTGATCGTCGAAACCTCTATCTCGGACAAGTGAGGGACATGATGCCGAGCCTCGATTCCCTCGCAGCGATCGTCGCCTCTCCCACTGTGTTGAGCCTGATCGGGGTCGTGGGGCTCGTCCTTGCGATGCGCCTGCGGCGGCTCAAATGGAGGGATGTGGAGCTTTCTTTCGGGCGCGACGATGGCGAGCAGCCGCCGGGTTCCTCGCGTTGATTGCGACGTTCAGCGTCCCGAACCTTCGCGGTCGCAACACGTTCGGAAATCTGAACGCTTCAGATCTCATCACTCCGCTCCAGTCGTTGTTTTGATAGGGCTTTTCGGCTTTCCGCCTTTCGGCACGGGGCCTGCAGTCACCTCCTACCGCTTACGAGAAGACGGCTGGAGGAAACCCAATGAAGAAGTGCGATCTGATGGTCGATCTTGGCCGGCGCCGGTTCCTGTCAGGAGCGGGGTTTGCAGCGGCTGGCGCCGCTGCGACAACGATCGTCTCCGCGCCGGCTCAGGCAAAGCCCGCTGCCGCGCTGGTCGAGTATCCCGCCAACAAGCTCGGAACCGTCGCCGAGCTCAAGGTCAACGAGCCAAAGGACGTTTCCTATCCCGATGATGATGCGCCGGGCGTGCTGATCAAGCTCGGCAAGCGCGTTCCGGGAGGGGTCGGTCCCGACGGAGACATCGTCGGCTTCTCAACCGTCTGCCCGCACAAGGGCTTCCCACTCGCGTTCAACGCGGCCGACAAGACTCTTAACTGCCCCGGGCACTACTCCCGCTTCGATTGCGAGGCCGGCGGCCAGCAGGTGTGGGGGCAGTCGACCCAGAACCTGCCGCAATACGCGCTGCGGGTCGAAGCCAATGGTGACATCGTTGCCGAGGGGCTCGACGAGCTTCTCTACGGCCGCTTGTCCAACGTGCTGTGAGGGAGAAGACCATGACCTACAAGCGTCAGATCGATCGCCTCCCCATCGTCCCTGCGGATGCCAAGGAGCACAATGTCACCTGCCACTTTTGCATCGTCGGGTGCGGCTACAAGGCCTACACTTGGGACATCAACCGGCAGGGCGGCACGGATCCGAACCAGAACAAATTCAAGGTCGATCTTGCCCAGCAGCAGGGGGCCGACAGCAGCGCTTGGTACTCGCCGTCGATGTACAACATCGTCAAGCAGGACGGTAAGGACGTCCACCTGGTCATCATGCCGGACAAGAACTGCGTGGTGAATTCGGGTCTCGGCTCGGTCCGCGGCGCCCGCATGGCGGAGACTTCGTTCTCGGAAGCACGCTCGACCCAGCAGCAGCGTCTCACGCACCCGATGGTTTGGCGCTATGGCGCGATGTCGCCGACGTCCTGGGATGATGCGCTCGATCTCGTGGCCCGGGTCACCTGCCAGATCGTCAAGGATCAGGGCGAGGATGGACTCTTCGTCTCCGCCTTCGACCATGGTGGCGCCGGCGGCGGCTACGAGAATACCTGGGGCACCGGGAAGCTTTATTTCGGCGCCATGAAGGTGAAGAACATCCGGATCCACAACCGGCCAGCCTACAATTCCGAGGTCCATGCCACGCGCGACATGGGCATCGGCGAGCTCAACAACTGCTACGAGGATGCCGAGCTCGCCGACACGATCGTCGTGGTCGGTGCCAATCCGCTGGAGACCCAGACCAACTATTTCCTGAACCATTGGGTGCCGAATCTGCGTGGCACGTCGATGGACAAAAAGCGCGCCGAGCTTCCGAACGAGGCTCATCCACCCGCACGTATTGTCATCATCGATCCACGCCGCACCGTGACCGTCAACGCCTGCGAGGTGGAGGCCGGCAAGGACCGAGTGATGCACCTCGCCATCAACTCGGGCAGCGATCTTGCGCTGTTCAATGCCTGGATGACGTACATCGCCGAGAAGGGTTGGGTCGACAGGGCGCTGATCGCGGCCTCAACCAACGGCTTCGATAAGATGGTCGTGGCCAACAAGACGACCCTGGAGCAAGCTGCCGCTCTGACAGGCCTTACCGTGGACCAGATACGCCAGTCGGCGGAATGGATCGCGTCGCCCAAGGAAGGCAATGCCCGCCGCCGCACCATGTTCGCCTACGAGAAGGGCCTGATCTGGGGCAACGACAACTACCGCACCAACGGAGCGCTCGTGAATGTCGCTCTCGCGACCGGTAACATCGGTCGCCCTGGAGGGGGCTGCGTGCGCCTCGGCGGCCACCAGGAAGGCTATTCGCGCCCGTCCGATGCTCATGTCGGCCGCCCGGCGGCATATGTCGACAAGCTCCTAATCGACGGCAAGGGCGGCGTCCACCACATCTGGGGGTGTGACCACTACAAGACGACGCTCAATGCCTACCAGTTCAAGCGAACCTACAAGAAGCGAACCGACCTGGTGAAGGAAGCCATGGACTCGGTCCCGTTCGGCGACCGCGCAGCTCTGGTCAACGCCATCGTCGAGGCGATCAAGAAGGGCGGGTTGTTCTCGGTCGACGTGGACATCATACCGAGCCAGATCGGGCAGGCGTCGCATGTCTGGCTCCCGGCCGCGACCTCCGGCGAGATGAACCTGACCTCCATGAACGGCGAGCGCCGGATGCGCCTCGTCGAGCGCTACATGGATCCGCCCGGACAGGCGATGCCCGATTGCCTGATCGCGGCCCGCATCGCCAACAACATGGAGCGCGTCTTCCGCGAGATCGGGATGGCTCAGGTCGCCGACAACTTCAAAGGCTTTGATTGGAAGACGGAGGAAGACGCCTTCATGGATGGCTACCACGCTCATGAGAAGGGCGGGGAGCACGTCACCTATGCTCGGCTGAAGGCGATGGGCACGAATGGCTTCCAGGAGCCGGCGACCGGCTTCGCGGACGGCAAGATCATCGGCACGAAGCGGCTGTTCGCCGACGGCAAGTTCGGTGGCAAGGACGGCAAGGCCACCTTCATGGAGACGCAGTGGCGTGGCCTCCAGGCTGCCGGCAAGCAGGCCGAGAAGGACAAGTTCCCGTTCCTGATCAACAACGGGCGGGCCAACCTGGTCTGGCAGAGCGCCTATCTCGACCAGAAGAACGACTTCGTCATGGACGCCCAGCCGTATCCCTTCATCGAGCTGAACCCAGCCGACATGGCAGAGCTCGGCCTCAAGGACGGGGATCTCGTCGAGGTCTACAACGACAATGGCTCGACGCAGGCCATGGCCTATCCGACGCCTTCGGCGAAGCGAAAGCAGGCCTTCATGCTGTTCGCTTTTCCCACCGGCGTCCAAGGCAATGTCGTCTCGGCAGGCGTCAATGAGTTTGTGATCCCGAACTACAAGCAGACCTGGGGCAACATCCGGAAGATCGCGAGCGCGCCGGAGAATACCAGGCACCTGTCCTTCAAGAGCCGCGAATACGCGGTCTGACGCCGTCACGATGAACGGGCCGCGCGCATGCGCGACCCGTTCATTTCCCGTCGCTTCCAGCTCGCAGGTTGCCCATGACCGCTCCCGTTGCGGCCGAAGCACTGCTCGCGGCTTCAGCCCCCGATCATGCTTCCGTCACTCTCTCGGTTCCGGAAGCATGCGCTCGCGCTTCAGCCTATGCGCCGCCGCTTATCGGAACCGACATCGTCACAGTGGCGCAGGGGACCGGTCGCACGCTTGCCGAACCCGTTGTCGCGCTGGTGGCGACGCCGCCCTTCACCCAATCCGCCATGGACGGCTATGCCGTGGCTGCGTGCGGCGGGCTCGCGGTCGGAAACCGCGTTCAGGTTGTTGGTCGTATTCCCGCCGGCGGCCGCGGGGGCAAGATCGCTCCTGGCCAAGCGATCCGGCTATTCACGGGAGCTCCGATTCCCGAGGGGGCCGACGCCGTCGTCATGCAAGAGCATGTCGACCGCGATGGCGATATCATCGTCTTGCGTCGCCCGATCCGGACAGGAGACAATATCCGGATCAACGGCGAAGACGTTCAACCGCTTGAGATTCTTCTGCAGGCGGGCGAGCGTCTCGATGCGCGCCATCTCGCCCTTGCCGCCGCGCAAGGCATCGGCACCCTCAAGGTACGCACACGGCCGCGTGTGGCCGTGATCTCGACGGGAGACGAACTCCGACAGGCTGGTGACGCGCTCGAATCCAGCGCGATCTATGATTCTAACCGGCCAATGCTGCTCGCCTTGATCGAGCAATCTGGCTTGGTTTCTATCGATGGCGGCTGGGTTCCTGACCAGCCCGAAATGATCGCAGATCGTCTGCTATGCATGGCCGAGCGCGCCGACCTCATTGTCACGAGCGGAGGCGCCTCCCTCGGCGAGGAGGATCATGCGCTTGAAGCGCTGGAGCGGGCAGGTGGCAGCGGCGAGACCCTCAAGATCGCCTTGAAGCCCGGCAAGCCCGCCGTCGTCGGCCGCGTCGGTTCGGCGGCTTATCTCGGCCTGCCAGGGAACCCCGTTTCGAGCTTGGTGTGCTGGCTGCTGCTGGGCCGCACGATGGCCTGCTCCCTGGAGGGGCGGGAGCCTCCACGGCGGCTCGGCTTTCCGCTCCCGAGCAAGTCGGCCTTTGCTCGCCGCGCAGGCCGAACCGAGTTCGTTCCGGTCAAACTCGAAGAGGGGCACGATGGCCTCGGTGTCGAGATCCTTGGCCGCGGAGGCTCTGCCCGCCTGCAACCACTCGCCGAAGCCGATGGCCTGGCCGAGATCGCCGCTGAGAGCGACGGCATTCGGCCTGGTGATCTTGTCCTGTTTCATCCGCTTCGCGGCGGCTTCGCCATCTGACCCTGTCATCATTGGAGATCCATCGATCATGAATCGCCTGTGGTCTATGCTTGCCTTGCTCGCCGTCTCGCCGTCCGTTGTCGTTGCCCAGGACATCTCCGCGGGCGAGCGCTCCTGGAACAAATGCCGCGCCTGCCACCAGATAGGTGAAACCGCGAAGAACGGCGTCGGGCCGGAACTCAATGGCCTATTCGGGCGGCATTCCGGATCAGTCGAGGGCTACAGCTATTCGAGCGCCAACAAGAACTCGGGCATCACCTGGGACGAGGCGACATTCGCCATCTACATCAAGGATCCGAAGGCCAGGATCCCGGGAACCAAAATGGTGTTCGCCGGCATCAAGAATGAGCAGGAGATCAAGGACCTGACGGCCTTCCTCAAGCAATTCGGCAAGGACGGAAAGAAGGCTCCGTGAGAGCCGGTGTCGTGGATGCCAACATTCGAAACATCAATCGATCGACCCCAAGTTCGTATTCCCGATCGCAACGATGCGCTTGTCGATGAACATCATCTTGCGCTTCGGCGCGCCGGGATCGATCAGCCGCGACGTGAGGGAGACGATACAGACCCGCCAGTCGGGGATATTGGGTTGGGGGGCGTCTAAATACCCGATCAGGACGGTCACGCCGCGGCGTTCCAATTCCCGCACTGCTCCCAAGGTATGCTCGTAGAGCGGACGGCGCGCAGTATCCGACATTGGCGTTCCATCAGACTGTTCGGCCAAGCAGAACGACACCAGGTCGAGATATTCACGCAGGTTTTCGATGTCGGCGCTATATGCATCCGGCAAATTGGGTGCATGCATCAGATAGGCGCAGCAGCGAGAAGCCTCGCGAACCTGCACCTGCCCAGTGAAGCGCGCGACCTTGACGGGTACAAGATTACCGTAGGTCTCCTTGATCTCCGCTTCGACCTCTTCCCGCGGAATGGTTGTGCGCGGGGTAGTGTAGTGCCCGGCGGCATAGCCAAACGCCCCAGCTATGCGGTTGAGGGCTTCGTCTGTGACGGGCTCGCCGCGCTCGACGCGCTCTACCGTGGAAAGGGATACGCGGGCGAAATCCGCCAACGTCAACTTCTTCCAGTTGCGGAGTTTGCGCGTAACGGCGACGGAGAAGGCGATCACGTCGAGGGGCGGCCTACGCACTTCGTCATGCTCAACGTGTTCAAGCTGCGCGGCCCGGCCGAGGACTGCTTTTAAAGACATCGGTATTACCTCCTGGTTGAGGCGATGATGCCGGTCGACCGGTCGCTAAAACAGCTGAGAAAAACCTTCAGGAGCTAGATCAACAACCGGAAGTTGGGGACGCGCAAGCGGTCCCCATTTTAGCCACGCCGATTCTATGTTTCACATCAAGCATGTGGACTGGGGTCACCGCACGTTTCAGGACATTCACTGGCGATCTCTTGGTTGATCAGGCCGAGATCGACGATGCGTTGGGCAAGGCAGAGCGGATCGGCCGCAAACTTCAGAAAGCGTACTGGGGAACGGACGAGGGCGAGCAAAAGCTGCTCATCGTCGGGTCGTGGGGCAAGAATACCCAGGTCCGCCCATCCCACGACATCGACATCATGGCGATACTCCCGGCCGAGGAGTTTCATCGCTTCGACGCCTATAGCACCGGCAAGCAGTCCGCCCTGCTACAAGACGTGAAAAACGTGCTGGCGGAGAGCTATCCGCAGACCGACATGAGAGGTGATGGCCAGGTCGTCGTCATCGACTTCAACTCGATCACCGTCGAGGTCGTGCCGGTGTTCAAGCGAACGGATGATACGTTCTTGATGCCTGACACCAGGAGCGGCGGTTCCTGGAAGGTTGTCGATCCGCTCGCTCAGATCACACGAGTGGAGACGATCGACGCCCTTGCCAGTCGCAATTCGCGACCACTCACGAGGATGATGAAGCTTTGGATGCGGGAGCGGAACGTACCGATCAAGTCGTTCCTGCTCGAATTAATCGTTGCTGAATTCATGCGAACCTATGTCTACAAAGACAAGACTCTCTACTGGTATGATTGGTTTGTCCGAGACTTCCTCCAGTTTTTGCTCACGCTCAGGAACGGTTACGTAATCCTACCTGGAACGGGCGAGTACATCCCACTCGGTGACGCATGGGTTAGTCGAGCGCAGACGGCCTTGGCTGCCGCTTTGACTGCATGTGACCATGAAAGGGACGACATGATCGTCAGCGCCGGGATCGAATGGCGGAAGATCTTCGGGGACAGGATACCATTGGCATGAGCAACGACGATCGTCGGCGGGCTGAGATTTCGATCGAGGCTCTGCGCCAGATGGAATCCTGTCTCTATACATCGACCATGATCTACATGTGGCTGCGCCGCGTGAGATGGCAGCACAAGATCGTGACGATCGCGCCTATCGTGCTGACCGCTATGGCTGGCTTCAGCTTTCTGGCAGATAGGATTGGCGCCGAAGCGGTCGCCGTCATTGCGTTCTTGGCGACCCTGATCCCGTCGATCGCTGAAGCGCTCGACATCCAGACGCATGTCAACGACCTGAAGTCGACCGCCGCCAGCTACAAATCGCTCCAAGATCGTTTCCGCCAGCTTGCGCGTATCGGCGCACTGGGAGATGTCGATGATGCCCAAGCGAGATTGGGCGAGCTCATGGATCGGCTAGATGCCGTGAGAGAGGCCTCGATGACGCCGCCAGAGCGCTATTTCGAAGCCGCGCAGAAAAAGATCAAAGCTGGGCATTACGACTTCACTGCCGACATCGCCCTCCGCGAGGCGGCTTCCAAAGGCTTAGTCGCGCCCCTCGACACGCCGGAGTGAGCAATAAGCTCAAGCCCCAACGACAATCGTGGCGAAGCATTAGCTTCGCGCTGGGACCAGTGCGGCCCGCCCCGGTAAGGCGAGCGTGGCCAGGAAGCACGCAGCCAGCATCAGGCAGGAGCCGATCAGGCAGGCGTAGATGCCGCCCCATTGATAGAGCAGGCCTGACAGCAGGGTGCCGGTAAAGCGTCCCAGCGCATTTGCGGCATAGTAGAAGCCGACATCCTCAGCGGCCTTTTCGGAGCCGGCATAGGCCAGGATCAGATAGGAGTGGACCGAGGAATTGACGGCGAAGGCGAAGCCGAACAGGCCCAGCCCCACGACCAAGATGATATCCGGCCTCAATCCCGAGTTGCTCGCCAGAACGGCGGCGATGGCCGCGGGAATGATGGCGAGGATCAGCGACCAGAGCCTCGCCGCTCTCACCTCCTGCGTCAGCCCGTCGGGGCTGCGCCTGACTACGGCGGGTGCCGCCGCCTGTACGAGTCCGTAGCCAATCGTCCAGAGCGCGACGAAGCTCCCGACCATCGTGAAGGTCCAGCCTGCGGCATAGAGGAAGACGGGCACGCCGACGACGAACCAGACGTCCCGGGCTCCGAACAAGGCGACGCGCGCGATCGCGAGCAGGTTGACGCCGCGGTTCTTGCCGAAGAGCTCTCGTGCGCTCTTGCTCGCCTTGGCCTTCCCGAGCATGGGCGGAAGCGATGCCACAACCCCAGACAGCACCAGGCTGAGCGCCGCTGCCATCGCCCACAGTGCGCCTCGGAAGCCGAGGAATTCCAGCAGCAGGCCGCCGAGGAAGAAGCCGAAGCCCTTCATCGCGTTCTTCGAGCCGGTAAACCAGGCGACCCAGCGGAAGAGACGGCCGTCCGAGTCCTCCGCCTTGGCCGCGGTTTCGGCGATCTTGATGGCCGATTTCGAGGCCGTCTTCGTCAAATCCTTGGCGACGCCGCAGATGCCCTGGGCGAGGACCACCCAGATCACGGAGGCAATGGCGGACCAATCGGGCGAAAGGGCCGAGAGGACCAGAAAGCCGGTGATCTGCGTCGCCAGGCCGACCGTGAGCATCCTGGTGATGCCGTAGCGTGCTGCGAGCCAGCCGCCGATGAAGTTCGCCAGGATGCCGGCGGCCTCATAGAGGAGGAAGAGGAAGGCGAGCGTGAACGGCGAGTATCCGAGCCGGAAGAAGTGCAGCAGCACGAGCATGCGCAGAGCGCCGTCCGTGAGCGTGAAGCCCCAGTATGCGGCCGTCACGATGGCGTAGTTGCGCGTGCCCTCATTCATCGCGTCAGATCCCGGCCGCTTCGAGGTGGCAGGCGAGATCGACCATGCGACAGGCATAGCCCATCTCGTTGTCGTACCAGGCATAGACCTTAAGCATCGTGCCGTTCGTGACGAGCGTCGATAGGCCGTCGACGATGCTGGAGCGCGTATCACGTTGATAATCGATCGAGACGAGGGGGCGCCCTTCAAAACCGAGGATTCCAGCGAGCGGCCCTGCTGCCGCGCTTTTGAAAAGATCATTAACCTCCGCGGCGGTCGTCGATCGTTCGAGTTCGAAGACACAGTCCGTTAGAGAGGCGTTGAGCACGGGGGCGCGGACTGCGTGGCCATCGAGCTTCCCCTTGAGCTCCGGATAGATCAGCGCGATCGCTGTTGCACTGCCCGTCGTCGTCGGCTGGAGCGAGAGCATCGCCGAACGAGCCCGGCGCAGGTCCTTATGCGGGGTGTCGACCACGACGTTGGTGTTCGTGGGATCGTGGATCGTCGTTATCTGGCCGTGCCGGATACCGAGGTTCTCGTGAACGACCTTCACTACAGGCGCCAGGCAGTTCGTGGTGCAGGAGGCGGCCGTCACGATCGAATGCAGGGCGGGGTCGTAGAGATGCTCGTTGATGCCGACGACAACGTTGAGAACGGACGGATCCTTGACTGGTGCGGCGACGATCACTCGCTTGGCACCGCGCTTCAGATGTCCTTCCAACACCGCCGGGGTCAGGAACTTGCCGGTGCATTCGAGAACAACATCGACACCAATATCGCCCCAGGGCAGCTCGGCAGGGGATCCCTCGGATGAAAAGCTGAGCTTGTGCTCGCCGATATAGATCGCCCCGTTAGCATCATGGCCGATCTCGGTTCGCCAGCGGCCCTGCATGCTGTCGAACTCCAGCAGGTGAGCTGTGGCCGCGGCACCTCCCTTGATCTCGTTCAGATGAACGACCTCGAGGCGGTTTTCACGCCGGGGATCATCACTCGGTCGCTCCGCTGCACCCAGCGCCGCTCGCAGAGCTAGGCGTCCTATCCGCCCCATGCCGTTGATCCCGACCTTCATCCCATCGCCTCTCAAATCCGATCTGATACATATTATTCGACATGTCGCTTGACATCGAAATGACGACGGAGTCAATCATGTCGACACCTATCGACATAATGAGATGATGACCATGGCTCGCGCTCCGTTCAACGTGCTCTTTGTCTGCACCGGCAATTCCGCCCGCTCGATCATGGCGGAGGCGATCATCAGTCGCGTCGCGCCGGGCAAGTTCAAAGGATTCAGCGCCGGAAGTGATCCCCGGGAGGAGATCAACCCGTTCGCGTCGCGCCTGCTGAAGTCGTTGAACTACGACATCACTCAGTTTCGTCCGAAAAACTGGGAGGAGTTCGCGAAGCCGGATGCGCCGCCGCTCGATTTCGTTTTCACGCTCTGCGATGACGCCGCGAACGAGCCTTGCCCCCACTGGCCGGGGCAGCCGATGAGCGCACATTGGGGCCTGCCTGACCCGGCGGCTTTCGTGGGCGAGGATGTCCAGAAGGCGCTTGCCTTCGCCGACGCCTATCGCATGTTGAACAATCGGATATCGATCTTCACCAATTTGCCGCTAGCCTCACTGGAGGGTGTCGCTCTACAGCATCGGCTGAATGCGATCGGCACCGATCTGGGAAGGAAGGACGACGCAGCTTGACCATCCGCCTCGAAGCCGCCAGCGCGGTCGACTTGTTGGGAGCGCTTGCCCAGTCGACCCGGCTGGAAATCTTCCGCCTGTTGATGCGCTACCGGCCGCATGGCCTGGCGGCGGGCGACATCGGTCGGCTGCTGGCTGTCCCGCACAATACCCTTTCGACCCATCTCGGGGCGTTGGAGCAGGTTGGGCTGCTGGCCTCGCGCCGAGAAGGCCGACATATCATCTTCGCCGCGGTTCCGGATCGCGCGGACGCCTTGCTCGGTTTCTTGTCCGAGGCCTGCTGCTCGCAGAGCCCGTCGGCCTGCGAGGTGCCCGCAACTCCCTACCTTTCGCGTAGGGAAGCGCAGGCAACCGACACCCCATTGCGGGTGCTCATCGTCTGCACCGGGAACTCCGCCAGGTCGATTATGGCAGAGGCGGTCATGAACCGGGAAGGGCTTGGCCGCATCCAAGCCTACTCGGCAGGCAGCCGCCCGCATGAGGCGCCGCACCCGCTCGCTCTCCAGCTTCTTAGAGAACTCGGTTACGAGACGGCCGACTTCCGCTCAAAATCCTGGGACGAATTCCTGGCGGCGGACGCACGTGAAATCGACCTCGTCATCACTGTCTGCGACTCAGCGGGCGACGAAGCCTGTCCAGCCTTCCCGGGCGCGCCGATGCGAGTGCATTGGGGATTGGACGATCCCGCAGAGGTCGGCGGCCCAATCGAGGCGCGCCGTGCCGCTTTCCGTCAAAGCTATCGAGACCTGACCGCTCGGGTCACGGCTCTCGTCAATCTGCCGTTCGAGAGCATGACCCTGCCCGAACTGGCGCCGGCGCTTGAAGCCATTGGCCGGATGGATGGGGCGACCCCCAGGTCCCTGGAGGCCGCCTAGCCGTTCAGGCCGATGCCGACGCGTCGCGCTTGGTTGCGCCGCGGGCGACCGCCGGGTGGCGCTCGTACCAGCCTTTGCTCCGGTTCACGATCGCGACCACGGAAAGCATCACCGGGACCTCGATGAGAACCCCGACGACGGTCGCGAGCGCGGCTCCGGAGTTGAAGCCGAACAGGCTGATCGCCGCGGCGACGGCGAGTTCGAAGAAGTTGCTTGCGCCGATCAGGGCCGAAGGACCGGCGACGCAATGTGCTTCGCCGGTCATGCGGTTGAGCAGGTAGGCCAAGCCCGAGTTGAAGTACACTTGGATCAGGATCGGGACCGCGAGCATCGCGATGATAAGCGGCTGCGCCAGGATCTGCTCGCCCTGGAAGCCGAAGAGCAGCACCAGCGTTGCCAGCAATGCCACCAGCGAGATTGGAGAGAGAACGCCGAGCACGCGGTCAAGCGCGGCCGGGCCGCCACTCGCCAGTAGTTGACGCCTCAGGAGCTGGGCCACGATCACCGGGATGACGATATAGAGAGCGACCGACAGCAGTAGCGTGTCCCAAGGCACGGTGATGGCCGAGAGGCCCAGCAGCAGGGCCACGATCGGCGCGAAGGCGACCACCATGATCGCATCGTTCAGGGCGACCTGGCTGAGCGTGAACAGAGGCTCGCCCTTCGTCAGGTTCGACCAGACGAAGACCATCGCCGTGCAGGGCGCCGCCGCGAGGATGATCAGGCCGGCGATGTAGCTGTTGATCTGATCCGCCGGCAGGTAAGGCCGGAAGAGATAGGAGATGAAGAACCAGCCGAGTGCGGCCATCGAGAAAGGCTTCACCGCCCAGTTGACGAAGAGGGTGACGCCGATGCCGCGCCAATGGCGCCCGACCTCGCCGAGCGCTGCGAAATCGATCTTCAAGAGCATCGGCACGATCATCAGCCAGATCAGCACCGCCACCGGCAGGTTGACCTTGGCGATCTCAGCCGCGCCTATCGCCTGGAAGACACCGGGCGCAATGTGACCGAGCGCGATACCCGCGACGATGCACAGGGCGACCCAGAGGGTCAGGTAGCGTTCGAAGGTGGACATGGCTTTCAGGCTCCCGCGAGGACACGGCCGGATGAATCAATGACAAGCTCGCCGTCTTCCTTGCGGAACTCGCCGTGCTGCGGCGGCAATAGGTCGAGCACCCGCTCGGACGGGCGACATAGCCGGACGCCCTTCGGCGTCACGACGAAGGGGCGATTCAGGAGAATGGGATGGGCTTCGATTGCATCGAGCAGGTCTTCATCGCTGAGCGAGAGATCGTCCAGGCCAAGCTCGGCGTAAGGCGTTCCCTTTTCGCGTAGCGCCTCGCGCAGCGAAAGACCTGCGCGATCGACGAGTTCCCGCACCATTCTGCGTGAGGGCGGCGTTTCTAGATATTCGATGACGTGCGGTTCGACCCCTGCGTTCCGGATCATTGCAAGCGTGTTCCGCGAGGTCCCGCAATTGGGATTGTGGTAGATGACGACGTCCATCTGAAGTCTCTCCGGCGCAGAGGTTTCGTGCTTCGGCGGCAAGTCGGGAACCGCCTATCGGGAGGCGTGGGGCCGGTGGGGGAGGGGCTAGGCGCTTTCCTCAATCTCGGTCGCGACCGATGATGAGGCGCAGCAAGCCGAGAGCGCCGCGACCACCGGAGCGCAGATCTCCGTCCGTCCGCCGCAGCAATCGTTCAGCAGAAAGGTGACGAGGTGCTGCACCGCCTCCAGGTTCGCCCGATAGATGATGGAGCGGCTCCGGCGTTCGGTTCGGACCAGCTTGGCCCGCGCCAGAACGCCGAGGTGCGACGACATAGTGTTCTGTTGCACCGCAAGGAGGCGAGCTATTTCTCCCGCGGGCAGACCCGCCGGTTCATGCTTCACCAACAGGCGAAACACGTCGAGGCGGGTCTGCTGCGCAAGAGCTGCGAGCGTCAGAATGGTTTGCTCTGAATCCATATATCCAAATTAGTGGATATATGGATGAATCACAAGCTGAACGACCCGCGGCTGTCAGGCTGACCGCCGACGCTGGTGAGCGATGGCGATAGCCGACATATCCGTCGTCGGATCAATGACGATCTGCTTCTGCTTCCGTTCGGAGTAGCGGTCGACCAGCATCTCTGCATGCGGCCGCAGAAGGACGGTGAAGCGGACCAGTTCCTCCATCACGTCGACGATGCGGTCGTAGTAGGACGACGGCTTCATCCGCCCCGCCTCATCGAATTCCTTGTAGGCCATCGCGACGCTCGACTGATTGGGGATCGTGACCATCCGCATCCAGCGCCCGAGCAGGCGAAGCGTGTTGACCGCATTGAAGGACTGGGAGCCGCCCGAAACCTGCATCACCGCGAGCGTGCGCCCCTGGGTTGGGCGCATGCCGCCCATCTCCAGCGGCAGATGATCGATCTGCGCTTTCATCACGCCGGTGATCTGCCCGTGGCGTTCGGGGCTGCACCAAACCTGACCTTCCGACCAGAGCGCGTGCTCGCGCAATTCCCGGACCGCAGCGTGGTCGTCGCCTTTGACCTGGTCTGGCAGCGGGAGGTCGGATGGGTCAAAGATGCGCGTCTCGGCTCCGAACAGCGTCAGAAGGCGCGCGGCCTCCTCCACGGCAAGCCGAGAGAACGAGCGTTCGCGGAGGGAGCCGTAGAGCAATAGGATGCGCGGCGGGTGACCGAACGGGTCGGGCAGCCCTTCAGCCGGCCGCCTCATCACGAACTCGGGCTTGAGGGCTGGAAGCGAGGAAAGATCGGTCAGCTCACGCAATGGCATGAGGTTCTCCTTGATATTCGGAGCGGAGTTCAGCGCAGCTTGCGCGCCAGGACGTACATCGCAGCCGCCGCCAGGCCGGAGAGGGCAACCAGAAGCAACGTGCTCGGCATCAATCCGGCCCGTTTGAGCAGCATGGCGAAGAGGAGAGGCGCGGCAGCTTTTACGACAAGCCCAGGTGCGGAGAGTTTACCCAGCATCGCCCCATAGCCGGCGGGACCGAAGAGCTTCAGCGGAACGGTCCCGCGCACGATCGAGCTCAAGCCCATGCTGATGCCGTATGCGATGGCGAAAAGACCTGCGAGTGCGGCGGTTGTGCCGCCGATCGTCAACAGGACAAATCCAATTGGCATCAATGCTGCCGAGGTCCAGGCGGTCGTGACCGGATCGATCGAGGTTCCGAACAACATTTCGATCAGGCGCCCGGCAACCTGGGAGGGACCGACCATCGCACCGATGCTGACAGCGACAGCCGCGCTCAGCCCCAGCCCTTGCAGCATTGTCAGCATATGGACCGACATGGCCGAGACGACGAAGCCCTGAAGCGAGAAGGATAGCGCCAGAAGTGCGAAGGCGTTGCGTCGGGCATTTCCCTCAAGGTAGCCCGCGAATGCGGCATCGGCGTTGCTGGCGGATGAGACAGGGTTCGCTGCACGGTGAGCCGGGTCCGGCAACAGCAGGCAGTGCAGCGGCGCGCATAGGGCGATCTGAAGCACTGCATAAATCCGATAGATATCGCGCCAGTCGAAGGAATGCAGCAGAGCGGTGGTCAAGGGCCAGAACAGTGTCGACGCAAAGCCCCCGATCAAGGTCAGCTGGCTAATCGCGCGCCTTGCGCCTGGACCGCGCGCCTGCGTCAGCGCCGTGAAAGCTGCATCATAGAGGACGAGGGTCGAAACGATCTCCAGGGCGATCATGGCCGCGAAATAGCCAACCGGACCGCGCGCCTCCGCCAAGCCGAGAAGCGAGAGGCCGGCAAGCACCGACCCGAGGGTCATCATCAGCCGGGTGCCGTAATGATCAATCAATCGCCCAGCAACGGGCGCGACAAGTCCGCCGATCAGCAGCCCCGCAGCGAACCCGCCATATGTCCACTCCGGGGACCAGCCGAAGCTTTCGGTCATCTTCGGAGCCAGTACGGCGAAGGCGTAGTACAGGCCGCCATAACCAGCGACCTGTGTGACGCCGAGCGCCGTGATCAACGCGAGACCGCGCCCGCCGGTGGGAGCGGGTATAGGCAGCGACAGACTGGACATCAGGCTTCGGCCGCCTCACGGGTGGTTTCGTGGGAGCTGGACGAGCATCCGCATCCTGCCTTCCCGGATTGCTTGGCGACCGCGTCATCGGCGCAGCAGGCATCGACGGCCGCAGGCGCGGGGCCTCCACAGCAGCTCGATGTCGAAGCCGCCGGCCCGCCGGGCGTCGCGCTGCAAACTCCGGTCTCGGGCAAGACGAGCTCAACGCGCCGGGCCGCGGCGTGATCGCCGGCGAGTTCTGCCACGATCGAGCGGACTTGTTCATGCCCCGTCGCGAGCAGGAAGGTTGGCGCTCGGCCATAGGACTTCATGCCGGCGATGTAGAAGCCCGCCTCCGGATGGGCGAGCTCGGCGGCACCGTGCGGACGCACCGTTCCGCAGGAGTGGACGTTGGGATCGATCAGCGGCGCCAGGCTTGGCGGACATTCGAGCGCGGGATCGAGCTCGACGCGCAGCTCGCGCAGCAGAGCCAGTTCTGGGCGGAAACCGGTCGCGACGATGAGTTCGTCGACGGTGACGGCCTGATTGCTTTCGTCGCTTGAGATTAGGCGCAGACCGGCGGCATCTCGCTCGATCTGTTCCAGCCGAAAGCCGGTATGGGTCCTGATGCGGCCCTGCTTGACGAGATCCGCGATCTGGAGACCGAGTTCGCCGCGGGCGGAGAGCTGGTCGGCGGCGCCGCCACCGAATGCCTTCGCCAGGATCGGCCCCCGATAGAGCCAGGTGATCTTGGTCGCGGGATTCTCGGCCTGAAGCTCGGATAGCGCGATGAGGGTGCCGATGGCCGAATGGCCTCCGCCGAGCACCGCGACCTGTTTCCCTGCATAACGCGATCGAGCCGCTCCGGAGATGTTCGGCATCCCGTAGGCAATCTGCTCGCTCGCTTCGATCTCGCCGATTGCCGGCAAGCCGCCAACCCCAGCCGGGTTCGGCGAGAACCAGGTGCCGGACGCATCGATGACGGCATCGACGGCCAAGCCCGCGGGCGCACCGCCGTCGCGATAGCGCACCAGCAATGGCGCATCCTCGCGTCCATCCGTCTTGGCCTTGTCGAAGCCCGCCCGGGAGACAGAGATCACCTCGGCATTGAGCTTGATCCGATCCCGCAGCCGTTCAGCAAGAGGGGCGACGTAATGCGAAATCAGGTCACCGCCCGTCGGATAACGATCGGGATCGGGCTGCGTCCAGCCCGACACCTTGAGGAGGCGCTCCGCCGCCTTGTCGATGTTGAACGCCCAGGGCGAGAACATCGGGACGTGAGCCCATTGCCGGATGGCATGCCCGACCGCCGGACCGCGCTCCAGGATTACGGGAGATAGGTCACGTTCCAGCGCATGAGCAGCTGCAGCAAGTCCAACTGGCCCTGCTCCGATGATAGCGACGCTCTTCACTGCCATCTTCATCTCCCGCTGTCATTCTAGAAATATCGAAATAGTAGGCATGGCAACTCACGCTGCGCTTTGTTTGGAGACACACTGGCTGTCGACGCAGCACTCGGCGACGAGAAACTCGACGAGGGCATTCATCCGGTCATAGTTGGCGCGGCAGATGAGGCTCGTGCCGTCGCGTTCCTGACTTATCAGACCGACGATGACGAGCGCTTTCACGTGATGGGAGAGCGTCGAAGCCGCGACCTCCAGCCGCTGCTGGCACTGGCCGACCGACAACCCCTCATGTCCGGCCCTAACAAGAAGACGGTAGAGCGAAAGCCGCGTCGGATTGCCGAGGGCTTCGAGTTGAGCAGCAGCGTTCTGTGTCGTGATCATGAAGGGAGTTTGGCGCGGGCGTCGCATCGAGTCAATTCGTATTTCTAGAATCATAGAAATAGATAACGCCGAGCGGTCTACGCTGGTGGACGGCCACTGACACAGCAGGTGAAATGGCCGTCACAAATTGTGTGGTTATTGATTCGAGAGAACACGATCAGGGCAGGATCCAGCGATGCGCCCGCTTCTCATTCCCTACGCGATCGACGTCGAGCGCCACGTGAAGATCTCGGCCTCCGACATCGCCGAGATGATGGAGGATCCAAGCTCGACAGTTCGTCTCCAGGCGACTGCCCACCTCAGCACGAGAACACGTCGCCCGCTAAAGTTCACCTGCCCGGCGTGTGGACAGCAGCTTTATCCGCATGCTCCCGTTTTCAATGGGACGCGGTACTTTTGGTCGCACTTGCCACGCGGGGCGTATGAATGCCCGCTGGAAGTCAAACGGAAGCTGACCCCCGACCAGATCAACGCGCGAATTTTCCATGGCCGGCAGGAAGGCGAGGCACATAAGAACCTGGTTGCTTTGCTTGCGCGGCTTGCGGAGGCCGATCCAAACGTTGGTTCGGTTACCCTCGGAGCTTACGAACGCCCGACTGACGAAATGCGCTCCGAGTTCCCTTTCGGCCGCTTTCCCGACATTCAGTTTGAATGTGAAGGCAAGAAGGTCGTCCTCGAGGCCCAACTCGCCACCATCACGCTGCATGGGATCAATGGCCGGCGGGCCTTCTACGATCGGATGGGAACGGCTCTCCTCTGGGTGATGCGGAACTTCGACCCGACCGGACCGATGCGAGCCTCCGTTCGAGATATCATCGCAGACCAGGGCGGCTTGTTGTTCTCGGTCGATAGCGAGGTGATAGCGGAATGCGAAGCTGACGGGGGTTTTCGGCTGCGAGCGTGGACATACAACGCTGAGCGAGAGGAGCCTTGGGATTCAAGCATCGTCACGATTGCAGAGGCGGCGGCTCGTGCGCGGCCGAGGCGATGGGCCGATGATTTCAAGGAGCGATGGGTAAAGACCTATCAAGGTGGATATTACCATATGCCGGGCCTGCCGGACCCATACGACATGCTCAACGAGGCCGCCGAACAGGCGGCTCTGCCACCGTTTGGGCCGAACAGCGGCTCGGCCTGCATCCTTTCACTGGTGAGGCTCCTGATTTCGTTGGAAGCCGGAGTGGTCACAGGTTCTGGTCACCCCAAGCTGATTTCCATCGCGAACGACTTCGATTCCAACGGCGGCCATCGAGCGCTGACACTCGTGCGCAAGGCAATCGAGCATTGGCAGCCGCACCTTCTTGAGCGCAATTCGATGCAGAACGCCCTTCAAAGAGCCCAAGAGAAGATGAGGGCAGAAAGTGCCAAGGAATGGGGACGTCGTAGCGCGATCGGCCGATTGCGCGAGGTGCTGTTTCCGGATTGGATCCTCAGCGAGCCTTCAGCCAAGTAGATCCAGGCCATCGCTGCCGCTCGGCTCGTCATCCGACGCACGTCCAGAGATTATCATAGTGTCTGTCCCTCATGACCCTTAGGCGAGCGGGCGCGTCTAGCGGACCATGCTATCGCGAATACGCTTGATCCAGTCGCCTACATTGCCGGCATGAACACGGTCGAGAAGCGCCTCGAGGCGCCCCTCGCATATCAGGCGAAAGCCGTGAGCTCGTGCCTTGGCGGCATCCATATGAAGATCGTAGAGCCCCGCATTCGGGTCATCGTACCCCAAGAGGTCGAGCACGGCGGTCCGCTCGATGACCTGAATTGCCTGGCGAAGCTGTAAGCCGTGGAGCGCTGGCGGACTCGCGGAATGATCGCCAACGCCGAGCTGCGCAAGAAACCAGCGGTCGAGTTCGACTACATCGCTGTCGGCTTCTTCAACCGCTACCGCAGCGACGTCACCGTGGTCGCATGCGAAGCATCGCGCGAGCAGACCGTCCTTCCAGCTGAGAGGTCGTCCGCAGCTGCAATGCGAGGCTAGCCGTCGCAGATGCCGGGGGCAGGTGGCGATGAAGGCGAGATCCCACCAGAAGCGATGATGATGAGACTCGTTGAGGCAGTCAGGGCACGACCTTCGCGGCGACTTCAAAAGATCGTCTCTGGCGTCAAGGACGTGCTCGCGCACGCGGATCGCTCGGCCTGAGCCGCCCCGGAAAGCGCTTCGTTCGAGGTCAGTTATCGGGCATTTGGAGATCTCGGCGAGCGCATGCAGATCACGGCCGTTCCAAACCCTCTCGCAACGCACTCCGGTCAGGGTTCGCATTATGGCGCTCCTGGCGAGACCATTGGTGTCGCACAGACGAAGGTATAAGCCGTGAGCCGGCTCCTCGGAGCGCAGAAGTGGTGTCCAGCGCGGTGGCGCCCACGACAACTGATCAGTTGAGCTCACCGGCCGCGGGCTCCGAACGCGGTCCGGTTTCGCTTCCCCTGTGAACGCCGCTTTTCGGCGCTGACGATGCGATCCTTGCGAGCCGCGGCCACCAGAGCCGGGAGCGTTTCCAGATCCTCAGCGGTCATCCGGAATGGATTCTCCTGATCGGCTATCTGGAGTTTGTCGCGCAGGTAGTTTTCGAAGACCACGCGGTTGAGGCAGGGCAGATTGCGCGCGATCGCATAGCGCGCCGCCAAGCGCACGATCGTGGCGATGCGGCCTTCATAACCATCGCAATACGTGCCGAGCGGCAGAAAGACGTCGGGCTCCCCAAGGGCACTTGGTGTATCAAAAGGCAATTCCTTGTTCAGGGTCGCGCAATAGGTTGCAAGCGACGAGCTCCGCTCTGCCGTAATGTCGTGTGGTTTGACGACATGCACTTCGCCGCCGAGCCACTCGGCCTGAGGATTGGCGTCCTTGATCTCGATGGTGTGTTCAAGGCCGACACACAGAACCTGAGCCTGGCCCGTCTTGGCCAGGACCTTGAAGACGTCCGCTCCCTCGTAGGCTGCGGAGGTTTTTCCCTGCTCGCAGATGTGCTGGGTATCGTCGAATACCACGAGGCGGGTCGCCTGGCCCTTCAATTGGCGGCCGAGGGCCAATTGCCGCTCCGCGAACGTCGCGGATCTCGGGAGTTTGATGTCGAAGGCGAGCAACACGTCGTTCAGTAGGGCTTTGAATGTGGGCGCCTTGGGAACGAATATCTTCACGATGGGACGCTCCCACCCGTTCGGAGTCTTCACCAGGACCGAGACCATCGCCTCTGAATCGCGCTGGTCATCAAGTATCCGGCTCACGATCTGGCCGCCGGTCTCTTCTGCCGTTTCCGCGATCACCTCGTTGATCGCCGTCGTCTTGCCGGCGCGGGTTTCCCCGAGCAGGAATGCGATTTCGCCTTCAGGGGCAGTGAGATGGCTGGCCATCAACGTCTGGATAAAGGAGATCGAGCTCTGAAGGCTGGGCGTCACGGCGACGAACTTTCCGATGTGGCTGAGACGCTGGGAAACGGAAGCATCGCTCCAGTGGTGGGATCGCAAAGGCCTCGCGGTGGCGCGCTCAATAAGGGGCTGCATGGAGGAGGGGGCTTTCGAGTTGGTCATCGGCGACGTCGGCCGACATAGGTTTGGGGAGATGGCAGGGGCCACACATCTGGTTCCGGCAATGCGGCAGGCACCGGAAGCGCGACGGGGGGAGGGGCCTGCCACTCGCCGGGATAGCGCCCTGTCTCATCCCGCTTTGGATACGGGTCGACGGGCCGCAGCACGGCATCGCGATATGGGCCGTTCGGATCCGGAGCAGGTGAAAGAACGGGCCCATCGAGATTGTGGCTTCCAACCGCCTGCGCACTGGCTTGTTGATCGTGGCGTTCACCATGAATGTGCTCGACCGCCCGGGAACCTTCCGTGATGAAGGCCGCGATCGGCTTCGGAATGACGCCGTTCTGGCACCGGCGCTTTTCGACAAAATCGAACTGAGCTTGGCTGCCGCGCGCGAGCTTTAGCTCGTAGTCCTCATCGACGACCCGTGCATCGTCAGTTCTCTCCTTGAGAAACTCGTACTGGCCGAGCGTCATGTTTTCGATCGAGCGCTCGGCCATCAGGTCGCCTTCGATCCAAGCATGTGTGTCTGGATCGAGGACGTAGGCCTTTCGGAGATCCTTAGGATCGATGCGGATCAGGACGTCAGAAGACCGTCCGATCCTTTCTCGCAGAGCGCGGAAAGCGTTAGAGTTCCAACGCAGATTTTTGTGGCGGACGCCCTCCCGGCGCAGCTTACAGGAAACGACCTTTCCGACGAGCGGGGCGATGAGTTCCTTGGGCGGCGCCGGTTTCTGGCCGACCTCGTCCATCCCCTTCCGCCACAGCTCGGCAGGAATCTTGTTGGTCCTGGAATTTGGAGTGCGGTTATGTGTATCGACCACCCATCTGATGACGACGTAGCGAACATCGTTGAGTGAGAAGATCGCTTCGCCCTGTGATTTGTATTTGCCGCGTTTCTGAGGGTTCGAGAACGTCGTTCCGTTCAGACTATGCATGCGTTCGCGATTGAGGCGGTGAAACTGCCCCTCGATCGTGCCCTTCTTGTCGCCGCTGGCTTTCGGCAGCTGGAGAAGCCTCATGTTGAGGGCTGCTTCGGTCGCGGCCATCGAAGCCGAGAGAAATTCAGATCCCTGATCGACGATGAGGACGTCGGGCGCCCCGAAGCATGGCCAGTCGAACTGGAATGGCTCTCCGTCGTACTCCGCCCAGCGCTGAAGTTCCTCGTCCTTGGGCAGGACGGCATGTCGCAGAGCCTCCATGACCGAGACCCAAGACGGTGGAACGAAGGAAATCGAGAAGCCCAGCACCATCTGCGAGAAGCGATCGATGAGCATGGTGAGCCAAGGCCTTCCGAGAACGACGCCTCCTTCGATGACCATGACGTCGAGCGGTGTATGGTCGGCCTCGACCTCTGCAAGCGGATACTCCCCCGTGGGGCCAGCCCCCGTCAGGCGCATAAGCCGCTCCGCTTCCGCCCGCCCTTCGCGTTTGACCAGGATCTCCCATGTCCCGCGCTTGGCGAGGACGGATTCCACGACCTTACGTCCGATCACCTCCTTGCTGGTTCCGGGCAGAACAAGTCGCTCGTCGGCGGCGCGGATTCGAATGAGAGTGCGTGCGCGCAGCAGGGCCTGGCGGACGCTGTTCTTGAACGGGGACGCATAAGTTTGATCGATCGCCTTGTTGATCTCTTCGTAGATCCACGGCTCGTAGCGAGCCTCGTGATCTCCACGCGCCGCGAGGTTCGGAACGAGGGCCCGCACATCGCAACCAGCCGCCACCCAACGCAGATACCAATCCCTGGCAGTCCGGAAGTTAGGCACCTCGATCAGATTGCTCGGCTCTTTGTCCGCTGCGCTTTGAAGAACGGGCAGGACGATCGCGCTCTTGTCCCTGTGAGCCAGGGGCAAGTCGAAAATCGCGCGAACGAAGGCGTGGCGCGCCGTTGCGGTGAGTTTCTGAGACTCCGAAAAGCTCCCCCAATCGCGCTGCAAGTTCGCCAGAACATCGGTCGAGAGGGCGGAATATCGCGCGTCGGTCGTCAGCTGCTCGCGCCGCATCATTTCGAGCTGTCGCCCGAAGCTCAGCATCATCTCGCTTCCGTCATCGGCTGCCGTGAAGATCCGGCCGTTGGCCGTCGTTTCGCCGACGATATAGCAGCGACCAAAGATTCGGACCTTGCTTCCCGGGTTGAGGCGCGGCGGTGCGATATGCGCCGTCATCGTTTCACCTCCGCGGACGCGCCAACCAGCTCGAAGACGGTGCTGCGGCCGATCCGCCTCGTCCTGTCGAGCCGGAGGTGACCTAGACGGTCGAGTCGGATCGCGAGCTCGATCGCCGCGGACGGTTGGCCAACGACCGCGCCCAGATCGGAGACCGTGGGGCAGGGTCCCAGTGTCCCGAAGGCGAGAACAGCCTTCAGCAGCAGTGCATTATCAGCGAAGGGGCCGTTATGCCGGTGGATCAGCCGTGCATTGTAGAGCATCGGCTCGATCCGAATCTCCTGCTCGGTTACGAGCCGGAAGAGGTATCCCGCTTCTTCAGCTGCCACCCGGCATGCATCGAGCCGCGCCCTCGCTTCGGCGTTCTTGTCTGGGTCGGCGGAACGGATCTTGGCAAGTGGCTTCACTTCCACGAGTTCTCGCGGGCCCGCCCGGCGCTCGATAAGGAAGTCTGGCGTCCACGAAGTCCGACGACGTTCCAGGTTGATTTGAAGCTCGAAAGGCTGGGCGATCATGTTGACGATGTCGTCGTCCTGCGCGTCGGTCGCGAGCGCAAAATCGAATTCGAGACAGCTGTCGCCGGAGACGACTTTTCCGCGCAGGCGCGTCATGGGAACGTCGCCCGCATATCCTGTCCGGCCGCGGTGGCGGATTTTGCGAACCTCGGACCCGCGGATCAATTCGTGGCGTGGATTGCGGCGACGGGCGCGCTTCTCCGCCGGGCTCTTCGACTCTTGGAGAGGCAGAGGCGGCGACTTGCGGGGTGTGATGGGGTCGGACTCAATCCGCCCGCACGCGTGCTCGCGGTACCGGACGGGATAGATGTGCGGCGAAACGTGATCGTGATGGTCATCGGACATTGCTGACGTACGCGGTTGAGGCACGCCAGCGCGACGCGATGCGGTTGAATTGGCACTTGCAAGGTGCAGCAATCGCGCGCAGCATCACATCGTCGCTGGATTACCAGTGACGGGCCGGCGGATGCCGGGTTCTGAAAGCCGCTCGTCGCCCTTACGTGGAGTGGAGCGGCATCTATTGAAGACGTTCCGAGTTGCCGCTCGGAACGTCTTTTTTGGTTATATTTGATTTATTTCGGCTGGACTTAAACGAAATTGACTGTGTCGTTGTAGCCGAATTCCACTCTCAATCTGCTCGGGGGAACGAAGCGATCGGGAGATGCAATAGCGACGTACATCTCGTCGTAATCAAATAGCTCTCGGGGGTCTTCGACTGGATGGAGCCATGGGAGAGGGGACTTTATTACCCTCCGCGCTCTCTTTTTTGTCCTGGCTTCATCTTGAGCGTTGGGCTTCGATGCTTCGTCCAGATTACAGGCGTGTTCCATCGCTCCTCCGATCGTAAATCGGTTGAGATTCCGTGAGGCTTGTGTATGATTCGGCGCGAAGCGTGGTGAATTCCGCCCTTCAAAAGGACCGAGCTTTGTTCGCCGAGCGCTAGAGATTTTGATCTCTATGGTTTCGTCATTTTGGGTTCTCCCAGCTTGCTTGTTGTGACGAAAGCCACCTCTGCGAAGAACGTCATCGCTCTGTGGCTATCCTAGGCCAGCGCGGTGGAGGGTGTTGTGAGCCCCCTTCACCGCGTTCCTCGGATCAATTCAATCCTTCAGAATCAGCGTTCAGTGCATGGATTTTATATGGGCTTCTTGATTCGCGCAAATTTGAGCTAGGTCGATCCCTTCCATGTCTCTCAAATTCGAGCATTGATTCATGAACTGAAGGATCCAATTCTCAGTTCTTATTTGAGCAGTACTTATCCTTCAAAAAATTGCTTCCGCTCAGGCCTTCGAGCCGCCGCTACGAGGTATGCGTGGCCATTCCTTGCATTCAATGGAATTAGTCCTTGCCATTCACGTTCAAGGTCGGCTCAAATATCCTAACGAGATGGGCATAATTCTGTGCGTTATCAATATCTTACAGCGGTCTCACTGTGCTGCTCCGCGGCCACAGATCGAGATCCTTGAAACGCGCTTGAACAGCGGTTTTGAAGGCACATTAACATCGGTCAGGATCTTGATGATTTGGTCCCTTTTGGCGGCTGATTTCGGTCTTTTTGCCCAGCTGTGGCCGCAATTTGGTTCGTGGAAGGCAAGCCGGATCTTTCACGGTTATTGGCGGGTCAACCGACCTTGCCACCATCTCTCGATAGCTCGCTTGAAAATCGTGTTGCGTGGTCAGCCATTACGCCGGTTCTGAGATGAATGGCGAAGCGCCTGATAGCAAACTGGAATCAATCGATTTTCGATCCCCGGCGTTCTACGCTTTCGTCACCACGACGACACGTCAGTCATCATGGTTTCAAGGCGCGCTCGAACGTAGGCGAGCGAGGCGATGTCTCCTTTGGCCATGACTTCCAGCGGAGGCAGGTGATTGAAGGCGGAATTAGCAATTCTTATCCAGGCATAGCCCCGCTCTGGGTCCTTGAAGAGCGTGCGAAGGCATTTGTGGATGCCAATCAGCAGTGACAGCCGGATTCCCACGTCCTGATCGATCTGGCCGAACTCGGAGCGCTGCCATGCAGAGTAGGTTTCGGAAGCGAGATTGCCCAAGATCTGACATGCGATTCCATCGGGGAGATCCCATTTTCGGAACAACCTCACGACCGCGCTCGCCGCGACCTCCAGCTCTCTGGGAGTGAACATCACCTTCTAAAATTGCGGGCCCGACGAAGGTTCGTCGGCTGTCGGCAATCCGCACCGCCCGAGTCGATACCAGCGGCTCAGCGTGCGCGCGATTGTTCGGTCGTCACTGATCCAGAGAACTGGGCTGGTCGTGATGGAGCGATTGCCGAGAATTGGATGAGCGATCGACTCACCGATCAGGATCGTAAGACCGTTCTGAGCGTCGACGCCCGGGATCCATTCCTCAAGCCCGACGGCATCTCTGAGATCAGCCTCAGTAGGGCGCCATCCTTCGCGAAGGCGGCGCAGGTCGATCTGAGCAGACCGGAGCTTTTCCATCAGTGTCTGCATTTCCACCCGATCCTGTTTTTGATGGAGTTCGAGCTTGCGCAGCGGGGCGAGGAGCGTCATCCAATCGGAGGGCGGTGCCCGGCCCACAGCGATGATGGCGGATCCGTTACAATGGGCCCTGCGACGCTCCCGGTTCAGGCAGAGCCCACGACCTCGACGATGAGCCGAGGATTGAAGTTCGGATTTTCCCTGTACCCACTGCCCCTGGGGTAACCGGCTTGATTGGAAAGGATGCGCGTCTGGCCGACGCGATAGTCGTGGGAACCATGATCGTGCCCATGGATCCAGAGTGCGGGCTGATACTGCTCGATGAGCGCCGACAGATCCGAGCAATAGGCCGGTGCCAAATGGTCACCACGGAATTTTGGCTGGACTGACCCGGGGTGGGGGGCGTGATGGCTGACGACCACTGTCGCGCCAGCAAAAGGTTCGCTGAGCTGCGTCGCGATGTAAGCCAGCTCGCTTCGGTGAGTTGCGACGGCATGCTCCGGGGTGAAAGCCTTCCTGCTGCCGTCGAAGATGTGGATCAAACGGTGGTCGTTCATCGCGTGTCGAGCAGCCAAACGGGCGGCCCGTGACTTCCCGAACAGATTGAAGTCGGTCCACAAAGTGGCTCCGATAAAGCGCACGCCGTCAACCACAACGCAGCCGGGCGCCAGCATATGAATTCCACACTGTTCTGCCAGTCCGCGACCGGCGCGCACGGCGGAATAGATCTCATCGTAGTAGAATTCGTGATTGCCCGGCACAAAGATCGTCGGACGGCCCTTAAGAGGGCCCTCCGTCTGCTGCTCAATCCATCTGATTGCTGATGTGATCGGTCGGCCGATGTCGCCAGCGAAAACGGCAGCGTCGAACTCTCCCAGATCTTCCGGAAGCGCGAACGGCCCGAACTCCAGGTGAATGTCCGAAAGCACTAACAGGCGCATCGTGGCGTTCCTCTCGGTTGCAAGGCGATGGTCACGCCCCATGTGTTTCGGCAGGCGGCCTCAGGATCCCGCTCAGCGGGCTCGGGATCGCACCGGCGCCGTGACCAGGCGTTTCAGCCGTTCGAGCTCTGCTTGCTTCTGAATGACGATCGTGAGCGCCCCGATGATTGCACCGCGCTCCATTTCCAAGAGTGCTGCGAGCTCATCAGTGGCTTCGAGGAAGCATTGAATTTCCATCTCGGCGTCAGCCTGCTCGTCGTTGGGCGGGTCACGGTCAGGGTGGATCACGGCGAGCTCCCGAAACGCCGATCCGCTACGGCGCCATCGGCCGGCGGAGCGGCTTTCGCTTGGGCATCACCATCGCCAATGACCTGCTCGATTTGATCGCCCGAGAGATATCCACGCCGTTCGAGCTCGTCCGCGACGGTTCGCAACGTTGCCATGCGATCGACCAGGATATGCGTTGCTCTCTCCTCGGCTTGGTCGAGCTGCTTCCGGACGGCGGTGAGCAACCCAGGGATGTTGGCAAAATCATTCGCGGTCTCGATGTAGACGCTGCCGAATTGACCCATACCGCAGCGTGCTTCGATCGCGCAGGCGAGGCCCGTGGCGCGTCCGATATCGGAGGTTGCGAGCATACCCGAGCCGATGCTGGGCTCCCCGATCACGAGTCTTTCGGCAGCTCGCCCTGCGAGTAGCACCGCCATCTCATCTTTGAGGCGCGCCAACGTCGCGGTGCCCGCGATGTTGTTTTCGATATGCAGCGTGCCGCCGAGATCGTGAACCGAAAGGCCAAGAATCTCTCCCGTGCGCAGCTCCCGGGCCACGACGGCATGACCGGCTTCATGAACGGCGATGCGCCGGCGGTGCTCTGGCGAAATGGATGGCTGCCCATTCCTGATCTCGCTCAGCAGGTCCGATATTCCGAGCTGACGCCTCTCGCGCCGGGCCGCCCCCTTGGCCCGGCGGACGATAGCCTCAACGTCGGCGCCGGTGGCGCCCTGGCTGGCGATGGCCAGCTGCATCAGATCGATGCCGGCCAACAGTTCAGGTCCGAGATAATATCGGAGGATTCGAGCCAGCGTTTGAACATCCGGCTTCTCGATGACGATCTCCCGATCGAGGCGACCGGCGCGTTTGATGGCGGCGTCTATCTTGTCCGGGTGGTTCGTTGCAGCGATCACCACGACACCGGGCCGCTCCTCGACACCGGCAAGCAGTTCCAAAAGCAGATTGACGATCTGGCTCCAGTACTCGACGTAGTCACCACGGAGCTGCGCTCGATCCGAAATTCCATCGATCTCGTCGATAAACAAAATGGAGGGTGCCTGGCGACGCGCCTGAGCAAAGGCGTGACGGATCGCCTGGAGGGTGCCGGACAGATAACTGGCGCTGTTCCATTGCGCGACGGACGTCGCGACTAGGGGGACGCGGGCCGTCTTGGCGAGAGCGCGCGCAAATTGGGTCTTGCCGACGCCAGGAGGTCCTGAGAGCAAGAGACCCTTGTGATCGACGTCCTCCCATGCGAGACGCCCGGCCTTGAAGTCAGCCAGGTCCTTGGCCAACTCCAGTCCCCAGTCCTTTGCCTTGCCGTAGCCTTCAAGCTCCTCCAGCGAGGGGCCGGGGCCGAGGTGTTCACCCTTCCTGCGCACGATCTCGTCGAGCGCTTCGATGCATTGATCCGCGGTCCGATAGGAGCGGATCGCGAGCGGTAGATCTTCGAACTCGATCAGGCGAACGAGGTCGGGATCGAGTGTCTTTGTCGGCGTCGTCCCCGCGACGGCCTCGATGACGAGCGTCAGCGCGCTTGTATCGAACCCGGGCAAAGCGAGTTTGTGTTCGACGGTTCGCTGGAGAGCGTGCGGAAGGTGTCGAGCCGGATCCGGCGCAATGCCGATGATCGGCAGGCGAAGGTGAAGCGCGGAGGAGACGGCCTGATTGCCTTTCTCGGGCCGGTCGTCCTTGCTCGTCCCATCGCGGGCCACGAGCAGAACGGCACCGTCTCGATGAGTTGATTGCAGGTTGCTCTGAGGTCCTAACACCCGCGCATTGGTCGCCAGCGCACAACGCGTGATGACGTCCTCGGCCATCTGGACCGTGTCCGGTGCGTGCGTTGCCAGGATGACAATGGGGGCTTCGCGGCGCAGCCGTCGGGCCAGCCCTGGTTCTGCCTCGATTGCTCTCGCCACCAGGACAGCGACGGCTGCAAGATCAGGACGCAGAACGAGCCGGTTGTTGTCCGTGCTTCCACCATCCAGATCATCCAAGAGGTGCTCGATGGCATCGGCCTGATTGCTGCGCAGCATCGGTTTCACCATGGCGCCTTCCTCGCGCGCCAGCATGTCGAGGTAGGCTCTCGCCAGGAGATCAGGGCGGGCCGCGATTGAGGGGGCAGGAGAGGGCGATTTGGACATCGTTCGAGACATGACGATTCCTCCGGGCGCGCGGACCGGCGCTCGTTTGGTTCAAAGCGAAGGCGGGGCAGTTAGGCGGCGCGCAAAACGAGCGCTATTCCGCACAAGAATCTGCGATCAGAGCTGGTTTGCCAGCTGCAACAGAACCTCGGCGCTGCAGTCGAGCTCGTCGAAGTCATCATCAATGAGATCGGCGGACGGTGTGATCATATGCACCCTCGTTCTGTTCATCTCGCGCAGAACGACAAGGTCGCGACCATGGCGGCCGCCGCTCGTTCTACGTTGGAGCGAGAGAATCGAAGACCGTCGTTTCGAGCGACCAACACGGCGCTGAGCGAGCATGCACGCCTCCATTGAAGGGACTTACGCAGGCTTTTGAAGAACGGCGAGAAGATCGGTAGAGGCTTAAATCGGCCAGCCAGGCGAGGCGTTTGTCATTTGGCCCTTGGGATCGGACGCTCGCTATTTCGAGTTGGTGAGCTGCCAGCGGGGCGTCGGGCCATTGACGATGTCCACATTATAGAAGCGCACATTGTGCGCTTTCAACCTCTAAAACTTTAACGATGATGTTCATCATTCATTATGGTTAACGACTAGTCCTCATGTCTGGCCGTCACCCATGCGTCGACTGCCGCGAGGACGGCGGCCTTATTCCAGCCTGCAGCAACAGCCGAGGTTAAAAGAGTGTCCAGGGCAGGGGCCACTGATGGCACGGCGTCTGAGCGTCCCGGCCCGACAATGCGCATGAGAAGGACCAGTTGCAGCAGATCTGCGATGTAAGGAGGTGGTCCCTTCTTGGACCAGTTCTGCACTGTTCGCCTCGAAACGCCGAACGCATTTCCGAACTCGATCTCGGTCAGACCAAGATCCCGTCGCGCCGCTCGAAATGCTTCAGCATCCATATTGGTCGAACTCGCAATGCCGGTAGGGGCGCTTGTCGCGATGCTAATATCTTTGCGGTTTGCACGTCGGTTGTGAAGGATCTGCGCTTGAATCCATGATTCCAGATTTCCGGAAATTCGGAAATACGAGCTATTCCACAGATGTCTCTGGTGATGGCGAACTGGGTGCCGGTCGCGGTAAGGTCTGGGCTTCGAGCTTCAGTACGGTGCTCATCGGCACACATAGCGCGGGCGTCAGCTTGCAGCTGGATCTCTGAACGCTCTTAGTCTGCAAAGTCACTTAGCCATACCCCTAGCTAAGGAGATGTCGATGGCTCAATTCTCGGTTCGCAACGCCAAGACCAACCTGTCCAAGCTGATCGCGGACGCCCTCGAAGGTGGAGACGTGGTCATTGCACGCGGCGGCGTGCCTGCGGTGCGTCTGGTGCCGGTCGCGCCACCCGGCAAGCGGCGCTTTGGGGCACTCAAAGGAAAGATTGGCGTCGATGCACGCTTTGACGAGCCGCTGCCCGAAACTGAACTCGGCGCGTAGCATCTTTCGTGAGGCTGCTGCTTGATACCCATATGCCATGCGAGCCGGTGAGCTGAATATCGAGCACAAGGAGTTTGACCGCTTTCAGGCAATCGGCGCCTCGCCAAACACGCCGCAACAGTCCATACGACGTTTAATCGGGCTACATCGCGCGATTATATGGGCTAAACGACGGCCAATCGGGCTACACGACAGTGGAGGGCCGGAGAAGGCGCTCCAGCAGCTCAAGCGCGATTCGCATAAGACATATTATGGAACTTAAGTTGACGCCCGGAATTGCCCGCACCACCGGCCCGCATCGCTGACCGAGAAACCTTCTATCCGTCGATCGTCAGTTTCATCCCATCGAATGCCGGTTCAATGTTGTCCGGCAAGCGCTTGGACAGGCTAAGGTAATCGAGATCGACATGGAGGTTGGTCAGGATCGCGCGGCGCGGTTTTAGTTGCGCGATCGCCTCCAGCGACTGCTCCAGATTGAAGTGGCTGGGATGCGGCGATTCACGCAGGCAGTCGAGCACCAGCACGTCGAGCCCGCTCATCGCCGCCATCGCCTCGGGCGGGATCGCGCTGACATCGGGCGCATAGCCGAAGCCGCCGAAGCGGAAGCCGAGCGCGTCATAGTTCGGGCCGTGCTCGAGCCGGAACGGCAGCGCCTCGATCGGTCCGCCGGCGCCGTCGATCACGAGCGGCTCGCCGGCTGCGAGCGGCTCCAGGTCGAGGATCGGTGGATAGAGGCTGCCGGGCGGCGTCTCGAACAGATAGGCGAAGCGCTGGCGCAGCGTCGCGCCGGTCACGGCGTCGGCATGGACCGGGATGCGCTTGCGCATGTGCAGGACCAGCGCGCGCAGATCGTCGATGCCATGGGTGTGGTCGGCATGGTCGTGGCTGAACAGCGTCGCATCGAGCCGGTTGATCTCGGCCGAGAGCAATTGCTCGCGCAGGTCCGGCGTGGTGTCGATCAGCACGCTCGTCGTGCCGCCCGGGCTATGACGCTCGACCAGGATCGAGCAGCGCCGGCGCCGGTTCTTCGGCTCAGCCGGATCGCAGGCACCCCAGCCGGAACCCGGCCGCGGCACGCCGCCGGATGAGCCGCAGCCGAGGATGGTGACGGTCAGGCTCATGCGGCGCGGCTTGCCTCAGGCCACCTGCGCCACAGGCGCGGCGTGGTCCATCTTCCAATAGCAGCGCCGGGCGTTCTCGGTCGTGATCCGGGCGATCTCGTCGAAGGACACGCCCTTGACGTCGGCAAGAACCTTCGCAGTTTCAACGACATAGGACGGTTCGTTGCGCTTGCCGCGATAGGGCGTCGGGGCGAGGTAGGGCGCGTCGGTCTCGACCAGCAGGCGCTCCAGCGGGATGTCGCGGGCGATATCCCGCAGCGCCTGCGAGGTCTTGAAGGTCAGGATCCCGGAGAACGAGACATAGAGCCCGAGCTCGACGCCGGTGCGGGCCAGCATCTCGCCCGCCGTGAAGCAGTGCAGGATGGCGGGGAAGGCGCCCTTCCCCATCTCCTCGGGCAGGATCGCCGCCATGTCCTCGTCGGCCTCGCGCGAATGGATCACCAGCGGCAGCTGGGTCTCGCGCGCCGCGGCGATATGGGTGCGCAGGCCCTGCTCCTGCGCTGCGCGCGGGCTCTTGTCGTAGTGATAGTCGAGCCCGGCCTCGCCGATGGCGACGCAGCGCGGATGACGCGACAATTCGACGAGCTGCCCGGCGGTGACGTCGAGCTCCTCATGGGCGCCGTGCGGGTGCGTGCCGACCGTGCACCAGACCGAAGGAAAGCGCTCGGCCAGAGCCGCATAGGTGGCAAAGCGGCCGACGCGGGTCGAGATCGTCACCATCCGGCCGACGCCGGCCGCTTCGGCGCGGCCGACGTAAGACGCGATATCCTCGGCGAAGTCCGGGAAATCGAGATGGCAATGCGTATCGATCAGCATCGGAAGAATCGCTTGAAAGAGGAACTCGCGGTCGCCGCTTTAGCCCTCCCCCCGCTTGCGGTGGGGAGGGTTGGGTGGGGGGCAGCGCCGCTTGGCGCTTTCTTGGAAGAGGTCCCTCGCCCTGCTTTGCGGCCCCCCATCCCTGACCCTTCCCCACCGCAAGCGGGGGGAAGGGAATGTGGGTCGCCTGCAAGCGAGAGCTCTTCGATGAGCATCAGGCCGCCTCGCCGCCTTCCGGCTCGACATAGCGCGGGAAGACCGCGCTCGGCGCCGGCAAGGCCGTGCCCGAGCTGAGGCGGCCGGCTTCGCCGAGCGCGGCGAAGTCGCGAGCCTCAGCCGGAACTGCCAGCAGATCGAGCAGCCTGGCCATCGCCTGCGGCATCACCGGCTGGGTCAGGATCGCGACCTGCCGGATCGTCTCGATCGTGACGCAGAGCACCGTATCGCGCCGGGCCGGATCGCTCTTCGAGAGCTTCCACGGCTCGTTATTGGCGAAATAGCGGTTGGCCTCGGCGACCACGGCCCAGATATCGGCCAGCACGACGTGCAGGGCGAAATCCTGCATGGCGGCGCGCGTCTTCGCCAGCAGCCCGTCGGCCTGCGCCAGCATCGCCCTGTCAGCCTCGGTCAGCGTGCCGGCTGGCGGTACCCTGCCCTCGCAGTTCTTGGCGATCATCGACAGCGAGCGCTGCGCCAGATTGCCGAGATCGTTGGCGAGGTCGGCATTGATGCGCCCGACGATCGCCTCATGGCTGTAGTTGCCGTCCTGGCCGAAGGAGACCTCGCGCAGGAAGAAATAGCGGAGCTGATCGACGCCATAGATATCGGCGAGCGCGAACGGGTCGACGACGTTGCCGACCGATTTCGACATCTTGGCGCCCTTGTTCAGCAGGAAGCCGTGGCCGAAGACGCGCTTCGGCAGCGGCAGCCCCGCCGACATCAGGAAGGCCGGCCAGTAGACCGTGTGGAAGCGCACGATGTCCTTGCCGATGATGTGGACATCGGCCGGCCAGTAATGCCAGCGCGGATCGCTCTCGTCGGGGAAGCCGCAGCCGGTGACGTAGTTGTTGAGTGCGTCGACCCAGACATACATCACATGCTTCGGATCGCCCGGGACCGGCAGCCCCCAGTCGAAGGTGGTGCGGCTGATCGAGAGATCCTCGAGCCCGCCCTGGACGAAGGAGACGATCTCGTTGCGGCGCGTCTCCGGCGAGACGAAGTCCGGCACGTCGCGATAGAGCGCGAGCAGCCTGTCCTGATAGGCCTTGAGGCGGAAGAAATAGCTCTCCTCCTCGACCCATTCGACCGGCGTGCCCTGCCCGCCCAGGCGCGTGCCGTCGGGCTGGAGGGTGGTCTCCTCCTCGCCATAGAAGGCTTCGTCCCGCACCGAATACCAGCCGGAATATTTGGCGAGATAGATGTCGCCATTGGCCTCCATCCGGCGCCAGAGCTCCTGCGTCGAGGGCAGATGGTCGGCGTCGGTGGTGCGGATGAAGCGGTCGAATGAGCAGCCAAGCCGCTGCTCCATTTCCTCGAAGCGCTTGGCGATGCCGTCGACGAAATCCTTCGGGGAGAGCCCGTTCTGCGCAGCGGTGCGCTGCACCTTCTGGCCGTGCTCGTCGGTGCCGGTCATGGCGAAGACGTCGTAGCCGTCGAGGCGCTTGAAGCGGGCGATCGCGTCCGCGGACACCATCTCATAGGCGTGGCCGATATGCGGCGGGCCGTTGGTGTAGTGGATCGCGGTCGTCAGATAGAACTTCGGGGCCGAGGCCATGGTCTGTCCGGTCGTCTTAAACGGGTTTCAGGCCGCGCGCGAACGGGAAACCGCCTCCGACAGATCGTGAAACAGCGACATGACGAGGGGGCGGCGATCGAGATTATAGGTTTCGACCTCGTTCGCGGCGCGTGCAAGTCTCTCCCACACCTCCGCGAGGGGCGCAAGCCGGGCCGGGCCTGCGCCGGCATGCGCATGGAGATGCGCGCCGAGCCAGCCCTGTACCGTTTCAATCATCACGGCGAAATCGGCCTCGCCCGCCCGGCCCGCAACATCCTCGCCGAGCGCCAGCAGCGCGGTGAGGTCGATCGAGGGCAGCGCATCGAGCCGTGCCCGCACCGCCTCGACCAGCGCCAGCGTTTCCGGATCGACATAGGTCAGCGCCCGCCTGACCGAGCCCTCGGACAAGGCTGCGGCGCGGCCGAGCGCCGAGGCGTCATAGGGCAGGCGCATGCGCTCCAGCGCGATCGCGCCGGCCTGCGCGACGTCATCCTCGCCGAGCGGCTCGAAGGAGAGCAGCCGGCAGCGCGAACGGATCGTCGGCAGCACGCGGCCGGGCGCGTGCGCGACGATCAGGAAGAGGCAGCGCGGCGGCGGCTCCTCCAGCAGCTTCAGCAAGGCGTTGGCGGCGTTACGTTCCAGATACTCGGCGGAATCGACGATGGCGATGCGCCAGCCGCCCTCGCCTGCGCTCGAGCCGAAACGGTCGATGATCCGGCGCACCAGGTCGACCGGAATGTTGCTGGTGAAGCTCTTGCCGTCGGGCTTGGCGATGCGGCGCAGGAGATGGAGGTCCGGATGCGACTGCGCCGCGATCTTGCGGGTGGCCCCGTCCGCTTCCGGCATGGCGAGGTCGCGGGCGGCTTCGGCGCGGCGCAGCGGATCGCCCTCGGCCAGCATGAAACGGGCGGCGCGATAGGCGAAGCTCGCCTTGCCGATGCCCTCGGGGCCGCCGAGCAGCCAGGCGTGGTGCATGCGGCCGGAGCGCAGCGCCGTCAGGAGGGCGTCCTCCTGGCGCTGGTGGCCGATGAGTGCCAGCGTCTCGCGCGGATGCGGGGCGTTGGGCAGGCGGTCGGGTTCGTTGCTCGATTCGATCATGCCGGCGCAATCTGCGGCAAGGGCAGCCGGGTGGAAAGCGCTTCCCAGGCGGTATTCGCCAGCGCCTCCGGCGGAAGGCTGGCGTCGAGCACGACACAGCGCTGCGGCTCGGCGGCGGCGATGTCGAGAAAGCCCTGACGCAGGCGGCGATGGTAGGTGATCGTTTCGCTTTCGAAACGGTCTGTCGCCTCCCCCGGCCGGCGGCGGCGAGCGGCGCGGGCGAGGCCGGTCTCCGGCGCGAGATCGAGTATGAAGGTCAATTCCGGCATCAGCCCGGCGATCGCGACAGCTTCCAGCGCTGTGAGCTTGTCTGCGGCGATCTCGCCGAGCGTGCCCTGATAGACGCGGGTGGAGTCGATGAAGCGGTCGCAGATCACCCAGGCCCCGCGCTTGAGCGCCGGCCTGATGCGGCTGTCGACATGGTCGATGCGGGCGGCCTGGAACATCAGCGCCTCGGCGAAGGCGCCATAGGGCTTGATCCTGCCGGCAAGCAAGGCCGCGCGGATGCGCTCGGCCTTGGGCGAGCCGCCGGGCTCGCGCGTCAGCTCGATGGTAAGGCCGCGCGCCTCCAGACGAGCCGCGAGCGCCTTGGCCAGGGTCGACTTGCCGGCCCCCTCCCCGCCTTCGAGCGTGATGAAATGCCCCGCCGCGGGCCGCACCTGCGCTTTAGCCACGCTCAGCTCCGCTTGAGGGCCTTGCGGACCCAGCCGGTCGCGGCCTCCATCAGCGCATCGAGCGCCCGCTGCTGCAGCGTGCCGGCTGCGACCGACTCGGCGGCGTAGAGCGGGATCTCCAGCGTCTTGATCTCGCCGCGCGTCACCAGCAGGCGACCGACCTCGGCGCCCTCCGCCACCGGCGCCTGCAAGGGGCCGCGATAGACGATGCGGGCGGCGAGGCGCTCGCTGCTGCCGCGCGGCACCAAGAGGTTGACCGGCCCTTTCGCCTTGAGCGCGACCCGCCCCTTCTCGCCGCCGAAGACGCTGGCCTCACCGACGCTCTCGCCCTCGGCGAAGACCTGCCGCTGCTCGAAGGAGCGGAAACCCCATTCGAGCAGTTTGCGGGCCTCGGCGGCGCGGTCGCGCGCATTCTTCAGGCCGTTGAGCACGACGATCAGCCGCTGGCCCTTCTGCACGGCCGAGCCGACGAGGCCGTAGCCGGTCTCGTCGATATTGCCGGTCTTGAGGCCGTCGGCGCCGATATCCATGGCGAGCAGCGGGTTGCGGTTGCTCTGCTTGATCTTGTTCCAGGTGAAGTCGCGCTGGCCGAAGATCTTGTAGAGCTCCGGATAGGTCTTGATAATGTGGTCGGCTAGGAAAGCGAGCTCGCGTGCCGTAACCTTCTGCTCGGGATCGGCCATGCCGGTCGCGTTGCGGAACTGCGACTTGGGCAGGCCGAGCGCGCGGACGCGTTCGGTCATGATCCTGGCGAAGCTGGCTTCGTCGCCCGCCACCGCCTCGGCCAGCGCGATCGCCGCATCGTTGCCGGATTGCACGATCAGCCCTTGCAGGATGTCGCCGAGCTTTACCCGGCTATGGACGATCGCGAACATGGTCGAGCCGCCGGAGACGCCGCCGCCCTTGCGCCAGGCATTCTCGGAGATCGAGATCTCGGTCTCCAGCGTCATCTTGCCGGCGGCGATCTCCTGGAAGGCGACGAGGGCGGTCGCGAGCTTGGCGAGGCTCGCCGGAACCATCAGCTCGTCGGCCGCCTTCTCGTAGAGTACGGCGCCGCTGGCGGAATCGACGAGGATCGCGTAGGGCGCGGCCGATTGGAACGCCTGGGCGCGGGCAAGTCCGGGCGCCAGGACGAGCACCGCGAAGAGAGCGAGAGCTGCGCCAAGAACCGGCGAGTGGTGGGCGCGCGCCATCCCTGATCGACCTTGCGTCATATCGAGATCAGATGATGCGCGCCGCCGGGCGGTCAAGCCCGGAGCGAAATCAATTCCGCGCCACCGACTGCTGCTTCGCGCTGGCGGACAGCGGTTGGCCCTTGGCAAGACGCAGCGCCGGCGCCTTCTCGGTGGCGGCAGGCTGGCTGGCCGTGCGCGGCACCGGCATCGGCGTCGTCACGACATTCGGACGCAAGCCCAGGACCGGCTTGCCGGCATGGGCGGCGGCGCCGAGATCGAAGGGCCGGGACGGCGGCAGGCGGACGCCGCTGACCGGGACGCCCGCCGCGGGGGCCGAGGTCGCGACGCTGGCGACGATCGGGCTCTGCATCGTGATCGTGCGCGGCTGCTCGGGGGCATAGGCCTGCACGACGGGCTGGGCCTCGACCGGAGCTGGCGCGGGTTCGGTACGGACGGGCGTCGGTACGGGAGCCGGCCTGGCGGCCTCGTCGTCGAGATCGGGACCGGCGGAGCGGCCGAGATCGACCTGCGACGAGGCGCTGGCGATCATGGTGCGGCTGCTCTGGCCCGGGATCGAGGCCGGCGAGCCGTCGGTGCGCAACGACGCGAGCAGCATCTGGTCATCGGAGCCGGCGAGCGAGGCCTGGCCGAGATACTCGACCTTGATCCGGGCGGTGCCGAGATGGCGGAAGGCGAGCGCGTCGGCGGCCTTCTGCGAGACGTCCATGATGCGCCCGCTATGGAACGGGCCGCGATCGTTGACGCGCACGATCATCGAACGGCTGTTGGCCATGTTGGTGACGCGGGCATAGGCCGGCAACGGCATGGTCGGGTGCGCGGCGCTGATGCCGTAGCGGTCATAGACCTCGCCATTGGCGGTGCGGCGGCCATGGAAGGCTTCGCCATACCAGGAGGCAGTGCCGACCGCGGTGTAGCCGACCGGCTTCTGATACGGAGTGTAGCGCTTGCCGGCGACGGTATAGCTGTTGCCGATCAGCTCGCGGCCGCCGCCCTTCGGCACCGGCTGGCCGTCCTCGACGACGCGCGCACTGGCGGGGCCGTATTTCGAGGACGGGAAGGCGCCGATCTCCTTCGACTTGCCGCGGCGGGCAACCTGATTATTGGCGCAGTTGGCGAGGAAGAGGCCGGCCAGCACGACGCAGCCGAGGCGGGTCGCCGTAGACAGGGAGGAGGATGAGCTGCGGGGGGCGTCGCCGGACTCGGCCACAGAGGAAATCTCCGCCGCTGCGCTCGTGCCTCGCATCATGCCGCATTCCTGTTCGTCGCGCCGAAAACGCTGCGCCGCCCAAGCCACTCGCGTGGCAAGGTCGCAGTTTTCGACCAATTCCATTAAGGGATCGTTAAGCGGCGGCAGCGCGAACGCATGACCGTCAACGGAAACCCAGCAGCGCCCTTGGGCGGGCATAAAGGTGTCGGAAATGCGGCAACTGTCAATCCGCCACCATTCCGTCGCCATTTTTCGGTGGAGCGTGACAAGCGCGCAACGCTCGGGCAAGGCTTGCCGAGCGATCGGAGCTGTCCGCGCAAGCTATTGAAAATGCTAGAAGTCTCTGGGAGAGAGCAAAGATTGCCGCGATCGCTCTGCATCCTGCTTGCAAAAAGCGGCGGCTAGCGGCAATGACGGGGCGCCGGAAGGGTGGCCGAGTGGTTTAAGGCAGCGGTCTTGAAAACCGCCGTGGGTGCAAGCCCACCGTGGGTTCGAATCCCACCCCTTCCGCCATCCTGCTTCGCTCTACGAGCTTCGCAGGATTGGCATCTGGCCTGCCCGGCAATGGATTACGAAGAGCGAGGAATCCGCCGCTCTGAATTTCGATCTGAGGCCGCTATTGGCGACATCGTCGGAAATCCAGGCGTTCCCTCGGTCGGCATCCTCAACTACAGCATCGGACCGAATATCGTATTCGGTCCGATGCTATAGATCTTTGTTTTGCATCGGCTTTCTCCGAAAATCGGATTCCACTTTTCGGGCCGATGCTCTAACGTTGAGGCATGGATGAATCGCCGCGAGGAGCGCGTGGCATTTGATCTGAAGTCGATTGAAGCGCTGGCGCCGGACCAGGCCTCCCTCAGCGCTGCCTCGAAGCTGACCAAACGCTCGAGCTGGATGCGGCTGGAGCGCAATGCCGCGCAGAACCTGATCTGGGGCGAATGCCAGGGTTCCGGCGCCAATCCCTACCGAACCATGGCTGACGCAGGCGACCATGGCTACAAATGCACTTGCCCTTCGCGCAAATTCCCCTGCAAGCATTCCCTGGCGCTCATGTGGATCGGGGCCACCGCGCCGCAGAATTTCACAGACGTGGAAACGCCGGAATGGGTCGCCGACTGGGTCGGGCGCCGGCGCAAGGGCAACACGCCGGCGCAGGCGCCATCACAGGCGCGCTCCACCGCCATTGAAAAGAATATCGGCGAAGCCGCCACCCAACCCGACGCCACGGAGCCTGAAGACCCGGCAGCCGCGCAGCGCCGGGCCGCGCAGCAGGCCAAGCGCGCTGAAGACACCAAGGCCAGCAACGCCGCCGCGCTCGACGAACTCGACCAATGGATCTCCGACCAGTTGCGCCTCGGCCTGACCGCCTTTGTCGATGCCGCCGGCGAACGCTGCCGCCGCATCGCTGCCCGTCTCGTCGACATGAAGGCGGCGGCGCTGGCCGGCCGGATCGATGAGATCCCGTCGCGATTGATGGCGCTGCGCAGCGAGGAGCGCGCGGAAGCCGCCATCCGCGAGCTCGGCAAACTCGTCCTGCTGGCGAAAGCCTGGCGGCAATCGCCCGAGAGTCCCGACCTCAAGCGCATGATCTCGACCTCGGAAACGCGCGACCAGATCCTGGCCAACCCCGACGCGCCGCAGGTTACCAGCACCTGGGAAGTGCTCGGCGAGAAGATCGAGACGCGGCGCGACGGGCTGGTCGGTCATTCCAGCTGGCTGCTCGACATCAAGGCGGCTACGCCGCGCTTCGCCCTGCTGCTCGACTTTTATCCGGCCTCCGCCGGCAAGCGTTCGCAAGCCTTTTCCGCCGGCGAGCGGTTCGACGCAAGGCTGGTTTTCTACCCCTCACCCGCGCCGCTGCGCGCGCTGGTGGCCGAGCGGTTCGGCGAGAGCGGGCAGAGCTTGGCGTGGCCCGAAAGCGACGCGGCGCGGGACCCGTTGGCCGGCCACGCGGCGCGGCAGGACGTAGCGCCGTGGGAGGCCGACAGCCCGGTCCTGCTACCCCCCGGCGCGATCCTGCGCGATGACCGGGGCGAGGCCTGGTGGCAGGCGGGCGAACACCAAAGCGAGATCGCGCTGCCCATTGCCGGCGACGTACCGGAACCGGTGTTCGGTATCCCCCTTGCGGCGACCGCCGGCATCTGGAACGGCGCGCGGCTGGAACTCCTGGCCGCGCAAACCTCGTTCGGAAGGCTCGGCCTGTCGTGAACGAGATGGAGCGCTCCACTCTTGCGGCATTGCGCGACTGCTGGATGGGCGGTGGCGCGGCCTTTGCTACGGCGCCGGCCGAATGGAAACAGCTCGCCGAGGCGGGCGAGCCTGATGAGCGCGAGCGCATGGTGCTGGCGATCGCTGCGCAGGCCTTTGATGTCGGCCTCAGGCCCGCCGCGCCGAAGACGCTGATCCGGCGGCCGCCGCTGCCGACCCTGGCTCTGCCGACCCTGCCGACGGAGCTTCGCCCGCAATTTCGCACCGCGCTGAAGAACGTCATGGACGATCGCGGCCGTTCACGCCTGCTGTCGCTTGTCGCCGGCAGGGGTTATGTGGCGCACCCGCTCGACTGGATGCCTGCCGCCTCCGATACCTTGCCCCCGTTCGTCTACGCACCCTGGATCGATTGGCGCGCCAACGATGCGGCGGCGCGGAAATCCGGCGATGAGCCTTTGACCGCCGACAACTGGGACGAGTTTTACCCGGCGGCGCGGCGGGTCGCCCTGACCGCTTTGCGCAATGCCGATCCTGCGGCCGCGCGCGCCCTGATCGAGGCGAAAGCTGCGAGCGAAGCGGCGGAAGCGCGGCTGTCGATCATCGAGCTCTTGCGCGTTCGCTTGAGCGCCGATGATGTTCCCTACCTGCAAAGCCTGTCCGCCGACCGGTCCGGCAAGGTTCGCGAGCTGGCCGCCCGGCTGCTGTCGCGGCTTGGCCGGCAGAGCGCGCGCGCCGAGGGCGATGATCCGGTCGCCGAACTGGCGGGATTTGTCGAGCAGGGCAAGGCCGGCTTCATCCGCCGCCGCGCGACCTTCGGCCCGGCGAAGCTCACGTCGAATGCCCAGCAGGCGCGGCGCGCCGAACTGTTCGAGCAGTGCAGCCTGACCGATCTCGCCGCCACATTCGGGGTCGGCGAAAAAGAGTTTGTCGACGCCTGGCAGTTCGACGCCGATGGCGGCTCGTCACTGGTGCCGATGATCGCCAACACGGCGAGCGACGACATCATTCGCGATGTAGCCGAGCGCCTGCTGTCCTCCGGCCTGTCGCCCGCATTGCTCACGCTGCTGCCCCGCCTCGACCAGGCTGCCATCCGCGGCGTTGCCACATCCGCGCTCGCCGGCGGCTTGCCGGGCCTCCACCTGCTGAAATCGGTCGACACCCTCGAGCCCGGTCGGATGAACACGGACGAGCTGCTGTCCAGCAAGGCCTTCGAGGAGCTGCTCGCCGCCCTTGCGAGCACGAACGAGGCCGAGCACCGCCGCGCACCGGATGCGCTGGAGATTTTCGGCTTTCTGGCCGATGCCGCCGCCGCCAGGGCCATCGCCGGGGCGGCCATCGCCGCCGGCTTCCCGCCGGCCGACGCCGCTCTTGCCCTGCTGCGCCTGAACATGGCGCTCGCCGCCCCGCCCCCGACCGATCGACCGGAAACCCGCGCATGACCGCCCTCCTTCGCCTTCCCGCCGAACAGACCTACGCCCTCGAACTGCAGGCGCTGGCGCGTGGCGACGATGCGCAGAAGCCCGAGGGCTGGCATCTCTCGCCCAAGGCCGCGATCACCTATCTGATGGGCGGCAAAGCCGGCGACGGGACGGCGATCACGCCAAAATACGTTGGCTCCCGCAGGCTGATGGAGACCGCGGTTGCGACCCTCGCCACCGACCGGGCACTGCTTCTGCTCGGCGTACCGGGCACGGCGAAGTCATGGGTCTCGGAGCATCTGGCGGCGGCGATCATGGGCGACTCGACCATGATCGTGCAATGCACTGCAGGTACGGACGAAAACCAGATCCGCTACGGCTGGAACTACGCGCAATTGCTGGCCAAGGGACCGAGCGAGGCCGCCTTGGTCCCGACGCCGCTCTACCGTGCGATGCAGGAAGGAAAGCTCTGCCGCCTGGAAGAGCTGACCCGCATGGGCTCGGACGTGCAGGACACGCTGATCACCGTTCTGTCCGAGAAGATGATGCCGATCCCCGAGCTGAACACAGCCGTCTACGCCAGGCGCGGCTTCAACATCATCGCCACCGCCAACAACCGCGACAAGGGCGTCAACGAACTGTCTTCGGCATTGAAGCGGCGCTTCAACGTGGTCGTGCTGCCGCTGCCGGACGACATGAACGAGGAAGTGGCGATCGTGTCGAGGCGGGTCGGCGAAATGGCGACGGGCCTCGACTTGCCCGTGCCGAAGAATGTCGCCGAGGAGATCGCGCGGGTTCTGACGATCTTCCGCGAGCTGCGATCCGGCGCGACAGCCGACGGCAAGGTTACGCTGAAGACGCCGAGCGGATCGCTCTCCACCGCCGAAGCCATCGCCACGATGGTCGGCGGACTGAGCCAGGCCGCCTGGTTCGATGGCGGAAAGCTGTCGGCCGACGGGCTGGCGCCGAACATGGTCGGCGCCATCGTCAAGGATCCGGTGCAGGACAAGGCCGTGCTGGAAGAATATCTCGAGACAGTGCTGAAGAAGCGGCCCGACTACGCCGGCTACTACAAAGCGCTGAACGACGCGCTCTGAGACATGGCCGCGAAGGAGGAGAGAGCCGCCGCCTTTTTCGGCGTTCGCCACCACGGCCCCGGCTCCGCCGAGGGGCTGGTGAAGGCGCTCGACGCATTGCGGCCCGTGGCCGTGCTGATCGAGGGACCGGCGGATGCAACGGCCCTGCTGCCGATGCTGGCCGATCCGGCCATGCAGCCGCCGGTCGCTCTCCTGTGCTATCCGGAGGATGACCCCGCAAGCACGAGTTTCTGGCCGTTTGCAGAGTTCTCGCCGGAATATCAGGCAGTACTATGGGCCGTGCGCAATAACGCGGCGTTGCGTTTCATCGACCTGCCGTCGTCCGCGCGGCACCCTCCCGTTTCCGAGAGGGAGGAAGCTGCGGGCCCGGAGCAGGCCGGGGAAGCCGCGCATCTGGCCGGCGACGTCGCCGAGGAGCCACCGTACATCCGCGATCCCATCGGCACGCTGGCCCGGGCAGCCGGCTATGAGGATGGCGAGAGCTGGTGGTCCGACGTGATCGAGCAGAACCCGGCGCCCGGCCCGATCTTCGCTGCTGTCGCCGATGCGATGACCGCGCTGCGCGAGGGCGAGACCTGTCTGCCGGCGCTGGAAGCCAGGCGCGAAGCGCATATGCGACTGGCCATCACCGCCGCGCTGAAGGAATGCGATGGACCGGTGGCCGTCGTTTGCGGCGCCTGGCATGTGCCGGCGCTGAAGGCCGCGCGCTCACAGAAGGGCGATCAGGCGCTTTTGAAGGGCATGTCGCGGCGCAAGAACGCGATGACCTGGGCGCCATGGACCAGCCCGCGCCTCGCCTTCGCGCATGGCTATGGCGCCGGCGTCGCAGCGCCCGGCTGGTGCCGGCACCTCTGGCAGACGCGCGGGCGTGCCGATGCGAGCAGCATCTGGCTGGCGCGTATCGCCGGCGTCCTGCGCGCCAAGGGCCATCTGATCTCGACGGCATCGCTCATCGAGGCCGAACGGCTGGCGGTTGCGATCGCAGCCATCCGCGACCGGCCGAATGCCGGCTTCGAAGAACTGCGGGACGCTTCGATCTCCGCCCTGTTCGGCGGCGACGCCATCCTGTGGACCCTGATCGAGGCCGAACTGCTGCTCGGCAACCAGGTGGGGGAGATCCCGACGGACGTACCGCTCGCGCCGCTCATCGAAGACCTGCAGCGCTGCCAGAAGGCGGCGCGGCTCAAGCCGGAGGCGCTGGAGCGCGAACTGGCCGTCGACCTGCGCAGCGAAAGCGGACTCTGCCGCTCGACATTGCTGCATCGGCTGAACCTGCTCGGCGTGCCCTGGGGACGGCTTGCCGATGCCGGCCGCAGCCGCGGCACGTTTCGCGAGCGCTGGGTGCTCGCCTGGCAGCCGGAATATGCCGTCCGACTGGTCGAAAACCTCGTGCACGGCCCGACCATCGAGAAGGCGGCGAACGGCCGGCTGATCCAGATGATCGGCTCAGCCGCGACGCTCGACGTCATAGCGGCGCTGGTACAAAGCGCCATCACGGCCGGTCTTTCCGAGGCGGCCGGAGTTGGGCTGGCCAAGCTGGAGGAGCGCGCGGCCCTCAGCAGCGACTGCGGCGAAATGCTGGCCTCGATCCCGCCGCTCGCCGACATCACCCGTTACGGCCAGGCCCGCAAAACCGACGCGGCCTGGCTGGAAGGCTTGCTCGAACGGCTGGCCGTCGAGGCGGCAATCGCGTTGCCGCACGCCGCCCGCGGTCTCGACGCCGACGCTGCGGCGGTCCTGGTGGAAGCCCTGCGCAACGCCGATGCCGGCATCGAGATGGTCGAAGCCGAGGCGGATATTGTCGAGGCCTGGCACGAGGGCCTGGCCGCGGTGCTCGACAATTCGCGCTCGACGGCGCTTGTCGCCGGCTGCGCCGCCCATCTGCTCTATGAAGCCGACGCCCTCGCTGCCGAAGCGGCGGCGGCGCTGCTTGCGCGCCGGCTGTCGCCGGGAACCCCGGTGACCGACGCCGCCGGTTTTTTCGAAGGCTTCTTCGGCGGCGCGGGCCAGCGCCTGATCTATGATGAGGGCTTGCGCTGTGCGGTCGACGCCTGGCTCAACTCGCTTGACGAGGAAACCTTCGTCGCCCACCTGCCGCTGCTGCGCCGCGTCTTCGCCGATCTGGACAGCATGGAACGCCGGCGGCTGATCGAAGCCGTGCTCGGCCGCGCCGGTCGTCTGCCGGCGACAGTGACGCCGGCACCGGATGGCGGCGAAGGCTGGCGGCGTCATTTCCGCGTGCTGACCAAAATCCTGGCAGGAGAGCGCGCCGATGGCTGACCTGCCCGAAGAGCCCGCAGATCTCTCTCCGGAAGCGCAGCGCGAACGCCGATGGCGGCTGGCCATCGGCGCCGACGACCAACGCTCGACGGCCTTGTCGGGCGAGGACCGGCGGCTGTCGGCGGCGCTCGATGCGCTTTACGGCGACGGCGAGGGCAAGGGCGGCAGCGACCCGCGCAAGCGACGCGGCGGGCTCGGGCGATCGGCCCCGAAAATCGCGCAATGGATGGCAGACATCCGCTCCTTCTTTCCCCAGCCGGTCGTGCAGATCGTCCAGAAGGATGCGTTCGAGCGTCTCGATCTCAGGCAGATGCTGATGGAGCCGGAGTTCCTGAAGGCGATCGAGGCTGACGTCAACCTCGTCGCCGACCTGATTTCGCTGCGCGACGTCATGCCGGCGAAGACCAGGGATCTGGCCAGGGGCGTCATCGCCGACATCGTCGCCAGGCTGATGGAGCGGCTGGAGCGCAAGACGGCCGAGGCGATCCGCGGCGCGCTCGATAAATCGCGGCGGACCAACCGGCCGCGCCCGCGCGACATCGACTGGCGCCGCACGATTGCTGCCAATCTGCGTCACTACCAAGTTGAGCATCAGGCGGTCGTTCCGGAGAAGCTGGTCGGGTTCATGCGCAAGCAGCGGCGCATCGTCGACCTGGATGAGGTCGTGCTGTGCGTGGACCAGTCCGGATCGATGGCGAGTTCGGTCATCTATGCCTCGATCTTCGCGGCGGTGATGGCTTCGCTGCCGGTCGTGCGCACAAAGCTGGTATGCTTCGACACGGCGGTCGTCGACCTCACCGACGAGCTTTCAGACCCGGTCGAGGTGTTGTTCGGTGTCCAGCTCGGTGGCGGCACCGACATCAACCAGGCGGTCGCCTATTGCGCCGAACGCATCGAACGACCCACCAAGTCGCATTTCATCCTGATCACCGATCTCTACGAAGGCGGCAACGGCGAGGACATGCTGCGGCGGCTGGCCGCCTTGATGCGCAGCGGCGTCAACGCCATCGTGCTGCTGGCGCTGACCGACCAGGGCCGCCCGGGTTACGATCCCAGCATGGCGAGCGCCGTCGCCGCTTTGGGCATACCGGTCTTCACCTGCACCCCGGACCTCTTTCCGGACATGATGGCCGCCGCCCTGCGCCGCGAGGACATCGGGGCCTGGGCTGCCGGCGCCGACATCAGGCTCGTGCGGCCGGACGATGCGTCGCTCCGATCCGAATAAGTCGTTCGGGACGTGCGGCGATCTGGTCGCGTTCCTCCCCTCCGACAATGGCGCGTTTGCGGCCGGCGCGACCTTCGCCGTCAATGGAGGAGAGCGCCCGCTCCGCTGGTATCGAACGGAAATTTGGTATCGGGACCGCCGTTTAAGGGTTAAAATAACACCGACGCCTTTGTTCCGGGGCGCAGAGAAGGGAATGACGGCCCACGGCAATCCAGGCCCGTTGGAGCCCCCCTCGAATGGTTCGGAGCTTCCTGCGGCTGACGTCGCGGACGCCCCCTTCCCGTCGCGCCGAGGTCTCGCGCCGCGAGCGTGGAACATTGGAGCAAATGCCTCGGAATAAAGGGAGGGCGCCATGCCCGTTGAAATCCCTAGAGATTTCCGCCGCGTGATCATCGCTGCATCGGTGGGCAACGTCATCGAATGGTATGACTTCTATATCTTCGGCAGCCTGGCCGCTATTCTATCGGTCAAGTTCTTCGAGCAGAGCCATCCGGTCGCGGCATTGCTGAGCACGATCGCCCTGTTTACCGCCGGCTTCCTGATCCGTCCGCTGGGGGCCTTCCTCTTCGGATGGATGGGTGATCGGGTCGGCCGCAAATACACCTTCCTCGTGACGCTCAGCGGAATGGGACTTGGCACCGGCGCGATCGGCTTGATCCCAACCTATGAGTCCATCGGCCTGGCCGCCGCATTCATTCTCTTCGGCTTGCGGATGATCCAAGGCCTGTGCCTGGGGGGCGAATATGGCGGCGCCATCACCTATGTCGCAGAGCATGTTCCAGACGAGCGCCGCGGCTACTACACCGGCTGGCTGCAGACGTCCCCGACGCTCGGGATCGTGGGATCGCTCGCGGTGATCATCGTCGTCCGCACCTATTTCGGCGAGGCCGCATTCAACGCCTGGGCATGGCGCGTTCCGTTCCTGATCTCCTTCCTGCTGGTGGCCGTCGCCATCTACATCCGACTCCAGCTCCAGGAGACGCCGATCTTCACGGAGATCAAGGCCAGGGGGCAGATGACCGGAAACCCCTGGAGGGAAGCCTTCCTCAGCGCCAACATCAAATATGTCGGCATCGCCACCCTCGTCCTGATCGGACAAGGCGTGGTCTGGTACAGTGGCCAGTTCTGGGCGTTGTACTTCCTGCAGCAGGTTTCCAAGGTGGACCCGCTATCCTCGGCCTATATCGTGGGTGCGGCATTGCTCATTGCAGCGCCGAGCATGATCTTCTTTGGCTGGCTGTCTGACATCATCGGCCGCAAGCCGGTGATCCTGGGCGGCATGCTGGTCGCCGCAATCACGTACTATCCGCTGTATTTGTGGCTGGGAACGGTCACACAGCCCGGCCACATCAACTATCCCGTCGCGATCTTCGTCGTCTTCATCCTCGTTTGCTATGTCGGGATGGTGTATGGGCCGGTCGGCGCATTCCTGGCGGAATACTTCCCCGGCAGGATTCGGTATACGTCGGTATCGGTGCCATATCACATCGGCAATGGCTGGGGCGGCGGATTGGTGCCGTTCGTCACCTCGGCGGCTTTCGCGGCGACCGGCAGCATCGGCTCCGCGCTGATCTACCCGATCGCGGTTCCGGCCGTCTGCTTCGTGCTCTGCCTCTTCCTGATGCCGGAAACGCGCAAGATCAGTATCTGGCAGCCGCTGGAGCCGACGGCGGCGACCTGACGAGACCGCCCTTATGCGGGGTCGCAACGCCCCGCAGATTTTTGTCATCGTCGCAACCGGTTCAGTCGGCCACGAACCGCCGATCGCCACACGGATCCATCGGTGATGATCTCAGAGCTTGGTCTTCCATGGGTCGACGACCGCTATTCCAGCGATGGCGAACGCGCTGGCGTCACGGGTCGCCACGGCAAAGCCGCGAGAGACGGCGATGGCGGCGATATATCCATCCGGCGTGGGAAAACCCTTGCCGGCGCTGCGCGCCTTGACCGCAAGATCGGCGTAGTGACGGGCGTCCGACATGTCGAACGGCAGGATCCTGCCATCGAACAGTCCGAGAAGTCCGTCCAGTGCCACGGCCAGCTTGTCCTTGCGCCGGCCCGCCGGAAGCGCGCCGATGCCGAACAGCAGCTCTGCGATCGTCACGCTCGAAAGATAGAGTGTTTCCGCCGCCTGCTCATCGAGCCAAGCCCGAACGTCCGGGTTCGGTTCGGGCTTCATCGCCTCCGAAACGACATTCGTGTCGAGGACGATCATTCGAAGCGCAATGGTTCAGCGGGCTTGCGGTCGCGAGCCTGGTCGAGAGCCTCGAAATCGGCATTGCTCAACCCGGCATCGCGGCTCAACTGAGACAGTGCAGTGCCGAGACGGATCCGATTCGCCGGGCGAACCGCTCCTTCCAGAATATCGCGCATTTCCGCCTCCGTGCTGCGGCCATGGTGGGCGGCTCGCAGCTTGAGCGCGCGATGCGCCTCTTCGGAGAGATTGCGAATGGTGACGGCAGGCATCGATGGCAGCTCCGAGTAATCGATAGCTATGCTATCAATGTGTGAAACTTGCTATCAAATCGCAAGCCGCGGGCTGGTCGTGGTCGCGCGCCGCCAGCCCCGATCATCGAAAAGAAAAACAGTCATGTCCAAATTGAAGCTTTATTCAGTTGAATGACCGCAGCAACCCGCCGATCAAGAGATTCCAACCGTCGATCAAGACGAAAAATATGACCTTGAGGGGCAGCGATATCACTGTCGGCGGCAGCATCATCATGCCCATCGACATGACGACGGTCGCCACGATCATATCAATGACCAGGAAGGGCAAGGCGATCAGGAATCCGATCTCAAACGCGCGGCGCAGTTCGGAAATCATGAATGAGGGGATCAGCACACGCAGGTCGACCCTCTGCGCGGAAGGGTCGGTCGGCCGGATGCTCTCCGGCGCCATATCCGCGAAGAGCTTGAGGTCGGCTGGTCGGGTCTGCGCCAACATGAACTCGTGGAAGGGCTGGGTGATCTTGGCATAGGCCTCACCCTCGCTGATCCGGTTCTCGACGAGCGGTTGCACGCCATCCTGCCACGCTCTGTCGAAGGTTGGCGCCATCACATAGAAGGTCATGAACAGGGCGAGGCTGACCAAAATCAGATTGGCTGGCGTGCTCTGCAAGCCAAGGCCGGAGCGTAGAAACGACAGCGCGATGACGAAGCGGGTGAAGCTCGTCACCATCATCATCAGACCAGGTGCCACCGAAAGCGCGGTGAGCATGGCCATGATCTGAACCAGCCGCCCCGAAATGGACGAACCGCCCTGTGGCAGGATGTTGTCGAGACCTATCGATTGCGCCTCCGCCCCGCTGGCTGCGGCGAAGAGCAGGATGGCAGCGTAAAGAGAAAGCTTGATCACTGTACGACCAGGGTTTCGATGACGACATCCCGCACGAGGCCTTTCGAGCGGATGGCTGCCCGTTCGTTCAGATCCTCGCGCAGGTTTTTCAGGCCGGCGGCGCCTTCGAGCTGGCGCGCGGAGACGCTGCGCAGGAAGGCGAGCAAATCCTCGCCGATGGCCGCGATCAGCGGCTCGACGCTGACGACCGCCTTGCGTTCGACCAGCACTGCGACCTCGAGCCTGATCCATGTATCCGCCGGGTCGGCGAGGTTGGTGATGATTGGCGCCAGCTTCTTCAGGGTCAGGCCCCCAGCCATGGCGGCATCGGCGGCAAGCGCCGGCGGCGTCGCCTCGAGGCGCTTCAAGACGTTGGCCTCGATCGTCCCGGCAAGCTGTGTGCCTGAAAGGATCCCGGCCCCGACGGCGACCAAGGTAGCGAGTACGACGCCGGAGATGGCGCGGAGCTTGCCGCTGCGCGTCCCATCGCCCTCCCCGGCTGCGCTGAGCTGCTTTACCTGTGCCATCAGAACGGAATGACCTTGTCGTAAAGCTGCTGGCCCCAGGCCGGCTGCTGAACTTCCATGGCGCGGCCACGCCCGCCATAGGAGATGCGCGCCTCGGCAATTTTCTCGTATGACACGGTGTTGTTGCCGGTGATGTCGCGCGGGCGCACGATGCCGCCGATGTTCAGCACGCGGATCTCATAGTTGACCTGCACTTCCTGCGAGCCGCTGATCAACAGGTTGCCGTTTGGTAGAATCTCGGTAACGACGGCCGCGACCGAGAACTGCATCTCCTCGGAGCGATCGGTCAGCCCCCTGCCGCGCGAGGAACTCTGCGAGTCGACTTGGGAGTTGAGGGTTGCGACCGCTGTCGATTTCCCAGCCAGGCCGGCAAGGAAGTCGAGCCCGAACTGGGTACGGGAGTCTCGCGAACGGTTGGTGTTGTTGTCGAGCTTGGCTTTATCGTTGATCAATATCTTTACAGTGACGACATCGCCGACCCTCATGGCGCGCGTGTCTCGAAAAAGATCCTCGGTCTGGCTCGAATAAAGCGAATTGAACGAGGATCTGACGGCGCACGAGCTCCTGTCGGCCATGGGAAGCGGGTCACGTGGCACGCCCAGCCCGCTGCCGACGCGCGAGAGTTGCGGCTCGCGGTTGAACTCCGAAATGTCGGACATGCAGCCGCCCAGCATGGCGGCGCAGGCAAGCAGAGCATGGCGCGATAAAGCACCATGGGCTAGGCGACGCTCGAACAGTCGCTGAATCGTCTTCATCGCGTCCGGGCTTCCATCGATGAGGGTTTATTTTGGGGTCTTGGCCTCGCGCCGTTCATCGCTTCGGCAAGCTGAGCAGCACGCGCCACTTCCATTTCGTTGAGGACGGCGCTGGCATTGCGTGGGGCGAGCTTGCCGAGCAGCGCGGCGGCGACGCCTTGGTCCATGGCGGCGAGCTGGAGCGCAGCCGCTTCGGGCCGCATTCGCGCGAAAATCTCAACCATACGGCCATCGGCCAGCTTCGTCTCCGCCTCGCGCTGATCCACGAGCTGCTTCAGCTCGATCTTCTTTTCCTCAAGCTTGGCCAGCGTGTCGGCGAGTTTGGTTTCGAGCGATTTCAGCGTGTTGGCTTGCCATGCGAAGCGTGCCTCGGCTGCCGGAACCCGGATGCTGGCGCAGAAGGCCTCGGAATCCTGGGTCGATGCAGCAGCGGCGGTTGGGGTCGAAGCAGCCGGCGGAGAGGTCCGCGTGGCTTGGCCGACAGCTGCGACGGGGGCGATGGCGAGGACCAGAGCGAGGCAGGACTGCACCGAAAATTGCGCGAAGGCCATCTCATCAATCCAAAAGAGATCGTAAGGAGGTTCTACTCGGCGATGCTTTCGCGAGGCTGGCGATCATGCTTCGCCATTGCTGATCGCGGGGCGCCGGGCGCGCTGCTCTGCTTTCGCTCTCTCGAATGGAGAATGCGGTGGAGCGAGTGGACGTAACGAGACTTGCTAGGGCCAAGGGCCGCCCCGGAATGACGGCGGCGGTTCAGGCGCATCCATTTCGACAACTGTCCACACAGCCTAGAGCATCGTGCCGAAAAAGTGGATCCGGTTCTCGGCAAAAAATGATGCGACAACAAAGAGCTACAGCATCGGACCTGATTCCGAAATCAGGTCCGATGCTCTATTGCACCACCAGATCCGCCTGCAACGCTCCGGCGCTCTTGATCGCCTGCAGGATTGCGATGACGCCGGCGGGTTTGAGGCCAATCTGATTGAGGCCACGCACCAGCGTGTGCAGATTGGCACCCTGAATGATCGCAAGCCGGCCATTTCCCTGGACGGCATCGACCGTCGTGCGCGGCACGACCGTGGTCTCGCCATTGCTGAGCGGCTCCGGCTGCGAGACGATCGGCGTCTCCGTTACGCGCACGGTCAGGTTGCCGTGGGTGACCGCGACGGTCGAGACCGTGACATCGCGGCCGATCACCACTGTGCCTGTGCGTTCGTCCACGACCACGCGCGCGGGTGTATCCGGCTCGATCGAAAGCCGCTCGATCTCGGCGATGAAGCGAGCCGTGCTGAGGCGGGCCGGCTTGGTCAGGCTGATCCTGCGATGGTCCGTCGCGAAGGCGCCGGCCATCTTGTAGTGTTGCCGGGTATAGGCGTTGATCGCGCCGGCGATCCGGGTCGCCGTGCCGAAATCCGGGTTACGCAGCTCGAGCGACAGCGCGTGCAGGCTGGAGAGCTGATCCGGCAGTTGCCGTTCGACCAGCGCCCCGCTGGGAATTCGCGCCGCCGTCGCCACGCCCTGCGTGACGCGCTCGGCCTCGCCCTGCACCGAGAAGCCGGAAACGTTGAGGCGCCCCTGGGCCAGCGCATAGGTTTGTCCGTCGGCACCGGCGAGCGAGGTGACGACCAGCGTGCCGCCGAGCAGCGAGGTCGCGTCGCCGAGCGAGGCGACGTTGACGTCGATGCGGCTGCCCCGCCCTGTGAAGGGCGGGAGGTCGGCCGTGACGACCACCGCCGCGACGTTGCGGGTTCGCAGCGTCTCGTTGCGGACGTTGACGCCGAGCCGGTCCAGCATCGATTGCAGCGCCTGGCCGGTGAAGGGCGAGTTGCGCACACTGTCGCCAGTGCCCTGCAGCCCGATGACGAGTCCGTAGCCGACGAGCTGGTTCTCGCGTACGCCCTGCAGCCCTGCGATATCCTTGATCCGGACGGTCGCGGCAGCCAGCGTCGAAAGCCCCAGCGCGAGCCCAAGCGCTCCGGCCAGAGCCATGAGGAATTTTGGCAAGCGACGCATCATTCCATGCCCACGCGAATGGTACCGTTCGCTTGCACGATGCCGATGATGGTGAGGCCGGAATCCGGGTTGCGCGCCTTGACCATCTCGTTCACCGCTCCGGCCTGCATCGGCTCGACGATGCCCGTGATGACAAGGCCATTCTCGCGGAAGACGACCTGGGTCGGCACGCCGCGACGCACCAGCTTCTGATCGTCGATGCCGTTGCTGGGGATCGGTTGGCCAGGCAACAAGGTGCGGCGCGCGACCTTGCCGACGATGGCGAGCCGGTTCTCGATCGCCGCCATCGGCGTGCGTACCCCCGTGCGGAACGGCCGCTCGACGATATGCTGATCGGTGATCAGATCCCCCGGATAGAGGGTGATGGTGGGCACTGGCAGCATAACCTCGCCCGTCTGTGCTCGCAGCGGCGCGGCCGCGCCGGCACACAGGAACGCTGCCGCGCAGAGCCAGAAACCTACGAGAACGCGCGCCATGATCACCCCTATCGAATGCCGGTGGCGACGGTGCCTGCCATTTGGTCGGCAGCGGTGATGACCTTGGCGTTCATCTCATAGGCGCGCTGCGCCGAGATCAGCGCCGTGATCTCCTTGACCGGGTCGACGTTGGAGGACTCGAGATAGCCCTGCCGAAGCTTGCCAAAGCCCGGGCTCGTCGGTGTGCCGTCGTTCGGCTGGCCCGACGCGACGGTCTCGCGGTAGAGATTGCCGCCGAGCGGCTCGAGACCGGCATCGTTGGCGAAGTTGACCAGCGAGATCTGGCCGAGCTGGCGCGGCTGCACCTGATTTTCAAGCTTGGCATAGACCATGCCGGACTCGTTGATCGAGATGTCGATCGTTTCGGCCGGTACCCGGATCACCGGATCGAGCTTGTAGCCGTCGGCTGTGACGATCTCGCCGTCCCCGTTCGTGTTGAAGGTGCCCGCGCGCGCATAGAGGGTCTCTCCCGACGGCGCGGTCACTTTGAACCAGCCGCGGCCGTCGATGGCGAGGTCGAGCTTGTTCGCGGTGTTGGTCAACGCACCCTGGATGTGCAGGTTGCGGATCGCGGCGGCCCGCACGCCGAGGCCGAGCGAGGCGCCTTCCGGGATGGAGCCGTCGCCGCCGCGATTGGGCACGCCGCGGCTGCGCTCCGTCTGGTAGAGCAGATCGGTGAACTCCGGCCGCGCCCGCTTGAATGACGTCGTGTTGATGTTGGCGATGTTGTTGGCGATGACTTCGACATTGAGCTGCTGCGCAGTCATGCCGGTCGCCGCGATGGCGAGGACTTTCATGGGCCAGGCTCCTCAGATCGGCATCTGGGCGAATTGCTGATAGGCCGAGACGACCTTGTCGCGCATCGCCATGGCCAGGGTGAGCGACTGCTCGGCCGACATCACCGCCTGCACGACATCCTGCACGGCCGCCTTGCCCTGCACGCCGTTGATCGCGGCAGCCTCGCCTTGCTGCAGGTGCTCGACGAAGTTTTGCGAGATATTCGCGAACACGGAGCCGAAATCGGTTCCGGGCGCCTGATGGCCGGCCTGCGCCGTTCCGGTTGTTCCCAAAGTGGAGGCGCCGATTCCAGCGAGGCCCTGCGCGAGCTGGCTGGCGACGGGAGAAAGAGCAGAAACTGCGTTCAACATCAGCCATTCCTCAACAGATCGATGGTCATGGATTGCATCGAGCGCGCCTGCTTGATCATTTGCAGGTTTGCCTCGTATGAGCGGCTGGCCTCGCGCATGTCGGCCATTTCGAGCAGGATCGAGACATTCGGCAGCTTGACGTAGCCCTTGGCATCCGCCGCCGGATTGCCGGGCTCGAACTCGGTGCGGAATGGCGCTTTGTCGACGCCGACGCCCTTGACCCTGACCAGAGAGGCGCCGAGCGCGCCGTCCATCGCGTTCTCGAAGGTCACCGTTTTGCGCCGATAGGGATCGGAGCCCGGCGTGCGGCCGGTCGACTGCGCGTTGGCGAGGTTCTCCGACACGATGCGCACGCGGGTCGACTGGGCGTGGAGCCCGGCGCCGGCGATACGAAATGAAGCGTTGATGGGATCGATCATCGTCCACACTTGCCTTTGTGCTGAACCGGATTGCCGAGCGGGATCAGCCCTTGCTTGCGGCCATCAGCATCCGGTGAAAGCTTTTCACCAGGTTGGTGTTCAGCTGATAGTTGCGGTTGATCTCGCCAGCCTTGAGCATTTCCTGCTCGATACTGACCGAGTTGCCGGAGTGGACCGTCGACCAGCTGTCCGAGCGCTTCGCCTTGGCGGTCATGGCCTCGGACGGGCTGAGCGACATGTGGCCGGACGAGGTCGCGGCCAGTGTCAGGTTGGTCTTCTTGACGACCGCCTCGAACGGCTCGACATCGACGGACGAGTAACGTGGCGTATTGGCGTTGGCGATATTCTGCGCTACCGCGTTCTGCCGCACGGCAAGCCAGCGTGATTGCTGGGCAGCGACGCTGAAGAAATAAACCGGCTCCATATGCGCCCCCGCAGCTTCGATGACACGAATATGGAAGGCAATACTTGCGTGAGGCTGTATATTCGAATTTAATTCGTATTGTATTTAAATTACTGAATATGAGCCGCGCTCATCCAAAATACTATTTGGAAAATCCCCGAAGGAGCCGCGGGCGTCCGAGGCTGGAGCATCGGACCGAAAAGTGGATACCGGTTTTCGGAGAAAGCCGATGCAAACAAAGATCCACAGCATCGGACCGAATACGATACTCGGTCCGATGCTGTGGATCGAGGAGCTGCAGACGCAGCTTCTCGGCATGAGCGCGAACCGATCCCCGGCTCAGGCGATCGTGTAGCCGAGGTAGCGACGGGATTCGATGGGATCATATTCCAGCTTGGCGCGCAGCTTCTTGCGCAGCTTGCTGATATGGCTCTCGACGACCGCCTCGTCGACCTCCGCGTCGAACAGCCCATAGACGGCATTGAAGACCTGCGTCTTCGTCACCCACTTGCCGCGGTGGCGCATCATGAATTCAAGGATGCGGCGCTCGCGACGCGGCAGGGGCAGAACTTCTCCACCCACTTCCGGGTCGCGCCCGTTGAAATAGACATGTACGCCGGCATGAGAGACCTCTTCGTCGCTGGCGCGGCGCTTCTCGCTGCGTCGCTGCATAGCGTTTACGCGGGCCAAAATCTCGCGGACATGGACCGGTTTGCGAACGACATCATCCACGCCGGCGGCGAAGAGCTCCAGCGTCCTCTCGAGCGAAACGACCTCGTTCATGACGATGACCGGCGCCTGGCTGCGGCGGCGGATCAGCATCGGATAACGAGAACGCTCCTCGCAATCGCCAATAAGGAAAGCTTCAACAGATCTGAGATCTTCTGTTGGGGTATCTTCGACCCATTCTTCAAATTTTGTGGGTGTAAACCCGATGGCGGGCACCCCTTCTCCCGAGAATAACGACCGGTACCCTTCTGTCACCAAAGAGCGATCATCGATCACAATATACACACGGCACCCCCCCGGCGCGTAAAGCCACCAGCGCTCATTCGAAGCTGGCAGTGCGGTGTGTAGTCACCGGCTTTTCCTACGTCAATCAAACAACAAAATAGCATTCAATCTCCAAATTACACAGCAAATCCAATTTAAATATTAAAATCCGAATTTACTTCTTTATATTAATAGTATTTTTAACATAATTATTTAGCTGGGGAATTATTATAACTATCTGTATGATCGGGCAAGAGATTTCTCAACCCATGCCTACATATACAAAGGAATGTTTGCTGCATATGTTTATCGGACAATTTTCGATATTAATTTGAAGATATTTTTCGATAACCTCGCCGAAAGCCTCGCGCAAGCCTTTCAATGTGAATTGCTACTGCAAATTTTACTTGGGAGATCGGCTGTGGGCATCTTCGGAATCATGCGGACCGGCGTGTCCGGCATGGCGGCGCAGGCGAGCAAGCTGAGCGCGGCGAGCGACAACATCGCCAATGTTAATACTGTCGGCTACAAGCGCGCCTCGACGGAATTCTCCTCCTTCATCTCGGAAGGGAATAAAAGCGAATACAATTCCGGCGGCGTCGAGACCAAGACCCGTTACGCCATCACCGACGAGGGCGTGATCATGGGCGCGACCAACGCGACCGATCTCGCGATCAAGGGCAACGGCTTCTTCGTCGTTTCCAATGCCGCTGGCACGCCCTACATGACCCGCGCCGGTGCCTTTGTCCCCAATGGCGACAAGGACTTGATCAACTCGGCCGGCTTCTACCTGATGGGCTATCCGCTCAAGAACGGCACGCCAGACGTGATCGCCAACAGCCTGGACGGTCTGCAGCGCGTCAACCTCGCCAATGTCGCCTATCAGGCGACGCCGACCACCGCGGGCTCGCTGAAGGGCAACATGGACTTCAACGCGCCCGTCGTCGCGGCCGCCAACCTGCCGTCGACCGGCGCGGCGGGCAGCCAGTTCGAGAGCAAGTCCTCGATCGTCACCTACGACAATGTCGGCAACAAGGTCTTCCTCGACGTCTACCTGACCAAGAGTGCCAATGCGGCAGCCGGCCCGCCCGCGACCCCGGCCACCTGGGAGGTCGCGATCTTCAACAAGGACAATGCCAGCGCAACCGGCGGCTTCCCCTACAGCCCGACCACCCCGCTGGCGACCTCCAGCCTCACCTTCGACGGCGACGGCAAGCTCACCACGTCGCCGGCCACGATGACCGTGAACATCCCCAATGGCCAGCCGCTCGCGCTCGACTTAAGTCAGGTCTCGCAGACCGCGGTCAACACCAGCGTCGACCTCGACGTCAACGGCAACGCGCCGAGCGCGATCGAGCGCGTCGAGATCGCCTCGGACGGCACGGTCTTCGCCGTGTTCGAGAACAGCGCACGGCTCGCGACTTACAGGATCCCGCTCGCGACCGTGCCGAGCCCCGACCAGCTGACGCCGCAGTCGGGCAATGTCTATTCGGTGAACCAGATGTCGGGAGACGTCCTTGTCGGCTTCCCGGAAAGCGGCCAGTTCGGCTCGCTGCGCTCCAAGGCGCTCGAGCAGTCGAATGTCGACCTCGCCAACGAGCTGACGGCGATGATCGAGTCGCAGCGCAGCTACACCGCCTCCTCCAAGGTGTTCCAGACCGGCGCCGAACTGCTCGACGTGCTGGTCAACCTGAAGCGCTGACGCGCCCTCCGCCCGGCCGGAAACGGCCGGGCGCCGGGGCTTCGCCTTGCCGAGCCACCCTATTGCCGAAGCAGCGACCGCGGGGACGCAACCATGAGCCTCTCAACCGCCCTGAACGTGGCCCAGTCGTCGCTCTCGGCAACGTCGATGCATACCTCGATCCTGTCGCGCAACGTCGCCGGCAGTTCGGACGCGAATTACCATCGCAAGACGGCGCTGCAGGTCACCAGCTATGGCGGCGCGGTGCGCATCGCTTCGGTCAGCCGCGCCATGGACGAGGTGCTGTTCGCCGGCAAGCTGGCCTCGACTTCCTCGACCGCGGCACAGAAGAGCATCGTCGCCAGCCTGACTCAACTTGAGACCACGGTGAACGACCCCGAACTGGACCAGTCGCTGGCGGCCAAGATCGGCAAGCTCTCCAACGCCTTGCAGGAATTCAGCATCACGCCGGACGACCCGATCCTGGCCCAGGCCGTGCTGAACCGGGCCGGCAGCCTCGCCCACTCCCTCAACGAGGCCAGCGCAACGGTCAGCGCCGTGCGCGAGCAGGCCGATGCCGACATGGCCACGGGCGTCTCCCGCGTGAAGACGCTGCTGGCCGAGTTCGAGACGGTCAATCGCGGCATCGTCAAGGGCTCGCAAGCGAGCACCGACATCACCGACCAGCTCGACACGCGCGACCGGATCTTGAGAGATCTCTCCCAGGAGATCGGCATCAGCGTGCAAACGCGCGCCAACAACGACATGGTGATCTACACCGATAGCGGCGTGACGCTGTTCGAGACCGTGCCGCGGACGGTCTCGATGGCGCAGAGCTTCTCGCTCTCCGCCGGCGCGACCGCCAACGCCGTCTATGTCGACGGCGTCGCGGTCACCGGCGCCAATGCGGTGATGCCGATCAGGTCGGGCCAGATCTACGGCGCCTCGGTCATTCGCGACAATGTCGCGGTGACCTATCAGCGTCAGCTCGACGAGATCGCGCGCGGCCTGGTCGAGACCTTCGCGGAAAGCGACCAGAGCACGCCGCCGGCAGCTCCAGCCGCGGCCGGCCTGTTCATCTACGGCGCCGGCGCACCGCCCCTCGCCATCCCGCCGACCGGCGTCGCGGTGCCGGGCCTCGCCAGCTCGATCCGCATCAACCCGCACGCCGACCCCGCACAAGGCGGCGATCTCGACCGGCTGCGCGACGGCGCCATCTCCGACCCGACCGATCCCGTTTTCAATTATAACCCATCGGGCGCGGCCGGCTTCGGCGGCCGCATCCAGGAGCTGCTCGCCAAGCTGGGGACGGAGCGCAACTTCGATCCGGCAAGCGAGGCCGATCCGACCAACAGCCTCTCCGCCTTCGCGAGTTCATCGGTCAGCTGGCTCGAAGGCCGCCGCCAGACCGCCGACAAGGCGCTCGGCTACGAGACCGCCCTGCTCGACCGCACCACCGAGGCGCTCTCCAACGCCACCGGCGTCAACGTCAACGACGAGATGGCGCTGATGATGGAGCTGGAGCGTTCCTACAACGCCTCCTCGATGATCCTCAAGACCGTCGACAACATGATCAACGCTCTTCTCGCAGCCGTGAGGTAAGACAATGACCACTTATGTCTCCACCCTGGCTGTCTCCAACGCGCTACGCGGCAGCCTGATGCGCAGCCAGGCCGGTCTCGCCGGCGCCAACAAGGAGATGGTCACCAGCCGCTACGCCGATGTCGGGCTGAGCATCGGCGTGCGCAGCGGCCAGACGGTCGGACTGCGCAACCAGCACGACCAGCTCAAGAGCATCATCACCACCAACAACCTCGTCGCCGGCCGGGTCGAGAACACCCAGAAGGCCTTGGACGGCATGCTCGAGACGGCGCAGAAGTTCCTGAGCACGCTGATCAGCGTTCGCGAAGGCAAGAGCGGCCCGCCGGTCCTCGCCCCGCAGGCACAGAACAATCTCCAGGCTCTCATCGGAACGCTGAACGGTTCCGGCAGTGGACAGTATACGTTCGCCGGCATCGATACCCAGAACAGGCCGGTCACCAATTATTTCGCTCCCGGCTCCGCCAACAAGCAGGCGGTCGACGACGCCTTCGTCGCAGCCTTCGGCTTCACGCAGAACGACCCGGCGGCCGCCAACATCACCGCGGCCGACATGAAGGCCTTCGTGCAAGGCGCCTTCGCGGCCGAGTTCGCCGATCCCGCGGGAGTGCCGCCGGCGACGCAAGGCTGGGCAAACTGGTCGACCGCCTCGAACCAGAACGTCACGAGCCGCATTTCGACGACGGAGGTGGTGGAGGTCTCGACCAACGCCAATGCCCGGCAGTTCCGCGACCTCGCCAAGGCCTACACGATGACGCTCGACCTCGCCCCGGGCAAACTCAACCAGAACGCCTTCCGCGCGATCACCGACGAGGCGATCGCCACGATGAGCTCGGCGATCCAGGGCCTCATCGCCAATAAGGCGCAGCTCGCCACCTCCGAGGAGCGCATTACCTCCTCGACCGAGCGGCTGACCATCCAGAGCGACATCATCTCCAAGCAGATCAACGGCTTCGAGGGCGTCGACCCAATCGAGGCCTCGACGCGGGTGACCCAACTCCAGACGCAGCTCGACACTGCGCTGGCCCTGACTTCGCGCATGCAAAAGCTCAGCATCCTGAACTGGATGCGCTGAGCGCGGAGGGCTCGACCAAACCAACGCGGCGGGCAGCTCCCCGAACTCATGGGTCCGGGCGAAACTCGTCGCTCCACGCAGCCAAGGACGATCCATGTATCACAGCTCCTATGTCGACGTCGCTGAAGGGAGCGCTGCGCTCGCGCGGGCCAATGAGTGGCGAGCCATCGATCACGCGATAACGCTTCTCGAGAACGCGCGCCCGAGCGGGCCGGCTTCGCCCGATACGATCGCGGCCGTGACCTTCCACCGCAAGCTCTGGAGCCTCCTGATCGAGGATCTCGGCAGCGCGGAGAACGCCTTGCCGCAAGCGCTGCGGGCCTCGCTGATCTCGATCGGCTTCTTCGTCCTCAAGCAGGGCGAGAAGCTGCGCCTCGGCGAGTGCGACGATTTCGACTCGTTGATCGAGGTCAACACCATGATCCGCGACAGCCTGGCATGAGGACGACGATGAAGAGCATGCGTCTGTCACTCCGCGCCAACGAGAGGATCTTCATCAACGGCGCCATTCTCAGGGTCGACCGCAAGGTCTCTTTCGAGCTGCTGAACGACGCGACCTTCCTGCTCGAGAGCCATGTCCTTCAGGCCGACCAGACGACGACGCCGTTGCGGCAGCTCTATTTCGTCGTCCAGACCCTGCTGATCGCCCCGAAGAACGGCGCGATCGCCAAGGCGATGTTTGACGACATGGTCATGGCGATGGCGAGGATATTCGAGGATCGAGCGATCCTCACCGGCCTCGACCAGATCGACGCGCTGGTCGATGGCGGCCGCCATTTCGAGGCGCTGAAACAGCTGCGCCTGCTCTTCCCGACCGAGGCCGCGATCATCGCGGCCGAGGAGCGAGCTCCTCCGAGCCTGTCGGAGTTCACCCTGTCGCAATTCCACCCGCAAGTCGCCTGAGGAGGCCAGCCATGGATGTCAGCACCGCCACGAGCATACCCTCGATCGCCCCGCAGAGCAGCACCGGCAGCACCGCGTCGAACCCCATCGGCAATGCCGACTACAACACCTTCCTGAAGCTGCTGATCGCGCAGGCGAAGAATCAGGATCCGACCAACCCGACCGACCCCGCGCAATATGTCCAGCAATTCGCGACCCTCTCGCAGGTCGAGCAGGCGGTACGCGCCAATTCCAAGCTCGACGAGATCATCGCCGGCCTCAAGGAACTCAAATCGGCCGCGACCGCGACCGACGCGGCGTGAGAGGCATCGGATCGTGAACGAGGCTGACGCGCTCGACCTCATGCGCGATGCCATCTGGGCGATCGTCACCGGCGCGGGGCCTGCGGTCACCGCCGCGATGGCGATCGGCATCGCCGTCGCGCTGATGCAGGCCCTTACCCAGGTCCAGGAGGCGACACTGACCTTTGTGCCAAAGATCGTCGTCATCCTCGTCGTGATGGCGACGACCGGCAGCTTCACCGGCGCCCAGATCTTCGCTTTCACCGAGCGCGTCTATGGACGCATCGAAAAGGGCTTTTAGAGCCCGTTTGAAAACGCGCTGAGCCCTCATCCCGAGACGGCGCCAACGCGCCTGCCCGGGATGAGGGCTGGGATTTTCGACCGGGCTCAAGGCAGTGTGGACATTTGGCGTACCGGCCTCGTCTTCCCTCGTCTTCCGCCGCCGTCATTCCGAGCTCAGGCCTGCGGCCTGCCCCGGAATGACGGCAGCGGTTCCAGTTGGTCCGTCTCGGCGATTGTCCACACCCCCTGGAGCATCGGACCGAAAAGTGGAATCCACTTTTCGGAGAAATCCGATGCTTGAACAAAGGGATAGGTCGCCACTTCGCGTCCGGTAGGACGCGCGGCGATCTCGTTACCGGCCGAGGTCGGATCGGCCCGGACCATGCTCGATTTGGGCAGCAGCCGGAGAGGGAAGCAGACGGTCCACGGACCCTTTTCCCTCCAGCCCCGCGCAGGCTTGCCCACTCAGGATGACCCGCACGCAAAATGCATGCGCAGACCAGGACAAGCTATCGCATGGCCAATCAGGACGCCATCACCGGCCAAGCTGCCGGACTGCAGAGTAGCGGGCGCGATATCGGCTTCGCGGTGGGTATCACCGCCATCCTCACCGTTCTGTTCCTGCCGATCCCGGCCTTCGTCATCGACCTTGGCCTCGCCCTCTCGATCGCCCTCTCGGTGCTGATCCTGATGGTTGCGCTCTGGATCCAGAAGCCACTCGAATTCTCGTCCTTCCCGACCATCCTGCTCATTGCCACGATGCTGCGCCTGTCGCTCAACATTGCGACGACGCGCGTCATTCTCTCGCATGGCCATGAGGGCTCGCATGCTGCCGGATACATCATCGACGGCTTCTCGCGCTTCGTCATCGGCGGCGACTTCGTCATTGGCCTGATCGTTTTCCTCATCCTGATCACGGTCAACTTCATCGTCATCACCAAGGGTGCGACACGTATCGCCGAGGTCGGCGCCCGCTTCACGCTCGACGCCATTCCCGGGAAGCAGATGGCGATCGATGCCGACCTCTCGGCCGGGTTGATCGACGCCAAAGAAGCGCAGCGCCGCCGCCATGAGCTGGAGGAGGAAAGCTCATTTTTCGGCGCCATGGACGGCGCCTCGAAATTCGTGCGGGGCGATGCGATCGCTGGCCTGATCATCACCGCGATCAACATCCTCGGCGGCATCGTCATCGGCGCGACCCGCCATGGTCTGTCGCTGGCCGATTCCGCCGACGTCTTCGTCAAGCTTGCGGTCGGCGACGGCCTCGTCACCCAAATCCCGGCGCTGATCGTCTCGCTCGCCGCCGGCCTGCTCGTCTCCAAGGGCGGCACGCGCGGCACGGCCGAGCAAGCCATCCTCGGCCAGCTCAGCCACTATCCGCGCGCCCTCTTCGTCGCCTCCTTCCTTCTGGTCGTACTGGCGCTGGTGCCGGGTCTGCCTTTCTTTCCCTTCGCCATGCTGGCTGGGCTGATGGCCTTTGTCGGCTACACGATTCCCAAGCGCATCGCCGAGCGCGAGGCTGCGGCGGAGGAGATCCGCGCCATGGAGGCCGAGGAGGCCGGGCGAAACAGCCAGGAGACGATCAAGGAATCGCTGAAGATCTGCGAAATAGAACTCAGGCTTGGCAAGCAGCTGGCGGCGGAAATGCTGAGCGCCCATGGCGAGCTGGCTCATCGCGTCAGCAAGATGCGTAAGAAATTCGCGGTCGAGTACGGTTTCATCGTGCCCGAGATCAAGCTTTCCGACAGTCTCACCCTGCCACCCAGATCATATGAATTTCGAATCCACGGCACGGTTGTCGCCTCCGGCGAGCTGCGTCCCAGCTCGATGCTTGTCGTCGTCGGCGATGGCCGGTTGCCCGATCTGCCGGGCGAGGAGGTCCGCGAGCCCGCTTTCGGCGTCAACGCGATGTGGGTTTCGGAGAGCTATGCCAACGAGGTTCGGCGCGAGGGCCTGCACCCAATCGACCGCATGTCGGTCCTCCTCACGCATCTCAGCGAGACGATTCGCAAGAATCTCGGCCAGCTCCTGTCCTACAAGGATATGCGCGCTTTGCTCGACCGGCTCGGCCCGGAATACAAGAAGCTCCTTGACGAAATTTGTCCGGCCCACATGTCGCTCTCGAGTCTTCAGGCCGTGCTCCGGCTGCTGCTCGCCGAGCGGGTCTCGGTCCGCAATCTCCACCTCATCCTCGAGATCGTCGCCGAGATCGCGCCACATGTCCGCCGCGCCGAACAGATCGTCGAGCATGTGCGCATGCGCATGGCCCAGCAAATCTGCGGCGACCTCGCCGAGGGCGGAGCGCTTAAGGTCCTAAGGCTCGGCAACCGCTGGGACCTCGCCTTCCACGAGAGCCTGCGGCGTGATGCCAAGGGCGAGGTGGTCGAGTTCGATATCGATCCGCGGCAGATCGAGGAGTTCGCCGCCGAAGCCTCGGCCGCCATCCGTGACAGGCTGCACCAGGAGAAGAGCTTCGTCCTCGTCACCAGCCCGGACGCCCGGCCCTATGTCCGCATGGTCATCGAGCGCATCTTCCCGGCTCTGCCCGTGCTCTCGCATGTCGAAATCGCACGCGGGGTCGAGGTGAGGGCCTTGGGCACGATCTCTTGAGGTCCCCCGTGAATCGACCGACCACCGCCCTGCGAGAAGGCGCTAGAGCATTTTCGAGCGAAGTGGACACCGGTTCGCGTGAAGAAAATGCGAGAAAACAAAGACCTGGAGCATTTTCGCGATTCAGGGAAACGCAGAAATGCTCTAGATCGCCGCGCGTCCTTCCGGACGCGAAGTGGCGATCTATCCCTTTGTTCAAGCATCGGATTTCTCCGAAAAGTGGATTCCACTTTTCGGTCCGATGCTCCAAGGGCCGCCTCCGGCCATTCGGCTTGCTGTTCTAATGCCGATTACACCGGAGACCCTGCTCCACACCTTCATCGTCTTCTGCCGCATCGGCGGCTGCCTGATGATGATGCCGGGCCTCTCGAGCCCGCGCGTGCCGGCGCGCTTGCGCCTCTTCATCGCGATCGGCGTGACGCTGGCGCTGACACCGGCCGTGCTGCCGGCGGTCGCCGCAGCGATGCCCGAGCCGCATCCGACCGCCCTGCTCAGGGCCATCGCCAGCGAGACGCTGGTCGGCACCCTGATCGGCCTGATGGCACGCTTCTTCTTCCTGGCATTGCAAACCATCGCGACCGCGATGGCGACTGCGGCCGGCCTCGGCCAGCTTCCGGGCCTGCCGATCGACGAGGCCGAAGCCTCCACTCCTTTCGTCACGCTGATCACTTTGACCGCGACGACGCTGATGTTCGTTACCAATCAGCATGCCGAGGTTATCCGGGCGCTCGCCGGTTCCTATTCGCGCATCGCGCCAATATCCGCCTTCAGCGCCCAGGGCAGCCTGGTTCAGCTCAGCGACCGGATCTCCGACACCTTCTTCCTGGCGCTCAGGATCGGTAGTCCCTTCATGATCTACGCGGTGGTGGTCAATCTCGCACTCGGCCTGATGAACAAGCTGACGCCGACGATCCCGGTCTATTTCATCTCGCTCCCCTTCGTCATCGCCGGCGGCCTGTTCCTGCTCTATTTGTCCGGCCCGGAAGCGCTGAGGCTGTTCAGCCTCAGCTTCTCATCCTGGCTCGCGCGCGGTTGAAACGATGGCGGACAAGCGCCTGGCATCGCTGCGACGCATTCACGCCATTCAGTCGCGCATGCGCAGCCTGGCCGAATGGCGCTATCAGGAGATTCAGCGTCAGGCCGGCGAGGCGCGCGAGGAAGCGCATTCGCTCGTTGCCGCACTCAACGGCGAGAGCCTCGTCAACGGGCTCTTCCCCGACGTGACCGCCAGGCGCCTGCACCGCGTCACGATCGAACTCGCGGAACTCGACGGAAAGACCGCGCTCCAGGCCATCGAGGTCGCGCGCGAAACCGGGCGCGAGAAGCGGGTAGCCAAGCTCGCCGACCAGGTGGGCTGCATCCAGCACCGCGCCGAACAGGACAAGGCCCTGCTCGACATTCTGGAAGCCGAGGAAGGCAGGCGGGCGGCAAGCCTCGAATAAGCCTGACAGCGGAAGCTCGAACCCAGAGGCTGTTATGAACCATGGAAGCCTCTAGATCGTTGAAACAGGAAGAAGGGGTGATCATGGCCATTTCGCCGCCGTCCGACATCGTCCTCGATGTCACCCGCGCCGCCGATCCGATGCGCCAGCAGGTCGCCTTCGAGCGCCTCGCCCGCATCAGCGCACCCGGCTCGGCCGGCACCGTCTTCGTCTCGGCGTTCGATGCGGCCTTCTCGGGCGGACTGGCCGGCGCGCGCGAGAAATTCGCCGGCCTTGGCTCCCAGGCAGCCGGCGCAGCGCCCGAAGACCACAAGGCCAAGAAGACGCTGCAGCAATTCGAGGCGCAGGTGATCTCCACCTTCATCGAGCAGATGCTCCCCGAGGCGACGAAGAACACCTTCGGCGACGGCATGGCCGGCGGCGTATGGCGCTCGATGCTCTCAGAGCAGATTGCGGGCGAGCTCGCAAAATCCGGCGGGCTTGGCATCCGCGACAAGATCGCCGCCGCGATGGCCGCCGGCAACGGAGGCGCTCCGGCAAATCCGGACAGCGTCATCGCCGCCAATCTGGGCGAGCGCCTGCTCAACCGCAACAGCGCCGCCGCCGGCACCAATGGCCGCGACCAGCGCATCCCGCTCGCGATCGAGCAGCACTTCCTGAACGCCACCAAGCCGGCCCAGAAGGGCACATTACGCACGTCGATCACTCGTGAGGCCTGATCCAACATGAACCTGCCCGCTATTGCCGCCTCGGCCGAGCCCGGCGTTCCCGCGCCTTTTCAGGCCGATGCCGTCACCGCCGTCATTGCCCTGGAGGGCGAGATCCTCGGCGAGCCCGAGCCGCTCTCCGGCCCGGCCCGCACGCTCTGGACAGTGCTCGATCGGCTGGACCAGGCGCTCGACCACGAGACCGCCGTGCTGCGCGGGCTCAGAACCGCCGATTTCAACCGCCTGAACGAGGTCAAGAGCCGGCTCCTCCTCGACGTCAGCCGCGCCATCCGCGCCGCGCGTGACGATGTCGCCGATGCGCGGCTGCTGGCGCGCCTCTCCTCGCTACGGCTGAAGCTGGAGCATAATCGCGTTGCCATCTCCATGCATCTCGACGCCGTGCGGGAAATCGCCGGAGCCATGACTGCGACCCTGATCGACGCGGAATCCGACGGAACTTATTCGGCTCATCTATCCGCCCAGCTCGCACCGCAGCTGGCCAGGGTCAAAGACTGATGACGATGTCCCGGCTGCTGTTGCTCGGAGTCTGGATCTGCGGGGTCGCGCTCGGCGCGAGCCATGCCACCGTGCTGTGGAAGGCCGGGCCGCCTCCGGCTCCGGCCGATGCCCCTTTCCTCGAAGGGCTCGACTACGAGGAGACAAACCCGATTACCGTTCCGGTCCTCGCCAACGGCACGGTGCAGGGCTATGTCGTGGCGCAGTTCGTCTTCACCGCCGACGCCCACACATTGCGACAGCTGACGGTGCGGCCGCATGCCTTCATCGGCGACGAGGCGATCCGCACCATCTATGCCAATTCCAAGACTGATTTTTCAAAACTCGAGCGGGTCGACATCGACGCACTCCTGAAAACCGTCAAGGCCAACGTCAACGCCCGCTTCGGCGGAGATCTCGTCAAGGACGTGCTGGTCAAGGAATTCAATTACGTCCGCAAGGACCAGATCGTGCGCGGCTAAAGTCAAATCCTGCCTCAAGCCGTTCCCATACACGCGAAAGGATTGGCGGGCGCCTCTTCCAAGTCAAGGAAAGAGGGTTCCCGCACTCCTTTTTTTGCGGCTGCTGCGAGATTGCCCCTCAGCTTTGCAGCGCTGCTGCAAGGTCCTGGAACACGTCGGTGCTGGGCGGCGCACCGACATCCTGCCGCAGCGCCTCGTAGATCTTCGGCACCATCGCGATCGCCTTGTCGAGTTCGGCATCGGCGCCGGCCTGGTACCCGCCCATCAGGCGCAGGTCGCGCGTATCCTCGAAGCGGGCGATCAGCCCCTTGATCCGGCCGACCAGGCCGCGCTGCTCCTGCGTCCAGACATGCTGGGCCAGGCGCGAGACCGAACCGAGGATATTGACCGCCGGATAGCGTCCCTGGTCGGCGATCGCACGGTCGAGCACGAGATGGCCGTCGAGCGTGCCACGGATGCTGTCGGCGACGGGATCATTGTGGTCATCGCCATCGATCAGCACCGAGAACACGCCGGTGATCGAACCTGTGTTCTCAATGCCGGGCCCCGCGCGCTCGAGCAGCTTCGGCAAGGTGCTGAACACGCTCGGCGTATAGCCGCGCGCAACGGCGGGCTCGCCGGCGGCGAGCGCCACGTCGCGCGCCGCATGGGCGAGGCGCGTCACCGAGTCGATGATGAGCAGGACATCCTCGCCCTGATCCCGAAAATACTCTGCAACCGCCATGGCGGTGTTGGGGGCGAGCCGGCGCATCATCGGGCTCTCGTCGCTGGTCGAGACGACGGCCACCGCATTGCCGCGCATGCCGCCGAGCGTGTCGTCGAGGAATTCACGCACCTCCCGGCCGCGCTCGCCGACGAGCCCGATCACGATCGTCTGGAAGCCGCTGGCGCGCGCCAGCATGGAGAGCAGCGTCGATTTGCCGACGCCGGAGCCGGCGAAGATGCCGATACGCTGGCCGGCGCAGAGGGGCGTGAACAGGTCGATGACCTTCACGCCGGTCTTGACGGCGCGGTTGACGCGGCCGCGCTTCATCGCCTCTGGCGGTTGTGCCTCGGCGCGCATGGCCCGCTCTCCGGCGACGATCGGCTCGCCATCGTCGATCGGTTCGCCGAAAGCGTTGATGACACGGCCCTTCCAGGCCTGCGAGGGGCGCAGCTCGATCGCACCCGCCAGGCTGGCGCGCGCGCCCAGACCGACGCCGATGCTGGTCGCAAAGGGTTTTACCAGCACGCCTTCGCGGTCGATTCGGATCGCCTCGCCAAACTCTTCCCGCCCGTTGGCGGAGAGCGCGATACGCTCGCCGAGCTTGACGAAGCGCGACAGCCCGGCGACGCGCAGCGAAGCCATCGTCACCTCGCAAACCGCGCCGCTGACGCGCACCAGATCATGCGGCTGCGGCCCGCCGGCGAGCGCGTGGTCGAGTTGCATGAGCGCGTTCATGGCGATCCCATCCGGAAATCGAGGGAAATCGGCGAGGCTTCAGAGCATGCTTCGAGCTTGCCCGCCCCCCACCGCGTCATCCCGGACAAGCAGCGAAGCTGCGCCGATCCGGGATCCATCGAAGGGCGCCGGAGCGCTACGATGGATCCCGGAGCTCCGCTTCGCTGTGTCCGGGATGACGGGTCAGGATTGGAGCAAACCAAAATATCCATCAGCATCAGCTGGTTGGCCCAAGCGCCTGAATTGCCCCGTCAACTGCTTTCTCACCCTTGTCGATGGCGTTGGCGGCGCTCTCGAAGGCGCGGGTCACCATGATCAGCTTGGTCATCTCGCGGATCGGATTGACGTTCGAGCCCTCGACATAGCCCTGGCGCACGCCATCGGTGACGAAGTCGAGGATCGCGGTCGCCGGCCGATCCGGGATCACGCCGGAATTCTCATGGCGCTTCAGCTTGGCGCTCGGATCGATCGCGAACAGGCCGATCGCGCCGACCTGCTGGTTGCCCTGCCAGATCATGCCGTCGCGGGCGATGGTCGGCGCGCCGCCCTCCGGGTCGAGCTGCAGCGGCGCGCCGCCGGCGTCGAGCACGGGATGGTCGAGCAAGGTGGTGAGCTGGCCCTGCGGCGACATCTTCATCCTTCCGTCGCGGGTATAGACCGTGCCGGCCGGCGTCTGGATGCCGAAGAAGCCCTGCCCTTCCACCGCGACGTCGAGCGGGTTGCCGGTCTTGTCGAACCCGCCGGCTGTGCGGCTGGTGAAGGTCTCGCCGGCCGAGGCGTAGTTCACCGCGTCGGCGCCCTTCTTCGAGATGAAGGTGTCGAACTTCACCTCCTCGGCGCGGTAGCCGGCGGTGTTCATGTTCGCGACGTTGCGCGCGACGGTCTCGAGCCGCTTCTCCAGGATGAGTTGGGCCGAGAGGCCGACATAGATGGCGGGCTGCATGGATCAGAGGCCTCCAAGGCGGAGCGACTGGATGCTCATCATGAGATTGGTGTTCACCCCGACCGGAACCTGCGGGCCGACCAGCATGCTCAGCCCCGGCGACATCGACGCGCCGGACTGCGCATCGGCCATGGCGGAAAAGCGCATCAGGAACGTGTTGAGTTCCGCGGGCTCCTTCAGCTTCTTGAGGTCGAGCCGCTTCGTGATCATCTCGGCCTGCTTGTCGATCTGCATCGCCGAGCTTTCCGCGGGGATGCCGAGCGCGGTCTGCACCACCTTGAGCAGCGCCCTGTCGGCCAGGATCTGGAAGGCGTTGGTGAGCTCCGGCGCCTTGCGCTGGAAATAAAGCGCGAGTCGGACGTTGTCGTTGGTACCGCCTTCCTGCGTCTCGAACTGCAGACGCACGAAACGGTCCACGGTCCCCTGCTGGGTGCGATCGAAACTGGTCGTCGCCGAGCCATGGGCGGCGAAGTTGAAGGTGGTCGCAAATTCCTTGTAGCGCGCGTCGGAGAGCCTGTTGGCGAAGCTGTTACGCTTGTCGACGCCCCCTTCCAGCACCTTGCGCATGAAGGCCTTGGCGTAGATCATGTCACTGAGGCCGAAGGCCTTCATCGCATAGCGATAGAGCCTGTCATCGGCCATGAACTGATCGAGCGAGCGCACTTTGCCGATATGCTTCAGGTAGTAGGCGCTGTCGTTGGCGTTCTGCGGCGCGGCGGCCGTCCGCGCCAGCGAGGCCGGCAGGTTCCGTGTCGCCGCCTGGAACGCGATCATCGTCGAGGTCATGGGGCACCCGTGAAACGGCGCCGCCGTCCGACGCCTTGCCACACAGGTTCATGCGCAAGGCTTGCGCGAACCTGACTCCCCCAGCCGTTTCAGCCTCACGCAAGCCAGCCTTTCTAATCCTTCTTCCGTAACTCACGGGAAGGAGCTGCGCCTTGAGCGTATTGATCGGATTGCTGATTGCGATTGGTTCGTTGATCGGCGGCTTTGCGGCCATGGGCGGTCATATCGCGGTGCTCTGGCAGCCCTGGGAACTGGTGATCATCCTCGGCACCGCGATCGGCACTTACATCATCGCCCATCCGATGCAGGTGGTGAAGGATAGCGCGGTCGCGACCGGCGAGGCTCTGCGCGGCGCCATCCCGAAGCAATCGGACTATTTCGACATACTCGGCGTACTCTACGGGCTGATGCGCGAGCTGCGAGGCAAAGGCCGCGCGGAGGCCGAGCAGCACATCGAAGCTCCGCATGATTCTGCGCTGCTGGCGAATTTCCCCAGCGTGCTCGCCAATCAGAAGCTTCTAACCTTCATTTGCGACTATTTCCGTTTGATCATCGTCGGCAAAGCGCAGGCGCACGAGATCGAGGCGCTGCTGGATGAAGAAATCACCAGCATGCACCAGGACAGCCTCAAGCCCTATTACGCCATGAACATGGTGGCGGAGGGATTGCCCGCGCTCGGCATCGTCGCGGCGGTCCTGGGCGTCATCAAGGCGATGGGCGCGATCGATCAGTCTCCGGCACTGCTCGGCAGCTTCATCGGCGCCGCGCTGGTGGGCACCTTTGCCGGGATCTTCTTTTCCTACGCGGTGATCGGTCCGATCGCTTACAAGATCAAGACGACGCGCGAGAAGCAGGCTGTCGTTTTCATCGTGGTCAAGCAAACGCTTCTCGCCTTCATCAACGGCGCCGCGCCGCAAGTCGCGCTCGAATACGGCCGCAAGCTCATCTCGGCGAGCGAGCGCCCCTCCATCGACGAGGTCGAGGAAAAGACGATCGGCGGCGCCGGCCAGCGCGCCCCGGCCAACGACGTCCAGAAGGAAGCCGCCTGATGAACGTCACGACCCCCCGCACGATCCGCGAGGACAAGCTTCTCGACGCCACCGGAATCTCTATCGACCGGCTGCCGATGCTGCAGCTGATCTTCGACAGGCTCGCCACCAACTGCGCCGATTCCCTGCGGCAGATGTCATCCTCGCCGGCCTATTTCTCCTTCGCCGGCGTGCAGAGTCAGCGCACCGGAGAGGCAATACGCGAGCATGCCTACAATGCCATCGCCGGCATCTTCCATTCTCCGGAATGGGATTCCCGCATCCTGGTCGGCTTCGACCGCGACCTCATCTTTACGATTTTGGAGGTGTTGTTCGGCGCCGACGGCAGCGAGCGCGCCTATAAATACGAGCCGGACTTCCCCGACGATGAGCGGGCCTACACCAATATCGAGATGCAGGTCGCGCAGGCCCTGCTCGAACTGGTGGCGCGAAACCTGAAGACGGCTTTCTCGCCGGTCTGCGATGCGTCCTTCAATTTCGAGCGCATCGAAACGCGCATGGACTTCGCAGCAATCGGCAGCCGCAGCAATCTTGCGATCAAGGCGCGCTTCCTGATCCAGGGGCTCGACAATTGCGGCGGCATGTTCGTGGTCATTCCGCAGACCGCCCTCAACCCCTATCGCCAAAGCTTGTCGCGCGTGCTTTCGGGCTCCGCCGCCCGGGATCCGCGCTGGAGCAAGCAGATCCAGAGCAAGGTTCAGCACACCGAGGTCATGCTTGCCGCCGTCCTCGAAGAGCGTTCCATCTCGCTTGGCGAGATCAGCTCCCTGCAGATCGGGCAGGTCATCGAGCTTCAAGCCTCGCCGCGCTCGCTGGTCGGGCTGCAATGCAACGACGAGACCGTGTTCTGGTGCCAGCTCGGACAGCGCGACGGTTCCTACGTGCTCAAGATTCAGGACAGCGCCAATCAGGAGCAGGAATTTCTCGATGATCTACTATCTCGCTGAGCTCGTCCTGCTCGTCGCCCTGGTGGTCACGAGCCTGCAAGTTCTTCGGATGCGCCGCGAGCTGCAACGCATGCAGGCCTACCAGGCCGAGTTCAGCCAGGCCGTCACTCAGACCGAGATGGCGCTCATCGCGATCCAGGTCAGCTTGCGCGACCTGCGCGCCGGCGGCCAGGCCGTGGCTGACGAACTCGGGGACCGTATCGACGCCGGCGAGCGCCTGCTCGCCGCGCTGAACCAGGCGCAGACCGGGCTCGCCTCCCGCTCCGCCGACCGCAGCATCAGCGCAAACACCACGTCCCGCAGCGTCGCGTGATGCGGCGAAGCGCACAGCATGAGGAGACAATGATGAAGAAGCCCAGCAAGCCCATCACGATCAGCGACCTCTCGGCAGCGGATGAGGCCGCGGCGGCTGCGCTCGCCGAAGCCGAGACCATCGGCGCCGATGCGGGTGCGGAGGAGACGAGTCCGCCGCTCAATCTCGATGCGGTGATGCGAATTCCCGTCACGATCCAGGTCGTGCTCGGCAGCGCCACCATGCAGGTCGCCAATTTGATGAAGTTGCGCCGCGGCGCCGTCGTGCAACTCGACCATCGCGTCGGCGAGCCGGTCGACGTCGTGGTCAACGGCCGCATCGTCGCGCGCGGCGAGGTCGTGATCGTCGAGGACGACAATAGTCGTTTCGGCGTCTCGCTGACCGAAATCGTCGGCCTGCAGTCGAAGATCATGGATTGAGGCGAACCCGCAGATGAGCGCGATCGTGAAGCAAATGACAGCGGTGCCGGCAGCATCTGGCAGGGCGCAGAAACTGCACGGTGCCGGCAAGGCGGCAGCGCTCGTCCTCGCGATGGGCAAGCAGCACGCCGGACGGGTCTTCAAGCACCTTGAGGCTGCCGAGATTCAGCTCATCATGCGCCGTGCCACCGAACTCGGACCTGTTCCGGTCGATGCGATCGTCGCTCTGGTCGACGAGTTCAACGAGAATTTCTCCAACGGCCCGCATCTCATCGGCTCACCCGAGGAGGTCCAGAAACTGCTCACGGGCGTGATCCCGCCCGAGCAGATCATGGGGATCATCGGCGAAACGGTCGAGGCCTCGTATCGCTCGATCTGGGACCGGGTCTCGGGAATGTCCGAGAGCGCGCTCGCAACCTATCTCGCCAAGGAGCATCCGCAGACGGCCGCCTTCGTGCTCTCGAAGCTCAAGCCGTCCTGCGCCTCCAAGGTCATGACGCAGTGGCCCGAGGAGACGAGGCACGACTTGATGCGCCGCATGCTCAACCTCAAGCCGGTCGCCGAACAGCCGACCATGATCATCGAGAAGGCGCTCTATGAGGACTTCACCCTCAACCTCGCCCGCAATAAAGGCGCGGACACCCATGCCCGCATGGCCGACATCCTCAACAAGATGGAGAGCCGGGACATGGAGGCGGCGCTCGACAGCCTGCAGCGCGTCCGCCCGGAATCGGCGGAGATGTTGAAGGGCCTGCTCTTCACCTTCGAGGATATCGCCCAGCTGCCGGCGCGTTCGCGCACGGCGATCTTTGATCAGGCCTCGCCCGAGAACGTCGTGCTGGCGCTCAGGGGCACCGAGCCGCATTTCCGCGAGATCATGCTCTCCTCGCTCGCCTCGCGCGCCCGGCGCATCGTTCAGAACGAGCTCGACAATGGCGAGCCTGCCCTGCAGCGCGAGGTGCTGGAGGCGCGCCGCGCCATCACCGACCTCGCACTCGACATGGCCAGCCGCGGCGAAATCGAGCTCAATCCGGAGCGCGAAGAGGGCGCCTATTTCCAGTGAACCGAGTGAGAGCCTGTTAGGGGATAGAGCTTGTCCGAGGAACAGGACCAGGAGAGCAAGACCGAGGAGCCCACTGAGAAGAAGGTCCGGGACGCGGAAGAACGCGGCAACACGCCCTCCTCCAAGGAAGCGCCGATCTTCGCGACCATCGCTGCCACACTGATCGGGGTGACCTTCCTGATCCGCGGCAGCGCTGCTGAGACGACGCAGTTTCTCTCGACTTTTCTCAGTGACCCGGCCGGCTTCGACATCGCGACGGGCAAGAACACCACGACGCTCCTTGTCATGGTCGTCGTGGATGCCGCGATCCTCGTCGGGCCGCTCTTGCTGGTCTTGATGGTCTTCGGGTTGAGCGCGTCCTTCCTGCAGCATCCGCCGCAGCTCGCGCTCGACCGGATTACGCCGAAATTCTCGCGGATTTCGCCGGGCGCGGGCTGGAAACGCATCTTCGGCGCCCAAGGTTTCATGGAGTTCGGCAAGTCGCTCGCCAAATTCATCGCCATCGCGACGGTGACCTGGCTCATCCTGAAATCAGACAAGAACACGGTGGTGACGGCCATGTTGCAGGATCCAAGCACTATCCCGGAGCTGATCCTCGGCATCGCCATCCGTCTGCTCTCGGCCGCCTGCGTCGCGACGATCGTCATCGTCACGGCCGACCTGGTCTGGACCCGCATGTCCTGGCGCCGTTCGCTGCGCATGACCAAGCAGGAGGTCAAGGAGGAGCACAAGCAGGCCGAGGGCGATCCAATCCTGAAGGCACGCCGGCTCTCGCTCGCCCGCGATCGTGCGCGCAGCCGGATGATGGCCGCGGTCCCGCGCGCTACTCTGGTCGTCGCCAACCCGACGCATTTCGCCGTCGCGTTGCGCTACGTTCCGGAGGAAGGCGGCGCGCCGCTCGTGCTCGCCAAGGGCACCGACCTGATCGCACTCAAGATTCGCGAGATTGCCGAAGCCAACGACATCCCGGTGATCGAGGATCGCGTCCTCGCCCGTTCGCTGCACGCCTCCGTACAGATAGACCAGATGATCCCGCGGGAATTCTACGAGGTGGTCGCCGAGCTGCTTTGCATGGTCTATGCCCGGAAAGTGGCGTGAGCGGCCTGGGGGCTGTGGACACTTGGCAAAGCTGGTCTTGTCGTGGCTCCGCCGTCATTCCGGGCTCGCCCTTCGGGCGCCCCGGAATGACGGCAGTGGTTCCGGCCCATCCATCTCGACAACTGTCCATACCACCTAAGGCCGACCGACCTGCCGGCGCCTGATCCCCGGCCATGCGCCGCGCGGCTGGCATAGCAAGGCCCACGCAAGCTTCGCCGCGCTATTGTCTCGCCATGGCAGGTTGACCTGTTGGGCGAGACCCACCGTCAAAGGCATGACGCCGCCCTGCCATCCCGGTGAAAACCCGGAATGTTCCCCTTCAATCCCGAATGAGGAACATCATCATGACCAGCCTTCTGACCAACTCCTCGGCTATGACCGCGCTGCAGACGCTGTCGCAGACGAACAAGAACCTCGCCAGCGCCCAGAACCGCATCGCCACCGGCCTGGCTGTCTCGACCGCCTCGGACAACGCCGCCTACTGGTCGATCGCCACCACCATGCGCTCCGACAACAAGGCGCTCAGCGCCGTGCAGGACGCGCTCGGCCTCGGCGCCGCGACCATCGACACGATGTATACCGGCCTGAACGGCACGGTCGAAGTCGTCTCGGAGATCAAGAAGAAGCTGACGGCCGCCCGCACGCCCGGCGTCGACCGCGGCAAGATCCAGAGCGAAATCACCGAGCTCCAGAAGCAGCTGAAGAACACGGCCGACAGCTCCGTGGTCAACGGCGAGAACTGGATTTCGGTCGATGCCGCCTCGAGCAGCTACAACGCGAAAAAGTCGGTCGTCTCGTCCTTCTCCCGCGCCGGCGGCGTCGTCCAGATCGACACGATCAACGTCGATCTCGATGCCCTGAAGCTCTATGACAAGAAGGCCGACGCCACCCCGGCGACCAACGTCGTGACCGGCGACAGCACCGGCACCTTCGCGGCGGCTGCCGGCAACATCACCGTCCAGGTCGGCTCCGGCGCCACCGTGAACGTCGCCACCACGACGTCCTCGACGCTCGACAGCATCGCCAAGGACCTCAACAAGCTCGGCATCGACGGTTTCACCGCCGCGGTAAGTGGCTCGCAGCTGACCTTCGCCAACCGCAACACGCGGGGCATCACCCTCACCCTGAACAGCGGTCTGACGGGTCCCACCGCGCTCGCCACGGCTCCGACGACGCAGACCGGCAAGGGCATCCTGGACAAGTCCTACGATGCCTTCGACGGCAGCGCCTGGCAGACCTTCGGCGTCAACTCCATCAACATCTCCGCGCTGACCGACAAGGCTTCGGATCTCGCCACGCTTGAGACCTACATCTCGGCCGTCGACAACGCCCTCGGCTCCATCACCGATGCCGCCACCAATCTCGGCGCCATCAAGAACCGCATCGGCCTGCAGCAGGACTTCGTCAAGACGCTGAAGGACTCGCTGGATCGCGGCATCGGCCAGCTCGTCGATGCCGACATGAACGCCGAATCGACCCGCCTCCAGGCGCTGCAGACCCAGCAGCAGCTCGGCATCCAGGCGCTGTCGATCGCCAACTCCGGCAGCCAGAGCATCCTGTCGCTCTTCCGCGGCTGATCCGGCTTCCAGCCGTCCGAGACCGGGCCACGCTCCTTCGGAGCGTGGCCTTTTCGTTGCGCAGGCAAGCCGTCGCAAGACCCGCGCAAGGCTCGCGGCGGACAGTCCAGCCGCGGCATGGCGCCGAAGGTCGGGGACCGGTCTTCGCGCCCTGCCATGCCTGAGCTCTCGCTTCTCGACGTCCAGAAGGAATGGCCATGCCGGGTCGGCAATACGCTGAAGAGATTTGGCTCAACCTCCAGCAGCTCGGCTACAAGCGCCTCGCGGCGCTGGCGGGCATCGGCCTCTTCGTCCTCGCGACGGTCGGCGTCAGCGCCTATTATCTCAGCCGGCCGGAAATGTCCGTGCTCTATGGCGGCCTCCAGCGCGAGGACGTGAACCGCATCGGCGCCGCGCTGCAGGAATCCGGCATCCGCTTCGACGTCAACGCCGAAGGCACGCAGATCCTGGTGAAGCCGTCGCAGGCGCCGCAGGCGCGCATGCTGCTCGCGGAGAAGGGCCTGCCGCGCAGCGCCAGCGCCGGCTACGAGCTCTTCGACAAGATGGGCTCGCTCGGCCTCACCTCCTTCATGCAGGAGATCACCCGCGTCCGCGCGCTCGAAGGCGAGCTCGCCCGCACCATCCAGCTCATGCGCGGGGTGAAGGCGGCGAGCGTCCACCTCGTCCTCGCCGACAAGGGCTCCTTCCGCCGCGACCAGCAGCCGGCCTCCGCCAGCGTCGTGGTGCGCACCGACACCGCCGGCGCCGGCAACGTCGCCCAGGCCATCCGCCACCTCGTCGCCTCCGCCGTGCCGGGCCTGGCGGCCGAGAAGGTCACCGTGCTCAGCACCGACGGCACGCTGCTCGTGTCCGGCGGCGACGCGGTTCAAGCCGGGTCGACGAAGGTCGCCGGCCTGCAGCAATCCGTGAATCGCGAGATCCAGGACAATATCCGCAAGGCGCTCACGCCCTATCTCGGCCTCGAGAATTTCGAGATCAGCGTCGCGACCGACCTGAATACGGATCGCAAGGAGACCAGCGAGACCATCTTCAACCCCGATCAGCGGGTGGAGCGCTCCGTCCGCGTCGTGCGCGAGAACGACGTCTCGCAGAATTCCACCAGCCAGGAGCCGACCACGGTCGAGCAGAACCTGCCGGAGCGCGCCGTGCGCGCCGATGGCGGCCAACGCTCCAGCGAGGAGAAGCAGCGCCGCGAGGAGCTGACCAATTACGAGATCTCCTCGCGCAAGGTGAACACGGTCAGCGATGGCTACTCCGTCGCCAAGATGTCGATCGCGGTGCTGATCAACCGCCCGCGCCTGATCGCATCCCTTGGCGCCAGCCCGGCCCAGGAGGCCGTCGATCGCCGGCTGGAGGATGTCCGGCAGGTCGTCGCCTCGGCTGCGGGCTTCAGCGAGCCGCGCGGCGACAACATCAAGGTGCTGGCCGTCGACTTCCTGCAGGGCAGCCGCACGCTGGAGCCCGAGCCGCCGATCGGCATCGGCGAGGCCCTGATGCGTCAGTCCGGCACGCTGATCAACGCGGCGACCATCCTCGTGCTCGCCGTGTTGATCATCTGGTTCGGCTTGCGCCCGGCGGTCAACGCCATCCTGAAGCATCGCGAGGCCGAGGCGGTCGCCATCAGCGCGGCCGAGACGCCGGCGCTGCCCGGCCTCACCCAGGCGCAACTCGCCGAGGCCGCGCCGCCGGTCAACCTGATCGAGGGCCTGACCCAGGTCGTGCAGCGTTCGCCTCAGAAGAAGCTCGAGCAGCTCATCGAATTCGATGAAGCCCAGGCCGCGGCCATCCTCAAGCGCTGGATCCGTGAGGGAGAGCCCGCGTGAAACACCGTTCAGCCATCGAATTCATCCCGCGCTTCGACCTTCCCCTTGCCGAAATCCCCGGGGTTGTGAACGAGGCTCCGGCCCCTCAGACCACGGCGATCGAGCTTCTCCCCTTCCTGGCGAAGTCCGCGCCGCGCGAGCCGGCCCCGGATGTCGAACGGATTTTCGAGGATGGCCGCCAGGCCGGGCGCGCCGAGGCGCAGGCTGCGGCGCAAATCGAGTTCGCGCGCCTGCGCGCCGAACACGCTGCCGAGCTGGAACGCGCCCGGCAGGCCTGGGCCGACCAGATCGCCGGCCCCCTCGCCGCTCAGGTTCAGTCCGCGCTCGAGGGGATCGGACACCAGATCGCCGACACGGTCGGCCGGCTGTTGCGGCCTTTCCTCGAAGGTGAATTGCGCGATGCCGCCAGCCGCGCGCTGATCGAGCAGCTCGCACCGCTTCTGAGGGGCGCAGATAACGCGCTCCTGCGCATCGCGGGCCCGCGCGAACTGATCGAGGCCCTGCGCCGCGTCTTTCCGCCCGAGCGCGCGGTCAGCTTCGAGGAGAACGACGCCGCCGAAGTGACGGTTCTCGTCGGCGAGACCGTGCTCGAGACCCGCATCGGCGCCTGGACCGCCCGCCTGCGCGGCCTCGGTCCGGACCGGCGCCGCCGCCTGACCAACGCCGCCTGACCGGCTCGACCGGAGTTCGACCCCATGTCCGACATCGACAATACCGGCCCGGGCCTGATCATTATCCGGCGCAAGCATGGCAAGGTGGCCGACGTGCCCAAGGGCGGCGTCTGGAAGATCGCCCATGCCGACTTCATGACGGCGATGATGGCGCTCTTCCTCGTGCTCTGGCTGGTGAATGCGACCAGCCCCGAGAGCCGCACCACCGTTGCGCAGTATTTCAACCCGATCCGCCTGACCAATCTGTCGCATGATCGCAAGGGCGTGCGCGACCCGCAGGAGACCATGTCCGGCGAAACCGACCTCCCCGGCCGGTACGACAAGAAGGACGAAAGCGGCCGGGCCAAGGCAACGGAGCGCCAGCCCGGCACCAAGCTGCAGGAACGCACCCAGGTCTCGGCGCACTTCGAGGATCCCTATGCCATCCTCGCCGAGGCCTCCGCCTCCCGGCCGGCTTCGGACGCGCAGATGGCTTCGGCCGTCACGCTCGGCTCGAGCGGCCGGCCGGGCATGGAGGGCGGCGAGGCCTTGCGCGACCCGTTCGATCCGAATTTCTGGCATCAGGTGCTCCAGGTCGAGCAGCCGGCCAAACCCGCCCCTGCTTCGGCCTCGGCGGACAAGGTCGCAAAGCCGGACATCGCCCCTGCCGCCGCGCCCGTCATCGCCTCGGTCGCAGCGACCCGATCCCTGACCGGCGAACGCGCCGGCGAAGCCCGGAATGTCGCCGTGCCCCGCCCGGCGGAAGTCCAGCCGCTGACGCCCCGCCCGGACGGCAAGCCGCCAGCCCCGGTCGCGGCGCAGCGCGCGGCCGACGCAGCGACGACCTCCGTGATCGCCGCGGCGATCGCGAGCGACAGGGGGCCGGGCAAAGCTGCGGGCGCACCGCAGGTCGAGGTACGCAACACCGACGAGGGCGTGCTGATCAGCCTGACCGACAACGCCAGCTTCGGCATGTTTGCCATCGGCTCGGCCGAGCCTGCCCCGGAAACCGTCACCATCATGCAGCGCGTGGCCACGGCCCTCAACAAGCGCGAGGGCTCCATCGTCATCCGCGGTCATACCGACGCCCGCCCCTTTCGCACCGGCGGAGGCGACAATTGGCGGCTCTCCACGGCCCGCGCCCACACCGCCCAGGATCTGTTGATCCGCGGCGGCATCGATGAAGCCCGCATCGAGCATGTCGAGGGCTATGCCAGCCGCAAGCTGCGCACGACCGATCCCGCCGCGGCCGAGAACCGCCGCATCGAAATCCTCCTCCGCGAGAAGCGCATATGAGACGGGGCCTGGGACGCGCGCTGCTGGCGGCGGCGCTCAGCATCCCGGCGGCGCCCGCCTTCGCCGAGACGGGCGAGGCCCCGCCCATCGCCGTGGAGCGGCCGGCGCCCTATATCATGCTGCGTACGCTGCAGTCGCTCCAGAACCAGGCGGCGCAGGGCAACCTGGCGGCGCACGCGGCGCATCGCGAGCTGCTGCGCGAGATCGCCGCTCCGCTTGCCAATGCCGATCCCGCCAGCTGGAGCGACCCGCGCAATACCCGCGCGGCGGTGCTCTACGTGCTGAGCGGCGGCCAACCCGGCTTCCTCGGCGAGTTGCTGAAACGGGGCGAGCCCGCCGGCCTGCCGCCCGGCCTCGCCGCCGGCGCGCTTGCCTATGTCATGGGCGATAGCGACAGGGCCCGCAGCTTGCTGATGCCGCTCGACCCGGCGAACCTGCCCGATACTCTCGCCGGCCAGCTCGCGCTGGTCCAGGCCAACCTGATCGCCCGCACCGATCAGAAGCGGGCGCTGGCGCTGCTAGATCAGGCGCGGCTGTTGGCGCCGGGCACGCTCGTCGAGGAAGCCTCGCTGCGTCGCGCCGTCTTCATCGCCGGTGAGATCAGCGATCTCGACCGGATGGAGCGGGCGACATCCCAATATCAGCGTCGCTTCGGCGGCTCGGTCTATGCCGAGACCTTCCGGCAATCCTTCGCGGCCGTGCTGGTACGCTTCGAGATCGGCCGCGATCCGGCCAAGTTTCCGCAGCTTGTCACGACCATGCGCGCTTTCGATAAAAGCCAGCAGCGCACGATCTTCCTGAGCGTCGCACGCGACGCGCTGATCCGGGGGCGGTTCGAGCAGGCGCGCCGCGCTGCCGAGGAAGCGGCCCGGCTCGCCAGCGAGGACGATGAGGCGAGTATGCGCGCCATGCTTTACGCCGCTGCCTCTCGCCTCGCCACCGACCCCGAGGAGAAGGCGCTCGCCAAGCTGAAGGCGATCAATGCGGACAAGCTGCCCCCCGCCGATAGGCCGATCCTGAAGACGGCGCTGCGCGTCGGGGCCCACATCACGGATTGGCCGGGTCCAACCAGCCCGGCTCCAGCGGAGGACGCATCGCCGCCGGATTTCGATGCCGGACAAAAGCCGCTCGTCGCCGCCGTCGAGCGCAGCCTCGACGAGGTGGAGTCCTTGCTCAAGGTCCCGACCAAAAGAGAGAAGCCGCGATGAAGCCCCTCGACACGCCACTTGGTCCCGAGGCACGAGCCGCCACGACCGCCGCGGGTACGGGTGGGAAGGGTCAGCTCAAGCGCCTGTCGAGCGGCGAGCGTGACGAGCGCGGCGCCGCCTTCAACGCGCTGCTCAAGAATCGCGGCCTGAAGACCGCAGACGGAAAGGCGTCCTCGACCGATATTGCAGGCAAGCCGGCTGCGATCCCGCTCGAAGTCAATGACGACAAGGCGAAGCTGGTTGGCGACATGCTGGCGGCGACCGGCGGGCCCCTCGATCCCGGGCAAGCCACTCCGGGTGCCGATCCGGTTGCGGCCGCGGTCGCCATGCTCACCGCGCCTCTGCCGTCCAAAGGCAAGCCTGCGGAGGCCGTCACGGATGCCGAGGATCCTGCTTCTCCGCAGTTCCCGAGACCGGAACGCGCTCTTTCCGCCATGCTCGGTGACGATAGCCGTGCCGAACCGCATGGGAGCGATGACAGCCACCTCCCTGGGCCCGGGCAGGCCGGAACCAGGCAGGCAGGCCCCGCCATGCCGAGCGACGTCAAGGCAGCCGCGTCCGATCCGTCGGCGTTCACGCGCCTCGCCGCCGCGCTCAAGGATACGAAGGCACCGCAAGACCTTCCGGCGCCGCATGCCGCGGCGAGCGAGCAGAACCAGGCCCAGGCCGGCGCCGACGAGCGCGGCAAGGCTCAGCCTGCCGCGCGCGGCTCCGAGAACACGGCACCCATGATCATCGCCATCACCCATCAGGAGACGCATCTGCCCCCGGTGATGAAGCTCTCGCCTTTCCAGCAAGTGGTCGAACCCATACGGCAGGCCGCGGCCGAGCTCGCCTCCTCAGGCCCGGTCTATGCCGCCCTCGAGCCGGATTCCCTGAAGCCGAGCGAGATCTCCATGCCGACCAAGCTGCTCCATCTCGAGCTGCGTCCGGTCGAGCTGGGAACGATCACCGTCAAGCTCCGCTTGTCTCAGGGAGGCATGGACATACGCATCGAGACGAGCAGGGCCGAGACCGCGACCATGCTCGGTCAGGACAAGGAAGCGTTGCGCGATGTCATCCGGGCCAGCGGCTATTCGCCCGACACCGTCTCGATCGAGGCCATCCATGTCGAGGTGACGCCGGGCGACTGGCAACGCGGCCAGCATCGCCAGGACGATCAGCAGATCCAGACAGCCAACGGTCGCGAAGGCGAACGCGGCTTCAACGAGTTCCGCCAGGAGCAGGGCCGCGAAGCCCCGCGCCGAGGCTGGGAGCCCGATGTCCCTCCCAGCAAGGAAGAACACCATGAAATGGCAGAGAGCGGCCGCGCTAGCAACGATCCTCATCTCTACCTTTAGCCTCGTCGGACCCGCCGCGGCTCAGACCGTCTGCGAGGCGCACATGATCCGCGCCTCCAAGGCCTATGACATCCCGCTCGGCGTGCTCTATTCGGTCGGCCTCACCGAAAGCGGCCGGCGTGACTCGCTGCAGCCCCATGCGCTCAACATCCACGGCCGCGCCTTCTTCGGAACGTCGAAGGAGGAGGCGCTGAGGGAGTTCAAGGCCGCTCGCGCCCGCGGTCAGACGTTGATCGACATCGGCTGCATGCAGATCAATCATCATTACCATCGCAAGGAATTCCCCAGCCTCGATGCGATGTTCGACCCGGCGCAGAACGTCGAGTACTCCGCAAAGTTCCTGAAGCGCCTGAAGGCGAGCCACGAGACCTGGACCATGGCGGTCGCGCGCTATCATGCCGGACCGCACAATAATCCGGCCCAGCAGCGCTATGTCTGCACGGTCATCCGCAATATGGTCGCGACCGGCTTCGGCCAATGGACCGGCAACGCGAAATCTTTCTGCGGCTCGAAATACGCCGCGCTTTGATGTCGGCGGTAGACCGGACCGGGGAATGCCGGGGCGATCCGTTCGCCGGCCGCACCGCGGCGGGCGTCCATCGCGCCCGCCAGGCCTCTCCTCGCAGATGAGGCCTATGATGCCGACCGTCATCGATATCGGCATCATCGCCGCTGCCGGCGTCCTGATGCATGGCTGGTTCAGTTCACACCCGATCCAGCAGCTCGGTCTCACCACCTTTGCGATCGTCGCCGCCGCACGGGTTGCGGCCTCCCTCTTTGCCCTGGCCGCCATCTACGGCCTGGGGACGATCGGCTTCGATCTTTTCCTGAGCGGTCTCGGCCGGCGGGTCATCGGATCGGCCGTCACCCTGCCGATGCTGGCCTGTCTGCTTCTCGTGCTCCGCAGCGATGCCCGCGCACGCGACGAGGCCAGGGAGCGCGATGCCGCCGCGCGCACGGACTCGCTGACCGGCCTGCCGAACAGGCGCGCCCTGAAAGAGTATATCGAAGCACTCGCGCAGCAGGAGCGCGCCGAGCCGCAGACCATCGTCCTTGTCGAGACCGTCAACATCGCCGATGTCGCCTCGATTCACGGCGACGATTGGGGCGACAGCTTCTGGCCGAGCCTGGCGCAGGAGATCGTCACCGGCGAGATCGGCGCGGCGCTCGAGCCCTATCGCCCGCGCATCTTCTTGTTCGGCGATGCGACGCTCGCGATCGTGCTGCACGGCGCGAGCGCACAGGACATCGAGGATGCAGGCCTTCTGACCCGGCTCCATGCCGGGCTGTCGGCGCTGTTCCAGAGCACCGAGAAGGGGCTGGTCCCGCATCTCAGGATCGGTGCCGCCAATCTGGAGGCGCAATCGCCGCAGACCGTCTCCTCGATCCTGCGGACCATCAGCCTGGCGCTTCAGGGCAGCGACAGCCCGGTCCAGATCTTCCCGCGCTCCCTGGCCGAGAAGGCGCTGGCCGACGAGCGCCTGCGCCTGATGCTGGTGGAATGGATCAGAAGCGCCACGCCGCCGCTTGCCTATCAGCCGAAGCTCGAGATGCGCAGCGGGCAGATGGTCGGCGCCGAAGCCCTGCTTCGCGCGGACGATGCCGGCGGCAGGCCGCTATCGCCCTACTACGTCTTCGAGATCGCCGCGCGTCACCGGATGCTGATCGAGCTGGAATGGTCGACGATCGAGGCGGTCGTCCGCGACCTGCGCGACCTTCACGGCTTTGGCCCCGATTTCCATCTCGCGGTCAATGTTTCGGCCTCGTCCTTCGCCACGGCCGGTTTCGGCGAGCGTGTCGTCACGCTCCTGCGCGAATGGGAGGTGCCGGCGCATCGCCTGTCCATCGAGGTCACCGAAACGAGCAAGATGCCGACGATCAACACCGTGCAGCAGAACTTCGATGCGCTCAGCCAGGCCGGCATCAGGCTGTCTCTGGACGATTTCGGAACCGGCTATGCGGCGCTGACCCTGCTCGCACGCTTCCCCTTCGCCGAGGTCAAGATCGATCACTGGATGACCGCGAGGCTGAACCAGACGCGGATCAGGGAAGCGGTCGCGCTCGCCTTCGAGAGCGCCCGGCGCTATGGCGCAAAGCTCGTGACCGAGGGGATCGAGACGGAAGAGCAGCGACGGTTGCTGATACAGATGGGCGTCGAGTTCGGCCAGGGATATCTTTATTCCGTTGCTATCCCGCTGCCGCTATTGGCCGATTTCCACTCGCGCCGCAATGTGCCCGGCGCGACTGTCTAGAGCATCGTGCCGAAAAGTGGATCCGGTTTTCGGCACGATGCTCTAAGTGTCTGTCCCCTTGTCATCACGGGGATTTCGGAGGGCGACAGCGTAGACGTCGTTCTCCGTTTCGTCGTTCCCGGCCCGCCAGATGTCACGGGCAAGCGAAGCGCTTGCCTGCGGGGCAGGTAACCTTCCCCAGCCGCTGGATTGCCATCCTCGGAGCGCTGGTCTGGTGCTGGCCGTGATCGCGGTGTGATTGTCGACGAGCGGTCATGTCGGGACCGGACAAGAAAAGGCGGCGCTCTGGCGCCGCCTTTTCATTTGATCCGTCGGTGTCGCAGCCCGAAGATCGAGGCAGGCCCGCTCAGCAGGCCCGGCATTGGAAGGGCTCGACCTGCGCCCTGCCCTGCTGGATGACGATCCGCTCGGCCGCGCCGCCGGGGCGAACCCGGATCACCCCCTCATCCTCGCATTCGTCGAGGAAATAGGCGGGGAGTCCGGCGCGCAGGGCCTTCTCGATCGATTGCCTGTGGAATTGCTGCAGCTTCTCTTGGTTCATGGCGGGCTCCGCTTCACAGGAGACGATGGCACCCTTTGACTGGCATTTGGGGGCTGACCTGGTTTCTTCAAGCGCGGATATGGCAGGAGGGGGCTCCGGCACCGCCTCAGGGCTGGTGCCCGTTTGCCCCGCTGCCTAACAATCGTCGCCGGCCGATCACCGGGCCGATCTCACGACGGAAGGGCAGCGCCATGCTGGACTGGACCACCTATCGCACCGAGCTGAAGGCCCGCGTCGGCGATTTCGGCAAGGCTGCGCCGGACGCGCTTCGCGGCTATGTCGCGCTGGCCGGCGGGGCGGCCAAGACGACGCATCTTGACGCCCGCACGCGCGAACTGATCTCGCTGGCCGTCGCCGTCACCACGCGCTGCGACGGCTGCATCACCACCCATGTCGATGCCGCGATCAAGGCCGGTGTCAGCCGCGAGGAGATCGCCGAGGCGCTCGGCGTCGCGATCGCGCTGAACGCGGGAGCGGCGCTGGTCTATTCGGCGCGGACGCTCGACTGCTTCGAGCAGATGACGGCCCCTGCCCCGGCGCCGGCAACCGACTAAGGCCGGCCTCTCTCCGAAGGAGCCGTCGCCTGCCTCCGAAGGGGCTCACGCGAGCGCCATATTGCCGTGACAGATTGAGCGGGAGGCGCGGAACGCCTTTGGGCGTTCCGTCGTTTCCTCGTCGACCGCAACGGAACCAGGAGGACGAGATGAGTCATACTGGCAAGGCCGAGCGCGAGATCCGCAAGATCGCCTACGCGCTCTGGATGGAGGAAGGGCAGCCGGAAGGCCGCGACCATGAGCACTGGGAAGCGGCGAAGGCGATCTGGACCTTCCGCAACCGCAGCGAGGAGATCGTCGATCACGGCGCGGAGGATGAGCTCAAGGGCGAGCGCACCCGTCGCCGCGAGCAGGAATGGCTGTCCTGACCAGGCTCCGCAGGGCTGAGGCTCGCCCGCAGCCCTGCCATTCGCCCTCCGCATGATCGCAGCCGAAGACAAGCGCTCGCGCCACGCCCACATTGTGGTCGAAGCGGCGCCCGTCTTTGTCGGTGCCAGCGGAGGAGAAACATGACGCAACATGTGGAGGCCGGCCGGGCTGAGGTCGTCGAACGGCCCGAGACTGGGCGATTCGAGCTCGATTTCCCGGGCGGACAGGCTTTCGCCGTCTATCGCAGCGACGGCGACCGGATCGTCGTAACCCATACCAAGGTTCCGCCCGCCTTCAACGGGCGCGGCATCGGCTCGCAGCTGGCGGAGGGCATCTTCAGGATCGCCCGGGCCAGCAGGCGGCGCGTCGTGCCACGCTGCTCCTTTGTCGCGGACTGGGCGCGGCGCCATCCCGATTATTCGGATGTGCTGGCCTGACTACAGGTCCCCGATCTTGCCTTGCCTGCGGTGATCGCGTTTGAAGGCTCCATCGCAGAACGGGGCCTGCCATGCCGGACGCACTCGCCATCACCGATTTTCCGCTGCGGGCGCAGGACAAGCTCCGCTATGGCGACACCGACCGGCAGGGGCACATCAACAACGCGGTGTTCTCGACATTCCTCGAAACCGGGCGCGTCGAGCTGATCTATGATCGCACCCGCCGGCTGGTCGAGCCGGGGGCGGCCTTCGTCATCGCCCGGCTTGAGCTGGATTTCCGGGCGGAATTGCTCTGGCCCGGCGAGGTCGAGATCGGCACGCGCATCGCTTCGATCGGCCGCAGCTCGGTCCGGCTCGAGCAGGCGATCTTCCAGGGCGAGCGCTGCGTCGCCAGCGGCATCACGGTGATGGTTCAGATGGACGAGACGACGCGCAAGGCACGGCCATTTTCCGAGGCGGTGAGGGAGCAACTGGCGCAACTCGCCGCGCCGGCTGCCTGATCCGCTTTACGCCTCCGGCCATCCCACCAGCTCGGTCGGCGTCCACCGCGCCTTGCGGCGCTCGCGTCGCCCTTCCAGCGCCTCGCCGCTGAAATCGCGCGGTTCGGCCGGCTTGGTGAAACGGGCGCGTTCGTCGAGCGCATCGATATTGATCGTGGTCCAGGCCTTGCCGGCCTCGGTCATCAGCATGGCGACGTAGACGCCGCAGCGGCGGCAGAGGACGACCTCCGAGGCTCCGAACCCAAAACGATAGCGCTGGAGCTCGACCGGTTCATGCACGACGAGGCGGGCCTGAGCCTTGGGATCGGAAACCGTCCGGGCATTGTGCTTGCGGCAGAAGGAGCACTGGCAGGCGCCGACAACCTCCTCCTCGGGCGGGCGTGGCAGCGTCAATTCAAGCCCGATCGCGCCGCAATGACAGGCGCCGTTCAAGCGATGCGTCATGCGGGCCTCTCCTCGTTGCGCATTGTCATATCACAGCAATCATAGGCTGCGACAAAACCCATCAAAACAACTGATTTGATACCGCATCGAATCGGGGGAACGGAATCGCTCCCGCCGCGTTCGAAGCCAAAATGCGGGAGGACATCATGAGCAGCCTTGTTACGGTCTCGGCGCTGTTCCTGGCCGGCGGCCTATCCGCGGTGACCATGGGGGCTGCGCCCCTGCAAGGCGTTCTCAACGATTTCTTCTGGGCCGGCCTCGCATTGTCCGGCTTCCTCGCCATCGTCGGGCTGGAAGCGGCCAGCTGAAGCACGCCGTCCCGACATTTCAAGTTCCTCTTATGAGTTTAGTGCCCAGCGGGCGACGCCTCTGGCGTGTCTAGTTTCGCACCGGGGTTCCGTCGGGCATCTTTACGTTTCCCTTATGCCCCCGCCTGCCCTTCCCGCTCGACCGTTTAGCAGCCCCGGCACCACATCTCCGGTCTGAAACCAGGCTGGAGGTCCGTCATGGCCGATATCGTCTTTCTCGCGCTCGGAGCCGGGGCCTTTGCGCTCTTCGGCTGGTACGCAGCGCTGCTGCGCAAGGTCTGACGCCATGGGCCTGACCTTGCTCTATGCCGCCGCCGCCCTCGGGCTCGCAATCTACATGGTCGCCGCGCTGCTGCGCCCCGACCGTTTCTGAGACAACAAGAAAAAGGAGACCTCGCATGGACTGGCGGGGCTGGGCAGAGATCGTCTTCACGATCGCGCTGACGGTAGCTATGGGCTGTCCGCTCGGCATCTATATGGGGCGCGTCTGGGCGGGCGAGAAAACCCCGCTAGACCTGGTGCTGAAACCGGTCGAGGCCGGCTTCTATGCCGCGCTTGGCATCGACCGCGACAAGGGGCAGAACTGGCTCGCCTATGCCGGCGCCGTCCTTGCCTTCAGCGCCGCAGGTTTCGTGCTGCTGTACCTGCAGCTCCGTTTCCAGAATCTGTTGCCGCTCAACCCGCAGGGCTTCGACGGCCTGTCGCCGCATCTCGCCTTCAATACGGCGGTGAGCTTCGTCACCAATACGAACTGGCAATCCTATGCCGGCGAGGCAACGGTGAGCAGTCTCAGCCAGATGGCGGGCCTGACCGTGCACAATTTCGTCTCGGCCGGCACCGGCCTTGCCATCGCTGCCGCCGTCGCCCGCGCCTTCGCTGCCAACCGCGGCGAGAGCCTCGGCAATTTCTGGGTCGATCTGACCCGGGTGACGCTTTACGTCCTGCTGCCGGTCTCGATCGTCACGGCGCTTGCGCTGGTCGCTGCCGGCGTGCCGCAGAGCCTGCTCGCCAACGTTACCGCCAAGACGCTCGAGGGCGCCGACCAGATCATCGCCCTCTTCCCGGTCGCCAGCCAGGAAGCGATCAAGCAGTGGGGCACCAATGGCGGCGGCCTGTTCAACGTCAACTCGGCGCATCCCTTCGAGAACCCGACGCCGCTGACCAACCTGATCGAGGTGACCTCGCTGAACGCACTCGCCTTCGGCACGGTCATCGCCTTCGGCCACGTCGCCGGCGCCCGCAAGGAAGCCCGCGCATTGCTCGCAGCGATGGTGATCCTGGTCGGTGTCGGCGCCGCCGCGATCTATTCCTCCGAAACGTTGACGCCGCAGCCCGCCATGATCGCCGCCGGCATTACCGACGCACCCGCCAACATGGAAGGCAAGGAAGTGCGCTTCGGTGCCGCCGCCTCGTCGATCTGGGCGGCGCAGACCACCGGCGCCTCGAACGGCTCGGTCAATTCGATGCACGGCTCGTTCATGCCGCTCGGCGGCGGCGTCGCGATGTTCCTGATGCAGCTCGGCGAGATCCTGCCCGGCGGTGTCGGCTCGGGCCTCTACGGCATGGTGGTGATGGCGCTGCTCGCGGTCTTCGTCGCCGGCCTGATGGTCGGGCGCACGCCGGAATATCTCGGCAAGAAGGTCGAGACCCGCGAGATCAAGTTCGCCATGCTGGCGGTGCTGATCCTCCCGATCTCGATCCTCGGCTTCTCGGCTGTCGCATCGGTCTTGCCGGTTGCGCTCGAAGGGCTGCTGAACAAGGGCCCACGTGGTCTCTCTGAGATTCTCTACGCTTATTCTTCGGCGACAGGGAACAACGGATCGGCCTTCGCAGGCCTTACCGCCAACGCGCCGTGGTGGAACATCACCCTCGGCATCGCCATGCTGCTCGGCCGCTTCGCCTACATCGTGCCGGTGCTCGCCATTGCCGGCGCCATCGCGGCCAAGCCGAAGCTCGCGCCGACCGCCGGCACCTTGCCGAGCGATAGCCCACTCTTCGTCGGCCTTCTCATCGGCATCATCCTGATCCTGGGTGGCCTGCAATTCTTCCCCGCGCTCGCGCTCGGGCCGATCGTCGAGCACTTCCAGGTGCTTGCGGCCGCTCGCTGAGCCGACAAAGGAACTCGATAAATGAGTGTCTCACTCGCCAAATCCAGCGCCTTCAGCCAGGCCGTCGTCCTGACGGCCCTGAAGAGCGCTTTCAGCAAGCTCGATCCGCGCAAGCTGGCCGGCAATCCGGTCATCCTCGCCACCGAGGTTGTCGCGGCGCTCGCCACCGTCTCCGCCATCGTGGCGATTGCCAACGGCCAGGCTGCGGCCTTCCCGATCCAGATCGCGGTCTGGCTCTGGCTCACCGTGGTCTTCGCCAACTTCGCCGAGGCGATCGCCGAAGGGCGCGGCAAGGCGGCGGCGGATTCGCTGCGCGCCACCCGCGTCACCACCAAGGCCAAGCTGATCATCGATGCCGAGCGCAATTCAATCATCCCGACGCCGGCTCACGAGCTCGCGCCTGATGACATCGTCCTGGTCGAGGCCGGCGACGTCATCCCCGCCGATGGCGAGATCATCGAGGGCGTCGCCTCGGTCAACGAAGCCGCGATCACCGGTGAATCCGCCCCGGTGATCCGCGAAAGCGGCGGCGACCGCTCCGCCGTCACCGGCGGCACCACGGTGGTCTCCGACTGGATCAAGGTGAAGGTCACCTCGCGCCCGGGCTCCTCCTTCCTTGATCGCATGATCGCGATGGTCGAGGGCGCCGACCGGCGCAAGACCCCGAACGAGCTGGCGCTTGCCGTGCTGCTCGCCGGCCTGACCCTGGTCTTCCTGATCGCGGTCGTCACCCTGACCGGGCTTGGCGCCTTCTCCGGCGTCTCGCTCGACCCGATGGTGCTCGGCGCGCTCTTCGTCACGTTGATCCCGACCACGATCGGCGGCTTGCTCAGCGCCGTCGGCATCGCCGGCATGGACCGGCTGCTGAAGGTCAATGTGCTCGCTACTTCGGGCCGTGCCGTCGAGGCCGCCGGCGACGTCGATACGCTGCTGCTCGACAAGACCGGCACGATTACCTTCGGCAACCGCATGGCGGTCGAGGTTATCCCGGTTCCGGGTGTGCGCCCCGACGCGGCGCTGCGGGCCGCCCTGATGGCCTCGCTCGCCGACGAGACGCCGGAAGGCCGCTCGATTGTCGAGCTTGCCCGTAACCAGGGCGTCACGGCCGAGATTCCGGTTGGCGCGACCGCGATCCCGTTCAGCGCCACGACGCGTCAGTCGGGCCTCGATCAGGACGGGAAGTCATGGCGCAAGGGCGCGGTCGATGCGGTCATCAAGACGCTCGATCTCAGCGAGAGCCAGGTTCCGGCGGAATTGCGCCAGGCGGTCGACGGCATCGCCCGCTCGGGCGGCACGCCGCTCGCGGTCAGCGAGAACGGCGCGCTGGTCGGCGTCATCCACCTCAAGGACGTGGTCAAACCCGGCGTGAAGGAGCGCTTCGCCGATCTGCGCCGCATGGGCGTGCGCACGGTGATGATCACCGGCGACAACCCGGTCACCGCGGCGGCGATCGCCTCCGAGGCCGGCGTCGACGACTTCCTCGCCGAGGCGACGCCTGAAGACAAGCTGCGGATCATCCGCACCGAGCAGGCCAAGGGCCGTCTCGTCGCCATGTGCGGCGACGGCGCCAACGACGCCCCTGCTTTGGCGCAGGCCGATGTCGGCGTCGCCATGCAGACCGGCGCGCAGGCTGCCCGCGAGGCCGGCAACATGGTCGATCTCGACAGCGACCCGACCAAGGTCCTGGAGATCGTCGAGGTCGGCAAGCAGCTACTCATCACCCGCGGCGCACTCACCACCTTCTCGATCGCCAACGACGTCGCGAAGTATTTCGCCATCATCCCGGCGCTGTTCGTCGCCTCGCTGCCGGCGCTCGGCGCGCTCAATATCATGGGGCTGGCGAGCCCGCAGAGCGCGATCCTCTCGGCGGTGATCTTCAACGCGCTGGTCATCGTCGCGCTGATTCCGCTTGCCCTGAAGGGCGTGCGATACCGGGCGATCGGCGCGGCCAAGCTGCTCTCGCGCAACCTCACCCTCTACGGCATCGGCGGGCTGATCGCGCCGTTCGTCGGCATCAAGCTGATCGATCTCATCGTCGCGGCCTTCGGGCTCGCGTGATCGCCGGAGCAGGACAAAAGGTCATGATCGCCAATCTCCGCCCCGCCATCGTCTCGATGGTCCTCTTCACCGCCCTGCTCGGCCTTGCCTATCCGCTGGGCGTCACCGGGCTGGCGCAGGCGCTGTTCCCGGCCCAGGCCGGCGGCTCGCTGATCCGCAACACCTCCGGCGAGATCGTCGGCTCACGCTGGATCGGGCAGAACTTCAAGGACGAGGCCTACTTGCGTCCCCGTCCCTCGGCCGCCGGCAAGGACGGCTATGACGCCTCGGGCTCGTCGGGCTCCAATCTCGGCCCCCTGAACGAGGACCTCGCCGCCCGAATCAAGACCGACGCCGAGGCGCTGCGCGCCGAGAGCAAGGCGCCGATCCCGGTCGATGCCGTCACCGCCTCCGGCTCGGGGCTCGACCCGCATGTCTCGCCGGCCAATGCGGCGCGGCAGGTTCCGCGCATCGCCGCGGCCCGCAAGGTTCCGGCGGCGGAGGTCCAGGCGGTGATCGCGGCCAATACCGAGGGCTCGACCTTCGGCCTGCTCGGCGAGCCACGCGTCAATGTGCTCGCCGTCAATTTGGCACTCGACGCGCGCTGGCCGCGCGCTCAACGTTAGGTTCGATGGCAACCGACGAATCCCAGTTCCGCGAGGCAGGGCGGCCCGACCCCGACGCCCTGCTGGCTTCAGCCGGCCGCGGCAAGCGTGGCCGGCTGAAGATTTTTCTCGGCATGGCGCCAGGCGTCGGCAAGACCTACGAGATGCTGACGCAAGGCCGGCGTGCCCAGAAGGAGCACGGCGAAGTCCTGGTCGGCGTGGTCGAGACGCATGGCCGCCGCGAGACGGAAGAATTGCTCGACGGGCTCGAGGTGATGGCGCGCCGCCCGCTCGAGCATCGCGGCCGGCTGATGATGGAATTCGACCTCGACGCCGCCCTCGCCCTGAAGCCGAAGCTGCTGCTGGTCGACGAATACGCTCATTCCAACGCACCCGGCAGCCGCCATCCCAAGCGCTGGCAGGATGTCGAGGAACTGCTGCAGGCCGGCATCGACGTCTGGACCACGCTGAACGTCCAGCACCTCGAAAGCCTGGTCGACGTGGTCTGGAAGATCACCGGCGTGCGCCAGCGCGAGACGGTGCCGGACAGCGCGCTCAGCCGCGCCGACGAGATCGAACTGATCGACATCACGCCGACCGAGCTCCGCCAGCGCATGGAAGAGGGCAAGGTCTATGTCCCCGAGACCGCGCGGCTTGCCGCCGGCAACTTCTTCAAACCGGAGAATTTGACGGCGCTGCGCGAGCTCGCCCTGCGCCGCGCCGCGCAGACGGTCGACGACCAGCTCAGCCAGGCGATGAAACGCGCCGGCGTCGAAGGCCCCTGGGCCGCGGGCGAGCGCATCCTCGTGCTGATCGGCCCGGATGCCATGGCCGGCTCGCTGGTCCGGGCCGGACGGCGCCTCTCCGACATGATGATGGATGCGCCCTGGACGGTCGCCCATGTCGAGCGGCCGAGCGGGGCCGAGCCGGATTCCGGCCGCGGCGCCCATCTGGCTGAAGCACTCAAGCTCGCCGAACAGCTCGGCGGCGCCAGCGTCGTGCTGAATGGCGACGATCTCGTCGGCGCCGTGCTCGACTATGCCCGCCGCAACAACGTCACCCAGATCGTCGTTGGCAAATCGCATCGCAAGGGCTGGCGCGCCTGGTTCCGTCCCTCGCTCGCTCCGGAGCTGCTGAAGGCGCAGAACGGCGCGGCGCTGCACATCATCACCGAGGTCACGACTGGGCCGGTGCAACCGGCCCTGCCGAGCACGCCGCCGGCCCGGCTCAACTGGCTCGCCCATCTCGGCGCCGTCGCGATGGTCGGGGTCGTGATCGGCCTCGCCGAGCTGATCGACAAGCGGGTCGAGAACGTCAATCTCGCCATGCTGTTCATGGTCAGCGTGCTCGGCGCCGGCCTCGCCTTCGGCCTGTGGCCGGCGGTGACCGCGGCGGCACTCGCCGCCTTCGCCTACAATTTCTTCTTCCTCGAGCCGCGCCTGTCCTTCTGGATCGGCCATCCTGGCGATGTGCTGACCTTCCTCGTCTTCTTCGCGGTGGCGCTGACGACCGGCGGTCTGACCGGGCGCATCCGCGACCAGGCGAAGGCGACCGCGCGGCGCGCCTCGGCGATCACCGCCCTGCTCGCCGCCAGCCGCCGGCTCTCGGCTGCAGCGCGGCGCGAGGACGTTGCCTCGATCTTGGCCGAGCAGGTCTCGGCTGCGACTTCCGGCAAGGTCGTGGTGTTGCTGCCTGTCGGCGGCGAAATCATGCCGACTGCGGGCGCTCCGGAACTCGACGCGCTCTCAACCGCCGACATGACGGCGGCGCGCTGGACCTGGAATCGCGGCGAGCCGGCCGGTGCGGGGACGGGCACCTTGCCCAATGCCGCCTGGACCTTCCGGCCGCTGCAGGGCGTGCGGGCTCGCTCCGGCGTTGTCGGCTTCGAGCCGAAGGCGTTGGCGACGGCCGAGAATGCGCGCTTCGCGCTCGCATTGCTCGACCAGGGCGCGATCGCGATAGAGCGGGCCGAGCTCGCCGCTGCCGCCGTCGACGCCGAAGCGCTACGCCGCAGCGATCGCCTGCGCTCGGCCCTGCTCAACTCGGTCAGCCATGATCTGCGGACCCCGCTCGCCACCGTGCTCGGCTCGGCGACGACGCTGATAGATTACGGCGAGGGCATGCGGCCGGCCGTGCGCGACGACCTGCTACTCTCGATTCGCGAGGAGGCCGAGCGGCTGAACCGCTATGTCGGCGACCTGCTCGACATGACCAGGCTCGAAGGCGGGGCGCTGGTGGCGCGGCGCGACTGGATCGATGTCCGCGACGTGATCGCGGCGGCGCTGGCGCGCATCTCACGTCGGCTCGGGCAGCGGCGGGTCCAGCGCGATTTCCCGGCCGAGCTCTCCCTGGTCAGGGCCGATGCCGGCCTGCTCGAACAGGTGCTGGTCAATATCCTCGAGAACGCCATCGCCTATAGCGAGGATGGCGCCCTGATCGAGGCCGCCGCCTATGAGGATCGCGGCAATGTCGTGATTTCGATCGAGGACGAGGGCCGCGGCATCCCGACCGCCGAACTGGAGCGCGTCTTCGAGAAGTTCCGGCGGCTGGAGGAATCGATCGATCGTGGCGGCGAACGCGGCAAGGGAGCTGGCCTCGGCCTCGCCATCGCCAAGGGCTTCGTCGAAGCCATGGGCGGGCGCATCGCCGCCGCCAGCCCGATCCATGACCGCCCCGACGGCAGCAAGGGCGGCACCCGCATCCTGATCAGCCTGCGCAAGGACGCCGCAGGTGGAGAGACTAAGAGCTCCTAACAGAACCTGGAGGGATCTCGATGAGCCTTGGAGGAGCCAGATGCCAGGAGGAGCGCGCAGCCGATATCCTTCGATATCGGCAAGTCGATCTGACGCCGCAGGTGGCCCTCCAAGGCTCACCTTCGGCGTCGGGAATTCGTCCGCCCGCGGCGTCGCGGCGCTTGCCGATACCGATGGTATCGGCTTCACCCCGCTCCTGGCGGATCGACCGAATTGCCGGCGTCGAGACCCCTCCAGGTTCTGTTAGGAGCTCTTGGCCATGACCGCCTTTCGCCCGCGTATCCTCGTCATCGACGACGAGCCGCAGATCCACCGTTTCCTCGGCCCCGCGCTCGATGCCGCCGGCTATGAGCCGATCCGGGCCGACGACGCCACCACCGGCCTGCGCGAGATCGCGCGCAAGCCGCCGGACGCCGTCGTGCTCGATCTCGGCCTCCCCGACATGGACGGCAAGGAGGCGCTCGCCAAGGCGCGGGCCTTCTATGACGGGCCGGTGATCATCCTCTCGGCCCGTGACCGCGAGACCGAGAAGATCGACGCGCTCGACGCCGGCGCCGACGACTATGTCGAAAAGCCGTTCGGCGTCGGCGAGTTGCTGGCACGGCTGCGCGTCGCGTTACGCCATCGACTGGAGCGTCAGGGCTCGGAGCCGGCGCTGCAGGTCGGCAATGTCGAGATCGATCTCGTCAATCGCCGGATCAGCAAGGGTGGTGCTCCGGTGAAGCTCTCGCCCAAGGAATACGACCTCTTCGCCTGCCTGGCGCAGGGCAATGGCCGCGTGCTGACCCATAAGCAAATTCTAACGGCTGTTTGGGGCCCGGCGCATGAGCACGACGTGCAGTATCTGCGCGTCTTCGTCGGCCAGCTCAGGCAGAAGCTCGAGGACGATCCGGCCGAGCCCAAGCTGATCGAGACCGAGCCGGGGGTGGGTTATCGGCTGGGCGGGCTGGTCTGAAGCTCCGCATGTCCCCGCCGCACTCCCGGATGTCATCCCGGACGGAGCGAGGCGGAGATCCGGGATCCATTCCTGAGCCTTCCCGATAAAGTTTCCGGAATGGGTCCCGGGTCTGCCTCCGGTCGCCCGGGACGACCGGCGCATTGCGTGGTGACAGCAGGATTTTCCCGGAGCAGGGCCCTGCCACACAGCCGCGAAGAGAGATTTCCTCTTTTCGAACGGGAATAAGAAAAATCACACTACCTGACGTGAATTGATGCTCTGGGGCCTCTGCCTTATGTAAAACGTTCGTAATAGCGAACGTAGCGAGCATCATTCATGGCTGCCGCCAAGCGCCCTGCCCTGCCGGTGATCCTGCTGGCCAACGACCTGCTCGACGGCGATGTCGTCTTCGCGGCTGGCGATGCCAATGGGCTGCATTGGTCGCGCGATCCCGGTGCGGCGCTCATCGGCGATGACGATGCGACCGCCGACCGGCTCGATGCCTTCGCCGCCGCCGAACTCGGCAACCAGCAGGTCGTCGACGCCTATCTCGTCGATGTCGCGATCGAGGACGGGGTGCCGGTCCCGCGCCACTACCGCGAGCGGATGAAGACGACCGGCCCCAGCATCCGGCGCGATCTCGGCAAGCAGGCCGAATTGCCGCTTGCCCAAGCATTCCTGAGAGCCTGACGCATGTATCGTTACGACGAATTCGACGAACGCTTCGTGCGCGAGCGCGTCGCGCAGTTCCGCGACCAGGTCGGGCGCCGGCTCAGCGGCTCGCTGACCGAGGACGAGTTCAAGCCGCTGCGCCTGAAGAACGGCGTCTATTTGCAGCTGCACGCCTATATGCTGCGGATCGCGGTGCCCTACGGCACGCTCTCGTCGAAGCAGATGCGCCAGCTCGCGCTGATCGGCGAGCGCTATGACCGCGGCTACGGCCACTTCACCACGCGCACCAATCTCCAGTTCAACTGGCCGAAGCTGCGCGACATCCCGGACATTCTCGACCTGCTCGCCGATGTCGAGATGCACGCGATCCAGACCTCGGGAAACTGCATCCGCAATGTCACCGCCGACCATTTCGCCGGCGTCGCGCAGGACGAGGTCGAGGATCCGCGCCCGACCGCCGAGCTGATCCGGCAATGGTCGAGCCTGCATCCCGAGTTCGACTATCTGCCGCGCAAGTTCAAGATTGCGGTGACCGGCGCCGAGCACGACCGTGCCGTGATCAAGGCACACGATATCGGCCTGCGCATCCTGCGCCATCCGGATACGCACGAGGTCGGCTACGAGGTCATCGTCGGCGGCGGCCTCGGCCGCACCCCGATGATTGGCAAGGTCGTGCGCGAATTCCTGCCCAAGGCCGACCTGCTCGCCTATCTCGAGGCGGTCATGCGGGTCTACAATCTCGAGGGGCGGCGCGACAACAAGTACAAGGCCCGCGTCAAGATCCTCGTCCACGAGATCGGCACGGAGGAATTCTCCCGCCGCGTCGAGGAGGAGTTCGCCCGGCTCGACGGTCCTTCGGTCAACGCCGACCCGGCCGAAGTCGCGCGCATCGCCGCCTATTTCGCGCCGCCGGTCTATGAGACGCTGCCGGCGACCAGCGGCGCCTTCGAGGCGGCCAGGGCCGGGAATCCCGATTTCGCCCGCTGGGTCGAGACCAATCTCACGCCGCATCGCCAGCCGGGCTATGCCGCGCTGACGATTTCGCTGAAGCCGATCGGCGCGCCTCCGGGCGACGCCACCAGCGAGCAGATGCGCGTCGTCGCCGATCTCGCCGACGAATTCTCGCTCTCCGAGATCCGCGTCACCCACGCGCAGAACCTCGTCCTGCCGCATGTGAAGCTCTCGGACCTGTTCGCGGTCTGGCAGCGCCTCGGCGAGTCCGGACTGGCGACCGCCAATGCCGGGCTGATCACCGACATCATCGCCTGCCCCGGGCTCGACTATTGCGCATTGGCGACGGCCCGCTCGATCCCGATCGCGCAGGCCTTGGCGCAGCGCTTCGCCGATCCCGTCCGGCAGAAGGAGATCGGTGTGCTCAACATCAAGATCTCCGGCTGCATCAACGCCTGCGGCCACCACCATGTCGGCCATATCGGCATTCTCGGCCTCGAGAAGCGCGGGATCGAATCCTACCAGATCACGCTCGGTGGTGATGCGACCGAGAACGCGGCCATCGGCGAGATCCTCGGCCCGGGTCTTGCGGCGGAGGACGTGCCGGACGCGATCGAGCGCATCGTCTCGGTCTATCTGGCGCAGCGCCAGTCGGGCGAGAGCTTCATCGACAATGTCCGCCGCATCGGCCTCGCGCCGTTCAAGGCGGCTTTTCAGGAGGTCAGCCATGCCGTTGCTTGATCGTCACGGCGCCAAGGCCGAGATCTGGACGCGCAGCGAAGGCGCGGCGATCGACAATCTCTCGCATGCGCTCGTGGAGTGGACAGCGCTGCCGGAGGCGCTGGCGCAGAAGACGCGCGACCAGCGCATCGGCGTTGTCATCCCCAATACCGTCCGCATCCCCGAGCTCAAGCTGTTGATGCGCCAGCTCTCGCTGATCGCGATCAGCTTCCCCTCCTTCGGTGATGGACGCGGCTTCAGCCTGGCGCGGCTGATCCGCAATCACGGCTTCACCGGCACGCTGCGTGCCAGCGGCCCGCTGATCGTCGACCAGTTCGCCTATGCACTCGCCTGCGGCTTCGACGAGGTCGAACTGCCCGAGGCGAGCGCCGTGCGCCAGCCGGCAGAGCAATGGGTCAACGCGCTCGGCCAGATCAGCCATGGCTACCAGCGCGGCTATGGCGACAGCGGCAACATCCTCGACCGGCGCCGCTCGGCCCGGCTGAAACATGCTGCAGCGGGCTGAGACGATGCATGGATCGGCCCAATCCAGCCTGCGCCGGCCCGCCGATCGCCATAGTGACGATGAATGGGAGGAGGCCATGCTGACCGACATCGACCGTGCCATCGGCCAGGCCGCGCCCGCCCCGCGCGAGCGCTGGTTCGATCTTTGCTTCCGGCTTATCATCCTGGTGCTTGCCGGTCTGTGGTTGTTCATGCCACCTGCGGGCGACAACCGGACGCAACCCGATGTGAAGGCCGCAGCGACACAACGATGAGTGCAAGACGCCCGGAAGCTATCGCCCCGCGCCGGATCGACCGGCTCGCGACCCTGCCGCTTTTCTATAAGCTGGAGGGGCGCAAGGTTGTGCTCGCGGGGGCGAGCGAGGGCGCGCTCTGGAAAGCCGAACTGCTCGCAGCCGCTGGCAGTGAGCTGCTGATTCTCGCCGGTGACAATCCGGAGCTCTTTGCCGGGCTCGCGAACGACCCGCCAGCAGGTTCGGTGACGGTGCTGCCGCGTGCCTGGCAGGCTGACGATCTCGACGGCGCAACGCTCGCCATCGCCGATATCGACTCAGCTGACGAGGCCAAGGCCTTCGTCGCCGCTGCGCGGCAGAACGGCGTGCCGGTCAACGTCGTCGACAAGCCCGAGTTCTGCGATTTTGCCTTCGGCTCGCTGGTCAACCGCTCGCCGTTGGTCGTCGCGATCTCGACCGACGGCGCCGCTCCGGTCTTCGGCCAGGCGATCCGGGCCAAGATCGAGGCGCTGCTGCCGTCCGGCCTCAAGGCCTGGGCCCAGGCCGCGCATGACTGGCGTCCGCTGGTCAGGGCGCGCGAGCTCGCCTTCCCGCTTCGCCGCGACTTCTGGGAGCGCTTCACCAGCCGCGCCCTCGCCGAGCCGCAACGTCAGCCCGATGCGGACGACCGCAGTGACCTCATTGCCGCTCTCGACGAGATCGAGCGCGGCGGCACGCCGCATGGCCGCGTCACCCTGGTTGGCGCCGGGCCGGGCGATCCGGAATTGCTGACGCTCAAGGCGATCCGCGCGCTGCAGAGCGCCGACATCATCCTCTATGACGACCTCGTCTCTGCCGGCGTGCTCGAGCTCGCCCGACGCGAGGCCAAGCGCATGCTTGTCGGCAAGCAGGGCTACGGCCCGGCGGTGAAGCAGGACGACATCAATGCGATGCTGGTCTCGCTTGCCGGCCAGGGCAAGCATGTGGTGCGCCTCAAGGGCGGCGATCCCGGCATCTTCGGCCGCGCCGGCGAGGAGATCGAGGCCTGCCAGCGCGCCGGCATCCCGGTCGCAATCGTGCCCGGCATCTCGGCGGCGCAGGGCGCGGCCGCTTCGCTTGGCTTGTCGCTGACCCATCGCGACCATGCCCGCCGCCTGCAATTCGTCACCGGCCATGCCCGCGACGGCAAGCTGCCGCAGGATCTCGACTGGAAGGCTCTCGCCGACCCCGCCGCGACCACGGCGCTCTATATGGCCCGCGCCACCCTGCCGCTGTTCCGCGAGAAGGCGCTGGCCGCCGGGCTCGATCCGGCGACGCCGGCGATCGCCGTGCTCGGCGCCACGACCCCGGCGGAAACGCGGATCGCCAGCACGATCGCGGAACTGCCCGAGCGTCTCGGCGAGCTGCCGAGCAAGGGCCCAGTGCTCGTTCTGATCGGTCACGCGATGGGGGCTGCACTGCCGGTCATGGCCGGTATAAAATTAGCTCAAGGCTGATTTGAACCAAACCGCCGGAGACGCGTTTTCTCTCTGGCGTTGAAAGTTTGGAAGGGCTCTACTGCCCTCCCCGGTTGAGTAATGACCGCCAATTCAGTACGTTCTGTTTGTTATTAAGAACAAGATTTGAACTGTTCCAACGGTTCGAAGCGCTGTTCAGCACGGAGCACTGAGATGACGCGACAGAGACTTCACCGCTTGCTGCAAGCCGGCCTGGCGCTCGGAGCCTTCGTCCTCTGCTTCGGCGTAATCAGCGGCGCCCGGGCCCAGACCGAGCTGCTCAACGTCTCCTATGATCCGACCCGCGAGCTCTATCGCGAGATCAACGCGGCCTTCATCGCCGACTGGAACGGCAAGAACGCCAAGAAGATTAGCACGATTCGCCAGTCGCATGGCGGCTCCGGCGCGCAGGCCCGCACCGTAATCGACGGGCTCAATGCCGACGTGCTGACGCTGGCCCTCGCCGGCGACATCGACGCCGTCGCCGAGCGCTCGAAGAAGCTGCCGCTCGACTGGCAGAAGCGCCTGCCGCAGAACTCCTCGCCTTATACCTCGACCATCGTCTTCCTGGTCCGCAAGGGCAATCCGAAAGCGATCAAGGACTGGGGCGACCTGGTGAAGCCGGGCATCCAGATCATCACTCCGAATCCGAAGACCTCGGGCGGGGCGCGCTGGAACTATCTCGCCGCCTGGGCCTATGCCGAGAAGGCCTTCAACAAGGACGAGGCCAAGGTCCGCGACTATATCGGCAAGCTGCTCGCCAATGTCCCGGTGCTCGATACCGGCGCGCGCGGCGCGACCACGACTTTCACCCAGCGCGGGATCGGCGACGTCTTCCTGTCCTGGGAGAATGAGGCCTTCCTGGCGCTGAAGGAGTTCGGCGAGGACAAGTTCGACATCATCGTGCCGTCGCTCTCGATCTTGGCCGAGCCGCCGGTCGCGATCGTCGACGGCAATGTCGACGCCAAGGGCACCCGCGCCGAGGCGCAGGCCTATCTCGAATTCCTCTACACGCCGAAGGGCCAGGCGATCATCGCCAAGAACTATTATCGCCCGCGCAATCCCGAGGCAGCCGATCCGAAGGACATCGCCCGCTTCCCGAAGGTCGAGCTGGTCACCATCGACGAGAGCTTCGGCGGCTGGGCCAAGGCGCAGCCCACCCATTTCGGTGACGGCGGCACCTTCGACCAGCTCTACAAGCCGGCGCGCTGAGCCATGACGGCGACAGTCTCCCGCTGGCGCGAGCCCAGCATCCTGCCAGGCTTCGGCCTGGCGCTGGGCATCACCGTGACGGCGCTGTCGCTGATCGTGCTGATTCCGCTCGCCGCGCTCTTCATCAAGGCGGCGAGCGCCGGTCCCGCCGACATCTGGGCGGTCGCGACCTCACCGCGCACGCTCGCGGCACTGAAGCTGTCTTTCTTCGGGGCCTTTTTCGCGGCGACGGTCAATGCCGTCTTCGGGCTGATCCTGGCTTGGGTGCTCGTCCGCTATGATTTCCCTGGCAGGCGCCTGATCGATGCGGCGGTCGACTTGCCCTTCGCCCTGCCGACTGCCGTTGCCGGCATCGCGCTCGCCGCGATCTATGCGCCCAATGGCTGGGTCGGCAGCCTGCTGGCGCCCTACAACATCAAGGTCGCCTATACGCCGCTCGGCGTGATGGTGGCGCTGATCTTCATCGGCCTGCCGTTCGTTGTGCGCACGATCCAGCCGGTGCTGGAGGAACTACCTGCCGATATTGAGGAGGCCGCGGCGCTGCTTGGGGCCAGCCGCTGGCGCACCGTCTTCACCGTGCTGCTGCCGCCGGTGTTGCCGGCCTTGCTGACCGGCTTCGTCCTCGCCTTCGCGCGCGCCGTCGGCGAATACGGCTCGGTGATCTTCATCGCCGGCAATGTGCCGATGGTCTCGGAGATCGCACCCCTGCTGATCGTGATCCGGCTGGAGCAGTTCGATTATGCCGGTGCGGCCGTGGTCGCGACGATCATGCTGCTGCTCTCGTTCTCGCTGATCCTGCTGGTCAACCTGATCCAGGCCAGCGCCCGCCGGAGGTTCGGCGATGTCTGACGCCAGCCTGCCCTATCAGATCGAGGATCTCGCGCCCGCCCGCGCCGCCCGGCGCGTCAAGGGCGAGTCCCGCATCGTCCAGGTCGTGCTGGTCGCCGTTTCGCTCGCCTTCCTCTGCCTCTTCCTGTTCCTGCCGCTGATCTCGGTCTTCGTCGAGGCTGGCGCGCGCGGATGGCACGCCTATCGCGAGGCGATCCTCGAACCGGATGCGCTGGCGGCGATCCGGCTGACCCTGCTCATCGCGGCGATCGCCGTGCCGTTCAACGTGATCATCGGCCTGGCGGCCGCCTGGGCGATCGCCAAGTTCGAGTTCCGCGGCAAGAGCCTGCTGATCAGCTTCATCGACCTGCCCTTCTCGGTCTCGCCGGTGATCTCGGGCCTGGTCTTCGTGCTGCTGTTCGGGGCGCAGGGCTATTTCGGCCCCTGGCTCGCCGCCAACAATCTCAAGATCATCTTCGCCGTGCCCGGCATCCTGCTGGCGACGATCTTCGTCACCTTCCCCTTCGTCGCGCGCGAGCTGATCCCGCATATGCAGTCGCTCGGCTCGGCCGACGAGGAGACGGCGCTGACGCTCGGCGCCTCGCCATGGCGCACCTTCTTCACGGTGACGCTGCCGAACGTGAAATGGAGCCTGTTCTACGGCGTGCTGCTCTGCAATGCCCGCGCCATGGGCGAGTTCGGCGCGGTCGCCGTCGTCTCCGGCAAGATCCGCGGCGTGACCACGACCATGCCGCTGCATGTCGAGATCCTCTACAACGAGTATATGGGCGCCGCCGCCTTTGCCGTCGCCTCGCTGCTGGCGGGCCTCGCCCTCGTCACGCTCGTCCTGAAAACCGTGCTGGAATGGCATTTCGCCGACGCGATCGCCGCCAGCCGTCGTCACTGAGTGGAAGAGCCCATGTCGGTCGCCGTCACCATCGAAAGCGTCGAGAAGCGCTTCCAGAACTTCCCCGCCCTCCGGGGCGTCTCGCTCGACATCCAGCCGGGTGAGCTCGTCGCCCTGCTTGGCCCGTCCGGCTCGGGCAAGACGACGCTGCTGCGCGTCATCGCCGGGCTGGAGCAGGCCGAGCGCGGTCGCGTGCTCTTCGGCGAGACCGATACACGCGAGCTCTCCCTGCGCGAGCGCCGGATCGGCTTCGTCTTTCAGCACTACGCGCTGTTCAAGACGATGAGCGTCGGCGAGAACATCGCCTTCGGGCTGAAATCGCGGCCGCGGGCCGAGCGGCCTGCCCCTGCCGAGATCAGGAAGCGCGTCTCCGATCTCCTGGAGCTCATCCAGCTGCCCGGGCTGGAGAAGCGCTATCCGAGCCAGCTCTCCGGTGGCCAGCGCCAACGCATCGCACTCGCCCGGGCGCTGGCGATCGAGCCGCGCGTGCTCCTGCTCGACGAGCCCTTCGGCGCGCTCGACGCCAAGGTCCGCAAGGATCTGCGTGCCTGGCTGCGCCAGCTCCACCAGCGCACCGGCCACACCACCGTCTTTGTCACGCACGACCAGGAGGAAGCACTGGAGCTGGCCGACCGAGTCGCGATCCTCCATGACGGCCGGCTCGAGCAGGTCGGTTCGCCCGACGATGTCTACGATCATCCGGCGACGCCGTTCGTCTGCCAGTTCCTCGGCGACGCCAATCATCTGCCGGTCAAGGTCGTCGGCAGCCAGGCCTTCTTCCAGGATCGGCCGGTGCTTGGGGGCCTGCGCCAGAATCAGGGCGGGCCGGCCTCGCTCTATGTTCGGCCGCAGCATCTGCGCATTGTCGACGACGCGCCGCTGGCTCTGCCCGGCATCGTCGAGCATCTGCGCCGCAACGGGCCGCTGCGCCGCGCCGAGGTCGCCGTCGACGGTTTGCCGAAGCGGCTCGACGTCGATCTCGCCAGCCAGGTGGCCCCGGCGATCGGCGAACGCATCCGGCTGCGCATCACGCATGGCAACCTGTTCGCTGCGGCCTAAGGCCACCCTCGCCTTTCGCGCACCGGGCAGGTTATGCCTGTCGCCTGACACGTTCTGACGACGGGAGGCGGCCATGAAGGCGCGGGCGAAATGGGTCGAGGGCATGGCCTTCATGGGCGAGGCCGGCAGTGGCCATGCCGTAATCATGGACGGTGCGCCTGAGTATGGCGGCCGCAATATCGGCATCCGGCCGATGGAGATGCTGCTGATCGGGCTCGCCGGCTGCACCGGTTTCGACGTCGTGCAAATCCTGAAGAAGGGCCGCGAGGCGGTGACCGGCTGCGAGGTCGAGGTCGAGGCTGAGCGTGCGACCGAGGACCCCAAGGTCTTCACCAAGATCCACATCGCCTATCGCGTCAGCGGCCGCGACCTGTCGCAGGCCAAGGCCGAACGCGCCGTCACATTGTCGAAGGAAAAGTACTGTTCCGCTTCGATCATGCTGGGCGCGACCGCCGAGATGAGCACTTCGCTCGTGGTCATCGACGAACTGCAACAGGAGGCCGCGGAATGACGGATATCCCGACCTCGGGGCTGGTTTCTCCCGAAGTCCTGGCCGGGGCGCTGGGAACACCCGATCTCGTCATCATCGACATTCGCGCTGCCGCCGAGGGCGGCCGCCAAGCCTTCGAAGCCAGCCACATCCCCGGTGCCGTCCATAGCGACTACGCCGCCGATGGCTGGCGCGCCAAGGTCGGCAATGCGCCGGGCATGCTGCCGCCGCTCGACCATCTCGCCGAGCTGGCTGGCCGGCTCGGCGTCACCCCGCCGAGCAAGGTTGTCATCGTGCCGGCCGGGCTCAGCGCCAGCGATCTCGCCGCCGCGACGCGCGTCTATTGGACGCTGAAGCTGATCGGCCATGGCCAGCAGGCGATCCTCGACGGCGGCTTCAAGGGCTGGCAGAGCTCACTCGGCCTGCCGGTTGAGACCGGGCCGTCCAAGCCGGTATCCGCTGCGCCCTATCCGGTCGTGGTGCAGCAGAAGCTGCGCAGCACCGCCGACGCGACTTTCGTCGCCTCGCGCAGCAAGCTGGCGACCCTCGTCGACGCCCGCTCGGCCAGTTATTTCGAAGGCAAGGAGAAGGCGGCCGAGGCTACCCGCGCCGGACACATTCCCGGCGCCGTCTCGCGCGACTACGCAGCGGCCTTCGACCCCTCGACCGGGCGCTTCAGGCTGGCCGGAGACCTCACCGTCCTGTTCGGACCCGTGCCGCAGGGGCCGGCGATCTCCTATTGCAATACCGGCCACACCGCGTCGCTGAACTGGTTCGTGATGTCGGAGCTGCTGGGTCGCGAGGAGATCTCGCTCTACGATGGCTCGATGACCGACTGGACGCAGGATCCGGAACGGCCGGTCGAGACGGGCTGAGGCCGAACCCGAGCGTTCCCGTCGCCATTGCGAGCGGAGCGAAGCAAGCCAGGGGGACGAAAGAGCGCTGCCGCTCCAAATTGCTTCGTCGCTGCGCTCCTCGTAAGGACGGGAGGGCCGCGATCGCGGCTTCGCGGCCGATCTGTTCGTACCGCATTTGCAAAATCGACTAAAAAGGATCAAAGGAAGCGCCAACGCGCCGGCCTTGCCGCGCCCTTCCCTTGCTCCGTTTTCAGAGTTCCGCCGCCGATGAATGCCGTCGCGCCGAAAATCTCGTTCGTTTCCCTCGGCTGCCCGAAGGCGCTCGTCGATTCCGAACGCATCATCACCTCGCTGCGCTCGGAGGGCTACGAGCTCAGCAAGAGCCATGCAGGTGCCGACGTCGTCATCGTCAACACCTGCGGCTTCCTCGACAGCGCCAAGCAGGAATCGCTGGAGGCGATCGGCTCGGCCATGGCCGAGAACGGCAAGGTCATCGTCACCGGCTGCATGGGCGCCGAGCCCGAGCAGATCCGCGACGCCTTCCCGAACCTGCTCGCGATCACCGGTCCGCAGGCCTATGAGAGCGTCGTCTCGGCCGTGCACCAGGCGGTGCCGCCCAAGCACGATCCCTTCATCGACCTCGTGCCCGACCAGGGCATCAAGCTGACCCCGCGGCACTACGCTTACCTGAAGATTTCAGAAGGTTGCAACAACCGCTGCAGCTTCTGCATCATCCCGAAACTGCGCGGCGACCTGGTCTCGCGACCGATCGGCGATGTGCTGCGCGAGGCCGAGAAGCTGGTCAAGGCCGGCGTCAAGGAACTGCTGGTGATCTCGCAGGACACCAGCGCTTATGGGCTCGACATCAAGTATGCGCCGTCGATGTGGAAGGATCGCGAGGTCCGCACCCGCTTCTTCGAGCTGGCGCGCGAGCTCGGCCAGATGGGCGTCTGGGTACGGATGCACTATGTCTACCCCTACCCGCATGTCGACGAGGTCATCCCGCTGATGGCGGAGGGCAACGTGCTGCCCTATCTCGACATCCCGTTTCAGCATGCCTCGCCCTCGGTGCTGAAGGCGATGCGCCGGCCGGCCCATCACGAGAAGACGCTGGAGCGGATTCGGAAGTGGCGCGAGATCTGCCCGGATCTCGCCATCCGCTCGACCTTCATCGTCGGCTTCCCCGGCGAGACCGAGGAGGATGTCGACTTCCTGCTCGACTGGCTGAAGGAAGCGAAGCTGGAGCGCGTCGGCTGCTTCAAATACGAGCCGGTCAAGGGCGCGAGCGCCAATGACCTCGGCCTGCCGCTGGTCGACGAGGACGAGAAGGAGGCGCGCTGGCATCGCTTCATGAAGACGCAGGCCGAGGTTTCGGCTCGCATCGTCAAGGCGCGCGTCGGCAAGCGTATTCCGGTGATCATCGACGAGGCCGGCCCGACCGTCGCCAAGGGCCGCTCGAAATGGGACGCGCCGGAGATCGACGGCAATGTCTATGTGTCGAGCCGCCGGCCGCTGCGGCCAGGCGATATCGTCACCGTGAAGATCGAGCGCGCCGACGCCTACGATCTGCACGGCATGGCGGTCTGAGCCCGCTTCGGCTCAGGCGAGATTGGCGGCCACCGGCCGCGGCATGCGGCGCAGCTGGGTGACTCGGCCGGTACGCGGCTTGGACGACTTCTCGAAGACGACCTGTGCGTCGCTGACCTGAGTGGCGAGCTGGAGTGTCGGGCGGGCCGAGAGCTGCGTCTGGAGCGCCATCGCGACGATGACGAAGGAGAGAGCGAAACCAGCGCGGCGAAGAAGCGGGGACATGACGTAAGGACCAGGGATCTTGTTGTTGGTCCCGCTTTGCCGGCTCCAGGCGCGCTTTCGCTTTCAGGTTTCGAAGCTTTCGATTTTTCTGCCCGAAACGGAAACGGCCGCCATCGCGGGCGGCCGTCTGCCGATCGTTGGATTGGTGCGGACTACGGGATGATCACCGTCGAACCGGTCGTGCCGCGCCCTTCCAGCGCGCGATGGGCATCGGCCGCATCCTTCAGCGCGAAACGGGCGTTGATCGCGACGGCGACCTTGCCGGAGCCGACAGCCTCGAACAGGTTCTTTGCCATCGCGACCAGGGTGTCGCGATTCGCGGTGTGCGTGTTCATCGTCGGGCGGGTGACGTAGAGGGACCCCTTCGCCGAGAGGATACCGAGATTGAAGGCCTCGACAGCACCCGAGGCGTTGCCGAAGCTCGCCAGCAGGCCGAACGGCCTCAGCGAGTCGAGCGAGCCCATGAAGGTGTCCTTGCCGACGCCGTCATAGACGACATTGCAGAGCTTGCCGCCGGTGATCTCCTTGACCCGCGCCGGAACGCTCTCGTCACGGTAGAGGATGACGTGGTCGGCCTTGTTCGCCTTGGCGAGCTCGGCCTTCTCCTTGCTGCCGACCGTGCCGATCACGGTGGCGCCGAGCGCCTTGCCCCATTGGCAGAGGATCGAGCCGGTGCCGCCGGCTGCGGCATGGACCAGGATCGTGTCGCCCGCCTTCACCGGATAGGTGCGATGGAGCAGGTATTCGGCCGTCAGCCCCTTGAGCAGCATGCTGGCGCCGGCTTCGTAGGACACGTTGTCGGGCAAGGCCACCACTGCCGACGCCGGAACGATGCGCTCCTCAGCATAGGCGCCGTGCGCCGCGACGACGGCGATGCGGTCACCCGGCTTGAACTCGGTCACGCCCGGACCGACAGCGAGCACGTCGCCAGCCGATTCATTGCCGAGCGTGAACGGCAGCGGCGCCGGATAGAGGCCGGTGCGGAAATAGGTGTCGATGAAGTTGAGGCCGATGGCGCGGTTGCGGATCAGGATTTCGCCCGGCCCCGGCGCCGGCAGGCTGACCTCCTCTAGCTGCAGAACCTCGGGTCCACCGGTCTTGTGTACGCGGATTGCTTTCGCCATGGCGATCTCCTGATGTTGATGGCCACAACGATAGGGACTTGCCTTCCTTCAGCGCAACGGCTGCACTGCACGGCAGACCCGCGCAAACGCCGAGTCGGTCTGGCATAACTGCATGATCGGTCTCTGACATGAACAGGCAAGGCGCTCATCTCGGCGGCCACCCGATCCTGCGCGAGGCCTTCACCCCCAAGCTGATCTCCGCCCTGCGCGAAGGCTATGGCCTTACCCGTCTGCGGGCCGATGCGCTTTCGGGGCTGACGGTCGCGATCGTCGCGCTGCCGCTCTCAATGGCGATCGCCATCGCCAGCGGCGCGACGCCAGCTGCCGGGCTGTTCACCGCGATCATCGGCGGCTTCCTGGTCTCGGCCCTGAGCGGCAGCCGCCACCAGATCGGCGGGCCGGCCGGCGCCTTCATCGTCCTCGTCGCCGCGACGATCGACCAGCACGGCTTCGACGGGCTGCTGCTCGCGACCATGCTGGCCGGCGCCATGCTGATCGCGGTCGGGGCGCTGAGGCTCGGCACCTACATCAAGTACATCCCGCATCCGGTGCTGGTCGGCTTCACCACCGGCATCGCCATCATCATCTTCGCCAGCCAGATCCGCGACCTCTTCGGCCTGACGCTGCCCGGCAAGGAGCCGGCGGCTCTCATTCCGAAGCTACAGGCGCTGATCGCTGCGCTCGGCACGCTCAACCCGGCGGCCTTCGGCCTCTCGGCGCTGACGATCGCGGCGATCCTGGCCGTGAGGCGCTGGCGGCCGAGCTGGCCGGGGCTTCTGATCGCGGTCGCGCTCGCCGCCGCCGCGACCTTCCTGCTCAACTTGCCGGTCGAGACCATCGGCAGCCGCTTTGGCGGCATTCCACGTGCCCTGCCCGCCCCGCACCTGCCGGCTTTCAACCTCGACAAGCTGGTCGAGGTGCTGCCGGCCGCACTCTCGATCGCCGTGCTCGGCGGCATCGAATCGCTGCTCTCGGCCGTGGTCGCCGACGGGATGAGCGGGCGCCGACACCGCTCCAACATGGAGCTGGTGGCGCAGGGCGTCGCCAATATCGGCTCGCCCTTGTTCGGTGGCATCTGCGTCACCGGCACGATCGCCCGCACTGCGACGAACATTCGCGCCGGCGGGGTGACGCCGGTCGCGGGGATACTGCACGCCGCGTTCGTGCTGCTGTTCATGCTGGTCGCGGCGCCACTCGCCTCCTATATCCCCCTGGCGGCGCTCGCCGGTGTGCTCGCGGTCGTCGCCTGGAACATGGCCGAGAAGGCCGCCTTCGCCGCGATCCTCAAGCATTCACGCGCCGACTCGCTGGTGCTGCTCTCGACCTTCCTGCTGGTGATCTTCGAAGATCTGATGGTCGGGATCGGCGTCGGCGTCGTGCTGGGGTCGCTGATCTTCATGCACCGCATGGCCAACATCGTCACGGTCGAGGCCGGCATGGACGTGGGCCTCGTCGACTATGACGAAGCAGGCCATGACGAGCCGCAGGCGAACGGCAACGGCAAGCGCGACGGCGAGGCCTTCCACTACAAGATCACCGGCCCGCTCTTCTTCGGCGCCAGCAGTCATGTCGCGACTGTGCTCGACCGCGTCGGCCCTTTTCCCGAGCGGATCGTGCTCGATCTGTCCGGCGTGCCCTTCGCCGATTCGAGCGCGGCGGTCTCGCTTAAGGCGATGATCGACAAGGCTCTGCGCCTTGGCTCCGCCGTCGAGATTCGCGGCGCCGGACGGCAGGTTCGCGCCGTGCTTGGCCATGAGGGCATCGACGAACGCCTCGTCTCCTTCCGGGAGGTCGCCCAGAAGCCCGGCAAGGGCGTGGTCTGGGGGTAGCTGCGGCAAGCCTGCGCTCGCCACGAACGCCGGCATCGGCTACCGAGGGGCCATGACAGACCAGCAGCATTGCGACATCGCCATCGTCGGGGCCGGCGCGGTCGGGCTCGCGGCGGCGCTCGCGCTCGCTGCTGCCGGGCGGCAGGTCGTGCTGTTCGGGCAGGCAGCTGCGCCGCGCGACGGCCGTACCGTCGCCTTGCTCGATGGCTCCTGGCGATTGCTCGAGGCGCTCGGCCTGACGGAGGCGCTGGACGAGGTCGCCGCGCCGCTCGCGGTGATGCGGCTGGTAGACGATACCGGCAGCCTGTTCCGGCAGCCGCCGGTCGAGTTCAAGGCAGCCGAGCTCGGCCTGCCGGCCTTCGGCTGGAATGTCGAGAACGCCGTGCTGGTCGAGGGCATGGCGGCCAAGGTAGCGGCCGAGCCGCGTATCCTCATGATCCCGCAGGCGGTGACGGAGATCACGGCAGGCGCCGACGGCGTCCTCCTTGCCGGCGACGGGTTCGCTCCCATCACGGCACGCCTTGTCATCGGCGCCGACGGCCGCAAGTCGCGGGTCCGGGAGGCTGCCGGCATCACGGCGCGCGACTGGAGCTATCCGCAGGTGGCGCTGACCGCGATCCTGAGCCATCGCCGCGAGCATCAGGACGCCTCGACCGAATTCCACACTCGCTCCGGCCCGTGCACGCTGGTGCCGATGTCCGGCCGCCGCTCCTCGCTGGTCTGGCTGCTCGAACCCGGCGAGGCCGAGCGTATCGCCGGGCTCGATGACGCCGCTTTCGCCCGCGCGGTCGAGCGCCAGACCCATTCGATCCTCGGCGCGTTGACGCTCGCGGGCCCGCGTGGGCGGGTGCCGATGGGTGGCCTGTCGGTCGATCGGTTCGCCGATGGGCGCATGGCGCTGATCGGCGAGGCCGCGCATGTCTTCCCGCCGATCGGGGCGCAGGGGCTCAATCTCGGTCTGCGCGATGTCGCGGCGCTGCGTGATGCGGTCGCTGGAGCCGAGGATCCGGGCGAAGACGCAGCACTCAATGCTTACGATCGCTCGCGCCAGGCGGATGTGCGCCTGCGCACCGGCGCAGTCGATGCCCTCAACCGGACCTTGCTGACCGACCTCTTGCCGGCCGATCTGATGCGCGGCGCCGGGCTGCTGGCGCTGTCGCGGATCGCGCCCTTGCGCCGGCTGGTGATGCGCCAGGGACTGGCCGGCGGCACGGCGGCCGGCTGAGCCTCAGATTTCGTAATCGCCGATCGGCGGGCTCGCGCGCAGCGCTGGCGCGGCATCGCGGAAGACCGGTGCGAGCGGCAGCGGCGTCGAGACCATGCGCCGCCCGCCCGGCTCCTCGACCTGCCGGTCGAACAGGCCGCGCGCAGTCAGGTGCGGATCGGCCAGCGCCTCGTCGAGCGTTCGGACAACGGTGCAGCAGCAATCGAGCGGTTCGATCGTGTCCCGCCAATGTCTTGCAGGCTGCGAGGCTATGATCGCAGCGATCGCCGCTTGCGTCGCCGGCGGATCGCGCCGGTCGTCGCGCAGAGTGGTGTCCAGGCCAATGCCGTCGCAGAAGCTGGCCCAGAATTTCCCCTCGATCGCCCCCACCGCGAGGAACCAGCCATCGGCCGTCGCATAGAGGCCGTAGCGCGGGCTACCGCCCGTGAGCATCCCCTCCCCGCCGGCCGGATAGCGGCCCGACGCCTGCCCCTGCGCCAGCGCATACCAGGAGAAGGCGAGCATCGCGTCGGTCATGGCGATGTCGAGATGGCAGCCCTGGCCGGAGCGGTCGCGCTCGCGCAAGGCGAGCAGGATGTTGATCACGGCCGGCATGGCGCCGCCAGCGATGTCGGCTACCAAGGTAGGCGGCAGCGGTGGTTGCCTGCCAGGGGCGAGCGACTGGCCGAGCAAGCCGCCAATCGCCTGGTAGTTGATGTCGTGGCCCGCCTCGGAGGCGCGCGGGCCGTCCTGGCCGTAGCCGCTGATCGAGCAGTAGACCAGTCGCGGGTTGAGCGCCTTGAGCGCCTCGTAGCCGAAGCCGAGACGCGCCATCACGCCGGGCCGGAACTGCTCGATCACGATGTCTGCCTGCTGGATCAATGGCCTGAGGCGTTCCAGCGCATCGGCCGCCTTGAGGTCGATGGCGAGGCTCTGCTTGCCGCGATTGAGCACGGCGAAGGGGGCCGAGGTCTCGCCGAAGCGCGGCGGGAAGCGGCGCATGTCCTCGCCATCCGGCCGCTCGACCCGGATCACGCGGGCGCCGGCTTCGGCGAGGAAGAGGCTCGCCAGCGGCCCCGGCAGCAGGGTCGAGAAATCGAGGACGAGGAGATCGGAGAGCGGCTGCATCGATTGGCCCGGGAAGGCAGGCCCGCGCGGGCCTTCAATGAAAGAGGTCTGCCGGCATCCTGCCTGTCTTCACCAGCCACAGGAAGCCCGTCAGCGTCACTGTCGAGACGATGGTGCCGACGAGGATGCAGGCCGAGGCGCGCTCGATGCCGACGCGGTACTGCGTCGAGATCACGAAGATATTCAGCGCCGGTGGCAGCGCCGCCATGATCACGGCGGCATAGACCCAGGGCGCCGAGAAATCGCCGAGGCCGGAGAGCAGCAGCCAGACCAGGAGCGGATGCAGCAGCAGCTTGATCGCGACGAGCCAGGGCAGCTCGCTGGGCATCTGCCGGATCGGCTGCAGCGCGACGGTCACCCCGAGCAGGAAGAGCGCGCAAGGTGCGGCTGCCTGCGAGAGCCAGAGCGTCATCTTGTCGAGCGCCGTCGGCAGTTCGAGCTTGAGGAAGGCTGCAAGCACGCCGGCGACGGTGGCGACGTTGAAGGGATGGGTCACGACCCGCCGGATCACCTCGGCCGCCGTTGCGGCGAAGCTGCGCTTCTCGACGCCGGCCAGCGCCATCAGGAACGGGATCAGCGAGAACAGCAGCAGGTTGTCGAAGACGAAGATCAGCACGACCGGGGCGCTGGCCGCCGGCCCGAGAGCGGCCAGGATCAGCGGCGGGCCCATATAGCCGATATTCGAATAGGAGCCGGCGACGCCCTGCATCACCGCTTGGGGCATGTCGCCATGGGTATGGCGCCAGCCGAGTGCGAAGGAGAGCACGAAGGCGCAGAAGGTGGCGAGTGTCGTCACCGCGACGAAACGCCAGTTGGTCAATTCGCTCAGCGGCTTGTCGGCGATCAAGCGGTAGAACAGGCAAGGCAGCGCGACATAGATCAGGAAGAACTGCATCCAGGCCAGCCCCTCGCCCGGCAGGCGCTTGTAGCGGCCGATCAGGAAGCCGAGCAGGATCAGCCCGAAGAAGGGCGCGACCAGGTTGAACAGGCTGGCGATGTCGGCCATGCGGCGTTCCCGGGTGGCCGACGATGGCGACGGCGTCGCCTTATAGGATGGGCCCAGGCGCCTGAGAACCCGGCCGGGCCACACATCCTGCGCCGGCTGCAGGACGCTGGCCCGGCGCGCCGATCACCTCAATTTCACGCTCGCAGCCCGCACAACTAAAAATTGCAGTTTTCGACGAAGATGGAAGCGATCGGGTAACATATTTCTGCCATGTTCCCTGAATGGCTCATGGAACAGGCGATAATGAGCAGCTCTCAAGCGACGGCAGGTAGTCCGGTGTCCGGGACCGCCTGGCGATCTTCGATCACGTCTCCGACCTTCTGGATCGTGGCGTTCCTGGTGATGGTGATCCTGGGGCTCGCGCTCCCGATCCGCCTGCCGCTGGGACCCAATTATTGGGATACCGACATCTACCTCGATGCAGCGCAGCGCATCCGGCAGGGTCAGATCCCCAATATCGACTTCTTCACCTCGATCGGGCCGCTCGGCTTCTATCTCACCGCCTGGATCAAGGCGCTGTTCCCTCAGGCGCAGCCGGCCCTGCTCGCCAACTGGGCGATCGTGCCGCTCTCGCTCCCGATCGCGGCGCTGATCGCCTGGGACATCGACGCACGCTCGCGCAAGCTGGCTTTGGCGATCGTCATACCGTTCCTGGTCCTGACCTCGCTGCCGATCAACCTTCACAGCCTCTACCCCTCGCCCGGCTTCGACGGGTTCGGCTATTACAACCGCCACGTCGCCCTGCTGCTCTATCTGCTGCTGGCGGCGCTGCTGTTCGTCGAGAGCCGGGCCCTGCTGACGACGCTCGTCGCGGTGCTGATGGTGGCGCTGTTCCTGGTCAAGGTGACGGGGCCGGTCTCGGGCGCCGCCCTCGTCGGCTATGCGGTCCTGGCCGGGCGCATGCGCTTTCGCGATGCCGCGATCGCCGCAGGCGCGGTCATCGCCTGCCTGGGCGTGGTCGAACTCGCGACCGGCCTCGTCTTCGCCTATCTCGAAGACATCCTCGACCTTGCCATGCTCAACTCCGCCTCGTTTCTGCGGCGGTTCCTGACGCTGGGCTCGATCAAGTTCAACGTGATCGCGCCCTGCCTGGCGCTGATTGGCGTCCTCGCCTATGCGGCGCGGCGGGACCGGCTGTCGCCCGGGAGCCTGCTGACCTCGCCGCTGGGCTGGTTGAGCGCGAGCCTCTTCGCGCTCGTCCTCGGCGAGACGCAGAACAGCGGATCGCTCGAATTCATCGGGCTCTGGCCGGTGCTGATCCTGATCCTCAAGGATTATCACCACAAGTCCGGCGACCGATTGCGCCCCTGGGTGCTGATGCTCGTCATGGCCGTGTCGCTGCCGAGCGCCGTGATCTTCCTGGAACGCGGCGCGCGTGCGGTGATCGCCGCTCCGCGCTACCAGGCGCTTGATGTGCCGGATGTCGGGCCGCTCGGCCGCGTCAGCCTGAAGCCGGAGCTGGCGCAACGCGCGGTCGGGCAGCTGGAGCACTACGTCAAGTACTACGACGCCTCCGCCGACCTCGTCCGCCGGGGCCTGCTGCCGTCGGCCACGCTGTTCTCCGAGATCGACCACCAGGCGACCTGGCTGCTCGAAGTGCAACAGGGCATCGACGCGATCAAGCGCTGGGAGGCGACGAACCGGCGCCAGCTCAACGGCTTCTTCGCGCTCGACTTCATCAGCCCGTTCAACCACCTGCTCGGCCGCGCCGCCCCGCAGCATGTCGCGCTCGGCATTGACACCGAACGGACCAATCCGAAGGTCACGCGCGAGATGCTGGAGGCGCTGCGCGACATCGACGCGATCATGCGGCCCAAATGCCCCTACGAGGTCAAGCGGGCGGCGATCTGGACACAGTTCGCCCAGGCCCTGGAAGGTCGCCAGCTGATCAGCCTCGCGCCCTGCTGGGACATGTATCTGAGGAAGTAGGAGTTGCCAGGACCGCCGCTGCGATAGATGGCGGTCCTTTCTCTCGCGAGACGGCCTTTGCGAGCGACTGCATCGGCAGGAGAGTTGATCAGCCCTTGGCCAGCCAGGCGTTGAAGCGCTCGTTCAGCGTCTCGAGATTGTCGTTCCAGAACTGCTCGTCGTACCGGACATTCTGCTCGAGATTCTTGCCGACCGGCATCAGCGGCAGGCGGTCGGGCGCGAGCAGGCCGGCGGACTTACCGTTGACCGGCGCGACCGGCTGTATCGCTGAGAAGGCGGCCTGCGCCTCGGGCGAGGTCGCGAAATTGATGAACTCATAGGCCCGCTCTAGGTTCTTGCCGCCGGCGACGATGGTCCAGTAGTCGATCGTGTAGAAGGCGTCCTGCCAGCCATAGCCGAGCGGCGCTCCTTCGGCGCGAGCCTCGAGGATGCGGCCGATGAAGGAGGTCGACATCACGACATTGCCGGAGCTGAGCCAGTCCGAGGGTTGCGCGCCCGCTTCCCACCACTGGATGCTGGACTTGATCTCGTCGAGCTTACGGAAGGCGCGGTCGATACCGGCGGGCGTGCGGATGACCTTATAGACGTCCTCGCGCGCGACGCCGTCGGCCAGCAGGGCGATCTCCAGCGTCGCCTTCGGCTGGCGGCGCAGGGCGCGCTTGCCGGGATATTTCTTGAGGTCCCAGAAATCGACCCAGGTTTTCGGCTGCTCGCCGGTCAGCTTGCTGTTGTAGGCCAGCACCAGCGACCAGCCGACGGAACCGATGCCGCAAGGCGTGATGCCGCCAGCCGGGAAGTCGGCGGCGTGTGTCAGCTTCGACTTGTCGAGCTCGACGATCGCCCCCTCGGCGCAGGCGTTGATCGTCTCGGGGGAACCAAGCGTGATCACGTCCCAGACGGTGTTCCTGGCTTCGACCATCGCGCGGATCTGGCCGAGGCCGCCGGTGTAGACGGCGTCCCGCACGTCGGTACCTGTTTTCTTTGTGTAGGGCTCCATCAGCACCGAGCGCTGCTTCTGGGTATAGCTCCCGCCCCAGGTCGCGACGGTGAGGTTGTCGGCGAAAGCGATCGATGGAACGGCCAGAGCCGCTGAAATACCGGCCAGAGCCGCGAGATGCTTCATGGTGCCGTCCCCTGTTTTCTGATCCGGCGAGCGAACTGCCCTTGCCGGATTGAAACATCAATATGAAAAACGACGTTTCTTTATAAGAAACGTACTGCCCCGCTCACCGCCTGTCAACGGAACCTCACGCAAGGGCAAGGCGCGAGCGATCAAACGCCGGCCCACCTCCCGGGCCGGCGATCACGGGTCGCGATGATGAAAGCCGTCATGCTGCAGCACGCCCGCGACGGATACGGCGCGTTCGTCATTGCTTGCGGAAAGATTGCTTGCTGGGCGTCCGGCGCCGCTGTCAGGCGGGGCGGCGCAGCGGGATGATCGAGCCCTTGTAGCCGAGATTCCACGAGGCCTTGATCGCGGCGCGCAGGACGGCGTCGACCTGCGCCTTGTCCGGCTCGGCCTTGATGTACTGGATCGAGCCGACGATCGCGATCGAGCCGATCGCGGTGCCGGTCTCGTCGAGGACCGGGGCTGCGAGCGCGTTGATGCCGAGCGTGTCCTCGTTCGGGGCGACCGCGTAGCCGCGTTCCCTGACATGGTCGAGCTCGCGCGCCAGCGCATCGCGCGACGAGATCGTATGCTCGGTGAGGATGTCGAGCTTGCGGCGGTCGAAGGCCTGGACGATCTGCGCGGAGCCGAAGGCGAGCGTCACCTTGCCCTGCGCCGTCGCATGCAGCACCAGCTCGCTGCCGGCGCGCACGCCGATCTCCAGCGGCGACTTGCCGAGGATCGTGCTGAGGACGACGAGGTTTTGCCCGACGCCGCCGCTGATCACGACGGTCTCACCAAGCTCCTCCCGCAATTCGCGGGCCGGAACCTCGCAGGCGGAGAGCAGGTTGAGCTGGCCCGTCGCACTGCGGCCGAGGATATGCGCCCGCAAGCCGAGCTTGTAGCGCGAGGTCACAGCGTTCTGCTGGCAATAGCCGCGATCGACCAGGGTCTGGAGGTGACGGAAGACGGTACCCTTCGTCGTCCCGAGCGCCAAAGCGAGCTCGCTGACGCCGACCTCTCCGTCCGCCGCCGCGATGGCTTCGAGGACATCGAAGGCAAGCTGCACGGATTTGACCCCGGCTTCACCCCGTTCCGAATCCGACGCCATTCTCGATCTCGTCCTTCTACGCGCCAGCTATCGATCGCGGGCGCGGATGCCCGTCAGAGCATACTGCCGGCACAACCTCAATAGCGTGCCGCGCCGCCGTTGCGCGCCGGGCGGCCCGTCAGCTCTCCTGCAGGCCGCGCGCCTTGGCGGAACGGCGCCGTAGCGCCTCCACGCAGATCATGCCGCCGACAGAGACGAAGAGCATGATCGTCGCCGCCGAGATCACCACCGGCGTCAGCTCGTCGCGAATGCCGTCGAAGAGGCGGATCGGCAGTGTCACCTGCTCCGGGCTCGCCAGGAACAGCGAGATCACCACCTCGTCGAAGGAGACGACGAAGGCGAACAGCGCCCCCGCCACGATGGCCGGCTTGATGATCGGGAAGACGACGCGCCGCTGCGCGCCCCAGGGTGAGGCGCCCAGGCTCTTGGCGGCGCGCACCAGCGTCGTGTCGAAGTTCTGCAGGGCCGCGTTGACCGAGATCATGACATAGGGCGCACCGACGATGGTATGCGCCAGCACCATGCCGGCGAGCGAGCCAGTGAGACCGAGCTTCGAGAAGAACAGGAACAGCGCCACCGCCAGGATGATGATCGGCACGACCAGCGGCGCGATGAAGAGCCCATAGGCGAGCGCCCTCGCCTTCGGCGGCAGCGAGGTCAGGGCCAGCGCCGCGCTGACGCCGAGTACCGAGGACAGCGCCGCGGCGCAGACGCCGACGATCGCGCTGTTCTTCAGGGCGAGCAGCCATTTGTAGTTATGGGCGAGCTCCTCATACCAGCGCAGCGACAGGCCGGGCATCGGATAGGTCAGGAAGGAGCCCGAGCTGAAGCCGAGCGGCAGGACGATGATGATCGGCAGGAGCAGGAAGGCGTAGACCAGCACCGAGATGACGATGGTCAGGATGCGCCAGGGCGATGGGCCGAGCTGCTGGCGGGGCGCGGTGGATCCGGACATCTCTCACCCCTTCACGACGATTGTCTGCCGCCGGCCGACCAGGGCATAGAGGCCAGTGACGAGCAGGATGGCGAGGCTGAGGACGATGGCGAGCGCCGCGGCGAGCCCCCAATTGACCGTCTGCTTGGTGTAGAAGGCGATGAAATAGCTCATCATCTGGTCGGTGTTTCCGCCGACGAGCAACGGTGTGACGTAGTAGCCGGAGCAGACGACGAAGGTCAGCAGCGTGCCGGACCAGATGCCCGGCCAAACCAGCGGCAGGTAGACCTTGAAGAAGGCCCGCGGGCCGCTGGCGCCGAGGCTGAAGGCCGCGCGCAGATATTCCCGCGAGATGTTCGACATCACGCTGTAGAGCGGCAGCACCATCAGCGGCAGCAGCACATGTATGAAGGAGATGTAGACGCCGGTGCGGTTGAAGATCAGGCGCAGCGGCGTCTCGATCAGGCCGGCGCGTAGCAGCATGCTGTTGATCATGCCGTTGTCCTGCAGCAGCACAACCCAGGCGCTGGTGCGCACCAGCAGCGAGGTCCAGAATGGCAGCAGCACCAGCAGCAACAGCAGATTGCGCCAGCGCGGCGTGCTCGACGCGATGTGATAGGCGACCGGGAAGGCGAGCAGCAGGCAGCTGACGGTGACGACGAGCGAGATCCAGAGCGTGCGGCCGAGCACGCCGAGGAAGATGGCGCTCTCCTGCGGGGCCGAGCCGATGCTGCCGTCGGGCCGGACCTCGAGGTCGAGCGCCGACAGGAGGTATCTCGGCGTGATCGGCGATGCGGCCCGGCGCAATGCCTGCCAATAGCCGTCTTCGCCCCATTTGGGATCGATCGCGATCAGGCCCGCCTTGCCCTGTGCGCTGGCGGCACGCGCCGCGGTCTTCAGGATCAGGGCGCGGTAACCGGCTATCTCGTAATTCAGCCTGCGGCCCGCTTCCGCCACGGCGCGCCGGTCGGCGGTGCGCAGATCGGCGATGAGCGCCTCGAAGGCGGCATCGTCCGGCAGGCCCTGCCCGTTCCAGGCCAGAACGGCGCGGCTGGCCTGCGGCAGCGCCTGCGACACCTCCGGGCTATGCACCCCTCCCGTCAGCAATGAAAGGATCGGCCAGACGAACAGGCCGAGCATGAACAGCAGGCACGGCAGGAGCAGCCCGTAGCGGCTGATCGGGGCGCGCAGGGCCTGCGGCAGGGATAGTCCGCTCACGGCTTCCTCCGCCCGCTCAATGGCGCAAGGCTTCGCTCTCGACATCGAGAGCATGACAATCGTCCTCGTCCCAGCCGACGGCGACCGAGGAGCCGGCAACGGGAACCTCGACGCCCACGACATTGGAGAGCTTGGCGACGAAACCGTCCTGGCCGGCGACCTGCATGGCAACGCGGACATGGTCGCCGTGGAAGACGACATTCTGGACCAGCGCCTCGAAGCGGTTGGCCCGGCTTGCGGCGGCGGCGCCGAGCACGACACGCTCGGGCCGGACCGACAGGGTCGAAGGCGAGCCGATCCCGCCGACATTGACCGGCCGGGCCCGCAGGCGCGCCCCGTCGGCGAGCGTCACGGCGCAAGAGGAGCTGTTGCGCTCGCTCACCTTGCCGACGAGGCGGTTGTTCTCGCCGATGAAGCGGGCGACGAAGGCATTGGCCGGCGCCTCGTAGATCTCGCGCGGCGGCGCCAGTTGCTGGATGACGCCGGCATTGAACACCGCGATCCGGTCCGACATCGTCAGCGCCTCGGACTGGTCGTGCGTCACATAGACCACGGTCACTCCGAGCTCCTGCTGGATGCTCATGATCTCGTACTGCATCTCCTCGCGCAGCTGCTTGTCGAGCGCGCCCAGCGGCTCGTCCATCAGCACGAGGCTGGGCTGGAAGACGAGCGCGCGGGCGAGCGCCACGCGCTGCTGCTGGCCGCCGGACAGCTGGCCCGGGAGCCGGCTGGCGAAGTTCTCCAGCTTGATCATCGCAAGAGCGCGCTTGACCTGCGCCTCGATCTCCGCGGAGCGCAGCTTCCGGCAGGTGAGCGGGAAGGTGATGTTCTCGGCCACGGTCATGTGCGGGAACAGCGCATAGCTCTGGAAGACCATGCCGATATTGCGCTTCTGCGCCGGGACATAGCCGATCGAGCGCCCGCCGACGAGGATGTCTCCCTGCGACAGTGCCTCGAAGCCTGCGAGCATCAGCAGACAGGTCGTCTTGCCCGAGCCGGAGGGGCCTAGCAGCGTGATGAACTCGCCGCGCTTGATGTCGAGGTTCAGGTCATGGACCACTTTCGCGGCCCCGAATGACTTCTGCACGCCGACGAAGCGGACGAAATGCTCGTCCATGGTGGAAGAGGTCATGCCAGGTCCATCGTAGCCAGCCGGTGGAAGGAGTGATCGCCGCCCGCCCGCTCAGCGGGCGAGCCAGGCGTTGAAGCGCTCGGTCAGAGCGTCGATGTTCTCGACCCAGAACGTGTCGCTGAAGACGGTGCCCTGCTTCAGGTTGTCGCCAACAGGCATGATCGCCAGCCGCTCGGGCTTCAGCAGCGCAGCCGCCTTCTGGTTGACCGGAGCGACCGGCTGGATCTCGGAGAACGCCGCCTGGGCCTTGGCGCCGGTGGCATAGTCAAGGAAGGCATAGGCCTCCGCCTGGCGCTTCGTGCCATCGACGATCGCCCAGGAATCGACGGAGTAGAACGAGCCGCCCCAGCCGAAGGAGACCGGCGCCTTCTCGGCGCGGGCCTCGAGCAGGCGCCCGACATAGGAGGTCGCCATCGCGACCTCGCCGCGCGCCAGCCATTCGGGCGGCTGCGATCCCGCTTCCCACCACTGGATATGGGGCTTCAGCGCGTCGAGCTTCCGGAAGGCCCGGTCGACCCCCTCCTTATTGCCGAGCGTCGCATAGAGCTCCGCCGGCGCGACGCCGTCAGCGAGCAGCGCCGCTTCAAGCGCATATTGCGGCGAACGGCGCATGGCGCGCTTGCCGGGATAGGTTTTCACGTCCCAGAAATCGGCCCAGGAGCGCGGCGCCTGCTTCACCAGATCGGAGTTGTAGCCGATCACGATCGACCAGCCGACCGCGCCAACGCCGCATTCGCTGGCGCCGCCCGGTCCGAGATCGGACAGGTTGGCGAGTTTCGCCTGATCGAGCCGCTGAACCAGCCCTTCGGCGCAGGCGGCGATCAGGTCGGGCGCTTCGAGCTGGACCACGTCCCAGGTGCTGTTGCCGGCCTCGCGCATCGCCCGCAGCTGGCCGAGCCCGCCGGTATAGGGCGCATCGAGCACGCGCACGCCGGCCTCCTTCGCGAACGGATCGATGATCGTGGCGCGCTGCTTCTGGGTATAGGTCCCGCCCCAGGTCGCGACGGTGAGCTGGCGCTCCTGCGCGCCGGCCGAGAGAGCCCCCGCGGCGAGGAGCAGAGCGGCAAGCGATATCCGGCCGTAGGTCATGGTCCTGTTCCCCTTGTTGTCCATCCAGCCCCGGAGCGTCGCCTCGCAATCGCGAGTCTCATGTCGGAACGTCGTATTGTTTTGCGAAACGCTATTGCGTTGCCGCAAACACGTCAATGCCCAATTTCTGCAAGCGAGACAGCAGGCACGCCGGGTGCAGGATCTCAATCAGAAGCGCACTTCGGCCGGCGCGTTTGCGCGGCCGAAATCGTCTGAAGGTGATTAGTTATTGTGTTGCAATAATTGAATTATCAGAGGCTCGGTAACGCAGCTCGTAACGCTGGGTACACCACTCCGGCGACTCGTGAGGGGCGGAACTCCCTCGCTTCAAATGCCGCCACGACGTATCTTTATATAAAACATTGTCACGCTATTCGGCAAATGATAGCGTGATAAGAAGGTGCCGCGAGCGCATCGCGCCGACGGCTGCCGCCCGTTGCCAGGAGATCGACATGTCGCCTCAACCCCAGTCGAACCGCGCGCGCGACATCGCGTACCACATCCACCCGCAGACCAATCTGCGCCAGCACGAGAGCGCCGGGCCGATGGTGATCGAGAGCGGCGACGGCATCCATGTCGTCGACGACGAGGGCCGGCGCTTCATCGAGGGCATGTCCGGCCTGTGGTGCGCTTCGCTCGGCTTCAGCAACAAGCGATTGGCCGAGGCGGGCGCGCGCCAGCTCCACACGCTGCCCTATCAGCAGGTCTTCGCGCACCGCTCGAACGGGCCGGTGGTCGAGCTGGCCGATGCGCTGGTCTCGGTTGCACCGGAGGGGCTGACCCGCGCCATGTTCCAGTCCTCCGGCTCGGAGGCGATCGACACGGCGATCAAGTTCGTCTGGTACTACCATGACGCCATCGGCAAGCCGGAGAAGCGCAAGATCATCGCCCGAACGGGCGCCTATCACGGCACGACGATCGCCGCCGCCAGCCTCACCGGCCTGCCGAACATGCACCGTTCCTTCGGCCTGCCGCTGCCCGGCTTCCTGCATGTGACCGCGCCGCATTTCTACCGCAACGGCCAGGAGGGCGAGAGCGAAGCGGCCTTCGTCGAGCGCCTCGGCAACGAGCTGGAGGAGCTGATCCTGCGTGAGGGCCCCGAGACGATCGGCGCCTTCTTCGCCGAGCCGGTGATGGGCACGGGCGGCGTCATCGTGCCGCCTGCCGGCTATTTCGAGCGCATCCAGGCCGTGCTGCGCCGCCACGACATCCTCTTCGTCGCCGACGAGGTCATCTGCGGCTTCGGCCGCACCGGCAATTACTGGGGCTGCCAGAGCTTTGGCATCTCGCCCGACATGCTCACCTGCGCCAAGGGGCTGTCGGCGGCCTATGCCCCGATCTCAGCACTGCTGGTGAACGACAAGGTCTACGAAGCGATCGCCGACCGGACGAGGGCGCTGGGCGGCTTCGGCCACGGCTATACCTATGGCGGCCATCCGGTCTCGGCGGCGATCGCGGTCGAGGCGCTGAAGATCTACGAGGAGGAGCGGATCGTCGAGCATGTCCGCACAGTCGCGCCGCGCCTGCAGGACGGGCTGCGTCGCCTCGCCGATCATCCGCTGGTCGGCGAGGTGCGCGGCGTCGGCCTGATGGCCGCGATCGAGCTGGTCGAGGACAAGGCCAGCCGGCGCTCCTTCCCGATCGAGCGCGGAGCCGCGCAGGCATTGTCGAGCGCCCTCGTCCAGCGCGGCATCCTGCTGCGGGCGCTGGGCCACACGCTCGTCTTCGCTCCGCCGCTCATCATCCAGGCGGCCGATCTCGACATGATCGTATCGAGCGTTGCCGACAGCCTCGACGAGGTCGCCGGTCCGCTGCGGAACGCGGCGTAGCGGGGGGCATCGCGGTCCGGCGTCAACAGCGCCGGATCTGCTCCAAAGCTCGAGGCGTCGCGGTTTTCAGCGACGCAGGATGAAGTCGGCGCAGCGTTCACCGATCATGATCGCCGGCGCGTTGGTGTTGCCGCTGACGATGCTGGGGACCACCGAGATGTCGGCAATGCGCAGGCGCGGAACGCCGCGCACCCTCAGCGTGGGGTCGACGACCGCGAGCTCGTCCGTACCCATGCGGGCTGTGCCGGCAGGGTGATAGACGGTCTTGGCGACGGTGCGGATGTGGTCCTCGACGACGCTGTCGGGCACGTCCGCGTCGCGCGCCGGCGCGATCTCATGGCTGAGCAGCTTGGCGAGCGAGGGCGCGCGCAGGATGCGCCGCGCCAGGCGGACGCCGCGCACCAGCGTCGCCATGTCCTCCGGCGCGCTGAGATAATTGCCGTTGAGCACAGCCGGATCACCCGCATCCTTGCCGCCGAGACGAACGGTCCCGCGTGATTTCGGCCTGAGGTCGCAAGGATTGATCGAGATGCCGTGGCCGCCGGGCGGCGGGCGGTCGACGTCCCCGACCAGATTGGGCACGACATGGAACTGCACATCCGGCCGGCCCGTGCCGGCCGTGTCGACGAAACCGCCGCTCTCGACCACGTTGGAGGTCAGGAGGCCGTGGCGGAACGCGATGTAGGAGAGCCCGTGGCGGATCGCCTTCAGCCCCTTGTCGTTGCCGAGCAGGCTGATCTCCTCGCGGGTCTGGCCGTAGACCGAGGCCGAGAGATGGTCCTGGAAATTCTCGCCGACGCCGCGCAGCTCGCGCCGCACCGGAATGTCGAACTCCGCGAGATGCTCGGCCCGGCCGATGCCGGACAGCATCAGAATCTTGGGGGTCGAGAGGGCGCCGGCCGAGAGGATCACCTCCTCGCGCACCCGCGTCTCGACCTCCTGGCCGTTGTCGTGGCGCGTGCGCACGCCGACCGCCGCACCGTTCTCGAGCACGAGGCCGAGTACATGCGCGTTAGTGACAACCTTGAGCAGCGGGCTGCCGCGCACGGCGCGCAGATAGGTCGCGGCCGAGCTGGCGCGGCGCTCGGCGAAGGTCGTGGTCTGGAAATAGCCGACGCCCTCCTGGCGCGCGCCATTGAAGTCGTCGTTATAGGGAAGGCCGACCTCCTGCGCCGCGCGCAGGAAGGCGGCGCTCAGCGGGTGGCGATGCGTGGCGTCGCTGACCTTGAGCGGTCCGTCCGTGCCGTGCAGCGGGCCTGACAGCCGCTCATTGCCCTCCGCCTTGCGGAAGAAGGGCAGCACGTCCTCATAGCCCCAGCCGGTGCAGCCGGCGGCGCGCCAGTCGTCATAGTCCTGCGCCTGGCCGCGAATGTAGATCATCGCATTGACCGAGCTGCCACCGCCGAGCGTGCGTCCCTGCGGCACATAGACCTGGCGGCCGTTGAGCTGCGGCTCCGGCGCCGAGCGATACATCCAGGTGCGCGTCGTACCGTGCACCTTGATGAAGGTCGCGGGGATGTGGATGTAGGGATGGTTGTCCTTCGGCCCGGATTCGAGCAGCAGCACCGATTTTCCGGCTTCAACGAGGCGGGAGGTCACGGTGCAGCCGGCCGAGCCGCCCCCGACGACGATGTAGTCGTAAGTGTCCATCAAGGCCGCCGCGGCTCGGCGCCGATCTGGCTGACGAACTTGGTCGAGAGATAGGCGTCGAGGCCCTCCGAGCCGCCCTCGCTGCCATAGCCGGAATCCTTGATGCCGCCGAAGGGCGTCTCGGGCGCGGCGATGCCGAAGTGGTTGATCGAGACCATGCCGCTCTCCAGCTCGTCGCCGAGCCGCGTGGCGCGGGAGACCGAGCTGGTGAAGGCGAAGGCCGCGAGGCCGAATGGCAGGGCATTGGCCTGTGCGATCGCCTCGTCGAGCGTGTCGAAGCGGTTCACCGCCGCGATCGGCCCGAACGGCTCGTCCCGCATCAGCCGCGCCTTGTCGGGGACATTGGCGAGCACGGCCGGCGCATGGAAGAAGCCGCGATTGCCCGGCCGCTCGCCGCCATAGGCGAGATCGGCGCCGGCATCGACCGCATCGCGCACGAAGCCCTCGATCGCATCGACCCGGCGGGCATGGGCGAGCGGGCCCATCTGCGTGCCCTCGGCCGCGCCGTCGCCGAGCTTCAGCGCCTTCGCCGCCTCGACGAAGCTGCCGAGGAAGGCGTCGAAGACGCTGTCCTGCACATAGAAGCGCGTCGGCGAGGCACAGACCTGCCCGCCATTTCGGAATTTGAGGCCCGCGCCGAGCTTGGCGGCGGCGGTGACGTCGACATCGTCGCAGACGATGAAGGGGGCGTGGCCGCCGAGCTCCATCGTCGCGCGCTTGACGTGGCGGGCGGCGAGCGCACCAAGATGACGGCCGACCGGCACCGAGCCGGTGAACGAGACCTTGCGGATGATCGGCGAGGCGATCAGGTGCTCGGAGATCTCGGCGGGAACGCCGAAGACGAGGTTGACGACGCCGGCCGGCACGCCGGCATCATGGAAGGCGCGGATCAGCTCGATGCAGGAGGACGGCGTCTCTTCCGGCGCCTTGGCGATGATCGAGCAGCCGGCCGCGAGCGCGCCCGCGACCTTGCGCACGAGCTGGCCGGTCGGGAAATTCCACGGGCTGAAGGCGGCGACCGGGCCGACCGGCTCGCGCAGCACGATCTGGCGGGCGCCATATTGCCGGGGCGGGATGACGCGGCCATAGGCGCGCCGGCCTTCCTCGGCATACCAGTCGATATGGTCGCCGAGGCCCCCGGCCTCCATGCGCGCCTCGGACAGCGGCTTGCCCTGCTCGCGGGTGATGAGCTGGGCGATGGTCTCGGCCCGCTCGCGCGTCAGGTCGGCGGCGCGGCGCAGGATCTTCGAGCGGTCATAGGCCGAGGTCTTGCGCCAGATCTCGAAGCCCTTCTGGGCGGCGGCGAGCGCACGGTCGAGATCGGCGATCTCGGCGAAAGGCACCTCGCCGATCTGCTCGCCGGTCGCCGGGTTCAGCACCGCGCCGCGGCGGCTGCCCGAGCCGTCGGTCCACTGACCGTCGATGAGGAATGATGGCATAGGTGATCTCCTGGACGGACAGCAGGCCGCGCCATGCGCAGCCTGCGAAGGCATCAGTTGGCGGCGGGCGCGAGGCCGGCGAGATCGGCGGCGTTGCCGGCCGTCATCAGGCGGATCTGGCCGTCGGAGAAGCCGGCGTCGATCAGCATGGCGATGATCTGCTCGAAGCCTTCGACCGGGGTCGGGTTGTTGTTCTGGCCGAGATCCGAGCCGAACAGCGTGTTCTCGACGCCGGCGGCTTCGATCACCGCCTTGAGATGGTCCGCGTCGAACAGCAGGAAGGTCGAGGGCACGAACATGCAGATTGAATGCTCCATCTTGACGCCGAGCGAGGCGAGATGGCGCACGTCCTGCAGCGAGCACTCGTTGACATAGGTCGGGTGGTTGAGGAGCAGCCGCTTCACGCCGCGCGCCTTGGCCTCCTCGTAGAAGGGCAGCAATTCGCTGACATGATGATGCCCGCCGGAGACCACGGCGTCGGCGGCGGCGACCAGGTCGAGGATCGCCTTGACCTCGTCGGAGATCTTGCCGTCGGGGCCGAGCAGCGAGAGCGGGGCCGGCGCCAGCGTCTTCTGCGTCGCGACCGGGAACTTGGAGTCGAACTTCGCGTCGGTCTTGTAGTGGTCGAGATGGTTGTTGGCGTGCGCCGTCGGCATCCAGACGACGCGGGCGCCCTGCTTCAGCGCATAGTCGACCGCCGAGGGGTTGATGCTGCCGAGCGGATTGTTGAGCACGATCGCGCCCAGCACCTTCACGCCCTTGGAGATGTGCTTCTCAAGGATCGTCGCCAGCGGCATGGTCGGGTAATAGTGATCCTTGAGCAGGATCGCGGCGAAGCCGGCCTCATCGGCCTGCCTGACGGCCTCGACATGGTCGATCTTGCGCGGCATCAGCGAGGGGCCGCTGTGGATGTGAAGGTCCACCGATCCCTTCAGCAGGGCCTTGATGCGAGCGTCCTGCGACGTTGCGGCTGCGTCGGTCATGGTCATTCTCCTGGGGTGATCCGCGCCTTCGGCACGTAGTTGCGCCAATTGTCCTGGCGCAGGGGCATGTCGGCGAAGGTCTTGCGGTAATTGACCGCGACGCCGACGAGATCGGCCGCATCGATGCCCTTGGCATCGAGATAGTCCTGGAACTCGGCGAGCGACCGGCCGAGCAGCTCGAAACCACGCAGCATCACCGGCGAGGCGATGCCGACGGCTGAGGCGCCGGCCAGCATCATCCGGGCGATGTCGAGCCCGCTCTGCGCGCCGTTGATGCCGATCAGCGGCCGCTCGGGACCGAGCGCAAGCCGCGAGGTCGCGAGCCAGTGGCAGGTCAGCGGCAGGTTCCAGAAGCCGCCGATGCCGAGGCTGGTGCCGAGGAAGGGTTCCATCGTCTCGACATCGGGCAGGAAGCCGAGCAGCCGGCCGGCCATGACGACGGAATCGGCGCCGGCCTCGAAGGCGGCGCGCGCCAGTTCCGGCACGCGCTCGCTCTGGCCGGTGACCTTGATCCAGAGCGGCAGCGAGACGGCTCCGCGCATCGTCTGGACGAGATGGCTGATGCGCTCGGGCAGGAGCTCGGTCGAGACCGCGCCCTTCGCCGCCTGGCTGGCATAGGGCGTGCCGATGTTGAATTCGAGCACGCGCAGGCCGGCCTGCTCGACCTTGCGCGCCATGGCGAGCGCATGGTCGAGATCGCCGAGGATCAGACTGGGGATCGCATAGGAATCGAGCGCCCTCGCCTCGCGGTCGAGCATGGCGGTCTGCTCCAGCCAGGGCTCGAAGCCGAGCGGATGCAGGCCGGAGCGGCAGGCAATCGTGGCGCCGCGCGGCGCGTCCGGTCCCCAGGGTACCGGCCGCCAGTGCTCGTCGAGCACCATGTATTCGGCGCGCTGGAGCTGGTCCTTCGCCGCCTGGACCTCGTTGGTCGACTTGACCACCACGGCCCCTGCCCCGGCCTTCAGCGCGGCGCGGACCCCGTCGGCATCGATCAGGTGCTCGGCCGAGGCCGCGATCAGCGGGTTCTTGAGCGCAGTGCGGCCGATGCGGGTGGCGAGCGAGCGTGTCATGAGCCGATCCTCATTTCACCAGGAGATTGGGCAGGAACAGCACCAGCTCCGGCACGAAGGCGATCAGCATCAGCAAGGCGAGCGCGATGCCGATCATCGGCAGGGCCTGCATGGTCACCTTCTCGATCGGCGACTTCGCCACGCCGGAGACGATGAAGAGGCACAGGCCCAGCGGCGGGTGCACGAAGCCGATGATGGTGTTGAAGGTCACCATCACGCCGAGATGGACCGGGTCCATGCCGATCGCGGCGCCGATGCCGACCAGCGCCGGCACGGTCAGGATGAGCACGCCGGCGACGTCGAGGAACATGCCGAGCACGAGCAGAGCGAGATTGACCATCAGGATGATCAGCACGCGGTTGTCGGTGAGCTGCTGGATGCCGGCGACGATGTTCTGCGGCAGCCGCTCCAGCGCGAAGACGAAGGCGGCGATGTTCGCCATGGCGATCAGAAGATAGATCGCCGAGGAGATCACCGCAGTCGCGATCAGCGCATGGCGCAGATGGGCCCAGGTCAGCACCCGGTACCAGAAGGCGGCGACGACGAGGGCGTAGATCGCCGCGATGGCGGCGGCCTCGGTGGCGGTGAAGGCGCCGCCGCGGATGCCGACCACGATCAGCACCGGCAGGAACAGCACCGGCAGCGCGGTCAGCGTCAGCCGGCCGATCTGCGCCAACGAGGGCGGCGCCAGGCGCGGATAGCCGCGCTTGTGCGCGATGAAAACGGCATAGGCGGTGAGCGACAGCGCCAGCAAGATGCCGGGCACGATGCCGCCGATGAACAGCTTGGCGATCGAGGTTCCGCTGAGCGCACCATAGATGATCATGGTGATGCTGGGCGGGATCAGCGGGTCCATCAGCGACGCCACCGCGATCAGGGCGGCGGCGTAGTTCACGTCATAGCCCTGCTTCTTCATGTCGGGGATCAGCACCGAGCCCATGGCGGCAGCGTCCGCCGCGGCCGAGCCCGAGATGCCGCTGAAGAGGAAGCTGCCCCAGATCGCGGTCAGCGAGGTGCCGCCACGGAAGCGGCCGACGAAGGCGTTGGCGAATTCGAGCAGACGGCGGGTCAGGCCGCCGGTGTCCATCAGCGCGCCCGCGAGCACGAAGAGCGGGATCGCGAGCAGGATGAACTGATCGACGCCGGCGAACATGCGCTGCGGGATGACCAGGAGATATTGCGGCTGGCCGGTGAGGACGAAATAGGCGAGCGCGCTGATCCCGAGGACGAAGATCACCGGGATGCCCATCAGGATGGTGAAGGCGAAGACGGAAAGCAGCCAGACCATGGGCGTGCGCCTCAGAGCGAGTGCGAGGTCTCTTCCTTCGGCAAGGCCGAACGGAAGAGGTCTGCGAAGGCGACGTGGACAGCGAGCAGCAGGCAGCCGACAGGGATCGCCGCATGCAGCCAGCCGAGCGAGATCTCGAGCGAGACCGCTTCCTGCTCGCTGGTGCGCATGGTGAAGAGCCAGCCATACCAGGCGACCACCAGCAGGAAGAGCACGATCAGCACGCGGCCGGCGATATCGATCTTGGCGGTGAGAGAGGGTCGCAGCCCGTCGACGACGAAGCGCATGCCGAGCATCTCGCCGCGCGAATAGGCGATGCCGGCAGAGAGGAACGCGATCCAGACCATCAGGGAGCGCATCAGCTCCTCGGACCAGAACAGCGACTCGCCGACGACGTAGCGGAAGAAGACCTGCATGGCGGCGACGACCACGAGGGTCGCGACGCCGGCCATCGCGAGATAGTGCAAAGCGCGCAGATAGAGCGAGACTGCGCGCAGAAGCCGGGGATTGTGACGGGACATCCTGGTCGGACCATGGCTAGAGGGAGCCCCGGCCGCCATATGCGGCCAGGGCTCGGACTGCGATCAGGGACGGAGCTTCTCGGCCGCGGCCACGAAGGCGGCGATCTCCGGGCTCTTCTTCATGTAGGCCTCGACGACCGGGCGCGTGCGCTGCTTCAGCGCGTCGAGCAGCTCCTTGGAAGGCTCGGTGATCTTCACCCCGCGGCCCTTCAGCTCGTTGATCAGCTTCTTGTCGAGCTCGGCGACGGCCATGACCTGGGGCGCGACCGTCTCGTCGGCAGCCTTGCGGATGGCGGCCTTCTGCTCGGCGGTCAGGCCGTCGAACTTCGCCTTGTTGATCAACAGGTAGCTCGGCCAGAAATACTGCCCGGTCAGGCTGACATTCTTGCCGACCTCGTAATACTTCTCGCTGTCGATGGAGGTGAGGTTGATCTCGACGGCATCGAGCGCGCCGGTCTCCAAGGCTGAGTAGACCTCGCCGTAGTTGAGCGGGGTCGGGTTCACGCCGACGGCCCGCCAGGTGTCGAGGAAGAGCCGGTTCGGCGCGATGCGCGTCTTCAGTCCCTTGAAGTCCTCGACCGCATTGACCGGCTTCTTGACCGAGAGGAAATGCCGCTGGCCGCCGTCATAGAGCGCCAGCGCGATCATGCCGTGCTTCTCGAGCCCGGCCGCAACGGCCTTGGCCTCGGGGGAGACGGCGAGCTTGGCGAAGGCCTCGTAGCTGCCGATCACGAAGGGGAGCTGCAGCGCGTCGGTGGCCGGGACCAGCGTGGACAGCGCCGAGGTCGCGTTCACGGTCATGTCGACGGTGCCGAACTGGACCCCTTCCATCAGCTCCTTGACGTCGCCGAGCTGGCGCGAGGGGTAGATCTGGATCTTCACCGAACCCTTCGACTCGCGCTCGACGGCCTCTTTGAAGCGGACGGCGGAGTCATGGTTCGGATGGCTCTCGAACACGGCATGGCCGAGCTTGAGCGTGACGTCCGCCGCCAGGGCGGGGATGGCGGCCGCGAGCATGGCCGCAAAGGCGGTGCCGGTGACGAGCGTCCGGCGAAAAGAGCGAAACATGAAACCTCCCTCGATGATCTGTCTGCGAACCGCGCTTGTTCTCTCTGCGCGTTTGTGGTTCTCTCAACGAGAACATTTATAGTCACAGCGAGAACCGCCGGTCAATGCCGCTCCGGTTGCGGAACGAACTCCGCTCCCGTTCGCCCAGGGCTTGGGCGAAAGGGCAAGGTTCGTGCTTTTGACAAGCAGCGGTGTAGGCTCCAAATAGGTCGAAACGTGCGAATGACCGCCAAGAAACAGAACGAGAGAGGGTGAAGACGTGGTCATAGACCGACCCGAAAAGCAGGAACGGTCAGAGAATGCCGTTCGCGCAGGAGAAACAACGCTCCTCGTCCTGGAAACGGTCGCCTTCGCGGACGAGCCCATGGGCGTGACCCAGATCGCCAACCGCCTCGGCATCGCCAAGAGCGCCATTCACCGGCACCTGCAGGGTCTGACCGAGCGCGGTTACCTGACCCAGAACCAGTCGACGGCCCGCTATACGCTGGGCCCGAAGGCCTATCTGATCGGCCGGCTCGCGCCGGGAATCGAGGATGTCGCCGCCGCCGCCGACGGCCCGATGCGGGAAGCGCGCGACAAGGTCGGGCTGACGACCGTCCTGACCGCCCCCTCGATGAGCGGGATGGTAGTCCTCAAGACAGTACACGGCACCACCGCCATCGCGATCGGCGCACGGCCCGGCAGCGAATTGCCGATGCATGCCTCCGCACAGGGCTTCGTCACCCTCGCCTTCGGCCCTGCCCTGCATCTCGAGCGGACCCTGCGGCAACCGCTGGTGCCGCTGACGGCCCATACCATCACGGAGCCAGAGACGCTGAAAGCGGTCGTCGAGACGGTCCACAAGAACGGGTACGCGACCGCGCCCGAGCAGGCGCTCCTCGGCATCAACGCCCTGGCCGCTCCGGTCTTCAATGCCGCCGGCGAGCTCGTCGCCGCGGCGGCGATCGTGAGCTCGATCCAGTTCGTTCCCGCCGAGCCCGATGCCGGGATGATCGCCGCCGTCGTCGAGATGGCGCGCCAGATCTCGCGCAATCTCGGCCATGGCTATGCCGGCCAACGCGCTGCCCATTAGGCGGCAAACTTTCAGAAGAGGAGACCGAAATGACCGTCCATCATGTCGACTGGGACGCCATCGAGTGGAAGACGATCCGCCACGGCGTCGAGCAGAAGGCCTTCTCCGGCGACGGCGCGACGATGGCCCTGCACCGGCTCTGGCCCGACCACGAGCCGAAGCCGCATTCGCATGTGCATGAGCAACTGGTCTACATCCTGTCCGGCGAGGTCGATTTCCATGTCGGCGACGAGGTCGTGCGCCTGCGCGGCGGCGGCCTGCTCGCCGTGCCGCCGAACGTCATTCACTACGCCGTCGTCGTCGGCAACGAGCCGGTGCTGAATCTCGACGTCTTCACGCCCTGCCGGCCGGAATATGCGATCAGCGCTTCGCAGGCCGTCGGAGCAGCATCGTGAGCGCATTGCGCGCGGGCTCCGGCCAGCCCCGGACCGGCACCTTCATCAAGACGCCGCACCCGATCATCGCCGAGATCCTCGGCGGTGCCGGGCTCGATTTCGGCGTGGTCGACGCCGAGCACGCGCCCTTCGACCGGGCCTCGCTCGACATGATGCTGATGGCGGGGCGCGCCGGCGGCCTGCCTTTGCTCGTCCGCATCCCCGACGGCACGCCCTCCTTCATCATGTCGACGCTCGACATGGGGGCGGACGGCATCGTCGTGCCGCGCGTCGACAGCGCCGCCGAGGCGCGCGCGATCGTCGCCAACGCCCGCTTCGAGGGCGGCCGGCGAGGCCTGTCGAACTCGCCGCGCTACGCCTCCTATGGCAAGCTCAGCCCGGCCGAAGCCGCACGCCACGGCGACGCCGCCATCGTCATGTGCCAGATCGAGAGTGCCGGCGGGCTCGCCGAGGTCGAGGAGATCGCGGCGACGCCGGGTGTCGACGGGCTGTTCATCGGCCGGGCCGATCTCAGCCAGGCGCTCGGCGTCTCCGACATCAGGAGCCCCGAAGTCGCCGAGGCCTGCAAGCGCATCGTCGCGGCGGCCCTGCGCCATGGCAAGATCGCCGCGATCTTCCTGCCCTCGGTCGAGGAGCGCGACGCTTTCGCCGCGATGGGTGTGACCTGGTTCATCGTCAATTCCGACCAGGGCCTGATGAAGGGCGCGGCCGCGAAGCTCCAGGGCAAGTGACAACACCGCCTGGTTGCGGACAGATGGCGGGATGACGACTCAAAGCCCTGCCCGCGCCTATCTCTACCTCCTGGTGGCGACGCTCTTCTTCGGAAGCAACGTGGTCGCCGGCAAATTGTCCGTGGGCGAGATGTCGCCCATGGCGATCGTCATGCTGCGCTGGGTCATCGCTGCGGCCTGCCTCGCCTTCATCGCCCGGCGGGCGCTGCTCACCGAATGGCGCGTCCTGCTGGGCCGCTGGCCCTATATGCTCGCCATGGGCGGTGTCGGCTTCACCGTCTTCAACGTCATGTTCTATGCCTCGGCGCATACGACCAGCGCGATCAACATGGCGATCATCCAGGGCGCGACGCCGATCGTCGTGCTGCTGATCTCGGGAGCGCTCCTCGGCATCTGGCCGCCTGCTTTACAATGGCTCGGCGCTTCGATCACGGTTCTCGGCGTCGTCGTCGCGGCCTCGCACGGCTCCCTCGCCATCCTGCTCGAGCTGTCCTTCAACCGCGGCGATATCCTGATGATCGCGGCCAGCGTCATCTACGCGGTCTACACCGTCGGCCTGCGCTGGCGGCCGCAGGTCTCGCCGCTCGTCTTCATCGCCGGCCTCGCCTTCGCGGCCCTGCTCACCTCGATTCCGCTCGCGATCGGCGAAGCCGCCCTCGGGCAGTTCCAGTGGCCGACGCCCAAGGGCTGGGCGCTGCTGCTGTTCATCGGGCTCTTTCCGTCGCTGCTGTGCCAGCTGCTCTATCTGCGCAGCGTCGAGCTCATCGGTGCCGCCCGTGCCGGCGTCTTCTACAACCTCGTGCCGATCTTCGGCATCGTCCTCTCGGTCGCTGTCGCGCATGAGCCGCTGCGGCCCTACGCGATCGTCGCCATCGCGCTCGTCATCGGCGGGATCGCCGTCTCGGAGATCCGCAAGGGCGCCCGGGCGTGATGCGCGAGACCGGCCGCCTCTCCCGCCCCGCCGGAGCGTCATCACGATGATCATCGAGCCTCGCAATGGCGACGCCGAGGACGATCTGAGCAGCACCAAGACGCGCTCGCTGCTCGCGATCGCCGGCAGCCTGCTGGGCGAGATCAGCCTGCCCAAGCTCGGCCTCGCCTGGATTCTCGGGGCCCTGCTGCCGAGCCTCCTCCTGGGCGCCGCTCCGCTGGTCGTCACAGCCTGGGTCGCCTCCGTCTCCGGCCGGATGGCGGCCTTGGCCGGAGCAGGCTCGCTGATCCTGCTCGCGCTTGTCGGAATCCTCGGCTGGTACGGTTTCAGGCCGCTGTTCCGCATGGCCGAGAAGAGTTTCTGGTCCCTGATCGCATTGGTGGTCCAGCCCGGCTACGCCGTCTGCCGCGAGGGCCTGCAGCATCTCGCTGAAAGAGTGACGTCGAGCGGCGCCGACCCCGACAGGCGCGCGCGGCTGCGCGCCGGCAGCGCGATTGGCGCAGGTCTGCTCGGCTGCGCCGTCGCCGGAACGGTCTTCGCTCTGGTCTGGCCGGCGACGCGCTGGTCGGGCGGCTTTACCGACTTCGCCGAGCCGCTGCGGCTCGTCGTGCCGGCCCTCGCCAATGCCGTCGCGCTGATGTCGCTCTATCTGGCGGCAGCCTCGCTGCTCTGGGGCATGGCCGACGGATTGATGGACCAGCCGCGTGATCTCGGCAGCTTCGACACCGTGCCTGCCTCTGCCCGCACATGGCGCGTCGCGCATCTCTCCGACGTTCATGTCGTCGGCGAGCGCTATGGCTTCAGGATCGAGAGCGGGCGCGCCGGCCCGCGCGGCAACCAGCGTTTCCTGCAGGTGCTCGACCGGCTGGCCGAGATCCACGCGACCGAGCCGCTCGACCTGCTGCTCGTCACCGGCGACATGACAGATGCCGGCCGCTCCGCCGAATGGGCTGAGTTCCTCGACGCGATGCAGCGCCATCCCGTGCTCGCCGCGCGGAGCCTGATCCTGCCGGGCAATCACGACGTCAACATCGTCGATCGCGCCAATCCCGCCAGGCTCGAACTGCCGGGCAGCCCGGGCAAGCGCCTGCGCCAGATGCGGACGCTCTCGGCCATGGCGGCCATCCAGGGGGAGCGGGTGCGGGTCCTCGACCAGAGCCGGACCAGGCTCGCCGGCAGCCTCTCAGACGCATTGGAGCCCCATCGCGAGGCGATCGCTGCCTTCGCCGACAAAGGCGGCGTGCGCCTCTCCGCTGGTCTCTCGGCGATCTGGGCTGACGTCTTTCCGATGGTGCTTCCTCCGGCGGAGCCGGACGGGCTCGGCACCATCCTGCTGAACTCGAATGCGGAGGCGCATTTCTCTTTCACCAATGCGCTCGGACTCGTCGCCGAGGAGGACATGCGCGCGATCCTCGCCGTCGCCCGCGAGTTTCCGCGGGCGCGCTGGATCCTGGCACTGCACCATCATCCGATCGAATATCCGAAACCGGCGAAAGCGTTCTCGGAGCGCATCGGAACCGCGCTGATCAATGGCAGCCGTCTGCTGCGCCTGCTACGGCCGATCGCGGGCCGCACGGTTGCGATGCACGGCCACCGCCATATCGACTGGATCGGCCGTTGCGGAGCGCTCAAGATCGTCTCCGCGCCCTCACCGGTCATGGAGGCGACCGACGCCGAGCCGACCTGTTTCTACATCCACACATTGGCGGCGGCAGCGGACGGGATCGCACTGCTGGAGCCGCAGCGCATCGTGATCGAGCCCGCGCCCATGACGGAGTGACGGACACAGCTTTTCGCCGGCCGCGATACCCGGCGTGGATCGGAAGCGTCGATGGGAGTGCGCGCATTGCGGCGCCAGAGTGGCGCGGTCTACGGGAATCGAACCCGTCTTCCCAGCGTGAAAGGCTGGTGTCCTAACCGATAGACGAAGACCGCGGGCCTGAGCGCGAAGCGCTCTTGCGAGGCGGGGCGAGCTATAGTGTCCCGGCGAAGCTTGGGCAAGCCCGCCATCGCGGTTTTTCGCATTCGCTCACAGCGGCCGGGCGAGATCGACCACACGCAGCTCGGCCCGCTCGCTGCCGCCCCAGCGATTCAGCGTCAATGTACCGGCGAGATGCACACTCTCGCCGCGCCCCGCCAGCAAGGCCTGGCCGAGCGGCTCGCGCGCGGCACGGAAGGCGATCCCGCCGATCGTCGCGCCGTCGCCGGCCCGCAGCTTGATTCGCAGATGCCCGCCGGCACCGACCTCGACGACGTCCGTCAGGCGGTGCGCCGGCAGCACGAAGACCGGCTCGGGGCAGCCGGCGCCAAACGGCCCGGCCCGGTCGATCTCGGCGAGCAGGCGCGGATTGGCGCCGCCGGCGCTGATCGCGGCGTCGATCAGCAATGCCTCGGCCTCGCGCGAGCCGGCGACGCCGCTGGCCAGCCGCTCACTGACGAAGCTGGCGAAGGCGCCCTCCTGCCCCGGCGCCAGCGTGACGCCCGCCGCCATGGCATGGCCGCCGCCCTTGACCGCAAGGCCTGCCTCGACCGCCTGCCGCACGGCCGAGCCGAGGTCGACGCCGGCGATCGAGCGGCCGGAGCCGGTCGCGCCGCCATGGCCGTTGCGCGCCAGCGCGAAGGCTGGCCGGTTGAACCGTTCCTTCAAGCGGCCCGCAATCAGACCGACGATGCCGGGATGCCAATCGGCCGAGCCGACGACGAGCACGGGATGCGAGGCGGCATCGTCGAAGCGATGCTCGACCTCGGCAACCGCCTCCTCGACCGCGGCGCGCTCGATCTCCTGGCGTTCCTGGTTGAGGCGGTTGAGCTCGGCGGCGATCGTGCGCGCTTCGACCTCATCTGATGTCTGCAGCAGCCGGGCGCCGAGCGCCGCATCGCCGATTCGTCCGCCGGCATTGATGCGTGGGCCGAGCAGGAAGCCGAGATGCCAGGGCTGCACCGGCCCATCGAGTCCGGCGACATCGAGCAGCGCGGCGAGACCGAGCCTGTGACGCTGCCGCATGATCGCGATGCCCTGGCGCACGAAGGCACGGTTGAGGCCGATCAGCGGCACGACGTCGGCGACGGTCGCCAGCCCGACGAGGTCGAGCGCTGCGAGCAGATCGGGCTCGCCGCCCCTCGCCCGCCAGGCGCCGCGCCGCCGCAGTTCGCGATTGGTCGCCACCAAGGTGAGGAAGACGACGCCGGCGGCGCAGAGATGGCCCAGGCCCGCGAGATCGTCCTGCCGGTTCGGGTTGACCAGCGCCCGGACCTCGGGGAGGAGTTCCGGCGCCTGGTGGTGGTCGAGCACGACGGTGTCGAGGCCAAGTCGCGCCGCCTGTTGCAGCGGCTCGTGGCTGGTGGTGCCGCAGTCGACGGTGACGAGCAGCGTGGCGCCCTCGCCTGCCAGCATGGTGATCGCCTCGGCATTCGGACCATAACCCTCGATCAGCCGGTCGGGGATATGGATGCGCGGTTTCGCTCCGGCCTCGGCCAGGAAGCCGGCGAGCAGCGCTGCCGAGCAGGCGCCGTCGACGTCGTAATCGCCGAAGATCGCGACCCTCTCGCCGGAGATCGCCGCTTGCGCCAACCGCGCGGCCGCACGGTCCATGTCGCGCAGCACGGACGGGTCCGGCAGCAGGTCGCGCAGCTTCGGTTCGAGATGGCGCAAGGCCTCGCTGGAGACGACACCGCGGCCGGCGAGGATGCGCGCCAGCGTATCAGGCACGCCCTCGACCTGCGCCAGCGCCTCGGCTTGTGCGAGGCCGGCGAGGTCGAGGCGGTCGCGCCACGGGCGTCCGAGGGCCGAGTGCCCGACGCCGAGGAACAGACGATTCTGGCCTAAAGTCATGCGCCACCGCTGGCGCAGCGGCGCGGCTTCGTCAATTGGCGCGTTTCTTTGGGGTGCATCACTCGAGCGGCTTCTGGTCCTCGATCGCCTGGGCGGTGACCTTGCGGGCACTCACCGGCGCATGCCCGGAAACCTCGGCGCCGGCATCGGGTTTCAACCTGATCATCCACAGAACCGACGAGGCCGAGATCAGGCCGACCAGGACGAAGGCCGGCCAGAAATCGCCGGCGCCGAGCGCCTTGCCGCCATTATAGAGGTTGGCGGCCTCCAGCGCGAAAGCCCCGACGGTGATGCCGAGGCTGAGCGACAATTGCTGGGCGACGCTGGAGAAGCTGGTCGCGCTCGACATGTCGCGGTTGGAGACGTCGGCATAGCTCAGCGCATTGATGCCGGTGAATTGCAGCGAGCGGAAGCAGCCGCCGACGAAGAGCACCCCGAGCATGATCCAATGCGGCGTCGACGGCGTGAACAGGCCAGAGCAGGCAAGGAAGGCCGAGCCGATCAGCGCATTGAACGTCAGCACGCCGCGGAAGCCGAAGCGGGCAAGGATCGTCTTCGCCAGCGTTTTCATCACGAGGGCGCCAGCGGCTGAGGCGAAGGTGATCAGGCCCGACTGCAGCGCGTCGAGGCCGAAGCCGAGCTGCAGCATCAAGGGCAGCAGGAACGGGATCGCGCCGATACCGATACGGAAGATCGAGCCGCCGAGGACGCCGATCCGGTAGGTCGGAATCCGCAGCAGCGAGAGGTTGAGCACCGGATAGGCCAGGCGGCGCGCATGGAACCAGTAGAGGATGAGGGCCGCGATGCCGAAGGCGACGCAGCCATAGGACACGGCAAGCGGCACGAGATGGCGCCCGCCGGTGGCGAGGCCGAGCATCAGCGCGGCGAAGCCGGTCGAGGACAGCAGGAAGCCGGTGATATCGAGGGGCGCGACATCCTCCTCGCGCACATCCTCGAAGAACATCGTCGCGAGCGCGATGCCGAGCAGGCCGATCGGCAGGTTGATGAAGAAGATCCAGCGCCAGTCGAAATAGGTGGTGATGAAGCCGCCGACCACAGGCCCGACGACCGGGCCGACCAGCGCCGGCACCGTCAGATACGCCAAGGCGCTGACCAGCTCGGACTTCTCGACACTGCGCAGGATGACGAGCCGGCCGACCGGCACCATCATCGCCCCGCCCATGCCCTGGATGAAGCGCGCGCCGACGAAGGCGCCGAGCGAGTTCGAGAAGGCGCAGAGCACCGAGCCGAGCATGAAGATGCCGAGCGCTGTCCTGAAGATGGTACGGGCGCCGAATCTATCGGCCATCCAGCCGGAGATCGGGATGAAGACGGCGAGGCTGACGAGGTAGGAGGTCAGCGCCAGCTTGAGCGCGATCGGATCCTCGCCGAGCGATTTGGCGATCACCGGCAGCGAGGTCGCGATCACCGTCGAGTCGGTGTTCTCCATGAACAACGCGCAGGCGACGATCAGGGGCAGGAGCTTGGCGCGCTGCAAGGAATCGGACTTTCGGATTTTGGCCGCCCGCTGCCCTTTAATGCGGCTCCATTCGGCTGGCGAGGGCCGATCGGAGCTTGGTGACGAGGGTTGCAACTGACGCATGGCACATCGTGACGTCTGCCGCGATGGCGGCGAAATCTCGACCTGCGCCATGGGCGTCACAAGGACGTGATGGCGGCTCTGCCATGCATTTCGAGCGGGTCATTTCGGCAGGAGCATCCCTATCTCCTTTACATGGGGTGATGACTTCGTACCCACCCGTGCGGCAGGCCGCCGGGCAGGAGGTGTGTCATGATCGATCAGGCTGCTTCTCAGAGATCACGCTATGTTCGCGGGGCAAGGCTTGGCGCGCTGGCATTGGCTCTTGGCGCCGGCTGGGCATTCATCGGCCTGGCAGCGACACCGGCAGCGGCACTCGATACGAGCTGGAAAGGCGTTTGCACGTTTCCGGTCGCACCGCAGGCCTACAATGAAATGATGCGCGAACGCGTCTGCCTCGACCAGAATTACTGCCAGCGAATGGCTGACGCGCAAGGCAGTCCCTTCACCGGCAATGGCTGCATCATGGTGGCTCCGTCGGTCACCGCCAATGCGGCCCCGGCGCCGCGTTCTAGCTACGCCAAACGCTAGAGGCGGCTCCGCAAGACCCGGGGCGAGTCTTGCGGCTGCTTGCTGATTCAAGACCAGATTGCACCTCCCTGGCGCTGCGGCGTCGCGATAAGAGTAATCGCGGCTGCCCATCTGTCGGTATCTGGTCGGCAAAGGATCATTCCGACGATCTCGGCACGAAGACGTGAATGCTGGTCACGTATTCGCGGCAAGCATGTCGTCAATCCGTGATCGATCACTATGTGAGGTGTGACGGGGCACTATTTCAGCGAGCCGCGGCGTCCGCGGCGAGAGGTTTTATGACTGACTTGTTTCACCTCCATATCCATCCCTTGACCGCGATCCGCCATGGCGCCGCAGCTGCCTTGCTAGCTGGGGGCGTCTTCTTCAGCCTGGGACAGGCCCCGGCTGCGGCCCAGTCGACCAGTTGGGAAGAAGGCTGCGCGATGCGCGTGGTGACACCGGGCTCTGGTGACATCCTGCGCACGACGAACTGCGGCCGGCAGAAGGATTGCCAGCAGATGGCCAATGCCCAGGGCAGCATGATGATGGACAAAGGCTGCTTCTTCGTGATGCCCAACGCCTCCGCCCCTGCCTCGCAGGCTGGCCAGACCCGCCCCGTCCGCAAGCAATGATCGCCGGCTGACAACCCTTGCATCGGGCGTGACGCCGTGTTGCGCCCGGTGCCGACAACTTTTGTCATCGCGCCCCTAGCGGGCGCGCCACACGCGTGATATCGGGCCTCGTCAACTCGGCTTAGGGCACATCCGCCCTGCCCCTTTTCAGTGCCGGCCGCACCGGCCCCGGAGTTGACCATGGCGACGATCACTGACGGCCTCATTCGCGACGGTTTCACCTTCGACGACGTGCTGCTCGAGCCGGGTCCGTCCGAGGTGATGCCTGGCGACGTCGATATCTCGACCAAGCTCACCAAGACGATCTCGCTCAACCTGCCGATCATCGCCTCGGCAATGGACACCGTCACCGAGGCCAAGATGGCGATCGCCATGGCGCAGGCCGGTGGCCTTGGCGTCGTGCATCGCAATCTCGATCCCGAGCAGCAGGCCGCCCAGGTCCGCTTGGTCAAGAAGTTCGAGTCCGGGATGATCGCCAATCCGATCACCATCCATCCGGACGAGACGCTGGCCGATGCGTTCACGCTGATGCGGAACAACGGCATCTCCGGCATTCCGGTGGTCGAGCGTGGCCCGCAGGGGCACAAGGGCAAGCTGGTCGGCATCCTGACCAATCGTGACGTGCGCTTCGCCGCCAATCCGGAGCAGCCGGTCTCGGAGTTGATGACCAAGGACCGGCTGATCACGGTGCGCGAGGGCGTCGCTCAGGATGAGGCCCGCCGCCTGCTGCACCAGTTCCGCATCGAGAAGCTGCTGGTGGTCGACGATCACTACCGCTGCATCGGCCTGATCACCGTCAAGGACATGGAGAAGCAGGTCACGCACCCCAATGCCGCCAAGGACGGCCAGGGCCGGCTCCTGGTCGCGGCTGCGACCACGACCGGCGATCTCGGCTTCGAGCGCTCGGAGATGCTGATCGACGCCGGCGTCGATCTCATCGTCGTCGACACCGCCCATGGCCATTCGGCCAAGGTGCTGGAGGCGGTGACGCGGGTGAAGAAGCTCTCCAACGCCGTCCAGGTCATCGCCGGCAATGTCGCGACCGCCGGCGGCGCGCAGGCCCTGATCGATGCCGGCGCCGACGCGATCAAGGTCGGCATCGGCCCGGGTTCGATCTGCACCACCCGGATCGTCGCCGGTGTCGGCGTGCCGCAGCTCACAGCCGTGATGGACGCGGCCTCCGCCGGGCATAAGGCCGGCATCCCGATCATCGCCGATGGCGGCATCAAGTATTCGGGCGACCTCGCCAAGGCGCTCGCCGCCGGCGCTGCCTGCGCCATGGTCGGCTCCTTGCTCGCCGGCACCGACGAGACGCCGGGCGAGACCTTCCTATACCAGGGCCGCTCCTACAAGGCCTACCGCGGCATGGGCTCGGTCGGCGCGATGGCGCGCGGCTCGGCTGATCGCTACTTCCAGCAGGACATCAAGGATGCGCTGAAGCTGGTGCCGGAAGGCATTGAGGGCCAGGTCGCCTATAAGGGCCCGGTCTCGGGGGTGCTGCACCAGCTCGCCGGCGGCCTGCGCGCGGCGATGGGCTATGTCGGTGGCCGCAATCTCGAGGACTACCGCAGCAAGGCGCGTTTCATCCGCATCACCAGTGCCGGTCTGCGCGAGAGCCATGTCCACGACGTGACGATCGTGCGCGAGAGCCCGAACTACCCGACGCGCTCCTGATCTCGGATCGCCTCGCGGCGATCTGTCCTTTTTCGATCGGGCATCAGATACTTCCGGAGGGTGGACCCAGTTGTCGGTCCGCCGCTCCGCGAAGAGGACGACATGACCCTGAAGCTGATCTACCCGGCGCTGGCCCAGATTCTCTGGAGCTTCGTCGTCCTCGTCATCATGTTCCGGCGGCGCAAGCAGGCCTTCGCCAATCGCGAGGTCGGGCTCGCCGATATCGCCGTCTCGACCGAGCGCTACCCGGATTCAGCCCGGCTCGCCGCGGCCAATTTCAGTAATCAGTTCGAGACGCCGGTCCTGTTCTTCGCGCTGATCCTGATCGCGATCCATGTCGGCGCGACCGGTTATGTCATGGCGGCACTGGCCTGGGCTTATGTCGCGACGCGTGTCGTCCATACATTGGTTCATACTGGAACCAACAGCCTGAAGCAGCGCGCGCTCATCTTTGCAGCCGGCATTGCCTGCCTGTTCTTCATGTGGGCCGGCATCGTGATTGCTGTTCTCTGAGTGGCCTTTTCTTCGCGCACGTAAGACGTGTGGCGTCGATTTCGATCTGCCGAATTGTCGTCCTGTCACCGCGTCGCTACAGCGCTCAATAAACCGTGTTGGACACTTGCGTCGAAACCGGGCCGTCTTCATGCTAAATTCTTGCGGTGAGGACAATGTGGGGAGCGACCGTCCGGATTAGCCGGATACGGCGCTCCCGTGGCGCAAGGCTTTCTATGGCAGTGCTGACTTTCGGGCGTGTGGCTCTGTTCTCGGCCGCGGGCGTGCTCGCCGCGGGCGCGCTTCTTCATTACACCGGGCGTCCGGTTCCCTGGCCGCTCGACCAGGTCCCCTACGGCAAGGTGATCCCCGGCCCGGCCAAGCCGGCCGCGACGGCAGCTGCTCCGGCAACGGGTGGCAACAACCGCTCCGGCCAGGCCAACCGGCCGCCGGTGACGGTCGTCACCGCCAAGGTCGAGCGTCGGGCGATGCCGGTCCGGATCGATGCGATCGGCACCGTCCAGGCGATCTCGACCGTCAATATCCGCTCGCGCGTCGACAGCCAGATCATGGCGGTCGAATTCCGCGACGGCGCCATGGTCAACAAGGGCGACGTACTGTTCCGGCTGGATTCGCGCCAGCTCGAGGCACAGCTCCGCCAGGCCGAGGCCAATGTCGCGCGCGACAAGGCCGCGCTGATCGCGGCTGAATCCGACCTGCGCCGGGCGGAGGAACTCTCCCGGCGCGAAATCGCCACCGACCAGCGCCTCGACACCGCGCGTTCGGCGGTGAGCACGCTGCGCGCTGCGATCCGTGGCGGTGAGGCGGCGGTCGATAGCCTGCGCGTCCAGCTCAGCTACTACACGATCACCGCGCCGGTCTCGGGCCGCGTCGGTGTCGCCGGCCAGAAGGAAGGCAACATCGCCAAAAGCGGCGACAGCTCGGCCATGCTGGCGACGATCAACCAGATCGATCCGATCTATGTCAGCTTCGCCGTGGCGCAGCGCTACCTGCCCGAGATCCGCGAGGCGATGCAGGCGAAGACGGCGATCGTCCAGGCGAGCCAGCAAGGCGTCGGCAAGAGCATCGAAGGCACGATCGCGATGATCGACAACGCGGTCGATGCGACGACCGGCACGATCCAGATCCGCGCCAGCTTCGACAATCCCGACGAGGCGCTCTGGCCCGGCGCGCTCGGCCAGGTCCGGCTGACGCTGCGGACCGAGCCCGATGCCGTCACCGTGCCGCGCGAGGCGGTCCAGACCGGGCAGAACGGCTCCTATGTCTTCGTGATCGAGAGCAATGTCGCCCGCGCCCGGCCTATCGTCGTTGCTCGCAATGTCGACGACCGCGCCGTCATCGCGTCCGGCCTGACCGGCGACGAGACGGTGGTGATCGACGGGCAGCTGCTCCTGACCGAGGGCGCGCGCACCGTCGAGCGCGGCCGCGGCGGACAGAGCCCGCCGGCTCCCAACCTCACCTCCCAGCGGGGGAGCGCCGGCTGATGAACCTGCCCGAGCTCTGCATCCGTCGCCCGGTCATGACGACCCTGCTGATGGCGACGTTCCTGATCTTCGGGCTGTTCGCCTTCAAGCAGCTGCCGGTCGCGGCGCTGCCCCGGGTCGATTTCCCGACCATCAATGTCAGCGCCCGCCTGCCGGGCGCCAGCCCCGAGACCATGGCGTCCTCGGTCGCTGCGCCGCTCGAGCGCGAATTCGCCTCGATTTCCGGCATCACCTCGATGTCGTCGGTCTCGCAGCAGGGCTCGACCTCGATCACCCTGCAGTTCGACCTCAACCGCAATATCGATGGTGCCGCGCTCGACGTGCAGGCGGCGCTCAGCGCGACGGTGCGGCGCCTGCCGCCGGAGCTCCCTGCCCCGCCGAGCTTCAGGAAGGTCAACCCGGCCGACCAGCCGGTGCTGTTCATGGTGCTGACCTCGGCGACCAAGCCGCTCTACGAGGTCCACGAGTTCGGCGAGAACATCCTGCAGCAGCAGATCTCTCAGCTGCCCGGCGTCGCCCAGGTCAACATCTTTGGCGCGCAGAAATATGCAGTGCGGGTGCGGGTGAACCCCGACGCCGTCTCTGCCCGCGGCCTCTCGCTCGCCGAAGTCCGCACCGCCATCGCTGCCGCAAACTCCAACTCCCCGGTCGGGACGCTGAACGGCTCCAACCAGCGGCTGACGCTCGGTGCCACCGGCCAGATGGAACGCGCCGGCGAATACGGCAACCTGATCATCTCGCAGAAGAACGGCATCCCGATCCGGCTCAACGACGTCGCGCAGATCTACGATTCCGTTGAGAACGACCAGACCGGCAGCTGGTACAACGGCCAGCGCTCGATCATGCTGGCGGTCTATCGCCAGTCGGACGCCAACACCGTCCAGGTCGTCGACAGCATCAAGGACAAGCTCGACGCCTATCGCGCGCAATTGCCGGCGGCGATCGAGCTGCACGTCCTCAACGACCGCTCGATCCCGATCCGCGAGGCAGTCGAGGACGTCGAGGTCTCGCTGATGATCGCGATCGCCCTCGTGATCATGGTGATCTTCCTGTTCCTGAAGAGCTTCGCCGCGACGGTGATCCCAACGCTGGCGCTGCCGATCTCGCTGGTCGGAACCTTCGCGATCATGTTCGCGCTGGGCTATTCGCTCGATAACATCTCGCTGCTGGCGCTGACGCTCGCCGTCGGCTTCGTCGTCGACGACGCCATCGTCATGCTGGAGAACATCATCCGGCATATCGAGATGGGCAAGAAGCCGTTCCAGGCGGCGCTCGACGGCTCGCGCGAGATCGGCTTCACCATCCTCTCGATCACCATCTCGCTGGTCGCCGTCTTCATCCCCGTCTTCTTCATGGGCGGCGTGGTCGGCAAGGTCTTCGCCGAATTCGCCGGCACGATCGCCGCAGCGATCATCGTCTCCGGCTTCGTCTCGCTGACGCTGACGCCGATGCTGTGCGCCCGCTTCCTCAAGGCGCACGACCACCACAAGAAGCCGAACATCGTCGAACGCGTGTTCGAGGCCGGCTTCCAGGGCATGCTCGGCGCCTATCGCTGGACGCTGGACCTCGTGCTCAAGGCACGCTTCCTGATGCTGCTGGTGACCCTCGGCACCGTCTATGTCTCGGTTCAGCTCTATATCGACGTGCCCAAGGGCTTCTTCCCGACCGAGGACACCGGCCTCCTGCGCGGCGCCACCGAAGGCCCACCCGACACCTCGTTCGAGGCGATGGCGGCGCGCCAGAGCCGCGTCGCCGAGATCGTCCGGGCCGACCCGGCGATCGACTACCTGACCTCGAATATCGGCGGCTTCAACGCCACCAATAACGGCTTCATGTTCATCGCGCTGAAGCCGAAGGACCAGCGCGACAAGGCCGAGGTCGTGATCGCGCGCCTGCGCCGCGCCGTCTCGGAGGTGCCGGGCATCACCGCGGTGTTCCAGCAGGTCCAGAACATCAATCTGAATGCCGGCCGCTCCTCGCGGGCGCAGTACCTCTATTCGCTGCAGGGGCCCGATCTCGGCGCGCTCTTCAACTATGCGCCGCTGATGCAGCAGCGCCTCGCCCAGCTGCCGCAATTGCGCGACGCCAATATCGACCTGCAATTGCGCAACCCGCAGCTCTCGATCGACATCGACCGCGAGCGCGCCGCCAGCCTCGGCATCTCCAGCGACCAGATCCGCCAGGCCCTCGGCAACGCCTTCGGCTCGCGCCAGATCGCGACGATCTTCACGCCGGCAACCGACTACCAGGTGATCATGGAGGCCGAGCGCGCCTACCAGCAGGATCCGGCGGTGCTGTCGCGGCTGATGCTCAAGGCCGCCAACGGCCAGAACGTGCCGCTCGAGACGGTGGCGACGATCAAGCCGAGCGTCGGGCCGCTCGCCGTCAACCGCATCTCGCAGCAGCCGGCGGTGACGATCTCGTTCAACACCGCGCCCGGCGTCTCGCTCGGCGACGCCGTCAACGCGATCCGCGCCGCCGAACGCGACATCAACCTGCCCGCCTCGATCGTGACCAGTTTCGCGGGCTCGGCCCAGCTCTTCCAGGACGCACTGAAGGGCCAGGGCCTGCTGATCTTCGCGGCGATCCTGGTGATCTACATCATCCTCGGCATTCTCTACGAGAGCTTCATCCACCCGATCACGATCCTGTCCGGCCTGCCCTCGGCGGGCCTGGGCGCCCTGCTCGCCTTGCAGTATTTCCACATGGACCTGTCGGTGATCGCGATCATCGGCATCCTGATGCTGGTCGGCATCGTCAAGAAGAACGCGATCATGATGGTCGACTTCGCGATCGAGCGCCGCAAGATGGGCGACGATGCGCTGACGGCGATCCGCGATGCGGCGCTGGTGCGCTTCCGGCCGATCATGATGACGAGCTTCGCTGCGATCTTCGGCGTGCTGCCGATCGCGCTCGGGGCTGGCGCCGGCGCCGAACTGCGCCAGCCGCTCGGCATCGCGGTGGTCGGCGGCCTCGTCGTCTCGCAATTGCTGACGCTCTACATCACGCCCGTCGTCTACTTCTATCTCGACAAGGTCGACAGCTTCATCTCCGGCCGCGGTCGCGGCGAGCGGGAGGAAGCGGCGTCGGTGCCGGGCGCAATCCCCGTCGCGATCCCGCAGGCGGTGCATCGCCAGCCGGACTGAAGCATACATCTCGGGTCGCTGGTCGCTTCAGACCGGCGCCCCCCTCTTCCAACCACCTGCGCATTAACGATGACGCCGGCTTTGCGGTGACGGCTGGCTTGCAGCCGTTGAGTCTTAACGAAAAGTAAACTAAGCCAATCACGCGGCGGACAATGAACCAGCGAGCGATGGAGAGATCGCGGTGCTTCGTGTCCGTAATGTCGATTACCTGCGTTCCGATCCTGTCCCGCCGACCGGTTCCAGTTCCTCGACGACGATGAATACGGTTTCGCGCGGCCGCAGCGGCAGCCTGCGTCTGGTTGCCATGGCTGGCGTCGGGCTCGCGCTCGGCGCAGGCGGCACGATCCTGACCGTCTCGCTGGTCCAGGCCGAGGACGACGCCGGCATCCGCGCCTTCTATCGCGAGGAAGCCACCCGCCGGGCCGAGCGTGCGCCGCCACGGGCGGCCTACGCCTCCGTTCCGGTGTCGGCCTATGCTCCGGCGCGCCAGACCTGGTCCCTGCCCTTCTTCCAGCCGGCTCGCCCGGATGGGCGCCTCGCGCCGCCGCCGGTCGAGCTCAATCCGTTCAAGCCGGTGCAGGCGGCGCGCAAGCAGGCGCAGCAGAAGCCCAAGCTGCCGGCGATCCGCTACGGCACCGTGTCCGGCGCGGCCGATGTGACGCGCACCATCTGCGTGCGCCTGTGCGACGGCTTCCAGGCGCCCATTGGCCATCTGCGCAGCCAGTCCGATCTCAAGGCGCATGAGGCGCTCTGCCAGGCCGCCAATCCGGGCGTGCCGGTCAAGGTCTTCAAGGTCGCGGCCGGTGCCGCGACGATCGACGACGCCGTGGCGAACGACGGCAAGACCTATCGCCAGCTGCCGATGGCCTACGCCTATGAGCGTGGCGCCGACCCTGCCTGCCGCCCCGCTATCGCGACGGCGAAGGATCGCCGCGTCTCGCTGCTGCGTGACTTCACCTTGCGACCGGGCGACAGCATCGTGCTCGACGGCCGGGTGCGGACCTTCACCGGCGGCAAATGGCCCTACACCACCGCGGATTTCCGCGATTTCCGCGGCTCGCCCGATCTGACCGCCAGCGACCGCCGCAAGATCGACGAGAAGGTCGGCATCTCGCATATGGAAGCGCAGGCTCGCGCCTTGCGCCGGCAGATGCGGGTACGCGAGGCCGCATTGCATGACGACAACCTTGCCAGCGACGCCGATACGCTCGGCCTGCGCGGCCTGCTCAACCCGCGCGATCCGATCGCCAATCCGGCGCGCGTCGTGCTGCAGACGCCGTTCTCGCGCAACTGAGCGAGAGATAAGATGATTGTCCTAGGCTTTTTCACCTAGGATAATTCACCCAAACTCCGTCGAAAGAGCGATGGACGGCAGGCTGCCCTTCCGGCACATTCGCTGCATTGCAGCATGGAGCCGAGCATGACGACCAAGACGCCGCGCCAGTTCTTCCGCCCGCTGGCGATCGGCGCGCCGGAACCCTATCGCGAGCTGCCGCTGCGGCTGGAGCGGATGATCCACTTCGTGCCGCCGCATCTGGAGAAGGTGCGCGCCAAGGTTCCCGAGCTCGCCGGCCAGGTCGACATCGTGCTCGGCAATCTCGAGGACGCGATCCCGGTCGAAGCCAAGCAGGCGGCGCGTGACGGCTTCATCGAGTTGGCGAAGGCAACCGATTTCGGCGCGACCGGCCTGTGGACCCGGGTCAATGCGCTGAACTCACCCTGGTTCCTCGACGACATCGCCGCGATCATGGCCGAGATCGGCAGCAAGCTCGACGTCGTGATGGTGCCGAAGGTCGAGGGCCCCTGGGACATCCACTATGTCGACCAGTTGCTGGCGCAATACGAGGCGCGGCATGCCCTGCCCAAGCCGGTACTGATCCACGCTATCCTGGAGACCGCCGAGGGCGTGAAGAACGTCGATGCGATCGCCACCGCCTCCCCGCGCATGCACGGCATGAGTCTCGGGCCCGCGGACCTTGCCGCCTCGCGCGCGATGAAGACCACCCGCGTCGGCGGTGGCCATCCCGAATACAAGGTTATCGCCGACCCCTCGCCGGATGGCGGCCCGCGCGCGATCGCGCAGCAGGATCTTTGGCATTACACCCTCGCGAAAATGGTCGACGCCTGTGCCTCAGCCGGCCTGAAACCCTTCTACGGCCCGTTCGGCGATTTCTCGGACGCAGCCGCCTGCGAGGCGCAATTCCGCAACGCCTTCCTGCTCGGCTGCGCCGGCGCCTGGACGCTGCATCCCTCGCAGATCGAGATCGCCAAGCGCGTCTTCAGCCCCGATCCGGACGAGGTTTCCTTCGCCAGGCGCATCCTGGAGGCGATGCCGGACGGCTCGGGCGCGGTGATGATCGACGGCAAGATGCAGGACGACGCGACCTGGAAACAGGCCAAGGTCATCGTCGACCTGGCGCGGCAGGTCGCGGCGCGCGACCCTGCGCTGGCGGCGCGCTACGGCTTCTGAAAAAGCCTTGGCCGCGACATCCACGGATATTGACGCATTTGCGACGTAATCCTACGTCAAGCGCTGGGAGCGGCGACAGCGGCTGTGACGGGCCGGGTTTGGGCTGAACGAGGACCATGGAATCACGCACGGCGAAATTCCGCATCGGCGATGTTGTGCGCCATCGCGTCTACCCGTTTCGGGGCGTGATTTTCGACGTCGATCCGGTGTTCTCGAACTCGGACGAATGGTGGCTGGCGATCCCCGAGCATCTGCGCCCGTCGAAGGACCAGCCCTTCTATCACCTCTTCGCCGAGAACGAGGAGACCGAGTATGTCGCCTATGTCTCGGAACAAAACCTCGTGATCGACGAGTCCGGCCAGCCCATCCGTCATCCGCAGGCGCGCGAATATTTCCGGCGCGACCGCAAAGGCAAATACCGGCTCGATAAGGCTGAGCTGAACTGATCCGCCGGCCTTCCGACCAACATGCTGCGTGCTGACGAAGGAGTGGTTTCGTGAGCACCAGCCATGCCGACATCGTCATTCTCGGTGGTGGCCATAACGGGCTCGTCTGCGCCTTTTATCTCGCCAAGGCCGGGCTGAAGGTCACTGTGCTGGAGCGGCGCGCGGTGGTCGGTGGCGCGGCCGTCACCGAGGAATTCCACCCCGGCTTCCGCAATTCCACGGCGAGCTACACCGTCAGCCTGCTCAACCCGCGCATCATCGCGGAGATGGAGTTGGCCCGACATGGGCTGTGTATCGTCGAGCGGCGCATGGCCAACTTCCTGCCCTTGCCAGATGGGCGCTATCTCGCCGCCGGCGAAGCGCGCACGGAAGCGGGGGTGGCGAAGTTCTCCGCCCGCGACGCCGGGCGGCTATCGGCCTATGGCGAGCGGCTGGAACGGATCGCCGCCATGCTGCGCGATCTCGTGCTGCAGGCGCCGCCCAATCTCGGCGACGGCGGCTGGCTGGCCGCACTGCCGCAGATGCTGGATGCAGCTGCGCTCGGACGACGCATCGCCGGGCTCGACCAGACCGGGCGGCGCGATCTTCTCGACCTCTTCACCAAATCGGCCGGCGACTGGCTCGACGGCTGGTTCGAGAGCGATCCGGTCAAGGCGCTGTTCGGCTTCGATAGCGTGGTCGGCAACTATGCCAGCCCTTATACGCCGGGCTCGGCCTATGTGCTGCTCCATCACGTCTTCGGCGAGGTCAACGGCAAGCGCGGCGCCTGGGGCCACGCGCTCGGCGGCATGGGCGCGATCACGCAGGCCATGGCCCGAGCCTGCGCGGAACAGGGCGTCGAGATCAGGCTGGAGACGCCGGTCGCGCAGGTGCTGACCGAGAAGGGCCGCGCCATTGGCGCCGTGACGCAGCGCGGCGATGTGGTGCGGGCGCGCGCCGTGGTGTCCAACCTGCACCCGCGCCTGCTGTTCGAGCGGCTTGTCGATCCAGCGATCGTCCCCGGCGATTTCAGCGAGCGCATCCGCCGCTATGCCTCTGGCTCGGGTACCTTCCGGATGAACCTGGCGCTATCGGAGCTGCCGCGCTTCGCCTGCCTCCCGGAAGTGGGCGACCATCTCACTGCCGGCATCATCATCGCGCCGTCGCTCGCCTATATGGACCGCGCCCATGCGCAGGCGCGGCTGTCGGGCTGGTCGCGCGAGCCGATCGTCGAGATGCTGATCCCGTCGACGCTAGACGACAGCCTCGCCCCGCCCGGCCGGCATGTCGCCAGCCTGTTCTGCCAGCATGTCGCGCCACAGCTGCCGGACGGCGAGAGCTGGGACAAGCATCGCGACACTGTTGCCGATCTGATGATCGACACTGTCGATCGCTACGCTCCGGGCTTCCGCGCCTCCATCATCGGCAGGCTGGCTCTGGCGCCGAGCGATCTGGAGGAGCGTTTCGGACTGGTCGGCGGCGACATCTTTCATGGCCGGCTGACGCTCGACCAGCTCTTCAGCGCCCGCCCGGTGCTCGGCCATGCCGATTATCGCATGCCGGTGGCGGGCCTCTATCTTTGCGGCTCAGGTGCCCATCCGGGCGGCGGCGTCACCGGCGCGCCAGGGCACAATGCGGCTCGTTCCGTGCTCGCCGACCTGAAGCCTCAGAGGTTCAGGCTGCCGTCACTGCGAGCTTAACCGAAGCCGCCCTCAGGCATTGCCGCCGACGCGTTCGGCCTGCGGAAAGCGGGCACCGAAGGCCCCTTCCCGCTCGGGCGGCAATCTTACCAGCAGGTCGAGTGTGCCGTCCTCCGCATCCTCGCGCTCGAGGATCTCGCCATTGGCGTGCAGCCAGGCCAAGGACTTGCCATCGCCCGGCTCCAGCGTGAGCCGGTAGACCGGCCGTGTACGTGCGATGCGCCGCTCGATCGCGTCGGTCAGCCGCTCCATGCCCTCGCCGGTCAAGGCGGAGACCAGGACCGGGCGCGAGGCGCCGGGCTTGAGTTCGGTCAGCGCCGCCTGGCGCTCACGCTCGTCGCCCGAGAGCAGGTCGGCCTTGTTCCAGACCTCGATGACGCGGTCGCCATCCTCCGGGTCGATGCCGAGATCGCGCAGGATGCCCTGGACGTCGGCGGCCTGGGCCTGCGTGTCCTCATGCGAGACGTCGCGGACATGCAGCAGCACGTCAGCCTCGATCGCATCCTCCAGCGTGGCGCGGAAGGCGGCGACGAGCTGCGTCGGCAGATCGGAGATGAAGCCGACCGTGTCGGAGAGCATGATCCTGGCGCCGTGCGGCAACTTCAGCGCCCGCGCCGTCGGGTCGAGCGTGGCGAAGAGCATGTCCTGCGCCAGCACCTCGGCCGAGGTCAGCCGGTTGAACAAGGTCGACTTGCCGGCATTGGTGTAGCCGACGAGCGCAACCACCGGATAAGGCACGCGCTTGCGGCTGGCGCGATGCAGCGAGCGGGTACGCTTCACGCTGTCGAGCTCGCGCTCGATCTTGGTCATCCGCTCCTGGATGATGCGCCGGTCGGCCTCGATCTGGGTCTCGCCGGGGCCGCCGAGGAAGCCGAAGCCGCCGCGCTGGCGTTCCAAGTGGGTCCAGGAGCGTACGAGCCGGCTCTTCTGGTAGTTGAGATGGGCGAGCTCGACCTGCAGCGCGCCCTCGCGCGTGCGGGCGCGCCGGCCGAAGATCTCGAGGATCAGGCCGGTGCGATCGATGACCTTGCAGCCGAAGGCCTTCTCCAGATTGCGCTGCTGGACCGGCGACAGGGCGCAGTCCATCACGACGAGGCCGATCTCCTCGATCTTGACGCGCTCGGCGAGCTCCTCGACCTTGCCCTTGCCGAGATAGGTTGCGGGCCTGAGCGCCGTCAGCACCACCGGGATCGCCTCGACGATCTGGAGGTCGATGGCGCCGGCGAGGCCGAAGGCCTCGTCCAGCCGCGCCGCATGGCTGCGCTGGTTCTCGTCGCCTGCGGCGGCCCGGCTGGCGGCATGGCGCGCCAGATAGGGACCGATCACAAAGGCGCGAGTGTCCGCAGCCAAGGCATGCTCGGCCGCATCGATCGAGATGCCGATTGCGCTTCCGCTGCCTGTCGTCGAGCCGCCGGCCTTGCCGCCCACGGTCAGGCCTTGTCCGTGTCCTCAGGCTCGAACAGCTGGACCGGATGGCCCGGCATGATCGTCGAGATCGCGTGCTTGTAGACGAGCTGCGAATGCCCGTCGCGACGCAGGAGAACGCAGAAATTATCGAACCAGGTGACGACGCCCTGCAGTTTGACGCCGTTCACGAGAAAGATGGTGAGGGGAATCTTCTGCTTGCGGACGTGATTGAGAAAGGTGTCCTGTAGATTTTGAGCCCGCTCGGCGGCCATGGGTAACCCCTGTTGTTGGGATCGCAATCGGCTTGCCCTTGCGATCCAGATCGTTCCGTTCGGCTTCGGCGCCAATCGCCGGGCCATCGGAACACCGACACTCCATTAGATCGCGACCCGGCGAGAACGCGCAAGGGTTGCGGAACGCCAATTTCGGCCAGCCGCCTTGCGTGCAGTGCAACACGGCCACCAGTTCTCACCCAACTCCGAGCGATTTCAGCTTACGGTGCAGAGCTGAACGCTCCATGCCGATGAACTCCGCGGTGCGCGAGATGTTTCCGGAGAAGCGGGCGATCTGCGCCATCAGATATTCGCGCTCGAAGATCTCGCGGGCATCGCGCAGCGGCAGGCTCATCAGCTTCTCGCCACCCGAGCCGGACGGCGTCGTCGGCACCATGGCGCCGACCTCCGCCGGCAGCATGTCGACCGTGATCTCGGCCCCGGGATCGCCCTTGGTCAGGATCATCAGCCGCTCGACATTGTTGCGCAGCTCGCGAACATTGCCCGGCCATTCATGCGATTGCAGGATCGCCATGGCGTCGCCGCCGATCTGGCGCTTGGGCAGGCCGCTCGCGACCGAGATCTGGTCCATGAAGAACTCGATCAGTTCGGGGACGTCCTCGCGCCGTTCCGACAGGGCCGGCACGCGGATCGGCACCACGCCGAGCCGATGATAGAGGTCCTCGCGCAATAGGCCGTCAGCGATCAGCTTGGCGAGGTCACGGCTGCTGGAGGAGATGATCCGGACATCGACATGGACGCGGGTCGCCCCGCCGACGCGCTGGAAGTTCTGGTCGACCAGCACGCGCAGGATGCGATTCTGGGTCTCGCGCGGCATGTCGCCGATCTCGTCGATGTAGAGCGTGCCGCCATGGGCTTCCTCAAGAGCGCCGACGCGGCGCGAGCGCCCGTCGCCGCCCTCGATGCCGAATAGTTCCTCTTCCATCGTCTCGGGGGTGATCGTCGCCGCGTTGATCACGACGAAGGGACCGGCCGAGCGGGTCGAGGCGTCGTGCAGGGTCCGCGCGGTCAGTTCCTTGCCGCAGCCCGGCTCGCCGGTGATCAGCACGCGGGCATTGGTCGGGGCGACGCGCTCCAGCGTCTGGCGCAACTGGTTGACCGCGGTCGAGCGGCCGACGATGCGGCTGGCCTGGACCGAGCGAGTCTTGAGCTCGCGCACCTCGCGCCGCAGCCGCGAGGCTTCCAGCGCGCGCTCGGCGACGAGCACGAGCCGGTCGGCCTTGAACGGCTTCTCGATGAAGTCGTAGGCGCCGCTCTTGATCGCCGAGACGGCGGTCTCGATGTTGCCGTGGCCGGAGATCATCACCACCGCGAGGTCGGGATGGCTCTCCTTGATCAGCTCCAGCACCTGCAACCCGTCGAGCCGGCTGCCCTGCAGCCAGATGTCGAGGAAGACGAGATTGGGCCGCCGCGCCGCGATCGCGGCCAGCGCCTCGTCGGCGGAGCCCGCCTTGCGCGTGCGGTAGCCTTCGTCCTCCAGGAGGCCGGCCACCAGTTCGCGAATATCGACCTCGTCGTCGACGACGAGAATGTCAGCACTCATGCCTTCGTCCCGTTTACGTGTCGTGCGGCGGAATCCGCCGTGCTCTTGCCTGTTTCTGGTCTGTCTTCGCCGGCTGGCGGCGGTCCGGTCTCGATGAACCAGAGCTTGATCCTGGCGCCTCGGGCCCCATCCGGGCGGTCGAGCAGCTCGATGCCGCCGCCATGGTCCTCGAGGATCTTGCCGACGATGGCGAGGCCGAGCCCGGTGCCGCCGTCGCGGGTGGTCATATAGGGCTCGAGCAGCTTCTGGCGCTGGTCAGCCGGCAGGCCCTTGCCGTTGTCGAGGATGTCGATGACGATCCGGCCATCCTGCGTCCGTTCGAAGCCGATCTCGATGCGGCCCTTGCCGCGCTCCTCGGCCGGCACGGCCTGGATCGCCTCGGTCGCGTTCTTGATGACGTTGGTCAGGGCCTGCGAGATCAGGCGCCGGTCGAAATGCGCCAGGACCGGCGCCTCCGGCAGATTGTCAGTGATGTCGATCTCGGGATTGCCGACCCGCATCAGGAAGGCGACCTGCCTCGCCGTCTCGACAATGTCGTCCCGCGCCGGCGAAGGCTTGGGCATCCGCGCGAAGGAGGAGAATTCGTCGACCATGCGGCGGATATCCTCGACCTGGCGCACGATTGTGGCGGTGCACTGGTCGAAGATCTCCTTGTCGTCGACGATGACGCGGCCGAACTTGCGGCGGATGCGCTCGGCGGAGAGCTGGATCGGCGTCAGCGGATTCTTGATCTCGTGGGCGATGCGGCGGGCGACATCAGCCCAGGCGGCGGTGCGCTGCGCCGAGACGAGATCGGTGATGTCGTCGAGCGTCACGACGAGGCCGGCTCCGGCGCCCTCGCCTTCGCGCGTCGCGCGGATGTTCAGCATGCGCTCGCGGCCGCCGCGGGTGATCGCCGCCTGGCTGGAGCTCAGGCGCTGGCGATTGTTGAGCGCCTCGGTGACGAAGCCCGCGATCTCGGGAACGACGCGCGCGACCGGCTCGCCGAGCAGCCGTCCGCCAGCGCCGAGCAGGGTCTCAGCCGAGCGGTTGCTGAGGGTGATGTGCCCGTCCTCGTCGATGCCGAGCACGCCGGAGGAGACGCCCGAGAGCACCGTCTCGGTGAAGCGCCGGCGCCGGTCGATCACCTCGCTCGCGGTGACGAGCCCGTCGCGCTGCCGGCGCAGTTCGGCGGTCATCTTATTGAAGGTCTCGCCGAGATGGGCGAGATCGCCCTCCGCTCGTCGTATCGGCACCTGGACGTAGAAATTGCCGCTGGAGACCTGGTCGGTGGCGTGGATCATCCGCCGGATCGGGGCGACGAGGCCGTTGGCGAAATTGAGGCCGAGCCAGATCGCCGAGAGCAGCAGGATCACCGAGATCAGCGCATACATCGAGGCGAAGGCGCTCTGCACGCCCTTCCGGCGCGCATCGATGCCGAGATATTCGACCACGGCGCCGCGCGCGACGGCCGGGAACTCGACCGCAAGCGGGTCGACCTCGCGGGCGACATAGAGGAAGGCGCCGTCATAGCTCGGCAGCTTCATCAGCGCGCCGAAGACCCGGCCCGTCGAGGGCAGCACGCAGATCGGCTCCGGCGAGCTTTGCGCATCGTCGAAGGCGTCGGCATTCGGCTTGTGGGCATCGCGCAGCACGTCGATATTGGCGCGGACGAGGATGTTGTCCGGTGGCTTCATGATCCAGGCCACCGGGAGGCCGAGCGCCGTGGCGCGCGCCGTCAGGAAGTTCTCGAACCAGCGCCTATCGGCGTCATAGGCGGTCTTCGCCCGCCCGAGATCGTCGGCGAGCAGCCGGATCTCGCGGCCGAGCGAGCGGCACTGTCCCGTCGTATAGGCGTCGGCGACCTCGACCGATTTGAAGATCACGTCGCGCATGCGGTCGGAGAACCAGGGTTCGAGACCGCGCTCCAGCGTCGCGGTCGCGATGATCGCGACAAGGACCGCCGGCAGCGCGGCGACGATGCTGAACAGGCTGACGATCCGCACATGCAGGCCGGCGGCTGCCACGCCCTTGCGCCTGGCGCGGATCAGAACCGCCGCCTCGAAGGCGACGATGATCAGCAGGAGCAGGATCAGCAGGCCGTTGATGATGAAGACGCCGACCACGACCTCGTGGACCGGCGCGACCGGCGTTGCGCCCGAAAGCACGAGGAAGGTGGTGAGCGCCGAGACCAGCGCGAAGCCTACGACGAGCGCGCCGAGCCAGCCCGAGACCCGGCGCGGCGGGTCGTCGCTCCGGGGCGTCATGCGCATGTCGCCGGTCGATGTGGTCAACGCGAAATCGGAGCTCCGTTGCCGCGGCGCTCCGTCACTGGAGCCGCCGCAAAGCGCACTGATGCGCCGCCGCAACGGTGTTGTCAAAATATGACAGATGCAAGGCAGCCACAGTGCTGGCGGTCAGCGCGGCGAGCGGACCACCTGCATGTCGAGCTCGCGGATCTTCTTGCGCAAGGTGTTGCGATTAAGTCCCAGCAGCTCAGCGGCTCGAATCTGGTTACCGCGCGTCGCCGCCAGGGCTGCCGCGATCAGAGGTGGCTCGATCTCGCGCAGGATGCGGTGATAGAGGCCGGGCGGCGGAATCTGGTCGCCGAAACCGCCGAAGTACTGGCCGAGATGGCGCTCGACCGAGCCCGAGAGTGTCTCGGCCCGCTCCGGCGCGCTGCCGCTCCCGGCCTGCATAGGAGCGCCGCTCGCCGGCTGCAGCTCGGCTTCGACGATCGGCGCGGTGATCGTTTCCTGCGGATAGAGCGCGGCCAGACGCCGCACCAGATTCTCGAGCTCGCGGACATTGCCGGGCCAGCGATAGCGCCGCAGCACGTCCATCGCTTCCGAATCGATCTGCTTGCGCGGCAGCCCCTCCTTCTCGACCAGCGCGAAGAAATGGCGGACGAGATCCGGGATGTCCTCGACGCGCTCGCGAAGTGGCGGCAGGCGGATCGGCACGACGTTGAGGCGGAAGAACAGATCCTCGCGGAACAGCCCGTGCGCGATCGAGATGCGCAGGTCCTTGTTGGTCGCGGCGACGATGCGGACATTGGTCTTGATCGGGGTGCGGCCGCCGACCGTGGTGTACTCGCCCTGCTGCAGCACGCGCAGCAGCCGCGTCTGCGCCTCCATCGGCATGTCGCCGATCTCGTCGAGGAAGAGCGTGCCGCCCTCGGCCTGCTCGAAGCGGCCGGAGGAACGGGTCAGCGCGCCGGTGAAGGCGCCTTTCTCGTGGCCGAACAATTCCGATTCGATCAGATCCTTCGGGATCGCCGCCATGTTGATCGCGACGAAGGGGCCGTTGCGGCGCTTGCCGTAGTCGTGCAGGGCGCGGGCGACCAGCTCCTTGCCGGTGCCGGATTCGCCGTTGATCATCACGGTGAGGTCGATCGGCATCAGCCGCGCCAGAGCGCGGTAGACGTCCTGCATCGCCGGCGAGCGGCCGACCAGCGGAATGTCCTCGGGCTCAGCGGCGTGGCTGCGTGCGGCATCGTTGCGCGGCCGCGACAGCGCCCGCCCGACGATGGCGACGAGTTCCTTCAGGTCGAAGGGCTTGGGCAGGTATTCGTAGGCGCCGCGCTCGGACGCCTTGATCGCGGTCATGAAGGTGTTCTGCGCGCTCATCACGATGATCGGCAGCTCGGGCCGGACCCGCTTGATGCGAGGCAGGAGATCGAAGGCGTTACCGTCCGGCATCACCACGTCGGTGATGATGAGGTCGCCCAGGCCCTGGGCGGCCCAGGTCCAGAGCGTCGCCGCCTGCCCGGTGGTGCGGACTTCGTAGCCGGCGCGGGCGAGCGCCTGGTTGAGGACGGTGCGGATCGCGGCGTCGTCGTCGGCGATGAGGATGTTACCCGTCGGCATGCGCTTTTCCGTGTCCTACTCGTCTTTTCACCCGGCCTGAGGCGGCTTCGCCTCGTGCAGGGGCAATCGAATGCGGAATGTCGTGCGTCGCGGCGCGGACTCGCATTCGACGATTCCGCCGTGATCGCCGATCACCTTGGCGACAAGTGCAAGTCCAAGGCCACTTCCCTGCGCCTTGGTGGTGACGAAGGGATCGAACAGGAGCTGATGCAGATCGGGCGGCACGCCAGGGCCGTTGTCGCGGACGCCGATCTCGAGCGGCAGAGCGAGCCTTGCGCCAGAGCCGGGCGCCTGCATGCGGATGCCCGGACGGTAGGCGGTCGTCAGCGTGATCTCGCCATCGATGGCGTCCTGGCCGATCGCCTCTGCCGCATTCTTGACCAGGTTGAGCAGCACCTGCACGAGCTGGTCGCGATTGCCCGCCACCGGTGGCAGCGAGGGGTCGTAGACCTCGCTGAAGCGGATGTGGCGGGCGAAGCCCGACTGCGCCAGCCGTTTCACATGGTCGAGCACGTCATGGACGTTGACCGGCCCGCGCTCGCTCGGACGCTCGTCGCCGAAGAGTTCGACACGTTCGACCAGCTTCACGATCCGGTCGGCTTCGTCGCAGATCAGCTGCGTCAGCAGGCGGTCGTCGTCGCCGACCGAGGCCTCGAGCAGCTGTGCCGCGCCGCGGATGCCGGAGAGCGGATTCTTGATCTCATGCGCCAGCATGGCGCCGAGCGCGGTGATCGAGCGGGCTGCCCCTCTATGCGTCAATTGCCTGTCCATTTTTTCGGCAATTGTTCGTTCTTGCAGCAGAAGCACCACCGCGTCGGGCTGGCTGGGCAGCAATGAGGCAAAAACGTCGACGATCCGGTCGAGGCCGAGCCGGGGCGAGGCGAGCTCGAGCCGGTACTCGCTGACGCTGGCGCCACGGCGCTGCACTTCCTCGACCAGCCCCAGGACCGGGGAGCCGAAGGCGACGAGGTCGTCGAGGCGCTGGCGCTTCAGGACGGGCGCGCTCGCCTGGAAGAAGTCCTCGGCGGCGGTGTTGGCGTAGAGGATGCCGTGCGCCTCCCCGATCACCAGCACGGGCATGGGCAGAACGTTCAGTGCCTGGATTTCGAGCAGGTCGGACAAGGGATCGTACCGCTCCTCCACACTGTCGTTGAACATCGCCATCGTCATGTGCGGACTTTCGTGATCAGGCGGCCGCGCCGAGGCGGTCGGTCGAGAACAATTGCCCGAGCGCGGCGATCGCCCGTGCGGGCTCGGTGGTTGTGAGGAGTTCGCGACGCGCGTTCTCATCGGGCTCCAGCCCGCTGGCGAGCGCCTCATCGGCATAGGCGGCGAGGTGCTTGCGGGCATGTCGGACGCCTGATTCGCGCCCCATTAGCGACAGGAGGCTCTCATAATGCTCGCGCGCGATGTCGTGCTTGGCGGCGAGCGAAACCTCCGCAGGCTCGCGGCCGGCGAGCGCGGCGCCGATCGCACCGGGCAGCCAGGGGCGGCCCATAGCGGCGCGCCCGACCATGACATAGTCGGCGCCCGACCGCTCCAGGCAGGATTGCGCCTGCTCCAATGTGGCGATATCGCCATTGGCGACCAGCGGGAACGTGCCGGCCGCGCGTACCGGGCGGATCGCGGCCCAATCGGCCTGCCCCTTGTAGAATTGCTGGCGCGTGCGGCCATGGACGGTGATCGCAGCCGCTCCGGCGACGACGGCCCGGCGCGCCAGCTCCGGTGCGTTACGGCTGGCATCGTCCCAGCCGAGCCGCATCTTGACCGTGACCGGCACCTTCACCGCGGCGACGACGGCCTCGACCAGTCCGACCGCATGGTCGAGATCGCGCATCAATGCCGAGCCGGCCCAGCCGCCGACGACGCGCTTGGCCGGACAGCCCATATTGATGTCGACGATATCCGCGCCGGACGCCTCGGCGACCTGCGCCGCTTCGGCGAGCCAGCGCGCTTCGCAGCCGGCGAGCTGGACGACATGCGGCGTGACGCCGGCGCCCTCGGCGCGCAGCCGCGCCTCCTCGCTGCCGCGGACGAGCTCGTCCGACGCGACCATCTCGGAGACAACGAGCCCGGCACCGAAGCGGGCGGCGATCCGGCGCATGGCCAGATCGGTCACACCCGACATCGGTGCCAGGAAAGCCCGCGACGCCGGTAGCAGCCCGCCGATCGACGCTTCGCGCTCGCCCGAATTTGAGGCAGTTTCCATTCTGCCGATTTATTGGACAAATGCTGCGCCGCGCAAGAGAATTTCACGCTATGTTGCATTGCAATATCGGCATGCTCACCTTTGACGTACGCAGGCGGCGGTGGTGACGGCTTGGCGACAGGCCGTTGCCGTCCTATCAGCGAAGCCCTGTGTAGCGGAGCCAAGAGGATTGGATGACATCGGCCGTTGCCGCCCTGATCGTTGCTGCCGGGCGTGGCCTGCGCGCCGGGGCCGATGCTCCCAAGCAGTACCGGCGCCTCGGTGGTGTACCGGTGCTCTGCCGCACCCTTGCGCCCTTCCTGGCCGAGGGGCGCATCAGCGCTACACTGGTGGTGATCGGCGCCGGTGACGGCGCGCGCTATGACGAGGCGGTCGAACATCTTCCTGAAACCGCTCGCGTTAAGCTGCTCGCGCCGATCGACGGTGGCGAGACCCGGCAGGATTCGGTTCGCGCGGGATTGGAAGCGCTCGCGGCCGCAGGTTTCGTGGGCAGCGTGCTCGTGCATGATGCCGCCCGTCCCTTCGTTTCGCCGGCCCTGATCGAGCGGGCACTGGCGGCAAGCGCCGAGCATGTCGCCGCGATCCCGGCGCTCGCGGCTACCGATACCGTCAAGCGCATCGACAGCAACGGCCTCATCGCGGAAACCTTGCCGCGAGAGCAGTTGGTCTCGGTGCAGACGCCACAGGCTTTCGCCTTGGCGGAGCTGCTGGCGGCGCACCGGGCCGCCCATGCCGCGGCTGCCGACGGCTTCACCGACGATTCCGCCATCATGGAATGGGCTGGCCACCGCGTCGCGACTTTCGCCGGAGATCCGAAGAACCTGAAGCTGACCTATGCGGAGGATTTCGAATTGGCCGAGCAGCGTTTCGCCCGCCCGCTCGTGACCCGCACCGGCACAGGCTACGACGTCCACGCCTTCACCGAGGGCGACCATGTCTGGCTCGGCGGTGTCCGGATCCCGCACAGCCGCGGCGTCACGGCCCATTCAGATGGCGATGTCGGCTTGCATGCGCTCACCGATGCCGTGCTGGGCGCCCTGGCTGATGGCGACATCGGCAGCCATTTCCCGCCGAGCGATCCGCAATGGCGCGGCGCCTCCTCCGACCGCTTCCTCGCCTTCGCCGCTGAGCGCGTGCGGCAGCGAGGGGGCAGGATCGACCATCTCGACCTGACCATCGTCTGCGAAGGGCCGAAGGTCGGCTCGCATCGCGACGCGATCCGGGCTCGCATTGCCGAGATCGCCGGCCTTCGCCTCGACCAGGTGGCCACCAAGGCGACGACCTCCGAGCGGCTGGGCTTCACCGGGCGCAGCGAGGGTCTCGCCGCCCTCGCCACCGCCACCATCCGTCTGCCAGAGCCGGAGTGAGGCCATGTTCGATCTCGACATCCGTTCGCTTGCCGCCGAATTGCTGACCATCTCGCGCGAGCGCGGCATCACCGTCGCGACGGTCGAATCCTGCACGGGCGGGCTGGTCGCCGGAGCGCTGACCGCCATCTCCGGCTCGTCCAGCGTGGTGCTGGGCGGCCTCGTCACCTATTCCAACGAGGCGAAGACGGCGCTGGCCGGTGTCCCCGCTGAGCTGATCCGCCAGCATGGCGCGGTCAGCGAGCCGGTCGCGCGCGCCATGGCGGAAGGCGGCCGCGAGCGGCTGTCGTCGCGGCTCGCCGTCTCGATCACCGGCGTCGCCGGCCCGGACGGCGGCAGCGAGGCGAAGCCGGTCGGGCTGGTGCATTTTGCCTGCGCCGACGGGACGCGGATTCTGCACCGCGAGAGGCGCTTCGGCGCGCAGGGCCGCGACGAAATCAGGCGCCTCAGCGTATTGGAGGCGCTCGACCTGTTGCGCGAGGCGGCGCTGACAGTCGAGTAGGCGGCTCGCCTTATTTCAGCGAAAGCTGCCGCCAGATCGCGCCGATGATGTCGGCATAGTCGTCGCTCCAGGGACGGGTTGTTCCGGGACTGGCGTGCTGCTCCCAGCCTCTCACGATCGGACCGGGATCAACGCCCGGCCGCGTGACGAGCGCGACGCTGGGCGCGGATTTCAGCGCCCGCAGATCGGCTTCGATCCGGGCCGAGTTGTGGAGCCAGCTCACCAGCCCCTGACCTGCCGCCGTCGCCCTGACCACGGAAGCCAGCTCCATGTTCCGATTGGAGATGTGCAGGAGAACAGCGCCATCCGGCTTGAGCTTGCTCATATAGAGCGCCAGGGCTTCGCCGGTCAGCAGATGGACGGGGATCGCATCGGACGAGAACGCGTCCACGATGATCAGGTCGAGCGAGCCGTCGCGCGCGTCGGCGAGGGTCAGCCGTGCATCGCCGATAACGAAGGTCGGTGCGGACGCGCAGGCGCTGAAGAAGCTGAAGCGGGCCGGGTCGGTCGCGATCTTGATCACGGCCGGGTCGATCTCGTAGAAGCGCCAGTCCTCGCCTGGGCGCGCTTGGCAGGCAAGCGAGCCCGTCCCGACGCCGATCGCCGCGACCGCAGCAAGCTTGCCTCCCTTCGCCTGACGGATGGAGTCGATCCCGTCGGCGATTCCGCCGCCGGTGTAGTAGTAGGTCAGCGGCTCGGGACGCCCCGACACCGGCGTGCCATCGTCCAGGCGCAGGCGCTGTGCACCATGAACCGTGCTGCCGTGACTGAGCACGCGGAAGCGGCCATCCGTGGTCTCGGTGATGCGGTGCACGCCGAAGAAGGAGCGCACCATGTCCGTCCGCGAGGTTTCGCTGACGATCTGAGTTCCCAATCCCACGATGGCGAGACCGGCGAGTGCCGTTCCCTGCAGTCGCGACGGACGGATCGAGGTGAAGCCCGGCCGGCAGAGCACACCGGCTACGATCAGCAGCGGGTATTCTGCCACCGAGTTGAACAGCAGCGGCGCGAGCAAAGCGGCGAACACCCCACCGAGCACGCCGCCGAGCGACATCCAGAGATAGAAGCCCGTCAGCCCCGCTGCTGACGGCCGCAACCGCGCCAGTTCGCCATGCGCGACCATGGCCGTGACGAACAGAACGGAGAGATGGAAGACCAGTTCAGGGCCCCAGTCCAGGCGCAGACTGAACACCGTCAATGCCATGTAGCCGAGGACGAGCAGCAATTGGGCATTCAGCATCCAGCCATGGCGCAGCAGCGGCTTGCGCTGGAAGACGATGACGAAGGTCAGCAGGAAGAGCGCCAGCGGCGCGACCCAGAGCAGCGGCCCGGCCGCGACATCGGTCGAGATATGGGCGGTCACCGCAACCAGCAGACCTGACGGCACGAAGGCCAGGAAAAGCCAATGCAGCCTGCGGCCAGTGGTGACCGGCTCGGCCACGAGCGGGGTCGCATCGCGCCCGCTCGTCGACTGCCCGACGCTCAGTCCGGCGCAGGCCGTTATGCTGGCGAGCAGCAAACCGAATCCCCACGCCCAGGCCGACGCCTGCGTCACCAATCTCAGGGTCGGCTCGATCGCGAAGGGATAGGCGAGCAAGGCGAGGAAGCTGCCGATATTCGAAGCGGCATAGAGGAAGTAGGGGTCGCGCGCCTGCGCATGTCCGGTGCGTGCGAACCAGGCCTGCAGCAGCGGGCCGTTCGCCGCAATGGCGAAGAACGGCAAGCCGACCGAAGCGGAGAAGAGCAGCAGAAGCCAGGCAAACTCGCCTTGCTGCGGCGGCCGCTCGAAGCCGGCGGCGATACCGATAGGTAGCGAGGTCGCCACGACCACGATCATCAAGGCGATGTGGATCAGCGCGGCACGCCGCACGCTGAAGCGGCTAACCAGCCAGTGCGCATAAGCATAACCGGCCAGCAGCATGGCCTGGAAGAAGACCATCGCCGTCGACCAGACGCCGGGCGAACCGCCGAGCTTCGGCAGCACCATCTTGGCGAACATGGGCTGAATGCCGAAGAGCAGGAAGGCAGACAGAAAGATCGTGCCGGCAAAGACCGGCAACACCACGCTCATCCGACGCGCGCCAGCACCGGCACCCGCCTGCACAATTGGAGCTTCCATGCCTTCCCCCTGCCGGAACAGAGGAATGATGACGCAAGCAGCTTAAGACTAGGTGAGTGCCGCCGGGTTGCTTTTCCCGTAGATGGCATCAGCGCGCTTCTCGAAGGCTTCGGCGAATTTGCGGAAGGCCTTGTCGAACATCGCGCCCATCAGGAGACCGAGCATGCGGCTGGCGAATTCATAGGAAATGAAGAAGCCAACCTCGCTGCCAGCCTCGAGCGGCTTGAAGCTCCAGCGGTTCTCAAGATAGCGGAACGGCCCGTCGACATATTCGACCAGGATCTTGAGATTCGCCGGGTCGAGCGTGACGCGGCTGGTGAAGGTCTCGCGGATCGCCTTGTAGCCGACGGTCATGTCGGCGAGCAGCACTTCCCCGCCGCCCTCGCGCGGCGTGCGCCGGCGAACCGTCAGCCCCTCGCAGAGCGGCAGGAACTGCGGGTATTTCTCGACATCCGCCACGAGCGCGAACATCTCTCCGGGTGAGTGCTTCACCCGGCGGGTGCTGTTGAACATCGGCATGAATGTTGCGCCGATCAGCTGCCGAGCTTGGCGGCGCGCGCTGCCCGCAGTTTGGCGAAGTCCTCGCCGGCATGGTGCGAGGAGCGCGTCAGCGGCGTCGAGGAGACCATCAGGAAGCCCTTCACATAGGCGATGGTCTCGAAGCTCTTGAACTCGTCCGGCGTGACGAAGCGGATGACCGCATGATGCTTGCGCGAGGGCGCCAGATACTGGCCGATGGTGATGAAATCGACCTCGGCCGAGCGCAGGTCGTCCATCAGCTGCAGGACCTCGTTCCGCTCCTCGCCGAGACCGACCATGATGCCGGACTTGGTGAAGATGGTCGGGTCGAGCTCCTTGACCTGCTGCAGTAGCCGCAGCGAATGGAAATAGCGGGCGCCGGGCCGCACCTTCAGGTACTTGCCGGGGACGGTCTCAAGATTGTGGTTGAAGACGTCGGGCTTGGCTGCGACGACGACTTCGAGCGCGCCGGGCTTGCGCAGGAAATCGGGCGTCAAGATCTCGATCGTCGTGGCGGGCGAGGCCTCGCGGATGGCGCGGATGACGCGGGCGAAATGCTCGGCGCCGCCATCCTTGAGATCGTCGCGGTCGACCGAGGTGATGACGACATGCTCGAGGCCGAGCTTGGCGACGGCGTCGGCGACCTTGCGCGGCTCGTCATGGTCGAGCGCCTCGGGCACGCCGGTCTTGACGTTGCAGAAGGCACAGGCGCGCGTGCAGGTGTCGCCCATGATCATGAAGGTGGCGTGCTTCTTCTCCCAGCACTCGCCGATATTGGGGCAGCCCGCCTCCTCGCAGACGGTGACGAGCTTTTCGGCCTTCACGATCTTCTGGGTCTCGGCCCATTTCGGCGAGCCTGGCGCCTTGACCCGGATCCAGTCCGGCTTGCGCAGGATCGGGTTCTCCGGCCGCTTCTGCTTCTCCGGATGACGCAGCTCCGGCTTGACCTCTGATTTCGGGTTGCCGGAATTGGGACGCGGATCGCGGTTGAGGAGGTCGAGCACGACGGCCATGGACGGGTCCGTTACTGGCGCCGCGCAGCAGGGCGCGGCCACTCCCGTCTAGCTAATGCCGAAGTGCCTCGCGAGCAACCCGCGGAGCATGTTCCGCAAAAGTGGACGCCACTTTTGCGACGAGAACATGCTCCAAAATCTAAAGTTGCGCGAATTCTGATCGTTCGACCGTCCCGGTCGAACGGAAAGCGCGCCGTGGGACTCAGTTGCGCACCGCGCGCCAGACCACGATCAGCAGGCAGGCGCCGGCGATCGCCGCCGTCAGCGTGCGCCAGAAGCCGAAGACCGGGATCTCGAGCAGCTCGGCGATGCGGCTGCCGACGAAGGAGCCGGCCACACCGACGATCATGTTGGTGAAGAGCCCGTGATCGGATGAGGTGACGCGCTCGGCGATCCAGCCGGCGAGGATGCCGATCAGCAGCGTCATGAAGAAGCCGTAGCCCGGTGTGCCGAGCGCGGCATAGATCTGGTCGTTCATGGTGATCCCCCTGCCCTCAAAGACCGGCCGCTCGGCCGCCCACGACAACGCGCGGCAATCCCGCTGGTTCCGTCACGCAATGAAGCGCGCCAGGAGCACGACCAGGATCGCGCCGATCACCGCCATCGCCATCGAGTCGAGGAAACGGTAGCCGGTGCTCGCCCGCCAGCCGGTGACATGCACGATGCCCTGCCCGACCAGCATGCCGAGCAGGCCGACCACGGCGTGGCGCAGAAAGCCGCCGCCACCGACGACCAGGCTGGCGATGAAGCCTGCTGCCGTGCCGAAGGCGACCGGCGGCAGGAGGCGATGCCAGTCGAGCGTCAGACCTTGCCGCGGCGGCAGGATCTCGATCCTGTCGTCGGGCACGATCTTGTCAGGCTTGGCAGATTTGCGGGCGCGGCTCATCGGCCGGATATGGCCTGCACCGTCGGCAAATGCCAGCGCCCGCCGATCAGGCGACCAGCCGGGCGAGGAAGACCACGACGATCGCCCCGATCGTCGCCGTGACGATCTGCGAGATCAGCGGGTTGCCGATACCGAGGCTGATGCCGAGGAACTGCAGCAGGAAGCTGCCGACGAAGGCGCCGATCAGGCCAGTGATGATGTAGCGGATCAGCCCGCCGCCGCCCATGACGATGCTGGCGAGCCAGCCGGCGACGGCGCCGATGGCAATGGCGACGAGAAGGGCACGAAGGTCCATGGCGATCCTCCTGGAGCAATGACTGGAGGATCGCCGAGCTTATGTGAAGCGGATGTGAACGCTGCGCGTCGCATCATGTGACCCGGTCGTCCCGGGCGCAGCGAAGCGAAGACCCGGGACCCATGCCTGAACCGTTCCGGAATGGATCCTGGATCGGCGCCGCTGACGCGGCTTGTCCGGGATGAACGCGCTATCTCCGGATAAGCCCTTGCGCCCTCAGGCGTTCAGCACCTTGCCATAGGCGTCGAGCACGGCCTCCTTCATCGTCTCCGACAGGGTCGGATGCGGGAAGATGGTGTGCATCAGCTCTTCCTCGGTGGTCTCGAGGTTCATCGCGACCACGAAGCCCTGGATCAGCTCGGTGACCTCCGCGCCGACCATGTGGGCACCGAGCAGCTTGCCGGTCTTGGCGTCGAAGATCGTCTTGACCATGCCCGAGTCCTCACCGAGCGCCACCGCCTTGCCGTTGGCGACGAAGTTGAAGCGGCCGACCTTGAGCTGGTGGCCGGCCTCCTTGGCCTTGGCTTCGGTCAGGCCGACGCTGGCGATCTGCGGGTGGCAATAGGTACAGCCCGGGATCATCGCCTTGTCCATCGGGTGCGGGTGCAGGCCCTTGATCGCCTCGACGCAGATCACCGCCTCATGCTCGGCCTTGTGCGCCAGCATCGGCGGGCCGGCGACGTCGCCGATCGCATATATGCCCTTCACATTGGTGCGGCAGAGCCCGTCGATTGCAATCACGCCGCGATCGAGCTTCACGCCGAGCGCCTCCAGGCCCAGATTCTCGACATTGGCGACGACGCCGACCGCCGAGATCATCCGCTCGGCGGTGATCGTCTGCTTGTTGCCCTTGTCGTCCTCGATATGGGCTGTGACGGAGTTCGCACCCTTCTCGACCTTGGTGACCTTGGTCGAGGTCAGGATCTTCATGCCCTGCTTCTCGAAGGCTTTTCGCGCGAAGGCGCCGATCTCGGCATCCTCGACGGGAACGACCTGCTGCATCACCTCAACCACCGTCACCTCGGCACCGAGCGTGCGGTAGAACGAGGCGAACTCGATGCCGATCGCACCCGAGCCCATCACCACCATCGATTTCGGCATGGTCGGCGGCACCAGCGCCTCGAAATAGGTCCAGATCAGCTTGCCGTCCGGTTCCAGCCCGGGCAGCACCCGCGGGCGGGCGCCGGTCGCGACGATGATGTGGTCGGCGGTGTAGGTGCCCTCGCCCTTGGCGCCCTTCGGGATCGGCCCCTGCGGCTGCATCGCCGGCTTCTTGGTCGGCGCGACCACGATGGTGTTGGCCTTGGTGAGCTTGGCCTCGCCCCAGATCACGTCGACCTTGTTCTTCTTCATCAGGAACTGGACGCCGTTGTTCATGCGCACCGCGATGCCGCGCGAACGCTTCACCACCGCTTCCAGGTCCGCCTTGAACGAGCCTTCCAGCGTCAGCCCGTAATCCTTGGCGTGCTGGCCGTAATGCAGGATCTCGGCCGAGCGCAGAAGAGCCTTGGTCGGGATGCAGCCCCAGTTCGAGCAGATGCCGGCGAGGTGCTCGCGCTCGACGATCGCGGTCTTGAAGCCAAGCTGCGCCGCGCGGATCGCCGCGACATAGCCGCCTGGGCCGGAGCCGATGATGATGATGTCGTAGTCAGCCATGGGAAATGCCTCGGCTCGTTCTGCCCACCGCGGGCAGTGTTGATGGTGCGGGGCAAGGCCCCGGTCGAATATCGTTTACGGGCCCGCGATCCGCAGCGCCGGTCCGCGCGCCGGCAGCGGCAGGCCGAGCAGGCCGTCGACGACGGGCGCCAATGCCAGGCCGATCGCGCGCGTATTCTCGGCGTCGAGATGGATGCCATCCGCGCCGGTCACGCTCGCGACCTGGGCCGCGTCGAAGAAGTTGACGCCGATCTCGTCGGCGATGCGGCGATAATAGGTCGCCAGCAGCGCCATCTTCTCGGGCGCGCCCTCCATGAAGAGATTGGCTTCGTGGTCGGGATCATCGGGCATGCGCACCACTGGCGGCGCGACGATCAGCACCTCCGGCACCGGCATGCCGGGCTCGACCGGCGGGCGCTGCGCCACCTGCGCCAACATGCGCATCGAGCGGGCGACGTCGTAAGGAGCGAGCGAGTGCTGGCGCTGGCAGTCATTGGTGCCAAGCATCAGGATGACGAGGTCGAGCGGCGCATGGCACTCGAGGAAGAGCGGCAGCAACGAGATTCCGGAGCGATAGGGGCGCAGCGGGTCGTCGAGCGCAATCCGCCGGCCGTTGAGCCCCTCCTCGATCACGGTGGCGTAGCCGCCGAGCGCCTTCTCCAGCACGCGCGGCCAGCGCACATCGTCGCCATGCCGCTCCGGCCGGTTGGCGATCCGGCCCCAGGTCAGGGAATCGCCGAAGGCGAGGATGCGGGCCTGGCGGGTCATCGCCGCCTCACACCAGCATCGCCATCGGCTTCTCGATATAGCCCTTGAAGGCCTGGAGCAGCTCGGCGCCGAGCGCCCCGTCGACGGCGCGGTGGTCGGTCGAGAGCGTCACCGACATCACCGTCGCGACGGCTGGCTGGCCGCCCTTGACGATGACGCGCTGTTCGCCGGCGCCGACCGCCAGGATCGTCGCATGCGGCGGGTTCACCACCGCGGCGAAGTCCTTGACGCCGAACATGCCGAGATTCGAGACCGCCGTGGTGCCGCCCTGATACTCCTCGGGCTTCAGCTTGCGCGCTTTCGCCCGCGCCGCCATGTCCTTCATCTCGTTGGAGATCTGGCTCAGCGTCTTGTGGCAGGCGTCGCGGATGATCGGGGTGATCAGCCCGCCCGGGATCGAGACGGCGACGCCGACATCGGCATGCTTGTGCTTGAGCATGGCGCTGTCGGTCCAGGAGACGTTGGCATCCGGCACGGCCTTGAGCGCCAGAGCGAGCGCCTTGATCACCATGTCGTTGACCGAGAGCTTGTAGGCCGGCTTGCCGTCCTTCTCCGGCGCGGCGGCATTGAGCTCGGCCCGCAGCTTCAGCAGCGCGTCGAGCTCGCAATCCAGCGTGACGTAGAAGTGCGGGATGGTCTGCTTGGCTTCGGTCAGGCGACGCGCGATCGTCTTGCGCATGCCGTCATGCGGGATCTCCTCATAGGAGCCTGGCGCGAACAGCTTCTTGGTCTGCTCGTCCGAGGGGCCGGTCGCGAGCGGCGCAGCGGCGGGCTTGGGCGCGGCAGGAGCGCCGGCCGCGGGAGCCGGCGCAGCCTTGGCCGCGCCGCCCTGCTTGGCGGCCTCGATGTCCTTCTCGACGATGCGGCCATGCGGACCCGAGCCCTGGACCTTGCCGAGATCGATGCCGGCGTCCTTGGCGAGGCGACGCGCCAGCGGCGAGGCGAAGGGGCGGTTGCTGCCGGAAGCGGGCGCTGCGGCCTGCGCCACGGGCGCCGGAGCGGCTGCGGCCGGAGCGGCAGCAGGGGCCGGAGCTGGTTCACCCGCCTTGCCGTCCGCCTTCGGAGCGGGCTCGCTCTTGGCCGGCGCAGCGCTCGGCGCCGAGACGCTCTTGGCGTCCTCGCCTTCGCCGGCGATCACACCGATCACTTCGTTGACGGCGACGTCGACGGTGCCTTCCGGCACGACGATCTTGGCCAAAATGCCCTCGTCGACCGCCTCGACTTCCATAGTCGCCTTGTCGGTCTCGATCTCGGCGATGATGTCGCCGGACTTGATCGTGTCGCCTTCCTTCTTCAGCCATTTGGCGAGATTGCCCTTCTCCATGGTGGGAGAGAGCGCGGGCATCAGGATGTTGGTCGGCATTTTACGACACCTCAAAGAAGCAGTTTGTTGATTAGCTTCTCAATTGACTTATTCAGGCCGTTTTCGAGCCCCCTCGAAATCCCAATCGCAGTACCAACAGCTATGATCCCGATAGGAACGCTGATGAGCAACAGCGGCGAACCGCTTGGGGCAATCTGAAAACCGATATACGTGCCAATTGTAACAGCAGAGGCGGTCTTAGTTAGCGTACGCCAATCCAACTCTGCTGGTGGAGAATTCTCGACGATAATCGTGTTCGACCCGAAGAAGCGTGAAAACGGAAGGAAATCAGCGCTACGACGGACCATTAAGGCACGATCAATGTCATCATTACCGAAGAACAGCCCCTCCAGAAACGTCTGCAGGACAAACGCTGCATCTAGACCAACTGGCTGAGGTGCAATCTTTCCATCGAAAACACCTGACAGTTCGTCGGACGAGAATGTTCGCTCACCAGATCGAAAGAACGCGAAACCTACCCCAAAATTAATAGCATCGACTGCCCCGAACCGTTGAAGCTCGTTGTCATCGAAGTACATTTCGGTGCGTATTACGCGCATCCGAGTTGGCCCTACGCCCGGTAGCAGACGGCCTTGGCCGCCGCGACGACCTCGCCGATGTTCGGCAGCGCCAGCTTCTCGAGGTTGGCGGCGTAAGGCATCGGCACGTCCTTGCCGGTGACGCGCGCCACGGGCGCATCGAGATAGTCGAAGGCCGCTTCCATGATCTTCATGCCGATCTCGGCGGTGACGCCGGACTGCGGGAAGCCTTCCTCGACCGCGACGCAACGATTGGTCTTCTGCACGGAGGCGACGACCGTCTCGATGTCCATCGGCCGGATGGTTCTGAGGTCGATGACCTCGGCCTCGATCCCTTCCTTGGCCAGCGCCTCGGCAGCGCCGAGCGCATAGTTCATGCCGATGCCGAAGGAGACGATGGTGACGTCGCTGCCGGGGCGCACGACCTTGGCCTTGCCGATCGGGATGGTGAAGTCATCGCCCTTGGGTACGTCGAAGGAGCGGCCGTAGAGGATCTCGTTCTCGAGGAAGATCACCGGGTTCGGGTCGCGGATGGCGCTCTTCAGCAGGCCCTTCGCGTCGGAGGCGCTGTAGGGCATCACCACCTTGAGGCCGGGCACGTTCGAATACCAGGCCGCGTAGTCGTGGCTGTGCTGCGCGCCGACGCGGGCAGCGGCACCATTCGGTCCGCGGAAGACGATCGGGCAGCCCATCTGGCCGCCGGACATGTAGAGCGTCTTGGCGGCCGAGTTGATGATGTGGTCGATCGCCTGCATGGCGAAGTTGAAGGTCATGAACTCGACGATCGGCTTGAGGCCGGTCAGCGCCGCGCCGACGCCGATGCCGGCGAAGCCATGCTCGGTGATCGGGGTGTCGATGACGCGGCGAGCGCCGAACTCCTGCAGCAGCCCCTGCGTGACCTTGTAGGCGCCCTGGTATTCGGCGACCTCCTCGCCCATGACGAAGACGTCGGCGTCGCGCCGCATTTCCTCGGCCATGGCGTCGCGCAGCGCCTCGCGCACCGTCATCGAGACGATCTCGGCGCCGGCGGGGAATTCGGAGGAGGCGTCATAGGATTTCGCCTGCGCCGGCACGCTCGGCGCCGCGGCGGCGGGAGCCGGGGCAGCGGGTGCTTCGGCCGGCGCGGGAGCCTCGGCAGCCTGCGGGGCCGGAGCCGCCTTGGCAGCGCCGTTCGCGGCGGCGGACACGTCCTCGCCATCGGCGGCGATCACCGCGATCGGCGTGTTGACCGCGACATTCTCGGTGCCGTCGGCGATCAGGATCTTGGCGAGGACGCCCTCGTCGACCGCCTCGACCTCCATGGTCGCCTTGTCGGTCTCGATCTCGGCGATGATGTCGCCGGCCTTGATCTTGTCGCCCTCGGCTTTCAGCCATTTGGCGAGTTTGCCCTGTTCCATGGTCGGCGACAGGGCGGGCATCAGAATGTCGATCGGCATTTACGCACCCGGAGTTCTGGAATAGCCGCGAGGGCTGAAATGGGCGGGGAGGATCGGGCGCGGCCGTCAGGCCTGCGCCGGCTCCAGCAGGATGTCGGTGTAGAGCTCGGACGGATCCGGCTCTGGGTCATGCGTCGCGAACTCGGCGGCGTCGTTGACGATCTCGCGGACCTTGGCGTCGATCGCCTTGAGCTCGTCCTCGCCGACCTTGTGCTCGCGGGTCAGACGGGCGCGGACCTGCTCGATCGGGTCGTGCTCCTCGCGCATGCGCTGGACCTCGTCCTTCGAGCGGTACTTCGCCGGGTCGGACATGGAATGGCCGCGATAGCGATAGGTCTGCATCTCCAGGATATAGGGGCCCTTGCCGGAGCGGGCATGCTCGATGGCGCGGTTCGCAGCCTCGCGCACGGCGCGGACATCCATGCCGTCGACCTGCTCGCCCGGGATGCCGAAGGAGACGCCCCGCTTGGAGAAATCGGTCTGGGCCGAGGCGCGGTTGACCGCAGTGCCCATGGCGTAGCGGTTGTTCTCGATTACGAACACGACCGGCAGCTTCCAGAGCTCGGCCATGTTGAAGCTCTCATAGACCTGGCCCTGATTGGCGGCGCCATCGCCGAAATAGGCCATCGATACGCGGCCATCCTGGCGGTACCAGTTGGCGAAGCCGAGGCCGGCGCCGAGCGAAACCTGCGCGCCGACGATGCCGTGGCCGCCATAGAAGTTCTTCTCGCGGCTGAACATGTGCATCGAGCCGCCCTTGCCGTGCGAGTAACCGCCGCGCCGGCCGGTGAGCTCGGCCATCACGCCGCGCGATTCCATACCGCAGGCCAGCATGTGGCCGTGGTCGCGATAGCCGGTGATGACCTGGTCGCCGTCCTTGGAGGCCATCTGCATGCCGATGACCACGGCTTCCTGGCCGATATAGAGATGGCAGAAGCCGCCGATCAGGCCCATGCCGTACATCTGGCCCGCCTTCTCCTCGAAGCGGCGGATCAGCAGCATCTCGCGATAGGCGTGGAGCTCTTCCTCCTTGTTGAAGGTCGGAACGTTCGACAGCGCCTTGGCCGCACCTTTCGAAGCGCTCTTCGCTGGCGTCTTAGCGGCCCCCTTGGCAGGCGCCCCTGCTTTCGTCTTCCGTGCGGCAATGGCCATGAACGGTCCTCCCGAGCTCTCCTGCTTTGGTTGTAGAGGAAGCCCCAGAGCTTGGCGAGACGGGCATCTCGCACTGCAACATCGTCTAACTATCTGTCATTGCTGATATAATGTTGTTTAACCGATTATCGGTTAATCGATCTTTTTGCGACTATTGACGTTGGGAAAGCCGGTGCAGCACCGGCCCGATCGAACCCTGCGGCCCGGCCAGAAATGCCATGTTCGAGCTGAAAGAGAGATCGTTTCAGCGCCGGGTTTACGGCCCGACGGCAGCGGGGCAGCCTCAGCGCCCCATGATGACGACGTCGTTGCGGTGGACGCGCCCGAGCATGGCGCGCGCCCGCTCCTCGAGCAGGTCGCGATCGATCGCCTCGTCGCGCATCAGGCCCAGGCGCTTCTCCCAGTCCTGCCGTTCGACGGTCAGGCTGGCGATCTCGGCTTCCATCTCGCCGAGCTTCTCGCGCAGGCCGGCCGATGTCTCGAGCCCGCGAGCACCATGCTGCGCGTGGAACAGGAAATAGCCGACGACAGCGCTCGACACGAGGTAGAGCGCGAGCGTGACGAGGACGGAGCGGAGGCCGCGGCGGATGACCATGGCACCACGGTAGGGGCGCTTGGTTTATGCGTCGTTAACGATGCGCGCCAATCACGCTCAGGGCCGGGTCGCCCGGAGTGGCCGCACCTCGCCCCAGTGCGATCAGATCGGACTCGATCCGGCGTGCGATCGGCAGCCGATAATGCGCCGGATCCCAGTAATTCGAATCCTCGCGTGTGAGCACCGATGGATGTGCGTAGTCGGCGACCACGGCGTTCTGGCGCATTGCAATCGCCGCGATCTCGGCCTTGCAGGCGGCGAAGCGCTGCCAAGCGGCGCTGCCCTCGCGCGGCATCGCGCCGGCATGGACCGGCGGCAGCACGATCAGGCGTCGCGTCGTGGCCGGAAAGGCGGCCAGGCCCTGCTCCAGCCAGGCGAGCGCCGGAAAGCGCCAGCTCGCGCGCTCGGCAGCCGGGACTTCGGCTGCAGGCGCTTGCGGCGCGAGATCGGGCGCATGGCCGCCATGGTCGCGATAGAGATGAAACCGTGCGCGGGCGAGGTCATAGGTGCCCTCGGGCGGGGTGAAGACCTCGTAGCCGTCGCCGCGCAGGCGCTGCGGCTGCAGGCCGAGCCGGTGCGCGGCCAGGCGCAGCGCGATCTCAAGCGTGGTGAAGTTGAGCTGCTTCGGCCAGTCGTTCCAGGCGCTGTCGTCATAGAGCCAGGGCGGGAACGGCCGCGGCGTCAGCCGACGCGCCTCGTCGGTGGCATCGGCCTCGCACCAGGTCTGGTCGATGCCCCAGATCACCGTATCGGGTGAAGCGACCTTGCGTGCGAACAAGCCAGCGAGCTGGGCCTGCTCCCAGGGCGTCGCGGCGTTCATGCCGAGATTGGCGAAGCGGGCGGACAGCCCTTCCGACAGGATCCGCGGATCGAGCAGCCGCATGGTCGAGGTGCCGATGACCGCCGAATCGAAGGCGCCTGACTTGACGATCTGCGGGTACATGAAGCGCTGGTTGAGATCCATCAGCGGCCGCGCCGGCTGCCCTGCGCGGATGCGCACTCCATAGGGATCGAGCGCGACGATGAAGCCGAGCAGCATCGCGGCCAGCATCAGCGCAGCGAGCGCAAACGTCAGCGTCCAGCCGCGCCAGCCTTGCTGTGCGCCACCCGAAATCGCTCCTGTCACATACTCGCTCGCCATCGGTGCGGCTTCTGCCACGATGTGCCCGCTGGAACAATGTTGACCGGCGCGCTGGCCTTGCCTATGTCAGCGCCCCAGTGAGGGCGGGTAGCTCAGTGGTAGAGCACGTGACTTTTAATCATGTGGTCGAGGGTTCGATCCCCTCCCCGCTCACCAAAAATATCAAATACTTAGCTAATTACTTTTTGGCCATCGCTTCCCAGATTGCTTCCCAATCTGGTTTTTGGGAAGCATCTTGAGCCGGGAATCGACGAATACCGAAAAGCTTTCGGCCGGCATTACCCAGCGCGTCGTGCCGGGTACGCTTGGGTAGCTTTGTCAGTTATCAGCGCTTGCCGCAGCCCGCGCTTCCAATTCGACGACTGCGCCAGCGGAAAGCAGCCTCACCTCGGCCGCATCGAGGAGCTTTAGCGCTCCCTTCAGCCAGTCGATCGACGATATGAAGTCGTCTTTCATGCTGGCGCCGAGTTCGTCGTCGATCGTGCGGAACATCGTCACTAGACTGGCCTTCTTCGAGTGCATAACCCTCCAAGCTATGCGCAAGGTGACGATGCAAGCCCGCATTTGCTCATCGAGCTTCTCGCTATCTGGAGAATCGCCAGCGGCCTCGATCCATGGCTCGAACTCAGCTTCGGCAAGATCTTCGATCGACGCCACATCGGTAGGCATCGCGCCTACCGCCTCCAGAATGGCGCGTGCACATGTCGAGAGCTTCTCAACATCCGTCCAAGGTCGATCGAGTGGAAAGTGAAAATGCCGGGCGAAGGTCTACGGGATGAACCGGTGGGCATCGCTACCTAGCTCTGGGAACAGCTCGTCACCGAGGATGTGAGCCTCGTGGTGGAGCCATTGGCGATAGGCGAAAAGGATTTCGCCATCCTCGGGCAAGCCGGCAGCGTTCGACACACACCGATATTATCGCCACGAACCGCAGCGAAGCGGAACGCCGGGGCATCTTAGCTGGCAGCAATACTGCTCCGGCGTCGTTGGCGTCCCTGGGGTGGTCAGCGCGAACTAGAAATCATCTGAACTGAGCGTTGCGCCGTTCTGAAGAGATCTCGAGTAGGAAAGGAATTCGCAGAAGCAGCTCAGGCGATAACGATCCCCCCGGAGGTGCTCGTCGGCGCAGTTGCCTCGGCCGCGGCCCGTGCCTCGAGCTCGGGGTTTATCTTGCCGTCGAGAACACCGTGAGCACGCGCGCGATCGATGTCGCCTTCCCAAGATGCAACCACGATCGTCGCCACCAGGTTGCCGACATAGTTACCGAGTGCGCGAGCGATGCCCATGAACCAGTCCACCGACAGGACGAGAACCAAGCCGATTGCCGGGATTGCCGGAATCGCGGCGAGCGTCGCGGCCAGGATCACGATCGCCGAGCCGGGAACTCCGTGCGCGCCCTTAGACGTGATCAGCGCAACGCCGAGAATGGCGAGCAGATCGACGGTCGAAAGCGGCGTATTGGTGGCTTGCGCAATGAAGACCGCCGCAAGCGTCAAGTAGATCGAGAAAGCGTCGAGATTGAACGAATAGCCCGTCGGCACGACGAGTCCGACCGTGGACGACTTGATTCCGAGGCGTTCCAGCTTGCGCATCGTCTGCGGCAGCACGCTATCGCCGGCTGCCGTGCCCATCACCACGGTCAGCTCCTCGCGGAAGTAGCGCAGCAGCTTCCGCAGGCTGAAGCCGGCCATCCGCATGATCAGGCCCAGCACGACGAAAACGAACAGGAAGACCGTCACATAGAACAGCGCGACGAGATAGCCGAGCTGCTTCAATGATCCTACGCCATATTGCCCGACGGTGAAGGCGATAGCACCCAGCACGCCGAGGGGCGCCAACCGGACGATGAAGCCCATGATCTTGAACAGGACTTCCCCAGTTCGGTCGACGAGTTCGAGCACGGGTTTGCCGCGCGCCCCAACGAGTGCGAGCGCGCAGCCGAAGGCGACCGAGAACAGCAGGACCTGCAGAACATCGCCGGTCGTGAAGGCGTTGAAGATGGTCGTTGGGATGATCTTCAGGATGAAGTCGACGGCGCCACCGCTCGCGACTTGATGAGCGCGATCGACAAAGCTGCCGAGTGCCTTGGGATCGAGTGATTTCGGGTCGATGTTCATCCCGGCGCCAGGCTGGAACACATAGGCGAGCACGATCCCCAGCAGCAATGCGAACGTCGTCACCACCTCGAAATAGACGATCGTCTTAACCCCGACGCGGCCGACCTTCTTGAGGTCGCCGGTACCGGCGATGCCGTGCACCACGACACAGAAAACGATCAGCGGGATCAGTGTCTTGATCAGCTTGATAAAGCCATCCCCTAACGGTTTCATCGCCACTGCATACGTCGGGGCGACGATGCCCAACACGATACCGGCGACTAATGCCAGGCAAACCTGCCCGAACAGCGATTTCATGACTTTTGGCATACTGCGATCCTCGCGTTTCCCATTCTTATTGTTTGACGAGAGCGTCTGCGCGCCCTTCGACGACTTCGCCAAGGATGCAGGCAGGCCGTCTTTATGGCGCAGCCTCGAACGGGGCGGAGGTCGGTCAGCGCATGATTTGACCAGGGGGCCATAGCTGTCTAATATATTGTTCGGATCGATTGATACAGAAGCGCTATGGATGTCCGGCAACTTCGGTATTTCATCGCCGTGGCGGAAGAACTCAGCTTCACGCGTGCGGCGGAGCGGCTTAACCTGTCCCAACCCCCCTTAAGCTTTCAGATTCAAGCACTTGAGACGAGCTTGGCGGTGAAGCTCTTCAACCGCACCAGCCGGCAGGTCCAACTCACCGCCGCCGGTGCTTCCATGCTGAGGCATGCGAAGGCGATCCTCGACCTGATCGACCGGGCGCGCGACGAAGCAAGGGCGATCGACGCGGGCCTTGTCGGGACGATCGAAATCGGCGCAACAGGCTCGATTCTCCGTGGCGGTCTCGCCGAATTCCTGAATTTTCATCACCAGCACCGTCCGCACGTGGCAACCCGCGTCCACGAACAGTCTCCTGAGCGTCAGATCCGCTCGCTCATCGAGGGGGGGACCGAAGTCTCGTTCAACCGCTCACCGACCAACAACATCGAGCTCACTTGCGAAGCGGTCTGGCGCGAAGAGGTCGTGGTTGCGGTTGCGGCTACCCATCGGCTGGCACATCGCTCTTCCGTTGTTCTGGAAGAGTTGCGCGAGGAGGAACAGGTCGTGCTGCGCCCGAGCAGCTCCGAATTCGCCCGGAGCCTCCAGCAGATTTGCATCGACGCCGGTTTCCTGCCGCGTGTATCTCAGCAAGTGATGGACTCGCAGTCGATACCGAGCCTTATCGCCGCCGGATTCGGCATCGCGCTTGTTCCTGCTTCAATCGCGCGGCTGACCTCGAACGAAATTCGGTTTTTGCCGATTCAGCCGGATCCGCCGACCGCCGATGTCTTCCTGGTCAGCCGCCGCGACGAGGCCGGGCCGGCGGTGCGATCTTTCATCGAAATGGCGCGTTCTTTCTTCGAAGCACGAAGGCCTCGGGTTGAGGACCCGAGCTCCCCGCGCTTGGATTGACCGGGCTGGCGCCTGTATCCGAACGGCAAAGATGAACACTTCTGAGGGATGGGTATGAAGGCCCCGGATCCCTGACGGTCCCGGGCTCGTCAGCTGCCCCAGGGCGGCCAGCGCCCAGCTCAGGGATGCTCCCCGTCGGTGGGCGCAGCACTTTGCGGCGGCGTCCTCATGTGGATGAACAGGTGCCGCCTGGCTCACCCTAAACGGCTGACAGCTCCACCGCGGCGCGCCGGACGCTTGCCGTCCGGAACGCCCCACGGCCCAGCAGGACCGAATCCGCCATAACCCGGCGCGATCGCTCCGGCATAGCCGTCGAGCTCCCAGCAGCGCCAGCGCTGGTATTCGGCTGCCGTCGTCCCTTCGGAGCAGACGCGCCATTGCGAGCGCTGCCAGAAGGCCGCGGCTGGCGCCGTCGTTGCGATCATGCCGAGTGTGGCAAGGCCGAGAAGCGTGAGATTCCTGCGCATCCTGTCAGGCTCCGGGCCGTGGTGGCCAGCCGCCAGCAAAGCGCGCAGGCCTTACCGAAGCGCTAAGCCGGCCTCATCGCTTGCCATCCAAATCCGTCAAACGGCAGGCGCATGCTCCCCATACGCGAACCAAAGCGCCGTTTCCGCGTTGTCCAATCATCCCGCAAACGCGGACACGACAGGAGGACACCCATGTACAAGCGTCACGTTGCACTGACGGCTATCGGCGGCGTCATGCTTGCCGCAGCTGCCGTCGCGCAGACCAGTTCGCCCTCGAACCAGCCGCCGAGCCCGCAGCCGACCGCACCCGCGACAAGCGCTCCTGCTGCGCCGGCGCCGGCGGCCGAAACCGCCAAGGCGCCTGAGAACAACCTCGCTGGCCAGGGCAAGTGGCGAGCATCGAAGTTGATGGGCGTCGACATTTACGGTCCCGACAACAAGAAGGTCGGCGACGTCACCGAAGTGGTGTTCGACAAGACCGGCAAGATCGAGATCGTCACGGTCGGCGTCGGCGGCTTCCTCGGCATCGGCACCAAGGATGTCGCGATCCCGTTCGAGCAGGTGCAGTGGAGCGAGGAGCCGATGGTCGCTCCCGCTCCGGCCCCCGCAGGCGGAACGGGAGCTGGCGGCAGCACCGCGATGAACGCGCCGCCGGCCGCCAAGAAGGGCCCGGAAATGTATCCGGACCACGGCAAGATCACGATGACCAAGGAGCAGCTGACGTCCGCTCCGGCCGTGACCTACGCCGCCCGCTAAGCACAAGCCGACAAGGTTTGGCGCAAGCCCGCCCTCTCCAGGGCGGGCCCTTTTTTTGCGCAAGCTCAAGCGCTCAGCGGCGGAGCTCCGCGAGCAAGCCGGGCAGCGCCTCCGGCAGGTCGTCTGCGATCAGGCCCATGCCGCGCTCTTCGCCGGCGCGTCCATGCAGCCAGACGGCGGCGCACGCTGCCTCGAAGGCCGGCATCTTCTGCGCCAGCAGGCCGGCGACGATCCCGCCGAGAACGTCGCCGGAGCCGGCCGTCGCCAAAGCGGGAGAGCCGGTGCCGTTGATCGCAGCGCGTCCATCGGGCGCGGCGATGACGGTGTCCGGGCCCTTGAGGACGACGACCGCGCCCAGCAACCGGGCGGCACGGCGCGCCCGTTCAAGCTTGCCGCGTTCCGGCTCAAAGCCCGTGTCTCCGGCGATGAGGCGCTTGAACTCGCCCTCATGCGGCGTCAGCACCGCCGGCCCCGCACGCCGTTGCAGCAGATCCGTGAAGGCAGGCCGCTCCGCGCCGATAAGGGTCAACGCATCGGCATCGAAGACGCAGGGCCGGTCGCTACGCAGGGCGGCGGCCACCCAGGACCGCGCTTCCTCGTCGAGGCCAAGCGCAGGCCCGATCAGCAGCGTGTCGATCTTGCCTGACGACAGCATCGCCTCAAAGGCTGCGGGGTCGGCCGCCGCGCGTTGCATCAAGGCGTCCGGGCCGCGTGCCGCATGCACCGCCAGCGCCTCCGGCTGGCAGATGATCGCCGCGAGTCCTGCGCCGATACGCAGCGCCGCGCGTGCGCCGAGCCGCGGCGCACCGACACCGGACAGCCCGCCTGCCGCGATTGCAACCGCACCACGGGCGTATTTGTGGACATCTGCGCGATGGTCCGGCCAGTGAGAGCGCCAGAGGTCTGAGGCGTTGCGGAAGGTCAAGGGCGCGATCCCGCCAGGCGCGAAGACAGCCTCAGGGGCGATGCCGATATCGGCCAGGGTGACCACGCCGCAAAGCGCCCGGCCGGGATGAAGCAGATGGCCGGGCTTCAGGCGGAAGAAGGTCACGGTCTCGTCGGCGCGGATGGCAGGGCCGTCGGCGAGACCGGTATCGCCGTGGACACCGCTCGGCACGTCGACGCAAACGACGGTTCGGCCGGCCGCGTTTACACGGTCGACCAGGGCCGCGAGCTCGCCCGAGATCGCCCGGTTGAGGCCGGCGCCGAACAGGGCGTCGACCACGAGATCGTACCGGGCCGGCTCGAGTCGCTCAACCGCTGCGACAGGGCCGCTCCAGGCCTGCGCCGCCAGCGCAGCGTCGCCCTTCAGGGCGGCGCGCTCGCCGGCGAGAGCCAGCGTGATCCGGCAGCCACGCTCCGCCAGCAGGCGGGCTGCGACGAAGCCGTCGCCGCCGTTGTTGCCGGGACCGCACAGGACGAGGACGCTCTGGCCAGGGCGGATGCGGCGCGTCACCGCATCGGCGACCGCCCTGCCCGCCTTCTCCATCAGGGCGATACCCGGTGTGCCGGCGGCGATCGTTGCCGTATCCGCCGCCGCCATCTCGGCGACGCTGAGCAAGGCAAGGGGCGAGAGATCGGCAGCCATCGTCATGCCGGAATTGTCGGCCGGCTCCAGCGACGAGGCAAGCGCGCGAGCGATATCCGCATTTGCACTACGGATAGGCATTTGCATATTTTTTAGACGGTTTTTCGCCTCTTCAACAGGCGGTTTGCACCGGGGGGCATCATGGCGGCCGGACTGCGCCGATGCTATGAGCAGCACAGGCGAGGTTTTTACTGGACGCGCCGAGGTTGCTCCGGGCCGGCCGCCATGGTCAGAACGGAAAAAGGCTGCGTACAGTGGTCGAAGGTCACGCCAAGGAGGTCGGTCGGCGCATGAAGAAGATCGAAGCGATCATCAAGCCCTTCAAGCTCGACGAGGTGAAGGAGGCGCTGCAGGAGGTCGGCCTCCAGGGCATCACGGTGCTCGAGGCGAAGGGTTTCGGCCGCCAGAAGGGCCATACCGAGCTCTATCGCGGCGCCGAATACGTGGTCGACTTCCTGCCGAAGGTGAAGATCGAGATCGTGCTGGCCGACGACATGGTCGAGCGCGCGATCGAGGCGATCAAGAAGGCGGCCCAGACCGGCCGCATCGGCGATGGCAAGATTTTTGTATCGAGCGTGGAGGGGGCGATCCGCATCCGCACCGGCGAGTCCGGCGCGGACGCGATCTGAGGAATTTTCCCTGACACCCTAAGGAATGCGTGCGCCGGCGGAGTGCCGCAGGCAACGTCTGTCGTGAGACCCTAGCAGTCGACAAAGGAAGTCGTGAGATGAAGAACGCCAAAGAGGTCCTGAAGGCGATCAAGGACAATGACGTCAAATACGTCGACTTCCGCTTCACCGATCCGCGCGGCAAGTGGCAGCACGTCACCTTCGACGTCTCGATGATCGACGAGGAGATTTTCGCCGAGGGCACGATGTTCGACGGCTCCTCGATCGCCGGTTGGAAGGCGATCAACGAGTCCGACATGCTGCTGATGCCCGATCCGTCGACGGCCTGCATCGACCCGTTCTTCTCGGCCTCGACCATGGTCATCAACTGCGACGTGCTCGAGCCGGCGACCGGCGAGCCCTATAGCCGCGACCCGCGCGGCATGGCCAAGAAGGCCGAGGCCTATCTGAAGTCGACCGGCATCGGCGACACCGTCTATGTCGGCCCCGAAGCCGAATTCTTCGTCTTCGACGACGTCAAGTTCTCGGCCGACCCGTACAACACCGGTTTCAAGCTCGACAGCGTCGAGCTGCCGATCAACGGCCAGACCGAATACGAGGGCGGCAATCTCGGCCACCGCATCGCGATCAAGGGCGGTTATTTCCCGGTTCCGCCGCAGGATTCGGCGCAGGATATGCGCGGCGAGATGCTCGCGGCCATGGCGGCGATGGGCGCCAAGGTCGAGAAGCATCACCACGAGGTCGCCTCGGCCCAGCACGAGCTCGGCCTGAAGTTCGACACCCTGACCCACATGGCCGACACCATGCAGGTCTACAAGTACGCGATCCACAACGTGGCGCAGAGCTACGGCAAGACCGCGACCTTCATGCCCAAGCCCGTCTATGGCGACAACGGTTCGGGCATGCACGTCCACCTGTCGATCTGGAAGGGCGGCAAGCCCCTCTTCGCCGGCAACAAGTACGCCGACCTGTCGCAGGAGTGCCTGTGGTTCATCGGAGGCGTCATCAAGCACGCCAAGGCGCTGAACGCCTTCACCAACCCGTCGACCAACTCCTACAAGCGCCTGGTCCCGGGCTATGAGGCGCCGGTGCTGCTCGCCTATTCGGCGCGCAACCGCTCGGCTTCCTGCCGTATTCCGTGGACAACCTCGCCGAAGGCCAAGCGCGTCGAGGTCCGCTTCCCCGATCCGATGGCGAACCCCTATCTCGCCTTCGCCGCTCTGACGATGGCCGGCCTCGACGGCATCATCAACAAGATCGATCCCGGCCCGGCGATGGACAAGGACCTCTACGACCTGCCGCCGCGCGAGCTGAAGAAGATCCCGACTGTCTGCGGCTCGCTGCGCGAGGCGCTCGACGCGCTGAAGAAGGACAACGCCTTCCTCAAGGCCGGCGGCGTCTTCACCGACGACTTCATCGAGAGCTATATCGAGCTCAAGATGCAGGACGTGGCGCGCTTCGAGATGACGCCGCACCCGGTCGAGTTCACGATGTACTATTCCTACTGAGCAGGGTTCCGGCCGGGCCTCTGGCTCGGACAGGATTTCCTCCTGGCTGCGGCGACCCGCAGTCCACCTTCGAACCGGGGCGGAAACGCCCCGGTTTTTTGTTGATGCGGGAAACGCGAGCTGAACCGCCTGGCTGGCCGTTCAGAGATAGCGGTTGTGGCCGAAGGTGACGCTGCCCACGGCGGTGGCGAGATCGTTGCCATAGTCCGCGGTGCCGACGCGGTTCATGGTCGTGCCTGTGAAGACCGTCGGCACGATGCCGCCGAGGCTGGCGCCGTTGACGATGTTGCCGGAAACGACGACGGTGCGGCCGGTATTGACGACGGCCTCGTTCGAGACGCCGATGCCGATCGGGACGTTGCGGACCAGATTTCCGGTAACGACGAGCGCGCGGGCAGCCGTGTTGATGCCGGCCTGAATGCCGACGCGTGCAGCCCCGTCGATCAGATTGCCCGACACCACGCAGTCCTGCTCGACGACGATGGCGTTTCCGATCGTCGAAGGCGGATAATAGCCGGGATCGGGGATCGGGTTGTCCATGACATTTGAGATGCGGTTGCCCTCCACGATGACGCTGCGCGAGACGCCGTCACTGAACTGGCCGGAGTTGGCGACGAGGATGCCGCCGCCGACCGTGTCGAGGCTGTTATTCGAGACGATGCAGCCGGTCAGGTCGATCCCGGCGCCAGGCGCCTCGATGAAGATTGCGGCCTCGCGCGTGTTGTAGATGTTGTTGTTGCTGACATTGTGCAGCCCGCCGCCATTGCAGCGGATCGCCGAGAACTTCGTGCTGAAGATCTTGTTGTCGGTGATCGAGACGCCGACCGCCCGGAAGACGCTGATACCATTGCCGTTCTGCCCGGTACCTCCCGCCACGGTGTCAACACCGTTGATGAAGTTGCCGGTAACGGTAGAGCTGTCGCCGGTGATCGTATCGCGCCAGATGGCGATACCGTTGTTCTGCATGCCGGCAATGGTGTTGTTCAGCGCCTTGATCTGAGCGTTCTCGCTCCAGATGCCGACCGAATGGTTGCCGAAGTAGCAGGCGCGGAAGACGGCGCCGGACGAGCTCGCGACATAGGCGCCGATGCCCGGCGAATTGAGTACCTGGCAGTTCTCGAACGAGACGTCCTGCGCATTGCCGGCAATGGCGATCAGGGCCGGGCGGCCGGACACATAGTCGGACAACGCCCGATTCTGCCCATCGAAGGTGATGCCGTCGAAATGGACCTGGTTCTGGCCTTCGATCCGCAGGAACGTGTTGGTGCCGTTGAAACGCAAGACCACCGATCCGGGCATTGCCCGCGCGAAGAGCGGTCGGCCGCCACCATTGCTGGGCAGAACCGTGGTCGTGGGGGAATCATAGATGCCAGGCTGGAAGAACAGCGGCCGGTTCTGGCTGCGGGCATAGTCGAAGACCGTCTGCAGATTGGTGAACGCCGTCCAGCCAGTGCTGGCGGCAGCGGTGCGCGCCACGACGGTATCATCGAACAAAGCATATGAAGGCATGCGCCTCTCCTCAATGAATCAATTGGAACATAACAAGAACATATATGGGATAAAATTCCTCTTCTGTCAAGCTTTTGACGCGCGGTCACGCCTCATCGGCGACCTTCGGAGCTGCGAGCGACCGCAACCACAGGTTAAATGTTCCGTAGAAGATCGCTGCTAAGGCTGCGCGCTATGGATCTCAACGAACGAGCCAGCCATGCTGAGGATCAACGAGACGCGCGCGAGCTATGCGATCCGGCGCGCCTATGACCTGCTGGCCAAAGCGATCGTGCCGGGCAGCAGGAAACATCTCCCTCCGACACCCCGGTTCGCCGTTATCCCGACCGACTATCTCGGGATATCGATCATCGGAAATGGCATTTACGAGCGCCGCGAGATCGAGCTGCTCAAGGCCATATTCCAAGCTCGCAATCTGCAGGATACCGCCTTCCTCGATATAGGCGGCAATATAGGAAATCATTCTGTATCATTGGCGGGATCGTTCTCGGAGGTGATCGCCTTCGAGCCCAATCCGCCGATCGCATCGCTGTTCAAGACCAATCTCCTGCTGTCCGGGACCGCCAATGTCCGCCTGCACGAGGTCGGGCTGGGGCGGGAAGATGCCGAGCTTCGCTTCTCGCTGCTCCAGGCCGGCAATGACGGCAGTGGCAGCTTCGCCTCGGGCAAAGGCGACATCGTGCTGCCGGTGCGCCAGGGCGACCGCTATCTGGCGCAGCGCGAACCGGAGATCGCGAGCGGCGCGAGGCGGATCGGCTTCGTGAAATGCGATGTCGAGGGTTTCGAGGCCGACGTCTTCGCCGGGCTGCGCGAGACCTTCGCGCGCCATCGCCCGATCCTGACCTTCGAGAGCAATCACAAGCCGGACGGCGAGAAGGCTTGGGCCGAGCTGCGCGCCGCCGGCTTCGACACCCTCTCATGCCTGCGCGAGACCGGTGACGATGGCAGCCGCCCGCTTCAGGAAATGAAGCGGCTGGTTCTCGGTTACTCCTGTTGGGCGGAGAAGATCGGCAGCATTCCGGATAGGCGCTGCAATCTGGTTGCGAGCTTCGGCCCGCTGGAGGCGGCTGGCTAGCTCAACGCAAGCTTAGGAAAGCTGTGCGATAGGCTGTGCTCGGTCACTCCTCGCACGGCCGCAGGCGCATGCATTCTCCCTCCCCCGTCCCATCCGTCGTCATCTTCGGCTCTGCCAGGCCCGTCACCTGCGCGGTGATGGACTATGCCTATCGTCTCGCCGATGCCGTCAATGCGCTGCGGCCAGGCCTCGTCGCGGTCCGGACGATCGAGCCGGAGCGCCCGGCCGGCTTCGTCGGCGCCATCGCCGAAGAATTGCGCCGGGACCGCATCGTGCATCTGCAATTGCCGATCGAAGGCTGGGGCAACAGCGTCGTGCCGGGCTCGGCGCTGATGGCGGCGCGATTGCTGACGCGCAAGGGCCGCATCGCCATTACCCTGCACGAATGGGCGTCGCTCAACCGCCTGCGCTATCTCTCGATGGTGCCCGATATCCTGGCCTGCGACGGTTTCGTCTTCGTCTCGCCGCAGCAGCGCGAGAGCTTCCTGAAGACGCCCTTGGTCGGCGCAGCGAAGAAGCTGGCGGCTCCGGTCATCCCGATTGGCCCCAACATCATGCCGGCACGGATCGATCCGGAGCGCGTCGCGGCGGAGCGGGCGAAGCTGCGCGGCAGCGGCGCAGGCCAGGCCGATGTTGTGATCGGCTATTTCGGCGTGCTTTATGCCAGCAAGCGGCCCGATGTTCTCCTGCGCACGACGCGGGCGCTGCATGAGCGTGGCGTCAAGGCACGTCTGCTGATCTGCGGCGACTTCCTCTGGGACAAGCCGAAAGACCGCGAGGCGTTCCTGGTGCTCGCCAGTGAGCTCGGCGTCGCCGACTGGCTCGATTTCCGCGGCCGGATCGACGATGAAGGCGAGCTGATGGCGACGCTCTCGGCCGCTGATGTCTTCCTGCTGCCGTTCACCGACGGGATCAGCACGCGGCGCGGCAGCTTCCAGGCGGTCAGCCAGCTTGCGATCCCGCTGGTCTCGACCGAAGCCGAGCGGCAGGACGAGTTCGCGCTCGCTCCGGCGCTGAAGGCGAAGGTCGAGAATCCGGCGACGGTGCTCTGCCCGGTCGATGCCGCGCCAGAACGCTTCGCCGAGGCCGTGCTCACCGCCCAGGCCCGCAAGACTGAGGCGATCGGCGTCGATCTCGCCCGGCTATGGGACGAGGCTGCCCTCGCCCATCTCAGCTTCTATGACGGCTTGAAGGCGCTCGCCTGAGCAGGCGGCGGAGTGCTCAGCGCAGCGCGACGATCGCCAGGCCGATCAGTGCGACGATGGCAGCGGCCCACCAGAGCCGGCGCAGCTGCTTGCTCTCGGCATCGTGCCGCGTCTCGAGGCCGGACAGCTCCTCATAGGCGAAGGCCTCGCCTGCGAAACGCGCGGCCCGCTCGAGGCCGGCGATGCGGATCTTGGGTACTGCGGAACGCGACGCCACGTGACCTTCCCCCTCTGGCCAGCTTAGCCGAATGCGCTGTCGGGACCAGTCCCGATTCGCAATCGCGATGATGAAACCGAGGCCCTTAACGGCTGCTGAACCGGCGAGCACCAGCCAAGGTTCCACGGCGGGCTGTGCCATCCCCGGATGACGGTTCGGCGACGGCGGTGCTCATCCTGACTTCCGGCGACGATCCGATCGGTTTATTGCGGAGAAGCGGCGGGTTATAGGGGCTCCGGCAGGCGGCAGGCGGCCGGCGGGCCGATACGATATCCTGCAAGACAAGCGAATCAGCGAGTGCGGTGACGATGACGGACGATCTCTTCGGCGAGGATGGCGGCAAGGAGATGCGCGAGGAATCGCGTGCGCCCGCCCCTGCGCCGAAGCCGGTTGCGCGCCCTGCTCCGCCGCCGCGAAGCGGTACGCCCTCCGAGGCGGGCTATGACGCGTCTGCAATCGAGGTGCTCGAAGGGCTGGAGCCGGTGCGGCGCCGGCCGGGCATGTATATCGGCGGCACCGACGAGCGGGCGCTGCACCACCTCTTCGCCGAGGTGATCGACAACGCCATGGACGAGGCGGTCGCCGGCCATGCCAGCTTCATCGATGTCGAGCTCTTCGCCGACGGCTCGCTCGCGGTGACCGACAATGGCCGCGGCATGCCGATCGACCCGCATCCGAAATTCCCGGACAAGTCGGCGCTCGAAGTGATCATGACGATCCTGCACGCCGGCGGAAAGTTCGACTCCAAGGTCTATGAGACCTCGGGCGGCTTGCACGGCGTCGGCGTCTCCGTCGTCAACGCGCTTTCCGACCTGGTCGAGGTCGAGGTCGCGCGTGGCCAGATGCTCTATCGCCAGACCTTTTCGCGCGGCCTGCCGCAGGGGCCACTGGAAACGGTCGGCCGGGCGCCGAACCGGCGCGGCACCCGCGTTCGCTTCCATCCCGACGCGCAGATCTTCGGCGAAGGCGCGCATTTCGTGCCGGCGCGGCTGTTCCGCATGGCGCGCTCGAAGGCCTATCTGTTCGGCGGCGTCGAGATCCGCTGGCGCTGCGCGCCCTCGCGGTTGCAGCCGGAAGGCGATGTCGCGGCCGAGGCGGTGTTCAAGTTTCCCGGGGGCCTGCGCGACTATCTCGCCCGCGAGATCGAGGGCAAGGACCTCGTCGCCGAGCCGATCTTCTCGGGAAAGGTCACCAAGGACGGCGGCCACGGCTCGCTCGAATGGGCGGTGGCCTGGCTCGCGACAGGCGAGGACGGCTTCTCCTCGTCCTACTGCAACACCATTCCGACGCCTGAGGGCGGCACGCATGAGCAGGGCCTGCGCATCGCCCTGCTGCGCGGCCTGCGCGACCATGCCGAGCGCATCGGCCAGTCCAAGCGCATGGCGCAGGTCACCGCCGACGACGTGATGGCGACCTGCGCCGCCATGCTCTCGGTCTTCATCCGCGAGCCGGAATTCCAGGGCCAGACCAAGGACAAGCTGGCGACACTGGAGGCGGCCCGCATCGTCGAGAACGCGATACGCGATGCCTTTGACCACTGGCTCGCCGCCTCGCCGCAGCAGGCGCTGAGGCTGCTCGACTGGTCGGTCGACCGGGCCGAGGAGCGCCAGCGTCGCCGGCTCGAAAAGGAAGTCTCGCGCAAGACCGCGACGCGCAAGCTGAGGCTGCCCGGCAAGCTCGCCGATTGCAGCAATGCCGGCGCGGCGGGCTCCGAGCTTTTCATCGTCGAGGGCGATTCCGCCGGTGGCTCGGCCAAGCAGGCCCGCAATCGCGCCAATCAGGCGATCCTGCCCCTGCGCGGCAAGATCCTCAACGTCGCCAATGCGACGCGCGAAAAGCTCAACGCCAACCAGCAACTCGCCGACCTGATCCTGGCGCTGGGCTGCGGCATCGGCAGTCAGTTTCGTGAAGACGATCTGCGTTACGAGAAGGTCATCGTGATGACCGACGCCGACGTCGACGGCGCCCACATCGCCTCGCTGCTGGTGACGTTCTTCTGGCGCCAGATGCCGCGCTTGATCGAGAAGGGCCATCTCTATTTGTCCGTGCCGCCGCTCTATCGGCTGCGCCATGGCACCAAATCCGTCTATGCCCGTGACGATGCCCATAAGGACGAACTGATCGAGACGGTCTTCAAGGGCAAGAAGCCGGAGATCGGCCGCTTCAAGGGCCTGGGCGAGATGATGCCGGCCGAGCTCAAGGAGACCACGATGGACCCGAGCAAGCGCTCCTTGCTCAAGGTCATGGTCGATCATGAGGCGAAGGAGGAGACCTCCGACACGGTCGAGCGGCTGATGGGCAACAAGCCGGAGGCACGCTTCCTCTTCATCCAGGAGCGTGCGGCCTTCGCCGGCGAGCTGATCGACCTGTGAGGCCAAGACTGGCAGGCTTGCGCGCCGGGCTCCCCGGCAAGCCTGCCGGGCTGTCTTGCTACCGCCATGCGCCCACCTTGCGCGCATGCCGACAGACCCGCACGATGCCGACCATGATCCAGCCCAGCGCCACAGCCCGCCGGCTCCTCTCTGGCCCCTGAGCGCATGGGCGAGCCTCCTGCCTCTCCATCTCGACGCGATACCCTGGCCTCGGCCCAGACCTCTCTCTGGGCCGATCTCGAGATCTTCCACGCGGTCTCCGCCACAGGCGGCCTCGCTCTGGCAGCGTCTGCGCTCGGACTGAGTGAGACGACGGTCGCGCGGCGCCTGAAAGCCTTCGAGGCGCGGCTCGGCCTGCCGCTGTTCAAGCGCGGCGCCAACCGGCTGATCCCGACCGAGATCGGCCTTTCGCTCGCCGCGGATGCGGCAGCCGCCGCCGAAGCCGTCGCGCACTTCGAGACGCGGGCGAACGCCGCCCGCGCGCGCAACGACGCTCCCGTCCGCATCACGGCGACGACCTCGATCAGCCTGTTCCTGACCCAGCACGCCGCCCGCCTCTCGGCTGCTGCAGGTGGCATCGAGATCGTCATCATCAGCACGCGCGAGCGGCTCGACCTGGCCCGCGGCGAGGCCGAGATCGCGATCCGCATGCGCAAGCCGCCGGAAGACGCCGGCTATTTCGGCCAGAAGATCGGCAAGCTGGCGCAGGCCTTCTATATCCGGCGCGACATCGATCCGGCGACCGCGCCGGTGATCTCGGTGAGCCGCGACGTCTCCTCGCGGATCGAGCAGCACATCCTCGCCTGGGCGGCCGGACGGCCGATCGCCGCCCGCGTCGGCGATTCCGCCGCGCGCTATGAGAGCATCCGCTCGTCCGGCGCGGTCTCGATGGCGCCCTGCTTCCTGGCCGATGCCGATGCGGGGCTAGTCCGGCTGGAGGAGCCACCCGAGGCGACCGCCGACGAGATCTTCCTGGTCTCGCATGAGAGCAGCCGGCAACGGCCGGCGGTGCTGGCCGCGCTCGATGCCTTGCGCGCGCTGTTCCGCGAGTACCGCGGCAGGCTGGAGGGCAAGCGCTGAAGAGCGCAGCGTCTCTTCAGTCACGACGTCTGGATGCCGAGATAGAGGCAGTAGAACGGCATCGTCCAATTGTGCATGTAGTCGTATTCGCCGTCGGTCTTCAGGCGGAAGTTCGCCCATTCATTGCGCCAGCGGCCGACGGGCAGGAAATCCGAGCCGGGCAGCGGCGGCCCCTGCGACGTCACCCCGCTGCGGAACAGCCGCTTCTTGCCCTTCGAGATCGCCGGCCGGGTCTGCGGCACAGGATCGATGGCATAGCTCGCGGCGATGTCGAATTGCTTCTCGGCGTGCGAAACGAAGAGGTTGTGGTCGCCGATGCCGCTCGAAAAGGTCATCGTCTCCAGGGTGTTGAACGAGAAGGCGCCGTCGGTGAGATCGCTCATCTCGGTCAGCACCTGCCGCAGGAAGGCCGCATCTTTGGCGAAGGGCCCGAGCTCGCCGCCGGCGGCGCCTGAACGGACGATCTGCATGTAGCCGAGATTGCGCTTTTGCGCCGCGAGCGTCTGGGCGCCCCAGCGATTGACGACGTGATTCAGCAGCACATAGTCGATCAAAGGCTTCGACAGCGGGTTGGTCCAGTTCAGCGCCGCGAGCCGGGCCCGCGTCTTCGGCCCCTGCCCGCCGAAGCCATGGCTGATGCAGATCAGCAGGCGATCCGCTTTCACTTGCGCCGGCAGCAGCAGAATCACCGCGCGCTCGACGCCGTCCTTGTTGCGGGCGGCAAAGATCGCGAGCCGGCCGGTCGTCATCGGCATGACCTGGAAGTCCAGCGGCGGGCCGCCGGCGCCCTGCCTGTAGGTCGCGGTCTGGATCACGGAGATCGGCGGAATGACCTGCGTGATCAGGTTGTTGGCTGATGGAAAGGAGCCGAGGATCTGGTCGGTGACCAGTCGAACCGCCGATGGCTTCTTGGGAACCGGCATCGGTGGCGGCACCGGCAGGATGTTGTTGAGGTTCTTGAGCAGGTTCTCGAGCAGCTGCACTGTCAGCGGACCGACGACGCCGTCCTTCTCGAGCTGGTTGTTGCCCTGGAATTCCAGCACCCGGCCATGGGTACGCGTGTCGAAAATGCCGTCGACGACGAGCTTGACGAGCCGCGTCGGCAACAGATTGAGCTGGCTCTGCAGCAGCCTGACCGGCTCGCCTCGGGCACCCAGTTTCAACATGCGACGCCCCTTTGACGGTGACGACTATAGGCTATCCCAGCGTAAGGCGTTTATTCGCAACAGGCGACGTCGATCTGTTCCCGAGACGCTTCACTAACCAAGTTTTTACAGCCGTCGTCGCATGCTCTGTCTGTCGGCGCCTGGCGCCTTTTGCTTTCCGGAGTTCCGCGATGCGCCACGTCATCGCCTTCCTGCGCAGCCAGCGCGGCAGCATGGTCGCCGACGTCGCCAAGGCCGGCGCAGCGATCGCTTTCCTCTCCGTCATTGCCGCGAATTTCGTCTCGAGCCACACCGCGCAGCTCGATCGCGACGCGATGCGGCAGGTCGCCCAGGCTGCAGCCAAGGGCCAGGCACTCGATCCGCTGGTCACCGGTTCGATCGTGAAGCGCGCCAACGAAACGAAGCTCGATCCCTGCGTCGTTCCGCGCTGAAGCTCAGCCAAGCCAGTCGAGCAAAGCCGCGGTGACGACCTCCGGCGCTTCCAGCGTCGACAGGTGGCCGCAGCCCGGTATGTCCAGATAACGTGCCTTCGCGCCGATGCCGCCTGCGATCTCGCGCGCCTCGTCAGGCGGCGTGATCGCATCCTCCGCGCCAACGACGACCAGCGTCGGGACAGATATCGTCCCGAGCACCGACCGGGCATCGCTCCTGCCCATGATGGCGCGCTGCTGGCGAATGAAGCCCGAAGGCCCGACCGCTTCCGCCATCGCCCGCACCTCTAGCCGCAGCGCCTCATCGGCCAGCCGGTCGGGCGCGACCAGCTTCTGCCAGAGCAAGGTCACGACATTGTCGAAGGCGCCCTTTTCCGCCAGCGCGATCATCTGTTCGCGCGGCGCATTGGTCTCGGGCGTTGGCGGCTTGGCGGTGGTGTCGAGCAGAGCGAGCCGCGTCACCCGCTCTGGCGCGCGCCGCATGACTTCGAAGGCGACATAGCCGCCCATCGACAGCCCACACAGCGCAAAGCGTTCCGGCGCGGCCGCCAGCAGGCGCTCGACCATGGCGGGCATCGTGTCGTCAGTGGTGTTGTCGGCGACCAGAATCTGCCGCCCCGGTGCCAGGGCCGGCCATTGCGGAGCATAGAGCGCCGGCGTGCAGTTCAGTCCCGGAATCAGGACGAGTGGCTCCGGAATCTTCGCCTGCATCGCAGCCATTCTTCATCAACCTAGCTAGAATGTTGACTTTGCCCTGTTTTTTCTGCATTGCACGGGCGTCCGAAGGCGCGCAACCCAGCAAAGTCGCGCCACCGTTGCGGTCGATCGGTCATCCCGCCACGTGTCCCCGACCCTTGAGAAGCGCAACCATCGATGTCTTTTGCCGAACTCGGCCTGAGCGATAAGGTTCTAACCGCGGTCTCGACCGCCGGCTACACGACGCCTACCCCCATCCAGGCCCAGGCCATCCCCCACGTGCTCGCCCGCAAGGACGTGCTCGGCATCGCCCAGACCGGCACAGGCAAGACCGCGGCCTTCACCCTGCCGATGCTGACCATCCTGGAGACCGGCCGCGCCCGCGCCCGGATGCCGCGCACGCTGATCCTCGAGCCGACGCGCGAGCTCGCCGCGCAGGTCGAGGAGAATTTCACCCGCTACGGCGTCAACCAGAAGCTTTCGGTCGCGCTGCTGATCGGCGGCGTCTCCTTCGGCGACCAGGATGCCAAGATCACCCGCGGCGTCGACGTGCTGATCGCGACGCCCGGCCGCCTGCTCGACCATGTCGAGCGCGGCAAGCTGCTGCTCACCGGCGTCGAGCTGCTCGTCATCGACGAGGCCGACCGCATGCTCGACATGGGCTTCATCCCGGACATCGAGCGCATCTGCAAGCTGGTCCCCTTCACCCGGCAGACCCTGTTCTTCACGGCGACGATGCCGCCGGAGATCACGAGGATCAGCGAGCAGTTCCTGCATAATCCGGTGCGCATCGAGGTCGCCCGGCCGGCGACCGCCGCCGCGACGATCACGCAGCGCCTGGTCGCCTCGCACAGCCAGGACTACGAGAAGCGCGACACGCTGCGCCGGCTGATCAAGGACGCCAAGGAGCTGCAGAACGCGATCGTGTTCTGCAACCGCAAGCGTGATGTAGCGACGCTGCACAAGTCCCTGCAGAAGCACGGTTTCCCGGCTGTGGCCCTGCATGGCGACATGGACCAGTACGCCCGCATGGCAGCGCTCGATTCCTTCCGCACCGGCGAGAATCCGATCCTGGTCGCCAGCGATGTCGCGGCGCGCGGCCTCGATATCCCTGCCGTCAGCCATGTCTTCAATTTCGACGTGCCGACCCATGCCGAGGACTATGTCCACCGCATCGGCCGCACCGGCCGTGCCGGCCGCGAAGGTGCCTCCTTCACCATCGTCACCCGCCATGACGACAAGCTTCTCGCTGCGATCGAGAAGCTGACCGGCCAGAGCATCGAATGGGCCGGGCCGGGCCTCGAGAGCCTGCCGGCAGCCGAGCCGCGCGAGGAGCGCCGGGGCCGCCGTGGCGATGACCGAAAGGGTGGCCGCCCGCAACGCGGTGGGCGCGATGGCAAGCCGTCGCGAGGCGAGCCAAGGAGCGAGCGCGCGCGCTCCGAAAGCCGGCCCGAACGAGCCGAGGTGGAGGCTGCGCGCAGCAACGAGGCGCCACGCTCGCCGCGGCGTGAGGAGACCTCCGGCAATGGCGCCCCGCACGGCAACCGTGGCCGTTCGCCCCGTCGCGACGACCTCGACGACGGCCCGCAGGTCAAGGGCCTCGGCGACCACGTCCCTGCTTTCCTGCTGCGCCCCGTCCGCGTCGGCTGAATCACGGCTCCTGGCAACCTTGCATTAACTCCGCCTGTCCTAGGGTCAGGCGCGTAGCGGGCGCGGAAGAACTTCGCGTCCGGCGGGGACAGGACGTCATGACCAATAGCCGCTCAGGCTCGCCGCAGGCTCACGACCTCGCCGAACAGGTCGTCGCAGCGATGCGACAGCATTATTCCCCAGGTTATCCGCGCGCTTTCGAAGTCTGGTACGCCCATCTCAGCGGCGAGATGCCGGCGCTCAGCATGGCGATGCAGGCCGTGATCGCCGCCAGCAACGGCGAGGTCGGCGCCGCCGACATCGATACGCTCTACGAGAAGTTCGTCAGCACCGACCGCCTGTCGCGCCAAGCGGAGCGCACCAGCCTGCAGGTGCTCGCCGAGATCGAGAGCATGATGGCGCTGGTCGACCGGGCGCTCACCTCCAGCGAGCAGTATCACGGCCGGCTCTGCGCCATGTCGGAGGAGGTCCCCCCTTCGGCCGATCGACAGAAGCTACGCGAATGGGTCGAGGCGCTGGTGCTGTCGACCCGCGAGGAAGTCGCGCGCAAGACCCAGCTCGAAGGCCAGCTGCGCGAAAGCGCGCACGAGATCCGCAATCTTCGCGAGGCGCTGGAATCGACACGGGCCGAGGCTCTGACCGACCCCCTCACCGGCCTTGCCAATCGCCGCCATTTCGAGGAGATGCTGCAGAAGGCGATCGATCAGGCGACGCTACGGCGCGAGCCTTTCGCGCTGGTCATGGCCGATATCGATTTCTTCAAGCACTTCAACGACATGCACGGCCATCTGACGGGCGACCAGGTGCTGCGCCTGGTCGCCCGGACGATGAAGGACAAGTTCAAGGACAAGGCGATCATCACCCGCTTCGGCGGCGAGGAATTCGCGATCATCCTGCCGGAGGCCGATGTCGTCGCCGGCAAGTTCGGCGCCGAGACCGTGCGTCAGGCGCTGCTCACCCGCGAATTGGTGAAGCGTTCGACCAATGAGAGCTTGGGGCGGATCACCATCTCGCTCGGCGTCTCCGTCTATCGGCGCGGTGACACGGCGAGTTCGATCGTCGAGCGGGCCGACAACGCCCTGTTGCAGGCCAAGCGCGACGGCCGCAACCGCACTGTCACCGAGGACGCGGTCCAGGACGCGGCGAAGGTCGCCTGAGCGGCCGCGTCTTCTTTAGCGCCGCTTCGCGCGCGGCCGCCAGCGCGAGCTCAGTGTAGTGGCGTAGCACCTCATCGTCGTCGAAAGCGGTAGCCGGCAGGCGCCAATAGCCGGTTTCGCGCTCGCGGCTACGTGCGGCATAGCGGAACGGCTCGCTGCCGGCCGCCGTGAACTCCGGCCGGGTCGCCTCCGTCGTCTTCAGGAAGATCTCGCCATCGAAGGCGAGCGCGAACATCGCCTCACCTGAGTAGACGCCGAGCCCGCCGAACATGCGGCGTATGCGAACCGCAAGCACCGGCGCGAACAGCTCCGCGACGGCAGCGGCGTCCATGGCCGGCTACTGCGCCGCCAGCGCGGTTTCCGAGCGCGGCTTGATCTCGACTGATTCGCCACAGCCGCAGGCCGAGACCTGGTTCGGGTTGTTGAAGACGAAGGTCGAGGAGAAGCGGTCGGTCTTGAAGTCGAGCTCGGTTCCGAGCAGGAACAGCACCGCCTTGGCATCGACGATCACGGTCGCATCCTTCTCGGCCACGACCTCGTCGCCCTTCCCGACCGCGCGCGCGACCTCGAAGGTGTATTCCATGCCGGCGCAGCCGCCCTTCTTGACGCCGACGCGCAGGCCGAGCGCGGGCGCGTCGGCGTCGTCGCGCGCCGATTGCGCCATGATCTCACGAATGCGCCGAGCGGCGGCATCGGTCAGCGAGACCACCTTCAGGCCGGGTATCGAAAACATTCCTCGTCCCTCCTCGACCGGATTCAAGGTCCGGTGAAAACAGGATTGCTGACAGCAACATAAGGATTGGTGAGCGCAACGTCGAGATGCACCGGCCGGGACGGCGCCATTTGCCTGCGTCCATTGCATGAAACGCAGGCCCGTGCACTCTGCGCGGACCATTCAAGCATACGACAGAGAGCCATGACCTCGTATCGCCTGCACCGGCCCGACTCGCTCCGCGCCCTCACCCGCGCCATGATCACCGCCGCCGGCTGGAGCGAAGATGAGGCGAAGGAGACCGCCGAGCATCTGGTTCTGGCCAATCTCAGCGGCCATGACAGCCATGGCATCGGCATGCTGCCGCTCTATTTCAACTCGCTTGCCGACGGCAATCTGAAGCCGCAGTCCAAGCTCACTATTCGCACCGAGGCAGGGCCTTTCCTGATCGCCGACGGCAACGTCGCGCTTGGCCAGCCGACGGCCCGCAACGCCGTCGACCGCGCCATCGCGATCGCGCAAGTCGGCGGCGTCGCCGTGCTCAACCTGCTCGATTCCCACCATATCGGCCGCATCGGCCACTATTCCGAGGTCGCCGCCGCTACCGGGTTGATCTCGGTCTTCTGGGTCAATGTTGCCGGCCGGCCACCGATCGTCGCTCCCTTTGGCGCCAAGGAAGCGCGCTTCGGCACCAACCCGATCTCGATCGGCCTGCCGGTGCCCGGCGGCGAGCCGCTGATCCTCGACTTCGCCACCAGCCGCATGGCGCATGGCAAGGCCCGCGTCGCGCTCAACAAGGGCGTCAACGTCCCGGAAGGCTACATCATCGACGGCGAGGGCCGGCCGACCGTGGAGCCTCGGCACGTCTTCGTACAGGAAGGGCTGCCGCTGGGCGCGCTCCTGCCCTTCGGCGATCACAAGGGCGCTGGCCTATCGCTGATCGCCGAACTGCTGTCAGCTGGGCTGATGGGCGCCGCCCGCATCGATCAGAAGCCGCACAAGAGCTGGATCTTCAACTCACTGTTCGGTGTGCTGATCGATCCGGCGCGGCTCGAGCCGGATGCGGCCCTGCGCCAGCAGCGAATCGAGAGCTACCTCGCCTTCGTCCGCTCCGCCGCACCGCAGGATCCCTCGCAGCCGGTGATGGCGCCCGGTGACAAGGAGCGCAAGACGCGGATCGAGCGCGAGCGCGACGGCATCCCGCTCGACGACGAGACCTGGTCGCAGATCGTCGCCGCCGCCAAGGCCCACGGCATCGACGCCGAGAGCTTCTGACGATCAGGTGCCGGGCTGCTCGCGATCGCGCGTGTGCTGCTCGGCGCCCTTCTGGTGCGCCAGCCATGACTCGCGCCGAATGGTCCAGAGTTCATAGGTCGGCATGAGCGCGCTCGGCGGGCTGTCCAAGGTGCCGAGCTTGATCTCGATCTCGTCGGAGCCCTCCGCCCAGCAGAACAGCGGAGAGCCGCAGGCCAGGCAGAAGCGCTCGCCGCCCGCGCGGCTCTGCCAGCAGCCGAGTTCGCCGGACAGAGTCGCGCTACCGCGTGGCCAGATGCCGAAATAGGAGAAGGCCGAGCCGGAGCCTTTCCGGCAGGTCTCGCAATGACAGATTCCGACGCGGATCGGCTGGCCGTCGAGCTCGTAGCGGACCAGTCCGCAATTGCAGCCACCGGAAAGTTTCACAATCGTCTCACCTGGTTTGCCGGTCACCAGTGCCAGACCAACCGTGATCGGCCGGGCCGGTTCCCACGTGAGGCAGTCTGACATCGCCTTAGCCCCGATGACCAGCGTTGGGCCGCTTCACTCCGGCAGGCCGGCCTTGCGAAAGCCGTCGACGAAGCGCTCGCGCAGGGCATCGTCGCGGAAAGGCTCCATCGTCGCCCAGTGGCGGATGCTGAAATCCGGATTGCCGACCAAAAAGAGCTCGGCCTCCGCACGCGCCTCGTCGAGTTGGCCGAGCTGAGCAAGGCTCGCGGCCAGGAAACGGCGCGAACTCGTCCGATGCGTGTCGTTACGGCGCAGCGCTTCGACTGCGGCCCCGTACTTCCCGGCGGCATAGAGCGCCTGGCCAAGCGGCAGATAATACCAGCTCGCCGGAAACGGGTTCAGCCGGAACGCCTTGCGGATATGCTCGAGGCCTTCATCGACGCGCCCGGCCAGCACCGTGATGTCGGAGAGCGCCGCCCAGGCATCGGCCTCGTTGGGGTCGAGCGCGATCGCCCTGGCGAACTCTGCATCCGCCTCGGCGAAGCTGCGCTCATAGGCCAGCAGATAAGCGAGAGCCCAGCGGCAGCCGGCATCGCTCGGATCGAGCGCGACGGCCTTGCGTGCCAGCTCCAGGGCGATCCCGCGCGACGCCTCCGTCGGGCCGCCGGAATGAACCCAGCCCATCCAGTGGTTCAAGGCGAGCCAGCGATAGGCCTCGGCATAGTCCGGATCGAGCGCGACCGCGCGCGTCAGCAGGAGATGCGCCTCCTGCGCCGCTTGCGGGGTATCATCCATCAGCCGGCGCGCCCGCACGCAAAAATCATAGGTTTCGAGGCTCTTCGGGCGCTGGCGCGGCGGTGGCGTGCGCAGCCGTCCGAGCAAGGCCTCGACGATCCTGGCGGTGACCTCGTCCTGCACCGCGAAGATGTCGTCCAGATCGCGATCGAAGCGCTCGGCCCAGAGGTGATCGCCGGTCAGCGTGTCGACCAGTTGGGCATTGATGCGGACGCGCTCGCCAGCGTGCCGGACGCTGCCCTCCAGCAGATAGCGCACGCCGAGCTCCCCTGCGATCGCGCGCACATCCCTCGCCTTCCCCTTGTAGGCGAAGGCCGAATTGCGGGCGATGACGAACAGCTCCGAGGTCCGGGACAGGTCCGTGATCAGGTCCTCGGTCAAGCCGTCGGCGAACGTCTCCTGCTCTGGATCATTGCTGACATTGACGAAGGGCAGCACGGCGATCGACGGCTTGCTCGGCAGTGGCAAGGGCTGCCGCGACGAAGGGCCGAGCTGCGCGACCTCCCCCGCGAAGCGGTAGCCGACCCGCGGGATCGTGGCGATCCAGTCGCCGCCATCGGCACGCGTGCCGAGCAGCTTGCGCAATTGCGCGATCTGGACGGTGAGATTGCCTTCTTCGACGGCCAGTCCCGGCCAGCCTGCATCCAGCAATTCGGCCTTGCTCAGGATGTCGCCGGAGCGTGCCAAAAGCGCCCCAAGCAGCCTCAAGCCGCGATAGCTGGCGCCGACACGGACATCGTTCTCAAGGAGCGTTCCAGCACTCGGATCGAGCACGAAAGGGCCAAAGGCAAAGCGCGATCCCTGCATAGGCCAAATCCATAGCCCGTTTGGAAGTTTTTGGAACTCTTCGGGCGGGCTTAAGGACCACGCCGCCTGCATCAAGCAGAACCAAACCTCCCTTCACGCCGGGCGCAGAGCGCTCACGAACCAAGGGAGGTTGCCATGAACGATGCTCCCACTCTCGCAAGGTCACCGCAAACTTCGTCCAAAGGCATGCTGGCAATCTGGCAGGAGCGGATACGCGCTCGCTGGAAACTGGCGCAGATGGCTCAGGAAAACCCGCATCTGCTCAAGGATATTGGCCTGACGAAACAGCAGGTCGAGACAGAGATCGCCAAGCGCTTCTGGCAACGGTAGCGGATGGAGACGCCGGCTGCAGACACCCGCTGGCTGCGATTAGGATATCAGGTGATCCGAAGAAGCGACTCGCGACAGCAGGACAGCATGACCCTCGCCGAATACAACGCCTTCTGCGCCGCCCTGCCTGCGACCAGCCATGTCGTGCAATGGGGCGGCGCCGATGTCTGGAAGGTCGGCGGCAAGGTGTTCGCGCTCGGCCGCGACGATGCCGAGGGAACGCTGTTCGTCTCGTTCAAATGCTCGCCCATGGCCTATGAGATGCTGCGCGACGCGCCCGGCTGCCGTCCGGCACCCTACCTCGCTTCGCGCGGGATGAAGTGGATCCAGCGCTTCTCGGACGAGGGTCTGCCTGACGACGCCTTCCGCGACTATCTGCGCGAGAGCCACCGGCTGGTCGCAGCCGGGCTGACGCGGAAGGTTCGTAAGGAGCTGGGGCTGTCCGTCTGAGTGACGGAATCTTACACCGTCGCCTCCCCTCGCAGCACCGGCACGCAACCGCCGCCGACGGTGGCGCGGATCTCGCCGTCGATACGCCGCGCCGTGACGTGCAGCAGGCTTGGCCGACCCATCTCGACGCCCTGCGCGATCTCGAAGGCGATATTATCCTTGTCGGAAAGCGACAGGGTCAGAGCCGCGAGCGTCGCGCTGGCGCTGCCGGTGGCGGGATCTTCCCAGGTACCGGCGAGCGGCGCGAACATGCGAGCGCGAACCCTATCGTCATCCCAGGCATAGAAGAAGATCGACAGGCGTCCTTCCAGGACCGGGTTGGCCTCGGCGAGCCGGCGATAGGCCGCGATGTCCGGGGTCGCCCGCGTCAGCGCCTCCGGCGTGACCTCGGTGAGCACGAACTTGACGCCGACCGAGGCCTGCTGCGGCGGATGGCGACCGGTGAGCACATCCTGCGTGGAGAGCCCGGCGCAGGCGGCGATCGCATCAGGCGGCAACTGGATGCCGAGCGAGAGCGCCTGGGGCGCCGCGATGGTTGCCCCCGTCACCAAGCCTGCGGCATCGCGCGCGACCCGGACCTCGACGAGCCCGGCCATCTCCTCGAACAGCAGGATGCCGTCGCGGTCGCGGCCATGGCCGGCGAGCACGCAGGCCGTGCCGACATTGGGATGGCCGGCGAAGGGCATCTCGGCGGTGCGGTGGAAGATGCGGACGCGCGCCGTGTTGGCCGGATCGCTCGGCGGCAGCACGAAGGTCGTCTCGCTATAGTTCATCTCCGCCGCCAGTGCCTGCATCTCGGCATCCGAGAGCCCGCGCGCATCGGTGAAGACGGCGAGCTGGTTGCCGCCGAAGCGGGTGTTGGTGAAGACGTCGACGGTTTCGAACGGATAGGTAGGCATGGCGGTCTCCGGCTGCCTGATCAGGCGCGGAGACTGCCACCTGTCGTGGTGCCCGAAAAATCAGGATTCGGAATGCGACTGATCAAACGCTGACAGGCTTTAAGCCCACCAGCGCTCGCCGACCGGGAAGCGGCCGGCCGCCTCCTCGATGACCTGGCCAAGCGAGAACAGCGTTTCCTCGTCGAAGGGCCGGCCGATCAACTGCAGGCCAAGCGGCAGGCCCTGGCTGTCGAGCCCCGCCGGCACGGCGATGCCGGGCAGGCCGGCCATGTTCACCGTCACCGTGAAGACGTCGTTGAGGTACATCTCGACCGGGTCGGACGAGCCCTTCTCGCCAATGCCAAAGGCGGAGGACGGCGTCGCCGGCGTCAGCACCGCGTCGATACCCTGGTCGTAGACCTGCTCGAAATCGCGCTTGATCAGCGTGCGCACCTTCTGGGCGCGCAGGTAATAGGCGTCGTAATAGCCCGAGGACAGCACATAGGTGCCGATCATGATGCGGCGCTTGACCTCGGCGCCGAAGCCGGCAGCGCGGGTCTTCTCATACATCTCGATGATGTCGCGGCCCTGCTCGCGCAGGCCGTAGCGGACGCCATCATAGCGGGCGAGGTTGGACGAGGCTTCCGCCGGTGCGACGATGTAATAGGCCGGCAGCGCGTATTTCGAATGCGGCAGCGAGATCTCGACGATCTCTGCCCCGGCCGCCCTCAGCCAGTCGATGCCCTGCTGCCAGAGCGCGTCGATCTCGGCGTTGAGGCCTTCCAGCCGATATTCCTTCGGAATGCCGATCCGCATGCCCTTGACCGAGCGGCCGACCGAGGCCTCGTAATCCGGCACGGCCCGATCGACCGAGGTGGTGTCCCTGGGGTCATGGCCGGCCATGGAACGGAGCATCACCGCGCAATCGCCCACGGTCTTGCCGATCGGCCCGGCCTGGTCGAGCGAGGAGGCGAAGGCGACGACGCCCCAGCGCGAGCAGCGGCCATAGGTCGGCTTGATGCCGACCGTGCCGGTGAAGGCGGCAGGCTGGCGAATCGAGCCGCCGGTGTCGGTCGCGGTCGCGGCAAGGCACAGATGTGCGGCGACGGCCGCGGCCGAGCCACCGGAGGAGCCGCCGGGCACGAGATGGTTGCCCTCGATCGCGCCGGCAGCCCCTGCCCCGACATTGGAGCCCTGGCGGCGCCAGGGGTTGACCACCGGCCCAAAGGCCGAGGTCTCGTTCGACGAGCCCATGGCGAACTCGTCATTGTTGAGCTTGCCGAGCATGACGGCACCGTCGCGCCAGAGCTGCGACGAGACGGTTGACTCATAAGGCGGCACGAAATTGCCGAGGATCCGCGAGCAGGCGGTGGTGCGCACGCCCTTGGTCGCGAACAGGTCCTTGATGCCGAGGGGCAGGCCTTCCAGCGGGCCGGCCTCGCCCCTGGCGAGCTTCTCGTCGGAGACGGCAGCCTGCTTCAGCGCATGCTCCGGCGTCTCCAGCACATAGGCGTTGAGCGCGCGCGCCTGCTCGACGGCGGCGATATGCGCCTTGGTGAGCTCGGTGGCGGAGAACTGCTTGGACTTCAGCCCCTCGCGGGCTTCGGTCAGGGTCAGGCGGGTGAGATCGGTCACGGGAACAATCCGTAAAACGTATAGGAACGGGCGATGAGAGTAAGCGGAGCGCGTCAGGCACTCACTCGATCACCTTCGGCACCATGAAATAGTCGTCCTCGGAAGCCGGCGCGTTGGCGACGATCTCGTCGGCGATCTCGCCATCGTTCACGATATCCTGGCGCTTCTTCATCACCATCGGGGTGACCGAGGTCATCGGCTCGACGCCGGAGACGTCGACCTCGTTGAGCTGCTCGACGAAGCCGAGAATGGCGTTGAGCTCGCCTTGCAGCTTCGGCACATCCGCATCATCGACGGCGATGCGCGAGAGATGCGCGACGCGTTTGACGGTGGCGGCGTCGACCGACATGGGCGGGCTCCTGAATGGATCGGCGCAACGGCGCCGGTAATGGTTCGCCAGCGCTATAGCGCGCAGACCGCCAGTAAGTCAGCACTTACTTGCGGTCTGCCGGCTGCGGCTGCTCACAATGGCTGCGGCATCAGATCGTCGCCGCCTTGCCCTTCTCCGGCACCAGCGCCTCGATGCCGCTGCCCTTCAGCCCGTCGATGAAGACCGCCGCGTCCTGGGCGATGATCGGGAAGGAGCCGTAATGGCAGGGGATGGCGAGCTTCGGCTTGACAAAGCGGGTCATCGCCAGCGCCGCCGTCCTGGCGCCCATGGTGAAGCGGTCGCCGATCGGGCAGATGCAGGCCTCGACGCCGTGGATCTCGGCGAGCAGGGCCATGTCCGAGAAGATGTCGGTATCGCCCATGTGCCAGAGCGTCTTCTCGCCCGGCGCCTTGATGATCGCGCCATTGGCGTTGCCGACCGGGACGGCCACGCCCGCCTCGCCCATGCCGGCGGAATGATCGGCCCGGACCAGTGTCACCGAGAAGGCGCCGAGGTCGACGGTGCCGCCGGTATTCATCGGCAGGAACTTTTTCAGCCCCTTCGAGGCGAGGTGCATGCAGAGGTCGTAATTGGTGATCACGGTGGCGTCGTTCGCCGCGGCGATGGCGAGCGTGTCGCCGACATGGTCGCCATGCCCGTGAGTGACGACGATATGGCTGACGTCCTTGCCGGCGGCGACCGCATCGCCCTCAAAGGCGGGGTTACCGGTAAAGAACGGATCGATCAGGACCGAGGCGCCGGGCAGGTCGAGCCGAAACGCCGAATGGCCGAACCAGGTGAGCTGCATGATGGTCTCCGCGAAAGGCGACTGGACAGCGCCTGTCTAGGCCGGCGAGATGGCGTAGCCAAGCCGGCCCGAACCCGGAGCACTCTTCCATGACCGATGCAGCCACCCTCGCCCGCCGGATCGCGCAAGGGCGCGGCGACGAGCCGGCCGATCTCGTCATCCGCGGCGCGCAGCTGTTCGATCTCGTCTCGGGCGACCTCATCGACACCGATATCGCGCTCTGCGGCGACACCATCGTCGGCACGCATGGCCGCTATGAAGGCAAGGCGAGCTTCGATGCCAAAGGCCTGATCGCCGTTCCCGGCTTCATCGACACGCATCTGCATGTCGAATCCTCACTGGTGACACCGCTCGAATTCGAGCGCTGCGTGCTCCCGCACGGCGTCACCACCGCGATCTGCGATCCGCACGAGATCTCCAATGTGCTCGGCGCCGAAGGCATCCGCTATTTCCTCGATTGCGCTGAGGCGATGCGGATGGATCTGCGCGTGCAGCTCTCGAGCTGCGTGCCGGCGACGCATCTGGAGACAGCCGGCGCAGCACTGGAGGCCGGCGACCTCACGCCGTTCATGGACCATCCCAAGGTGATCGGCCTCGCCGAATTCATGAACTTCCCCGGCGTGCTCCATCGCGATCCCGGCTGCCTCGCCAAGCTGGAGGCGTTCTCGCACCGGCATATCGACGGCCATGCGCCGCTGGTGCGCGGGCTCGACCTCAACGGCTATCTCGCCGCCGGCATCCGCACCGACCATGAGACCACGACGGCCGACGAAGCCCGCGAAAAGCTCGCCAAGGGCATGGCGATCCTGATCCGCGAGGGCTCGGTCTCGAAGGACCTGCACGCGCTGATCCCGCTGATCAGCCGCGACGCCTCGCCCTTCCTCGCCTTCTGCACCGATGACCGAAACCCGCTGGATATCGCCGAGGAAGGTCATCTCGACTACATGATCCGCACCGCGATTGCCCACGGCGCCGACATCCTCGCAGCCTATCGCATCGCCAGCCTCTCGGCAGCGCGGAATTTCGGGCTGTTCGATCGCGGCTTCATCGGCCCCGGCAAACGCGCCGACATCGTGCTGGTCGACGATCTCGCCGCCTGCCGGGTCAAACAGGTGTTTGCCGGCGGTCGGCTGGTCGAGGACGGGTTGTTCGCCGACAGGAAGGCCGTTGCACCCGTCGGCCTCGCCAGCGTCCGCAGCCGCAGGCTCACGCCGGAGGACTTTGCGGTGAAGGCGCGCGAAGGCGAAACGCCGGTGATCGGCGTCGTGCCGGGTCGGATCATCACCGAGCGGCTTTCCATGCGCCTGCCGGCGCGCGACGGCCTCGCCTTGCCCGATCTCGACCAGGATGCAGTCAGGGTCACGGTGATCGAACGCCATGGTCGCAATGGCGGCATCGCCTCAAGTTTCGTCCACGGCTTCGGCATGAAGCACGGCGCCATCGCCTCATCCGTAGGCCATGACAGCCATAACCTCTGTGTCGTCGGCGTCGACGAGGTATCGATGGCGGCGGCGGCCAACCGGCTGATCGCGACCGGAGGCGGCTTTGCGGTGGCGGACAACGGCAAGGTCACGGCCGAGCTGGCGCTGCCGGTAGCCGGTTTGATGAGCGACCAGCCCTTCGAGACGGTGCGGCATGGGCTGGAGGGCCTGCGCGCCGCAGCGAAGGCGCTCGGCGTCGTGCTGGCCGAGCCCTTCCTGCAGGTCGCCTTCCTGACCCTGCCGGTGATCCCGCATCTCAAGATCACAGACAAAGGCCTTGTCGACGTTGACCGATTCGACTTCGTCTAACCCCGATTGAACAATTCGCTGCAGCGCGAGAAGGACAGGAACATCCCACCGCTGTCGCGGCTGATCCGGATCGACTCGATCAGGCCCTGCGCATCGGCGGCGATCTGAGCCTCGCAGACATAGTTGACGCGCTGCGGCGGCTGATAAGTCACCGTCGTCGTGGTGCTGCGGCGGCCGTCGAGCGTCTGCGTCGGGACGCGCCGGGTCTGGTAGCTGCCGGGCCGGACGATGCTCGCTTCGCCCCCGCGCCAGGTATAGATTTGGCCACCACTGTCGCGCGGAAAGCTCGAAACCGGCGGACCATTGGCAACGAAGAAAGAATCGGCGCTCTCTCCCACCCATTCGCTGCGCATGGTCTGGGCCGCCTGCTCTGTCGTCTGACAGCCGGCCAGCAACGCCGCAGCACACGCGGCGATGAGCATCGTCTTCATAGTCCCCCCAAAGCGAAAGCCATGCAGCCATGTCGTCGGCCGCATCGCCGTCGTGAATAGCTCCAGGGTTCTTCAGTTTTCGCGAGAGAGTCCGCTAAAAGTCGCGGCATTATTCCCCAGCGTCATGCTGCCCGCTGCGGCGCCGAACTTCAGAGGGAGACCTCGATCCCCTCGGCGCGGGCCTTGGCTCGCAGCGCATAGCGCCGCATGCCGGGCAGCCGCGTCCCCGACTGCTCCTCGATCGCGTGGGTCAGCAGCTTCATGCGCTCGGCGAACCAGTTGCCGCCCATGCTGGCCGGATCGATGGCGAGGATAAGCTGGCCAGTGTCGGGCGGGCCGCCCTGGTCGTCGAGGAAGGACGACGCCTGGAAGGCGAAGTGCGTGCCGACCAGCGCCGCAGCGAGGATCTCGACCATCATGGCGAGCGTCGCGCCCTTGGCATCGCCGAGCGGCACCATGGTGCCGGCGATTGCGGCGGCCGGGTCAGTCGTCGGCTTGCCCTGGGCGTCGAGGGCCCAGCCTTCGGGGATCGCCTCACCTTTCTGCTTTGCCGCGACGATCGGGCCGCGCGCCACCTTGGACAGGGCCATGTCGATCACTAGCGGCTCGCGACCGGCCAGAGGTGCTGCGAAGGCGATCGGATTGGTACCGAAGACCGGCTTGGCGCCGCCCCAGGGCGCCATTGCGCCGGGCGTGTTGGCGAAGAGCAGCGCGACGAGGCCCTGCTCGGCCAGCCGCTCGACATGCAGGCCGGCGGCGCCGCAATGGTTGGAGCGGCGGATCGGCGCGGCGGCGATGCCCTGCCTGCGGGCGATCTCGGGCAATTCGATCACGGCGAGGTCGATCGCCGGATAGGCGAAGCCATGGGCGGCATCGATCGCCAGCACGCCGGGCTTGGGCTGGCGGGCGATCGGTACGGCCTGGCCGTCGATCTTGCCTGAGCGCAGCATGGAAATGTAGGTTGGGACGCGCGACAGGCCGTGGCCCTTGAGCCCGTCCGCCTCGGCCATGACCAGGGCCAGCGCGACGGACGCCGCATTGGCGGGCGAGGCACCGGCCTCGATGAAGAGATCCGCGACCTTCTGCTCGGCCGCTTCCAGCGAGAGCTTTGTCATGCCCTGCCCTCCAGCGCCGCCATCACCCGCTCGGCGACGAGGCCGGAGACGCGGCCGTTCGATTCTACCGTATTGCCGGCAATGTGCGGCGTCAGGATCAGATTGGGCGCGCCGGCGAAGATCTTGGCGCCGTCGGCCTTGAGCGGCTCCTGCTCGAAGACGTCGAGCGCCGCGCCGCCAAGGCGCCCGCCCTTCAATGCTGCGACCAGCGCCGCCTCGTCCATGATGCCGCCGCGTGCGGCGTTGATCAGGATAGCGTCGGGCTTCATTTTTGCGAACGCCGCCTCGCCGATCAGCCCGCGCGTCTCGGGCGTCAGCGGCAGATGGATCGAGATCACGTCCGAGGTCGACAGCAGCGCGTCAAGCTCAAGCTTCTCGATGCCCTGCCAGGCATCGCCGGCCGGAACATAGGGGTCATAGGCCGCAACGGTCATGCCGAGCGCCCTGGCATGCCGCGCCGCGTCGCGGGCGATCGCGCCGAAGCCGACGAGGCCCATGCGCTTGCCCGCGATCTCGCGGCCGATCAGCTTCGTCTTCGGGAATTCACCGGCGAGCATGGCAGCATTGGCGAAATAGGCGCCGCGCAGCAGCGTCATCGCCGTACCGATCACATATTCGACCACGGAGAGACTGTTGGCGCCGGTGGCCGGGAAGACCTTGATGCCGCGGGCCGAGCAGGCCTCCATGTCGATATTGTCGAGCCCGACGCCGAGACGACCGACGACCTTGAGGTTCTTCGCGCCGGCCAGCACAGCGCCGCGCACCTGCGTCTGGTTGCGCACGATCAGCGCCGGAATCTCCGCCACCAGCCGCGCGAGCTCGTCCGGCTTGGAGAACAGGTCCGGATCATGATGCACGGTGTAGCGCGCCTTCAGCGCCGCCACGGCCGCCTCGTCCATGAATTCGGTGATGACGATATCAGTCATGGCTGTTTCCGCAGTGAGATCCGATCAGCCGAGCAGGACGAGCCCGCCCGTGGCGACGACGAGAATAACGAGGGTCGTCCCGATGATAAGCGCAAGATGGCGCCAGCCGAGCCGGAGCATGGCTGCAATGGAGGTGCCGAGCCCGAGCGCTCCGATGGCGATCAGCAGGCCCCAGCGCGAGACCTCAAGGAGAAGGTCACGGATCGGCTGGTAGACGCCCGCAAGCCCGGCCTGCGTGCTCAGCAGGCTGTTCACCAGGCACATGATCAGGAAGACGAAGGCGAAGACCGGGACCGGTACCTTGGCATCGCCATGAGTCTCGCCATGGCGGGTCAGCCACCAGCCGACGATCAGCACCGCGGGCAGCAGCAGGAAGACCCGGAAGAGCTTGACGATCACCGCCGCGTTCGCTGCCTCGTCCGAGACGGCCTGCCCGGCACCGACGACCTGCGCGACATCGTGGATGGTCGCTCCCAGCATCACCCCGGTCTGCTGCTGAGAGAAGCCGAGCCAGGCACAGATCAGCGGATAGGACAGCATCGCGACCGTCGCGAGCACGTTGACCGCGATCACCGTGAAGGCGGTGTCGGCGGCCTTATCGCGATAATCGGGCACCACTGTCGAGGTGGCGAGCGCAGCCGAGGCACCGCAGACGGCCGTGGCGACGCCGCCAAGCGCCCCGACGCCGGGCTCGCGGCCGAGCAGGCGCGCCAGCAGGAAGCCGGCGACGATGGTCAGGGCCATGGAGACGATGACGAGCAGCGCCGTGCCCAGGCCGAGGGCAATGATGTCGCCGAGCGCGACGCGCAGGCCGAGCAGCGCGATCGCCCAGCGCAGCAGCTTCTTGACGCAGAAGGTCATGCCCGGCGCGAAGCGCTGCGTATTCGCGACCGGATGCAGGATCATGCCGATCACCAGCGCGATCACCACGGCCGGCAGGCCGATGCGGCCGCCCGCGAGCTGCTTCAGGACAGGCTCGGCCAGGACGGAGGCGACAGCAACCGCCGCCGACAGGGCGATGCCGGGCACGAACCGGCCGAGTCCATTCGCCAGCCGCAGCGACGCCGTTTCGGTCATGATTGCAGATCGATCCGATACATCAGACGCTCTCCGGGGCCGTAGAACGGAGCGACGAAACTCTCGACGAAACGCCCGCCATTCTTCTCGATGATCCGTCGCGAGGCCAGATTGTCGGCATCGCAGGTGATCTTGACGAAGGGCAGGCCCAGCGGGCGGGCCTCGGCCAGCACGGCCGCCAGAGCCGCGCTGGCATAGCCACGGCCGGCATGGCTCGGCAGGATGGTGTAGCCGATATGGCCAAGGACATGCGCCGGCAGCTCCGTGACCGGCCTGCCGGCCTCATCCTCCTGCCAACGCAGGTTGATGCTGCCGACGAAGGGCCGCTCCGGCTGATCAGCCGCGATGACCCAGCGGATGATCCCGGGCAGCCGATCGACTTCGCTGCCGTCGTGCAGACGGATCTTGCCGCCGCCCCGATTCAGCCCTGACAGGAAGGCGTCCGGGTCGGCAGCGATCTCGGCGAGCTGCTCGGGCGCGACGTCGCGCATCGTGTTCGGTGACCAGCCCGCCTCCAAAGCACGCACATAGGCGGGCAAAACGTCCCGCCCCGGTGCGTGCAGTGACACGATGCTGTCCGACACGTCTTTCGCCTCGTCGCGCACGAAGACGCCGCTGCTCAGGCGCTCCGATAGAGCTTGGTCATCGAGAACTCGCGATGGCCGAGCGCCTCGGCTGCCGTGAGACGGCCATTGGCAGTGCGCACGATGTTCTCGATCAGCGCGTCGCCGGCCTGCGGGATGGTGAGATCACGGCGCAGGATGCCGGAGACGTCGACGTCGATATGCTCGGGCATGGTGCGCATGGTTTTCGGGTTGCCGGTGATCTTGATGACAGGAACGATCGGGTTGCCGATGACGTTGCCCTGCCCGGTCGGGAAGGTGTGCACGACATAGCCGCCCGCCGCCATCAATGTCACGCACTCGGCCGCCGCCGAGGAGGTGTCCATGTAGTAGAGGCCGGGGCCTTTCTCCGGCGCCTGCGCCGGCTCGAGGATGTCGATGAACTTGCACTCGCGGCCGATCTTCTCGAGGTTGCCGAGCGCCTTTTCCTCGATCGTGGTCAGGCCGCCGGCGATGTTACCCTTGGTCGGCTGCGAATCGGAGAGGTCGTCGGTCTTGTGGGCCTCGATGACGTCGTCCTGATAGGCCTTCCACATCTTGTACCAGCGCTCGCCGACCTCCGGCGTGGCCGCGCGCGCCTTGCAGAGATGCTCGGCGCCGGTGATCTCCGAGGTCTCGCCGAAGACGCCGTAGACGCCGCGCGGGATCCACTTGTCGTACATGTTGCCGACGGTCGGGCAGGAGGACAGGCCGGTGGTGGTGTCCGATTCACCGCATTTGGTCGAGACCCAGAGTTCCTCGATGCCGCACTTCACGCGCTGCAATTCGGTCGCCCACTGCACGAATTCCTTGGCGACATAGGATGCCTTGGCGATGGTGGCGATGTCGCCATGCCCCTCGATTCCGAAGCCGACCACCGGCTTGCCGGTCTTGGCGATGCCGTCGACGACGCGCTTGGTCCAGCCGTCCTCGATGCCGATGACGATGACGGCGGCGACGTTCGGGTTCGAGCCAGTGCCGATCAGCGTGCGGAAATGGACTTCCAGATCCTCGCCAAACTGCAGGCGGCCATAGGCATGCGGGATCGCCAGCGTGCCCTTGATGTTGTTGGCGACGGCCTCGCAGGCGGCGTTGGAGAGATCGTCGAGCGGCAGCAGCAGCACATGGTTGCGCACGCCGACGCGGCCGTTCTCGCGGCGCCAGCCCATGAAGGAATCGAGGCTGCGGCCGGTCGGGCGCTTGACGAAGGGAGTCTTGAACTCGGGGGCCTCGATCTTGCGGCCCTTCACCCGGGCGAGCTTGCCTTTGACGAGGTCGAAATTGGCGACGATGGAGGACATTGGCGTTTCCTGGACGTTGGGGCTCGACCCGATGGGAGCCCTAGAATCGGAATGAGTGGGGGCCGGCGCTCACCAGCGCTTGGTCTTGGCGTTGTGGACGTGGAGGTGCTCGCCCTTGCCGACGTCGGCGATGGCCTTGCCGATGTCCTGGCCGTATTTCCAGATCGTATCGCCCTTCTTGATGTCCTTGAGCGCGACCTTGTGGCCGATCGGGATGTCCATCTTGGCGGCGAGGCGGAAGTCGGAATTGTCGTGAGTGACGACACAGAGCATGTCGGTCCCGGCCTTCAGGCCCTCGACGACGACGACGCCGACCGTGTCCTTCTTCTCGTGCACCAGCAGATGCGGCTTGCTCATGGCTGATATCCCTGACCGTTTCCCGTGATCATCACACCGTGGCCGAGTTCGTGAAATCGGGCTCGACGCGGCTGCACCCAAGTCTTATATAAGACATATGAGTGTGCACAAGCTCGAAATCACGGGACAGCCCCGAGAGCCCGAAACGCCGGAGACGCTGGGCTTCCGGCCGCTCTATCGGCAGGTAAAGGCGATCTTCGTGCGCCGACTGATGGATGGCGTCTGGGCTCCCGGCGCGATTTTGCCGAGCGAGGGGCAGCTCGCTGCCGAGATTGGCGTCAGCCAGGGCACAGTACGCAAGGCGCTCGACGAGCTCGCCGCCGAGAACCTCGTCGTGCGGCGCCAGGGCCGCGGCACCTTCGTCGCCGAGCATGACGAGCGCCGCATCCTGTTCCAGTTCTTCAAGCTGGCGCCGGACCAGGGCGCGCCGCGCTTTCCCGACAGCGTCGTGCTTTCGGTGACGACCGACCTCGCCGACGAGGCCGAGCGCGCAACACTCGACCTCGCCGAGGGTGCCGCCGTTATCCGTATCCGCCGGCAGCGCGCCTTCGATGGCGCTCCCCTGATCGTCGAGACGCTCAGCCTGCCGCAGCAGCTCTTCCCGGGGCTCGAGAGCGGGCCGATCCCGAACAATCTCTACAGCCTCTATGCCGGGCGCTATGGCATCACCATCGCCAATGCGCGCGAGCGGCTTAAGGCGGTGGCGCTCTCCCCGGAGGATGCCGCCGCGCTCGGTGTCGCTGCCGGCCAGCCCGCCTTGCAGATCGATCGCATCGCCTTGTCGCTCGACGGCACGCCCGTCGAGCGTAGGCTCAGCCTGTGCCTGACCCAGGAGGTTCACTACCTGTCGGACCTGCGCTGAGCCGTCCCCGAATCGCCAGTTCATTGAAGCGCCGGTCATTCGTATCGACGCAAGATCAATTTGTTGCCAACCATTCCTAAAGTTACGCTCGAAAGCGAGTGAACCAAGCTCGAGGACCAAGAGCCACGAGATTTCGACCAAGCCGACGCAGAGCGGCCACCCTATTGGAGGAAACGAATGATCGCATATGTCCGCAGATTCCTCATGACGCGCCGCGGCGCCTTGGCAGGCTTGGCCCTGCTCGGACTAGGCACAGCTGCTCCAGCGCAAAGCTTCCCGACCAAACCGATCACCCTGATCGTGCCCTTCGCCGCCGGCGGCCCCAGCGACGTGATCGCCCGCCTGCTCGGCGAGCATATGGGCCGCACGCTCGGCCAGCAGGTCATTGTCGAGAACATCGCCGGTGCCGGCGGCACGGCCGGCGCCAAGCGCCTCGTCGCGGCCGAGCCGGACGGGCACACCCTGCTGATCCACCACCTCGCGCTCGCCGCGGCGCCGGCCCTCTACGCCAATCTCGGCTACGACACGCAGACCGCCTTCGCACCGGTCGGGCTTGTCAACACCGGGCCGATGGTGATCGCCGGCAAGCTCGCTCTGCCTCCGGTCGACGGCAAGGCCTTCTTCCCCTACGCCAAGCAGCAGGCTGAGAAGCTCACCGTCGCCCATGCGGGCGTTGGCTCGAACGCGCATCTGTGTGCCGTGCTGATCTCGCAGGCACTGGGCGTCAAGCTCGCCCAGGTCGCGTATCGCGGCACGGGGCCGGCGATGAACGACCTCGTCGGCGGCCAGGTCGACGTGCTCTGCGACCAGTCGACCACGGCGGTGCCACAGATTCAGTCCGACAAGATCCGCGCCTATGCCGTGACCTCGCCGGAGCGGCTCGGCGTGCTGCCGAACGTTCCGACCTCGCGCGAAGCTGGCACCGAGATCGACATGACGATCTGGCACGGGCTCTACGCGCCGAAGGGCACGCCGGCCGCAGCGCTCGACAAGCTCAATGGCGCATTGCAGGCGGCATTGAAGGACCCGGCCGTGCTCGAGCGCTTCAAAGCGGTCGGCACCAGCGCCTTCCCGACGGCTGAATGGACGCGCGAGGCCCATGCCAAGCGCTTCGCCGCCGAGGTCGCCAAGTGGGGAACGGCGCTGAAGGCGGCCGGACTGACGCCCCAGACCGCCAACTGAATTGGAGCCTTCCCGCATTCTTCGAATTGCGGAAAGGCTCCAAGCTTCTGTTTTATCGCATTTTCTTCACGCGAACTGGTATCCACTTCGCTCGAAAATGCTCACATGGGCCGCTCGCCTATCCGGGCGGCTCATGCTACCGGCGGCGGATGAGCAATCTCGTCGCCCTGGACCATTTCCTCACCTTGCCGGAGCACGCGCGCCTGCTCGGGCTGGACCTCGGCACCAAGACGATCGGGCTCGCTCTGTCCGACGTCGAACGCCGGATCGCGACGCCGCTGGAGACGATCCAGCGCATAAAGTTCCGCCAGGACGCTACGGCGCTGCTGAAAGTGGCGGAGAAGCATGCAATTGCCGGCTTGGTGATCGGCCTGCCGCTCAACATGGATGGGACGGAAGGGCCGCGGGTCCAGTCGACCCGCGCCTTCGTACGCAATCTCGCGCCGCTGACGGCGCTGCCGATCGTGTTCTGGGACGAGCGCATGTCGACTCTCGCCGTCACCCGCACTTTGCTCGATGCCGACGCCTCGCGCGCCCGGAGGGCTGCCGTCGTCGACAAGATGGCCGCCGCCTATATTCTGCAGGGCGCGCTCGACCGGCTCGCCCATCTCGCATCGGACGGAGACGAGCCGGAGGACGGCTGGACTACGGAATGACGTAGCCGCGCTTGATCGCCTTCTTCTGCGCATCGCGATGGTTCTTGATCGCGCGCTTCTGATCGTCGATGCTCATGCCCGCCATCGGGTTGCTGGGATTGGGGCCGCGCCGATAGCCGCCACCGTCCTGGCCATAGCGTCGGTCGTCGCGTCCATAACCGCGATCGTCGCGACCATAGCCCCTGTCGCGGCGGCCTTGGTCGTAACCGTTGTCATAACCCCTGTCATAGCCGCGGCGACGACCATAGCCGTCATCGGAATAATACTGAGCCATCGCCGCACCGGAGCAGAGCACCGCCAGGGCGGCCGCAGCGCAGCCGGACAGCAGCGTCTTGAGCGAGGATTTCATCGTCTTTCTCCAAGGCGGCGGCTCCGGGATCGGAACCTTGAGTTCCCATACGCCGTGAAAAGGGCCGCTCCCGTCATGTGGCGAGAGCGACCCTTCGAAGCCTAGGCATTAGGCGTTCAGAATTGATTAAGGCTGTTTGTTTCGGCCGCCGCTCAGCGATAGCTGCCGCCGGCCGGGTCGCGGATATTGTCTGGGGCGTAGTAGCGCGGCGCATAGTAGCGACGCGGCGCCACATAAACCGGCTCGTCATAGTAGCCGTCATCATAGCCATAGACCGGCTCGGCATAGGTCGGGCGGCTGGCAGCGATCGCCGCCGCCCCCAAGATACCGAGACCGACGCCAGCGGCGATCGCCGCACCGCGATTGCCGCGGTGCCAGCCGCGACGATAATACTGCGAGTAGTCGGCCTGCGCCGCATCGAGGCGGCTCTTGTCGAAGCCGACCGGGCGGGTCTCGCCCGCCATGACGGGCGTCAGGCCTGCCGCCAGAACGCTGCCGGCGACGGCGAGCGTCACGAGGAAGCGGCTCTTTCCGAAAACTGACATGGCATTCTCCTTTCGGCGGATCACCGCCCTGACGCCTGATCTAGCTCGCCCCGGTTGAACCGGGCCTGAACCAATCGCGGCCAAATTGCGACCGATGATCAACGCGCCCTGCTGGAAAGTGTTCCTCCCGAGAAATTTATTACACGCAGTGATTGCATTTCCGGAAATCGAGTAGCAAGAATAGCGTCGTCGAACGCCGGTTCGTTTCCTGCAATTAATGCGGCCACGGGGGTGGGCGAGATGAGGAAAGCAACATCGCGGCGAATCAAGGAGGATAAAATCTATCAGGATGACAATCGGTTGCCCCGAGTTTCCGGTATCGGCCGCAGGGTTTCGGCCTCGCCCGGTCCGCATAACATGGATGCGCTGGCGCGCATGCAATTGGAAGTTGCATCCTATATCGAAGAGATCAGTATCGAACTCGGCGCGATGGCCCGGGCAGCGCAGCTCAGCAGCCTCGCCTATTTCGTCGAGATGACGCGGCTGGAGGCTGCGATCAATCGCCGGACCTGCCAATTGCAGCTCGGCGAAACGGCCGATCCCGACATCTAGCCGTAGGCCTGCGACTTTTGCAGATTATTAAACTACAGGTTGCAAAAATAGAAATAAGCAACCTGAAGGGAGCGCCCTATGCCGGCTTCTCCGACGACCGCCTACCCTCGCAGCGACCTGCTCTCTTCGCAAGGCCAGCAGGTCTACGGCGAACTCGAAGCCCTGGCCTTGCAGTTGCTCGTCGAGAAACGAGCCCGCCAGCGTGATCTGCAGCGCGACATCGCCGTCAAGGCGGCGAGGACGCTCGCCCAACTCGGCGACGAGGCCCGCGCCGCCGATCTCGACCTGCTCGTGACCTTTCTGGAGCTCGCGGCGGCGGAGGCCGAGCGCGAGCGCTGCCGCTGGGGCGAAACGGCGGGCTGATCACGCGGTCCTGGATACTCAGGCCGACCGCGAGAGCACACCTCCGGCGTGGCGCTGAACCATCCCTTCCAGCTCCAGCTCCAGCAGGATGCGGCTGACTTCGCGCACCGGCTGGCCGCTGGCGCGAACGAGATCGTCCATCGCCATCGGCGTCGCCCCCATCAGGTCGAGCAGGCGTCGACGGGGAGCGTCTTCGACGTAGCTCTCCTGCGGCAAGGGCTCACGCTCGAGCTCGAGCTTCGGTGCTGGTGAGATATCTGGCAGATCGAGTTCGTCCCAGAGCGCTTCCTTTCGGCGCTCCGGACCGGCCTCCTCGCGCGCCAGAATGGGCGCAGACCCGAACAGCTCGCCTTGCCGGAGCATCGGCGCGAGCACATCGACGACATGCGCCGTCTCGGCGCAGAGGATCGCGCCTTCGCGAATCAGGTGGTTGCCGCCCTCGGCGCGCGGATCGAGCGGCGAGCCCGGCACGGCGAAGACCTGGCGCCCCTGTTCATTGGCGAAGCGGGCGGTGATCAGCGAGCCGGATTTGCGCGCGGCTTCGACGACCACCGTCCCTAGCGCCAAACCCGAGACAAGCCGGTTGCGTCGCGGAAAATCACGCCCGCGCGGCACCCAGCCCAGCGGCATCTCGCTCAGCGCAACGCCGCGCTGGCTGATGCGGTCCAGCAACGGGATGTTCTGCGGCGGATAGACCTCGTCGAGGCCGCCGGCCAGCACGGCGATCGTGCCGCTCTCCAGGCTCGCCTGATGTGCGGCCGTGTCGATACCGCGCGCCAGCCCGGAGACGACGACGAAACCGGCCTCGCCCAGTTCTCGCGCCAGCGTCGCGGTGAATTTCAGCCCGGCGGCGGAGGCATTGCGCGAGCCGACCAGGGCGACACAGGGACGGTTCAGCACGGCCGGATCGCCCTCGATTGCGATCAGAGGCGGCGCCGAATCGATCGCCTGCAGCGGCACGGGATAAGCGGATTCGCCGAGCGCGATCAGATGGACGCCGCGCCGGCGCAGCGCCTCGAATTCCCGCTCGGCTTCGGCTGGCGTGCACAGCCTGAGCGTTCGTCCGGCCTGCCGGCCGAGCTCCGGCAAGGCGTCGAGCGCTCCCGCTGCGCCGCCGAAGCGGTTGACCAGAGTGCGGAAGGTGCGCGGGCCGATGCTCTCGCTGCGGATCAGTCGGAGCCAGTCGAGGCGTTGCCGGTCGTCGAGAGCGAAACCGGCCATCGCCATTCAGCCCTTCTGCCCGATCTTGCCCTCGCGACCGGAGAGCAGTCTGGCAATATTCTCACGGTGCATGAACCAGAGCAGCAGCGCCAGGATCGCCATCAGCCCCGCCATCTGGACATCGCGCACCCAGAACCAGAGCAGCAGCGGCGTCAGCAGGCTGGCGATCAGGGCCGAGAGCGAGGAATATTTGGTCAGATAGGCGATGCTGAGCCAGACCGCCGCGAAGATCAGCGCGATCGACCATTTCAGCCCGATCAGGATGCCGAGGAAGGTGGCGACGCCCTTGCCGCCCTTGAAACGCAGCCAGACCGGGAAGAGATGGCCGATGAAGGCGCCGAGGCCGGCGGCCAGCGCCGCGTTCTTGCCGCCGAGCAACCAGCCGGCGAGCAGCACTGCCGCCGTGCCTTTCAGCATATCGCCGAGCAGGGTCAGCGCCGCCAGCTTCTTGTTGCCGGTGCGCAGGACATTGGTCGCGCCGATATTGCCGGAACCGATCGTGCGCAGGTCCGGGCCGCCGGACAGCCGCGTCAGGATGATGCCGAACGGGATCGAGCCGAAGAGATAGCCGAGGACGAGCGCGGCGAGCCCCATCGGGCTCGGATACGCCCAAGCGAACGCCTCAGCCATGCAACCTCCCCTGCCCGTCTTGGTCGAACTTACGCGGGTTCGCTGCGATAGACCACCCGGCCACCGACGAAGGTCGCCTGGACCAGCCCTTGCAGCCGCGCCTCGTCGAAGGGCGAGTTCTTGGCACGGGATTTAAGCTTGCGCTTGTCGACGACGAAAGGCGCGTCGACATCGATCAAGGCGAGATCTGCCGGCGCGCCGGCCGCCAGCCGGCCGCAGCCGAGACCGAGCAGTTTGGCCGGACGGCTCGACAGGGCGGCGAACAGCGAGGCAAGGCCGATCTGCTCGCCGTGATAGAGCCTGAGTGCCGCCGGCAGCAGCGTCTCGATGCCGAGCGCGCCATTGGCCGCCTCGGCGAAGGGCTGGCGCTTGGTCTCGACATCCTGCGGGTCGTGGTCGGAGACGATGACATCGACCAGTCCCTCGGCCACCGCCTCGATCATCGCCAACCGCTCGTCCTCGTGCCGCAGCGGCGGCGAGACCTTGCAGAAGGTGCGGTATTCGCCAACGTCGTTTTCGTTCAGGCAGAGATTGTTGATCGAGACGCCGCAGGTGACGTTGAGCCCCTCTTCCTTTGCCCGGCGGACCAAAGCGAGCGAATCCGAGCAGGAGACCATGGCGGCGTGGTAGCGGGCGCCGGAGGCGCGGGCGAGGCGCAGGTCGCGCTCCAGCATCACCGTCTCGGCCTCGTGCGGAATGCCCGGCAGGCCCTTGCGGCTGGCGAACTCACCCTCGTTCATCACGCCGGTGCCGCGCAGATCGGGGTCTTCGACATGATTGATCAGCAGCGCGTCGAAATCGCGGGCATAGATCATGGCGCGGCGCATGAGCTGCGGGTTACGCACGCCGTTGGCGCCGTCGCTGAAGGCGACCGCGCCGGCCTCTAACAGCAGGCCGAACTCGGTGATCTCCTTGCCGGCGAGCCCCTTGGTCAGGGCCGCCGCCGGCAGGACGTTGACGATCGCCTTGTCGCGGGCGCGGCGCTTGATGAAGTCGATGACGGAGGGGTCGTCGATCGGCGGATCGGTATCGGGGCGGCAGATCACCGTGGTGACGCCGCCGGCTGCAGCAGCCTGCGAACCCGTCCCGAGCGTCTCGCGGAACTCGGCGCCGGGTTCGCCGAGGAAGGCGCGCAGGTCGACGAGGCCGGGCGCCAACACAAGGCCCTGGCCGTCCTCCGTCGCGATATCGGCCGGCAGTTCCGGACGGTCGCCGCCCCAGTGGACGTCGGCGATTACGCCGTCGCGGATCAGAACGCTGCCGACGCCTTCGCGGCCGGAGGCGGGATCGACCAGCCGCGCACCGAGGATCGCACAGCTGCTCGTCTGCTCGCTGCTGTCAGCCATCGCTACGCTCGACCTCGTTCATGCGCTCGCGGCGCTGCGTGAAAACATAATGCCAGAACCCGACCAGCCCCCAGATGCCGACGCAGAGCAGAGCGCCGAGCAGCACGATCAGCCAGGTCCAGGCCGAGCGCGGCTCGGCATAGATGAAGCCGGCCATGACCAGGAGATAGAGGCCGACGAAGACGATCCGAGCCCGGTGCATCTGACGCAGCAGCCAGGCGAGGAAGAGCTCCATCGCGCTCAGCCATTTGGCAGATGCTGCGCGAGCGCATCGAGCACCGCCATGCGCACGGCGACGCCCATCTCGACCTGCTCACGGATCAGCGACTGGGCGCCGTCCGCCACCTCGGACGAGATCTCGACGCCGCGGTTCATCGGGCCGGGATGCATGACGAGCGCATCCGGCGCGGCCAGCGAGAGCTTGTCGCGATCAAGCCCGAAATAGCGGAAATACTCCTTCGAGGACGGGACGAAGGCGCCGTTCATGCGTTCGAGCTGGAGGCGCAGCATCATGACGATATCGACGCCCTCCAACCCCTTCTTCATGTCGCGGAAGACCTCGACGCCCATGCGCTCGACGCCAGCCGGCAGGAGTGTCGAGGGCGCGATCAGGCGCACCTTGGCGCCGAGCGCACTGAGCAGGATGATGTTGGAGCGGGCGACACGCGAATGCAGGATGTCGCCGCAGATCGCGACGGTGAGCCCGGCGATGCGGCCCTTATTGCGGCGGATCGTCAGCGCGTCGAGCAGCGCCTGCGTCGGGTGCTCATGGGCGCCGTCGCCGGCATTGACCACCGAGCAATCGACCTTGCGGGCGAGCAGATTGACCGCGCCGGCGGCGTGATGGCGCACGACCAGGATGTCGGGCCGCATCGCGTTCAGCGTCGCGGCGGTGTCGATCAGCGTCTCGCCCTTCTTCACCGAGGAGGAGCCGACCGACATGTTCATCACGTCGGCGCCGAGCCGCTTGCCCGCCAGCTCGAACGAGGCCTGCGTCCGCGTCGAGGGTTCGAAGAACAGGTTGATCTGGGTGCGGCCACGCAGCGTCGCCGTCTTTTTCTCGATCTGCCGTGAGAGCGCGACATAGGTCTCGGCGCGCTCGAGCAGGGCTTCGATATCCAAATGGGACAGCCCCTCGATCCCGAGGAGGTGCCGGTGCGGATAGAGCGGTGCGGTCGATGTCATTTGAAGACCGCTGTTTAGGGGCGAGTCGTGGCCGGCGCAAGGCGGCGCGCAGCTTCTTTGTGGGTCACTCGGCTTTCAGGCTGTAGATATGCGCCTCGCCCGGGAACTGGCGGCCGCGCACTTCGGCGGCATAGGTCCGAACCGCCTCGCGCGCCTGCCCTGCCAAGTCGCCATAGGCCTTGACGAATTTCGGCACACGGCCGGTGAGGCCGAGCATGTCGTCGAGGACGAGCACCTGGCCGTCGCAGGCCGCCGAGGCGCCGATCCCGATGGTCGGGATCGCGATCCGTCCGGTGATCTCGACAGCCAGAGGCTCGGCCACCGCCTCTACCACCAGGGAAAAGGCGCCGGCATCGGCAATTGCCGTCGCATCGGCGATGAGCGCCGGCCACTCAGCCTTGCTGCGACCCTGCGCCTTGTAGCCGCCGAGCGTGTTGACCGCCTGCGGCGTCAGGCCGACATGGCCCATCACCGGCACGCCGCGCTCGACCAGGAAGCGGACCGTCTCCGCCATCCGCTGCCCACCTTCGAGCTTCACCGCGCCGGCACCGGCTTCCTTCAGCAGCCTGGCAGCGTTGCGGAAGGCCTGCTCCCGGCTTTCCTCATAGCTGCCGAAGGGCATGTCGATCACGACGAGCGAGCGCGTCGTGGCGCGCGTCACCGCCTGGCCGTGCAGGCTCATCATCTCCAGCGTCACCGGGACCGTGCTGTCGAGGCCGTAGACCACCATGCCGAGCGAGTCGCCGACCAGGGCGATGTCCGCGACCTCGTCGACGATCTTCGCCATCGGCGCCGTATAGGCGGTCAGGGCGACGAGCGGCTCGCCGCCCTTGCGCCCCCGGATATCGAGCGAGGTCAGCCGGCTTGTCCTGTTCTGCGACGACATGCGGGGCTCTCCATGACATACATCAAAAACAGCGTTGGCTGGTGACCTAACCTGACCACCCTGCCCTCGAAAAGCAGAATCGGGTTTGACAGGACCGGCCGCGTGAACCACTTTCGCGCGCAATCCCGAACCGCTATCAACGCGCCCCGCGCCAAGTTCGGCGAGGCCGGCATGCCAATGCCGCCCCGCTCCTTGCCTACGAGATCGAAAGCGTCATGAAGCTCCTCGTCGTCGAGTCGCCGGCCAAGGCCAAGACGATCAACAAGTATCTGGGCTCCGACTACGAGGTCATCGCCTCGTTCGGGCACATTCGCGACCTGCCCGCGAAGGACGGCTCGGTCGATCCCGAGAACGACTTCGCCATGCTGTGGGAGACCGAGGGGCGCGGCGCCAAGCAGGTCGCCGAGATCGCGCGCGCGGCGAAGAACGCCGAAAAGGTCATCCTCGCGACCGACCCGGATCGCGAAGGCGAGGCGATCTCCTGGCATGTGCTGGAGGCGCTGAACCAGAAGCGGGCTATCAAGGGCATCCCGGTCGAGCGCGTGACCTTCAACGCCGTGACCAAGGACGCCGTGCAGAAGGCGCTGGCCAATCCGCGCCCGATCGACCAGGCGCTGGTCGACGCCTATCTCGCCCGCCGGGCGCTGGACTATCTCGTCGGCTTCACGCTGTCGCCGGTGCTGTGGCGCAAGCTGCCAGGCGCACGCTCGGCCGGACGCGTGCAGTCGGTCGCGCTGCGCCTGGTCTGCGACCGCGAGCGTGAGATCGAGGCCTTCCGGGCCCGCGAATACTGGTCGCTGGTCGCAACGCTCGCGACCCAGAGCGGCGCGACCTTCGACGCCCGCCTCTCCGGCGCTGACGGCAAGAAAATCACCCGCCTCGACATTGGCACGGGCGAGGAGGCGCACGCCTTCAAGGCCGCGCTGGAGACCGCGCGCTTCTCGGTCGCCGAGGTCGAGGCCAAGCCGGTCAAGCGCCATCCGCAGCCGCCCTTCCAGACCTCGACCTTGCAGCAGGAGGCCTCGCGCAAGCTCGGCATGGCGCCGGCCCGTACCATGCAGGTGGCGCAGCGCCTCTATGAAGGCGTCGACATCGGCGGCGAGACCGTCGGCCTGATCACCTATATGCGTACCGACGGCGTCGACATGGACGGCTCGGCGATCGCGGCGGCGCGCCGCGTCATCGGCAAGGAATTCGGCGACAATTACGTGCCGGGCGTGCCGCGCAAGTACACCGTCAAAGCCAAGAACGCGCAGGAAGCGCACGAGGCGATCCGCCCGACCGATCTCGGCCGCCTGCCCGCCATGGTCGCGCGTCATCTCGAGCCGGAGCAGGCCAAGCTGTATGAGCTGATCTGGAAGCGCACCATCGCCAGCCAGATGGAATCGGCCTCGATCGAGCGCACCACGGTCGATATCGCCGCCCAGGTCGGCGCCCGCGCACTCGAACTGCGCGCCACCGGCCAGGTCGTGCTCTTCGACGGCTTCCTGACGCTCTATCAGGAGAGCCGGGACGACGAAGAGGACGAGGATTCGAAGAAGCTGCCGCTGATGAAGGCCGGCGACCCGCTGGAGAAGCGCGCCATCGCCGCCGACCAGCACTTCACCGAGCCGCCGCCGCGCTTCTCGGAAGCGAGCCTGGTCAAGCGCATGGAAGAGCTCGGTATCGGCCGGCCGTCGACCTATGCCGCAACGCTCGCCACCCTGCGCGACCGCGAATATGTCCGCGTCGAGAAGAAGCGCCTGGTGCCCGAGGACAAGGGCATGCTGGTCACCGCGTTCCTCGAATCCTTCTTCAAGCGCTATGTCGAGTTCGACTTCACCGCCAGCCTGGAAGAGAAGCTCGACCTGGTTTCCAGCGGCGATGTCGACTGGAAGGCGCTGTTGCGCGAGTTCTGGGACGAGTTCACCAAGTCGATCGGCGAGACCAAGGAGCTGCGCGTCGGCGACGTGCTGGAGGCGCTGAACGGCATCCTGGGCGAGCACGTCTTCCCGCCGCGGGCGGATGGCGGCGATCCGCGCAGTTGCCAAGTCTGCGGCACCGGCACGCTCTCGCTCAAGCTCGGCAAGTTCGGCGCCTTCGTCGGCTGCTCGAATTATCCCGAATGCCGCTTCACCCGCCCGCTCAGCGCCTCCGCCGCCGATGGCGAGGCCTCGGCCGAGGGCGGGCAGGTCGTCAACGGCGTGCGCACGCTCGGCAAGGATCCCGTCACCGATCTCGAGGTCACCGCGCGCGAAGGCCGCTTCGGCCCCTATATCCAGCTCGGCGACGGCGAGAAGCCGAAGCGTTCGAGCCTGCCCAAGGGCGAGACCGTCGGCTCGCTGACGCTGGAGAAGGCGCTCGCTCTGCTCTCACTGCCGCGCGAGGTCGCGAAGCATCCGACCAGCGGCGAGCCGATCCTCGCCGGCATCGGCCGCTACGGGCCTTACGTCCAGCACGGCAAGACCTACGCCAATATCGACAAGGACGACAATATCCTCGACATCGGCGCCAACCGGGCGATCGACCTGATCGTCGCCAAGGAGAGTGGCGCGGGCGGTCGCCGCTTCGGCAACGCCGCTGCAACGCCGGGCCGCGATCTCGGCGAGCACCCGCAGGGCGGCAAGATGGAGGTCAAGGCCGGCCGCTACGGCCCCTATGTGGCCTGGGGCAAGGTCTACGCTACCCTGCCGAAGACAATGGCGCAGGAAAGCATCACCGCCGAGCAGGCGATCGAGCTGGTCAACGCCAAGGCAGCGGCCGGCGGCGGCGCCAAGAGCAAGGCGAAGGCGCCCGCCAAGAAGCCCGCGGCCGCCAAGAAGGCGCCGGCGAAGGCCAAGAGCGCCAAGCCCAAGAAAGCAAGCGCAACCGAGGGCTGAGACGAGTCACGGTTAACTCCGGATTCAAAGCCTCTCGTTACCTTGCAGCGCCGCAGTCGAACTAGCGGCCTGCGAGGGGACATCATGAAATCCATCAGGACCCAGATTCTGGGGCTGATCGCGATTGTCGCGGCCGGCGCCTTGGTTGCACTCGGCTGCGCTTTGCTGGCGATGACCCGCATCGACACGATGAACGACCGTTCGTCGCAGCAGAACCACATCGCCCTCGCCGCCGAGCGGCTCAATGCCGCGGTCAATCTGGTCGTCGCCGATTCCTACCTCGTCTACACCGCCCGCAACCCGCATTTCGCCGGGATCGCCGCGACTACGATCGAGGGCGGCCTGACCAGGGTCGAGGAGCGCCGCAAGGATCTCGCCAAGCTCATCCCCCCGGCCGAGCGCGAGCGCATGGAGAAGATCAGCGCGCTGATCAGCGAATTCGTCGCCATCCGGCTGGAGACGACGCGCATGGTCCGTGAGATCTCGGCCCGCGCGGCGGAAGCCTGGGGCAACAGCGACGCCAGCAAGAAGAACCGCGCGACGCTGCAGGAAGAGCTGACGTCGCTGAGCAGCTTCAATGAAACCCTCGCCAATGAGGTCGATGCGGCCTCCAGCGCCTTCTCGGGGCAGGTGCGGACCTGGCTGCCGGTCGCGCTGGTCGTGGTGCTCGGCGGCGCGATCTTCGGCGCGCTGATCTTCTCGCGGCGCTCGATCATCCGCCCTCTCGTCGACCTCGGCGGGACGATGAGCCGCCTGACCGCGGGCGAGACCCAGATCGAGGTCCCTCACACCAAGCGCCGCGACGAGATCGGCGAGATGGCGCGGGCGGTCTCGGTTCTGCGCCAGAGCACCGAGCAGGTCGCGCTGCTGCAGGAGCAGGAGCGCGCCGCCTCTGCCGCGCGCATCCGCTCGGCCGATGCGATGGCCTCGGTGGTGTCGGATGTCGGCGAGGTCGTCGCAGCCGCAGCCGCCGGCGATTTCTCGGCCCGGCTGCAGATCGATCACGGCGACGAGCAGATGCAGAAGCTGGTCGCGGGGATCAACGAGATCAACGCAGTGGTCGACAATGCCACGACGGAGTTCGTCGCGGTACTGCAGGCGCTTGCCGCCGGCGACCTGACCAATCAGGTACCGACCGCCTATCGCGGCCGCTTCGCCGAATTGAAGGACGCGATCAACGAGACGCTGGCGCGCCTGTCTTCGACTGTCGGCACGATCCAGACCATGTCGGCCGATGTCGGCCTGTCGGCGCGCGAGATCAACATGGGCGCCGACGATCTCTCCAAGCGGACAGAAGAACAGGCTTCCTCGCTGGAAGAGAGTGCGGCGACGACGGAGCAGCTCGCCGCTTCGGTGAAGGCTGCCGCCCAGGCCGCCCAGCAGGCAGTGCGCCAGGCCGGCGAAGCGATGCAGGTGGCGCAGGCCGGCGGCAACATCGTCACCGACGCCGTTTCGGCGATGGAGCGGATCGAGCAGGCCTCGAAGAAGATCTCCGACATCACACGCGTGATCGACGACATCGCCTTCCAGACCAATCTGCTGGCGCTCAACGCAGCGGTCGAGGCCGCGCGGGCGGGCGATGCCGGCAAGGGCTTCGCGGTCGTCGCTTCGGAGGTCCGGTCGCTCGCCCAGCGTTCGGGCGAGGCGGCCAAGGACATCTCCGGCCTGATCTCTTCCTCGAACACCGAGGTCGATGCTGGCGTGAAGCTGGTGCGTCAGGCCGGCGACGCGCTGACCCGCATCGTCTCGGCCTCGCAGAGCGTCCAGGCGACCGTCTCGGAGGTCGCAGCCGCCTCGAGCGAGCAGGCCAATGGCATCGAGGAAATGAGCCAGACCGTCGCGCATATGGACGAGATGACCCAGGCGAACGCGGCCCTGGCCGAACAGAGCGCCGCCTCGGCCGGCGCGCTGTCGAGCAAGATCGGCGAGCTCAACGCCCTGGTCGCCGGCTTCCGGACCAATGAGAGCGCTGCGGCCTTGTCGCATCAGCCGGCTGCATTTGAATTGGCTGGCGCCTCTGAACCCGGACGCCTGCAGCAACTGGCTGAAGCCGCTTTTGCCCAGCAGAGGCCAGCACCACGTCGCGAACGTGCTGTACCCGCCCCTATGCCGGCCCCTGCCCGCAAGGTCGTCAACGCTCGCGGCGGTGACGCAGGCTGGGAAGAGTTCTGAAACAGACGTTCGGTGCGGGGCCTCGGCAACTCCGGAGCCCTGCGCGCTGCTCGAACTGGGGAATTGGGTCAGGGGTCAGCTGCGTGCTGGCCCTTATTCGTTCGTCAGCGCGGCCTGATGCGCTGAAGGTGGCAGACCTTAACCCGCCCGCCCCGGCCATCCGACCGCCAGGTGCAGCCGGGATTGCGCGGCCGGCCTTCGTAGATGTGGTAGACGCCGCGGTTCCGGCGATCGAAGCGCTGGTTCGAGACATCGTGCCCGCCGATGCGGACATTGTTGCCGAAACGCACTTCGGCGGCGGCTGGAGCAGCCACCGCCAGAGGAAGCGCCAACGCAGCAAGCGCCAGCAGGGATGTCGCAAGATGGGCCGATCTCGTCATCCGGCGATCAGAACAGCCGCGCTCCAGCGGCGCAAGCCCGGCAGGGCGTTCAGCCCCGCCCGCCCACGACGACCAGTTGCTTGATCTCGCCGCGCAGGAAGGACTGCAGGAAGCGGTCATAGTCCTTCACCGAGACGCAGCCATTCGAGTCGCCACGCGGCCCGAGCAGGTAGTTGTGCACCAGCAGGCCGGCACGGCCGAAGATCTTGCCGCTGCCGCCGACCGGATGCATGCGGATGGCGCGCACGCCGTGGAACAGAGCCTCGCGCTCGGTCAGATTGTAGACATGCGGCGGCGTCGGCCCCTTCATCCGGACATGGACGAAACGCAGATCGTTCATCATGTCGCCGAGTCCGGAATTGGCCTCCAGCCGCTCGCCATTGGGCAGATAAACCACACGCGCGCTGATGTCGTAGACCGCGGTCTTGCCGCTGGCAGCGGGCGTCGCCGACGACATCGGCACGGGCATCGGCGCCGGGGCGACGGTCAGGCCGCTGCCGCGCCCGCTGCGCTGGGTGATGTCGTCCTGCGGCGCGGCATAGGCGAGGCGCTCGCCCGAGCTCTGCGGCGCATTGGCGTTCACGCCGAAGAGCTTCTCGAAGAAGTTACGGTTGTCGGCGGCGGGCTCGGCCTTGGCGATGACGTCCTTGCCCTGGCGCGAGGTCGCACGTGTCGCGACGCGCGGCTCGGCCGGCGTCGGCAGCTTCAGGTCGGACGGACGCGGCACAGGCCGCGGCGCGATCAGAGCGATCCGCGATGGCTCAGTCGTGGCGGGCTGGACTGCTACCACGGTCGTCGCCACGCTCGGGGCGACCGGCTCGGCCGGCGCGATCGAGCCGGTGGTCTCGGGATCGAACACGACCGCCTGCGGAGCGAGCGCTGCCGACTGGAAACGGCCGGAGAGCGGCGCGCTGTCGGCGAATGATTGCGGGACATAACCAACGACGTAGCCGGGGCGCAGCAGCGGCGTCGCGCCATGGCTGGCGACTGGATGCGCCTGCGCCTGTCTCTGGATTGGGGGGGCTGCTGTCGCCGCCTGCTCGGCAGGCCTGTTCGACCAGGCCGACACACCCGCCATCGCGCCGCCGGCGACAGCCACGAGCACGCCGAGACGGATGAAGGGACTGCCACGCCGGCGTTTCAAGCTATAGGAATAGCCAGCAAATTGATTCGAGCTACGCATACGCAACGCCTCGGGACACCGTGCAGGCGTCCCGTGACGGCGCAGTACCCTACGCATCTCGCCGTGCGCTCGATCGCGCGTTGGGCAGACCGCAGTGGCCCGTTCGTCAGTCTCGGGAGGCCCCAACCTCACAAGGCTCATTCAGCCCTTGCTTGGTTAATTCCCGATGAATCAAAACAAATTTACGCAGAGTCAGTCGCGCTGCGGCCAACCGGGCCGCAGCGCGTTTTCGCGGACCTGACCTCGTCAGGCCAGAGGCTTGAGACCGGCCTCGATCGCCGCCCGCTTCGACTCCAGGAAGGGCGGCAGCGACAGCCCCTCGCCCATCGTCTCGAAGGGCTCGTCAGTGGCGAAGCCCGGCCCGTCGCTGGCGATCTCGATCAGCACCCCGTTCGGCTCGCGCAGATAAAGCGAGCGGAAATAGAAGCGATCGACCGGCCCGCTGTTCGGGTAGCCCGAGGCGCGCAGCCGCTCGGCCCATTCATCGTATTCGCCGAAGCTCGGTGTGCGCAGCGCCAGGTGATGGACTCCGCCGGCGCCTTCGCGCGCCGGAGACAGGCCTGGTTCGACCGCGACATGGAGCTCGGCGGCCGGGCCGCCCTCGCCGATCCGGAAAACGTGGATGTCGCCGGTAGCGTGGGCCGCGTCGCGATAATCCGCGAGGCGCTCCAGCCCGAGCAGCTTGGTCAGGACGAGCTCGGTCCGCTCGATCTGCGGCACCGAGATCGTCACCGGACCAAGGCCACGAATCTGATGCTCGGCCGGAACCGGGCTCTTCTCCCAGGCGACGAAGGGGATCGTGCCGCCATCGACGACGAGCGTCAGGCGCTGGCCTTCCGGATCCTCGAAATCGAGTGCGGCGCGGCCATTGAGCAGGCGCGTGTCAGAGACCGCCACGCCGGCCGCCGTCAGCCGCTCACGCCAGAAGTCGAGCGAGGCTTCGCTGGCGACCCGGAGCGAGGTGCGCGTGATCGAATGCGTGCCGCGCTTGGCCGGAGACGTAGGCCAATCGAAGAAGGTCAGGTCGGTTCCGGGCGAGCCGGCGCCATCGGCATAGAACAGGTGGTAGGCGGAGGTGTCGTCCTGGTTCACCGTCTTCTTGACCAGGCGCAGGCCGAGCGTCTCGACATAGAAGCGCCGGTTCTGGGCTGCCTGTGCGGTGATGGCGGTGACATGGTGGATGCCGGTGAGCTGCATGGTGCGGGCCCCTTGGTTGCGCACCTCATCTGACGAGGCGCTTGCGTTGCCCACCGATATAGTCTTTGCGCCCACGCCATGAAGGCGGCATCGAGCCAATCATAAATTGCGCAAGTGCAATATCATCCTCTAATTCTTCGGCGTCGATTGCTTCGGTGCGCTGCTCTTGTCACCGGGAGATGGCGGCGTGGTGCAATCCTGCGGCTTGTTCTTGCAGTCATAGACCATGGTCGGCGCCGCCGACTGCCCGGCCTGTCCGGCCGACGGCAGGATCATGTTCTGACCCTTGTCGACCTGGCTCGGATGCGTGGTCTTGGGGCCGACGCCTGAATTGTCCGGCTGCTTGGTGGCTTGAGGCGTCTGCGCCACGGCGGCGGCCGTGAGCGCGACCGTCGTCAGCAGGGCGAGTATCGTCATCCTGGCAGTCATGGCAAATCTCCGAACCTGATCAATGAGTTCGAAGATCAACCTTCGGCCGCGAGATCGGGTTCCCGATTATTCCGCCGCTCGTGCTGCCGGCGCAGTCGTCGCATCGGCCGGCGCATCGCCATGCCGGCTCGGCTTGGCCTTGAGTTTGAGTTCCTGCAGTTCCTCGCGCTCGCGCGGCGTGTTGCGCATAAGCTGGTCTTTGCCGGGCTGGTATTGCACCGGCTGGGCAACGTCGGCGCCGTACCAGGCGGCGGCACGCAGCACGAAGGACGGATCGGCCAGATGCGGCCTGCCGAGTGCGACCAGATCGGCGCGGCCGGCGGCGACGATGGTGTTGGCCTGGTCGGCCGAGGTGATGGCGCCGACGCACATGGTCGCGACGCCAGCCTCGTTGCGGATGCGGTCCGCGAACGGGGTCTGGAACATGCGGCCATAGAGCGGGCGGGCCCGCGGCGTGGTCTGCCCGGTCGAGACGTCGACGAGATCGCAGCCGGCCTCAGCGAAGGCCTCGGAGATCGCAACCGAATCCTCGGCGCTGATGCCGCCCTCCTGCCAATCCGTAGCCGAGATGCGCACCGACATCGGCCTGTCGGCCGGCCAGGCCAGGCGCAGCGCAGCAAAGACTTCGAGCGGAAAGCGCAGACGTTTTTCGAGCGAGCCGCCATAGGCGTCGCTGCGCTGATTGGTCAGCGGCGAGAGGAAGCTCGCCAGCAGATAGCCATGGGCGCAGTGCAGCTCCAGCATATCGAAGCCGGCGCGCAGGCCGCGCTTTGCTGCCGCAACGAAGTCGGCCTTGACCCGGTCCATGTCGGCGCGGGTCATCTCGCGCGGAATTTGGCTCTCCGGGTAGTACGGCAGCGGCGAGGCCGAGACGATCGGCCAGGCGCCCTCGGCGAGTGGGCGGTCCATCCCGTCCCACATCAGCTTGCTTGCGCCTTTTCGGCCGGCATGGCCGAGTTGCAGGCAGATCTTCGCGGCGGAGTTGGCGTGGACGAAGTCGACGATGCGCTTCCAGGCCGCTTCCTGCGTGTCGTTGTAGAGGCCGGTGCATCCGGGGGTGATGCGGGCATCGGCCGAAACGCAAGTCATCTCGGTGAAGACGAGCCCTGCCCCGCCGATGGCGCGGGCCCCGTAATGCATCAGGTGCCAGTCGCCCGGCAGACCCTCCTCAGCCGAGTACTGGCACATCGGCGAGACGACGAAGCGGTTCGCCAGCTTCATCTCGCGCAGATGGAGGGGCTGGAAAGCCGGCGGCACCGGCGTGCCGTCGCGGCGCGTCGCTTGGGCGGCGCCGAGATCGTCGGCAACCAGCCTGTCGATCGCCGCGACGAACTCCGGGGCGCGCAGAGCGAGGTTGTCGTAGGTGATCGCCTTGGAGCGGGTCATCAGGCCGAAGGCGAAGCGCAACGGCTCGAAATCCCAGAAGCGCTTGAGCTGCTCGAACCAGACCAGCGAGACGTCGGCGGCATGCTGGGTCTTTTCGACCTCCTCGCGCCGCCCGGTCTCGAAGGCAGCGAGCGCCGCCTTGACGTCGAGCCCGGCGCGGTGGAAGGCGCGGTGCAGCGCGATCGAATCCTCCATGGCGAGCTTGGTGCCGGAGCCGATCGAGAAATGCGCCGTCGCCTTGGCGTCGCCGAGCAGCACGACATTGTCGACCACCCAATTGCTGCAGCGGATCATCGGGAATTGGCGCCAGAGCGAGCGATTGGCGATCAGCCTGTGGCCCTGCAATTCCTCGGCGAAGACCTCCTCCAGGAAAGCGGCCGTGCCGGCTTCATCCAGGCCTTCCAGCCCGGCGCGGGCGAAGGTCTCGGGGTCGGTCTCCAGCACCCAGGTCGATTGCCCCGGCTCGTACTGGTAGCAATGGGCGATGAAGACGCCATGCTGCGTCTGCTTGAAGAAGAAGGTGAAGGCGTCGAAGGGCCGGGTCGAACCCATCCAGACGAAGCGGTTCGGCCGCAGATCGACCTGCGGCGCGAAGCGCTCGCGGTCACCCTCGCGGATGCGGCTGTTGATGCCGTCGGCGGCAACGACGAGATCGTAGTCGCGCTTCAACGCCGCGACATCCTCGATCTCCTGCGAGAAGGTGAGCTTGACGCCGACCTGGCGCGCCCGCTCCTGCAGCAGCATCAGCAGCGTGCGGCGCGAGCAGCCGCAGAAGCCGTTGCCGGGGACGCGGCGGACCGTGCCTTTGAAATGGATCTCGATATCGTCCCAATAGGCGAAGCTGCGGACGATCGCCTCATAGCTCGGCAGGTCGGCCGCCTTGAACAGGTCGAGCGTCTGGTCGGAGAACACGACGCCGAAGCCGAAGGTGTCGTCGGGGCGGTTGCGCTCGAAGACAGTCACGTCGAGCTCGGGCCAGTCCCGCTTCATCAGCAGCGCGTAATAGAGGCCTGCCGGCCCGCCGCCTACCACCGCAATGCGCATGACACCCTCCTTGGCTCGCAAAATCATTTTAAACCTAAAATAATTTTGGCTCAAGCCTCCGGTCAGAAGTTAGCGTCGAGCCGCTGATCACACTGGCGAAACTCAACGTGAACATGCATAAAACCCTGATATTTCGGATTATTCTGTGCCAACGTGCAACTCCCCCTCGCCTCTTGCAAAATGTTTCAGACCTAAAATATATTGACTGCCAAGAGGGAGTGAACGGCATGGCATCGGCTCTGGCGGGACAGCATGCCCTGGTGAGTGGCGGCGGACGCGGCATTGGCCGCGCTATCGCTTCCAGTCTGCGCCAGGCCGGTGCCCGCGTCTCGATCATCGGCCGCAATGACGGCATCCTGCAACAGGCCGTGCTCGCCGGTGTCGCCGATGCCGCCCACTCCGTCGATGTCACCGACGAAGCAGCGGTGCGCGAGGTGATGGCCGGGCTCGCGGCGGGGCAGCCCTTCGACATCGTCGTCGCCAATGCCGGCGCGGCCGAAAGCGCCAGCTTCCAACGCAGCGACGCCGACCTGTTCCGGCGCATGGTCGAGATCAACCTGATCGGCACGGTGAACTGCTTCCGCCCGGCCCTGCCCGGCATGACCGAGCGCCGCTCCGGCCGGCTGATCGCCATCGCCTCCACTGCGGGCCATCGCGGCTATGCTTACGTCTCCGCCTACGTCGCCGCCAAGCACGCGGTCGTCGGCCTCGTGCGCTCGCTGGCGCTGGAGACGGCGCGCAGCGGGGTCACCGTCAACGCCGTCTGCCCCGGATATACCGATACCGACATGGTCGCGAGCAGCCTGACGACCATCGCGGCCAAGACCGGCAAGAGCCGCGAGGAAGCGCTGGCTGAGCTGACCAAGGACAATCCGCAGCACCGGCTGATCACGCCGGAGGAAGTCGCGGCCGCAGTCCTCAATCTCTGTGGCCCACAGAGCCGCGGCATCACCGGCCAATCCGTCCTGATCAATGGCGGGGAGTTCTGATCATGGAGATTCCGTCCACCGCCCCCCTGCTCGACCGCGAGACCAAGGCGAGCGAGCGCCCCGGCGACCACAAGGACGAGCTTCGGCTCTGGCTGCGGATGCTGACCTGCTCGACCCTGATCGAGAGCGAGATCCGCACCAGGCTGCGCGAAGAGTTCAAGACGACGTTGCCGCGCTTCGACCTGATGGCGCAGCTGGAGAAATCGACGACCGGCATGACCGTCGGCGAGGTCTCGCAGCGGCTGATGGTCTCGAACGGCAACGTCACGGCGGTCGTCGCCGGCCTGCTCGCCGACGGGCTGGTCGACAAGCGCCCGGCGGCGCAGGACCGGCGCGTCCAGGTCCTGACGCTGACCGCCCAGGGCCGGCGCGCCTTCAAGGCGATGGCCGAGCGTCATGAGGACTGGATCGCTGAGCTCTTCGCCGGCCTTGGACCGACCGAGATCGGCCAGCTCTTCCGCCTGCTCGGCGGGGTCAAGACCTCGCTGCACCAGGCCATCAGCAACCGCCAGAACGGCACGCCGACCGCGGCGGGAGAGAACGAATGACCAGCGCCAACCCTGTCACCTTGCCGCTCTCCGGCTTCACGCCGCAGCATTTCCAGCTCTCGGTCGCCGGCAAGGTCGCGACCGTGACGCTGAACCGGCCTGAGAAGAAGAACCCGCTGACCTTCGAGAGCTATCGCGAGCTCACCGATTTCTTCCTGGCGGCGCAGAAGGAGGAGGCGGTCAAGGCGATCGTGGTCACCGGCGCCGGCGGCAACTTCTCCTCGGGCGGCGATGTCTTCGAGATCATCGGGCCGCTGGTGGCGATGGACACCAAGGACCTGCTGAAGTTCACCCGGATGACCGGCGAGCTGGTCAAGTCGATGCGCGCCTGCCCGCAGCCCGTGGTCGCCGCGATCGACGGCATCTGCGCCGGCGCCGGCGCGATCATCGCCATGGCTTCGGACCTGCGTCTCGGCACGGCCGAGACCAAGATCGCCTTCCTGTTCAACCGCGTCGGCCTCGCCGGCTGCGACATGGGCGCCTGTGCGATGCTGCCGCGCATCATCGGCCAGGGCCGCGCTGCCGAATTGCTCTACACCGGCCGGGTGCTCAAGGGCGAGGAGGGCGAGCGCTGGGGCTTCCTCAATCGACTGATCGCCCGCGAGAGCGTGCTCGCCGAGGCGCAGGCGCTCGCCACCGAGCTCGCCGACGGGCCGACCTTCGCCAACGCCATGACCAAGCGCATGCTCGAAATGGAATGGGCGATGTCGGTCGAATCCGCGATCGAGGCGGAAGCGGTGGCGCAGGCTTTGTGCATGCAGACCGAGGACTTCGCCCGCGCCTACCACGCCTTCGCCGAGAAGCGGAAGCCGGTGTTCGAGGGCAACTGAGATGGCTTCGCTCGGCATCGGCATTCTTGGCGTCGGTATTCTTGGCGACACGCTCGACTGGCCCTTCTTCGAGGCGCATCACCGCGACTTCGCGGAGCGACTTTCCACCTGGGCCGACGCCACCTTGCCCGGCCTGCCGCATGACGACGTCGACGAGGCCTGCAGGGCCCGCGTGAAGGCGCTGGGCGCAGCCGGTTTCCTCAAGGCAGCGGTGCCGGCCGAATATGGCGGTCTGCATGCCGCGCTCGATGTGCGCACGCTCTGCCTCGCCCGCGAGATCCTCGCCGCCCGCGACGGGCTCGCCGATTTTGCCTTCGCCATGCAGGGGCTCGGCACCGGCTCGATCAGCGTCGCCGGCTCGGCCGAGATGAAGGCGCGTATCCTGCCAGCGGTGGCGCGCGGCGAGAGCATCGCCGCCTTCGCCCTCTCCGAGAAGGAGGCCGGCTCCGACGTCGCAGCGCTGGCGACCTCGGCGAGGCCGGACGGCAATACTCATGTCCGCCTCGACGGCGAGAAGACCTGGATCTCGAATGGCGGCATCGCCGACCATTACGTCGTCTTCGCCCGCTCCGGCGAGGCGCCGGGTGCACGTGGCCTCTCCGCCTATCTGGTCGAGGCCGATACGCCCGGCCTTACCATCGCCGAGCGCATCGACGTGATCGCGCCGCACCCGCTCGCGACGCTGCGCTTCGATAGCTGCCGCATCCCCGCAGCGAACCGCATCGGCGGGCCGGGCGATGGCTTCAAGGTGGCGATGGCGACGCTCGACATCTTCCGCTCGACGGTCGGTGCCGCCGCGCTCGGCTTCGCCCGCCGGGCCCTGCACGAGACGGTCTCACACGCCAAGAACCGCAAGCTCTTCGGCGGCACGCTCGGCGACCTCCAGCTCTCGCAGGCGGCGATCGCCGACAGCGCGACCGAGGTCGATGCTGCCGCCCTCCTCGTCTACCGCGCCGCCTGGACCAAGGATCGGGGCGCTGCCCGCGTCACCCGTGAGGCGGCGCTAGCCAAACTGGTCGCAACCGAGAATGCCCAGAAGGTGATCGACCGCGCCGTGCAGATCCATGGCGGGCTCGGCGTCACCCGCGGGGTCAAGGTCGAGGAACTCTATCGCGAGATCAGGGCGCTCAGGATCTACGAGGGCGCCAGCGAGGTGCAGAAGGTCGTGATCGCGCGCGACCTGCTGAAGTAAGGCCGAGAGAGCCAGGGGAACGAGATGGGTACCGCAGATTTCATGCGGTCGGGACATGTCGACAGTTTCGCGCGGGACAACCTGCCGCCGCGCGAGAGCTGGCCGCGCCTCGACCTCGCAGCCGCCGGGCTGAGCTATCCGGAGCGACTGAACGTCGTCACCGAATTCGTCGATCGCCATGTCGCGGAGGGGCGTGGGGCTCGCGATGCGGTGATCGGACCGAGCGAGAGCTGGAGCTATCAGGCGCTCGCCGACACCGTGAACCGCATCGCCAATGTGCTGACGCGCGATCTCGGCATGGTGCCCGGCAACCGCGTGCTGCTGCGCGCCGCCAACACGCCGATGATGGTCGCGACCTATTTCGCGGTGCTGAAGGCCGGCGGCGTCGTAGTCGCGACCATGCCGATGCTGCGCGCCGGCGAGCTGGCCTACCCGATCCGCAAGGCGAAGATCGGGCTCGCGCTCTGCGACGCCACACTGGTCGACGAACTCAAGGCAGCACAACAGCTTGCGCCGGAACTCTCGACCGTCGTCACATGGAGCGACGGTGCGCTCGAAGCCCTGATGGCGAAAGCCGGCTATGAGGTTTTCGAGCCGGCTGACACGGCTCAGGACGATGTCTGCCTGATTGCCTTCACCTCCGGCACCACCGGCGAGCCAAAGGGCACGATGCATTTCCAGCGCGACCTGCTGGCGATCTGCGATGCCTATGGCGCGCGCGTGCTGCAGGCAGCTCCGGACGACCGCTTCATCGGCTCGCCGCCGCTCGCTTTCACCTTCGGCCTCGGCGGCATCGTGCTCTTCCCCTTGCGGATCGGCGCCGCCTGCGTGCTGCCGGCCAAGGTCGCACCGCCCGACCTTGCCGAAGCGATCGAGCGCTATCGTGCGACGGTCTGCTTCACCGCGCCGACCGCCTATCGCGCCATGCTCGGCAAGCTCGGCGAGCGCGACCTGTCATCGCTGCGCATCTGCGTCTCGGCCGGCGAAGCCTTGCCGAAGGCGACCTTCGATGCCTGGCAAGCAGCGACCGGGCTGCCGCTGATGGACGGCATCGGCGCAACCGAGATGCTGCACATCTTCATCGGCGCGCCGCGCGAGACAATCCGGCCCGGCTCGACCGGCCTGCCGGTGCCCGGCTACGAGGCGAAGATCGTCGACGAGGATGGCAAGGAGGTGCCGGACGGCACGCCCGGGCGGCTCGCCGTACGTGGCCCGACCGGCTGCCGCTATCTCGCCGACCCGCGCCAGGCCAAATACATCCTCGATGGCTGGAACGTCACCGGCGACACCTATCTGCGCGATGGCGACGGCTATTTCTGGTACCAGGCCCGCTCCGACGACATGATCATCTCGGCCGGCTACAACATCGCCGGGCCCGAGGTCGAAGCCTGCCTGCTGAGCCACCCGGCCGTGGCCGAATGCGGCGTCGTCGGCGCGCCCTGCCCCGAGCGCGGCCAGATCGTGAAGGCCTATGTGCTGCTGCGCGATGGCTTCAGCGGCGATGCCGCACTGGCCAAGGCGCTGCAGGACCATGTCAAGGCGTCGATCGCGCCCTACAAATACCCACGCGCCATCGCCTTCGTGACAACCCTGCCGAAGACCTCTACCGGGAAGCTGCAGCGTTTCGCCCTGCGCGAGATCGCGCGCCAGGAAGCCTCGGCTTCCTGATTATTGCTTGAGAAAGATCACATCATGACCAGCGGCACGCCGCCCACCGATCCTGTTTCGCGCCGCGCCCGCGCCGTCCTGCCCGAAGGCTGGCCGCAGCCGCGCGGCTATGCCAACGGCATGGTCGCCGAAGGCAAGGTACTGATGACAGGCGGCCTTGTCGGCTGGGATGCCGAGGGCGTCTTCGCCAAGGGCTTCGTCGCGCAGGTCGGTCAGACGCTCGCCAACATCAAGGCCGTGGTCGAGGCCGGCGGCGGCAAGGTCGAGGATATCGTGCGGCTGACCTGGTATGTCACCGACATCGAAGCCTATCGCAACAGCCTTGCCGAGCTCGGGCCGGCCTACCGCGCCAATTTCGGCCGGCATTTCCCGGCCATGGCGGTGGTCGCCGTCGCCGCACTGGTGGAGCCGGAAGCGATGGTCGAGATCGAGGCAACGGCAGTGCTGGCAGGCTGAATCCCTCCGTAGGAATTTACCAAGAATTAGCCACGATACTCGACGGCGCCGCCTGATCCGGGCGGTGAATCGTCAGGAGTATCGCATGACGAGTATCAGCGGCGCTGGGGGCTTTCGCCCGCCACCGCCAGGAAAGCCGCCGAGCTTCGACAAGCTCGACGGCAATAGCGACGGGGTGCTCAACCTCGCCGAATTCTCCGCAGGCGCGCCGAAAGGCGCCGACAGCGCCAAGACAGAGAAACTGTTCAAGGCGATGGACACCGACCAGGACGGTTCGGTCAGCAAGGCGGAATCGGACGCCTTCAAGGCCAAGGCGGAGAAGGCCGACCAGCAGATGCAGGCGCTCCTGCTGATGCTCCAGTCGGACACGGCCAACGCCAAGACGACGGCCAAGACCGACGCCAAGGATGGCGAGGACAAGAACTACTTCGCCAAGCTCGATGCCAATTCAGACGGCAGCGTCGCCAAGGACGAATTCCTGAAGGCGGTCGCACCCGACGGAGACAGCTCGAACGGCCTGCTCAGCCGTCTCTTTGCCGCGATGGATGCGGACAAGGACGGCAAGGTCTCCAAGGAGGAGATGGCCGACTTCAAGAAACAGATGGAGGAACGGGCCTCGCACCGGCCGCCTCCGCCACCGCCGCCGGCTGAGATCACCGGCGCGTCGGAAGCCTATGGCCAGACCTACCAGCTCGGAGCAAAGGCTTCCGCTGGCGCGACCTATTCCCAGGCGGCTTAGTCACCGCTTGCGCAACGCCGGGCCGGCAGAAGGCCGTCCGGCGCTCTTAAGTCTCAGATTCCCGCCCCGTCATAGAGTGCAGGCGGCGCCCTTCTCGCCCACAGCCGGGCATGCAAACCCTTCAGCAGCGGACGCAGCACGATATCGCCGAGCCCTAGCGCGGCTGCCAGAGCCCATTGTCCAGTTGGGAGCGCCACGGCGGCGAAGACGAACAGCCCGCTCGCCAGACGCCAGCTCACCGCCTCCAGCCAGGCGCGCCGCTCCTGAGCCCCACGCCAGCCGACGAGACGCAGCGCGGTGCGGGCTATCCCCCCCGTTTCAGCACTCGAGCGAGCCTTATTCGGAGCCGCACGCGTCTCGACGAAGCCGAAGGCGACCGTCTGGTTGCCGAGCCTGTCGATCAGGATGAAGCCGCCGAGTTCGCGGCTGCTTGTGTAGTCGAGCACTGCGAGCTGCCGGTCGAGCGTCAGCGTCGCCAGGCCGATGCCGTTCATGGCGAGGCTCTCGGCCGGCGCCTCGGCATAGCTCTCGATATCGACGCTGTGATGCAGCCGCACGATCTGGGCGTTGGCGGTCGCCGTGGCGAGCTTGAGGATGAACTCGCCGCCTTCGCGCAAGGCCGCCTCGCCGGTCCAGAGCAGGCGCGCCTGCAGCTCCTGCTTCACCACCGGGGCATGCGTGACCGAAGCGATGACGTCGCCGCGCGAGATGTCGATCTCGTCGGCGAGCGTCACGGTCACAGATTGCCCGGCGCTGGCCTGCGAGACATCGCCTGATGGCGCAAGGACGCGGGCGATCGTGCTGCGGCGGCCGGAGGGCAATGCCGCGACCGCATCGCCGACACGCACGCGCCCACGCGCGACCGTGCCGGCAAAGCCGCGGAAGTCGAGATCGGGCCGATTGACCCATTGCACCGGCAGCGCGAAGCCAGCCTCGACCTCAGCCTCGGCGGTGACCACGACGGATTCGAGCAGCGGCAACAGCGCCGGCCCGCGATACCAGGGCGTCAGCCTGGAGAGGCTGGTGACGTTCTCGCCGTCGCGGGCCGAGACCGGGACGAAGTCGATGCTGGCGAAGCCCAGGCCCGCGACCGCCTTGCGATAGTCCTGCTCGATCTGGCGGAAGACCGCCTCGTCATAGCCGACCAGATCCATCTTGTTGACGGCGACGACGACATGACGGACGCCGACCAGGGAGACGATGAAGGAGTGCCGCCGCGTCTGCGGCAGCAGGCTCTTGCGAGCGTCGATCAGGATGATGGCGAGATCGGCGGTCGAGGCGCCGGTCGCCATGTTGCGGGTATACTGCTCGTGGCCGGGCGTGTCGGCGACGATGAAGCTGCGCTGGTCGGTCGAGAAATAGCGATAGGCGACATCGATGGTGATGCCCTGCTCGCGCTCGGCCGAGAGTCCATCGACAAGGAGGGCGAAGTCCGGCGCCGCGCCTTGCGTGCCGAACTTGCGGGAATCTGAGTCGAGCGCGGTGAGCTGGTCGTCGAAGACCGCGCCAGCCTCGTAGAGGATGCGGCCGATCAGCGTCGACTTGCCGTCGTCGACCGAGCCGCAGGTGATGAAGCGCAGGAGCGCACGAGCGCTGCCCTCGGTGTTCTGGCCCTGGTCATTAGCGGGATGCGGCTGGCCAGCCGGAGCGGGCTGGCCCTTCAACTTTGCGAGCGCCGCCATCAGAAATAGCCTTCCTGCTTCTTCTGCTCCATCGAGCCGGAGCCGTCATGGTCGATGACACGCCCCTCGCGCTCGGAAGAGCGCGACGCCCGCATTTCCGCGATGATATCTGTGAGGTTCGCCGCCTCGCTCTCAACCGCACCGGTCAGCGGGTAGCAGCCGAGCGTGCGGAAGCGGACCATGCGGGTTTCGAGCTGCTCGCCGGGCAGCAGCTCCATGCGCTCGTCGTCGCGCATGATCCAGGCGCCGTTCCGGCGAACCACCGGGCGCGGCGCGGCGAAATAGAGCGGCACCACCGGGATGTTCTCGAGCGCGATGTAGTCCCAGACGTCCTTCTCGGTCCAATTGGACAGCGGGAAGACGCGGAAGCTCTCGCCCTGAGCCTTGCGCGTGTTGAACAGCCGCCAGGGCTCGGGCCGCTGGTTCTTCGGGTCCCAGCGATGCTGGGCCGAGCGCAGCGAGAACACCCGCTCCTTGGCCCGGCTCTTCTCCTCGTCACGCCTGGCGCCGCCGAAGGCCGCGTCGAAGCCATGCTTGTCGAGGGCCTGCTTCAGCCCTTGCGTCTTCATCACGTCAGTGTGCAGGCGCGAGCCAGAGGCGAATGGGCTGACGCCGGCGCGCACGCCCTCCTCGTTGATATGCACGATCAGGTCGAGCCCGAGCCGGCTGGCGGTCTGGTCGCGGAAGGCGATCATGTCCCGGAACTTCCAGGTCGTATCGACATGGAGCAGCGGAAATGGCGGTTTGCCGGGATAGAACGCCTTCATGGCGAGGTGCAGCAGAACAGCCGAGTCCTTGCCGATCGAATAGAGCAGAACCGGCTTCTCACAGGTCGCAGCAACCTCGCGGATGATGAAGATCGCCTCGGCTTCGAGCTTCTGCAGATGACTGAGCTGGATCACGCCACAACCTCCGCGGCCGGCTTCGACCGCACCAACCGTCCATCGGGACCGACATGCAGGCCGCATTCCTTGGCGGCCTCCTCTTCCCACCACCAGCGCCCGGCCCGCTCCGGCTCGCCCGGCTGGATAGCGCGGGTACAGGGCTGGCAGCCGATCGACAGGAAACCCCGCTCGTGCAGCGGGTTGAGTGGGACGTCGTGCTCGCGGGCGAAGGCCAGCGCCTGATCGCGCGACCAGTCGAGCAGCGGATTGAGCTTGATCAGACCGCGCTCCCCATCAGCCTCGGCGAGCGTGACACCACCGCGTGCGGCCGACTGGTCGGCGCGCAGGCCGGTGATCCAGGCCGCGGCACCGGCGAGCGCGCGGCCAAGCGGCTCGACCTTGCGGACATTGCAGCAGGCCTTGCGGGCCTCGGTCGAATTGTAGAAGCCGTTGATGCCGTGGCCGCGCACGAAGGCTTCGACGGCATCGTGCCGCGGATAGAACGGCGTGATCGTGATGCCGTAGCGCGTCTCGGTCTCAGCCCAGAGCGCGTGGACCTCGCCGAAGAGCCGGCCGGTATCGAGCGTGACGATCTCGATCGGCAGGTTCTGGGTGGCGATCAGGTGGGTGACGACCTGGTCCTCCAGGCCGAAGCTGGTGGTGAAGACGAGACGGCCTGCAACTTGCCGCACCAGTCCCGCGAGGCGCTCGGCTGCATTCGACGTTCCGAACGCAGCATTGAGGTTTTCGGCCTGTTCCTGCAACTCGAACATGTGCTTGCTCTGCGCAGGCGAGACCCGCGCGGACGGCTCCATGCCGCCCTCGCCTGCCACCACCTGCCGTACCATCGGTCAGTGGGATGTTCTGTAAATCGAACAATCCACATATAACCTGAATGCCGACCAATCAATTTACATCGAGTAGCGTGAAATTTCTTATTTCGAGGAGGAAGGAGAAGATCTTTCCCACGCTGCCCGATTTGCATGGCGAACACCGGCACGGCCGGCCCTCTGCGAAAGGAACTTTCGCTCCGGCGCCCGCGTTGAACGCGCATGCAGGCTGACCCTGCAACACAACAGGGGGAACGTAATGGCAAATTCCGCAAACCGGGCGGTCGAGAGCTTGCGCAAGGAACAGCGCGAGCAGCGCAAGGATGAGAAGAAGGCGGGCGGCTCGGCCGAAAAGCAGCTCGACAGGGCGCTGAAGGACACCTTTCCCGCTAGCGATCCCGTCGCGCCGCAAGTCCCGACCAAGCCCGGCGCCCCGAAGCGCCGCAGCTGATGCTGACACGCTGAGTTGCGGACGCAACTACGCTACCCCATCTCGGCCTGACGAGATGGAGATGCCTATGCCTGAACGTGCCAGAGTGGATGCCTTCATTGCCGCGGTCGTCAGCGGCGACCATGTCGGGGCGATACGCGACTTCTATACCGACGACGCCACGATGCAGGAGAACGCCAATGAGCCCCGCCGCGGCCGCGAGACGCTGATGGCGCATGAGGCGCATGCGCTGGAGCGGCTCAACAAGATGCATACGCATCCCCCCGTCGCGGTGGTGGTCGATGGCGACCATGTCGTGGTCCGCTGGATCTTCGATGCGACCGACAAGACGGGCGTCACGCGCCGGCTCGAAGAGCTCGCCTTCCAGCGCTGGCAGGGTGACCGCATCGCCGAAGAGCGCTTCTTCTATGATACCGGAAGCGCGTGGCAGGTCGTCAGCTGAAACTGGGGCTCAGCGCAAGCCGCTCGGCCCGACCGTCAGCTTGTCGCCGGTCTGGATGAATTTCAGCGGGTTGCGCGCTTCGTCCGACAGCCGCGTCTCATAGTGCAGATGCGGGCCGGTCGAGCGACCGGTGGAGCCGACGCGGCCGATGACCTGCCCGGCGGCGACGATCTGGCCGGCCTTGACGTCGAAGGCCGAGAGATGGCCGTAGCGCGTCGTCACGCCATTGCCGTGATCGAGTTCGACGAGATTGCCATAGCCGCCGGCAACCTCCGCGCGCAGCACCTTGCCTGCCCCGGCAGCGTGCACCGGCGTGCCGGTCTCTCCACGGAAATCCATGCCGGCATGCATCGCGGTGCCGCCGGTGAACGGATCGGAACGCGGGCCGAAATTGCTGGTGGTGGTGTCGTCGGTGGGGACCGGGCGCTGGAACGGCACGATGGTCGCAAGGTCACGCCAGCGCCCGAAGAGGGCACGCGCTTCGCCGAGCTGCATCAGCGCGTGCTCGAACGTGCCGGGCTTCACCGTGATCGGGATGAGCGGGCCGCCCATCCCGGGTTGGCCCGGCGGCAGCTTGACCTTGGCGGGGTCGAGCCCGATCTCGGTCAGCGCCGTCTTCACCTCCTGCACGCGGCCGACGAGTTGGCGCCCGAGCGCCGGAAGCTGCTGGTTCTGACCGTTCTGCACCCGGTCGAGCGATTGGCCGAGGATGGCGATGCGCTGGTCGAGCGACATCGTCTCAGCTGCCTTGACCGCCGCCGCGACCTGCCGGCGTTGCTGCGCCAGGACGGCCGGATTGACCCGGTCGAGAACGTTCTGGCCATCGGCGAACTGGTTGCCGCCCTGCGCCTTGGCGCCGCCCTGCGGCAGGATCGGCCCGACAGCCTGGCCGGTGAGTGCGCCGAGCAGGGCCTGACGGGCCTCGAGCTCGATCTGGCGGGTGATCAGGTCGGCGAGCTGGTCGCCCGCTTTGCCGGAAGCGGCGGGCTGGCCCAGCTGTGCCGGCAGGCCGGGTGAATTGCCGGAGGCGACGATCGCGCTCACGAGCCGGCGCTGCAGCGCCTTGAGCTTCTCGTCATAGCTGCTCTGCAGGATAGCCTGTTCCTGCTGGAGCGCGGCGACGCGGCTCTTCTCCTCATAAAGCAGATAGCCGGTGACGCCGGCGCCGACGAGCGCCAGCACCGCGAGCATCCAGGGCAGCAGACTGCCGCGCCCACCACCGGAGCGGCCACCGCTGCTGCGTGGACGCAAAGTTGTTCCACTCTCCTGTTGGAGAGAGGTCGAACTTGCGGCCTCATCAGGCCGTCGTTTCAGGCGAACCGGCTGCATCACTCTGACTCCGGTCCAATCAGGCCACCGATCGCGGGGCGAGGCAGGTTTCTGCGATCTCAGTATAGAGCATTGGCGCCTTTGCCGCGACGGGCGTTACGCTATGGTGACACAGGCTCGCGCTTGCCCCTAAGCCAATCGACAACCTTGCTGGTGCCGACAAGAGACGTATCGACGGTCTTCTCTCCTTACGGAAATGGACATGCCCAGAGACATCGCGGTCCACCTGTTCAATCGTTCCGAGCCGTTTTTCGCCGGCCTTTATGCGAAGAACCCCCGATCTCCCGGCGGCCTGCCGACAGCCGCGGTCGGCACGCATGACCGCGCCAGCACCAAGGAGGTGATCAACGCGGTGAAGAGCGTCGTCGGCTCGGGCGACCGCGTCCGCGTGATGCGGATGGTCGGCCACGGCAACAGCGGCGTCTTCTTCTTTCCCGGCATGTGGAACTATTACACCACCTCGATCGACTATGCTCAGTTGCGCGGCGTCTTCGCCGCGGGAGGACGCCTGGAGATCCATGGCTGCGGCGTCGCCAGCGAGACGGACATCATGAAGCCCGGCGCCGACCCCCGCGACGCCAGCTTCAAGAACACGGTGCCGGGGCGCTTCACCGGCAAGAGCAACGGCGCGGGACTGGTCTACCTGAAGCGTGTCGCCGCCATCTTCAACGTCCCGACCACCGCTGCGATCAATGTCCAGGTCGTTTCCGCCAACGACTGGAGCTATGAGGGCGACACGGTCACCGTCTTTCCCAACGGCAAGTTCGTGATGGACAGCGAGGGCACGCGAAGCTGGGACCTCGAAGCGGTGGCGAGAGCAGCCGACCGCTTCAAGAGCTTCATCCTCAACACCTACGCCTTCAAGGGCAAATACCAGGAAGCGATCCGGCAACTGCGCGAGCTGATCGCGAAATACCCGCGCACCCCCGCTGCAGAGTGGGCGCGCGAGCATCTGACGGTCGAGGACCTCAAGAACGACCTCATGCTGCCGGACGATTGACACCCTCCGGCTCGCCTCTCAGCTGCAGGCGTAGTGGAAGGCGCCATCCTCGATCGTGACCTTCGCCTCGGTCAGCGGCTTCTTCTCCAGCTGCAGGTTGAGGATGCTGCGCGAGAGCGCCGGCAGCATCGAGTTGGTGATGATGTTGTCGATCATGCGCCCGCCCGAATCCGGGTCGTTGCACTGCGCAACGATGTGCTCGACCACGGCATCGTCATAGATGAAGGCGGCGTTGTGATTGTCGCGCAGGCGCTTGCCGATGCGGCCGAGCTGCAGGCGCACGATACCGCCCAGCATCTCGCCGGAGAGCGGGTAGTACGGGATCGTCACCAGGCGGCCGATCAGCGCCGGTGGGAAGACCTTGAGCAGCGCCGGGCGGAGCGCCACCGCGAGTTCCTCGGAATCCGGACGGCTGCTCTCGTCACCGGCCATGCGCATGATCTCGTCGGTGCCGACATTCGAGGTCAGGATGATCAGCGTGTTCTTGAAGTCGATGCGCCTGCCGGTGCCGTCCTCCATCGTGCCCTTGTCGAAGACCTGGAAGAACAGCTCGTGCACGTCGGGATGGGCTTTCTCGACCTCGTCGAGCAGCACCACCGAATAAGGCTTGCGGCGCACCGCTTCGGTCAGCCTGCCGCCCTCGCCATAGCCGACATAGCCGGGAGGCGCGCCCTTCAGCGTCGAGACGGTGTGAGCTTCCTGGAACTCACTCATATTGATGGTGATGACGTTCTGCTCGCCGCCATAGAGCGACTCGGCCAAGGCCAGCGCCGTCTCGGTCTTGCCGACGCCGGAGGGGCCGCAGAGCATGAACACGCCGATCGGCTTGTTCGGGTTGTCGAGCTTGGCGCGATTGGTCTCGATGCGCTTGGCGATCATGCCAATGCCATGCCCCTGCCCGACCACGCGCTTGTTCAGCGTCGCAGCGAGGTTGAGCACGGTCTCGATCTCGTCCTTGACCATGCGGCCGACCGGGATTCCGGTCCAGTCGGAGACGACCGAGGCGACCGACTGCTCGTCGACATGGGCATAGATCATCCGGTTGGCCGGATCGATCGCGCCGAGCACGTCGAACTTCTCGCGCAGGCTGGCGCGCGTCGCCTCGGGATCGGCCGGTGCTTCGACGGGCGCGGCCTCGGCCGGTGCCTCGCCATCGGCGGGAGCCTCCGCCGCCGGCTTCTCGCCGAGCTTGCCGCGCAGTAGCGTGATCTCCTCGACGATCGCGAGCTCGGACGCCCAGTCGGCTTCGAGCTTCTCCAGCTTCGTCGTCAGCGCAGCGCTCTCCTCGTCGATCTTGCCGAGACGCTCGTCGGTGGCATCGCCGAGATCCTTGTCGGCGATCAGGGCGATCTTCTCCTTCTCCAGCGCCGCGATGGCGACGCGGGCGTCCTCGATCGCCGCCGGGGTCGCGGTCTGGCTGATCGCGACTCGGGCACAGGCGGTGTCGAGCAGGCTCACCGCCTTGTCGGGCAGCTGCCGCGCCGGGATGTAGCGCGAGGAGAGCTGGACGGCGGCGACGATGGCGGCGTCGGAGATGCGGACCTTGTGATGCTTCTCCATCGGCCCGATCAGGCCGCGCAGCATGGTGCAGCAGCGCACGACATCGGGCTCGTCGACCTGGACCGGCTGGAAACGCCGGGTCAGGGCCGGATCCTTCTCGAAATACTGGCGGTATTCCGACCAGGTCGTCGCCGCGATGGTGCGCAGCGTGCCGCGCGCCAGAGCCGGCTTCAGCAGATTGGCGGCATCGCCGGTACCGGCAGCTCCGCCGGCGCCGATCAGCGTATGCGCCTCGTCGATGAACAGGATCACCGGGGTAGGCGAGGACTGGACCTCGTCGATGACCGAGCGCAGGCGCTGCTCGAACTCGCCCTTCATCGAGGCGCCGGCCTGCATCAGACCGATGTCGAGGGCGCAGACCTTGACCCCGCGCAAGGGTGGCGGCACGTCGCCGGCGACGATGCGCTGGGCGAAGCCCTCGGCGATCGCGGTCTTGCCGACACCGGCCTCGCCGGTGAGGATCGGGTTGTTCTGGCGCCGGCGCATCAGCACGTCGATGACCTGGCGGATCTCGTCGTCGCGGCCCAGGATCGGATCCATCGTGCCCGAGCGCGCCTTCTCGGTCAGGTCCTGCGAGAATCGGTCGAGCGCGGTGGTGCCCTTGGCGCCATCCGCCTGCTCGGCACCCGGCGTGCCGGCGGCGCGCAGGCCCGAGCCATCCATCGGCCGCAGGTTCTCTTCCTCCGAGTCCTTCCAGATCTTGGCGTAACCGGCGGCGAGTTCCTCGACCGGGATCTTGCCGAACTCCTTGGAGATGCCTGTCAGCGCCCGCTTGAGCTCGAGCGATTTCAGCGCTGCGACCAGGACATGGCCGCTCCGGATCTGGGTCTCTCCGAAGAACAAGGTGGCGTAGTGCCAGCCGCGGTCGAGCACGTCGACGACGTTGTTGGCGACGCCTGGCATCTCCGTCTCGTTCTTGCGGAAGCCCTCGATGACGCCGCCGATATCGGTGGCGAGGCGGGCCATGTCGAGGCCGTAATGCTGCGCAGTCAGCCCGATATCGGTGGAGCGCCGCTGCAGGATCTGGGCGAGCCAGTGCGCCAGCTCGACATTGCGGTTGCCGGCCCCCTTCGCCTGGCGCAGCGCCTGGATGAAGGCCTCATAGCCGACACGGTTGAGTTTGCCTGTAACGGCTTCGAGACTGATATCGGCCATGGCTGCCTCCTAGATCACGATGATTTTGGATCGACACGATCCAAAATCATAAACGTGATCGGTTCCAAAAGTTTAGAGCGGGATTCATGCGAAAAACCGGTACCCACTTTTTCGCATCCCGCTCTATCGTTTCGTCTGTTGTTTCTGGCTGCGCTTCAGCCGCATGCGTTCGGCGGGATGGAAACGGGCGTCGCGGCGCAAGGTACCTTCAGCGACGTCCCAGTTCGGCGAGACCCAGCTCGACCATCCCAGCGCACCGGAGCGGCCGAGCTGCATCGGCCTGACCTTGCCGACCGGCAGAGCGAGCTCGACATCCCATTCGAACTGCTCGCCGAGATAGAAGAAGACCGCGTCCGCGAGAGGTTCACAGCGGTCGCCGTTCGGCAGGAAGCGGTTGAACTGCTCGAGGTCGCGCGCGACCAGCTTGACCCGGAACTTGTCCTCGACGCTGTAGACGCTGGCGCCAAGCAGGACATTGCTCCCCAAGGCGCATTGGCCGCGGCCGAGCTTGGTCCGGTCCTCGGGATCGAAGACCAGCCGCATGCCGACGAACTGCTCGACCTCGACCTCGATGTCGAAGAGCCCGGCGAGCAGGCTGCGCAGGCGCGAGGCCGACTTGGCCTGCGCGCCGGTGAGCCCGGCATGGGCGAGCTTCTCGGGATCGGGAACGCTGTCGCGGTTCTGGTAAGGTGCTGAGCCCAAACCCACCATGCTGCCGACATAGGCGATGAAGCGATCCTTGTCAGGTCGATCATGCTGCGCGACAGGCCGCGAATCCGCCCAGGCCCGGTAGAAGAGCTGCAGAAAGCGGTTGTTGAAGATGTCGAGGAAGCGCGGGAAGGCGTCGTCGCGGAGAAGCTGCCAGTGATAGCTCTCCTCGGTCGTCGCCAGCGGCAACGCGCCCTGCGGGCCGAGCAGGCCGAGGAACTTGACGAAGAGGCGCAGCCGCCCCTGCAGATCGCGATCTGCCTCGGCGATGGTCGAAGCCGGGAAATCCATATAGGGCTGCTCGCCCAGCGCGATGTACTCATCGCGCCTTGCCGCACCGTCGCCGATGCGCTCGTGCTCGGGGAAGCTGCGCTCGATCCGGCGCAGCACCGCGTAGAAATCGTGCCGCCAGGGCTCGGACCGCAGCCCTTCGACGAAGGGCGGCTCGACGCGCAGATCGTCGAGCGCGGCTGGCGGCGGCAGGGATGGCGCGCCCTCGTTCACAGGATGCGCCTCGTGCCGGCGCGCGGCGGAAAGCGCATGACCTCGCCGCGCTCGACGGTGCGGATCACCGTCTGGGTGAAATGGTTCATCGCCGCATATTCGGCGAAGAAGCGGTCGAGGATCGCCCCCAGCAGGAAGACGCCGCTACCCTCGAACGCCTTCTCGTCGAAGAGCACGGTGATCTCGAGTCCGCGGGCCGCACCGGTTCCGGCCCGCTGCGGGAAGCGCCGGATCACCGGGCGGCTGTCGACGCTCTTGATGCCGCGGATGCGGCGTTCGGTAGCGCTGTCGGCGAGGTCGGCGAAGAGCGAGAGCAGCTCGCGCAGCGCCTCGGCGTTCTCGCCGGCCCCGCGCTGGACGAGGCCGAGATGGTTGAGGCTGAGCAGATTGATCAATCGCCAGGTGACGACGCCGGTGCTCGCCGTCTCTGAACGGAGACGGAGCTGCGAGACGATCGGCTCGCGCGGCGGGGTCGGCCCGGCGAGACAGGTCACGTCGAGCACGACATTGTCGATCAGGCGGAAATCGGCGCCGCCGATCCCGGTCGGCAGATGCTCGGTCAAATGACGGTTGGAACACAGCGCCCGGATGCTGAGCTCGGCCACGGCAGAGGCATCGGACACAGTCGCCGGCTCATAGAGCGAGATGAACATCTCGGTGCCGGTATAGTCGGAGGCCCGCCCCTCGCGGCGCTCGGCCACCGAGCGCCGACGCGGCAGGCGCCTTTGCGTGTAGAGCAGGCCGTGGGTCGGCGAGGCGCCTTCCGGCGATGAATACAGCGGGTGGACCGGCTGCTTGTCGCGGCCGCCGCTATAATGCGCGTAGACGTCGAGGATCGAGTGCGGCTCATAGTCGAGCATGCGGCTGCGATCGGGCACGACATGGTATTCATGCTCGTTTCGGCGCACCGGGATGCGGTCGGTGGTCTTCTCGAACAGGTTCACCGCCGGGGCGGCATAGAGCGCGAACATCTCGCGCTGGATGGCCGCGGGCAGACGCGCGTTGACCTCGTCGAAGACGACGATGATGTCGACCGTCTTGGCCTTGAGCCGGGACATCACCTTATCGAGGCCGGTCAGCTTGAAGCCGAGGAATTTGCGCGGGAACCAGAACTGCTCGCGCAGCAGGTCGAAGCCGCGGAAGATCCGCGTATCGGCCGGCAGCAGCGCCTCGTCCTCGCCGAAGCCGATCTGCTCCAGCCCGCACTCCGCTCCGGACAGCACCACCGGATCGCCGAATTCGTCGAGATAGCGGAAATAGAGGCCGAGACGATCGGCGAAGATCTGCTCGTAGAGCGCGATCGCATCGGCTTCCGTGCCAAGCAAATGCACTGTCAGCTCACGTGTCTTGCAGCCGGCAAACCAGCTGGTCGGCAGCTTGCTCGCCTGCTCGGGCGACGGCTCCTCGGCCGGGTCGCTGGCAATGCGATGGGTCAGCGACAGGCGCAATCCCGAGAGCACCCGGCCATCGGCCGGCAGCCCGAGCGCCTGCAGCCGCCCCGGCGCGGCGATGTATTCGGCCGCAGCGACGTCGAACGGCCAGAGCGTCACGGGGGAGCCCATCCGGTAGCGGCAGGCGACACGCCGGTCGCGCTCGACGTAAGTTGCGTCGAGATAGGAACCGCGCGGGACCTCGACGCCCTCCCGCAAGGCCGGATCGCCATAGGTCGGCGCTATCCCGGCGAGCAAGGCCGACGGCGTCGGCGCGAGATAGTTCGGGATCAGCTGCTCGAGCAGATTATTGGTGAATTCCGGGAACTCGTGCTTGAGCTTGAGCTGGACGCGCGCCGCAAGGAAGGCGGCACCTTCGAGCAGGCCGCCGACCATCGGGTCCATGCGCTCGCCGACCAGGCCACCGAGCCGTTCGGCGATCCCGGGATATTCCTCGGCGAACTCCTTCGTATGCTCGGTGAAGAGCCTGAGCTCGCGATTGTAGAAATCGAGGAATTCCTGGTTCATTCCACGCTACCGGTTCTTGATCGCGATTTTGCCGGTGTCGAGCTCGACATCGGCGACGAATTGCACCGGAATATTCAGCGGCTCGCAATTGAGATCGGCCCGCACGATGAAGCGGACCTTGAGCTCTGCCTTGTCGAGCCCTTCGTCGCGCTCGACCACGATCGACTGCTTCAGCAGCCGCGGCTCGTGGGCGAGCAGCACCTGCGCGAGCTCGTCCTTGATCGCGCCGACCCGGTGCTCGTCGATCGACTTGTTCTGGACGTCCGGAAAGCCGCGGTTGAGCACGGAGCGGCGGACGTGCTCAAAGCGCGACAGATCGGTCGAGGAGCCGAAATTGATCGTATTGACCAAAGCTTCCAGGTCGATCGCGATCTCCTGGCGCAGCTTGCTCTCGGTGATCGCGGTCCGCGGCGCGGCCCGGCGTCCGGCAACCACGCGCTCTCCGCCCGCGTCGCGCAGGTCGAGCTGGACCTTTGCGTCCTTGGCGCGATGCGCCTCGCGGAAGGCGAACATCAACGGCGGCCGCAACCGGTTCTTCGCCTTGGGGTCGAGCATCTGGGTTGTCCCGAACGAGGCTACTCAATGCGACGAACTCCCGGTGATTGCTGCCGCAATCGCGGGGAGTCCGTGCGGAACTTGGCAGGATCGGCGACGCCGGTCGAGGCGGCGACGCCGGAGGCTGCCCTCCAGCCGGGCCCGCTTCAGGCGGACCCGGCTGGAACAGCGCGTTACTCTTGGTTCTTCTTGAGGTCGTAAGTGCCGGTCACGGTCGAGCCGAGCGAGCCGTCCTTGTTCTGCGGCTTGTACTCGTACTTGATCTTGGCGAAATTCAGCGAGAACTGGTCGGTCGGCACCGGGTTGCCGCCGGTGCTGTCGCCCGACTGGTAGCTCGACACGAGCAGGTCCTCGAGGGTGACCGTGTAGAACTCCTGCTGGCCCTTGCCCTGCTTGCGGACGTGCAGCACAGCCTTCTTGATGTGCTCGCCGGTGGCGCATTTCAGCATCAGCGTGGGCGAGGCCTTGTTGACGTTGGCCGTGCAGTGCAGGTCCTGGTAGCTGGCCTTGCCGGCGCCGCCGCCATGACCGGCGGCATGCGTGCCGGAGTTGCTGACACCCCAGGAGAAGGACTCGATCTCGATCGTATCCTTGTGCTTGGCGTCCTGGCTTTCGCCCTTGATACCGTCGATCTCAAGCAGGAAGTCGCTTGCCATGGTGCTCTCCAATGATTGGCTGATTGAGGTGATTTAGGCATAGAACTCGCGTCGCCTGGAGAGCTCCCCCCATGCGTCGCCACTCTCCCTGCGCGATCAGCGCAGGGCCAACTGTTGTCCTGGGGGGCCGGCGCGCCTTAGGGCACGCCTGGGTCTCAGGTCTTGGGCGCCGGCAGGCGCGAGACGAGGCTCAGACCGATATCCATACCCTCGAGCTGGAAGTGCGGCCGGAGGTAGAACTTGGCCGAGTAGTAGCCAGGGTTCTCCTCGTCCTCGAAGACGTCGATGCGCGCATCGGACAGGGGCTTGCGCGCCTTCGTCTCCTCGCTGGAGTTCAGCGGATCGCCGTCGACATATTCGGTGATCCACTCCTGCAGCCAGCGACGCAGGGGTTCGCGCTCCTTGTAGGAGCCGATCTTGTCGCGCACCATGCACTTCAGATAATGCGCAAAGCGCGACACGGCGAACATGTAGGGCAGACGCGAGGACAGGTTGTCGGAGGCCGTCGCCGCGACGCCGTCGGGCCCGAAGAAGGCCTTGGGCTTGTAGAGCGACTGCGCACCGATGAACGCCGCCTTGTCCGTGTTCTTGCGATGGATCAGCGGGATCAGGCCGGACTTGGCCAGTTCCGCCTCGCGACGGTCGCTGATCGCGATCTCGGTCGGGCACTTCAGGTCGACGCCGCCGTCATCGGTCGGGAAGGTATGGGTCGGCAGGTTGAGAACCTCGCCACCCGACTGGACGCCGCGGATGCGGGTGCACCAGCCATACTCCTTGAAGGCCCGGTTGATGTTCACCGCCATGGCATAGGCGGCGTTCATCCAGGCGTACTTCTCGCCCTTGTGGCCGTCGGTGTCCTCCTCGAAGGCGAACTCCTCGACCGGCTCCGACTTGGCCCCGTAAGGAACCCGCGCCAGCACCCGTGGCAGGCACAGTCCGACATAACGGGAGTCGGCCGCATCGCGCAGGCCCTTCCAGGCCGCGTAGTCCGGCGTGTCGAAGACCTTACCGAGATCGCGCGGGTTGGAGAGCTCCGTCCAGGAGTCCATGCCCATCAGGTTCGGGTCGGCCCCGGTGAAGAAGGGCGCGTGGGCGGCGGCCGCGATCTTCGAGAGATCGCGCAGCAACTGCACGTCCGTTGGAGCGTGGCTGAAGTGATAGTCGCCGACGAGCGCTCCGAAGGGCTGGCCGCCGAGCTGCCCGAATTCCTGCTCGTAGAGCTGCTTGAAGAGCGGGCTCTGGTCCCAGCGGGCGCCGGGATATGTCTTGAGGTTGCGGTAAAGCTCGGTCTTGCCGACGTTCATCACCTTGATCTTCAGCTGCGAGTCGGTCTCGGAGTTGAAGACGAGGTAGTTGAGGCCGCGCCAGGCGCTTTCGAGCTTCTGGAACTCCGGCGCGTGCAGCACCTCGTTCATCTGCTCGCTGAGCTTGGCATCGAGCCGGGCGATCATCTCCTCGATCGTGTCGAGCACGTCGCCCTTGATCAGCGTCGAGTCGGCGAGAGCCTGGTTGACCAGGGTCGCGACCGCATTCTCGACCTCGGTCGCCGCTCGTTCGGTCTTCGGCTTGAAGCTCTGCTTCAGAAGGGCCGAAAAATCGTCGGCGCCTTGCGCTTCAGCAGCTGCCGCGCCGGGTTGTTGGATTTGTGCTTCCGCCATGGCCGCCTCGCTTACCCGTTGCCGTCCTGCTTGTCGTCACCAGCCGGCTTTTCGCCGAGCCTGTCCTTCAGCGCCGCCATCAATTGCGGATCCGCCAGAAGGGCCTTGAGCTGGTCGCTGGCCGCGACCTTGCCGTCCATGTAGCGCAGGAGGTTGGCGAGCTGCTCGCGCGCCTCCAGCAGCTTGGCCGTCGCCGGAATCTGGCGGGCGATCGCAGCCGGGTTGAAGTCGTCATATTTCTTGAACTTCAGCGACACGGAGAGCTTGTCGCTCCCGTCGCCGAGCTTGTTGGGGACGGCAAAGGCCGCGCCCGGTTCGATCGCGGCCATGCGCTGATCGAAATTGTCCATGTCGATGTCGAGGAACTTGCGTTCGCCGACGTCGGGCTTCTCGACTGCCGAGGCATTGCCCGAGAGATCGGCGAGAACCCCCATCACGAAGGGCAGCTCGACCTTCTGGTCGGCATTGTAGGGATCTTCGTAGGTGATATGGACCCGCGGCGGCCTGTTGCGGCGAATGAATTTTTGCCCGGAATCTCCAGCCATAACGGCGCCCCTTCCTCTAGAGGCATCACGCAAGGAGAGCGTGATGCCACGCTTACGATCCAGCTCGCTATACCATACACACTTGCCGACCGCTTGACAGTTCTTGTCGAACTGCTCGCATCGGCTGCGCCAGATTCAGCCAGCTCAGCTTTGCAGGCGGATGACGTCACCGCATCCACCGAACGAATGAGGCGCGGCACTCCTTGGAGGGAGCGTCGCGACTTATTCGCCGCTGCTCTGCCTTATGCCGACGTCAGGGAGGATATCGCCGAGGAGCGAGAGAAAATCTTGCTGCGCCAACGCACAGGCCTTATCCATCAGCAGCGGAACCGGATTGGACGGCTCGGCATGACGGTAGAAGCCGGCGACAGCCTTCATCCGGGCAATCGCTTCGGCCCGGCTCGCGACGGTGATCGCAAGCATCGGTGCAGGCTTTGCGGGGGCGTCCGCCTTGGGTTCGGCCTCGGCCTCCTCTTCCGGCTGCTCGCTCTCGGACGGCTCGCTCTGCGCCTCCTCGTCTTCGTCCTGCGCCTCTTCGTTATCGGCTTCCTCGGCACTCTCCTCCTCGTCATAAGAAGAGCTTTCCCCGTCATCATAGGACGAGCTCTCGTCGTCACTATCGGAGGCGTAGCCGTCGTCATCGCCACTATCGTCGCCATAGCCGCCACCGGAGCCATCGCCGCCGAGGCGCTCGAGGGGCAGCTGGTATTTGGTGTCGTCGCCGATCTCGAGCATCGCCTTGTCGACATGCTCCGGGAACATGATCTGGATCACCTCGATTAGCGACTTGCCGACCAGGCGCTGCGCCTGCCCGATCAGCAGCACGGCCGGGCTCGACGGCTCGACCCGCCGGAAATAGCCGAGGCAGCCGGCGAGCGCGGCCTGGGCCTCGTCGACGGAGGCGCAGACGCCGGCCGGGAGCGCCGCAACCACGATCGGCGCCGCCGCAACGCCGCCGACTGCGGCAGGCGCGTCGGCGACGGCAGCGCCCTGCCCGCCCGGCGCCTTCCGTTCGATCGCGGCCTCGAGGAAGGTGATGATCTGCCCGATCAGGCCGGCGAGTCGCGGAAAGGTCACCGCCTGGTCGGAACCGAGCCGCTCGCTCCAGATCGCCCGCAAGCGGGATTGCGCATCCCGGATCGCGCTGACATGGCCGAGCATCGCCGTCAGGTCGGAGATCTCGACCTCCTTCAAGGCGGCGATGATCCCGCCGGCATCCGGATGCTGTTCATCCTCGCCGGGGCGCAGTTCGCCCGAGGCGACGAGCTGGCTGCGGAACATCACCGGTCCGAGCCGCTTGCTCATGAACAGCGGCGCATGCTGCAGCGGCAGAGCTATGGTGGCGTTCTCGTCGAGCCCCTGCAGCGCCACCTCGCGCATGATGAAATCGCCGTCCTCGGCCCTGGGATAAACCTCCTCCCAGTAGTCGCCGAGATAGCTCACGATCAGCCCGAGACACCCGGCAAAGCCGGGGATGTCGCGATTGAGCAAGGAGAGCTTGCCCGCCAGAACGAAGCCGCGCAGGTCACGGCTCTGCTTCAGGACCTTGCCGAGATCGCCGAAGGCTACCGGGAAATCGATGGCGCTGCGATCGAACGGGACTTGCCGCCCCTCGTCGTCTCGACGGAAATACGAAGTCGGCAGCGCCACTTCGAGGCGCGCCATCACGTTCATGACGTCCGGATCCGCATCGGGATCGGGGCCGCAGGGATCGTCAGCCGAAATCGGCTTCGCCAGATCAGCGAAATTGAGCGCGGCCATGCCCCCTCACGGTCGATCGAGATTATCGAGCCGGCCGCCTGGCCGTCACTCCACCTGCAGTCGCGTCTCGACCCGGCGGTTGTCGGCCGAGAACTTGTCGGCAACGACGGGCTTGCTCTGGCCGAGGCCGCGCGGGACGAGCTTGGCGGTGTCGACGCCGCGCTCGCTGAGATAGCGCACGACCGCCTTGGCCCGGCGTTCCGACAGGCTCAGATTGTAGTCCGCGGTCCCACTGGCGTCGGTATGCCCCTCGACCAGGAAGCTGTTCGCGGAGAGCTGCGGATCCTTCAGCGCCTTGGCGAACTCGTCGAGATTCACCCGCGCCTCGGGCTCGAGCACGTCGGAATTGTACTTGAATTTGACGACGAGATCGAAGGCGGTCGGCGGTTTCACGACGTGGCCGGCCTTGTTGCATTCGGCCTCGGTGCCGACGCAAAGGCCGCGCGAAACGCCGAGATTCGGCTTCGCGGCTCCGAAATGCTTGACGATATCGTCCGCCTTGTAGGCCTGTGCCTGTGCAAAAAGCGGCGACAGGACGCAGAAGCCTGCGGCAAGAGCGGCACTAACCATGACAAGGGCCTGCTTGCGCACGGTCTTCCTCCCGTTTAGGTTCGCTGAGGCGGTTGAAGACTGACGGCGCGAATTATGCCTCGCAGCGTTTGCTGCGTCAATAGTCGTCTCTTGTCGCAAGCCACGAGGTTTGGTTGATGGCCGCCGCTCCTGGACAATCGAAAAGACTTGCCTCCTTTACGACACCGTCAGGTCAAGATGTCTTTTCACTTTTAAAGTTTGAAGCGCGCGAAGCTCTCAGCGAATTGTTTGTTTATCAGATCGAAGCCGTGAGCACTTCTCGCGGCGACGATCTTCAAAATTTAATTGGCGAGAAATGTCACATCAAGATGACGCTGAAGAACGGTGAAGACCGGATCTTCAACGGTGTGCTGGTCGAAGCCCAGTGGCTCGGCCGGGAGAAGGATCTCGACCATTATCGCTTCGTGCTGCGGCCCTGGCTCTGGCTGCTCTCGCAGCGCTCGGACTGCCGCATCTTCAAGAACAAGACGGCGATCGACATCATCAAGACGATCTTCGGCAAGGAGGACAAGGCGAGCTTCGAGGACCGCGTCAGCGAGCCGCCCCCGGAGATCGACTATTGCGTGCAGTACCGCGAGTCCGACCTCGATTTCGTCCTGCGCCTGATGGAGAAGTACGGCATCTACTATTACTTCAAGCACACCGAGGGAGATCACAAGCTGGTTCTCTCGGATGCCCGCAGCTCCCATGATGCCGTCACTCCCGCGGCCGAGCCGACCTTCACCGGAGCCGGCAGCGCCTATCCTTTCATGCCGACCGACGGGGCGCAGAGACGTCATATCGAGCACCTGACACAGTGGACGGCGCAGCGGCGACTGCGGACCGGCAAGGTCGAGCTCAAGGACTATGATTTCGAGAAGTCCACCTCGGACCTGACGGCGCGCGCCGAGGAGGGCTTCCCGCGTACCAAGTCCTACGAGGCGTTCGACTATCCCGGTGCCTATCTCGATCGCGGCAAGGGCGAGAAGCTCGCCCGCATCCAGGTCCAGGCAGAGCAGGCGCAGGATGAGCGGCGCCTCGCCGTCGGCGAGGCGCCCAGCCTCAATCCCGGCACCCTGATGACGCTCACCGATCACCCCGTCGGCTCGGAGGACGCGGAGTTCCTGGTGGTGCGGGCGACGCACAGCTACGGCGTGCAGAGCTACCGCTCGTCCAAGCGCGCCGACCAGACGATCTATCACGGCTCCTACGAAATGCAGAAGGCGACCAAGCGCTTCCGCGCCCCGCAGGTGACCCCCGCCCCGCTCCATATCGGTCCCGACACCGCCAAGGTGGTCGGCGAGAAGAACAAGGGTGAGGAAGGCGACATCGACGTCGACAAGTACGGCCGAGTCTGGCTGCGTTTCCACTGGGACCGCGAGAAGGATTCGACCTCCTGCCGTGTGCGCGTGGCGCAGGCCTGGTCCGGCAAGAACTGGGGCGGCCAGATCATCCCGCGCATCGGCCAGGAGGTCGTCGTCTCCTATATCGGCGGCGATCCCGACCGGCCCATCATCACCGGCGCCGTGGTCAACGACCAGCACATGCCGCCCTACGATCTGCCCGCCAACAAGACCCAGTCCGGCCTGAAATCGGAATCGACCGATGGCGGCGGCAAGTCGGGCAAGTTCAACGAGATCAAGTTCGAGGACCTCGCCGGCAAGGAGGTCTTCTCCATGCAGGCCGAGCGCGACCACAAGACCGAGGTCTTCAATCTCGAGACCCGCGATGTCGGCAAGAAATTCGAGGGTGGCCCGACCGACTTCGCCCGCACGACCCAGATCCTGAGCGGCAGCGACAAGCTGCACGTCAAGCAAGGCAAGCGCTATGTCGAGGCGGCGCTGGAGATCAAGCTGGTCTGCGGCCAGAGCGAGATCACGATGACGCCGACCAACATCACCATCTCCTCGCCGACGATCACGGTGCAGAGCACGGCGAAGACCGAGATCAACGGCGGCGGCAACACGATCATCACCGCCGCCATGATCAAGATCAACTGAGGCCGCGATGTCGAAGCTTCGTTTCAGCACGGCGCTGGAGGTCTTCGAGGCCTTCCCCGCCGCGCGCGAGATCATCCAGGCCGCGCCGACCACCGAGCCGCCGCTGAGCTTCCTGCGCAAGCTCGTCGCGGCCGCCGATCACAAGGACGCGATCGGCTTCTGCGCCTTCCTGATGCCGCGCCGCGAGACGGTCTGGTGGGCGCTGCAATGCGTCCAGCGCATGCAGCCAGCCGGAACCGCTGCAGACCCCGGCCTGAAGGCGGCCGAGGCCTGGGTGCGAGACCCGACCGACGAGACGCGCCGCGCAGCTCTGGCGCTCGGCGAAAGCGGCCATCATGCCAACCTCGGCACCTGGGTCGCCCTCGCGGCCGGCTATTCCGGCGGCAGCATGGTCGCGACCCATGCCGTGCCCTCTCCGCCGGACCTGACCGCAAAGACGGCGCGGATCGCGGTATTAACCGCGCTCGGACGGGTATCCGAGCCAGAGCGCGATGCCGCATTGCGAAATTGCGTCGAAGCATGCATTCGTCTGATCGATGACGAAAGCGGCAGGACGAGAGCGTAGCATGGCCCCGGCGCCGATGCGGCAGCCGGTGTCGGGCTACGACCAGGCGGGCGGCCCGACATGGCGCTGACGCTGACGATCGAGAATCAGGCTTCGCTGCCGGATGGCGGCCCGCTCAGCGTGACGCTGAGCGGCGGCCGCGGGCTCGACATTGGGCGCGACCAACATCTCGACTGGTGCCTGCCGGATCCCAGCCGCGCCATCTCCGGGCGCCATTGCGAAGTCCGCTTCAACGACAATGCCTACTGGCTGCGCGACATCTCGACCAACGGCACCTTCGTCAATGGCGGCGCCTACCGGGTGCAGTCACCCTATCGTTTGCAGCATGGCGACCGGCTCGAGATCGGCCAGTACATCATCGCGGTCGCGATCGACGAGGCGGAGCGTGGGGCGCCCGGCCCGGTCGAGCGGGCACCAGCGCCTCCTCCTCCCGGCGAATCGCTGTGGGATTCGAACGGCGACGAGGCGCCGCCGATCGCCCGCCGCGACCTGATTCCGCCGCAGAAATACCAGCCGGTGCACGCGCCCTTCATCGACTGGGCGGCCGATATCCCGACGCCCTCGGAACCGGCGCAGGTCTATGCCGCGCCGCCGGCTCCACCGCCCCCACCATCGCGGCCCGACGAGTTCGCCTGGGCGCCCTACCAAGCGCCGCCGGTACCCGAACCCGAGCCGATCGCGCCGATCCCGACGCCGCGCCGGCCGGCATCCGCCGCGTCCGCCGGCAATCCCTGGGACGAGACCCCGGCCGAGCCGCCGGCGCGCCCGAGCTTCGACGCCCCCTACGAGCCGCCGCCGCCGCGGCCCGTGGCTTCGCCGCCACCTCCCTCACCGCCAATGGGCGCCCCGATGGGCGGCCCGTCGATCTCGGCGGCCGAGTTCATCGCCCGCTTCGCGCGCGGTGCCGGATTGCCGGTCGAGGAGCTGTCCTGGCAGGACCCCGGCGCCTTCGCCGAGCAGACCGGCGCACTGATGCGCCTGATCGCCATCGAGCTGAAGGCGCTGCTGGCGGCGCGGGCCGAGAGCAAGCGCATCGCGCGCAGCTCCAACCAGACGATGATCCAGGCGCAGGACAACAACCCGCTGAAGTTCTCGCCGACGATCGAGGACGCGCTGAAGCTGATCTTCGGCCGGCCGACCAGCGGCTATCTCAACGCCCAGAAGGCGTTCGAGGAAAGCTTCCGAGACCTCAAGGTCCACCAGATCAAGACCTATTCGGCGATGCAGCACGCGTTGCGCATGCTGGTCGAGGATCTCGATCCGCAGGCGGTCGCCGAGGGGCTCGATTCCGGGCGCGGGCTCGACGGCCTGCTCTCCTCGCGCAAAGGCAAGCTCTGGGACGCCTATGTCGCGCGCTGGGAGGCGAAGACCGCCCCCTATGAGGACGGTCTGGTCGACGCCTTCATGCTCTATTTCGCCGAGTGCTACGACCGCGGCGGGCGCTGAGCCAAAGGCTCAGCCCAGCGGCACCACCATCCCGTCGCGGATCGTGACCTGACGATCCATGCGGGCGGCGAGGTCGAGATTATGCGTCGCGATCACCGCCGCCAGGCCGGAGGCGCGCGCCAGCGCCACCAGCGTGTTGAAGACGTGCAGCGAGGTGTGCGGGTCGAGATTGCCGGTCGGCTCGTCGGCCAGCAGCACGCGCGGCGCGTTGGCGACGGCGCGGCCGATGGCGACGCGCTGCTGTTCGCCGCCCGACAATTCGCCTGGCAGATGGTCGAGCCGATCGCCTAACCCAAGGAAGCTCAGCAGCTCGGTCGCGCGCGATTCCGCCTCGGCCTTGCCGAGGCCGCGAATGCGCTGCGGCAGGACGACATTCTCCAGCGCGGTGAACTCCGGCAGGAGATGGTGGAACTGGTAGACGAAGCCGATCTCGGTGCGCCGCAGCCGGGTCAGCCCCTTGTCGTCGAGCTGCGAGGTCGGCACGCCGCCGATGAAGACCTCGCCGGCATCCGGGCTTTCGAGCAGTCCGGCGACGTGCAGCAGGGTCGACTTGCCGGTGCCACTCGGGGCGACCAGTGCCACGAGCTCGCCCGGCCAGATCGCGAAATCGGCCTTGCGCAGGATCTCGAGCGGACCGTCGGACTGGGGATAGTAGCGCTCGATTTGGGAGAGGAAGAGCGCGGGGGTCTCGGTTGCCATTCGCTACGCCCTCAGCCCATCCGCAAGGCTTTGACGGGGTCGAGCCGCGCCGCCTTCCAGGCCGGATAGAGCGTCGCCAGCAGCGACAGGATGAGCGCCATCAGGACGACGCTCATGACCTCGCGCCAGTCGATCACCGAGGGGATGTCGCTCAGGAAGCGCACGGTCGGGTCCCAGGGGTTGACGCCCAGGAGGCTGCTCAGCCCCTTGTTGATGGTCTGAATATTCTTGGCGAAGGTGATGCCGAGGATAAACCCGGCCAAGGTCCCGAACACGCCGATCGCCGCGCCCGTGATCAGGAACACCCGCAGCACGGTGCCGCGCGACACGCCCATGGTGCGCATGATCGCGATGTCCTCGGTCTTGTCCTTCACCAGCATGATCAGGCCGGAGACGATGTTGAGGGTCGCGACCAGCACGATCAGGGTCAGGATGATGAACATCACATTGCGCTCGACCTCGAGCGCATTGAAGAAGGTGCGGTTGCGCTGGCGCCAGTCGGACAGCACCAGCGGGCGCGGGGCGTCCTGCTCGATCCGATCGCGCACGGCCTGCGTCTGGTCGGGATCGTTGATGAAGATCTCGATGACGTTCACGTCGCCATCGCGGTTGAAATAGGCCTGGGCCTCGCCGAGCGGCATGAAGACGAAGGAGGCATCGAACTCGGACATGCCGATCTCGAAGATCGCCGTGACCGGATAGGCCTTGATCCGTGGCGCCGTGCCGAACGGCGTCGAGGCGCCGCGCGGGGTGACGATGGTGATGGTGTCGCCGACCTGCAGGCCGAGCGAGCCCGCGAGCCGCCGGCCGATCGCGACGCCATTAGCCGAGGTGAACCCGTCGAGCGTGCCCTGGCGGACATTGCCAGCGATGAAGGGGATCGATTTGATATCCCCTTCCGAGATGCCGCGCACCAGGACGCCGCCATTGCCGACCTGCGAAGAGGCGAGCGCCTGTCCTTCGACCAGCGGGATCGCCAGCTTGATGCCCTGGACCTGGCGCAGCTTGGCCGCGACCTGCTCGTAGTCGTCGAGCGGCCGGTCGATCGGCGTCGCGAAGATGTGGCCGTTGACGCCGACGATCTTCTCCAGCAGCTCCTTGCGGAAGCCGTTCATCACCGACATCACGATGATCAGCGTCGCGACGCCGAGCAGGATGCCGAGGAAGGAGAAGCCGGCGATGACCGAGACGAAGCCTTCGCGCCGGCGCGTGCGCAGGTAGCGGCCGGCGAGCAGCCATTCGAAGCCGGCGAAGGCCTTCGTGCCGGTCGGCACGCTCTCCCGAGCCTCGGAGCCGGCGCTCATGACCGCCCTCCTCCGCTCACGCGCTCGTGCCCTTGACCGGGAAGCGCGCAAGCGCTGCCTCGAGCGAGACCAGCTCGCGCTCGCCGCCGGCGCGGCGCTTGAGCTCGACCTTGCCCTCGGCCAGCCCCTTCGGGCCGACGATGATCTGCCAGGGGATGCCGATCAGGTCGGCGGTGGCGAACTTGCCGCCAGGCCGCTCGTCGCGGTCGTCATAGACCATGTCGTAGCCCTTGGCCGCGAGGCCCCTATAGAGCTGCTCGCAGGCGCCGTCGGTCCCGGCGTCGCCGACCTTGAGGTTGAGCACGGCGATGTCGAAGGGCGCGATCTCGTCGGGCCAGACGATGCCGCCCTCGTCATGGCCGGCCTCGATCAGCGCAGCGACGAGGCGGCTCGGGCCGATGCCGTAGGAACCGCCATGCAGCAGCACCTGCTGGCCGTCCGGGCCGGTCACGCTCGCGCCCATCGGCTCGGAGTACTTGGTGCCGAAATAGAAGATATGGCCGACCTCGATGCCGCGCGCCGAGACACGCTTGTCCTCCGGGATCGCCTCGAAAGCGGCCTTGTCATGCATCTCCTCGGTGGCGGCGTAGAGGCTCGTCCACTTGTCGAAGATGCCCTGCAGGCCGGAGACGCTGTCGAAATCGGTGTCCGCCGAGGGCGTGTCGAAAGTCAGGTAGTCGCTGTGGCAGAAGACCTCGCTCTCGCCGGTCGAGGCGAGCACGATGAATTCGTGGGAGAGGTCGCCGCCGATCGGGCCGGTATCGGCGCGCATCGGGATCGCCTTCAGGCCGAGCCGGGTGAAAGTCCGCAGATAGGCGGCGAACATGCGGTTGTAGGCATGGCGCGCCGTTTCCTTGTCGAGATCGAAGGAATAGGCGTCCTTCATCAGGAATTCGCGGCCGCGCATCACGCCGAAGCGCGGGCGGACCTCGTCCCGGAACTTCCACTGGATGTGGTAGAGGTTGAGCGGCAGGTCCTTGTAGGACTTGACGTAGGAGCGGACGATCTCGGTGACCATCTCCTCATTGGTCGGGCCGTACAGCATGTCGCGGTCATGCCGGTCCTTGATCCGCAGCATCTCCTTGCCATACGCGTCGTAGCGCCCGCTTTCGCGCCAGAGATCGGCCGACTGGATGGTCGGCATCAGGATCTCGATCGCGCCGGAGCGATTCTGCTCCTCGCGGACGACCGCGCTGATCTTGTTGAGCACGCGCAGGCCGAGCGGCAGCCAGGAATAGATGCCGGCCGATTGCTGGCGGATCATGCCGGCGCGCAGCATCAGCCGGTGCGAGACGATCTCCGCCTCCTTGGGCGTATCGCGCAGGATCGGCAGGAAATAGCGGGACAGGCGCATGGAACACTCGTCGGAGGGGCGATGCGCCAAGCGCGCACCGAGTCAGGTCAGTCCAGAGACACCATCGCCGTTTGCAAATTGCAAACGCTAATGCACATCGCCGGAAGGCAAATGCACATCGATGGCGTTTGCGAAGGCGTCAGTGCTTGGCGAACTTCGCCTTCAGCCTGTCGCTGACAACCGGCGGAACGAAGGCGGAGACATCGCCGCCCATCGCGGCGATCTGGCGCACCAGCGTCGCGGTGATATGGCGCGCCTGCGGCGTCGAGGGCAGCAGCACAGTCTGCAGGTCGGGCGCCATGGTGTGGTTCATGCCGGCGAGCTGCATTTCGAGGTCGAGATCGGTGCCGTCGCGCAGGCCGCGAACCAGGATGGTGGCGCCGGCGCGCTTGGCTGCATCGATCGTCAGGTCGGCGAAGGTCGTGACCTCAAGCTCCGTCTTGAACTGCTCCGCGACCGGGCCGGCGATGGCGCGCAGCAGTTCGGCCCGCTCCTCGGCGGTGAAGATCGGTGTCTTGCCGGGATGGACGCCGATGGCGAGGATCAGCCTGTCGCACAGCCGACAGGCGGCCTCGATCATGTCGAGATGGCCGTTGGTGACGGGGTCGAACGACCCGGCGTAGAAAGCGGTGTGGCTCATGCCCTGAGCGTTAGCCAACGCAAGCTTCCGCGACAAGCCATCAGGCGACGCGCAGCTCGCCGATGACATGGTCGACGCGCGCATTCAGCGCCTGGGCCAGCCCGGTCAGTTCACTCGCCGCCTTCAGCACTGCGTCCGACGCGCCGGCGGTATTGCGCGAGGCGAGCGCGACCTGGCTGGTCGCCTGGCCGATCAGCACGATCTCCTGTGTCGCCGCGAGGACATCGGCGGCGATGGCGTGGGCCGCCTCGTGCTGGCGCTGCATGGTCTGGCTGGTGCGGCGCGTCGCCTCGTTCAGCTCCTGCACCAGCGCACGGATGCCGGTGATGCCCTCGACGGTCGCGGCGGTCGCCTGGTTCATCGCTTCGATCTGGCGGGCGATGTCCTGCGTCGCAGTGGCAGTCTGCGTCGCCAGCGACTTCACCTCGTTGGCGACGACGGCGAAGCCCTTGCCGGCCTCGCCGGCCCGGGCGGCTTCGATGGTGGCGTTGAGGGCCAGCAGGTTGGTCTGGCCGGCGATCGCCGAGATCAGCCCGACCACCTCCGAGACCCGCGCCGCGCCGTTGGACAGGCCATCGACGATCCGGCTGACCGAATCCGCGTGCGCGTTCGCCTGGCCGGCGGTCGCGTCCGACGTGCGCACCTCGGCGGCGAGCGCATCGACGGCACCGAGCAGATCCTGAGCCGCGCGCTCGATCGACTGCACGCTGCGGATCGCATTGCCGGTCGCACCGTCGGTATCGGCGGCGCCGGCCTGGGTCTCGCGTGCGCCTTCGGCGAGCTGATGCGCCGTCGTACCCAGGGTTTGCGCCGAGACGGAGACGGAGGCCGAAACGGTCCTGACCGATTCCTCGAGTTCGCCCGCCAGCTCGCCCAGCAGAGCGCGGCGATGCTGCTCGGCCTCGGCCAGGCGGGTCTCCTGCTCGGCCTCCCGGCGCTGCGCCTCGCAGCGCAGGGTTTCGCGGATCATGTCGATCGACTTGGCGATGCCGCCGATCTCATCGCGGCGTCCGGCTCCGGGAATCGCCTCCTCGGTCCGCCCCGCGGCGACGCCGGCCAGCCTGTCCGAGAGCCGCGCGATCGGACGCGCCACCGACCAGCCGAGCAGGATCGCGATACCGAGCAGCGGCAACAGGACCAAGAGCCCGGCCGAAACGATGGCGCTGCGAATTGTGCCGACCACGGCGAAGGCGTTGTCCTCGGGCTCGGTCAGCCAGAGCAGCCAGCGCCAGTCACCGATCACGACCTCCTCGCCGCTCGCGAGCAAGGAGAGGCCATCATGGCTGGTCATGCGGATCAGCGAATTCTCTGCTCCCGCCGTCAGCCGGCTGCGGTCGAGCGTCTCGCGCGGCGAAGCGCCGTTGCGGCGGGCGGCCGGGTTGGAGCGCATGAAGCCGTCGGAGCCGATGACGAAGATCCGCTCGGCGCCGGAGCCGGCCGGGTTGAAGGCGAGGACATCGTCGATCAGGCGCGTATCGACGGCGATGACGATCGTCCCGGCCTGCTCGCCGGTGCCGGCCTCAGCGTCGTAGAAGGGCGCTGCCAGGAAGGCGCGCGGATCGCCGCCGACCGGATCATAGGGGGCGAAGTCGAGCACCACCTGCTCGCCGGCCGCCTTGCCGCGCGCCAGCTCGACCGACTTCGCCAGGCCGGTGCCGGCGAGGTCCTCATCGCTCAGCAGCCGGCCGAATTCCGGCCCCTTGGTGACGCTGTAGACCACCCTGCCCTTGCGCGAGACCAGGTAGATGTCGGCGTAATTGAACTGCTTGAGCGCCGCCGAATAGGTCTCGTGGACCGGCACGTGCCGCCAGGAATAGCCGTGCTGGTGCTCGCGGCCAGTGCGGGCGATGCGCTCGGGCTGCGATAGCGAACCGTCGCCCTGATAGTAGTCGAGGATGCTTCGATAGTCGTGCTGGCCGAGCTCGAGCCATTTGCCGATCTCGTCGAGCGCCGAGACGGTGAAGGCGCTGCGGGCCTGGACGGCGAGTTCGGCGCGCAGCTGTGACCAGCGCCGCTCGATGGCACGGACATGGCTTTCGGCCAGTGCGTGCATGCGGTCACGTACGGCACCCTGCGCCCAGCTGGAGACGGCAAGATAGGCGGACGAACCTACCGCCAGAGCAGCCAGCAGCGCCAGAGCCAGCATGGCGACCGGAAGCCTGATCCTGAGACTGAACACGAATCAGGTCTCCGCCCGATGTCGACTGGGTCGAAACAGCCAACACGAGCGCGGTTAACGTTGCTTGAAGCGCGAAACGCGCCGCAACCAGCCCTACAAGACGCCGGGCAGCGGCGCCAAGGCGGCCAGCGCGGCGGCGCTGCCGAGGACGAGAGCAAGCAGCGCGATGTTGGCGGCTGCGAGCGACACCCGGCGCGGGCGCCGGACCAGAGAGTCGAACTGCATGGATGCTCTTTGCGAATCAGTGCGTTACCCTGTCCTCTGCATGCCGGAGGCGCCCGGCCATGCCGTGGCGGAAACATGGAGAAACCGTGGCCCTGCCGTAGGGGCAGCCATGGCCGCTCCGGTCGATGCCGGCGAATTCCCGCATCCGGCGGTTTCCAGCGACGGCGAAAGCGCGCTAAACCCCGCCCGCCATGCTGACCCTCAACGACATCACCTATCGCCTCGGCGAACGCCTGCTGCTCGACAAGGCCAGCGCCTTCCTGCCCACCGGCTCGCGCGTCGGCCTCGTCGGCCGCAACGGCACCGGCAAGACGACGCTGTTCCGCATCATCACCGGCGACCTCTCGCCGGAGGGCGGCAATGTCGCCCTGCCCAAGGGCATGCGGATCGGTGGGGTGGCGCAGGAGGCTCCGGGCGGCCCTGAAACGCTGATCGAGGTCGTTCTGGCCGCCGATACCGAGCGCGCCGCGCTGATGAAGGAAGCGCAGAGCGCGACCGACCCGATGCGGATCGCCGAGATCGAGACGCGGCTCGCCGATATCGGCGCCCATTCCGCGCCGGCGCGGGCCGCGACAGTCCTGTACGGGCTCGGCTTCGATGAGGAAGCGCAGCAGCGGCCCTGCTCCGACTTCTCCGGTGGCTGGCGCATGCGCGTCGCGCTCGCCGCCGTGCTGTTCTCCGAGCCCGACTTGCTGCTGCTCGACGAGCCGACCAATTATCTCGACCTCGAAGGCACGCTCTGGCTCTACGACTATCTCGAGCGCTATCCGCATACGGTGCTGGTCGTCAGCCACGATCGCGAATTGCTCGACACCTGCGTCGACCACATCCTGCATCTCGACCAGGGCAAGCTCACCATTTACCGCGGCGGCTACAGCGCTTTCGAGAAGCTCCGGGCCGAGAAGCAAGCCCATCTCGCCAAGGCGCGCGAGAAGCAGGAAGCCGAGCGCAAGCACCTGCAATCCTTCGTCGACCGCTTCAAGGCCAAGGCCTCGAAGGCCAGCCAGGCCCAGTCGCGCGTCAAGCGGCTGGAGAAGATGCAGGAGATCGCGGTCATCCAGGATCGCGACGTGCAGCCGTTCAATTTCCCGGCGCCGGAGCGGCCGCTCTCGCCGCCGATGATCGTGCTGGAGAGCGCCAGCGCCGGCTATGGCGAGCGCAAGGTGCTGCAGCGGCTCAACCTGTCGCTGGCGCCGGACGACCGCATCGCCCTGCTCGGGGCCAACGGCAACGGCAAGTCGACCTTCTGCAAGCTGATCGGCGGGCGCCTCGCGCCGCTTTCGGGCGAAATGCGCCGCTCCTCCAAGCTGGAGACCGCCTATTTCGCCCAGCACCAGCTCGACGAATTGCGGATGGAGGACACGCCCGTCGGCCATATCCGCGAGCTGATGCCGGATGCGCCGGAAGCGCGCGTGCGGGCTCGGACCGCGCAGGTCGGCTTTCCCGCCAACAAGGCCGACACGCCGGTGAAGAACCTCTCCGGCGGCGAGAAGGCGCGCCTGATGCTGGGCATCGCCACCTTCGGTGGTCCGCATCTGCTCATCCTGGACGAGCCGACCAACCATCTCGACATCGACAGCCGCACCGCCCTCGTCAACGCGATCAACGACTATCCCGGGGCCGTGATCCTGGTCAGCCACGATCGCTTCCTGATCGAGGCCTGCGCCGACCGGCTCTGGCTGGTCGGGGACGGCACGGTGAAGAGCTTCGACGGCGACATGGACGACTATCGCGACTATGTGCTCGGCCGCGACAAGCCGGCCCAACGCGGCAAGGCGGAAGCGGACGCTGCAAACAAGGCCGACGAGCGCAAGGGCGCGGCAGCCAAGCGCCAGGCGCTGGGGCCGCTCAAGCAGAAGCTGAACCTCGCCGAGGCGCGCATCGCCAAGCTGACCGGGCTGATCGAGAAGGTCGACGGCGCACTCGCCAACGGCGCCTTTGCACGCGAGCCGGAAAAAGCCCTGCAGCTCTCGCGCCAGCGCGGCGAATTGACCGAGGCGCTTGCCGCGGCCGAGGAGGAATGGCTGACGCTGAGCGAAGAGCTGGAAAGCGCCTGAGCCTCAGGGCAGCGGCGCCAGCTTGAGACCGAGCTCCCTGACCTGCGTCGGGGTGAGCTTCTTGATCGCGACGCGGGTGGTGTAGCTGCCATACATCTGGCCGCCCGACATATAGCTCCAGTCGCTGACCATGGCACTGCCGGCACGATAGCTGTCGCCCCGGTTCAGATTGTCGAGATGGACGGGATCATTCGCGATCCTGCCGACGAAGACGTCGCCTTCGACGGCGGTCAGGTTCATCCAGATATGCTCGCGCCCGCGATCATAGGGTATCGCGACCTTGACGGAATGACGCTCGCCCGTGCCGGCGCGATAGAGCGCGACGAAATCCGGCAGCGTCTTGCGGGCTTCGGCGATCGCGCGGTTCATCTCGCGGTCTGAGGAGCGGAAGTCGATCACCTGCGCCGCAGTGGGCAAGGTCATGAGCGCGGCGCCCAAAAGCCCAAGGCCACCGGGCATCGCCCGCCTCTGCCACTCAACCTGCATCTCGACACTCCCGCTCTGCGCCTTCGCCCGTTCCGATCAACTTACAAACGAGCCATCGATAGAACGGTTGCCTTGCTCACATCAGAGACGGATTCCTCGACCGGTCACTTGATGGGCTTCAGCGCCGAATCCCAATGCTCGACGATCTTGCCGTCTTTGACGCGGAAGAGGTCGAACCAATAGCTGTCATAGGTCTTGCTCGCATCGGCCGGATCGGGGCGCGGGCGGCGCATCATCAGCTGGACGAGATCGCCTTCGGCCAGAACCGCGGCGAACTGCGTCTCGACCACGCTCCCAGCTGGCTTGGGAGCCGGCCAGAGCTTGGAAAAATAATCGGTGAAGCCCTTCAGCCCGCTCGCGACGTTGGGGTTGTGCTGGATATAGCCCTCGGACAGGTAGTCCTTGGCCTTGGCCCAGTCCTGCGCATCGAAGACGTTGCGCCAAAATGCCAGCACGAGCGCCTTGTTCGCCGCCGTATCCGCAGTTGCGGCCGGCTGGGCGACGGCCGGCGTGACGAATGCAACCGCAAGCGCCATCAGGGCGATGCGGCTCCAGCGGGCGAATGATACGAGCATTGGCGTTCCATCCTTGCACTTGCAGCAGGTCAGATCGCTTAGCGGAGCCCGGACCAACCGCGCGTTCACAAGCTGGCGAGCGTCAGCCCTGCTGCTCGGGCTGGCCCGGCTTGACGATCCGGCCCAAGCGGTTGTCGGTGAACATGTAGAGCTCGCGATTGCCCGGCTCGGAATAGAGCACCTGCACCTCGCGCTGGCCCTTGCCATTATCGCCGATGAGCACGTCGGTCGGCCGCTTGTTCTTCAGCCTGACGAGTTCGCATTCAGTGATGCCGACCGCGATCTCCTTCGGCAGCGGCCGCGTCGAGGGATCGAGCGAGACGTCGGCGCTGCACTCGCCCTCGGGCGTCAGCATCGCCTCCTGCGTCGAGACGCGGGCCGAAGCGCTGCTGGAGCGGGCGCCGCGCTCGTCGGAAACGAAGGAAAACCCGCCCATGTCGACGGAACAGCCGGCGAGTGCAGCCGCCAAGACCGAGACAAAGCCCAGGGCAACAGGAACTTTCACGCTTTCTTCTCCCAGCGGCCGGTCTCGTCCTGCTGCCAATAGGTGGCGGCGATGCCGAGCGTCCGCAGTTTTTTCCAATCTTCACGGGCCGAGGCGAGCGCATCGGGGTCGTCGCCGTCGAACATCAGGATGACGCGCTCGTAGGCGTCCAATGCGTCGGGAATGCGGACACCGTCAACGCAGAAACGGACCTGCGCGCCATTGGGATTGTCGGCGGCCGTGGTGAGCACGATCGGATTTGCGGCAGCGTCCGGCTCCGCGGCCGTCGCATGCGGCAGGAAGGATTCGTCCGCATAGGTCCAGAGCCGGTCGTCGAGCCCGGCCAGGCGCTCGCGGCTCGACAATTCCACCACCGCCTTCCAGCCGCGGGCCAGCGAGCGCTCGAGCAAGGTCGGCAGGACCTGCTCGAGCGGGCGTCCCTGCAGATGGTAGAACAGGACTTCGGCCATAAGGTGAGCCAGTTCAATCCTTTGCGAGATTCGGCTGACGAGCCGAATCAGCTCTCGTAGTGATCGGCCACCAGCCGGTCGAGCAGGCGCACGCCCCAGCCCGAGCCCCAGGAGCGGTTGGTCTCGCTGTTCGGCGAGCCCATGCCGGTGCCGGCGATGTCGAGATGCGCCCAGGGCGTGTCGTTGACGTGGCGCTGCAGGAACTGCGCCGCCGTGATCGAGCCGCCATGACGGCCGGCCGAGTTCTTCATGTCGGCGAATTTGGAATCGATCATCTTGTCGTAGGCCGGCGAGAGCGGCATGCGCCAGACGGTCTCGCCGGTCGCCTTGCCGGCGGCAAAGAGCCGCTCCGACAGCTCGTCGCTGTTCGAGAACAGCCCGGCATTCTCCTGAGCCAGCGCGACCAGGATCGCGCCGGTCAGCGTCGCCAGATTGACCATGAAGACCGGCTTGAAGCGCTCTTGCGTGTACCAGAGCACGTCGGCCAGGACGAGCCGCCCTTCCGCGTCGGTGTTGATGATCTCGATGGTCTGCCCGGAGAGCGAGGTGACGATGTCGCCCGGCCGCTGAGCCTTGCCGTCCGGCATGTTCTCGACGAGCCCGATTACGCCGACGGCATTGACCTTGGCCTTGCGGGCCGCCAGCGCCTGCATCAGCCCGGAGACGCAGGCCGCGCCGGCCATGTCGCCCTTCATGTCCTCCATGCCGCCTGCCGGCTTGATCGAGATGCCGCCGGTGTCGAAGGTCACGCCCTTGCCGATGAAGGCGACCGGCTTGTCGCCCTTGGCGCCGCCGTTCCAGCGCATCACCACGACGCGGCTCTCGCGATGCGAGCCCTGGCCGACGCCGAGCAGCGCCCGCATCCCGATCTTCTTCAGTTCCTTCTCGTCGAGGATCTCAACCTCGACGCCGAGCTTGTCGAGCTTGGCGGCACGCTCGGCGAACTCCTCGGGAAAGAGGACGTTCGGCGGCTCGTTCACGAGGTCGCGAGCGAACTCGACGCCGCCGGCGATCGCGTCGCGCGCCTTCAGCGCCTTCTTGACCGCGGCGGGGTCGTCGACGCGCAGCGTCACGGTCTTCGGCTCGGCCTGGTCCTTGTCGCGGCTCTTGGTCTTGTAGCGGTCGAAGACATAGCTCCTGAGCCGCAGGCCGAGCCCGATCTCGGCGACCTCGCCGGCCGACAGTTCGCCCTCTGGCAGCGCGGCAATGACGTCGGCGCTGCGGCCGTGGCCGAGCCGGCCGGCGATGGCGCCACCGAGCGCGGCGAAATCGAGCCTGCCGCGCTCCGATTCCGGCCCGATCCCGACCATGATCAGGCGCTGATAGCCGGCGTCCTCCGGCGCGAGCAGCGTCAGTCCCGAGAGTGCCTTGCCCTTGAAACGATCGGCTGCGGCAGCGCGCGCAATCAGGGCATGGGCGCCCGAGCCAATCCAGTCCTCCGCAGGCTTCGGCGGCGCCAGCTTGTCCGAGACGAGAATGACCAGATCCTCGCCGGCGACGGCGTTCAGGGCTTTGACTTCAAGCTTCAGGCGCTGCGACATCGACGGCTCACGGGTTGCGGGATCAAGACTTGCGGGATGCCGACCCCGGAGGGCCAGCAAAGGCCACAAACGATTCCCGTTTGCGCCATGATCGAAGCTATACCATAGGGAGTTCGAGGCGAGCCGTCCAAGGGGAGCGCCTTCATCAAGGCAGCAGACCCCAGGACCATCTCCCTCGTGCGTTTCGGACTTCTCGACCGCTACATCCTGAAGATCGCCGCCGGTGCGGCGGTGATTCTGCTCGTCGGCCTGACCAGCGTGATCTGGGTGACGCAGGCGCTGCGCGAAGTCGATCTGATGACCGGCAAGGGCCAGACGATCCTGATCTTCTTCACGGTCACGCTGCTGTCGCTACCGGCGCTGATCGCGGGTATCGCGCCGGTCGCGCTGTTCATGGCGACGCTTTACACGCTCAACAAGCTCAACAGCGATTCCGAGTTGATCGTGATGAACGCGGCCGGCGTCGCTCCGCGTCGGCTGACACGCCCCTTCTTCGTGCTGACGCTGATCACCGCCGCGCTGGTGGGCTGGATGTCGCTCGCAGTAATGCCTGCCGGATTCCGGGCGCTTCGCGACCTGATCACCCTGATCCGCGCCGATTTCGTCGCCAACGTGGTCAAAGAGGGCCAGTTCGTCTCGCTCGATTCCGGCGTCACCTTCCATTACCGCGAGAAGCAGGGCCAGGCCCTGCTCGGCATCTTTATGCAAGACCGGCGCGACCCCAACCAGCCAGCCGTCTACATCGCCGAGCGCGGCCAGTCGGCCGAGGCCGACGGCAACAGCTTCCTGATGCTGGAGAAGGGCACGATCCAGCGCGAGAGCCGCAACCAGAACTCGAGCTCGATCATCTCGTTCGAGCGCTATGCGCTCAATCTCTCGGCGCTGACCGGCGATACCGACGGCGGCGCCGGCGGGGGCGATGGCGACAAAGTGATCTACAAGCCACGCGAGCGCACGACCTGGCAATTGCTGACGCAGGACAAGAACGAGCCCTACTACAAGATCCAGGAAGGGCGTTTCCGCGCCGAACTGCACAACCGGCTGTCGGCGCCGCTCTATCCGATCGCCTTCATGCTGGTCGCCTTCGCCATCCTCGGCGAGGCGCGCACGACCCGGCAGGGGCGCGCCGCCGCGATCCAGATCGCCATCTTCCTGGTCGGTGCCATCCGGATCGGCGCCTATGCCGCCTGGACCGCCAGCGTGCGTTCCCCCATTGCGGCCGCCCTGCTCTATATCCTGCCGCTCGGGACGATCCTGCTGGCCGCCCTCGCGATCGGCTTCGGCGCGCGAACCCGCGTCTTCGTCGACAAGCTGACAGAGCCGCTGATCGCGCCCTTCCTCGCCCTCGCGGCCCGTTTCCGGCGCGCCTGATGCTGCTCTTCAAGACCTTCGGCCGCTATCTGACGCTGCGCTTCCTGCGCGCGATCCTCAGCGTGTTCGGCACCTTCTTCTTCCTGATCGCCACGCTCGATTTCGTCGAACTGATGCGCCGCGCCGGCGATTCCCCGACGGCGACGACGCCGAGCATCATCCAGCTCGCGCTCTACCGCGCCCCGTCCGTGGCCGAGCAGATCTTCCCGTTCGCGGTGCTGTTCGGCGGGATGTTCGCCCTGCTCACCCTCAGCCGAAAGCTCGAACTGGTCGTGGCCCGCTCGGTCGGCATCTCCGCCTGGCAGTTCCTGCAGCCGGCGGCCCTGGTCGCGGGACTCGTCGGCCTGGTCTCGATCGGAATCTACAACCCGATCGCCGCCGAGCTGAAACAACGCGCCACCGCGCTCGAAGTCTCGCTCTTCGCCAAGACCGGGCAGCTCGTCGGCAAGGAAATCTGGATTCGCCAGCGCAGCGTCGATGGCCAGGCGATCATCCGGGCCGCCGCCGCGCTCGAGGGTGGCGTTGGCCTCGCTCAGGTCGCGTTCTTCACCTTCTCGCCCGATGGCGGCTTCAGGGAGCGCATCGAGGCGAAGCAGGCGGTGCTTTATCGGGGCTATTGGGAATTGTCGGAGGTGCGCGTCACCTCGGCCACGGAAGAGCCACAGACGTACTCGACATACCTGGTCGCGACGACGCTGGAGCCCGACCAGGTGCGACAAAGTTTCACCCCACCCGACTCGGTCGGGTTCTGGTCGATGCCGGCGGTGCTCGATCGAACCCAGAAGGCAGGGCTCGACACGACGCGCTATGAGTTGCGCTATGAATCCCTCAAGGCACGGCCGCTGCTGCTGATCGCCATGATCCTGGTGGCGGCATCCGTTTCCTTAAGATTTTTCCGGTTTGGTGGTGTGACCAGATTGGTGGTAGGTGGCGTCGCGGCGGGGTTCGTGCTCTATGTTGCGACACAGTTGTCTGAGGAGCTGGGCTCATCGGGGATCGTCAACGCCTCGGTGGCCGCTTGGCTGCCCGCGATCGTGGGCACGCTACTTGGCGCGCTTGCCCTCCTCCATCAGGAAGATGGCTGAGAATACGGTGGCTATGGTTAATTTTGGATTGAGTTCATGGCTTCCGGCGTAAGACGCATCAAGCGCCTTGCGGCTGCGACCGCGTTGGTGACGACGCTCGCCCCGGTCCTCGGCTGGACGAGCCTTGCCTATGCCCAAGCCCCTGCTGGCAGCAAGCCCGGGGAACGGATGGTCGTCGACGCGCGCGAGCTCGTCTACGACAAGGACAACAACACCGTCTCGGCGGTGGGCGACGTCCAGATTCTCTACCAGGGCCGCACGATCGAAGCCGACCGCGTCGTCTACGACCGCCAGAGCAAGCGCGTGGTCGCGACCGGCAATGCCCGCATCACCGAATCCAACGGCACGGTGATCACCGGCGACCGCTTCAACCTGACCGACGATTTCCGCGACGGCTTCATCGACTCGCTGCGCGTGGTGAACACCGACAAGACCCGCTTCTCGGCGCCCCGCGCCGAGCGGACCGACGGCGAGGTCTTCGTCTTCGACAAGGGCATCTACACGGCTTGCGAGCCTTGCGTGGACCAGCCCGAGCGCCCGCCCTTCTGGCAGGTGCGCGCGGCTCGGATCATCCACAAGAAGGCCGAGCAGATGATCTACTACGAGGAGGCCCGGCTGGAGTTCGCCGGTGTCCCGATCGCCTACATTCCCTATATGTCCGGGCCGGACGCGACGGTTAAGCGCAAGACAGGTTTCCTGGCGCCGAAGTTCCTCAACACCTCGGCGTTGGGGTACGGCTTCAGCCTGCCCTACTTCATCAATCTCGCGCCGAACTACGACCTGACGCTGACGCCGACCTATCTCACGCGCCAGGGCTTTCTGGGCCAGGCCGAGTGGCGGCACCGTTTTGTCAACGGCTCGTACAACATCCGTGCCGCCGGCATCTTCCAGCAGGACCAGAAGGCCTTCCTGCCGAGCCCCCTCGGTGCCGGCGACGACAAGTTCCGCGGCTCGGTCGAGACCTCCGGCAAGGTGTTCCTCAACCCGCGCTGGAATTTCAGCTGGGATATCGCCGCCGCGACGGACCGGTATTTCTTCAAGAACTACCGGATCCGCAGCGAAAGCATCACCGCCTCGAACTATCTTCAGGAATCGACCTCGACAGCCTCGCTCAACGGCCAGAGCGCTGATGCCTGGTTCGACATGCGCGGCTATTATTTCCAGCCGTTGACCTACTACGATTGGCAGAAGCAGCAGCCGATCGTCGCGCCGGTCGTCGACTACAACAAGCGGGTCCACAAGCCGTCGATGATCGGCGGCGAATTGTCCTTCACCGTCAACCTCACGAGCCTGACCCGCGAGGCGGCCTCCTTCAAGGCGCTGACCCCGGCCGACCAGAGATATCTGATCACCAATCCCGGCGACGCCGCAGCGGGACTGGTCGGTTACTCGCTGTTCGACGGATGCGCCGTCTATCAGAAGGGCAAATGCCTGGTGACCGGCCTGGCGGGCTCGATCTCGCGCGCGACGGCGGAGGTCGATTGGCGGCGCAACTTCATCGATCCGATCGGCCAGGTCTGGACGCCTTATGCTTCGGTCAGGGCCGACGTGTTCTCGATCAGCCCGAACACGACCAAGTACGCCAACGCCAATGTCGCCACGATCGCCGACACCTCCGACGAGGTGTTTGGCCGCGCGATGCCGGCGGTCGGCCTGATGTATCGCTTCCCCTTCGTTGCCTCGACTTCGTGGGGTACGCATATCATCGAGCCGGTCGCGCAGGTCGTGGCGCGTCCGAACGAGACCAACAGCCTGCGCGTCGCCAACGAGGATGCGCAGAGCCTGGTCTTCGACGACACCAACCTGTTCGAGTGGAACAAGTTCTCCGGCTACGATCGCGTCGAGGGAGGCAGCCGCGCCAATATCGGCCTGCGCTACAGTGGCACTTTCGGTACGGAGAGCTACGCCAACCTGCTCGTCGGGCAGTCCTATCATCTGGGTGGGCGCAATTCCTACACCAGCGGCGATCTGACCAATACCGGCCTCAATTCCGGATTGGATACGCGCAAGTCCGACTATGTCGCCAAGGCACAATTCCAGCCCTTCAAGGGCCTGCTGCTCCAGGCCGGCGGTCGCTTCAACGAGACGACGTTCGAGGCGCAGCGCATCGATGCGTCGGCCGTGTTCAGCTACAAGTTTCTGTCGACGTCGATCGGCTACAGCCGCTACGAGCCGCAACCGGATCTCGGCATTACGCGGCGCCGCGAGGGCTTGAGCATCAGCCAGTCCGTCTCGTTCGCCCAATATTGGAGCGTGCGCGGCAGCGTGCTGTTCGATCTCGACAAGTTCAAATACGACCGCGAGCGCTTCCGCGACGCGCTGGCGCTCTACGAAGCCTATCCCACCGTCTATGCGAACCCGGCCTACCCGAGTACCGGCCCGTTCCAGGCGGCGTCGGCCTCGCTCGGCCTGCGCTATCAGGACGAGTGTACGATCTTCGACGTGTCGTATACGCAATCCTATGCCGACCGGCAGGCCGGCGCGACCAAGGACACGCGAACTGTCATGTTCAAGCTGGAGCTGCGCACGCTCGGCGAGATCAGCTATTCGCAGAATCTCGGCGCGACCAGCACAGGCGACGGCGTCTCCTCCAGCAGCCGCTGAACGGGCTTGCCGCGGTTGCTCGCCCTGACGCAAGGCGATCCGGCCGGGATCGGCCCCGAGCTCGCGCTCGCCGCTTGGCTGCAGCGGGAACAGCGGGGCATTCCGCCCTTCGCCTATCTCGGCGATATCGCGATCCTTTCCAAACTGGCGGAACGGGTCGGATTGTCGATCCCGCTGCGCAGCGTCGGCTGGGACGAGGCCGAGGCCTGCTTTGCCGCCGCCTTTCCTGTGATCGAGCTCGATAATCGCTCCCCGGCGCAATCCGGGCGACCTGACCCAGCCAATGCCGCCGGCGTGATCGAAGCGATCGAGCGCGGCGTCGAGGCGGCCGAAGCAGGACGGGCGGCCGCGCTCGTCACCAATCCGATCGCCAAGAGCGTGCTCTACGCCGCCGGCTTCCAGCATCCCGGCCATACCGAGTTCCTGGCAGAACTGGCCGGGCGCGGGCGCGATGCAACGCCGCGGCCGGTGATGATGATCTGGTCGGAGGACCTCGCCGTCATTCCGGTGACCATCCATATCCCGCTGGAGGCCGTCCCGGGTCAGCTGACGACGGCATTGATCGTGGAGACCGGCCGGATCGCCGCCGCCGATCTCAAGCGCCGCTTCGGCGTCGCGCGACCGCGGCTGGCGTTGTGCGGCCTCAATCCACATGCGGGCGAAGGCGGGGCGCTCGGCAAGGAGGATGGCGCGATCGTTGCTCCGGCAGTCGAGCAGCTGCGCGCGCTCGGCATCGAGGCGAGCGGCCCCTATCCGGCCGACACCCTGTTCCATGCGCGCGCCCGCGCCGGCTACGACGTGGCGCTCGGCATGTATCACGACCAGGCGCTGATCCCGATCAAGACGATCGCCTTCGACGACGGCGTCAACGTCACGCTCGGCCTGCCCTTCATCCGGACCTCGCCGGACCATGGCACCGCCTTCGACATCGCCGGCAAGGGCATCGCTCGGCCGGACAGCCTGTGCGCGGCCTTGCGGCTGGCAGCCCGCATGGCCGCGGCCGAGCGTGGGGAAACGGCGTGAGCAACGCCAGTGCCCAGGACGGGTTGCCGCCGCTGCGCGAGATCGTCGAGCGCCATGGGCTGATGGCGCAGAAGGCGCTCGGCCAGAACTTCCTGTTCGACCTCAATCTGACCGGTCGGATCGCCCGCGCCGCCGGCCCGCTCGAAGGCCAGACCGTGGTCGAGATCGGTCCCGGCCCGGGCGGCCTCACCCGTGCCTTGCTGGCGAACGGCGCCGGCCGTGTCATCGCCATCGAGCGCGACCGCCGCTGCATGCCGGCGCTGGCCGAGATCGCAGCCCATTATCCGGGACGGCTCGAGGTCGTCGACGGCGATGCGCTCGCGGTCGACCTGTCCAACCTGCTCGGCGGCAACCCGGCCCGCATCGTCGCCAACCTGCCCTATAATATCGGGACGCCACTGCTGGTCGGCTGGCTCAGCGCCGAGCCCTGGCCGCCCTGGTGGAGCTCGCTGACGCTGATGTTCCAGCGCGAGGTCGCCGAGCGCATCGTCGCGACGCCGGAGCAGCGCGCCGCCTATGGCCGGCTCGCCGTGCTGGCCAATTGGCGCTGCGAGACGAAGATCCTGTTCGACGTGCCGAAGACCGCCTTCGTACCGCAGCCCAAGATCACCTCCTCGATCGTCCAGCTGGTGCCGCGCCCGCAGCCGGAGCCCTGCGACCGGCGCCTGCTCGAACGGGTGACGCTCGCGGCCTTCGGCCAGCGCCGCAAGATGCTGCGCCAGAGCCTCAAGGCCGTCCTTGCCGAGCCCGCACCAATCATCGAGGCAGCCGGACTGTCGCCGACAGCCCGGGCGGAAGAGATCCCCGTCACCGGTTTCGTGCGGCTCGCCAACGCGCTGGCTGCACATCTGTAGCCGAGGCACCGTGCTACGCTGGGCATTCTCGACTTGGAAGGGTTCAGCATGCGCCTCGATCGCCGGCAAGTCATCGCAGCACTCGCCATTTCCGGTGCAGCCGGTCGCGAGGCCTTCGCTCAAGCCGACTATCCGGCCAAGCCGATCCGCATCATCGTCGGCTTCGCGGCCGGCGGCGCGCCCGACGCGCTCGCACGCATCTTCGCCGAGAAGCTGCAGCAGCGCTGGGGACAGCCCGTCATCGTCGAGAACCGCGTCGGCGCCCAAGGCAATACGGCGATGGCAGCCGTCGCTAAGGCGGAAGCCGACGGCTACACGCTGGCGCTGATGCCGATCGGCAATGCTGCGGTCAATCCGGCCCTCTTCCCCAACCTTCCCTATGACCCCGTCAAGGATTTCGCCCCGATCAGCCAGCTCGCCAGCGTCGAGAACGTGCTGGTGGTGGCGGCGAGCTCGCCGATCCGGAGCATGACCGAGCTCGTCGCGGCCGGCCGGGCGAAGACCGCGTCGCTGACCTATGCCTCGCCCGGCGCGGGCAGCCTTGCCCATCTCGCCGCCGAGCTGCTGGCACGCTCGGCCGGCTTCGGGATGACGCATGTGCCCTATCGCGGCGTCGCGCCGGCTCTTACCGATGTTCTGCGCGGCGACGTCACCATGATCGTCGCCCAGCTCTCGACGGCCAAGCCCCTGATCGACAGCGGCCAGCTGCGGGCGCTGGCCGTCGCCAGCCCCGAGCGCAGCAAGACACTGCCTGAGGTGCCGACGTTGATCGAAGCGACCGGGATCGCCGGGCTGGAGGCGGTCTCGTGGTATGCGCTGATGGCGCCGGCCGGAACCTCGGCCGCCATCGTCGCGAAGACGCAGCAGGCCATCGCCGAGGCGCTGAAGGCGCCAGACATGGTCGCGGCGCTGGAGGCCCAGGGCGCCCGCCCGATCGGCGGCACGCCCGCCGAACTCGCGGCGGTCATCGCCGCCGACATGGCGCGCTGGGGCAAGGTGGTCCGCGAAGCCGGCATCCAGCCGAACTGAGGCGACCCGGGCGTCAGCCGACCTGTTCGGCCAGCAGCGTCTCGACGAAGGCTGGCATGCCGGTGGCGCGGCTGCGCTTCAGGCGTTCAGCCGCCAGGATCGAGCGAACCGCCTCATAGGCGGCGCCGAGATCGTCGTTGATGATGACGTAGTCGTAGACGTTCCAGCGTGCGATCTCGTCGCGGGCATTGGCGAGCCGTCGCGCGATCACCTCCGGCGCATCCTCGGCCCGCCGAACCAGACGCGAGCGCAACTCCGCCATCGAGGGCGGCAGGATGAAGATCGCGACGACGTCCTCGCGCGCCTTCTCCAGGATCTGCTGCGTGCCCTGGTAGTCGATGTCGAACAGCACGTCGCGGCCGGCCTTCAGCGCCGCCTCGACCGGCTTGCGCGGCGTACCATAGCCATTGCCATGGACCTCGGCCGATTCCAGCAGATCGTCGCGTTCGCGCAACTGGTCGAAGGCCTCGCGTTCGATGAAGCGGTAGTGCACGCCGTCGATCTCGGAGGGCCGCCGCTCGCGCGTCGTCACCGAGACCGAGAGGTCGAGATTGGTCTCCTTCTGCGACAGCGTCCGCGTCAGCGTCGACTTGCCGGCACCCGAGGGCGAGGAGAGGATGAGCATGAGGCCGCGGCGGGCCGGGCGGATGAGATCGGCCATCGCGGTCACTCCACGTTCTGGACCTGCTCGCGCAGCTGGTCGACGGTCGTGCGCAGCTCCAGTCCGATCCGCGAGAGGCCGGGATCGCCAGCCTTGGCGCAGAGCGTCGAAGCTTCACGACCAAATTCCTGCGCCAGGAAATCGAGCTTGCGGCCGATCGGGCCGCCCAGGGCCAAGAGTTCGCGCAGCGCCGCGACATGGGCGTGGAGCCGGTCGATCTCCTCACGGATATCGGCTTTCACCGCCAGCAGCGCCGCCTCCTGGTGCAGGCGCTGCGGCTCCAGCGCAGTGCTGCCGTCGAGCAGCGCGGCGACCTGCCCGGCGAGGCGGGCGCGGATGGCCTCGACGCTGCGGCCGGGGTGGGCTTCAGCCTCAGTGGTCAGGCGGGCGATGGTGTCGAGATGGCCGGCGATGATCGCTTCGAGCGCCCGCCCCTCGGCGAGCCGCGCCTGCTTCAGTGCGGAGATCGTGTCTGCCAGCGCTGCGAGCACCGGTTTTTCGAGCTCGGACAGCGCATCGCCGCTCTCCTCGGAGACCTCGACGACGCCGCGGATCGCCAGCAGGCCGTCGAGCGTCGCGGGGGCGATGCCGGTCGGGAGCTGCACCTGGCTCGCGGCTTCGATCAGGGCGGCGAGCGCCTCCTGGTTGATGCGCGGGCGCGGGGCCGAGGCCTCGCTGGTGATGGCGAGGCTGACATGCAGGGTGCCGCGCGCGAAGGCGGCGGAGAACTGCTTGCGCGCCGCCTCGGAGAAGCTGTCGAAGCCCGTGGGGACGCGGACGCGGACATCGAGACCGCGGCCATTGACGCTGCGGACCTCCCAGGCGAAGGCGTGCGCCCCGGTCGTGCCGGCCGCGCGCGCGAACCCCGTCATGCTTTCGATCGCCATCAGCCGCCGTCTTCCTTCTCGCAACTCATCTGCGGACGCGAATTCTGATCGCTCGAGCGGAACGGCCGAGCGGAATGCGCGTTGCGCGCGGACCCTATTCAGGCCCGGCGAGCTCCACAAGCGCGAGATGTGGAAAGATCGATCAGGGCTTCAGTGGCGGGACCTGCTTGGGGCTGTTGAGATCGAAGCTCTTGTTCAGCAGCGGGTCACGCGCCGTACCTTCCGAGGCATCGAACGCGCGCGCCCTGGTGCCGGCCGGCCCGCTCGCCGCGCCGGCCTGAACCGGCTGGCCGGCCGCCGCGCGGCGATTGCCGGGAACGGGATACGTCTCGGGCTCGGACTGGTCAGCCGCCTGATTATCGGGGCGGCCGGCGGCCGGCGCCTCGGTGCGCTGGTCCGGTCCCGGCGGCGGCTCGGCCCGGTCGACGCCGCCATCCGCCGGCGGCTTGCCGGATTCGCGACGAGCCGATTCGACCTGGCGCCAGCGCACGACGTTGCGGTTGTGCTGCTCCAGAGTCTCGGCGAAGGCGTGGCCACCGCTGCCATCGGCAACGAAATAGAGATCCTTGGTCCGCGAGTGGTTGACCACCGCCTCCAGCGCCGCACGGCCAGGATTGGCGATCGGTCCAGGCGGCAGGCCGTCGATCACATAGGTGTTGTAGGGCGTCGCCTGAGTGATCTCGGGACGGGTGATTCCCCGCCCGAGCGTGCCCTTGCCGCCGACGAGGCCGTAGACGATCGTCGGGTCCGACTGCAGCTTCATCTTGCGGTTCAGCCGGTTGATGAAGACGCCTGCGACGCGCGGCCGCTCGTCGGCGCGACCGGTTTCCTTCTCGACGATAGAGGCGAGGATCACCAGCTCCGCCGGAGTCTTGATCGGCAGGTCGGCCGGGCGCTTGGCCCAGACCTCGTTGAGGATGCGGCGCTGGTCGCGCGTCATCCGGTCGACGATGGCCTGGCGGGTCGAGCCGCGCTGGAACTTGTAGGTATCGGGCAGGATCTGACCTTCGCGCGGCACCTGGATCACGTCGCCGGACAGCATGTCGTTCTGCTGCAGGCGGGCGATGATCTGCTCGCTGGTCAGCCCCTCGGGAATGGTGATCGAATGCTCGACCGCCTTGCCCTCCGCGATGACATCGAGGATGTCCTTCTGGCTGGCGCGCGCCTTGAACAGATATTCGCCGGCCTTGAGGCTGGCGGCCTTGCCGGAGGTATAGGCCGCGATCTTGAAGGCCCAGGGATGCTCGATCAGGCCCTCGCGCTGCAGCAGGTCGGCGATCTCGGTCACCCCGTTCTCCTTCGGGATGATCAGGACGCGATCGGCGGCAAGCGGGCCCGGAGCCTTGCTGCGGCTGTCGAGATAGGCGATGCCGCCGCCGACGGCGCCGGCCAGCACGAGGACCGTCGTGAACAGCCCGCTGAGCAGGGCGATGAAGGGCGAGCGCCGGCGCTTGCGCTGCTTCGGCGGCGGGGCCGGCGGCGCGACGGGCTTCAGCGCCTCGTTGGGACTCCGCGGCGCGACGCGAGGCGGCTGACTCATGATGCTTTCGCCTGATTCCCTGACATCGTGACCGGCGCTACCGGCGTCGATCCGATCTAGTGGCAATGCCGGCCGCATACTGGCACGACGGCGGCGACAGGCTAGCGAAAATTGTGGCGAAAGCGCGCTTGTCCTCAGTCGACGAGGCGGCGCATCACCAGCGAGGCGTTGGTGCCGCCAAAGCCGAACGAATTCGACAGGGCGATGTCGACCTTCCGCTTCTTGGCCTTATGCGGCACGAGATCGAGCTCGGTCTCGACGGACGGGTTGTCGAGATTGATCGTCGGCGGCACGACCTGGTCGCGTATCGCCAGCACCGAGAAGATCGCCTCGATCGCGCCGGCGGCACCAAGCAGATGGCCTGTCGCCGACTTGGTCGAGGACATGGCCGGCCGGTTCGGCGCATTGGCGAGCAGACGCTCGACGGCGCGCAATTCGATCTCGTCGCCGACCTGCGTCGAGGTGCCGTGCGCGTTGATGTAGTCGACATCCGAGGCGCGCAGACCCGCGCGCTTCAGCGCCGCTTGCATGCAGCGATAGGCGCCGTCGCCATCCTCGGAGGGCGAGGTGATGTGATAGGCGTCGCCCGACATGCCGTAGCCGACGATTTCGGCATAGATGCGCGCGCCACGGGCCCTGGCGTGCTCGAGCTCCTCGAGCACGACGACGCCGGCGCCCTCGCCCATGACGAAGCCGTCGCGATCCCTGTCATAGGGGCGTGAGGCCTTCTCCGGCGTATCGTTGAAGCCGGTCGAGAGCGCACGGCAGGCGCAGAAGCCGGCGATGCCGATGCGGTTGATCGCCGATTCGGCGCCGCCCGCCAGCATGACCTCTGCATCGCCGAGCGCGACCATGCGGGCCGCATCGCCGATGGCGTGGGCGCCGGTCGAGCACGCGGTGACGACGGCGTGGTTCGGGCCCTTCAGCCCGTGCTCGATCGAGACATAACCAGCGGCGAGATTGCTGAGGCGGCCGGGGATGAAGAAAGGCGAGAGCCGGCGCGGGCCGCGCTCTTTCAGGAGCAGCGAGGCGTCGTAGATGCCGCCGAGCCCGCCAATGCCGGAACCGATGGCGACACCGGTCGCGATCTGGTCCTCGTAGCTCTCGGGCTTCCAGCCGGAATCGCGCAGCGCCTGCGTCGCCGCTGCCATGGCGAAGACAATGAAGTCGTCGACCTTGCGCTGCTCCTTCGGCTCCATCCAATCATCGGGATTGAAGGTGCCGTTCGAGCCGTCGCCGCGCGGGATGTTGCAGGCGATCTGGGCCGGCAGGTCGGAGACGTCGAAAGTAGTGATCGGGCCGGCGCCGCTTTCGCCAGCCAGAATGCGCGACCAGCTCGGCTCGACCCCGCATCCGAGCGGGGTCACCATGCCCAGTCCGGTGACGACGACACGCCGCATCGGTCTTCCTCAATTCAGCTCCGGCGCGCGGAAAGCGCGCCGGGGCCAAGGCCTTGTCAGGCCGACTTCGACAGGAACTTGACCGCGTCGCCGACGGTCACGATCGTCTCGGCCGCGTCGTCCGGAATCTCGACGCCGAACTCTTCCTCGAAAGCCATGACCAGCTCGACCGTGTCGAGGCTGTCGGCGCCGAGATCCTCGATGAAATTGGCGCCCTCGACCACCTTCTCCGGCTCAACGCCCAGGTGCTCGATCACGATCTTCTTCACGCGCTCGGCGACATCGCTCATGGGTCTTTCCCTCAAACCTCAAAAACACACCGCTGACAGCGACGCGTGGGTGAAAACTGATTTCCCGGCCCGGATCCTTCGCCTGACGGCGGACCACGCCGGGAGTTCATGGCTGCACAAACGCAACAACCGGGCCGGCGTCAAGTCCCAAGAGCACGCGCCGATCAGATTGCAACGCAATCTGATCGGATCACGCGTTCTCCAACAAGAGCTTGGAGACGGATTCACCGATCAGGCTGATTCAGCCTGATCGGATCCGGCTCCAGACACCGATCGGCGCTTGGCCGGCTGGGTCATTAACACACTCGTAATGGGCTGGCGAGAGCGCAACACAAACCTTTAAGTGTATTAAAAACCTATACTAACCAATTCAGATCATTGTCATTCCGCCGTTGACGTGCAGGGTCTGGCCGGTCACGTAGCCAGCTTCCTCACTGGCGAGATAGGCTACGGCCGCGGCGACGTCCGCTCCCTGCCCGAGCCGGCCCATCGGCACGTCGGCGAGGATGCCCTCGCGCTGCTTCTCGTTCAGCACATCGGTCATTGGCGACTCGATGAAGCCGGGGGCAACGACGTTGACGGTGATGTTGCGGCTCGCGACCTCCGCGGCCAGCGACTTCGACATGCCGATCAGCCCGGCCTTGGAGGCGGCGTAGTTGCCCTGCCCCGGATTGCCGCTCGTGCCGACGACGGAGCCAATCGAGACGATGCGGCCATAACGGCGGCGCATCATGCTTTTCACCGCTGCGCGCGAAAGCCGGAAGGCGGCCGTGAGGTTGACGGCGAGGACGAGGTCCCAGTCCTCGTCCTTCAGACGCATGAAGAGGTTGTCGCGGGTCACGCCGGCATTGTTGACGAGGATGTCGAGCCCGCCCAGCTTGGCCTCGGCAGCAGGCACCAACGCCTCGACCGAATCGCGGTTAGACAAGTCACATGGTGCAACTTCGGCCCGCTCGCCAAGCTCCTTCGCCAACGCCTCCAGCGCCTCGACACGCGTGCCGGACAAGGCCACGGTCGCGCCCTGGGCATGGAGCTTGCGCGCGATGGCGCCGCCGAGGCCGCCGGTGGCGCCGGTGACCAGCGCCTTCTTTCCCGTCAGATCGAGCATGATGCCTCCCTTGTCCCCGGTTTTGGTACCGGTCAGCCCTTCTGGGCCTTGTAAGCCGCGATGTCGTCGGGCGTGCCGATCGACGCTGCGGTCGTTCCCGCTGCGATGCGCTTGACCAGGCCGGCGAGCACCTTGCCCGAGCCGACCTCGTAGAACTGGGTGACACCCGCAGCCGCCATCGCCTCGACGCATTCGCGCCAGCGCACGGTACCGGTGACCTGCGCCACCAGCGAGGCGCGGATCGCCGCGGGATCGCTGAGCGGGGCGGCGCCGACATTGGCCATGACCGGCACGACGGGCGCCTGCATCGCGACCTCGGCGAGCGCCGCCTGCATGGCCTCGGCCGCCGGCTGCATCAGGGCGCAATGGAAGGGAGCGGAGACCGGCAGCAGCATGGCGCGGCGCACGCCGCGCTCACCGGCGAGCGTGATCGCGCGCTCGACCGCCGCCTTGGCGCCGGAGAGCACGACCTGGCCGCCGCCATTGTCATTGGCCGCCTGGCAGACCTGTCCTTCAGCGGCATCGGCCGCGATCGCGCGGGCCTGGTCCAGCTCGACGCCGAGCAGCGCCGCCATGGCGCCCTCTCCGGCCGGCACCGCCTTCTGCATGGCATCGCCGCGGATGCGCAGCAGACGGGCGGCATCGCTGATCGAGAAGGTGCCGGCCGCAGCCAGCGCCGAGTACTCACCGAGCGAATGGCCGGCGACGAAGGCCGCATCGTTCTTGAGCGAGAGCCCGGCTTCGGCTTCGAGCACGCGGATCGCAGCGAGGCTCACTGCCATCAGCGCCGGCTGGGCGTTGGCGGTCAGGGTCAGTTCCTCGCCCGGACCTTCCCACATCAAGGTGGAAAGCTTCTGCGAGAGCGCGGCATCGACCTCGTCGAAGACGGCGCGCGCCACCGGAAAGGCTTCGGCGAGCGCCTTGCCCATGCCGACCGCCTGCGAACCCTGCCCTGGAAAGATGAAAGCCGTCGCCATGTCGCAATGGTCCTACAAAACGATGCTTGGTTAACAAGTTGGGGCGCAGTCGCACCGTGCAGCCGGCCAAGTCAAGGCGTTTACGCGACGAAAGTCGACCTTCACCGGCATTTTTCGGTGTTTTGCGCTTGCATGATGGTGCATCCCGCTGTAACGACCGCCTCGGTTTGTTCGGCCGGGGGCTGAACGGACGGCGAAGCGATTCCGACAAGGTAGCGCTTTGTAGGCTTCTCCCTGGAGGGCCGCCGTCCCGTGTCTCCGCCTTCGAAGAAATCCTGTCGGGCCTTTATCCAGGGCTCGGAGGGCTCCGCGTCGAACGAAACCGGTGAACGAAGAAAGGCCAATCATGGCATTGTACGAGCACGTTCTGCTCGCGCGGCAAGATGTCAGCGCGCAGCAGGTCGAGGCCCTTGTCGAGCAGTTCAAGGGCATCGTCGAGGCGAATGGCGGTTCCGTCCCCAAGGTCGAGTATTGGGGCGTGAAGTCGCTGGGCTATCGCATCAAGAAGAACCGCAAGGCGCACTACTCGCTCCTTAACATCAACGCTCCCGCGGCGGCGATCGCCGAGATGGAGCGCCAGATGCGCATCAACGAGGACGTTCTCCGCTTCATGACCATCCGCGTCGAGGAGCTCGAGGAAGGTCAGTCGGTCATGCTGCAGAAGCGCGACCGCGACGAGCGCAGTGATCGCTTCGACCGCGGTGGCCCGGGCGGCGACCGTTTCGACCGCGGCCCGCGCCGCGAGCGCCCGCGTCGTGAAGACGAAGCGACCACCGAGACCGCTGGGGAGGCCTGAGCATGTCGACTGCATCCGCCGGCGCCCGCCGCCCCTTCTTCCGTCGCCGCAAGTCCTGCCCGTTCTCGGGCGAGGGCGCGCCGAAGATCGACTACAAGGATGTGCGCCTGCTCTCGCGCTACATCTCCGAGCGCGGCAAGATCGTGCCGTCGCGCATCACGGCCGTTTCGGCCAAGAAGCAGCGCGAGCTCGCCCAGGCGATCAAGCGCGCCCGCTTCCTGGGCCTGCTGCCTTACGTCATCCGCTGAGCGGGTGAAGATTTCCCCGGCGGCGCCCAGCGCCGCCGGGCTTTCGATCTCACGTGAACTTTAGTCGCCAGGCGGTGAAAACCCGTCTGGTATGTTGAGGCAAGTGCCTCTCACCCTGCCCTTTTCGAGCAGCGGGACAGCAGGACGGATATGCTCCCCATCGTTGGCATCGGCGCCGGGCTGGTCTCAGCCCTTCTGTTCACAGTGGTGATCACCGGATCGCCGCTGGCGCTGCTGCTGTCCTATGTTGCCCCGCTCCCAGTCTTCATCGCCGCGCTCGGCTGGAACCATCGCGCCGGGCTGGTGGCGGTCGCCGCCGGCACGCTCGCCGTCACCGTCGTGCTCAAGCTCTCGCTCGGGCTCGCCTTCGCCATCGGCGCGGCCCTGCCCGCCTGGTGGATCGCCTATCTCGCCTTGCTCGCCCGTAACGACGGCGAGGGCAACAGCGAATGGTATCCGCTCGGGCGCCTGCTGGTCTGGATCGCCGCCGTCGCGACGCTGGTTACGGTCGGCGGCGCGCTCGCCATCTCCACCGATTTCGAGACCTATCACCGCGTGATGACGCATGGCCTGCAGCTCGTGCTCACGGGCGGCCAGGGCATCGGCCCGGTGGTGCGGCTGCCGAACGGCGTCGACGCCGGCGAGATCGCGGCCCGGCTCGCCGCCCTTGTGCCGGCCGCTGCCGGCGCGTCCTTCGTGCCGATGATCGTCGCCAATCTCTGGCTGGCGGCCAAGGCGGTGCAGGTCTCCGGGCGGCTGCCGCGCCCTTGGCCCGCCATCCCCTCGACCCGCCTGCCCGCACAGGCCGTGGCCGGACTCGTCGGCGGCATCCTGCTCAGCTTCGCCGGCGGCTTCGCCGGCCTTGCCGGCGCGGCCCTGGCGGGCGCGCTGATCGCCGCCTTCGGGCTTTCCGGGCTCGCTGCCGTGCACGACCTCAGCCGCGGCAAGGCCTGGCGGACGCCGACCCTGTTCGCGATCTATCTCGCTTTGGTGGTCATGCTGATCACCGTCTTCCCGTTCCTCGCGCTGCTCGGCATCGCCGACGCGCTGATCGACCTTCGCCGGCGCAAGCCGCCGGCGTCGCCTGCTGCCTGAACCAACGCCTATTCACGAACTCAAAGGAGAAGACCCATGGAAGTGATCCTGCTCGAACGCGTCGCCAAGCTCGGCCAGATGGGCGAGACCGTCCGCGTGCGCGACGGCTATGCCCGCAATTTCCTGCTCGCCCGCGGCAAGGCCCTGCGCGCTACCGAGGAGAACAAGAAGCGCTTCGAGACCCAGCGCGCCCAGCTCGAGACCCGCAACCTCGAGCTGAAGCGCGAGGCCGAATCGGTCGCCGAGAGCCTCAACGGCCAGACGGTCGTGATCCTGCGCCAGTCGGGCGAGTCCGGCGTGCTCTACGGCTCGGTCTCGACCCGTGACATCGCCGAGGCGCTGGGCGCCGAGGGCTTCACCGTCGACCGCAACCAGGTCACGCTCAATACCCCGATCAAGACGCTCGGCCTGCATACCGTCCCGGTCGTGCTGCACCCGGAAGTCTCGGTCACCGTGACCGTCAACGTCGCCCGCTCCGCCGAGGAAGCCGAGCGCCAAGCCGCCGGCGAGAACGTCACCGCCCGCGAGGAGTTCGACCTCGACGATCTCGGCCTCGAGGTCGGCGCGGCGCTGGCCGAGGCCGGCGACGACGACCGCTGAGCCCTTTCAGAGGCTTGCACGAGTCAATGGGCGCCGTGGCAACACGGCGCCCTTTTTCGTACGCTGTGGACAGTGGGGCCGACTCGGTGCTATTCATTTCGTTCTTATTTTGTTCAGGTTCATGACTCACCGGCATTGACCTATCCAGAGCCATGTCCAGCGCCACCGCCCTCGTCACCCGCCTCGAAACCAGTCACGAGGCGAACTTCCGCGTTCAGCCGCACAACATCGAGGCGGAGCAGGCGCTGCTGGGCGCCATCCTGGTCAACAACGACGCCTTCTACCGGGTCTCGGACTTCCTGCAGCCCGAGCATTTCTTCGAGGAGCTGCACCGGCGCATCTTCGAGCTGATGAGCAGCATGATCCGGGCGGGCAAGATCGCGACCCCGATCACGCTCAAGACCTTCGTCGGCGAGATCGATCTCGGCGGCATCACCGCGCCGCAATACCTCGCCCGGCTCGCGGCCGAGGCGACGACCGTCATCAACGCCGCCGACTACGGCCGGACCATCTACGACCTCGCCGTCCGCCGACAGCTGATCGGCGTCGGCGAGGAACTGGTCAACGTCGCCTATGACGCTCCGGTCGAGATGGCGCCGCGCGAGCAGATCGAGGATGCCGAGCGCAAGCTCTACGCGCTCGCCGAGAAGGGCCGCTACGAGGGCGGTTTCCAGAAATTCGACGGGGCACTGCGGCTCGCCATCGACATGGCGGCGAGCGCCTTTCAGCGCGCTGGCGGCCTCTCCGGCATCTCGTCGGGGCTGCGCGATCTCGATGCACGTATGGGCGGTCTGCAGCGCTCCGACCTGATCGTGCTGGCCGGCCGCCCGGCCATGGGCAAGACCTCGCTCGCGACCAATATCGCCTTCAACATGGCCAAGGCCTGGCGCGGCGAGCGCCAGGAGGACGGCACGATCAAATCGGTCGACGGCGCCATCGTCGGCTTCTTCTCGCTCGAAATGTCGGCCGACCAGCTCGCGACCCGTATCGTCGCAGAGCAGTCCAGCATCTCGTCCTACAAGATCAGACAGGGCCGCATCACCGAGGGCGATTTCGCCCGGCTGACCGATGTCGCTGCCCAGATCGAGAAGCTGCCGCTCTATATCGACCAGACCGGCGGCATCTCGATCGCCCAGCTCGTTGCCCGCGCCCGCCGCCTGCAACGCCAGAAGGGGCTCGACGTCCTGTTCATCGACTACCTGCAGCTGCTCTCCGGCTCTTCGAAGAACAACCAGAACCGCGTGCAGGAGCTGACCGAGATCACAACCAGCCTGAAGGCGCTGGCCAAGGAGCTCAATGTCCCGATCATCGCGCTCTCGCAGCTCTCGCGCCAGGTCGAGAACCGCGACGACAAGCGCCCGCAGCTCTCCGACCTGCGCGAATCCGGCTCGATCGAGCAGGACGCCGACGTGGTGATGTTCGTCTACCGCGAAGAGTACTATCTCAAGGCCAAGGAGCCCCGGCCGGGCACCGACGAGCACAACAAATGGGTGTTGGAGATGGAGGCGGCCCACGGGCTTGCCGAGCTGATCATCGGCAAGCAGCGCCACGGCCCGACCGGAACCGTCGCCCTGCAGTTCGACGCCGATGTGACGCGCTTCTCCGACCGCGCCGACGACGCACATCTACCGGAGCGCCTCGAGTGAGCCCCTTCGACACGCCTGAAAATGCCGGACACGGCGCCATCCTGACGATCGACCTCGGCGCGCTCGTCGCCAATTGGCGCATGCTGAAGCAGCGCGCCGGCACGGAAGCTGCCGCCGTGGTCAAGGCCAACGCCTATGGCATCGGCATCGAGCCGGCGGTGACCGCGCTCGCCAAGGCCGGCTGCCGGACCTTCTTCGTCGCGCATCTCTCGGAAGCGGTACGGGCCCGTGCCGTCGCGCCCGAAGCGACGATCTATGTGCTCAACGGCCTCGCGCCGGAGACCGGCGGGGCTTACGCCGAGCACGATCTCTCGCCGGTGCTGGGTTCACACGAAGAGCTGCTCGAATGGGCCGGCTTCCGGCAGAGCGGCGCCAAGGTCCGCCTGGCGGCGCTGCATGTCGACACCGCGATGAACCGGCTCGGGCTCTGGCCCGGCGAAGGCCTCGACCTGGCCCGCGAGAAGAGCGGCGTGATCGCAGCGGCCGGCATCGGGCTGGTGATGAGCCATTTCGCGGCCTCCGAGGTGCTCGACGATCCGGCCAATGCCCGGCAGGTCGCGGCTTTCGCCGAAATCGCCGCCGCCTTCCCCGGCGTGCCGGCCTCGCTGCTGAACTCCTCCGGCCATTTCCTGCCGGGCTGCCCGTCCTATCAGCTCACCCGCCCGGGCTATGCGCTCTATGGCGGCAATCCGACGCCCGGAAAGCCCAACCCGATGCGGCCCGTGGTCGGACTGGACGCGCAGATCCTCCAGCTGCGCGAGGTCGAAGCGGGAACGCAGGTCGGCTATAACGGCACCTGGACGGCGAAGGGCCGGCGCAAGCTCGCCACCATCTGCCTGGGCTATGCCGACGGCTATCCCCGCAATGCGAGCTGGACCGATCGCTCGCAGGGCGGCTCGGCGCTGGTCGGCGGCGTGCGCTGCCCCTTCGTCGGCACCGTCTCGATGGACCTGATCATTATCGACGTCTCAGATGCCCCCGCCGAGGCTGCCAAACGTGGCGCGCCGGTGACAATGATCGGCGGCGAGCTCGACCTGGAGGCGGTCGGAGCCGGCGCCAAGACGATCGGCTATGAGATCCTGACCAGCCTCGGCCGCCGCCATGCGCGGCGCTATGTCGGGCTCTAGGGCGTAAATGGCCAAGCGCGGCCCGACTTACATCTGCCAAGCCTGCGGCGCGGTCTATCACCGCTGGCAGGGCAAATGCGATTCCTGCGGCACCTGGTCCTCGCTCTCCGAGGAAGCGCAGGCTGCGCCAGTTCCTGGGGGTGGTCGGCCGCCCTCGGGCGGACGGGCTCGTGGCCGCATCTTCGCGCTCGAGAGCCTGAAGGGCGAGACGCAGGATGCGCCGCGGATCGTCTCAGGGATCGGCGAGCTCGACCGCGTCACCGGCGGCGGCTTCGTGCCGGGCTCGGTCCTGCTGATCGGCGGCGATCCCGGCATCGGCAAGTCGACGCTGCTGATGCAGGCCTGTGCCGCGATGGCGATGACCGGCCGGCGTGTCGTCTATGTCTCGGGTGAGGAATCGACCAGCCAGGTTCGCCTGCGGGCCCAGCGCATGGGCCTCGCCGAGGCGCCGGTCGACCTCGCGGCAGAGACGAACATCGAAGATATCATCGCCACTCTCGGGCAAGGCGAGCGCCCTGCCCTCGTGGTGATCGATTCGATCCAGACGATGTGGTCTTCGGAAGTCGAGAGTGCGCCCGGCACGGTGACCCAGGTTCGCGGCTCGGCCCAGGCGCTGATCCGCTACGCCAAGACCTCGGGCGCCTGCCTGATCCTGGTCGGTCACGTCACCAAGGATGGCCAGATCGCCGGCCCGCGCGTGGTCGAGCACATGGTCGACGCGGTGCTTTCCTTCGAGGGCGAAGGCACCCATTCCTTCCGCATCCTGCGCGGCCAGAAGAACCGCTTCGGTGCGACCGACGAGATCGGCGTCTTCGAGATGACCGGCGCCGGCCTCTCCGAGGTCGGCAACCCTTCTGCCCTCTTCCTCGCCGGGCGCGACCAGGATGCGCCGGGCGCGGCCGTGCTCGCCAGCATCGAGGGCACGCGGCCGGTGCTGGTCGAGATCCAGGCGCTGGTCGCGCCGAGCGCGCTCGGCACGCCGCGTCGCGCCGTGGTCGGCTGGGAGAACAGCCGCCTCGCCATGGTGCTCGCGGTGCTGGAGACGCATGGGGGCTTAAAGCTCGGCCAGCACGACGTCTATCTCAACGTCGCCGGTGGCCTGCGCGTCGGCGAACCGGCCGCCGACCTTGCCGTCGCCGCGGCGCTCGTCTCCTCGCTGACCGGGGCGATCCTGCCCTCGGGCGCGGTGCATTTCGGCGAGATCGCCCTGTCTGGTGCGATCCGGCCGGTCTCGGTCGCCGCGGCCAGGTTGCGCGAGGCTGCCAAGCTGGGTTTCGAGAGCGCGGTTCTGCCTTCGGCAGGGGCCGATATCGGCGACGGCAACGGCCTGAGATTGCGGCGCCTCAGCCATGTCGGCGAACTCGTCGCCGAAATCGCGGCGAGCGCCCCGCGAGCCCGCTCCGGTCAGCGCGCCCAGCAGGCCGACCGATAAAATCGTCCCGATTTCAAAGGTGATGGACGGATTCGCCGATCAGCTTGGATAACTTGGCAGAATCCGGCTATCGCAGTGCAAAATGAGCCGACTGCATGGGTGACGCGCGGCGCGCGAGCAGGTATAGCAAAATCCGCCCGGCCCACCCATTTGTCGCGTGCCGGCCCCGATTTTGCAGCGAAGCGGCCCTGACATGCCTGTGACCATTCTCGATCTCGTCGTCATCGGCGTGGTGTTGATCTCGGCGTTGCTCGCAGCCGTGCGCGGCCTGACGCGCGAAGTGCTGGCGATCGCTTCCTGGGCCGCTGCCGCCGTCGTCGCCTGGATCTTCCATCCGCAGCTGCTGCCGCTGGCACAGCAGCACATCCCGAACAAGACCGTCGCGCTGGTCGCGGTGATCGCGGCGCTGTTCCTCGGCACGCTGATCGTCGTCTCGCTGATCACGGCGCGGATCTCGGACTTCGTGCTCGATTCGCGCATCGGCGCGCTCGACCGCACCCTCGGCTTCGTCTTCGGTGCCGCCCGCGGCCTGCTGCTCGCCGTCGTCGGCTACCTCTTCTTCACCGCGCTGGTGCCGGAGAAGATGCAGCCGGCCTGGGCGCGCGATTCGCGCTCCAAGCCCCTGCTGGAGGAAACCGGCCGCAGCCTGCTGACCATGCTGCCGCAGGATATCGATTCCGAATTCGTGAAGAAGCTGCTGCAGCCCAAGCAGGCCGAGCCGACCGAGGCGCCGGCCGAGGAGCCGCGCACGCCGGGAGCCACCCCGCCGGCCGGCGGCACCGCCCCAGCCGACCCGCAGCGCCGCACCCAGGCGCCTGCGACCGACCGGCAGGCGCTGCAGCGCGTGATCGATTCGAGCGCTCCGGCCACCACCGGCGCGACACCCGCCCCGGCGCAGCGCCGCCCCTGACTGGAAGCCGAGCCAAGTCGCATCACAAAAACGGCACCCGTTCTTGCGATGACGAAAGGCTCAAACAAGTAGTTGGCAGATTCTCTCCGTTCGGCCGACCTGGCCGAACGGAGAACCTATTGAAGCCGCGATGGAGCCTTGCGATGAGCCTGATCCACGATGCCGACGCCGTGTTCGACCCGAACGCCGACCGTTTGCGCGAGGAGTGCGGCGTCTTCGGCATCTTCGGCCATGAGGACGCTGCGGCGCTGACCGCGCTCGGCCTGCACGCCCTGCAGCATCGCGGCCAGGAGGCGACCGGCATCGTCTCCTTCGACGGCCAGCGCTTCCACACCGAGCGCCAGCTCGGCCTGGTCGGCGACGCCTTCTCCGATGCCAGCGTGATCGAGAAGCTCAGGGGCAAGCAGGCGATCGGCCATGTCCGCTACTCGACCACCGGCGAGACCATCCTGCGCAACGTCCAGCCGCTGTTCTCCGAACTGCATGGCGGCGGCTTCGCTGTGGCGCATAACGGCAACCTGACCAATGGGCTGACGCTGCGACGCAACCTCGTCCGCGACGGCGCGATCTACCAGTCGACCTCCGACACCGAGGTCCTGCTGCATCTCGTCGCGCGCAGCCGCAAGCCGAAATTCATCGAGCGCTTCATCGACGCGTTGCGCCAGATCGAGGGCGCCTACGCCTTCGTCGGCATCACCAACAAGAAGCTGGTCGGGGCGCGCGATCCGCTCGGCATCCGCCCGCTGGTGCTCGGCGACCTCAATGGCTGCCCGATCCTGACCTCCGAGACCTGCGCGCTCGACATCATCGGCGCCAAATTCGTGCGCGAGATCGAGAATGGCGAGGTCGTCGTCATCTCCGAGCAGGGCATCGAGAGCCACAAGCCCTTCCCGCCGGTGGCCGAGCGGCCCTGCATCTTCGAGTACATCTACTTCGCCCGGCCGGATTCGATCGTGAAGGGCCGCAGCATCTATGAGCGGCGCAAGGCGATGGGCGCGCAGCTTGCACTGGAGGCCCCGACCGAGGCCGACGTGATCGTGCCGGTGCCCGATTCCGGCGTGCCGGCGGCGCTCGGCTATGCCCAGGCGAGCGGCATCCCGTTCGAGCTCGGCATCATCCGCAACCACTATGTCGGCCGCACCTTCATCGAGCCGACGCAGAAGGTGCGCGAGCTCGGCGTGCGGCTGAAGCATTCGGCCAATCGCAGCGTGGTCGAGGGCAAGCGCATCGTGCTGGTCGACGACTCGATCGTGCGCGGCACGACCTCGCTGAAGATCGTCAAGATGATGCGCGAGGCCGGCGCCCGCGAGGTGCATTTCCGCATCTCCTCGCCGCCGATCACCCATCCAGACTATTACGGCATCGATACGCCGGACCAGGCCAAGCTGCTCGCTGCGACGCATTCGCTCGAGGAGATGCGCCAGTTCGTCGGCGCCGATTCGCTCGCCTTCATCTCGGTCGACGGGCTCTACAAGGCTATGGGCCATGAGCGCCGCGACCCGACCCGGCCGCAGTTCACCGACCATTGCTTCACTGGCGAATATCCAACCTCGCTAACCGATGTTGTCGGCGAGAGCGCCAAGCAGGAAATGTCGCTGCTCGCCGCCGGCTGAGCCTTTCGACGGGACTTCGATGACCAAGCCTTTGGAAGGGCGCATCGCGCTCGTCACCGGCGCGTCGCGCGGCATTGGCCGCGCCGCGGCGCTCGCCTTCGCCGAAGCTGGCGCGCATGTGATCGCGCTCGCCCGCACCACCGGCGCGCTGGAAGAGCTCGACGACGAGATCCGGGCGATCGGCGGCAGCGCGACGCTGGTGCCGGCCGACCTCGCCGACGCCGCTGCGATCGAGAAGCTCGGCCTCGCCTTGCTGGCGCGCTGGGGCAGGCTCGACATCCTGCTCGCCAATGCCGGCATCCTCGGCCCGCTCGCGCCGCTGACCCATGTCAGCACCAAGGAATGGGCCGATGTCTTCGACATCAATGTCAGCGCCAACTGGCGGCTGCTCAAATCGGTCGAGCCGGCGCTGAAGGCTTCCGAATCCGGCCGGGCGATCTTCCTGTCCTCCGGCGCGGCGCATAAAGGCCTAGCCTATTGGGGGCCCTATGCTGTCTCCAAGGCAGCGCTCGAAGCAATGGCGCGCAGCTACGCCGACGAGACGCGCAGCACCCCGCTGCGGGTCATGCTGGTCAATCCCGGCCCGTTGCGGACCCGCATGCGGGCCCAGGCGATGCCGGGCGAGGATCCGATGACGCTGAAGACGCCGGAGGATCTGGCGCCGCATCTCGTCGCGATCGCTTCGCCGGACTGGAGCGAGACCGGCAAGATCTTCGACTTCCCGCAGGGCAAGGTGCTGACGCCGCAGATGCCGGCGTAGCAGCTGGCGTCATTCTCGGGCGGAGCGGAGCGCAGACCCGAGAATCTCAGGACAGCAGACGCGGATCGGGGCCTCAGCCGACCAGAGAGGCTCGGGTCAAGTCCGAGCATGACGGGCCCTTCACGCCCTCGCCACATACTCCCGCACGACAGCGATCAGGTCCGGCACAGTCAGGTTCGGCAGGGCGGCCATTTCGTCGAGTGAGAACCAGCCGATCCGGACATGCTCGTCGGACAGGTTTTCGGCCTCGCCACCGTCCCAGCCCGAGACGACATAGATGTGGTGTAGCGCCGCGCCGTTGCGCTCCGGAAAGCGCTCCTCGGCAGAGAGCATCAGCCGGTAGGTCCGTGGCGCCAGCCCGACCTCCTCGCGGCACTCGCGGATGAGCGCGGCTTCGAGCCCCTCGCCTGCCTCGACCCGGCCGCCGATCGCGTCCCAGTGATCGGCCCAGGCGCGCTTCCAGGAGGCGCGCAGGCCAAGCAGCACCCGCCCGTCGGCGCGCAGGAAGAGCGCGCTGACGGTCTCAAGCATCAGCCCTTGCTCTTGTCGTAGGGGTTGGCGCCGCCGCGCGTATGGAGCCGGACAGGCGTGCCCGGCAATTCGAAGGCCTCGCGCAGATTGTTGGTCAGATAGCGCAGATAGGAGACCGGCAGATGCTCGAGCTGGTTGCCGAACAGGGCGAAGGTCGGCGGCCGCGCCTTGGCCTGCGTCATGTAGCGGATCTTGATACGCCGACCGGCGACAGCCGGCGGCGGATGGGCCGAGAGCACGCCTTCGAGCCAGCGATTGATCCTCGCGGTCGAGACGCGGCGGTTCCAGACATCATAGGCGCGGAACACCGCCTGCATCAGCCGGTCGATGCCCTCGCCGGCGATCCCGGAGAGCGGCACGATCTCGACGCCGCGGATCTGCGCCAGCAGATGGTGCGCCTTCTCCTTGAGCTCGGCGAGCAGGCCCTGCTTGTCGGCGACGAGGTCCCATTTGTTCAGGCCGATGACGACGGCGCGGCCTTCGCGCTCTGTCAGGTCGGCCAGCGTCAGGTCCTGCTTCTCGAAGGGGATGGTGGCATCGAGCAGCACGACGACGACCTCAGCGAAGCGGATCGCACGCAGCGAATCCGCCACGGCGAGTTTTTCCAGCTTCTCGTCGATGCGGGCGCGCTTGCGCATGCCGGCGGTGTCGAACAGCTTCACCGGGCGACCGCGCCATTCCCACTCGACCGAGATGGTGTCGCGGGTGATGCCGGCTTCGGGGCCGGTGAGCAGGCGCTCCTCGCCGATCATCCGGTTGACCAGGGTCGACTTGCCGGCGTTCGGGCGGCCGATGATGGTGACGCGCAGAGGCCGGTTCGGATCGGCGTCCTCGTCGGACAAGGTTTCGGCGGGCACATCGGCCCAGGCCTCTTCCTCTTCCTCCTCCGGCTCGTCGGCGATGTAGGGTGCCAGCGCCTCCAGCAGGTCGGCGGTGCCTTCGCCATGTTCGGCCGAGAACGGCACGGGATCACCGAGGCCTAGCGAGTAGGCTTCCACGACGCCGTCCTTGCCCTTATTTCCCTCGGCCTTGTTGGCGAGCAGGATGACGGGCTTGCCGGAGCGGCGCACCAGCTCGGCGAAAGGCTGGTCCATCGGCGTCAGGCCGAGCCTGGCGTCGATCATGAACACGATGACGTCGGCCTGGTCGATCGCCATTTCGGTCTGAGCGCGCATGCGGCCCGCGAGCGAATCCTTGTCGGCCTCTTCGAGGCCGGCGGTATCGATCACCGTAAAGCGCAGATGCCCGAGGCTGGCATCGCCCTCGCGGCGATCGCGCGTGACGCCGGGCTGATCGTCGACGAGCGCGAGCTTCTTGCCGACGAGCCGGTTGAACAGGGTCGACTTGCCGACATTGGGCCGGCCGACGATGGCGATGGTGGCGCTCATGATCCGTCTTTAATGCAACATCGGACTCGTGCCGAAAAGTGGCCCTCCACTTTCCGACGCGAATCCGATGCTTTTGTTTCGATGGCGCCGTCCCTGCGACGGCGTCGATATCAGTTCTTGATGGTGACGGGGCCGCCGCGCACCAGCGTCAGATAGAGCTCGACGCGCTGGCGCAGCACCTGCGGCGTCTGCGGGTCGGCGACGATCGCGTCGAACCAGCGCCCGGCATCCTCGAACAGGTTGGCCTTCAGCGCGGAAATGCCGAGGAATTCGCGGGCCGAATGACGCCACAGCCCCGTCGGCGTCGCCAGCGGCTCGAGCTCCTTGCGCAGCTCGGCATAAGGCAGGGTGTCGACGCGCAACAGGCCGGCGCGCAGGCGGGCGAGATCGCGATGGTACTGGTCGAGCGAGGCGTCGTTGGCGATCGCGTCGAAGGCGGTCGCACCGGCAGCCGCATCGCGCTTGCCGACCTCGGAGGCAAGGCGGAAGCGCGAGAGCAGCCGATAGCCTGCCGGCGCATTGGCAGCGAGCTCGGTCAGCGTCGCTTCGGCCGCACTGGCATTGTTGTCGCGCGAGGCACGCACCGCCTCCTCGAACTTGGCGCCGACGGCCTCGGCCTTCTTGCGCTCCTGCTGCTGCCAGAACTGCCAGCCGGCGACGCCGGCGACCGCCAGCACGGCGATGGCGATGAAGACATTGCCATATTTCTTGAAGACGGCGGCCGCCTTGTCGCGGCGGACCTCCTCGTCGATCTCGCGGAAAATATCGGACATGACGCCTCGAAACTGATTTCGCCTGCCGGGTAGCACCTTTGCCGGCGGAATGCGAGCCGGAACGGCCACACAGAGCCGTCAGCGCCGGCTTATTGCGGCGCCGAGCCTGAGACGGCCAATCCAGCGAGCAGGGTATCGATGAGCCTGCGCCATTCGCCGGGGTCCGCCCCGGCCGCGATGGCGAGGGCAGCGCGGTCGAAGGCCGCGCTCAGGAGCTGCGCGGTCGGAACCAGCGGCAGCTTCGGCAGCGCACCCGCCTGCATCGCCGCCGCGAGCCCTTCTCGCAGGGTTCGTCCGCCATGGCGGGCGTCGATGGCGTCGAGCTCCTCGCGGCCAAGCACGGCGGCGGCGTCGACCAGCAGCAGCTGGGTCCGGCCCGGGACCTGCATCGCCTCCAGGAAGGCCGCGCCGCCCTTGCTGAGCGCCTTCAGCGGTGGCAGCCCGGGCCGAGCGGCGCTCTCGATCTCCTGCGCGACCGCCCCCGATTCCACCTCGACCACGGCTCGGAATAGCGCCCGCTTGTCGGCGAAATGGTGATAGAGCGCGCCGCGCGTCACGCCCGCCTCCGCAACCAGCTCGGGCGTGCCGGTCTCGGCATAGCCACGGCTGACGAAAAGCTTACGCCCTGCTGCGATCAACGCGGCGCGGGTGGTGTCGGAGCGGTCCTTGTTGGATCGGCGCCCAGCTTCTTGCATACATGCAGCCTGTATGTTAATCCACATAAACATGCAGATTGTATGTTTATGATGAAAGGCAGGCAAGCCTATGAAAGTCTCCAGCTATTACCCGGTGATCATGACCGACAAGGTCGCAGAGACCGCCGCCTTCTATATCGCGCATTTCGCTTTCCAGGCCCTGTTCGAGGCCGACTGGTACGTCCATCTGCAATCGACGGTCGACGAGCGGGTGACGCTGGCGGTGCTGGACGGCAGCCATGAGACCATCCCCCTCCCCGGCCGCGGACGCGTCAGCGGGCTGATCCTGAATTTCGAGGTCGAGGACGTCGACGCCGAACATGCCCGGCTCAAGGCGGCCGGCCTGCCGATCCTACAGGAGCTGCGCGACGAATGGTTCGGCCAGCGCCATTTCATCACCGCCGATCCGAGCGGCGTGCTCATCGACGTGATCAAGCCGATCCCGATGAGCGCCCCGCCCGAAGGCCATGCTTGATCGCGCGGTTCGTGGCAGGCACCTTGCTTGCGCTTCTCCCATCGCAAGGAAGATCGCCATGAACCGGATCGCCAGCGGGCTGGGAGCAGCCCTTCTCGCCCTCGCCTCGCTCGGACCGGCAGAAGCCGCGCCGACCAAGGTCAAGGTCTTCGTCGCCGCGATGTTCGAGATCGGCGCCAATACCGGCGACCGGGCCGGCGAGTTCCAGCACTGGTATGAGCGCTACTGGCAGAAGAGCCAGCCGCACGAGGTGCGCGGCGCGCTGAAGCCGGTCTATTGCGATGGCGACGGCGTCTGCGGCGCGGTGCTCGGCATGGGCAAGGTCAACTCGTCATCCTCGATGCAGGCGATCCTGCTCGATCCCGACTACGACTTCTCGCAGGCCTATTTCCTCATCACCGGCGTCGCCGGCACGCCGCCCTCGCGCGGTACGATCGGCGACGTCTCCTGGGGGACCTGGCTGGTCGACTATGATCTCGGCCATCGCTGGGCGCCGGAGGAAGGCAAGCCGGGCGAGCCGGTGTTCATGCCGCGCAAGGGCTATGAGGAGTACCGGGTCTTCAAGCTCAACCCGGCGCTGGTCGGCTGGGCGACGCGGCTCACCGCCGGGGTCAACCTCCAGGATTCCGAGTCGGCGAAGCAGTACCGCCAGCGCTATCCCGATGAGAAGGCGCGGGCTACGCCCTCCGTCCAGACCGGCACGCACATGACCGGCGACACCTTCTTCCACGGCCCCGGCCTGTCGAAGGAGGCGCAGTACATGGCCAAGCTCTACGGCGCCGACGACTATGTCATCACCGAGATGGAGGCGGCGGCGATCACGCTGGTGATCAAGCGCCAGTTCGGCACCGACCGGATCCTCAGCCTGCGCGGCGCGGTCAATTTCGACCAGGGCAATCCGAACGAGACGACCTTGCAGCATCTCGACCCGGCGCCGGGCCAGACGGCCGGCGGCTTCGCGGAGACCGTCGCCAATGTCGAGGCGGTCGGCTCGCGCGTCGTCGATCACATCGTCGGCAATTGGAGCGAGTGGCAGAAGGGCGTGCCGCCGCTGCCGGCGAAGTAGATCTCAAGCCGACGTGTTCGCGCGGAACAGCAGGCTGCCATCGCCATAGGAGTAGAAGCGATAGCCCTCGGCGATGGCGTGGGCATAGGCGCGCTTCATCAGATCCAGGCCGGCGAAGGCCGAGACCAGCATGAACAGCGTCGAGCGCGGCAGGTGGAAATTGGTCATCAGCAGGTCGACGGCGCGGAAGCGATAGCCCGGCGTGATGAAGATCGCCGTGTCACTCGAGAACGGCTTGATGACGCCATCCTCGTCGGTCGCGCTTTCGAGCAGGCGCAGCGAGGTCGTGCCCACCGCGACGATGCGGCCGCCTTCAGCCTTGGCCGCATTGAGCGCATCGGCCGTCGCGGCGCTGACGGTACCCCATTCGGCATGCATGCGGTGCTCGTCGGTGTCCTCGGCCTTGACCGGCAGGAAGGTGCCGGCGCCGACATGCAGCGTGACGAAATGGCTGGAGACGCCGCGCTGCTTTAGCGCCCCGAACAGCTCCGGCGTGAAGTGCAGACCGGCTGTCGGGGCGGCGACGGCGCCTTCCTCGCGGGCATAGGTCGTCTGGTAGTCGCGGGCGTCGGCCTGGTCGGTCGCGCGCTTGCCTGCGATATAGGGCGGCAGCGGCAATTCGCCGAGCCGCGCGATGGCCTCGTCGAGATAGGGGCCGGTCAGCGAGAAGCGCAGGCCGATATCGCCGCCCTCCCCTTTGTCCTCGACCTCGGCCTGAAGCCGGGCGAGCTCGCAGGCATTGCCGGCGCCGTCGCTGTCGAAGACGATCGTCTCGCCGACGGCGAGCTTCTTGGCCGGTCGGGCGAAGGCGCGCCAGCGGTCATCCGCCTCGCGCTTGTGCAGCATGATCTCGATGCGGGCCGAGGTCTCGCCGCGATAACGCCGCCCCCAAAGCCGGGACGGAATGACGCGGGTGTCGTTCAGCACCAGCGCATCGCCAGGCTGCAGCAGCTCGACGAGATCGCGGATGCCGCGATCCGCGAAGGGCTCGGGAGCGCCGGGACGGACGACGAGCAGCTTCGCCGCATCGCGCGGGCTCACAGGCCGCAGCGCGATGCGTTCCTCGGGCAGATCGAAGTCGAAGAGGCCGACGTCCATGGACCGATCCTAAAAAGCAATCCCGGGCCGACCAAGTCGACCCGGGATGACTTTGTTCGCGACGCGTGGGAACGCCTCAGGCGTCCGCCTGCACCTTCAGCGAGACGATGGAGTCGGGATCGCGCACCGGCTCGCCGCGCTTGATCTTGTCGACGTTGTCCATGCCCTCAACGACCTGGCCCCAGACCGTGTACTGCTTGTCGAGGAAGCGGGCATCGTCGAAGACGATGAAGAACTGGCTGTTGGCCGAGTTCGGGTTCTGGGCGCGGGCCATCGAGCAGATGCCGCGGACATGCGGCTCGGCATTGAACTCCTGGGCGAGATCCGGATAGCTCGAGCCGCCGGTGCCGGTGCCGTGCGGGCAGCCGACCTGCGCCATGAAGCCGTCGATGACGCGATGGAAGACGATGCCGTCATAGAAGCCCTCGCGGGCGAGCAGCTTGATGCGCTCGACATGGTTGGGGGCGAGGTCCGGCCGCAGCTTGATCACCACGCGGCCCTTGGTGGTCTCCATGACGAGGGTGTTCTCGGGATCGAGCGACATCAGACTGATCTTTCGTTGGTCGGCACGCGGCCGAAGAAGCGGATGATGATCGGGCGGCCTGCGATACTCCCTCCAAGCCCCGGCGACAACCTCATCGGCGTGCAATCACGCACGGCGCGCATCAGGGAATCGGTGAAACGCTCACGCAGGCCCGGCGGCGCGCGCCGCATCTCCCAGGTGACGCGCGGCTGGCCGAAGAGCGTGCCGTCGCGGCGCAGGCTGAAGCGGACGCTGGCGGCCGCACTGTCTCCCGCCTGAAGCGCAGGCGGCTTCCAGCAGCGCCGCAGCGCCGGACCGATCTGGTCGAGCCGGTCGACAGTCTCGTCGCCGAGGCCGATCGTCTCGGGGTTGACGGTACCGATGACGCCATTGTCGACGCCGGGCGTCGGCGGCGGCCTAGCCGGGCGGCGGGCGCCCTCGCCGAACGGGCCGCCGATGCCGGGCATATAGCGCTGCCCCGATTGCGGCGGCAGCACCGGGTTCTGCGAGCCCGAGGGCGGCGGCAGCACGGGGTTCTGGAAGCCCGAGGCCGGCGGCAGGCCGAGATCGCGCGTATCCTGCGCCAGTACCGTGCCACTGGCCGAGACCAGCAGCAGGAGCGTGAGCGCAGGGACGCGCGAACGGTGCATCGGACTTACTTGGCGTCCGCGAGCAGGCGCATGCGGACGATCTTGTCGGGGCCGCTGACCGATCCGTTATTGGCGCTGCTGCCCTTCTTGATCTTGCGCACGGCGTCCATGCCGGAGACGACCTCGCCGAACAGGGTGTACTGACCGGTCAGCGAGCCGCAGCCCTCGAAGCAGATGAAGAACTGCGAATTGGCCGAGTTCGGGCTCTGCGAACGCGCCATACCGACCGAGCCGACCTTGTAGGGCGTCGGGGTGAACTCGGCCGGGATGTTCGGCAGGTCGGAGCCGCCGGTGCCGTCGCCCTTCGGGTCTCCGGTCTGGGCCATGAAGCCGTCGATGACGCGGTGGAAGACGATGCCGTCATAGAAGCCGCGCTTGGTCAGGGCCTTGATCTGTTCGACATGCTTGGGGGCGAGATCAGGCCGCAGGCGGATGGTGACGCGCCCGTCCTTGGTGTCGAGCACCAGGGTGTTCTGCGGGTCGAGATTGGCCGGTGCCGGCGCCTGGGCGAAAGCTTGGGACTGAGCCAGGCCGATCGAAGCGGTAAGTGCCAGGGCGGCGAGCGTGGTGCGAAGCATCGGAAACCTCTCCTGACCGCCGGAACGGCCCGGCGCATCTGAGGCTGCGAGGTAACGACATCCTATGACTGGAACAAGGCGCTGAATCACGCACGGAGCACAATGTTGCACTGCACAAGAACAAACTGGAATAATTTTGCAAAAAGTTCGGGCGCGAGCTGCCTAAACAGGTGACAACATTATTGCGATCGGCTAATCACTCTGGCGCTGGGCTCGCCCGACCGTTTTCCGGGCGCCGCGGACCAGGTCTCGGGAGGAACAAACAGCCGTCCAGTATATGAGTGCGTAGGAATAATAGCGCGCCGATACTGCGGTAAAAAACAGACTTTCAAAGGCAGGGCGAAAGCCTTGCCTTTTGTTTTGGTCTATACGCTACGTCCCACTGAACACCGTTCAGAGATCGAGCTGGGTCCAGATATACCAGACGATGCAGAAGACGATGGCGGCGATGATCGAGGTCGCGACCGCCTTCTTGGCCAGGCCCGGCAGGACCGGCGCACCGGGATCGGTGCCCTTCTCGACCTCGCCGCTCTCCGCCTGGCTGCGCACGCCGAAGGGCAGCGTGACGAACAGCACCGTCCACCAGATCACGAAATAGACCGCGAGCCCGCCACCGATCGTCATGACGCGCGCCCTTCGCCAGCCAGGGCGATACAGGCGAACGCAACCTTGGCCTCGGTCGGCACGCCGAAGCGCGCCGTATGCCTTGCCGGCAAGCCATTAGGGAAATGCTTCACATATTCAGCATTGCAGGCGGCATAGTCGCTGGGGTCGGTGATCAGCATCGTCATCTGCACGACGCGCTCCAGGCTGCTGCCGGCCTCGGCCAGGATGGCGGCGACATGCGCCAGCGCCTGCCGCACCTGTTCGGCTGGGCTGTCGCCCCGCACGATGCCCTTGGCCGGATCATGCGGCGCCGACTGGCCGGAGACGAAGACCAGACCGCCCGCCCGCGTCGCGAGGCTGAAGGGGCGCGGTGAGCCGGCTTCCGGCTCGCCGAAGAAGGTGATCTGCGAGGTCATGGCTCAGGCCTGCTCCAGCTCGACCAGCGTGCCGCAGAAATCCTTGGGGTGCAGGAAGAGCACCGGCTTGCCATGGGCGCCGATGCGCGGCTCGCCCGAGCCGAGCACGCGGGCGCCCTGCGCCTTCAGCCGGTCGCGCGCCGCGAGGATGTCGTCGACCTCGTAGCAGATGTGGTGGATGCCGCCGTCGGCATTGCGCTCCAGGAACTTGGCGATCGGCGAGTCGGCGCCCATCGGCTCAAGCAGCTCGATCTTGGTGTTCGGCAACTCGACGAACACGACGGTGACGCCATGCTCCGGCTGCGGCAGCGGCTGCGAGACGCGGGCACCGAGCGTGTCGCGATAGAGCGCCGTCGAGGCGGCGAGATCCTTCACGGCAATGGCGACGTGGTTGAGGCGTCCGATCATGCAGAATCTCCGAGAGCCAGCACTGCTGGCATACGCAGCGCCATCGCTGCTGGATAAGGTCCATCATCCGTGAAGGACGGGACCGCTTCGTAGTGGCTGAAGCGCGTCGAGTACGTCCCACGTCCTCCGCTCATCGCCCGAAGCGAGTTCGTGTAGCCGAACAGGGTAGCAAGCGGAGCGGTAGCGCCCACAATCACGACCGAACCCTCAATATCCCGGCTCGGTGCGACCACGCGGCGCTTTCGCAAGTCTGCAAGAACGGTCTCGACAATGTCGCTCGGCACCCGAACTTCTAAGGTCATGATCGGTTCGAGCAGCAGAGACACTCCTTTTTGGAGCCCTTCGCGAACGGCAATGCGCGTTGCCTCTTCGAAAGCGGCTTCTGACGAATCCAGATCGTGATGGGCCCAATCGAGAAGTCTTATCGCGACGTCAGCGACAGGAAAACCAGCGAGGATGCCGGAGCGCAGCACCAGATCGCTCCCTCGCCCGATGGCAATACGATATGTCTCGGGTAGGACCTGCGACTCGACGCCAGGGACAAAAACATTGCCCTCGCCCCGATCGCGCGGCACGACGGCGAGCTTGACGCGAGCAAAAGCGCGCCGGCCGTCCAATTGTTTGAGGACAAAATCGACCTCAGCGCGTTGCGAGATCGTTTCGAGATAGGCGACCTGTGGGCGGCCGGTGTTCAAGTCCAGCCCATAATCACGTTGGAGGACTTCAACCTTGCCAGCAAGCTGATCCTCGCTGGCCCCGCCGATGACAATCTGTCCGCTCTCCTCATCAGTCCGCACCTCAAAGCTGCCATCGGCCGCCTTGAGTTCACGCAACGCCGCCATGACGCGAACCTGATCGGCTTTTGACCGAGGCTCCATGGCCACATTCATCAGAATGGGAGCGGGGTTCATCGCGCAAGCAAGGCCTTAGCGAGAGGTGATGACGCAGGTTCGGCTCGAATCCGAACTTGATCAAGCTAACCTCGCAACCATGCCCGATCCTACACCGTGATCACCAGCGCGTTCACCAGCGGCTTCTTGCCCCACTCCTCGTTGACCGCAGCGCGCACGCCGCGCTCGAGTGCGTTGCGCACCGCCTCGGGATCGCGACGCTTGCCCTTGGGCAGACCCTCGATCAGGTCCTCGACCGCATCGGCGACGATGTCGTCGAAGGGCGTACCGTCCTTGGCCGCGAGCGGCAGGCCGATCAGCGCAACCTCGGGGTCGCCGGCGAGCTCGCCCTTCTCGTCGAGGGCGACCGCGATCGAGATCACACCGGCAAAGGAGAGCTTGCGACGCTCTGGAATGGTGCGATCGAGCGCGCCGATCAGGAGCTCGCCATCCTGGTAAAGCCGCCCGTGCTGGACCTCGGTGAGCTTGCGAGCGCCGTCTTCGGCGATCGCGACGACGTCGCCATTGCCGGCGCGCAGAACATGCTTGACGCCGAGGCTGCGGGCGAAGGTCGCGTGCTCGGTCAGATGCTGGTCCTCGCCATGGGCGGGGATGGCGATCTTCGGCTTCAGCCAGCCATAGAGCCGCGCCAGCTCCTCGCGCCGAGGATGGCCGGAGACGTGCACGAGATGGGTACGGTCGGTGATGATCTCGATGCCGTCGCGCGCCAGCCGGTTGAGGATGGTGCCGACCGCCTTCTCATTGCCTGGGATGGTGCGCGAGGAGAAGATCACCCGGTCGCCCGGCGAGAGGGCGATCTCGGGGTGATCGTCAGCGGCGATGCGCGAGAGCGCGGCGCGCGGCTCGCCCTGGCTGCCGGTCAGCAGCGCCACGACCTTGTCGCGCGGCAGGTAGCCATAGGTGTCGACGCCGCGGAAGGCCGGGATGCCGTCGAGATAGCCGCATTCGCGGGCGACATCGATGACCCGGTCCATGGCGCGGCCGACGACGACGACCTCGCGCTGATCGGCCATCGCCGCCTCGGCCACGGCGCGCAGGCGGGCGACGTTCGAGGCGAAGGTGGTGACGGCGACGCGGTTCGGCGCCGAGGCGACCAGCTCCTTCAGCTTGGCGGCGACGTCGGCCTCGCTCGGGCTGATGCCGTCGCGCAGGACATTGGTGGAGTCGCAGATCAGCGCCAGCACGCCCTCCTCGCCGAGCTCGCGCAGGCGGGCCTCGTCGGTGGGCAGGCCGACGCGCGGGGTCGGGTCGATCTTCCAGTCGCCGGTGTGGACGACGAGGCCGGCGGGGGTGCGGATCGCGAGCGCGTTCGATTCCGGGATCGAGTGCGCCACCGGCACGAATTCGATGTCGAAGGGGCCGAGGGTGAAGCGCCCGCCCTGGGCGACGATATTCATCTCGACCTTGGGCGCGCCCGGCTCCGAGAGGCGCCGCGTCGCCAGCAGGCCCGCCGCGAAGCGCGTGCACCAGACCGGAACGCGCAGCGAGGGCCAGAGCGCCGCGAGCGCGCCGATATGGTCCTCATGGGCGTGGGTGATGACGATGCCGAGCAGGTTCGCCCGGTCCTCGATGATGTAGCTGAGGTCGGGCAGGACGATGTCGACGCCCGGCACTTCCGGCCCGGCGAAGGAGAGCCCGCAATCGACCAGGATCCATTTGCGCTTCTTTTCCGGCCCGAAGCCGTAGAGCGCGGCGTTCATGCCGATCTCGCCGAGGCCACCGAGCGGAACGAAGACGAGCTGGTCGCTGGAACGGGTCACTGGCTATCCTGACGCAAGGCATGAACTGAGGAATTCGGCCATTGAACCGGCCGCGATGGCACGGCCAAGGCCGCTTGTCCGGAATGACGGGCCGCATGTCCGTCGAAACGGAAACCGCTCTAGCATGCCCTCGACCCTGCCTCCATAGCGGCAGGAGCGTTCATCAGCCCCGGTCCTGAGAGGCGGGCTTGGCAGCGCCAAAATAGAGGTCACCGGCATCGATCAGCCGCCGGCCGGCTTCGGCTTCAAGTTCGAGCCGCCCGGAGGCGTCGAGGCCGAGGAAGCGGCCCGAGACCGGGCCCTCCGGCAGGCGCATGGTGATGGTCTCGCCGAGATAGGCGGCGCGCTCCAGCCAGGCGGCGCGGGTCGGGCCGAAACCACCGGGCAGCGACCAGGCCGAAAAGCGCTGATGCCAGGCATCCGACAGGGCTGCCAGCAGGCACTCCACAGTCGCGTCCGCTGCATGCGCGGACAGGTGAGCGGCGGGATAAGGCGTGCCCTCCGGCGCAGAGGCGACGTTGACCCCGATACCGATGACGACGTTGAAGCGCCCTGCCCGGTTCTCGCCCTCCAGCAACAGGCCGGAGGTCTTGGCTCCGCCGATCAGCAGGTCATTCGGCCATTTCAGGGCGAGCGCCGGATGGGACAGCCCGGTCACCGCCGCTGCCGCATCATGCAAGGCAAGGCCGGCGACGAAGCCGAGCTGCGGCGCCAGCGCCGGCTCGCAGGGCGCGACCAGCAGGAGGCTGGCGTAGAGATTGCCGGGCGGCGAGCCCCAATGCCGCCCATGCCGGCCACGACCGGCATTCTGGCTTTTCGCGACGATCCAGAGCCGGCCCGGATCGCCTTCGCCCAGCGCCCGGCGCGCCTCCTCCATCGTGGAGGCGACCTCGTCGCGGACGATCAGGCGATAGCCGGCGGCGCGGGCGCTTTCGCCGAGCACTCCAGCGCTCAGAACAGTGACTTCGCCGCCGCAGCAGCGGAGTCGAACAGCGGCGCGGGAAGGAGGGACAGCACCAGGACGAACAACGCCGAGATCAGCAACACACCGCGCACACCGGCATCGCCCTTGTCGAAGGCCGGCTTGGCGTCGTCGAAATAGATCACCTTGACGATGCGCAGATAGTAATAGGCGCCGACGACGCTGGTGATCACACCGACCACGGCAAGCACGTAGAGCTTGGCCTCGATGGCGGCAAGGAAGACGTACCACTTCGCCCAGAAGCCGGCGAGCGGCGGGATACCGGCGAGCGAGAACATCATCATCGACATCGCAAAAGCCATCCAGCCATTGGTGCGGGACAGGCCGGCGAGCTCGCCGATCTCCTCGACCGGCTTGCCATTGCGGTTCATCATCAGGACGCAGGCGAAGGCGGCGAGCGTGGTGGCGAGATAGATCGCCATATAGGTCATCACACCCTGGACGCCCGCCGGGGTGCCGGCGGCGAGTCCAACGAGGGCGTAGCCCATGTTCGCGATCGAGGAATAGGCGAGCAGTCGCTTGATATTGGTCTGGCCGATCGCGGCGAAGGCGCCGAGCGCCATCGAGGCGATCGCCATGAAGACGATGATCTGCTGCCAGTCATGCAGCGCGCCCGGGAAGGCGCCGACGAAGATGCGCACGGTCATCGCCATCGCCGCCATCTTCGGCGCCGAGGCGAAGAAAGCGGCGACCGGAGTCGGGGCGCCCTCATAGACGTCCGGCGTCCACATATGGAACGGCACTGCCGAGATCTTGAACGCGACGCCGGCGGCGACGAAGACGAGGCCGATGATCAGGCCGATGCCGGGATGGCCGCCCTTCACTGCCTCGGCGATGCCGGCATAGCTCACCGTGCCGGTGAAGCCGTAGACCATCGAAGAGCCGTAGAGCAGCATGCCCGAGGAGAGCGCGCCGAGGACGAAGTACTTCAGGCCGGCCTCGGTCGAGCGCGGATTGTCGCGGTCGAAGGCGGCGACGACGTAGAGCGCGAGCGACTGCAGCTCCAGGCCGACATAGAGACCGATCAGGTCGCTGGCCGAGATCATCATCATCATGCCGATGGTGGCGAGGACGACGAGGATCGGGAACTCGAAGCGCATGGCGCCGTCGCGGCGCAGGAAATCGGCCGAGAGCACGATCGCGGCGGCGGCACCGATCAGCGTCAGCACCTTCATGAAGCGGCCGAAGCCGTCGGCGATGAAGGCGCCGTTGAAGGTGACGACCTTGCCCTCGCCGCGCAGGACGAGCACCAGCGCCAGAGCCAGCAGCGCGAGCGCCGCGATCTCGAGCGTGCGCGTCGAGCGCTCGCCCTGGATCGCGCCGTAGAGCACCATGGCGATGGCGCCCAGCGCCATGACGATTTCCGGGAGCGCCGGACCGAAAGCGGGCAAGGTGGTCATCGGAGCAGCCTTACTGGACTGCCAGCATCGCCGTTTTCGCGGCGGTGATGGCGGCCTGATAGTTCTTGATGAGGGCTTCGGTCGGCGCCGCGAAGGCGTCGAGGATCGTGCCGGGCGCGATGCCGTACCAGATCGTCAGTAGGACGAGCGGGACGAAGATCGCGATCTCGCGGGCGTTGAGGTCGGTGATGTCCTTGAGCTCAGGCTTCGTGAGTTCGCCGAAGACGACGCGGCGATAGAGCCAGAGCGCATAGCCCGCCGACAGGATCACGCCGGTGGTCGCCAGGAACGCCACCCAGGGATTGGCCTTGAAGGCGCCCATCAGCGTCAGGAACTCGCCGACGAAGCCGGCGGTGCCGGGCAGGCCGACATTGGCCATGGTGAAGATCATGAACACCACCGCATAGAGCGGCATCCGGTTCACCAGGCCGCCATAGGCGGCGATCTCGCGCGTGTGCATGCGGTCGTAGATCACGCCGACGCAGAGGAAGAGCGCGCCCGAGACCAGGCCGTGGCTGACCATCTGGAACATCGCGCCCTGGATGCCCTGCGGCGTCAGGGTGAACAGGCCCATGGTGACGAAGCCCATATGCGCCACCGAGGAGTAGGCGATCAGCTTCTTGATGTCCTCCTGCATCAGCGCCACCAGCGAGGTGTAGATGATGGCGATGACGGAGAGCGCGAAGACCAGCGGCGCGAACATCGCCGAGGCGTCCGGGAACATCGGGATCGAGAAACGGATGAAGCCGTAGCCGCCCATCTTCAGCAGGATCGCCGCCAGGATGACGGAGCCCGCCGTCGGCGCCTCGACGTGCGCGTCGGGAAGCCAGGTATGGACCGGCCACATCGGCATCTTCACCGCGAAGGAAGCGAAGAAGGCGAGCCAGAGCCAGGGCTGCATCTGGACCGGGAACTTGTGCGCCAGCAGCGTCGGGATGTCGGTGGTGCCGGCGTTCCAGTACATCGCCATGATGGCGAGCAGCATCAGCACCGAGCCGAGCAGCGTGTAGAGGAAGAACTTGTACGACGCGTAGACCCGGCGCTTGCCGCCCCAGATGCCGATGATCAGGAACATCGGGATCAGGCCGGCTTCGAACAGCAGGTAGAACAGCACGAGGTCGAGCGCCACGAAGACGCCGATCATCAGCGTCTCGAGGATCAGGAACGCGACCATGTATTCGCGCACCCGCTTCTCGACCGAGGTCCAGGAAGCCAGGATGCAGAACGGCATCAGGAAGGCGGTCAGGACCACGAAGGGGAAGGAGAAGCCGTCGACGCCGAGCTTGAACTTGATGATATCCGAGACCCAGGCATGGGTCTCGACCATCTGGAAGCCGGGATTGGCCGAGTCGAAGCGACCCCAGGCGACCAGCGCCAGGATGAAGGTCGCGACCGTCGCGATCAGCGCCGCCCAGCGGGCGTTGGAGTTGACGGAAGGCTCGTCGCCGCGCTGCGCCAGGATGAAGGCGGCGCCGACCAGCGGCAGGACCAGGAGACCGGTGAGGATACCGAAGCCGAACATCATCTCACCCGCGGGCCATGAGGTACCAGGTCACCAGCCCGGCGACGCCGATCAGCATGGCGAAGGCATAGTGGTAGACATAGCCGGTCTGCAGCCGCACGACCCGGTTGGTCACGTCGACGACACGGGCCGAGACCCCGTCCGGGCCGAAGCCGTCGATGACGGCGCCGTCGCCCTTCTTCCAGAGGAAGCGGCCGAGCCACATCGCCGGCTTCACGAACAGGAAGTCGTAGATCTCGTCGAAATACCACTTGTTGAGCAGGAACCTGTAGAGCACCGGATTGGCGGCCGCGAGCTTACCGGGCACGTCCGGCCGCAGCACATACATGTAGAGCGCCAGCAGGAAGCCGATCAGCATCGCCACGAACGGCGACCAGACCACCCATTTCGGCACTTCGTGCATGGCGTGGAGGATGTGGTTGTCCTTGCCGGTGAACAGCGCCGTCTTCCAGAAATGCTCGTAGTCGTGGCCGATGAACGCCTCCTTGAAGACGTAGCCGGCGACGAGCGCACCGAGCGAGAGCACGGCGAGCGGGATCAGCATCGAGAGCGGGCTCTCATGCGGCGTATGGTCGTGACCGTGGCCATGATCGTCGTGGCCGTGCGCGGCGTGGGCATGATCGTCATGACCATGCGCATCATGGCCGTGGCCGCCCCAGCGCGGCGCGCCTTCGAAGGTCATGAAATAGAGGCGCCAGGAGTAGAAGGAGGTCATCAGCGCAGCGACGACCAGCAGCACGAAGGCATAGGAGCTGGCGAAGCCGCCATGCGCCACCGAGGCATAGGCGCTCTCGATGATCGCATCCTTCGAGAAGTAGCCGGCGAAGAGCGGGAAGCCGGTCAGCGCCAGCGTGCCGATCGTCATGGCGGCCGCGGTCAGCGGGATGTGTTTGCGCAGGCCGCCCATGTTCCGCATGTCCTGCTCATGGTGCATCGCATGGATGACAGAGCCGGCGCCGAGGAACAGAAGTGCCTTGAAGAAGGCGTGGGTGAACAGGTGGAAGATGCCGGCCGAATAGGCGCCGACACCCATCGCCACGAACATGTAGCCGAGCTGCGAGCAGGTCGAATAGGCGATGACGCGCTTGATGTCGTTCTGCACCAGGCCGACGGTCGCGGCGAAGAAGGCGGTGGTCGCGCCGATGACGACGACGACGGTCAGCGCAACCGGGGCGTATTCGAAGATCGGCGACAGGCGCGCCACCATGAAGACGCCGGCGGTGACCATGGTCGCGGCATGGATCAGCGCCGAGACCGGGGTCGGGCCTTCCATCGCGTCCGGCAGCCAGGTGTGCAGCATGAACTGCGCCGACTTGCCCATGGCGCCCATGAAAAGCAGCAGGCAGGTCAGCGTCAGCGCGTTCCAGTCATAGCCGAGGAAGCGGAAGCTGCGCTCCGTCAGGCCGGCGATCTGCGGGAAGATGCTGTCGAAGGCGACCGAGCCGGTCAGCACGAAGACCAGGAAGATGCCGAGCAGGAAGCCGAAATCGCCAACGCGGTTGACGACGAAGGCCTTGATCGCCGCGGCGTTGGCCGAGGGCTTCTGGTACCAGAAGCCGATCAGCAGATAGGAGGCGAGACCGACGCCTTCCCAGCCGAAGAACATCTGCACCAGGTTGTCGGCCGTCACCAGCATCAGCATGGCGAAGGTGAACAGCGACAGATAGGCGAAGAAGCGCGGCCGCGACGGGTCCTCGTGCATGTACCCGATCGAGTAGAGGTGCACGAGCGAGGAGACGGTGTTGACGACGACCAGCATGACCGCGGTCAGCGTGTCGATGCGGAAGGCCCAGTCGACGCGCAAGTCCGCCGAGGCCAGCCAGGTCGCGACCTGGACGCGGGTCGTACCGGAGCCGAAGCCGACCTGGACAAAGGCGACCCAGGACAAGGCCGCCGAGATCAGCAGCAGCGTGGTGGTGACGATCTCCGAAGCGCGCGCACCGATCAGCCGGCCGAAGAGGCCGGCGATCAGGAAGCCGATCAGGGGGAGGAAGACGATCGCTTGATACATGGCAGGTTACGGGCGCGTTTCCGCGCTCAGCCTTTCATCATGTTGATGTCTTCCACCGCGATCGTGCCGCGGTTGCGGAAGTAGACGACGAGAATGGCGAGCCCGATCGCGGCCTCGGCGGCGGCAACGGTCAGCACCAGCATGGCGAAGACCTGGCCGACGATGTCGTTCAGGAAGCTCGAGAAGGCGACGAAGTTCAGGTTGACCGAGAGCAGGATCAGCTCGATCGACATCAGGATGACGATGACGTTCTTGCGGTTGATGAAGATGCCGAGCACGCCGAGCGTGAACAGGATCGCGGCGACCGCGAGGTAAGAACCAAGCCCGACCATCACGCCATCTCCTCGGGAACGCCGGCGCGCGAAGGCACCTGCTTCACATCCATCGCCGCTTCCTTGGTGCGGGCGTTCTGCGTCGGGATATCCTGGCGCTTGATGCCCTTGCGGTCGCGCAGCGTCAGCACGATCGCGCCGATCATCGCGACCAGCAGCACGAGGCCGGCCGCCTGGAAGTAGTAGATGTACTTCGTATAGAGCACCTGGCCGAGCGCGGCCGTGTTGGTGACGTTGGCGGGGATCGCCGCAACGGGCGCGCGCACGATCTGCGGGTCGATCACCCAGGCGCCGACGACCAGCAGCAATTCGACCGCGAAGATCAGGCCGATCAGGCCGCCGATCGGCAGGTATTGCAGGAAGCCCTGGCGCAGCTCGGCGAAATCGACGTCGAGCATCATCACCACGAAGAGGAAGAGCACCGCGACGGCGCCGACATAGACGACGACAAGCAGCATCGCCAGGAACTCGGCCCCGAGCAGCAGGAACAGGCCCGCCGCGTTGACGAAGGCGAGGATCAGGAACAACACCGAATGCACCGGGTTGCGCGCCGAAATCACCATCAGCGCCGAGGCGATGGTGACGCCTGAGAAGAGATAGAAGAAAGCCGCTGCGGCATTCATCTTCGCCAGCCTTTCCGCCCTTGCGGGCGGCCCTCGTTTCATCAAGCGGCGGGCCCGAGTCCCGCCGCAGTTTGGAGCGTCTATAGTCAGGCCCGCCAGACGCGACAACCGCGCGACGGGCCGCAGTCCTCAGCGATACGGCGCATCCATCGCGATGTTGCGCGCGATCTCGCGTTCCCAGCGGGCGCCGTTATCGAGCAGCTTGTCCTTGTCATAGAACAGCTCCTCGCGCGTCTCGGTGGCGAACTCGAAATTCGGCCCCTCGACGATGGCGTCGACCGGGCAGGCCTCCTGGCAGAAGCCGCAATAGATGCACTTGGTCATGTCGATGTCGTAGCGCGTCGTACGGCGAGTGCCGTCATTGCGGCGCGGGCCGGCCTCGATCGTGATCGCCTGCGCCGGGCAGATCGCCTCGCAGAGCTTGCAGGCGATGCAGCGTTCCTCGCCGTTCGGATAGCGGCGCAGCGCGTGCTCGCCCCGGAAGCGCGGCGAGAGCACGCCCTTCTCGAAGGGGTAGTTCAGCGTCGCCTTCGGCTTGAAGAAGTAGCGCATCGACAAGGCGAACGCGCCGACGAACTCCTTGAGGAGCAGTCCCTTGGCGGCTTGCGCGAGTGACATCCGTCTCGTCCTTCTCTCGTCTCAGCCGAACAAAGTCCGGCCGATCAGGTAACCGACGATGGGCAAACCGCCCACCGACACCACCAGCACCGCCGCCTTGAGCAGGCGGATGCGCCGTTCGTAATCGTCCTTCTCGGCCTGCGTCTGGGAGCTGTCGGTGCGGCGCAATGCGCCGACCACAACGCCTGTGACGAGCCGATACTCAATCAGGCCGACGACGAAGCCGATCAGGGCTCCGATCAGTCCGGCCTGCCCCGCCATCAGGGAGCGGGTCCCCAACCGGTGATCTGCAGCACCGCCGCCACGATCACCACGCAGGCCAGCGACAGCGGCAGGAAGACCTTCCAGCCCAGCCGCATCAGCTGGTCATAGCGGTAGCGCGGCACGAAGGCCTTCACCATGGCGAACATGAAGAAGACCAGCATGACCTTCAGCACGAACCAGACCACGCCCGGCAGCCAGGTGAAGGGCGCGATCGGGAACGGCGGCAGCCAGCCCCCGAGGAACAGGATCGTGGTCAGCGCGCACATGGTCATGATCGCCACGTATTCGCCGAGCATGAACAGCAGATACGGGGTCGAGGAGTACTCGACCATGAAGCCCGCGACGAGCTCCGATTCCGCCTCGGCCAGATCGAAGGGCGGCCGGTTCGTCTCGGCCAGCGCCGAGACGAAGAAGACGATGAACATCGGGAAGAGCGGCAGCCAGTACCAGCCGAACAGGCCGGCCTTGGTGTTCTGCGCCTCGACGATCGCCGAGAGGTTGAGCGAGCCGACGCAGAGCAGCACGGTAACGATCACGAAGCCGATCGAGACCTCGTAGGAGACCATCTGCGCTGCCGAGCGCAGCGCGCTGAGGAACGGGTACTTCGAGTTCGAAGCCCAGCCGCCCATGATGATGCCGTAGACGCCGAGCGAGGAGATCGCGAAGATGTAGAGCACGCCAACATTGATGTCGGCGATCGCCCAGCCTTCCGCCACCGGGATCACCGCCCAGGCCGCCAGCGCGAGGAGGCAGGTCACCAGCGGCGCCAGTAGGAACACGCCCTTGTTGGAGCCCGACGGGATGATCGGCTCCTTGAAGACGAACTTCAGCAAATCGGCGAAGCTCTGCAGCAGGCCGAAGGGGCCGACCACGTTGGGGCCGCGGCGCAGCTGCACCGCCGCCCAGACCTTGCGGTCGGCCAGCAGCATGAAGGCGATGAAGACCAGCAGCGCGACCAGCAGCAGCAGGCTCTTGCCGGCGATGATCGCGAGATCGAGGACGAGGTCCCAGTTCATCGAGGCTTACTCCGCCGCCTGGCGCATGCGGCCGGAGGCCAGCGCCGAGCATTCCGCCATCACCGCCGAAGCGCGGGCGATCGGGTTCGTGGTGTAGAAATCGGCGACCGCCGGGACGAAACCGGCCTTGTCGGTCGTGCCGCCCTGCCCGGCCAGCTTCGCCAGCCCGGCCCGATCGCTCTCAGCGACCGTGTCGATCGCGGCGAAATGCGGATGGGCGGCATAGAGCTCGCGGCGCAGCGCGCCAAGCGAGTCGAAGGGCAGCGGCTTGCCGAGCGACGCAGAAAGCGCCCGCAGGATCGCCCAGTCCTCCTTCGCCTCGCCGGGCGGGAAGGTGGCGCGATCCGCCATCTGCACGCGTCCCTCCGTGTTGACGAAGGTGCCGGACTTCTCGGTATAGGCCGCGCCCGGCAGGATCACGTCGGCACGGTGTGCGCCGCGATCGCCATGGCTGCCCTGGTAGACAACGAAGGCACCCGCCGGCACCTCGATCTCGTCGGCACCGAGCAGGAACAGCACGTCGAGCGCGCCGGCCCCGGTCATGCCGGCGACGTCGTGACCGCCCTCGCCGGGCACGAAGCCGAGATCGAGACCACCGACGCGGGCAGCGGCCGTGTGCAGCACGCCGAACCCGTTCCAGCCATCCTTGACCGCGCCGAGGACCTCGGCCGCCTTGGCGGCGAGCGAGAGCACGGCAGCGCCGTCGCCGCGGGTGAGAGCGCCCTGCCCGACCAGCACCATCGGCCGCTCACCGGCAGCCGCAGCGCGCTTGACTAGATCGGCCAAAGTCTCCGCGCCAGCGCCGAGATAGTCATAGGCATAGGTCAGGTCGATCTTCTCGCCGATCAGCGAGACCTTGAAGTCACCGCGCAGCCAGCGCTTGCGGATGCGGGCGTTGACGATCGGCGCCTCGCGGCGCGGGTTCGAGCCGATGATCAGCAGCGAAGTGGCGTCCTCGATGCCGGCGATGCCGGTGTTGAGGATGTAGCTGGCGCGGCCGAAGGCCGGGTCGAGCTTCGCGCCGTCCTGGCGGCAGTCGAGATTGGCCGAACCGAGCCCGGCGATCAGCGCCTTGAGGGCGTACATCTCCTCGACCGCGGCGAGATCACCGGCGATGGCGCCGATGCGCTCCGGCTTGGCGGTCTTGAGCTTGCCGGCGACCAGCGTGAGCGCCTCGGTCCAGTTCGCCGGACGCAGGGCGCCGTTCTCGCGGATATAGGGCCGGTCGAGACGCTGGGTCTTGAGGCCGTCGGCGATGTGGCGGGTCTTGTCGGAGATCCACTCCTCGTTCACCGCCTCGTTGACGCGCGGCAGCACGCGCATCACCTCACGGCCACGCGAGTCGACGCGGATCGCCGAGCCGACCGCGTCCATCACGTCGATGGATTCGGTCTTGGTCAGCTCCCAGGGCCGCGCCTTGTTCTGGTAGGGCTTGGAGGTCAGGGCGCCGACCGGGCAGAGGTCGACGACATTGCCCTGCAGCTCCGAGCTCATCGCGTGCTCGAGATAGGTGGTGATCTCCATGTCTTCGCCGCGGCCGATCGCGCCGAGGTCGGAGGCACCGGCGACCTCGGTGGTGAAGCGGACGCAGCGCGTGCACTGGATGCAGCGCGTCATCGAGGTCTTGACCAGCGGGCCGATATACTTGTCCTCGACGGCGCGCTTGTTCTCGGCATAGCGCGAGGTGTCGACGCCGTAGGCCATCGCCTGGTCCTGCAGGTCGCACTCGCCGCCCTGGTCGCAGATCGGGCAATCGAGCGGGTGGTTGATGAGCAGGAACTCCATCACCCCTTCGCGCGCCTTCTTGACCATGGGCGACTTGGTCAGCACGACCGGCGGCTCGCCGTTCGGGCCGGGACGCAGATCGCGCACGCCAATCGCGCAGGAGGCCTGCGGCTTCGGCGGGCCGCCCTTCACCTCGACCAGGCACATGCGGCAGTTGCCGGCGATCGAGAGCCGCTCATGGAAGCAGAAGCGCGGCACCTCGGCGCCAGCCGCCTCGCAAGCCTGGAGCACGGTGTACTCCGGCGGGACGTCGACCTCGATGCCGTCGATGAGGAGTTTGGTCATGGTCTCACTCCGCCGCCATGAGCCTGACCGGCTCGCCATGCGGATTGGCGGCATAGTCGTCGATGCGCTGCTCGATTTCGTGACGGAAATGGTTGATCAGGCCCTGGATCGGCCAGGCGGCAGCATCGCCCAGCGCGCAGATGGTGTGGCCTTCGATCTGCTTGGAGACGTCGAGCAGCATGTCGATCTCGCGCTTCTGGGCGCGCCCTTCGGCCATGCGGTTGACGACGCGCCACATCCAGCCTGTGCCCTCGCGGCAGGGCGTGCACTGGCCGCAGCTCTCATGCTTGTAGAAATAGCTGATGCGGGCGATGGCGCGGATGATGTCGGTCGACTTGTCCATCACGATCACCGCCGCCGTGCCCAGGCCCGACTTCAGCTTCGAGAGCGAGTCGAAATCCATCGGCGTGTCGATGATCTGGTCGGCCGGCACCATGCGCACCGACGAGCCGCCGGGGATGACCGCCTTTAGATTGTCCCAGCCGCCGCGGATGCCGCCGCAATGGCGGTCGATCAGCTCGCGGAAAGTCAGGCCCATCGCCTCTTCGACGTTGCAGGGCTTGTTCACATGGCCGGAGACGCAGAACAGCTTGGTGCCGACATTGTTGGGCGTGCCGATCGAGGAGAACCAGCTGGCGCCGCGGCGCAGGATGGTCGGCGCGACCGCGATCGACTCGACGTTGTTGACGGTGGTCGGGCAGCCATAAAGGCCGACATTGGCCGGGAAAGGCGGCTTCAGCCGCGGCATGCCCTTCTTGCCTTCGAGGCTCTCCAGCAGCGCCGTCTCTTCGCCGCAGATATAGGCGCCGGCGCCGTGGTGCACGTAGAGATCAAAGGGATAGCCGTGCTTGTTGTTCTTGCCGATGAGGTTCGCCTCATAGGCCTCGTCGACGGCACGCTGCAGCGCCTCGCGCTCGCGGACATATTCGCCACGGATGTAGATGTAGGCGGCGTGCGCGCCCATGGCGAAGGAGGCGATCAGGCAGCCCTCGACCAGCGTATGCGGGTCGTTGCGCATGATCTCGCGATCCTTGCAGGTGCCCGGCTCCGACTCGTCGGCGTTGACGACCAGGTAGTGCGGGCGCCCATCGCTCTGCTTGGGCATGAACGACCATTTCAGGCCGGTCGGGAAGCCGGCGCCGCCGCGCCCGCGCAGGCCCGACTTCTTCATCTCGTCGATGATCCAGTCGCGCCCCTGTTCAAGCAGGAACTTGGTGCCGTCCCAGGCGCCACGTTGCATGGCGCCCTTCAGCGACAGGTCGTGAAGGCCGTAGAGATTGGTGAAGATGCGGTCGCGATCAGCAAGCATCGTTGTTCGCCTCAGTTCGCCGGCTTGTCGCCGAGCTTGCTCTCCGGCCGCCAGCCGGTAGCGAGCTTCTTCGCCTGCGAGATCCAGTCGTCACGGACCGCCCTGCCCTTGAAACCGGTCAGCCTTGCATCGACCCAGGCGAGCTCGGCCGGGGTCCAGGCGGCGACCTGGTCAAAGTGCCAGACGCCCATCTCGTTGAGCATCTTGCCGAGCTTGGGACCGACGCCCCAGATCAGCTCGAGATCATCGCCCTTGCCGCCACGGGCCGCGGTCAGCAGCTCGGGTTTCGACTCGGCAACAGCAGCGGCGGGTTCGGCGGCCGGAGCAGCCTTGGCCGCTGGCGCCTTCGGAGCCTCGCTCTTGGCGGTGTCCTTGATCGCCTTGCTCGTCGCCGACGGGGTGTCCTGCGCAGCGCTTGCGGGCTGGTTCGGCTCGGACGGCTTGGGACGCGCCGGCGCGGCGGCCTCCGGGGCCGGCGCGGTCTTGACGTCGGTCGGGCCGGCCTTGGCCGCAGCGGCTGCAGTCTCGGCTTCCGCCTTGGCCTTGGCCTCGGCCGCAGCCTTCTCGCTGGCGATCTTGATCGCGGCCTCCTCGCGCTGCCTGGTGATCCGCTTCTGCCAATCGCCGGCGCCGATCACCGAGCCGTCGAACAGGGCCGGATCCTTCAGCGTGTCGCCGCCGCCGAGCGGCTCCGAGCAGGAACGATCGACCTGCGGGCCGGGCTTGGTCGGGCGGCCCTCACGCAGGTCGCCGAGCAGCTTGCGGAAATTCTCAGGCGTCAGGTCTTCGTAATAATCGAAATTGATCTGCGCCATCGGGGCATTGCAGCAGGCGCCGAGGCACTCGACCTCGAGCCAGGAGAGCTTGCCATCGGCCGTGACGGTCGATTGCGGGCCGATGACGTCCTCGCAGACCTTCTTCAGCGCCTCGGCACCACGCAGCGCGCAGGGCGTCGTGCCGCAGAGCTGGACGAAATGCGTGCCGACCGGCTGCAGGTTGAACATGGTGTAGAAGGTCGCGACCTCCAGCACCCGCATCGGCGCCATACCGAGCTTATGCGCAACCGCTTCGATCGCGGCGCGCGGCAGCCAGCCATGATGCTGCTCCTGCGCCTTCCACAGCAGCGGAATCACGGCCGAGGCCTGGCGGCCTTCCGGATACTTGGCGATCTGCTGGTCGGCCCAGTTCTCGTTCGCCGCATTGAAGGCGAAGGAGGCCGGCTGAACGTGATCGGGCGCGAGACGACGGACGGACATCAGCGGTCCACCTCACCAAAGACGATATCGAGGGAGCCGAGGATCGCGGAGACGTCGGCGAGCATGTGCTTGCGGCACATGAAATCCATGGCCTGGAGATGCGCGAAGCCCGGAGCCTTGATCTTGCAGCGATAGGGCTTGTTGGTGCCGTCGGAGACGAGATAGACGCCGAACTCGCCCTTCGGAGCCTCGACGGCGGCATAGACCTCTCCTTCGGGCACCTTGTAGCCCTCGGTGTAGAGCTTGAAGTGATGGATCAGCGCTTCCATGGAGCGCTTCATCTCGCCGCGCTTGGGCGGCACCATCTTGCCGTCGAGCGAGGAAATCGGGCCGCCGCCATCCGCAGCCAGCAGCTTCTCGCAGCACTGCTTCATGATGCGGACCGACTGGCGCATCTCTTCCATGCGGATGCAGTAGCGGTCGTAGCAGTCGCCGTTCTTGCCGACGGGGATGTCGAACTCCATCTCCTCGTAGCACTCGTAAGGCTGCGCCTTGCGCAGGTCCCAGGGCGCGCCGGAACCGCGCACCATCACGCCCGAAAAACCCCATTTCCAGCAGGTCTCGAGATCGACGACGCCGATGTCGACATTGCGCTGCTTGAAGATGCGGTTGTCGGTGAGCAGGCCTTCGAGGTCGTCGCAGACCTTGAGGAACGGGTCGCACCATTCGGCGATGTCGTGGATCAGCGAGGTCGGCAGGTCCTGGTGGACGCCGCCCGGCCGGACATAGGCCGCGTGCATGCGCGCGCCACAGGCCCGCTCGTAGAAGATCATCAGCTTCTCGCGCTCCTCGAAGCCCCAGAGCGGCGGGGTGAGCGCGCCGACGTCCATCGCCTGCGTGGTGACGTTGAGGATGTGCGAGAGGATGCGGCCGATCTCGGAATAGAGCACGCGGATGAGCTGGCCGCGGCGCGGCACGGTCACGCCCATCAGCTTCTCGACGCCGAGCGCGAAGGCATGCTCCTGGTTCATCGGCGCGACATAGTCGAGCCGGTCGAAATAGGGCACGGCCTGGAGATAGGTCTTGTGCTCGATCAGCTTCTCGGTGCCGCGATGCAGCAGGCCGATATGCGGATCGACGCGCTCGACGATCTCGCCGTCGAGTTCCAGCACCAGGCGCAGCACGCCGTGCGCCGCGGGATGCTGCGGCCCGAAATTGATCGAGAAATTGCGGATGTTGTGCTCGGTCATGTCCGGCCTTCCTGGGCGGCATGGAATTCGGCGATCACCTGCTCGCCGGTCTTGCGACGGCGCTCGCCCGCGAAGGCGTAGAGATCAGGCTTCTCGTCGATGAAGATCTCTTCGGCGAAGACGAGATCGGAAGAATCGTCGAGGCTCGGGAACGCCACCGCGACATGGCCCTGCCCCGAACGCTGACGCCAGAACAGGCTGGTGCCGCAGTTCCGGCAGAAGACGCGCTCGCCCCATTCGGACGAGGTGTAGACGGCAAGATGCGTCTCGTCGGCGACAGAAACGTCCGTGCAGGGCACAGTCATCAGCACGCCGCCGCTCCATTTGCGACACATGTCGCAATGGCAGACGTCCATCTCGGGCTTGGCCAGCGTCGCCGTGAAGCGAACCGAGCCGCAGAGACAGCCGCCGGAGAGTGTGTGGCCTTCGCCCATCCGCTCAGCCCGCCTTGGCCTTCCCGTCGCCCGGCAGGACGTATTCCGTCCCTTCCCAGGGCGAGAGGAAGTCGAAGTTGCGGAACTCCTGATTCAGCTTCACCGGCTCGTAGACGACGCGCTTCTGCTCGTCGTCATAGCGGACCTCGACGAAGCCGGTCAGCGGGAAGTCCTTGCGCAGCGGATAGCCCTCGAAGCCGTAGTCGGTGAGGATGCGGCGCAGGTCCGGATGGTTCGAGAACAGGATGCCGTAGAAGTCGTAGGCCTCGCGCTCGTACCAGTTCGCGGCCGGGAAGACCTCGATCACGGAGGGGATCGGAGTCGCCTCGTCGGTCTGGACCTTGACGCGGATGCGCCGGTTATGGCGCGGCGACAGCAGGTGGTACACCACCTCGAAGCGCTTCTCGCGCTGCGGATAGTCGGCGCCGGCGATGTCGGTGAAATTGACGAAGCGGAAGCGCGGATCGTCATAGAGGGTCTTGAGGACCCGCACGATCTCGGCGGCTTCGGCCAGCACCGTGATCTCGTCAAAGGCGACGACGATATCGGTCACCGCGCCGGGCAGCGCCGCCTTGATCTCTTCGCCCAATGTCACGAGCGCTTCGCTCATCGCATCACCTTCGCAAGCCGCCGGTCGTCGAGCGCCTCAGCGCTCGATCGTCCCGGTCCGCCGGATCTTCTTCTGCAGCAGCAGCACGCCATAGAGCAGGGCTTCCGCGGTCGGCGGGCAGCCCGGCACATAGACGTCGATCGGCACGATGCGGTCGCAGCCGCGCACCACCGAATAGCTATAGTGGTAGTAGCCGCCGCCATTGGCGCAGGAGCCCATCGAGATGACGTAGCGCGGCTCCGGCATCTGGTCGTAGACCTTGCGCAGGGCTGGGGCCATCTTGTTGGTCAGCGTGCCGGCGACGATCATCACGTCGGACTGACGCGGGCTGGCGCGCGGGGCGAAGCCGAAGCGCTCGACGTCGTAGCGCGGCATGGAGAGCTGCATCATCTCGACCGCGCAGCAGGCGAGGCCGAACGTCATCCACATCAAGGAGCCGGTGCGGGCCCAGTTGATCAGGTCGTCGCTCGCCGTGACGAGGAAGCCCTTGTCCGCCAGCTCGTTGTTGATCTCGGCGAAATAGGGATCGCGCGTACCGACCGGCTTGCCGTCCGGGCCGAGCAGGCCCCGCGGCGCGGGCGCGACGAGCGGATCACCGCGATCGATCGCTGTCATGGCCATCAGTTCGAACCTTTGGGTTTCGTCGAATGCAACGTGATATCAGCCCGGCACGACAAAACGATCAATCCCACTCGAGCGCGCCCTTGCGCCACTCATAGACGAAACCGACCGTCAGCACGCCGAGGAACACCATCATCGACCAGAAGCCGACCCAGCCGAGGCCACCGAAGGCGACCGCCCAGGGGAAGAGAAAGGCGACCTCGAGGTCGAAGATGATGAAGAGGATGGCGACGAGATAGAAGCGCACGTCGAACTTCATGCGCGCATCGTCGAAAGCGTTGAAGCCGCATTCATAGGCCGAGAGCTTCTCGGCATCCGGCTTGGAATAGGCCACGGCGAAGGGTGCGATCAGCAGCGCGAGGCCGATAACCAGCGACAGCCCGATGAAGATCACCAGAGGCAGGTAGTCCGACAGCAGGGACTGCACAGGAAGAGCTTGCATCTGTCACCCCGCTTCAACCCGGCGCCGCGACTGGCGCCCTCAATCTCGCCAGTCGATTAGACCCTGCTTTAGAATCACGCAAGGGTTCGCCGCGCCGCACAACGGGCCTGTCGCCATGTCTTTGCCGCATATGTTCGCCCCGCCCGCAAAAGCAGCGCGATTCCCGGCCGTTTCGGCTGCGATTTTCGCGATCGTCCGCATCCGGCTCAAGGCGGTTGTCGCAGCGCGCCGAAGCATGGCAAACGGGATCGTAACGTCAGATCTTCGGCGCCGGCACGATTCGTCGGCAAGCGCTGCCGATGCGTCAGGAGAACCGTTGCGGGAATGCCGGGGCCAACAACGCATCGTGATCGCGAGCCCTCGGCCGCAGCCCCGGCATCGGCGCTTCCCACCGCATGAGCGCAATGCGAAGAACAGCGCTCGCCTGCGCCGTCGCGATGACGTTCGGCGCCGAGGCCACGGCGCAGATGATGCTCGCGCCCCTTCCGCCCGAACGCCCCTTCGATCTCGATCTGCAGGTCAAGCCGGGCGCGCCGCCGGTCGTCGTGCTTCCGCAAGCCCCAGTCGAGGCCAGCATGGTGACGACGCCGGGACCAGCGCCGACCCTCGCCCAGCCCGATGACGACGAGGGGCCGGAATGGCCGCAGCGCACGCCGGGCCAGACCGCCGAAGAACCCGCCTTCGACCCCGACGAGAAGCCCGACAAGCCCGGCATCTCGACCGATCCCGGCACCTCGATCGTCTGCCTGCCGCCGGTGCTGAAGAGCATCCTCGGCAAGATCTCGGACAAGTACGGGGCGGTGAAGGTGACCTCGACCTGGCGTCCACCCTGGCGGGCCCGGCGCGGCTCCTTCCACAAGCGCTGCGAGGCGATGGATTTCCGCGTGCCCGGCGTCAGGCCGCGCACCGTCCTGGAATGGGCCCGCACCCTGCCGGAGGTCGGCGGCCACAAAGTCTACTGGAACGGGCTGATCCATATCGACACCGGCCCGCGCCGGCCCTGGTGATCGGGTTCCGAGCCTTCTCCTCGGCTCAGATCTCCGCGATGGCTCCCCGAACGGCCTCCAGCGTCGCGTCGATGACCGCCCCGTCATGCTCCGAGGAGACGAACCAGGCGCCGCGCTCGAGCACACGCACGCCGCGCCTGAGCAGCGCATGGGCGAAGCGGCCATAGGCGACCTTGTCCGAGCGGGCCACGTCCCGGTAGTTCCGCGCCGGCGCGTCGAGCCCGAAGGCGACGTGGAACATCAGCGGAAAGCCGGCGACCTGCGCCTTGATTCCCGCCTCCGCCAGGATGGTGCGGATGCCGTCCTGCAGGCGCTGGCCGTGGGCGGAGCTGCGCTCATAATGCTCGGATGTCAGCAGCTTCTGCGTCGCGACCATCGCCGCCATCGCGATCGGCTGGGCGTTGAAGGTGCCGCCATGCAGCACGCCGTCGGCGAAGAGGTCGATGAGATCGGCCCGGCCTGCAACCGCCGCGACGGGGAAGCCGTTGGCAATCGCCTTGGCCAGCAGGGTGAGATCGGGCGTGACGCCGAAGCGCTCCTGCGCACCGCCGCGGGCAAGGCGGAAGCCGGTGATGACCTCGTCGAAGATCAGGAGCGCGCCATGTTTGCGGCAGGCGGCGAGCGCGCCTTCAAGATAGCCGGGCGCCGGAGCGATGGCGCCCTGGTTGCACATCGCCGGCTCCATCAGCACCGCCGCGACATCCTCTTTGGCGAGCCGTGCCTCCAGCGCTGCGAGATCGTTCCAGCCGAGGATGGAGAGCCCCTCGCCCGCCTCCGGGTCCTGGCCCTTGCTGCCGATCACCGGGGTCGGGGCATCCTCCGGCCCGGCCGCATTCAGCCCCGGCGCGGTCGACCAGAGGATGTTGTCGAACCAGCCGTGATAGTGCCCCTCGAACTTCACGATGGTCCGCCGACCGGTGGCGGCGCGGGCGAGCCGGATCGCCGCCTGCGCCACCTCCGAGCCCGATGAGCCGAAGCGCAGCCGCTCAGCCGAAGGCACGCGCTCGCAGATCAGCTTCGCCGCCTCGTATTCGATCGGCGCCTGGCCGGCGAAGAGGATGCCCTTCTGCGCCTGCTGCCTGACCGCTTCCAGCACCGGCGCAGGGGTATGGCCGAGCACGGTCGCGCCCATTCCGCAGTAATAGTCGATGATCCGGTTGCCATCGACATCGATGAGATAGGCACCCTCACCGCGTTCGAAGACGAGCGGCCCAGGAGCCATGCCGAGGCGGAAATTGCTGTTTACCCCGCCAGCGATGAAGCGGGCATTCCCGGCGATCTGCCGGGCCGATTCCTCAAAACGCAGTGTTCCCGCCTGCCGGGTGCCGTTCGCTGTCACGTCCGCCGCCTCCACTGCAATCTGCACGAGCAGACCAAACCACTTCGTCCGCGTAAAGGAACACCGGTTTCGTGTTGCGGAATTCGGCAGCGCTGGCTATGCCGGCTCATCGTTCGGGAAACGACCGGAGCGGCCATGCCGAAGACGACAGAGAATCCTTACGTCGTGCAGCCGGTGATGAAGGCGCTGAAGGTGCTGGAGCTGGTGGCGCGCCATGGCCACGAGATCGCGCTCACCGCCGTCAGCAAGGAATTGCGGATTCCGAAGACAACGACCTTCCGCTATCTGCAGACACTGTCCGCCGCCGGCTTCCTCGACCACAACCGGGCCACCGACCGCTATACGCTCGGCCCGCAGATGCGTTCGATCGCCCGCGCCGACGCCAGCGTCAGCAAGGTCCGCACTCTCGCCCGCCCGGCGATGATCGAGCTGATGCACGAGTTCAACGAAACGGTGAATCTCGCGGTGAAGGGCAACGGCACGATCGTCTATATCGACCTGATCGAGGCCAACCGCTCGCTGCGGATGCAGGCGCGCATCGGCGACAGCCATCCGATGCATTCGACCGCGCTCGGCAAGGCGATCCTCGCCTTCCTCCCCGAGGCGGAACGGCAGCGGCAGCTCGACCTGCCGCTGACCGAGCGCACCGGCCGCACCCTCCTCGAACGCGAGGAGATCGAGCGGCAATTGCGGCAGGTGGCCCGGGCCGGCTACGCCACCGAGATGGGCGAGAACGAGGACGGCGCCATGTGTATCGGCGCGCCGATCCTTGACGAGCATGGCTACCCGGTCGCGGCGCTCTCGATCTCGGCGCCATTGATGCGCATGCCGCATTCGCTCGCGGCCAAGGCCGGCGCACGACTGCGCGAGATCGCAGCCGGTATCTCGGCTCATCTCGGCTCGCAGCCGGCGGTTTGAGGCCGCGCTCATCGGTATTCGATCCGCGGATCGATCCAGGCGTAGAGCATGTCGACCGCGAGGTTGATCAGCATATAGGCGACCAGGATCACCAGGATGCAGCCCTGGATCAGCGGGTGGTCGCGGGTGGTGATCGCCTGGATCAAGAGGCGTCCGAGGCCGGGATAGGTGAAGACCGCCTCGGTCACCACGGCGCCGCCGATGAAATGCGCCATCATCAATCCCACGATGGTGACGAAGGGCAGAAGCGCGTTGCGCATGATGTGCAGGCCGACGACACGCTTCTCCGGCACGCCCTTGGCCCGGGCTGTGCGGACATAATCGGCCCGCGCCTCGCCGATCAGCGAGGCTCGCAGAAAGCGCCCGAGCACGCCCGAGACATAGACGCCGAGCGTCAGCGCCGGCAGAGCCAGGCTGCGCAGGGCATCGAGCGGCGATTGCCAGAGCGGCACATAGCGCGAGGCCGAAGGCAGCCAGCGCAGCTCGACGGCGAAAAGCAGGATCAGCAGGATGCCGAGCCAGAAGGTCGGCACGCCGAGCGCCAGTGCGCTCCAGCCGCTGAGCAGCCGGTCGAGCCAGGAGTTCGGCCTGACGGCGCTGGCAACGGCGACGGGGATGCCGATCACGAGCGCGACGATGATCGCCGCGAGCGCGAGCTGAAGCGTCGCCGGCAGCCGCTCGCCGATCAGTTGCAGCACCGGCTGGCGGCTGTGCAGCGACAGGCCGAAATCGCCGGTGAGCGCCCGGCCGAGCCAGTCGGCATATTGCACCAGCATCGGCCGGTCGAAGCCGAAGCGCCGGGTCACCTCGGCGATCTCCTCGGCCGTGGCGTTCTCGCCGGCGATGACCGCGACCGGCCCGCCCGGTACGGCATAGATCATCGCGAAGATCGCGAAGGAAGCGATCAGCAATACCGGCAGCATCTGGGCGAGGCGGCGCAGGACATATCCCGTCATCGCCGGCCTCCGATCGTCGCGCCGGAAGCGTCGGTCTCGTCACGGTCGAGGATCGCGGTCAGTGCCCGGCCGATCGTGTCGAAGGAAAGGATGGTGAGCGTCAGCACGAGGCCGGGCAGCACAGCATAGCTCGGCGCCTCGTAGAGATAGGATTTGCCGGTGCGCAGCATCTCGCCCCAGCTCGGCGTCGGCGGCGGCACGCCGACGCCGAGGAAGGCGAGCGCCGCCTCGAGCAGGATCGCGATCGAGGCGAGCACGATCGCCTGGACCACGAGCGGGCTGAGGATATTGGGCAGGAGGGTCCGGAGCATGATGTAGCCGGGCCCGCCGCCGAAGCTGCGCACCGCCATGACGAAATCGAGCTGGCGCAGCGCCATCACCTGCGCCCGGGCGATGCGGGCGAAACCGGGGATGCCGGCGATGCCGACGGCGATCAGCGCCGCGCCCTGGCTGCGGCCGAGCACCGCGATCAGGGCCATGGCGAAGAGGATGTTCGGCAGGGCCAGCAGCACGTCGATGCAGCGCATCAGCAGCGAGTCGCGCCAGTCGCCATAGAAGCCGGCGACGAGCCCGACCGGAATGCCGACCAGCGCTGCGATCAAGACGGCGCCGAAGGCCGTGACCAGCGAGGTGCGGGCGCCGTAGACGACGCGGGCGAGGATGTCGCGGCCGAGCTCGTCAGTGCCGAACCAGGCTTCGGCCGAGGGCGGCTTCAGCGAATCCGCAATGCTCTGCGCCAGCGGGTCGAGCGGCAGCAGCCCTGCGAAGAGCGCCGTCAGCGCGACGAGTGCGAGGAAGGCAAGACTGAGCGCCGGGCCGCGCCGGGCGAGCAGCCGGCGCAACAGGTTCTTCAAGGCGGCCAAAGCCTCCGTCATCGTGCCCTGTCGCGCAGGCTGTCAGCTGGCGGCGCGGCGCCCCATCGCCTCATTTGAACCCGATGGTGCGGGCGATGAAGAGGTTGTCGATGTCGAGCGTGATGCCGCCGATCTTCTCGGAGGCGACGATCAGCCCGACATCGTAGGAATTGGTCGAAATGCCGAAGGCCTCGTCGACCATGACGCGATTGAGGTTGTCATAGGCCGCCTTGACCTCCGCCTCGCCGCCGGCGGCGCCATCGACCCTGGCGATCGCCGCGACATAATCCGGATGCGGGTGCGGATCCTTCAGGATCGGATTGCCGGAGGTGCGGTAGATCGAGTTGGTCGTCACCCGCGACGGGAACTTCTGGACATTGCCGACCGCACCGAAGGTCGCGGCGAAATCGCCGCCGAGCAGCGCGGTGACGTATTCGGCACCCTGACGCATGTCGAGCTCGATCGGGATGCCGGCCTTCTGCAGCGAGCCCTGGACGATCTGGCTGATCGCGACGGAAGGCTCGTCGCTGCCGTTGACCAGCAGCTTCCAACCCTTGATCTCATCGGCGGACAGGCCAGAGGCGGCAATCAGCTTCTTCGCCTTTTCAAGGTCATAGGCGTAGCTCTTGGTGTAATTGTCGTCGAAGGCCGGGCTCGCTGGCGCCCAGGGTAGCGCCACGACCTTGCCCATGCCGGCATAGCCGACGCGCAGGATGCTGGCGCGGTCCATCAGATAGTTGAAGGCCTGCCGGAACGACTTGTTGCGGAAGGGCCCGCGCGTCGAGTTGATGCGGAAGACCTGCACGAGCGGCCCCGGCCCGGCGAAGACCTGGTAGCCGGCGCCCTTCAGCCGGACGGCGCTGCGCGAGGAGCCGTTGTAGACGATGTCGACCGCGCCCGATTCCAGCGCCGCGGTCGCGGCTGCGTCCTCGCTGAACACGGTGAAGACGAGGTCCTGCGCGATCGGCTGCTTCTCGCGCCAGTATTTCGGGTTGGCCTTGAGCACCAGTCCCTGGCCGACGGCACGGCTGACGAGTGTATAAGGCCCGGTGCCGGCCGGCACGGTCTCGACCGTGTCGATGCCCTTGGCCTCGATCGGGATCAGGAACTGCAGGAGATCGAGGATCTGGCGCTCCGGCGCCGGCGCCTTGAAGTTGATCACCACCGTGCGCTCGTCCGGCGCCGACCAGTCCTTGACGATCGACATGGTCGAGAAGACGTTCTTGCCGCGCTTGGGATCGGCGCCCTTCTGCAGCGTCGCCAGCACGGAATCCGACTTGAACGGCGCGCCGCTATGGAAGGTGACGCCGTCGCGCAGCGTCAGGCTGACCGAGGTCTTGTCAGGTGAAATTTTCCACTCGGTCGCCAGGCTCGGCTGCGGCTTTCCCTCCGGCGTGTACTCGATCAGGCTGTCATAGAGGTTCTTGATGACGTGGAAATTGACTGTCGAGAGCTGCTGCGGGTCGAAATTGGCGAGCTCGCTGAGAACCGCGACGCGCAGCGTGCCGCCCTTGAGCTGCTGGGCTGAGGCAGGGCCCACCGCCAGGAGCGGCGCTGCTCCCGCCAAGGCGAGACCGGTGATGCAGAATTGACGTCGCGACAGCTTTGTCATCGCTCTCCCCTTTTGTTTTTGCCTCAGGTCGACGATCAGCCCGTTCCCGCTCCCGGCTGGGACGAATGCGCCCGCCAGTCGCTTATTGTTTCGAGTGGATAGACCGGCCGTGGAATGCGCTGCCACGGCAGGGTGAAGACGTCGGACTGCCCCGGACCGCGCGTGTCGGCGCGGATCACCTGCGCCGTGATCGGAGCGAAATACTGGAAATTCGAGGCGGTCTTGAGCACCGCCATCTTGTAGTCGCTGAGGTCGATGCCAAAGGCCTCGTATACCCCCGGCACATTACCGGCGACGCCGCGGAGTTCGCTGATCAGCAAGGTCACCGGCCCGACATCGAAGATGACGACGCGGCCCATGTCGACCTCGGGCTGGTGGTTGTAGTCCAGCCGGACCAGGCCGCCGCCAATCCTGCGTACCCGCCCGGTCACGGTCAGCGGCTTGAAGAAGGCCGTCGCGGCATCGCCGCCAAGCGGCAAGGTCACCTGCGCACCCTCCCCAGCCGCGATCAGCGTCGCGACTGCCTGCGGCGAGATCAGCGGAATCAGAGTCCGGCTCTTCGTGCCCTGCCGCAGGATCGATTCCAGGATCAGGTTGCTGTCGCCGGCGGCTCCACCGAAGACCGTGTCGCCGGTGTCGCTGAGCACGATCATGCCGCGCTCGGCGGCATCGCCCGCGCGCACGGCCTCGTCGACCGAGACTGCCTCCCGCACCTGGAAATCGTCGCGCATCGACCAGGCGAGGTCGGCGAGCTCGTCGACCAGCCGCTCGGCCAGGGCCCGGTCGCTATCGGTGACGACGATGGCCGACCAGCCGCCCTCGGCGACATCGAGCCAGGGCTGCATCGGATAGTTCGAAGCCTGCAGCACGCGCGGATCGGCTTCCACCGCCCTCGCCCGGTCGAACCAGCGCTTCATCGGCCCCTTCGAAGTGAGGAATTGCTCCTGATGCGAGAGCAGCGGGATTTTGCGCCAGGCCATCACCGGTTTCAGCTTGCCGGTCAGGATACGCAGCAGCACTTCGGTCCCGACCTTGCCCGTGTCGAAAACGTCATGCGGCTGCGTGCGATGCCCGACGATGGCCGTGCAGTTGGCCATGATCTTGTGGGTGACGTTGGCGTGGTGATCGAGCCCGAGCAGGATCGGAACATCCGGGCCGAGGATCTGGCGGCAGAGCTCGGCCTGCTCGCCCTCGACATCGTCGACGCCCTCAGCGGCGCAGGCGCCGTGAAGATGCAGCACGAGCCCGTCGATCGGCCCGATCGCTTCGAGGCCGATGCGGATCTTCTCCTGGAAGAAATCGAAGGCTTCGCGCGAGATCCGCCCGCCGGCCACCGCCCAGGCGCGGATGATCGGGATGGTCTCGATGGCGCGGCCTGACTCGCGGATGGCCGCATAGTGGCCGCCGATCTGGCCGATCTCGCCGAAATGCCGGGCGATGTCCTCGCCCTCATAGAGGCCGAAGGCCTGGAAGTCGGCGAGCGTCGTCAGCACCGGATTGAAGTCGTTCGTCTCTTGGACAATGTGGATCAGGGCCAGACGCACATCGACCTCCCGGACATCGGCTGCCGCTACCGGGACCGCCGATCGCATGCGGCGGTCCGCCACCTCTCAAGCCCCGCTTTGGCAAGGCGCATTCGCCGAAACGAGAGGCTCGCAACCTGACCAAAAGCGTAGTGGTGGCCGCCATTTCGCGTCAAGGATCACCGGTTTCACGAGAAGGAACACGAACTCAGAAGAAGGTCCGGATCGCTCCCGTCACGCGATAGGCGTCGTCAACCAGCATCAGCAGCGCCCATTTGTCGAAGGTCGTGCAGGGATGGCCGATGCCGAAGGCGACCATGTCGCCGACCTCCAGCTGGCTCTCCAGCGGCGTGCCGAGATGGCAGTGCTGATCGTTGAGGGCGAGCACGGTATGTCCGGGTGGCATCGGCTGGGGCTCCGTCATCGCGCCGCCCGGCCGATACCAGCGCAGCGGCACCGGGAAGCCGGAATCGTAGCTGATGTCGCGCTTGCCGACGGTGAGCAGGCTGCGCCCGCGCTCAGGCCGTGACTGGACATAGGCCCAGACTTCCAGCGCCGGCTCGAGCCCTCCCGGCGGCAAGGTCAGGCTGGTCTCCATGGTGATCCGGCGGAAGGAGGCGGTGTAGGTCGTCGAGTCATGGGTCAGATAGCAGCCTGAGCGTAGCAGCTTGAGGATCGGCCGCGCGAAGGAGGCGGCGTTGAAGCGCTCGCCGGCGCGATCGAACAACGATGTGCCGCCTGCGCTCAGCACCATGGGCTCGGGGCCGAGCAGCCCTTCGGCTTCGGCCGCCGCGGCCGTCGCGACCACCTCATCGAGCAAGCGATCAGCCGCCTTCGGCTCGCTGAGCAGCCCCTCGAAGCATTCGAAGCCGGAAAGCCGCAGGCCCGGCGATGCGGCAATGGCGCGCGCCACGGCCAGCGCCTCCTCGCGGCTGCGGGCGCCGGTGCGCCCGCCCATGAAGCCGATCTCGACGAGAATGCGCAGCGGATTGGCGCTGCGATGCCTTGCGGCAGCCTCGGCCAGCAGCGCGACGCCGGCAGCGCTGTCGGCGAGGCAATAGAGTTCGAAGCCCGGCTCCCGCAAAGCGTCGAAGCAGGCGGCGATCTCCTGCCTGCCGACCGGCTGGTTGGCGAGGATGACGCGCTTGACGCCATAACGGCGGCAGACGGCGAGCTGCTGCATGGTCGCGACCGTGATCGCCCAGGCGCCATCGGCGATCTGCAAGTCGAAGAGCTGCGGCGCCATCGTCGTCTTGCCGTGCGGCGCGATCAGCAGGTCGTTGGCGGTGGTGAAGGCCGACATCCAGGCGCTGTTGGCCTTGAGCACGCTCTCGCGGATGACGGCGAGCGGCATCGGCATGTCGCCGGCTAGGACGTTCCAGCCCTGCTTGCCGATCGCGGACAGCGGCAGGGATGCTCCAAACGGCACGCCCTTGACCTTGCCGTCGAGATGCAGGCCCTCGATCTCGCCGAGCGACAGGCGTGGCAGAGCGACAGCGGACGCAGTCAAAGCCATGGGTTCGGATCCAACGGATAAAAGGGGCGCTTGACCTTGGTATAGGGGATCTTGCTGGCGTCGGGCGGATAGGGCCCGCCGCTGTCGAGATAGAGCACGCTCGCGGCGATCGGCGCGAAGGCGGCATGAAAATGGTTCGAGGACTTCACCACCACCAGCGTCTTAGTGGCGAGGTCGATGCCGAGATCGGTGAAGACCGGCGGGCTGAAGGTCTGGGCCCGGGTCGAGGCCAGGACGATGTCGAGAAGGCCGATCCGGATCGCCACCGCCGGGCCGAGCGAGACCCAACTCTGCTCGAACGGGATCAACAGGTCGGCCGTCATCCCGATCACCTGCACGATTGCATCGATCGGCCGACCGGAAGACGGCGCCACCTTGCCGGCAAAGCGCAGCGGGATCTCGGCGCCGACGCCAGCGGCACGGCAGAAACTGACCGCAATAGGGTCCCAGAGCGCACCGATCGCCGCCGGGATATCGGGATGGCGCAGCAGCGCCTCGACCATCACCGATGAATCGCCGGCGACGCCGCCGCCCGGATTGTCCCAGCGATCGGCAAGGACGACCGGCCTGCCCGGCTCGGCCAGTTCGATCGCCGCCGCGATGCCCTCTTCCGGCTTGTAGTGCCTGGGCGAAGCGCCCTGCCCCCAGCGGAGAATTTCGAGGCCGAGCCGCTTCGCCAGCGCTGCGGCCTTCTCCTGATCGCCGTCGGCGATGACCAGCACCTTGGTCCCGACATCCGCGACATCGGCTGCCTGGAAACCGTGCGCGACGGAGATGCTAAGGATACCGTCCCGACCTTCCATCGCCTTGATGCGATCGACGAAGCCGCGGCCGGGCTCCCGGCTGGTCATGAAGGCGGCGAGACCGCGGCAGTCGAAGACGGCGCTGACTGGCTTCACTTCGCTGCGCGCTGTCCTGAGGCAGATTTCCAGCAGGTCCTCTGCCCGCGCCAGGAAGTCGGTGTGCGGGAACTCCTTGAAGGCGACGATGACGTCGGCGCCCTCGACCATCTCAGCGCTCAAATGGCAGTGCATGTCGAGCTCGACGCCGATGACGCAACTCGGCCCGGCCAGAGCCCGCACCTTCGCGATCAGGTCGCCTTCGCAATCGTCGTAGCCTTGCGCCACCATAGCGCCGTGCAGGCCCAGCAGCACGATGTCGACCGGCAGCGCTGCCCCGAGCTGGCCGAGGATCTCGTCGCGCAAGCTCTCATAGCCCTCCTGCGAAACCAGCCCCGCTGGCTCGGCCCAGGTCGCCGTGCCCTCGACGAGCTCATAGCCCTCGCTGACAGCGCGGCGGCGCGCCGCGACGATCGGGGCCGAGCACAATGTCGGCGTCTCCGGATGCGTTCCAGGCGGGCAATAGAAGGCGCCTTCAAAGGCACTGCGGTCGACATAGAGCGGCGCGAAGGTGTTGGTTTCCGTCGCCAGCGACGCTGTGAAGACGCGCATGCGGATCTGTTCCCGAGCAGCGCCGACGCCCGCCCCTTCGGCCGCCGGCGCGGGCATGAAACCGGCAGCAGGCTTGCCCTGTCAAAGCATCGGCGTTCCCTGGAGCGGAACAATGCTGGCTTGATCCGGAACGAATGAGCCGCCGAGATGCGCCTGCTTCGCCTGCAGGGAGCTGCCGGGACCATGTCGCAACACCGCCGCATCCTGCTCGGAGCGCTGTTCCACGAGACGCACAGCTTCGTCGACGAGATCACCGGCCTCGCCGACTTCACCATCCGCCAGGGCGACGAGCTCCTGCAGCGGCGCGGCGACGGCTCGACCGTGGACGGTTTCCTTGAGGTTGCGGCGGCCGAAAGCTGGGAGGTCGTGCCGACGGTGGACTACACCGCCCTGCCCGCCGGCACCGTCGATCATGCCGTGTTCGCGCGCTTCCTCGGTGAATTCGACGCTAGGCTGAAAGCCGCGCTCGCCTCCGGCGGCCTCGATGGCGTCTGGCTGGCGCTACACGGCGCCATGGTGACGAGCAAATGCCCCGATCCGGAGGGCGCGCTGCTCGCATATATTCGTTCCGTGCCGGGCTGCGAGACGCTCCCGATCTTCGGCGTCTTCGACCTGCACGCCAATTTCACCGCTGCGATGGCCGAGCACGCCAACGCCCTCGTCGCCTATCGCGAGAACCCGCATACCGACGCACGCGAATCCGCTGTCCGTTCAGCAAAACTGCTGGCACGCGCACTGAGCGAGGGCGAACTGCCGCGCATGCTCTCCTGCAACGCGCCAGTCATATGGCCGCCGACAGGCACCGGCACGGCCGACCGGCCGATGCGGGACCTTGAGGCGCTGGCGCGCCGGATCGAGCAGGAGAATCCGGCGATCTGGGTCGCGAACGTCGTCGGCGGCTATTCCTTCTCGGATGTGCCGGAGGCCGGCGTTGCCTTCGCAGTGGCCTTCATCGGGTCGAAAGCGCCCGCTCTCGATGCGCTCGAACGCTTGGCGCAGACAGCCACGGACTTGCGCGAGCTCGGCCTGCCGGCGGAATGGGACATCGACCAGGCCATCGCCGAGATCCTGCGCTCGCCGGGCGGCCCGTACATCGTCGTCGAACCGGCCGACAATATCGGCGGCGGCGCGCCAGGCGACGCCACCTCTGTGCTGCGCTCTTTCCTCCGGCACGGCGTCGAGAACTGCGCGGTTGCAATTGCCGATCCGGCCGCGGTTGCTGCGATGCTGGGCGCCAGGCCGGGCGAAATCCGTACACTCTCGATCGGCGGCAAGGGCAGCGCGATCGCCGAGGGGCCGGTCGAGATCGAAGCCGCGTTCGTCAGCGCCAGCGACGGTGAATTCGCGCTCGAGGACCTCAACAGCCATCTTGCCGCCTCGCAGGGCTCGCGCTTCAGCATGGGGCCGAGCGCGGTGGTGAGGGTTGGCAGCGTCACCGTGTTGCTGACCAGCCGCAAGACGCCGCCCTTCGATCTCGGGCAACTCCGCTCGCAAGGCATCGAGCCGGAGTTGCTCAAGGCGATCGGCGTCAAGGCTGCGGTGGCGCATCGGCGCGCCTATGACAAGATCGCCAAGGGCAGCTTCACGGTTGCGACGCCCGGTCCCTGCACCAGCCGGATCGAGACCCTGCCATTCAAGCGGCTGCGGGTCGGCGTCTTTCCGATCGACGATCGAACGAGCCGCTGACACGCCTCGGCCGGGGACGCCCGATCTCCGGCAACGCTGGGAAAATGCCGACCAGCTGCTCAACTGCAACATCAAGCAGCTCCAAGGCAGGCGGATTACTTGTTGAAAATGGCGCAGGCGACAGGGCTCGAACCTGCGACCTCAGGCGTGACAAGCCAGCGACACTCGCAATGCCGCCAGCAGGAGGTTGTATCCGGGCACCTGCGCGAGAAATAGGCATGGAGAAGTCTGCGAGCTGGCCCGCATGGCGGGAACGTCCGAGCACGCAATCGCAAATGACAACGCGCTAAAATTATTAAGCGGTTCCTGGATGATTGCCCTGCGAAGCGATGGCGGTCATGCTCGCTGTCCCCACAAGGAGGCAGGAATGGCTACTGGCACAGTAAAGTGGTTCAACACGACCAAGGGCTTCGGCTTCATTCAGCCTGATGGCGGCGGGCAGGACGTATTCGTCCATATCAGCGCTGTGCAGCGCGCCGGCCTTCGAGAGCTGCATGACGGTCAAAAGATTTCCTACGAGGTCGTCGCCGACAAGCGGTCCGGCAAGTCGTCTGCGGAAAATCTCAAGGCGGAGTAGGCCTTCTTCGCAGCTTGTACCTCGCCACCAGCCAGCAGGTTGGTGGCCGTCCCATGATCAGCGAACAACGAGCTTCCGCCCCGGTTGCGATGCGGCTTGACGGGTGCCACCACGCCTAGGTGATCGCGACGCTCTTGGTCACGACATAGGTGTAGTATCGCTCGATGCCGATCGCCGGGTCGAGCAGCCGGTCGATCAGGCGCTGGTAGCTGTCGATGTCGGGCGTGACTACCCGCATGATGTAATCGATGCCGCCACCCGTGGCGTCGCAGGCGACGATGGCCGGCTCCCTCGCCACGGCCTCCTCGAAGCGGCGGAAATCCGTCTGCTGGTGGCTCTTCAGGCTGATCTCGACGATCACGGTCGTCCGCGGCGCGTCGGGCTCCAGATCGACGATGGCGGTGTAGCCCCTGATCACGCCGGCCTCCTCCATCCGGCGCAGCCGCTCCCAGCAGGCTGCCGGCGACAAGGCCACCGTCTCGGCGAGCTTGAGCTTGGTCATGCGGCCGTCGCGCTGCAGGGCCGCGACGATCTTGAGGTCGATGGGATCGAGCTTCATCTTCGGTGACCGCGCGTGCATAATGTCATGAATGCTGCTTCCTAAGAACGAGACAATCCTATGTTCCGTCAAGCCGAACGGCCTTCCGGCAACAGGCTTTCCCCGATTGTGGAGAAAACCGTCGAGTGGCACCCGGTCCTGACGAAGCAAAAGGGCGCGACCAAGCACGCGGCGCTGACCGGGCGCATCATCGCCGATATCGATGCCGGCCTCCTGAAGCCGATGGACCGGATGCCGACCCATCGCGACCTCGCCCGCGAGCTCGGCATCTCCGTCCAGACCGTCAGCCTGAGCTACAAGGAGGCCGAGCGCCTCGGCTATCTCAGCGGCGAGGTTGGGCGTGGAACCTTCGTGAAGAGCCGCGTCACCGAGCAGGCCGGGCGGCTGATGCTCGACCGCAGTCCGACCGAGGTCGTCGACCTCTCGATCGTGCGCGGCGTCTATCTCGAGGCGCATGAGGCGGCCTCGCGCCAGGCGCTGGCGGCGCTGGCCGAGGGCGACACCAGCCCCTTCATGCGGCCGTGCCGGCCAATCGCCGGCCTCGACCGCCATCGCGAAGCGGCGCGCCTCTGGCTCGAGCCGCTCGGCGTCGAGACCTCCGTCGAGCGCGTGCTGATCACCAACGGCGCGGCGCATGCGCTCTTCCTGGCGCTCGCCTGCGTCGTCCGGGCCGGCGACGTCGTGCTAACCGAGAACCTGACCGATCACGGCGTCATCGGCCTCGCCAATGTCCTCGGCTTCAGCCTCAAGGGCCTGCCGACCGACGAGGAAGGCATCCGCCCCGATGCGTTCGACGTAGCCTGCCGCGCCGGCGGTGTGCGGGCGCTCGTCCTCATCCCGACGCTCAACAATCCGACCAGCCATGTCGCCGGCCCCGAGCGCCGCCGCGCCATCGCCGACATCGCGCAGCGCCATGGCGTCTTCGTCGTCGAGGACGAGGTCTACAAGCCGCTGATCGCCGAGCCGCTGCCGTCGATCACCGCGATGCTGCCCGATCTCGGCTTCTTCCTCACCAGCTTCACCAAGACGGTGCTGACCGGCCTGCGCGTCGGCTATCTCGTGGTGCCGCCGCAATATTCGATCCGCGCTGCCTCGATCCTGCGCGTGACCAGCTGGAGCGGCACCTATCTGCCGGCCGAGATCGCGACGCGCTGGGTCGAGGATGGCACCGCGCAAGAGTTGCTCGCCGTCCAGCGCGAGGAAGCGGAGGCACGGCAGCACATCGTCTCGGAGACCCTCGGCGAGCACGTCGCTTCGAGCCATCCGCTCTCGCTCTGCGCCTGGCTCAAGGTCCCCGCGCACTGGACTGAGGATAGCCTCGTCCGCTCGCTCGCAGACCGGCGCATCGCGGTGACGCCGTCCGACCCGTTCGTCGCCGGCGCGGGCCATGGCGGCGGCATCCGCATCTGCCTTGGCGGGCGGATGAGTCATGAATTGCTGGCTCGGACGCTGACGATGGTCCGGCAGACTTTCGAGCAGCTGCCGCCGGTCTTCGACATCGGCACGATCGGCTGAAACTGCGGCGAGCGGCACGGTCTTGTCGCGCCATTGCCATGGCGGGGGCGCTTTTCCCATAATTGGATCATGACAATATAATAATTGACATGAAATTTTCTCCCTCGCAGCATGACAAGCGAGGGAGACATGACGGTGACAAAACCGCGTCTTTTCACTGCCGAGGCAGATCTACCGGCCACGCTGCCGGCCGTCGTGGCGCTGCCCGCGATCGAAGCCGCCGCGGCGCGTATCGTCGGCCGGGTGGTGCGCACGCCGCTCGTCGCCTCCCCGTCCCTCAGCCGCCTCTGCGGCAAGCCCATCCATCTCAAGCTCGAAACCCGGCAGCCTATCGGCGCCTTCAAGCTGCGCGGCGCCATGAACGCGGTGCTGGCACTGACTGATGACCAGCGCCAGCGCGGGCTCGTGACCGCATCGACCGGCAATCATGGCCGCGCGGTCGCCTACACCGCCCGCGAGCTCGACCTTGCCGCCACCGTCTGCATGTCAGCACTGGTGCCGGCGAACAAGGTCGAGGCGATCCGCTCGCACGGTGCCGAGGTCCGCATCGTCGGCCGCTCGCAGGGTGAGGCGCAGGTCGAGGTCGAGCGGCTGGTTGCCGAGCGGGGGCTCACCCAGATTCCGCCTTTCGATGATCTCGACGTCGTTGCCGGCCAGGGCACGATCGGCCTCGAACTGATCGAGGACCTGCCCGAGCTCGCCTGCGTGCTGATCCCGCTCTCGGGCGGCGGGCTCGCCGCCGGAATTGCGGTCGCGGTCAAGGCGTTGCGGCCCTCTGCCAGGATCATCGGCATCTCGATGGAGCGCGGCGCCGCCATGGCGGCCGCGATCAGGGCCGGCCGGCCCGTCGAGGTGATCGAAGAGGAAACGCTGGCGGATTCGCTCGGCGGCGGCATCGGCCTTGCCAACCGCGTCACCTTCGCCCTGTGCCACGACCTGATCGATGAGGTCGTGCTGCTGAATGAGGCCGAGATCGCCGCCGGCATACGCCATGCCGCGCTCGTCGAGAACGAGGTTGTCGAAGGCGCCGGCGCGGTCGGCATCGCCGCTCTGCTCGCCGGCAAGGTCAGCCCGCAAGGGCCGACGGCGATCATCGTTTCGGGCCGCAATATCGACGAGGCCGTGCATCGGCGCATCGTCTCAGGAGCCAGCGCATGAGCCGCATGCTCGTCCTCACCGAAGCGGACCTGCGCCGCATCGTCGGGCTCGACCTGAGTGCGATCGCCTGTGTCGAGGAGGCCTTCGCGGCGCTTGCCACCAAGCCCGTCGCCATGCCGCCGATCCTGCGGCTCGACATTCCCGAGCACCGCGGCGAGGTCGATGTGAAGACGGCCTATGTGCCGGGCCTCGACGGCTTCGCCATCAAGGTCAGCCCCGGCTTCTTCGACAACCCCAGGCTCGGCCTGCCCAGCCTGAACGGGCTGATGATCCTGTTCAGCGCCCGCACCGGCCTCGTCGAGGCGCTGCTGCTGGACAACGGCTACCTCACCGATGTCAGGACGGCCGCGGCAGGAGCCGTCGCGGCGCGCCACCTGTCCCGGCCGGATGCTGCGGTAGCCACCATCTTCGGTGCCGGCATGCAGGCGCGGCTCCAGCTGGAAGCCTTGGTGCTGGTGCGGCCGATCCGCGAGGCCCGGATCTGGGCCCGCGATGCGCAGCAGGCGACCGAGGCCGCGAGCGAGCTGTCCCGGCGGCTAGGCTTTTCCGTCACTCCCGTCGCCGATCCGGAAGCGGCCGTGCGCGGTGCCGATGTCATCGTCACCACGACGCCGGCCGAGCGGCCGATCCTGATGGCGGACTGGCTCGAACCCGGCCAGCACGTCACGGCGATGGGCTCCGACAGCGAGCACAAGAACGAGATCGATCCCGCTGTTTTCACCCGCGCGAACTATGTCGCCGATCGTCTCTCGCAGACACGCCGCCTCGGCGAGCTCGCCCATGCGATCCGCGCCGGTCTGGCCACCACAGATCAGACCTTCGCCGAGCTCGGCGAGGTCATCGCTGGCAAGCGCCCCGGCCGGACGAGCTCAGATGAGATCACCCTGGCGGACCTGACCGGCACCGGCGTGCAGGACACCGCGATCGCCAATCTCGCCGCCGCCCGCGCCCGCACTGCCGGCGCCGGGCAGACCATCGACACCAAAGCCGAAGCGGGAGACGCCGCGTGACCGTGACCCTGAACTTCACCCGCGAGGAATATGCCGAGCGCCTCGCCAAGACTCGTGCCGCGATGGAGCGGGCCGGCATCGAGCTGATGGTCGTCACCGACCCCTCGAACATGCATTGGCTGACCGGCTATGACGGCTGGTCGTTCTACGTCCATCAATGCGTGCTGGTGCCGCCGACGGGCGAGCCGATCTGGTATGGCCGCAAGCAGGATGCGAACGGTGCGAAGCGCACTGCCTATCTCAGCCACGACAACATCATCGGCTATCCCGACCACTATGTTCAGTCGACCGAGCGCCACCCGATGGACCTGCTCGCGCAGATCATCGCCGAGCGCGGCTGGGACCGGCTCTCGATCGCGGTCGAGATGGACAATTACTACTTCTCGGCGGCGGCCTTCGCCTCGCTGCAGACGCACCTGCCGAACGCCCGCTTCAAGGATGCCGGCGGGCTGGTGAACTGGCAGCGCGCGGTCAAGAGCGCGACCGAGCTCGACTATATGCGCAAGGCCGGCCGCATCGTCGAACTGATGCACCAGCGTATCGTCGAGGTCGTCGAACCCGGCATGCGCAAATGCGATCTCGTCGCCGAAATCTACGATGCCGGTATTCGCGGCACGGCCGAATTCGGCGGCGACTATCCGGCGATCGTGCCGCTGCTGCCCTCGGGCACCGATGCCTCTGCCCCGCACCTGACGTGGGACGACAGGCCGATGCGTTCGGGCGAAGGCACCTTCTTCGAGATCGCCGGCGCCTACCGGCGCTACCACTGCCCGCTGTCGCGCACCGTCTTCCTCGGCAAGCCGACGCAAGCCTTCCTCGATGCCGAGAAGGCGACGCTCGAAGGCATGGAGGCCGGGCTCGCCGCGGCGAAGCCGGGCAATACCTGCGAGGACATCGCCAACGCCTTCTTCGCCGTGCTGAAGCGCTACGGGATCATCAAGGACAACCGCACCGGCTATCCGATCGGCCTGTCCTATCCACCTGATTGGGGCGAGCGCACCATGAGCCTGCGGCCGGGCGACCGGACCGAGCTCAAGCCCGGCATGACCTTTCACTTCATGACCGGCCTCTGGCTCGAGGATATGGGCCTCGAGATCACCGAGAGCATCGCGATCACTGAGACCGGCGTCGAATGCCTGTCGAACGTGCCGCGCCAGCTCTTCGTCAAGGGTTGAGCGATGCTGACCGCTTCGCCCCATCCCTCGCCGGTGACGCCGACGATCGCCCTCTCGGCGCAGGGCGTCCAGCATGGGCACCTGCGCCTGCCCTACAGCCGCGACGACAGCGCCTGGGGCTCGGTGATGATCCCGGTCTGCGTGATCGCCAATGGCGACGGGCCGACCGCCCTGCTGACCGGCGCGAACCATGGCGACGAATACGAGGGGCCGGCGGCGCTGTTCGAGCTGGCGCGAACGCTCGACCCGGCCGAGGTCTCGGGCCGGGTAATCATCGTGCCGGCGTTGAACTATCCGGCCTTCCGCGCGGGGACGCGGACCTCGCCGATCGACAAGGGCAACATGAATCGCAGCTTTCCGGGTCGCCCGGACGGCACTGTCACCGAGAAGATCGCCGACTACGTCACGCGCCATCTCGTGCCGCTGGCCGACATCGTCCTCGACTTCCATTCCGGCGGAAAGACGCTCGACTTCCTGCCCTATGCCGCGGCGCACGAATTGCCGGACAAGGCGCAGGAGGCGCGCTGCTTTGCGGCGGTCGCGGCCTTCTCCGCGCCCTACTCGATGAAGATGCTGGAGATCGACGCCGTCGGCATGCTCGACACCACCGTCGAGGCGATGGGCAAGGTTTTCGTCACGACCGAGCTCGGCGGCGCCGGGACGGCGAGCGCGCGCAGTATCGGCATCGCCCGGCGCGGCGCCAGCAATCTGCTGAGGCATGCCGGCATCCTCGCCGGAACGCCCGAGACGGCGCCGACAAGCTGGCTCGACATGCCCTCGACCGATTGCTTCACCTTCGCTGGGGATGACGGGCTGATCGTGTTCGAGCACGACCTCGGCGAACCGGTGCGCGCCGGCGAAGTGATCGCCCGGGTCTACCCGGTCGGAAAGACCGGGCTCGCCCCAGCCGAATACCAGGCCGCGATGGATGGAATCCTCGCCGCCCGCCACGTCCCCGGGCTGATCAAGGCCGGCGACTGCCTCTCGGTGCTCGCCGTGCTGACGGAGGCGCCCTGACCCGTTCGGCCGGGAGACCGGTCCAAGCCAACCGCCGGCGCGAAGACGCCAGAGAAGCCGAAGCAATCGGCATGCGGAGAAACATCAACCAGAGGAGAATTGCAGATGCCGTTTTCGAAGATCGCGGGCCTCTCCGCCATTGCTCTCGCCGCCGGCCTGTCCGCTGCCGGCGCCACCACCCTGAAGGACGTCAAGGACCAGGGCTATATCCGAGTCGCGACCGCCAATGAGGTGCCCTATTCCTACATGAAGGATGACGGCACCTCGGCCGGCATCGGCCCCGATGTCGCCAATGCCGTGCTGAAGAAGCTCGGCGTCGCCGAGGCCAACTGGTCGGTCACGCCGTTCGGCACGCTGATCCCCGGCCTCAAGGCGAAGCGCTTCGACTTCGTCGCCGCCGAGCAGAACATCTCGCCAGAGCGCTGCAAGCAGGTCTCCTTCACCGAGCCGAACTCCTCCTATGGCGAGGGCCTGCTGGTGAAGAAGGGCAACCCGAAGAAGCTGACGACCTATGCCGATATCGCCAAGGACCCGTCGCTCAAGGTCGCGGTCGTCTCCGGCGCCAATAATATCGACTTCCTGCGCGCCGTCGGCGTCAAGGACAGCCAGGTGATCTTCATCACCGCCAATGCCGACGCGCTCGCCACCGTGCAGAGCCGCGCCGACGCCTATGCCGCGACCGAGCTCACAGTCGCTTCGCTCGCCAAGGGCCAAGCCAATGTCGAGCAGGTCGCGCCGTTCACCGATCCGGTGGTCAACGGCAAGCCGGTCCGCAATTTCGGCGGCTTCGCCTTCCGGCCGGAGGACAAGGAATTGCGCGACGCCTTCAACGCCGCGCTGGTCGAGTTCCGCAAGAGCGACGACTACAAGAAGATCCTCGGTACCTACGGGCTCTCGGACGCCAGCATCAAGGCGGCGGCGGATCGCAAGGTCGAGGATCTCTGCGCCGGCAAATAGGTTTCCGACAGACCTCGCTCCGCCCGCCCGGACGGCGGGCGGAGCTCCAAGCCTGTTCAACCTTGTCGCGGAGCCTGCCGGATGGAGTGGCTGTCCTACCTGCCCGCCTTGTCGCGCGGCGCGCTGATCACCGCCGGCATCACCTTGTCGGCGATCGCGATCGGCGCCGTCGCGGCCTTCGCGGCCGGCATCGCCCGCGTCGAGGGCGGGCGGGCGCTGTCGATGGTGGCGCTCTGCTACACCGAGCTCTTTCGCGGGACGTCACTGCTCGTCCAGCTGTTCTGGTTCTATTACGCGCTGCCGCTCGTCGGGATCAGTTTCGAGCCGGTCGCCACTGGCATTCTGGTGCTGTCGCTGCATGTCGGCGCCTATGGCTCGGAGATCGTCCGCGGCGCCCTGCAGTCGGTCTCCGTCCAGCAGCACGAGGCGGCGCGGGCGCTGAATTTCGGCCGGGCCCAGACGCTTCTTCACATCAGCCTGCCGCAGGCGCTGGTCGAGATGATGCCGGCCTTCGGCAACCTCGCCATCGAGACGCTGAAGCTGTCATCGCTGGTCTCGCTGATCTCGATCGCCGACATGACCTTCCGGGCACAGTCGATCCGCAACCTCACGCTCGACAGCACCGGCGTCTACAGCCTGACCCTGGTCGGCTACTTCGCGATGTCGCTGGTGCTGATGCTGATCATGCGGCTGATCGAGCGGTGGGTCCGGCGCGGCGCCGCCTTCCCGCGCGCGGCGCATTCGTGAGGAGCCGCGCATGATGTACGGCTTCGAATGGGATACGACGACGCCGCTGAGCTACGCGTCCTCGATCCTGCCGATCATCCTGATCGGGCTCACCGTGACCTTGCAGGCCGCCGCCGCCGGCTTTGCGATCGCGCTGGTGCTCGGCCTCGTCTTCGCGCTGCTGCGGCGGAGCCGCTTCACCGCCGTGTCCTGGACGACGGCCATCGTCGTCGAATTCCTGCGCGACACGCCGCTGCTGGTGCAGCTTTTCTTCCTCTACTACGTGCTGCCGGATTACGGCATCACCCTGCCGGCCTTCCTGACCGGGGCGCTCGCGCTCGGGCTGCAATATTCGGCCTACACCTCCGAGGTCTATCGCGGCGGCATCGAGGCCGTGCCGCGCGGGCAATGGGAGGCGGCGACGGCGCTGAACCTCTCCCGCTTGCAGACCTATCGCGACATCGTCGTGCCGCAGATCGTGCCGCGCATCCTGCCGGCGATGGGCAATTATCTCGTCGCCATGATCAAGGAAACGCCGGTGCTCTCGGTTGTCACCGTGCTCGAGATGATGGGGCTCGCCAACATGATCGGCGAGCGCACTTTCGAGTACCTCGTGCCGCTGACGCTGGTCGGCCTGATCTTCCTCCTCCTCACGCTGATCTGCTCGGCCGGCCTGCACCGGCTGCAGAAGGCGCTGCCGAAAGCAGGGATCCCGCTGCGATGACCGAGACTTCACAGCCGCCCATCATCGAGTTCGCCGGCGTGACCAAGCGTTTCGGCGCGCTCACCGTGCTCGACGATTTCAACTTCAGCGTCGCCCGCGGCGAGAAGGTCACGCTGATCGGCCCGTCCGGTTCGGGCAAGTCGACGGTGCTGCGCATCCTGATGACACTGGAGCCGTTCCAGGAGGGCCGGCTGACGCTCGCCGGAATGCCCTATCACGAGCCGAATGCGGGTGGCCCGTTCAAGGCCTCGGACGGGCATCTGCGCCAGATCCGCAGCCATGTCGGCATGGTCTTCCAGAGCTTCAACCTGTTCCCGCACATGACGGTGCTGCGCAATGTCGTCGAGGCGCCGGTGCGGGTGCTCGGCCTGCCGCGTGGCGAGGCTGAATGCCGGGCGGTCGATCTCCTCGCCATGGTCGGGCTCGCCGACAAGAAGGACCACTACCCGGCGCAGCTCTCCGGTGGCCAGCAGCAGCGTGTCGCCATCGCCCGGGCGCTCGCCATGCGGCCGCGCGTGCTACTCTTCGACGAGCCGACCTCGGCGCTCGATCCGCAGCTGGTCGGCGAGGTGCTCTCGGTCATCCGCGGTCTCGCCAGCGAACACGACCTGACCATGCTGCTCGTCACCCACGAGATGCGCTTCGCCCGCGAGGTCTCCGATCGGGTCTGCTTCTTCGACAAGGGCCGCATCTGCGAGCAGGGTGAACCGGAGCGCATCTTCAGCGCGCCCGAGCAGCCGCGCACCCGCGAATTCCTGGCCTCGGTGCTGGGCTAAGCCGGCGCCGACGATCTATCGGCGCCGCCCCGAACTTCCGAGATTGTCTCGGTGCGCAGCCGGCACTTCAAAAACTGTCTCGCCGGCCTTCCGCCTAGCCTCGTCGTCAACCGAGGGAGGATGGTCATGAACGCAATGACGAGCACGGCAAGGCGGGAAGCGACGATCGCGAAGCCGGCCGAGCATCCCGGCCTCGCGCGCCTGACCGATCGCCGTCTCTTGCGGCAGCTTGCCTATATCGGCGGGCGCTGGACCGCCGCGCCTGACGGCGAGACTTTCCCGGTGACCGACCCTGCGACTGGCGGCCTCGTTGCGCAGGTCGCAGCGCTCGGCGCGACCGAAGCGACGCAGGCGATCGACGCGGCTCACGCCGCCTTCCCAGCCTGGAAAGCGCTGCTGCCACAGGAGCGTGCCGTCCTGCTGCGGCGCTGGCATGCCGCGATGCTGGCGGCGGCCGAGGACCTCGCTCTGCTGATGACGCTGGAACAGGGCAAGCCGCTGGCGGAATCGCGCGGCGAGATCGCCTACGCCGCCGATTTCATCGCCTATTACGCCGAAGAGGCGCTGCGGGTGAACGCCGAGGGCGTGACCAGCCATCTCCCGGGCGCGCAAATGTCGTTGTCGCGCGAGCCGGTCGGCGTCGCCGCCCTGCTGACGCCCTGGAACTTCCCTTCGGCCATGCTGACGCGCAAGGCCGCGGCCGCCCTCGCCGCCGGCTGCACGATCGTCGCCCACCCGTCCTCGCATACGCCGCTCTCGGCGCTGGCGCTGGCCGAGCTCGCCGACCGCGCTGGGCTGCCGGCCGGCGTGTTCAATGTGGTCACCGGCGAGGCCGCGCCGATCGCAGAGACCTATTGTGCCGATACGAGGGTGCGCGCCGTCAGCTTTACCGGCTCGACCGAGATCGGCCGGATCGTCGCCCGCAATGCGGCCGCGACCGTTAAGCGCGTGGTGATGGAGCTCGGCGGCCATGCCCCGCTGATCGTCTTTGACGATGCCGATCTCGACCGAGCCGTCGCGATCGCCATCGACGCCAAGTTCGCGACCTCCGGACAGGATTGCCTCGCCGCCAACCGGATCTACGTGCAGCGCGGCCTCTACGAACGCTTCTGCGCCGCCTTCGCCGAGAAGACCGCTGCGCTGCGCGTCGGCGCCGGGCTGGAGGACGGCGTCGAGATCGGGCCGCTGATGCATGCCGCCGCCAAGCGCAAGGCCGAAGCCCAGATCGCCGACGCGCTGGCGCGCGGCGCGAAACGGCTGACGCCGGAGCGCGCCATGCCCGGCCCGCTCTTCCTGGCACCGACCGCCCTCGCCGATGTCCCGGACGAGGCGCTGATCATGCGCGAGGAGACCTTTGCCCCGGTCGCCGCCATCGCCCCCTTCGATAGCGAGGACGAGGTCATCGCCCGTGCCAACGACAGCGAATACGGCCTCGTCGCCTATGTCGTGACCCGCGACGGTGCTCGCGCCGCTCGCCTCGCCAGGGCGCTCGACTACGGCATGGTCGCGGTCAACCGCGTCAAGATCACCGGCGCGCCGATTCCCTTCGGTGGGATGAAGCAGTCCGGCCTCGGCCGCGAAGGCTCGCGCCACGGCCTCGAGGCCTTCACCGACCTCAAATATGTCTGCCTCGACCTGAACTGAGGCGCCGTTTCCCGCTTTCGCGAAGGATGACCATCATGCTCGACCAGCCCGCCCGCACCGACAACGAACTGGACGCCTGGGACCGCGACCACTTCTTCCATCCCTCGACCCATATGGGCCAGCATGCCCGCGGCGAGACGCCGAACCGGATCATCGCCGGTGGTGAGGGCGTCTACATCGTCGATCGTGACGGCAAAAAGAGCCTCGACGCTTTCGCCGGGCTCTACTGCGTCAATGTCGGCTATGGCCGGAAGTCGATCACGGACGCGATCGCCGAGCAGGCGGCCAAGCTGCCCTATTACCACGCCTATGTCGGCCATGGCTCCGAGCCCTCGATCAGGCTCGCCAAGATGGTCGTGGAGCGCGCGCCCAAGGGCATGAGCCGGGTCTTCTTCGGGCTCTCGGGCTCGGATGCCAACGAGACCAATCTCAAGCTGGTCTGGTACTACAACAACGTCCTGAAGCGGCCTGAGAAGAAGAAGATCATCTCGCGCTGGCGCGGCTATCACGGCTCGGGCGTGATGACCGGCAGCCTCACCGGCCTCGCTGCCTTCCACAACCTGTTCGATCTGCCGAAGGCGCCGGTCCTGCACACCGAGGCGCCCTATTACTACCGCCGCGAGGACCGCAGCCAGAGCGAGGAGCAGTTCTCGCAGCATTGCGCCGACAAGCTGGAAGAGCTGATCCAGGCCGAGGGGCCGGAGACGATCGCCGCCTTCATCGGCGAGCCGGTGCTCGGCACCGGCGGGATCGTGCCGCCGCCCGCCGGCTACTGGGCGAAGATCCAGGCCGTGCTCAAGAAGTACGACATCCTGCTGATCGCGGATGAGGTCGTCACCGGCTTCGGTCGTCTCGGCAGCATGTTCGGCTCGGACCATTACGGCATCGAGCCCGACCTGATCACCATCGCCAAGGGCCTGACCTCAGCCTATGCGCCGCTCTCCGGCGTCATCGTCTCGGAGAAATTCTGGCGCGTGCTGGAGCAGGGCTCGGACGAATACGGCCCGATCGGCCATGGCTGGACCTATTCCTCGCATCCGCTCTGCGCGGCGGCCGGCGTCGCCAATCTCGAACTGGTCGACGAGCTCGATCTCGTGCGCAATGCCGGCGAGGTCGGCGCCTATTTCAACGCGGCGCTGAAGGATACGGTCGGCGGCCACCGCCATGTCGGCGAGGTCCGCGGCGAGGGCCTGCTGGCGGCCATCGAGTTCGTCCGCGACAAGGATGACCGCGTCTTCTTCGATCCTTCCGAAAAGGTCGGCCCGCGCATCGCCGCAGCCCTGCTAGAACAGGGCGTCATCGCCCGCGCCATGCCGCAGGGCGACATCCTCGGCTTCGCGCCGCCGCTCTGCCTGACGAGGGAGGAGGCTGACCAGATCGTCGAGGCGACGCGGCGCAGTCTGGAGGCGGTGGCAAATACGCTCTAACGCCCCCATTCGATCGCCTCGCCAGCGGAGGATCGCCGGGCATCGCACTCGGGCATGGCGGCGACAGCGACAACAGCATCTCCCGAACAGCAGTGAAGCAAGGGCTCGAGCGTGCCCTTGACTCCGCTTGCGGCTTGATACGCCTCCGGAGCGTTTCGGAGGCGGCTTTGCGTCCTATCAAGGCTCGCGCGCGGCACAAATGACCTTGGAATCCGGCTATCCTTGGCGCTTGTCCAATTTTTCGACGACCTGATAGCCGGGCCCGCCGAGGACGCGCGGCAGTCCCCCTCGTCGCCGGCGCCGGAACAGTCTCCTGAAATCGCTGCGGCGATCGAACTCGCCCCGCCGCTTTCCGCTCGACACCAGGCCGACAGCGTGTTCGAGGTCGAGTCTGGCATCGCGACCAGCCCATCCGCCTCTCTCACGACGCCGGCGCAAAATGCGGATGTGGTCGTGGAGGCGTCCGGCCCGGCTGATGGTCGCCTCCGAGACTCGCCACGTTCGGCGCCGGACGGCGCGCCCGCCCCGGCAAGTTCCAACACGACGGCCTCAGGCGTGACAGCCCCCGCCCCCGAGGTACCGCCACCGTCCAGGAAACGTCCGTGCCCCCCCCGCGCGTCAGCACGTTCGAGGAGATGGTGGCGCATGTCGAAACCCATATGGTCGCCCACGAAATCCTCCCTGCGCTGCTGCCGTCGCGGCCGGAGCCGGGGTCTCCATCCCTCGTGGATCAAAGGCAGCGTGCCGCAACGGCCGGACCAGTGCGCGAAACCCATGCGCGACAGCAGCCACCTCCGCCGGGGCCAAGGCAAATGCCTGACCGCGCCACGCCTGAGAACATGGCGTCGAAGAAGCCAAAGCAAGACCGAAAGCACACCCAGGTCCCAACAACCGCTCGACAGCCATCGACTGGTCAACCCACGGCGAAGAAAAAGCGCTTCTGGCCGCGCATTAGGAAGAATCCAGATCGGGACCGGGATTGAACCGAAACCGCTCGGCCAAAGGGTGTTCGTCAACCAACCAGAGGCGCCACTTCCAGACATTGGCACATTGACCAAAAGCGGACGTCCGTGCCGGACGTGCGAACTCGGGTCGGCTGACGCGAGGCGCCTCGCAGGGAATGCTCATCGAGATCCGGTGAAGTCAGAGGCCTGCCGCGGTGAGCCCCACCTTCTCCGCCGCCGCGGCGAAGCTGCCGCATTGCGCGATGCACACGAAAGTCCGCAAAGCTCGGATCGTCGCCATGATCACCGTCGACAATTTTTAGTTGCTTATGTGGCAAGCACTTCTCGTTTTCCTTTCCAGGAAGCAAGCGCTAGCCATGCCTCGAACCGGGCCCTGCGCCTGGGACCGACCGGGGACATGGAATGCTCCGTTTTGCGTTCGCGCGAATAGGGCTGGCGCCGCTGATCGTGGCGGTGGCAGTCTTCGTTTCTGGTCCGGCTGATCCAAGGCGATCCCGCCCAGCTGATGCTTAACCCGCTCTGATTCAAGCCGAAATGGGATGACGATTTCATATCGGAATCGTCCGCCGAACTGCGCTGAAGTCGTCGTTCTGGCAAGGAGAAACGCCATATGTCAGTCAAACAGCTTCTCATCGCCGCCACTCTGCTTTCGGCGAGCACGGCAGCTCCCGCATTCGCCGATGTTCATGTCATAAGCTCGGGCGGCTTCACCTCCGCATACCAGGAGCTGCTGCCCCTCTGCGAGGCAAAGATCGGCCAAAAGGTCATCAGCGCCTATGGGGCCTCGATGGGCACGTCACCGAACGCTGTTCCCAACCGCCTCGCGCGTGGCGAACCCGCCGATGTCGTCATTCTGGCGGGAGATGCCTTCGACAAGCTGGTGAAGGACGGCAAGGGAATGGCCGGCACCCGCACGGACCTGGCCCGCTCCGTGATAGGACTTTCTGTAAAGGCAGGAACACCAAAGCCCGATATCTCAACGACCGAAGCGCTCAAGAAGGCGCTTGGGGCGGCAAAATCCATCGCGTACTCGGATAGCGCCAGCGGTGCATATCTCTCCGAAGAACTCTTCCCCAAGCTCGACCCCAGCGGACAGGTCATGGCCAAGTCCAAGCGAATTGTCGGCGAGCGCGTCGGCAGCGTCGTAGCCCGCGGTGAAGCGGAGCTTGGCTTTCAGCAAGTCAGCGAACTTCTCCCGATCGACGGATTGGATTTCGTTGGAACCCTGCCGGAAGAGGTTCAGAAAGTGACGATCTTCTCAGCGGGGCTCGCTGCTAGCGCCAAGGAGATAAACGCCGCGAAAGCCCTGATCGCGTGTCTCGGCGGGGCCGACGCAGCACCGACCATCCGGAAGACCGGCCTCTTCCCTGTTCCGGGGAAGTAAAACTCTTTGCGTTGGCAGGTATAATATCTGCGAGCGGCACGCTTCCGGATCTGTAATCCCTCCAGCGCGACGGGTAACCGTTGCGCTGGAGCTTCTGAACGATTGCCCCGTGAACACAGGGCTCGGTTTTCCTCGGACATTTGATCCACGAAATAGGTGCCTGCTCTTCGGCCATGAACCGACCATTGCCTTAGCGCAGTGTTTAGCCCGGTGCCTGTGATCGGCCTCGCACTCCCCGCTTGTCGAAGAAGGCTTCGCAGGCCTCGGCAACGCGCTCGACGGCAGCATCGTCCAGGTCGAGATGGGTGACCCAGCGCATGGTGCCGTACCGCCCACTGACGGCAATCCCGCGGCTGCGCAGGAACGCGGCGAAGGCGGCGGTGTCGAAATCCTTGGGCGTCAGGAACACCATGTTCGTACGGGCCGGTCCGGCGCCGAACTCAGGGTAGCGCATCAGCACCTCCGCCAGCGCTGCGGCGCGCTGGTGATCTTCGCCGAGCCTGGCGACATTATGCTCCAGCGCGTAGATGGCGGCCGCGGCGATCACGCCGGTCTGGCGCATGCCGCCACCCAGCATCTTCCGGATGCGCCGGGTCTTCTCGATGAAATCCCTGGGGCCGACGAGGATGGAGCCGATCGGCGCTCCGAGACCCTTGGACAGGCATAGCGAGACCGTGTCGAACTGCCCGGCGATCCAGGCTGCGTCCCGGTTGCTCGCGGCGGCGGCGTTCATCAGCCTCGCGCCATCGAGATGGGTCGCCAGGCCGCGCGAGCGGGCGAGCCCGATCGCGGCCTCCAGATAGGCGTCAGGCAGTGGAAGGCCGTTGAACGTGTTCTCCAGCGCCAGCAGCCGCGTGATCGCGAAATGGAAGTCGTTCGGCTTGATCGCGTTGGCGATGGCGTCGAGCGCGATCGTGCCGTCCGGCTCGTTCGGCAAAGGTTGCGGCTGGATCGAGCCCAGTACGGCCGCGCCGCCGCCTTCGAGCCGATAGGTATGGGCCATCTGGCCGACGAGATATTCCTCGCCGCGGCCGCAATGGGCCATCATCGCGGCGAGATTGGCCTGCGTGCCGGTCGGGAAGAAAAGGCCGGCCTCCTTGCCCAGTCGCTCGGCGGTCATCGCTTCCAGCCGCTTGGTGGTCGCGTCGTCGTCATAGACGGCATCGCCGACCTCGGCCGCTGCCATGGCAGCGCGCATGCCGGCGCCGGGGCGCGTCACCGTATCCGAACGGAAATCATCCACGATCATTCAACTAGGTCCTCATTGCCGCGCGTTTGCCTCATCGGAAGCGATCAGGAGCGGTTTGCGAAAGGTTGTGTTCAGCACTCCGGCAGGTTGACGGCGACGCCGCCGAGGCTGGTTTCCTTGAAGCGCTCGTTCATGGCCTCGCCGGTCTGGCGCATCGCCTCGATGCAGTTGTCCAGCGGCATGAAATGCGAGCCGTCGCCGCGCAGCGCCAGCGAGGCGGCCGCGACCGCCTTGATCGCGCCGATGCCGTTGCGCTCGATGCAGGGCACCTGGACGAGGCCCGCCGCGGGATCGCAGGTCATGCCGAGATGGTGCTCGAGGGCAATCTCGGCCGCATTCTCGACCTGCTCGGGCGAGCCGCCCAGCACCGCGCAGAAGCCTGCCGCCGCCATCGCCGCGGCCGAGCCGACCTCGCCCTGGCAGCCCGCCTCGGCGCCGGAGATCGAGGCGTTGTGCTTGATCAGGCCGCCGATCGCCGCCGCCGTCAGCAGGAAATCGGCGACCCTGTCGGGCTCGGCCCCGACACAGTGATCGAGATAATAGCGCAGCACTGCGGGCACGACGCCGGCCGCGCCATTGGTCGGCGAGGTCACCATCCGGCCGCCGGCCGCGTTCTCTTCGTTCACCGCCATGGCGTAGACGCTGAGCCAATCCGAGATCGCATGGGGCTGGGCGCGGTTGCTCTGCCGCTCGGCCACGAGCTGGCGATGGATCTTGGCGGCCCGGCGCCGCACGCGCA
>JAAEQB010000013.1 GCA_024231975.1 Allobosea sp.
ACCGCGAGGCATTGGTGGCGGAGGCCGGCCTCGACTGGCGCATCTCCTCCGCGACGGCCCTCGGCCTGACCTACTCCGCGGCGATCGGCGAGCGCTCCAGAGACCACGCCCTCAAGGGCAAGGTCGAGATGAGGTTCTGAGAGAGATCGTACTCAGTTTCCCTCGGGTCGCTGTTGAGCATCTCGCTAAATCGTTCAGGCAGCCTCGATGTGCGCAGCTCTGTCGAGGATCAGTGGTGCCCGGCTAATCGCGCTGTCGCCCTTTCGGGGCCGATATGGGGGCGGCGACCCGCTCCTTCTCGCACATGGCCGATCGTGTCCGACAACTAAGCTGAGGCGGACCGGGCCCATCCGATCGAGCCGGCGCCGTCATCGGCTCCGGAAAAACCATGTCCGTGCGTTCCGCGCAGCGCGCCGGCCGATTGCCGCACCACCTCCGCGATCTCCAGCAATTGCTTCGCCAGCGGACTGGTCCTGCGCCAGACCATGCCGATGGTCCGGGACGGTTCCGGCGCCTTGAAATGCGAGATCGCGACCGAGGCCGAGCGCGTTTCGACCGCCACCGCCATCTCCGGGATCAGCGTGACGCCGAGGCCGGCATCGACCATCTGCACCAGCGTCGACAGCGAGCTTGCATCGAGCAGATCGCGCGACTGCACCGTCCGCGGCCTGGTGCTGCAGAACGACAAAGCCTGCTCGCGGAAGCAATGTCCCTCCTCCAGCAACAGCAACCGCATCTCGCGCAGCGCCTCGCGATCGGGCGCTGGCTTGCCCTCCTCCGCGCGCGGCCGCACTAGCACGAAGCGCTCGGTGAAGAGCGCGACCTCGGTCAGTGACGGCTCCGAAACCGGCAGCGCGACGATCGCCATGTCCAGCCGACCCTCATTCAATTCCTGAACCAGCTTCGGCGTCAGCGTCTCGCGCACATTGAGGTCGAGCTCGCCATGCAGGCGCGTGAGGTCGCCGATCAGGCCGGGCAGCAGATAGGGCGCGACCGTCGGGATCACGCCGATGCGCAGGCGCGTGACCTGCCCATCGCGCGAGGTGTGCGCATAGCCTTCGAGCTCGTCGAGCGAGCGCAGGACGTCCCTGGCGCGCGCCGCGATCTCCTCGCCAAAGCGCGTCAGCCGGACCTGACGCCTGTCGCGTTCGAACAGCTCAGCGCCGAGCTCCTCTTCCAAGGCCTTGATCTGCTGCGACAAGGCCGGTTGCGAGATCGCGCTGGCTTCCGCCGCGCGGCCGAAATGGCCGTGCCGCACCAGCGCCTCGAAATAGCGCAGCTGCTTGAAAGTCAGATTTGTCATAATTTGAGCTTATCGTCGCGATCAGAAAATCGGAATTAAAATAATGAAACGGCCCTGCTAAGACCCACCCCGGAACCCAGCCGAGCTTCGGAGAGAGACATGAACGCGAAGACTGAGGACAGCACGGGCAAATGCCCTGTCGCCCATGGCGGCGGCGCCCGTCAGAACCGCGACTGGTGGCCGAGCCAGCTGCCTGTCGACCTTCTGAACCAGCACTCGGCCAAATCCGATCCGCTCGATCCGGCCTTCAGCTACCGCGAGGCGTTCAAGACGCTCGACTATGAGGCGCTGAAGAACGACCTGCGCAAGCTGATGACCGACTCGCAGGACTGGTGGCCTGCCGACTTCGGCAATTACGGCCCGCAATTCGTGCGCATGTCCTGGCATGCCGCCGGCACCTATCGCCTCGCCGACGGCCGCGGCGGCGGTGGTCGCGGCCAGCAGCGCTTCGCGCCGCTCAACAGCTGGCCGGATAATGTCAACATCGACAAGTCGCGCCGCCTGCTCTGGCCGATCAAGCAGAAATACGGCCAGGCCATCTCCTGGGCCGACCTGCTGATCCTGACCGGCAACGTCGCGCTGGAGGTGATGGGCTTTCGCACCTTCGGTTTCGCCGGCGGCCGCGAGGATACCTGGGAACCCGATCACGACGTGAACTGGGGCGCCGAGACCGCCTGGCTGACCCATCGCTCCCTCGACAAGTTCGACGCGCCGCTGAGCGCGACCGAAATGGGCCTGATCTACGTCAACCCGGAAGGCCCGGGCGCCAATGGCGATCCGATCTCGGCGGCGCATTTCATCCGCGAGACCTTCGCCCGCATGGCGATGAACGACGAGGAGACGGTCGCGCTGATCGGCGGCGGCCACACCTTCGGCAAGACCCATGGCGCCGCGCCCGAATCCCATAAGGGCCCGGATCCGGAAGGCGCCGAGCTGGAGGCGCAGGGCCTCGGCTGGGCCAGCAATTTCGGCACCGGCCATGGCGCCGATGCGGTCGGCAGCGGCATCGAGGTCACCTGGACGCAGACCCCGGCGCAGTGGAGCAACTTCTTCTTCGAGAACCTGTTCAAATACGAATGGGTGCAGACGCGCAGCCCCGGCGGCGCGATCCAGTGGGAGGCGAAGGACGCCGAGGCGGTCATCCCCGACGCTCACGACCCGTCGAAGAAGCACAAGCCGACCATGCTGACGACCGACCTGTCGCTGCGCCTGGACCCGGCCTATGAGAAGATCTCGCGCCGCTTCCTCGAGAACCCGCAGGCCTTCGCCGAGGCCTTCGCCCGCGCCTGGTTCAAGCTGACCCATCGCGATCTCGGGCCGCGCTCGCGCTATCTCGGCCCGGAAGTGCCGAAGGAAGAGCTGATCTGGCAGGACGTGCTCCCGGCCGCCGACCACCCGCTGGTCAACGCCGCCGACGTCGCCACGCTCAAGGAGAAGATCAAGGCTTCCGGCCTTTCCGTCTCCGAGCTGGTCGGTACCGCCTGGGCCTCGGCCGCGACCTTCCGCGGCGGCGACAAGCGCGGCGGCGCCAACGGCGCCCGCGTCCGCCTCGCCCCCCAGAAGGATTGGGAGGTCAATCAGCCGGCCCAGCTCGCCAAGGTGATCGAGGCGCTCGACGGCATCCGCCGCCAGTTCAACAAGGAGGCCGATGGCGACCAGAAGGTCTCGCTGGCCGATCTGATCGTGCTGGCCGGCAATGTCGGCGTCGAGCAGGCGGCCAAGGCCGCCGGTCATGAGGTGAGCGTACCGTTCACCGCGGGCCGCACCGACGCCAGGCAGGAGCAGACCGAGGTCCATTCCTTCGCGGTGATGGAGCCCGCTCTGGACGGCTTCCGCAACTACCAGAAGCCGGGCGCCAGGGTGCCGGCCGAGGCGGCGCTGATCGACCGCGCCCAGCTGCTGACGCTGACCGCGCCCGAGCTGACGGTGCTGATCGGCGGCCTGCGCGCCATCGACATCAATGCCGACGGCTCCAAGCACGGTGTGCTGACCAACCGGCCGGGCGCGCTGACGAACGACTTCTTCGTCAACCTGCTCGACATGGGCACGCAGTGGAAGGCGATCTCCGAGAGCAAGGACGTGTTCGAGGGCACCGATCGCAAGACCGGCGCCGCCAAATGGACCGGCACCCGCGTCGACCTCGTCTTCGGCTCGAACTCGATCCTGCGCGCCCTGGCCGAGGTCTATGCCAGCGCTGACGCCAAGGAGAAGTTCGTCAAGGACTTCGTCGCGGCCTGGACCAAGGTGATGAACCTCGACCGCTTCGACGTCGCCTGAGTATAGCGATGCGCGGCCGCCCGGTGGCGGCCGCGCCTTGATCAAGGCAGCACAATCATGGCGCCGGACGCGTAACCGTCGCCTTCAGCCCTGCGCTCAGGGGACGATTCTCCAATGTCAGCGCCGCGCCCAGGCGCGCGAGTGCGACTTCGACGATCGAAAGACCCAGGCCAGTTCCCACCGTCCTGCTGCTGCGCCCTCGATAGAAGCGCTGCATCACCAGCGATATCTCCTCGTCCGGAATGCCCGGGCCGTCATCCTCGACCGCGAACGCATTGTCCGCGACGCGCAGCCAGCGCACCTGCCCGCCTGGAAGGCTCTGCCCGCAGGCATTCTCATGCAGGTTGCGCAGGGCCAGCCGCAGACTGTCAGGCTCCCCCAGCACGACGAAATCATCGAGACGCGGATCGATCTCGACGGTCTGCCCCGGCCATTTCCGCTCGCCATCGATCTCGCGAAGCAATGGACCGACGAGGATGCGTTGCCGGTCAGAGCCGGTGGCGTCCGCATCCAGCCTGGCCAGTATGAGCAATTGGCTGATCAGCCGAGCGGTCCGGTCCACGCCCTGCACAATCGCATCGAGCGCCGAGAGGCGCATCGCGTCGCTATCGGCCGCCCGCGCGATCTGCGCCTGCGTGCGGATGCCGGCGAGCGGTGTTCGCAGCTCGTGCGCGGCGAAGGCGGTGATCTCGCGCTCATGCCGCCTGGCCAGGTCGAGACGCCGGAACAGCCCGTTGAGCGCATCGGTGAGCGGTCGGATTTCCCTGACCGCATTGGCGCCGACAGGGCTCAGATCATCCGCCGGGCGGCTCTGCAGGTCACGGGCGATCTGACGGAGCGGAGCCAGCCCCCTGCCGACACTGAGCCAGATCAGCCCGGCGAACAGCGGCAGCATCAGCAGGGTCGGCGCCACCAGCCCGAGGACGAGATCCTGGACGAGCCGCTCGCGCAGGCCGAGGCGGTCGCCGACCAGCACCCGCACGCCCTTGGCGGCATCCTCGATGGCATAGACGCGCCACGCCTCGCCATTGATCACGCTGTCATGGAAGCCGCTGGGATGCGCCGAAAGCCGCTCGGCCGGGGCTGTCGTCGACGCCGCGACGAGACGCCCGCCCAGCGACCAGATCTGGCAGGAGAGCTGGCGCTCATAGCCGGCCGCTTCCGTGGGGCTGAACTGCGGAGTGCCGGCGATTGCCGCCTGGGAGGAGCTATCGTCATGCACCAGCGAGGCGACCATCCGCGCCGCTTCCTGCAGGCGTGTGTCGAGCACGCGCTCGAGCTCGTTCTTGGTCCCGAGATAGATCCAGGCCGTCGCGGCAAGCCAGATCAGGCTCGTAGTGACGACCAGGATCGCAAACAGCCGGCCGCGCAGCGAGCTCATGACACGTCCTTGAGGCGGTAGCCGAGGCCACGCACCGTCTCGATCAGCTCGCGCCCGAGCTTCTGCCGGAGATTGTGGATATGGACCTCGATCGCGTTGCTCTCGACATCCTCCTGCCAGCCATAGAGCCGCTCCTCCAGTTGCGCGCGCGAGCGGATGACGCCCGGCCGCTCCGCCAGCGCGCGCAGAACTGCGAACTCCCGCCGCGTGACGTCGATCGTGGTGCCAGCGCGCGCCACCGCGTGACGCTCCGGGTCGAGCACGAGGCCGGCAGCCTCGATCGCGGGTGCTGCCCGGCCCTCGCCACGTCGCCCGATCGCGCGCAGCCTTGCTGCGAGCTCGTCGAGGTCGAAGGGCTTGCCGAGATAGTCATCGGCGCCGCGGTCGAGCCCGGCGATACGGTCGCGGGTCTCGTCGAGCGCGGTCAGCAGCAGGATCGGGCAGCGCTCACCCTGTGTCCGCAGGTCCCGGAGCAGATCGAGGCCCGATCCGTCCGGCAGCATGATGTCGAGCACCATCGCATCGAAGGCGCCGGCCGCCAGCGCATGCCGGGCATCGGCGCAGCTGCCAACCAGCTCGGCGTTCATGCCGTGCAGCCTCAGCCCGACGGCGAGACCGTCGGCGAGAAGCGGGTCGTCTTCGACGATGAGCACGCGCATGTGGCCTCCTCGGCCCAGCATCGTTGCCGAGCTTAAGGCTGGCTTAAGCTGGGTAGCGCCGATGGCCCGCATCCGTCCACCGCCGGGGACGTGACGATGCGACCGCCGCAAGCCGCGCCTGGCTCCCGGATCGGCAGGCGCAGCGCGGTCCCGGCAGTCGAGAAAGCCGCAAGCCCATGCACCACGACCGTCGCACCATCCTCCTCGGCCTTTCGCTTCTGGCTGCGGCCTTGCCGGAGGCCGTCTTCGCCGAGGAGAACAAGATCGACGTCGAGGCGATCCTGAACGACCCGGAAGCGCCGATCTCGGGCAACCGCAACGGCGACGTCACGATCGTCGCCTTCCTCGACTACAACTGCCCCTACTGCAAGACATCGGCTCCGGACCTCGCCCGCATCGTCAAGGAGGACGGCAAAATCCGCCTCGTCTACAAGGACTGGCCGGTCATCGCCGAGACCTCGGTCTATGCCGCGCAGCTCGCGCTCGCCGCGACCTATCAGGAAGCCTATGAGCGCGCGCACCATGCGCTGATGGCGACCAGGGGACGGCTGAGCAAAGCGCAGATCTCGGCGGCGATCCAGGGCGCCGGCATCGACATGACGCGTCTCCAGACCGATCTCGACGCCAATGGCGACACGATCACCGCGCTGCTGCGCCGGAACATGGCCCAGGCCGACTCGCTCGGGCTGCAGGGCACGCCGACCTATCTGGTCGGCCCGTTCCGGACCTCGACACTCGACTACAAGGGCTTCAAGCAGGTCGTCGCCGATGCCCGCGCCAAGCCGGCCTCCCAGTGAGACCGGGCGCACGGACCATGGCCGACCAATCGCTCCCGACCCGCCGCATCGCAGGTCTGACGCTCGCTCTCCTGGCCGCCGGCTGCACCACGGTCGCGCAGCGCACGGCGCCGCCGCCCGCGCCTGCATCGCGGTTCAGCGCACTCGATCTTGCGCGCTATGGCGCCGTCGAGAGCGAACCTTTCCGCGTACCCGCGGTCTCGCTGGAGGATCTGCGTCCACGCAACCTGCGCCAGCTCGTCGACTATCCGACCAGCCAGCCGCCAGGCACGCTGGTCGTCGATCCCGGTAACCGCTTCCTCTATCTCGTCCAGGAGGGCGGCAAGGCGTTGCGCTACGGTGTCGGCGTGGGACGCGAGGGGCTCGAATTCACCGGCACCGCAACCGTGCAACGCAAGGCGCAATGGCCGCGCTGGACACCGACACCCGACATGATCAGGCGCGAGCCGGCACGCTACGCGAGATGGGCCGGCGGCATGGCCGGTGGCGCGGACAATCCGCTCGGCGCCCGTGCGCTTTATCTGTTCAAGGATGGGCGCGACACGCTCTACCGCATCCACGGCACCAACGAGCCCGACACGATCGGGCAAGCCGTCTCCTCGGGCTGCATCCGGATGATGAACCAGGACGTGATCGACCTCTACAACCGCATCCCCAAAGGTGCGAGGGTCGTCATGCTGCCTGCCTGACCGGGGGCCGCCGGCCGATGCTGCCCGCCGCCTGCCAGATGATTCCCGCCCAATGTCATCGCGTGCTGCAAGGATCGCCATTTCGCTTCGCGAGCGAAGAGGCGATAAAATAGCTAGTTTTCAATGATATATCGTGACTTTCCCATCAGAATTGATGGATAGATCAGAATTTCATAATCCATTCATTATTGAGAAAATAGATATCTCAGTGGGCGATACGAAGGAGAAAGATCATGGACCGTCGTTCATTCGTCACCGCACTGTTTGGCGGCATCGCGGCAAGTGCTGTTAGTGCGAGCATCGCGAGCGCGCCGGCCAAGGCTGCTTCCCTGCCGGTCGATGACGCCGCCAGGCTCGACGCGATTCCAGCCGAGTTCAGCCAGTACCGGCGTCGGCCGCGCCGCAGCCGGCAGGTCTGCACGTTCCGGCGCAACCGCTATGGTCGCCGCGTGCGCGTCTGCCGCACCGTCTATTATTGACAACATCGCCCCGGCCACCAGCGCCGGGGCTTTGCCCCTTGGCCGGCGGAATTCTGCCTGTCAGGACCGGCCTTTCGTTTACGGGAAGCATTGCTTCCGGGCGCACTCACTGCGGTGACGATCTACCCCCGCCTGTCTTCGCCATTTTGCGCCTCACCCTGCGCGTCATCATCCTGCAGAACCCGCCAGGCCGCGCCGTCGAGATCGGCGTATTGGCCGCTGCGCATGCACCAGAAGAAGGCGCCTAGCCCGAGAAGGCCAAGGCCGAGCGCCAGCGGGAACAGGATCACGATGATGTTCATGACTGCGCCTCCCCCGCTGCACGGGCGCGCAGCGCATTGAGCGTCACCACCAGCGAGGAGCCGGACATGGCGACGGCCGCGACCAGCGGCGTCGCCAGCCCGGCGATGGCGATCGGCACCGCGACCGCATTGTAGAGCACGGCGAACCAGAGGTTCTGCAGCATCAGCCCGCGCGCCTTGCGGGCGATTTCCAGCGCCGCCGCGACCGGCGCCAGACTCTCGCCGAGGAAGACGATGTCGGCCGCCGCCTGCGCCAGATGCGTGGCGCTGACCGGCGAAAGCGAAACATGCGCCCCCGCCAGCGCCGGCGCGTCGTTGAGCCCGTCACCGACCATCAGCACCTTGCGGCCGTCAGCCGCCATGCGTTCCAGCAGAGCAAGCTTGTCGCCCGGCATCAGGCCGGCGTGCAATTCGGTGACGCCGAGTTCGGCGGCGATCGGCACCACCGCCTCGAACCGGTCGCCGGAGAGGATCGCGACCTCCAGCCCCGCCTTGCGCAGGGCCGCGATCGTCTCATGCGCCTGCGGACGCAACGCCTGCCCAAGCGCCAGCACCGTGCGGAAGGAGCCATGGCGATAGGCGATCAGCGAGGCGCCGGGATGCAGCGCCGCGACCATGGTCGCCTCCGCCTGCGCACCACAGAAGGCGACGCTGCCGAGACGCCGCTCATCGTCGCCCTGCCCCACGGAAAGACCTTGCCCCTTCTCCTCGTGCACATCCTCCGCCGCACGCGACGCGCCGAGCGCCCTTGCGAGGGCCTGCGCCAGCGGATGCCCGCTCGCCGCCGCGAGCGCGCCGATCTCGGTTCGCCGCTCGGCCGGCAAGGCTCCAGGGTTGAGGATCTCCGGCTCCGGCAGGGTCAGCGTGCCGGTCTTGTCGAAGACGGCGATGTCGGCCTCGGCCAGGCGCTCCAGCGCATCGCCCTCCTTCAGCATGATCTTGCGCTTGAACAAGCTGGAAGCCGCGACGACCTGCACGGCGGGGATAGCGAGGCCGAGCGCGCAGGGGCAGGTGATGATCAGCACGGTGACGGCGATCATCAGCGCTTCCGGCCAGGACAGGCCGAAGGCCAGCCAGCCGAGGAAGGTCGAGGCCGCCAGCGTATGCACCACCGGCGCATAGAGCCGCGCGGCGCGGTCCGAAAGGCGGACATAGCGCGAGCGGTTGCCGACCGCCTGGTCCATCAGCCGGTCGATCTCGTCGAGCAGCGTGCCCTGCCCGGCCGCCTTAACCCGCACAGTCAGTGCACCGGTCAGGTTGAGCGTGCCGGCATGGACGCGCTCGCCCTGCCCGACCGAAGCCGGGGCGGTCTCGCCGGTGACGAGGCTCTGGTCGAGCTCGGAGCAGCCGGTCTCGACGATACCGTCGACGGAGACGCGCTCGCCCGGCCGCACCAGCACGAGATCGCCGGGCACGATCGCGGCGATCGGCAGCACTGTCGTGCTGCTGTCGGCGGCGAGCCGCGTCGCGGTCTCGGCTTTCAGCGCAGCCAGATTGCTGGCGAGATCGCGGGTGCGCCGCCGCATCAGCTGGTCGAGATAGCGCCCGATCAAAAGGAAGAAGAGCAGCATGACCACGCCGTCGAAATAGGCGTGGCGGCCATGGTTCCAGGTCTCGGCGACCGACATCACCAACGCCAGCACGACGCCGATGGTGATCGGCACGTCCATATTGACGGCACCGGCCTTCAGCGCCCTGAACGCACTCTCGAAGAAGGGCCGACCGGCATAGGCTGCCGTCGGCAGCGCGATCAAGGCCGAGAGCCAGTGGAAGAAGTCGCGCGTCGTCGGGTCGATGTCGCCGCTATTGCCGGACCAGACCGCGACCGAGAGCAGCATGATGTTCATCGAGGCGAAGCCGGCGACGCCGAGCGCGCGCAGCAGATAGCGCTCCTCCTTCGCTGCCCCGTCCTCCTGCCGCTCGGGCGCGAAGGGATAGGCCTTGAAGCCGAGCGCGGCGAGCTTCTCGACCACCGCTTCGGGCCGCAGCAGCGCCTCGCGCCACTCGACCGAGACGCGTTTCAGTGCCAGGTTGACGCGGGCGCCCAGGATCGCCGGCTCGCGGGCGAGCCCGCCCTCGATCGCCTGCATGCAGCCGGCGCAGCGTATGCCGTCGACCGCCAGCTCCATGCTGGCGATGCCGCCATCGCGATGACGCACGAAGACCGAGAGATCCTGCGCCGCCATCTCAGTGCTCCCTGAGGGTGACGCGGCTGCGCGAGACGAAGACGACCTCCTCCCCGCGCTTCGCGTGCAATTCGAGGATCCAGGAGCCGGCCTCGATCGTCTCGAAGCTGGCCTCGTAGTGCCCCGGTCGGCTCTCGCTCAGCATGAGGTCATGGTCACGCGCAGAGGTCGCGGGGTGACGCAGACGGGCGCTGGTGGCGAGGCCGGCGAGCGGCTCGCCATCGCGATCGGCCACAGTGACGGTGAGCGTCGCGCCCTCACCTTGCCGGGACAGCGTCGTGGTGGCGGTCCAGCCGCGCGCGTCGCGCTCGTGCTGGCGGGCGATCTCCTCGTTGAAGCGCTGGCTGTCCTCATAGGCGCTGCGGGTCTCGACGCCCGGCATGGTCCGCAGCGCCATGGTCAGGATCGTCGCATTGACCGAGACGACCACGCCGAAGAACAGGATCAGCATGGCTGCGACCATGCCGCCGGTCAGTTCGAAGGGGCGGCGTGGGGCAATCGGCCTTGGGGTCTCATAGGACATGAGGATGACTCCGCAGCAGCTCATCGATGGATCTCCGGCGCCATGAAATGGTCGTCCGCACGCACCGTCTCGCCGGCAAAGAGATCAGAGGCGGTGATGGTGATTGCCTGCGAGGCCGCAAGCGGCACGCCGGCCGGGACAGTGACGAGCACGCGCACCTCGCGCGTCGAATCGGGATCGACGGTGACGACAGGGCGCAGGTCGGCGCTCGGCGCGGCGCCGACCGCCTCGATCCGGATACCGGGCAGGCCCGAGACCGTCAGGGCGAAGGGCCGGTGCTCCGGGCGCTTGTTGAGCAGGCGCACCGCATAGGCGTTGCGGATCGAGCCGTCGCTCAGCGTGACGAACAATGGTGTGCGCTCGTGCAGCACGGAGATGCCGGCAGTGCTGCGGGTCGCGAGCTGCCAGAGCATGGCGCCACCGACAATGGCGATCAGCGCCGCATAGGCCAGGGTGCGCAGGCGCACCGGCCGGTAGATCGCCGCGAGCCCGGCGAGACGGCGCTGGACATTGCCGTCGGTGTCATAGGCGATCAGCCGGGTCGGCCGGCCGATCTTGCTCATGACGGTGTCGCAGGCGTCGATGCACAGGCCGCACTGGATGCAGTCGACCTGCGCGCCGTCGCGGATGTCGATCCCGGTCGGGCAGACGGCGACGCACTGGAAGCAGTCGATGCAATCGCCGGCCGGCGCGCCCTGCGCCTTGAGCTTCGCCGCCTGCTTCACCGAGACGCGCGGCTCGCCGCGATCATAGCGATAGGTGACGTTGAGCGCCTCGTCGTCGGTCAGGGCCGCCTGAATGCGCGGCCAGGGGCACATGTACTTGCAGACCTGCTCGCGCATGATGCCGGCGAGCGCGTAGGTGGTGAAGGTCAGGATCGCGATCCAGACATAGGCAGAGAGCGGGGCCGTGAAGGTCGCAAGCTCGCGCACCAGGGTCGGTGCGTCGGCGAAGTAGAGCACCCAGGCGCCGCCGGTCCACCAGGCGATGATCAGCCAGACCGCATGCTTGGCGGTCTGGCGCCAGAGCGTATCGAAGTCCCAGGGCTCGGCGTCGCGGCGCATGCGCTCGCGCCGGTCGCCCTCGAAGAAGCGCTCGACCGAAAGGAAAAGGTCGGTCCAGACCGTCTGCGGGCAGAGATAGCCGCACCAGACCCGGCCGGCGACCGCATTCATCAGGAACAGGATGAAGGCGGCCAGGATCAGCAGGCCGGTGAAGTAGTAGACCTCCTGCGGCCAGATCTCGATGAAGAAGAAGTAGAAGCGGTTATTGGCGATGTCGGCCAGCACCGCCTGGTTCGGCAGGTAAGGGCCGCGATCCCAGCGCAGGAAGGGCAGCAGGTAGTAGATGCCCAGGCAGAGGAAGAGGATCAGCCACTTCGCGCGCCGGAACGGACCCGACACGCTCTGCGGATAGACCTTCCGCGACGCCGCGAAGAGCGGGATGTCGTCTTGGTCGGCCTCGGTGCTGCTCACGCTACTGCCCTCCCCCCAGCGAGTGGACGTAGACGGTCAGCGCCTTGATCGTGGTCTCGTCGAGGCGCCCGGCCCAGGCCGGCATCACGCCGTTTCGGCTGTTGCCGATGGTCTCGGTGAGCGAGGCCATGTCCATGCCGTAGAGGCTGATCGCGTCGGTGAGGTTGGGCGCGCCGAGTTCCTGGTTGCCCTTGCCGGCGGGGCCATGGCAGGCGGCGCAATTGTCGGCGAAGACCTTGCGCCCGAGCGCGAGGTCCGCCTTCGGCTCGGTCGGCAGGCCGGCGAGTTCGCGGACATGGCTGGCGACGGCGACGATTTCCTCGCGCTTCAGCATGCCGTCGCGCCCGAAGGCCGGCATCTGGCTGACGCGGGTGTCGTTGTCGCCGGCGACGCGGATGCCGTGACGGATGGTCTGCTGGATCGCATCGAGCGAGCCGCCCCAGAGCCAGTCGTCGTCGTTGAGGTTGGGATAGCCTTTGGCGCCGGCGCCGCCGACGCCGTGGCACGCCGCGCAATTGTCGCCAAAGGCGGCCTTGCCCTGCGCCATCGCGATTTGGAACAGCGTCGGGTCGGCCTTGATCTGCGCCGGTGTGGCCTCGGCCATGCCGGCGGCCTGGGCGGCGCGCTGCGCCTTGAGCTTGGCCATCTCGACGCTGATGTCGGAGCGGGTAGCGTAGCCGATCACGCCCTTGGTCGCGTCGGTCAGTAGCGGCCAGGCCGGATAGACGATCCAGTAGCCGATCGACCAGACGATGGTGGCGTAGAAGATGCCAAGCCACCAGCGCGGCAGCGGCGTGTTGAGCTCGCGGATGCCGTCCCACTCATGGCCGGTCGTCGGCATGCCGGTGGCGGCATCGACATGCGGATCCTCGTGCTTCTGGTCCATCGGTCAGTCCTCGCGCAGCGGGTTGAGCGCGGCTTCTTCGAAGCGGGCGCGGTTCTTCGGCCAGAAGGCGTAGACGCAGACCCCGAGGAAGACGGCGACGAAGTAGAGGAGCCCGGCGGACTGGGCGAAGCCGGCGAGCCAGTGATAGGTTGTTTGCATGGTCGGGCTCAGCGGATGTTGGCTTTGTCGTCGTAGAGCTTGAAGTCGACCATCGTGCCGAGCGCCTGCAGATAGGCGATCAGGGCGTCGGCTTCGGTGATGCGCTGCGGATTGCCGTCGAAATCGCGCGACTGCGCCTTGGGATAGCGCTTCTCCAGATCGGCCTGGCCGGGATGGTCCGGTGTGGCCTGCGCCTTCAGATCGGCCTGCGCCTGCGCGATCATCTCGTCGCTGTAAGGCACGCCGCCGGCGCGGTTGGCGCGGAGCTCGTCGGCAATGTCGCCGAACTTCAGCTCGGTCTTTTCCAGGAAGGGATAGCCCGGCATGATCGACTGCGGCACCATCAGGCGCGGATCGGCGAGATGCGTGCGCTGCCATTCGTCGGAATACTTGCCGCCGACGCGGGCGAGGTCCGGCCCGATCCGCTTCGAGCCCCACTGGAACGGCTTGTCGTACATGCTCTCGGCCGCGAGCGAGTAGTGCCCGTAACGCTCGACCTCGTCGCGCAGCGGCCGGATCATCTGGCTGTGGCAGTTGTAGCAGCCCTCGCGGACATAGATGCCGCGGCCGGCGAGCTCGAGCGGCGTATAGGGCCGCATGCCCTGCACCGTCTCGATCGTGTTCCGGAGATAGAAGAGCGGCGCGATCTCGACGAGGCCGCCGATCGAGATCACCAGCAGCGTGCCGAGGGCGAGGATGATCGAATTGGTCTCGAAGATCTTGTGCTTGGCCCAGAGCGAACGCCGCGGAGCCTTGTGTTCGATGCTCGTCATGACGGCTCCTCAGGCGGTAGCGAGCTGGCCGGACGGCAGCGCCGGGGCTTCCGGCATCTCGGAAGCTTCCTCCGTGCGCACGGTCATCCAGAGATTGAAGGCCATGATCAGCGCGCCGCTCAGGAAGAGCGCGCCGCCCAGCGCCCGGATCGCGTAGAACGGGTGCATCGCCGCGACGGTCTCGATGAAGGCGTATTCGAGGAAGCCGAGCGAGGTGTAGGCCCGCCACATCAGGCCCTGCAGGATCCCCGAGACCCACATCGCCGTGATGTAGAAGACGATGCCCAGCGTCGAGACCCAGAAGTGCCAGCTCACCAGCTTGAGCGAGTAGAGCCCCTTGCGGTTCCACAGCCAGGGCACGAGGCAGTAGATCGCGCCGAAGGAGATGTAGGCGACCCAGCCGAGCGCGCCGGAATGGACGTGGCCGATGGTCCAGTCGGTGTAGTGCGAGAGCCCGTTCACCGCCTTGATCGACATCAGCGGCCCTTCGAAGGTCGACATGCCGTAGAAGGCGAGCGAGACCACCATCATCCGCAGCACCGGGTCGGTGCGCAGCCGGTCCCAGGCGCCTGACAGGGTCATGATGCCGTTGATCATGCCGCCCCAGGAGGGCATCCACAGCATGATCGAGAAGGTCATGCCGAGCGTCTGCGCCCAGTCGGGCAGCGCGGTGTAGTGGAGATGGTGCGGGCCGGCCCAGATATAGATGAAGATCAGCGCCCAGAAATGGATGATCGAGAGCCGATAGCTGTAGATCGGCCGCTCGGCCCGCTTGGGCACGAAATAGTACATGATCGCGAGGAAGCCGGCGGTCAGGAAGAAGCCGACCGCATTGTGGCCGTACCACCACTGGAACATCGCATCCTGCACGCCCGACCACAGCCCGTAGGACTTCGGCGACAGGATCGAGACCGGCACGGCGACATTGTTGCCGACATGCAGGACCGCGATGGTCAGGATGAAGCCGAGATAAAACCAGTTCGCCACATAGATGTGCGGCTCACGGCGCTTCTTCAGCGTGAACAGGAAGACCAGGAGATAGGTGACCCAGACCAGGGTCAGCCAGAGATCGGCGTACCATTCCGGCTCGGCGTACTCCTTGCCTTGGGTGATCCCGAGCAGGTAGCCGGTGCCGGCGATGACGATGAACAGATTGTAGCCGAGCACGACGAACCAGGGCGAGAGATCGCCGGCAAGCCGGGCCCGGCAGGTGCGCTGCACGACGTAGAAGGACGTGCCGATCAGGACGTTGCCGCCAAAGGCGAAGACCACCGCCGAGGTGTGCAGCGGCCGCATCCGGCCGAAATTGGTCCAGGGCAGGTCGAAGTTCAGCACCGGGAAGGCGAGCTGCAACGCGATGATCAGCCCGACGGTGAAGCCGGCGATGCCCCAGACCATCGCCGCGACGGTCGCGAACTTCACCGGCCCCATATTGTAGTTGGGCTTGCCGTCGATCTCCTGGGGCTCGACCGCGAGCGAGCCGTCGAAGCAGCGATTGCCGATCAGGATCAGGCCGGCGACGGCCGCGGCCGCGCCGAGCAGGGCATGGAAGGCGTAGCCGGGATTCTCGGTCAGCGCGCCGATCAGGATCAGCGGCAGCACGCTGGCGCCCGCGATCAGCATCCCGATCATCTCGCCGACCGTCATTGCCCGGACAGGGCTCGTCGTCGCCGTCACATCCGACTCCCGCTTCATCGCGAGCGCGTGGATCGCGCTCTCAGAGGAGGCTTAGCCGCGAGCCGACCGGGGAGCTTTGATTCAAGTCAAGGGGGATGGGGCGGACTGCGGCAGGGGGAGGACGCAGCTCATACCGCGACCGCCTGCATCCGCTGCGGATTCATCAGGCGCACGCCGCCCGGCACGATTAGGATCGTCTTCTCCCTGGCCAGGCGCGTGAAGGTGCGGCTCACCGTCTCGATCGTCAGGCCGAGGAAATCGGCGATGTCCTGCCGCGTCATTGGCAGCGGCACGGTGACAGAGGGCTTGCCGAGCCTGGCCCAGCGCTGCTGCATGCCGAGCAGGAAGCAGATCAGCTTCTCCTCGGCGGTGCGGCGGCCGAGCAGCAGCATCTGCTCATGGGCGAGCGTCAGCTCATGCGTCGCGAACTCGTGCAGGCGCTTGAGCAGATGCGGCTTGGCGTCGACCAGCGCGGTATAGGCCGCGCGCGAGAAGGCGCAGACCGCGACGTCGCCGATCGCATCGGCCGAGAAGCCATAGGCATCGCGCATGGCGAGCCCGAGGAAATCGCCTGGCAGCGCGAATCCGACAACTTGGCGGCGCCCATCCGACAGGAGCTTGTAGAGGCGCACGACGCCGGCAGTGACATTGTAGACGCAATGCGCCTCGGAGCCTTGGGTGAACAGCGTGTGGCCGGAGGCAAAATGCGTTGGCGTCGCCAGCTGCTCGAGCAGGGCGAGTTCGTCGTCGGTCAAGGAGGCGCAGACACTGACCAGCCGCACCATGCAGGTGCGGCATCCGCCTTCGCTGCGGGCGGCGGCGCTGCACGCCGAGGGCTGACAATTCACGATCGCATCTTCCTGCTCGCGCGGCCGCCCCGCGGTCGGACGCTCGAGGCGATGGCAGCATAGCGCTCATAGCGGCAGACGAATTGATCGAGATCAATGCGCCCCGACGGCTGCCGAACCGAGGTTGCCGCTCTGCAATTTTTTGGAGAGCCGCACGTGATGGGCGATGACATCTTTGAAGTCGCGCGCATCGTGCCCGATAGCGCCGACACGGTGTACGGGCTCGTCACCCTGCTGCACCCCGAGCTCACACCCGATGGCTGGGCCGCCTTCCTGCGCGATCATTCGCAGGATGGGGCAGAGCCGCGTGGAGTCTTCGCCCTTCGGGACGCGCGCGGCATGCCCCATGCCCTGTTCGGCTTCCGCGTCGCGCGCACGATCACCGGCGGCACGACGCTGGAGATCTCCGAGATCGCGATGATGCGCCTGCCCGGGACCTGCCTCGTCGACGCGCTGCTGCGCTTCGCCAACCAGCTCGCGGCACAGCTTGACCTGCCGCGCATCGCGATCTCGCTGGAACGATCGGCCGCCTGGCCGCAGGATCACGACGCGCTCAAGCGCTGCGGCTTCCAGATCGATCGCGTCATGGTTCTCGGCCGCGCCCGGTTGGAGCCGGCGGCGTGATGACCTGCCAGCGGCAGCGTCTAGAGCCGCCACCGGTTCGTCGCCCACCATGCCCCCGCCGCGATGGCGACCATGGCGAGCGCGACTAGAATGGCCTCGCCTATCGCGCCGGCTCCTTCCGTGCGGTCATGAAACTCGCGAACCAGGCGCCTTCGCTGCTCTCGCCAGAGCCCTCGCGCTGCTCCGCCGTTACCCGGCACAGCAGCTCGATCTCTTCGAAGGACAGATCATAGAACGGCAGCAGCATCGGATTGCCGACGATCGAGCGATCGCTCTCGGCCACAGCCTCGCCGTCCATGAACCTCTCCCCCTTAGCCATCGCATTCGAATCCGCTTCCACGGAGTGCGCCGAGGCAACAGCAATCGCGTGCATCCCGCCACACCCAAATGGGGGGTGGGTCGGATATTATTGTTCCTCATGGTACCGATTTCGGCGAATTCGCATAGACCCCTCGGCGTCAGCGCATCTTGAACAGCGGCAAGGCCGGCGCCAGATGGCGCGGACGCCGCCAATGCGGCGCATGCACAGCCCTGGACCCGAAGCCCATGCCCGCCCCTCTCCAGCTCGGTCTCGATACCTTCGGCGACGTCACCGCCGGCCCGGATGGCGTCCTGCTTCCGCATGCGCGGGTGATTCGCGACCTCGTCGAGCAGGCCGTGCTCGCCGACGAGATCGGCATCGACTTCTTCGGCGTCGGCGAGCATCACCGTGGCGATTTCGCCGTGTCCTCGCCCGAGACCGTGCTCGCCGGCATCGCCACCCGCACCAGCCGCATCCGCCTGGGCTCGGCCGTCACCGTGCTGAGCTCGGACGATCCGATCCGCGTCTTCCAGCGCTTCTCGACGGTCGATGCGCTCTCGAACGGCCGCGCCGAGGTCATTCTCGGCCGCGGTTCCTTCACCGAATCCTTCCCGCTCTTCGGCTTCGACCTGCGCCAGTACGAACTGCTGTTCGAGGAGAAGCTCGATCTCTTCGTCGAGCTGATCCGCAAGAGGAACATCACCTGGGAAGGCTCCTTGCGCCCGCCGCTCCGTGACCAGCAGGTCTTCCCGCCTTTGGAGAAGGGCGAGCTGACGACCTGGATCGGTGTCGGTGGCAGCCCGGAATCGGTGGTGCGGGCGGCGCGCTACGACCTGCCGCTGATGCTCGCCATCATCGGCGGCCCGGCCCAGCGCTTCGCCCCTTACGCCCAGCTCTACCGCGACGCGATGGGCCGCCTCGGCCAGGCCGAGCGGCCGATCGGTGTGCATTCGCCCGGCTATGTCGCGGCGAGCGATGATCAGGCAGCCGAGGAGTTCTTTCCCGCCTTCAAGACGATGCGCGACCGCATCGGCGCCGAGCGCGGCTGGGGTCCGCTGTCGCGCGAGGAGTTCGAGCGCGAAGTTTCGGGCGGAGCGCTCTATCTCGGTTCGCCTGAAACCGTCGCCCGCAAGATCGCCGCGACGGTGAAGGCGCTCGGCCTCCAGCGCTTCCAGCTCAAGATCAGCGCCGGCCCACTCACGCAGGACAAGCTGCTACGCTGCATTGAGCTCTATGGCCGCGAGGTCATCCCGATGGTGCGGGAGCTGCTCGCGGCCTGAAGCGCATCGAGGCGTCACACGGCGCCATGCGCTTCGACATAAAGCGCGTAGAGCGAGTGCGAGCTCGCCATATAGAGCCGGTTGCCCTTCGGCCCGCCGAAGCAGAGATTGGCGCAGCGCTCCGGCAGGCGGATGAAGGCGAGCGGCTTGCCGGCGGGGCTGAACACCATCACCCCGTCGAGATCCTCCGGCTTGCCGCGCAGGCCATAGACCTTGCGTCCGCCGACATCGCTCGGCTCGGCATTGAGCGCGCCGTTGCTGCCATAGCCGCACCAGAGATTGCCGTCGCGATCGACCCGGAAGCCGTCGAGCGCGCCGAAATCGGCGGCGTCGACCAGCTTGGTCTTGTTCGAGACCTTGCCCTCGGCATCGACATCGTAGCTCCAGATGCTGCGGTTCGGCGTTCCCCGCCATTCCACGACATAGAGCTTCTTCTCGTCTGGCGAGAAGGCGAGCCCGTTGGGATTGACCAGATCGGTGATCACCGCCGTGAGCTTGCCGTCCGGCGCGAGCCGGTAGACGTTGGTCGTCGCCTGCTCGGGCTTGGCGCGTGAGCCTTCCCATTCGCCGTTGATGCCGAAGAGCGGATCGGTGAACCAGATCGTGTCGTCCGATCTGACGACGACGTCGTTCGGCGCGTTCAGGCGCTTGCCCTCGAACTTGTCGGCGAGAACCGTGATCTTGCCGTTCTTCTCGGTCCGGGTGATGCGCCGCGTCACCGAATGCTCGCAGGTGACCAGCCGGCCCTGCCGGTCGCGGGCATTGCCATTGGCGTAGTTGGCGTTCTCGCGGAAGACGGTGAAGCTGTTCTTCACCTCGTCATATTTCATGATGCGGTTGTTCGGGATGTCGCTGACCAGGAGATAGCGGCCTTCCGGGAAATAGACCGGCCCCTCGGCCCAGCGCATGCCGCTGCCGAGCTGCTCGATCGTGCTCGAATAGATCCGGTACTTGCCGAAGCTCGGATCGAGGATCTCGACCGCCGGATCGGGATAGCGCTGGTTCGGCTTGAACGGGAAGGCTTGCGCCAGCGCCGGCGTGGCGAGCGCCGAGCCGGCCGCAGCGGCGAGCCCGCCCTTGAGCAAATGACGGCGAAACATGTCGATCATGGCATTTCCCCCTGTGCTCTTGTTGTCATGGCTATCCGTTCGGGCGCCGCACTGGCTTCGCCCGTTTCCAACCGCCTTCCGGCGGGTCCTGCGCCGTCACTTCAGCGACGGCCGCGCGCTTGGATCACTTCCAGTCCGCCCGCCACCTGGCGAACTCGGCCTTGGTCTCGGCATTGGCCGGGTAGAGTCCGAAGATGCCGCGCCCTTCGCGCACCTTCATCTCGACGAAGTCCTCATAGGCGGTCTGCTCATAGGTCTCGGCCGCTACCTCGTTGGCGAGATGGGAGGGGATCACGCAGACGCCCTCGCCGTCGCCGACGATGATGTCCCCGGGATAGACCGGCACGTCACCGCAGCCGATCGGCGCGTTGATGTCGAGCGCATGGTGGTGGATCAGGTTGGTCGGGGCGCTCGGCCGGTTGTGATAGGCGGGGAAGCCGAGCGCAGCGATATCGGGGCTGTCGCGGAAGCCGCCATCCGTGACGATGCCGGCGGCGCCGCGCTGCATCAGGCGCGTCACCAGGATGCAGCCGGCCGACGCAGCACGCGCATCCTTGCGGCTGTCGATCACCATGACATGGCCGGGCGGGCAGGTCTCGACCGCGACGCGCTGCGGATGCTGCGTGCCCTCGAACACGCTGAGATGGTCGAGGTCCTCGCGCGCCGGGATGTAGCGCAGCGTGAAGGCCTCGCCGACCATGCGGGCTGACGGGTTCAGTGGGCGAACATCCTGGATGAACTGGTTGCGCAGGCCGCGCTTGAACAGCGCCGTGGTCAGGGTCGCGGTCGAGACACGCTTCAGCTTCTCGCGGTTTTCGGGTGTCAGGGCAGTCATGCGGCTTTGTCCTGTTGATCGGTCGCTAGCAGTGATGGTCCGGGCGCCATACTGGCCGTCATTCTCGGGCTTGACCCGAGAATCTCATGACCAGATGTCACTGGTTTCCGAGATGGTCGGGTCAAGCCCGACCATGACGCCGAACAGTGTCAATCACTCGATCTTCACATTGGCCTTCTGCGCAACATCCGCCCAGCGCTTGGTCTCGCTGGCGATATGGGCGGTGAATTCGGCCTGGCTCGAGCCGACCGGATCGACGCCGAGCTTCTTGAGCTGCTCGATCACCGCCGGCTCGCGCATGATCGCCTGCGTCTCCGTGGAGAGCTTGGCGACGATCTCCGGCGGCACCTTCGACGGCGCGAAGAAGCCGTGCCAGGAACTGGCATCGTAGCCCGGAATGAACTCGGACAAGGCCGGCAGGTCCGGCGCGACGGCGAGCCGCTTCGGCGTCGCCGTCGCCAGCGCCCGAATCTTGCCGGCTTCGACATGCGGCCAGGCGATGGTGATGTTGTCGAAGGTCAGCTGGATCTGGCCGGAGAGCAGGTCCTGCGTCACCTGCCCGCTCGACCGGTAGGGCACATGCGCCATGTCGGTGCCGGTCGAAACCTTGAACAGCTCGGCCGCCATATGGGTCGAAGTGCCCGCCCCCGAGGAGCCGAAGGAGTATTTGCCGGGGTTCTTCTTCAGGAGCTCGATCAGCTCAGGCACGGTCTTCGCCGGCAGGTCGACATTGACCATCAGCAGGTTCGGCACGCTCGCCACCTGCGAGATCGGCGCGAAGTCCTTGATGTGGTCATAAGGCATCTTGGTGTAGACGCCGGGATTGATGGCATGGCTGGAGACCGTGCCCATGGTCAGCATGTAGCCGTCCGGTTCCGCCTTCGCGACCGCAGCCGCGCCTGTGTTGCCGCCGGCCCCAACCCGGTTCTCGACGATGAACTTGCCGCCGAGGCGTGCGCCCAGCCGATCGGCCAGGATCCGGCCGAGCAGGTCGGTCGTGCCGCCGGCCGCGAAGGGCACCACGATGGTGACGACTCTGCTGCCGGGATAGCCGCTCTGCGCCCAGGCAGGCGTCGAAGCCGATGCTGCCAGAATGGCTCCGGCTCCGGCGAGCAGGCCGCGGCGTGTGATCGATGTCATCCAATCCTCCCTCGTCGTTATCTCGTCCGGCCTTGCCGTTCCGGCGTCTTGCGGCCGTCTTGCTCAACTCCATAACACGCAATTCCAGATTTGAAATCTGAAATTTCAGACTTGATGTCGCTTGCGCTTTGTGATGTCTGGTGAGGCAATGGCGACAGGCCTGCCCCGGCGTCGAATCGTGCTGCTGGCCTGCCAGAGGAATTGGGATGTCAAACGCGCTCGCCATCGAACCGGTCTCACCGCATCTGCTGCGCTCACTGCGCGAGCATGTGCACGAGCGCCTGCGCCGGGCGATCGTCGCGGGAAAGTTCCGTGACGGCGAGCGGCTGAACGAGCGCCAACTCGCCGACATGCTCGGCGTCTCCACCACGCCGGTGAAGGACGCGATCCGCATGCTGGAGAGCGAGGGCCTCGTTAGAACGGAAGCCCGCCGCGGCGTCTTCGTCGAGTTTTCGGCCCGGCAGGCGCTGGAGATGGCGCTCGGCCGCGCCGCGCTCGAAAGCGTCATGACCCATATCGCCGCCAACCGGATCAGCGCCGGCGAGGTCGTCGAGATGGCCCGCCTGATCGACGAGATGGCGCATGCGACTGCGCATGGCGACCTGGAAGACCTCGTCAACCTGAACGAGGCCTATCACGGCATGATCCACCGCATCTCCGGCTGCGGCTATCTCGAGCGCCGGCTCGACGGCCAGCGCATGTACGACCACGCCCAGCGCATCGCTTTGCTCGGCGAGCCCAGCGAGCGTGCCCGCGGCTTCGAGGAGCATCGCGGCATCTTCGAGGCGCTGCGCGCGCATGAGCCGGCCCGGGCCGAGCAGCGCATGCGCAGCCATATCGTGCGCTCCGCCAAGAGCCATGTGCGCCAGGTCTTCGGCGCCGATGCGGAAGGATTGGATTACGATGAGTGACAAGGTTCGCGCCGCGCTACGCGGCATTTCCGGCGTGCACGTCACCGCCTGGAAGGGCGATGGCGAGGCCGATTGGGCGCTGACCGGCAAGATCGTCACGCGTATCGCGCAGGCCGGCATCCACAACATCGTCTCGGCCGGCAATACCGGCGAGTTCTACCCGATGACCACCGATGAGGTGGTGCGCAGCCACGCCGTCGCCGCCGAGGCCGCCGCCGGCAAGTCGCTGGTCACCGCCGGCATCGGTCGCTCGCTGCGCGAAGCGATTTCGACCGGCAAGCTCGCCGCCAAGGCCGGCTGCGATGCGGTGATGGTGCATCACCCGCTCGATCCCTTCGCCGCCCCGCAGTCGCAGGCCGACTATATCCTCGCCATCGCCGAGGCGCTGGATATTCCGCTTGTCGCCTATATCCGCTCGGATGCGATCGGCGTGAAGGACCTCGCCCGCGTCGCGACGCACCCCAATGTCGCCGGCGTCAAGTTCGCCTCGCCGAACATGATGCTGCTCGCCGAATGCGTCCGAGCCACGCAAGGATCGAGCGCCAACTGGATCTGCGGTCTCGCCGAGGGCTGGGCCGCGTCCTTCCATGCGCTCGGTGCCCGCGGCTTCACCTCCGGGCTGGTCAATGTCGCGCCGGAGCGCTCGCTGGCGATCTGGCAGGCGCTGGAGGCGAGCGATTACAACCGCGCCCGCCACTTGGTCGACGAGATCGCCGGCTTCGAGACCTTGCGGACCAAATATGGCAACGGCGCTAACGTCACCGTGGTCAAGGAAGCGCTCGGCCTGCTCGGCACCCATGTCGGCCCGGTCCGCCTGCCCGGTCTGCCGGAGCTGAACGAGGCCGAGCGCGCCGAATTGCGCAAGATCGTCGGGAGCTGGGGCAGCCAGCGCGCGGCGGCGGAGTAAGGCCAAGGGCGTCATTCTCGGGCGAAGCGAAGCGCAGACCCGAGAATCTCATGACCGGCTAGCTGGTTTCCGAGATGGTCGGGTCAAGCCCGACCATGACGCAGCTCCGGCTCAGACACTGATTAGAACACCAAAAATTCGAGGAAACGCCGATGTCCCATCCCCGCAAGACGCCCGACACGCTGCGCTCCAAGCGCTGGTTCGGCGCCAGCGACCTGCGCTCCTTCGGGCATCGCTCGCGGGCGCTGCAGATGGGCCTCAACCATGACGAGTTCATGGGCAAGCCGGTGATCGGCATCCTCAACACCTGGTCCGAGATCAACCCCTGCCACACCCATCTGCGCGACCGCGCCGAGGCGGTGAAGCGCGCGGTCTGGGCTGCCGGCGGCTTCCCGGTCGAGATCCCGGTGATGTCGGCCTCCGAGCAGTACCAGAAGCCGACGACCATGCTCTATCGCAACTTCCTGGCGATGGAGGCGGAAGAGTCGATCCGCTCCCACCCGCTCGACGGCGCGGTGCTGCTCGGCGGCTGCGACAAGTCCACGCCAGCGCTGATCATGGGCGCCTGCAGCGCCGGCCTGCCCTTCATCTTCGTGCCGGCCGGGCCGATGCTGCGCGGCAACTGGGCCGGCAGGACGCTCGGTTCCGGCGCCGATGTCTGGAAGTACTGGGCCGAGAAGGAGGCCGGCAACATTTCCGACGCGCAGTGGCGCGACATGGAGAGCGGCATCGCCCGCTCGCACGGCACCTGCATGGTGATGGGCACGGCCGCGACCATGATGAGCCATGCCGAGGTGCTCGGCCTGACCTTGCCCGGCGCCTCCGCCATCCCCGCCGCCGACGCCGCCCATCCGCGCATGGCCGCCGCTTCAGGCAAGCGCATCGTCGAGATGGTCTGGGAGGATCTGACGCCCGACCGCATCCTCACGCGCGAAAGCTTCGAGAACGCGCTGACCGTCCACATGGCGGTCGCCGGCTCGACCAACGCCATCATCCATCTCGTCGCCATGGCCGGCCGCGCCGGCGTGCCGCTGACGCCCGACGATTTCGACGCCTTCTCGCGCAAGGTGCCGGTGATCGCGAACCTGCGCCCCTCCGGCGACTTCCTGATGGAGGACTTCTTCTATGCCGGCGGCCTGCCAGCCTTGCTGAAGCAGCTCGAGAGCAAGCTCCATACCGGCGCGATGACCGTGACCGGCAAGCCGATCTCCGAGACGATCGCGCTCGCCCAGGTCTATGACGACAACGTCATCCGCCCGCTCGACAAGCCGGTCTCGACCGCCAATGGCCTTGCCGTACTGAAGGGCAACCTTGCCCCCGGCGGCTGCGTCATCAAGCCGTCCGCCGCCGAGCCACGCCTGCTCAAGCATTCCGGCCCGGCTCTCGTCTTCGAGGACTATGATGCGATGATGAAGGCTGTGAACGACGAAAACCTCGACGTCACCGCCGACCATGTCATGGTCCTGAAGAATTGCGGCCCGGTCGGCGGCCCCGGCATGCCGGAATGGGGTATGCTGCCGATCCCGAAGAAGCTGCTGAAGCAGGGCGTGCGCGATATGCTCCGCCTCTCCGATGCCCGAATGTCCGGCACCAGCTATGGCGCCTGCGTGCTGCACATCGCGCCCGAGGCCTATATCAAGGGCCCGCTCGCGGCGGTCAGGACCGGCGACATCATCAGCGTCGATGTCGAGGCGCGCAGCATCTCGGTCAATCTCAGCGATGCCGAGATCGTCGAGCGGCTGAAGAACTGGGCGCCGCCGGATCGCGATTATCCGCGCGGCTGGGGCAAGATGTCGGCCGCCCATATCCAGCAGGCCGACAAAGGCTGCGATTTCGACTATCTCGTCGGCACGGCGAAGGTGGCGGAGCCGGAGATCCACTAATCAGCTTACGACTCGGCTCGCCAAAGCAGGGTCGGAAGCAGCACGGGCCGTGGCTTGGCGACGCTTCACTCCGAGCCGGCGCCGCTCTGGACAAGCTGAGTCCGACCAAGCGCCTGCAACGGCTTCACGGTGAAGCTCATAGTACCCCATGGCGAGGCAGTCACCGGGCCGGCCGGCGGAGTGAAATCGTTAAAATGCCGGACGGGCGTTTCGCCTGCGAACACATAACGAGCACGAACATAGATCGTCATCTCTTCGGGAAAAAGCTCCTTCGCCGTAAACACCGGCGCCGTGTTGAGCTTCCACTGCAAGCCATAGTCGTCTGTCCTTCCGAACAATCGCGGCATTCCGACCGTGGGGAGACGACCTAAGCTATCGGAATAGACATGGTACTCGAAGAGCCGGTTGAGCGAAACGCTATCGCCGAGATCGCGAAATTTGCTCTCGACCGGGTATATCTCGAGATCGTTGTACTTGCCGGCACGGACGATCGATTCGACAGACTCGCCCGGCAGGAAAACGTCGAGATATGGATCGACATAACTCCACCTGCGTGTGTCCGGGCTGAACACCTCGATCGCAGAATGGCCTCCACCGGGGTAGGCGACCCTGACCCTTGGGCTGAAACCCGATACCGTCCGATAGCGTATCCCGTTCATCTCGAGAAACGTGCCGATGAGCCCGTTGACGTGGCCGCAACCACCAAGCCCGGAAACGAATGTATCGATCGGCGATCGATAGACCGTATCCTCGCTCCAGAGATAAACCTGACGCCCGTAGGCATAGACCTCGGAGACGGTCTGATCGTGCCTGAGGCCATAGGCCAGAGCCCGCGACTGCTTCTCCAGCTCGGCGAAATCAAGCTTGTCCCAGGCCGGCAGCCGCATCGCCGTCACTCTGAACGGGAAAGAGATGCTGTTCTGTCGTGCGTCGACACCGCGCAATGTCGTCCGCAGGACATCCAAATCGAGAGCGTTGCGTGATCGCGGGTCTCTTTCCTGCGCTCCCTCGACCAGAGCCGGCTGACGCCAGACATTCGGTGATGAGAACGACGGGTCGGTATCAAACTCGAAGTGGTAGGTTGCTTCCTTTCCCTGCTCGTCAAAAGCCTGAGGGATTGTCACGCGGGGCTTCAGGTCATCGCGTATCGCGACCGTTATCTCCGGCGCAGACCGAGCCTTGCTGGTTTCCAGCGGGTGGAAATTTCCGTCCGGGCCGATAAAAATATAGGTTGGCGTCAGATCTCGGACATCGGGCTTCACATTGGCGAAGCTGGGCGTGGTCGTGATCGATGTATCGCGTGCCATCAGCTCGATGGGCCGGCTCTCGAGTTCGCCGTCGTCGAGCGCCAGGACAGCGCGCCTGTCGAGATAGGGATACATCCTCAGGATTTTTTCACGCGCTTCCTGCCGGTGCCGCTTGGCCTGAATCTGCCCGCCTCCCCAGAGAAGGCCGCCTGCGACGAGCGAACAAGCAAGACCCACCCCGGCAAGCTTGATGAACGGGCTTGGCATCGCGGCGAGCAGGCTCCTCGTCGAGGCCGCGAGCAGATCGACCCGACGGCGCGCAGATTTCAGAGAACAGTTGGCGAGCGGATCAAACTCATTCCAGGTTATCAATAATCAGCGGCCATGACCATCCGATATAATCAAACCATCATCGATATTCTTTGGATAGACCAATTATCCAAGTGTTGATGGCACATCGCCCCCGACAGCACAAATCTCCAGGCAGGCTCGAGAGCTCGCGTCCGCAGCCCTGCCGGACGCGGCCTTGGCCGGCAGCGGGGCCCTCCTGATCGACGGCTGATTCTGGCGCCGAACGCGACTGCGCAGCTCGTTGATAACCATGCACTGCGTCAGCCGCTGCCCTAACGACGGGGCACTGTTCAGCCCGTAGATGGCGATGGTTGCATCAATAAAATTGGCAAGCCTTGCTTGAGAGGGCACCACGCTGCCGTCCCCCAAAAGCGCGCTGAACGTGTTGACGGAGTTTCGCAAGTCTGGAACAAGCGCGCCAAAGCAAACGAGGCCGCTGGGCCTGCCTGCCGTATTCTCCGGAGTGCAACGTGACTTCGCCAACCGCGCAGCGATTTATTGACCGCGTCAACGACCGTTCGGTCGTCATCGGCATCGTCGGTCTCGGCTATGTCGGCATCCCGCTGGCGCTCGCGGCCTTGCGCCAGGGCATCAAGGTCATCGGCTTCGACATCGACCAGAAGCGCGTCGACGACCTCAACGCTGGCCGCAGCGCGATCAAGCACATCCCGATGGACCTGATCGTCGAGGGTGCCAAGTCGGGCAAGTTCGTCGCCACCACCGACTTCGATCGCATGGCCGAGCCCGACGCGCTGCTGATCGCCGTGCCGACGCCGTTGACCAAATATCGCGAGCCCGACCTGTCCTATGTCGTGAAGACCACCGAGGCGATCGGCAGGCGTCTGCGCAAGGACCAGCTCGTCGTGCTGGAATCGACGACCTATCCCGGCACCACCGACGAGGTCATGCGCCCGATCCTGGAGAAGGCGACCGGCCTGAAGAGCGCCGAGGAGTTCTTCCTCGCCTTCTCGCCGGAGCGCGAGGATCCCGGCAATCCCGATTTCGGCACCTCGACGATCCCCAAGGTCGTCGGCGGCGACGGCGACGACGCGCTCGCCATGTCGCTCGCCCTCTACGGCGCGCTGGTCGTCAAGGCGGTCCCGGTCTCCTCGACCGCCACGGCCGAGGCGGTCAAGCTGACCGAGAACATCTTCCGCGCCGTCAACATCGCCCTCGTGAACGAGCTCAAGGTCGTCTACGAGGCCATGGGCGTCGACGTCTGGGAGGTGATCGACGCCGCCAAGACCAAGCCTTTCGGCTTCATGCCGTTCTATCCGGGCCCCGGCCTCGGCGGCCACTGCATCCCGATCGACCCGTTCTACCTGACCTGGAAGGCGCGCGAATACGATGTCGCCACGCGCTTCATCGAGCTCGCCGGCGAGATCAATACGCGCATGCCCTATCGCGTGGTCAACAAGCTCGCCGAGCTGCTCGACTCCAAGGGCCACAAGAACCTGAGCGACGCGAAGGTGCTGGTCCTCGGCATCGCCTACAAGAAGAACATCGACGACATGCGCGAGAGCCCCTCGCTCAAGCTGATCGAGCTGATCGAGAAGCGCGGCGCCCATGTCGAGTTCCACGACCCCTTCATCCCGGTGATCCCGCCGACGCGCGAGCATGCCGAGTTGACCGGCCGCAAGAGCGCCGGCGTCGACAAGGCCTCGCTCGCCGGCTTCGACGCCGTGCTGATCGCGACCGACCATGACGACGTCGACTATCATGCGATCGTCGCCGGCTCGAAGCTGGTGGTCGACACCCGCAATGCCTGCGCCCGCGCCGGCATCAAGGCGGACAACGTCTTCAAGGCCTGATAGAACGGCGCCGGCGGGGCCTGACCGGCCGGCGAGACGAGAGCAGGATGCGAAAAAGTGGGAACCGGTTTTTCGCTTACATCCTGCTCTGAACGCTAGACGAGATCGAGAACTGACAATCATGACGAGCTTCGCGCTGATCGGCGCCGCCGGTTACATCGCTCCCCGCCATATGACGGCGATCAAGGCCAATGGCGGCGACCTCAAGGTGGCCTATGATCCCAACGATTCCGTCGGCATCATCGACAGCCACTTCCCGCAGGCGCATTTCTTCACCGAGTTCGAGCGCTTCGACCGCCATGTCGACAAGCTGCGCCGCCGCGGCGAGCAGATCGACTATGTCAGCGTCTGCTCCCCGAACTATCTGCATGACGCCCATATCCGCTTCGGCCTGCGCGCCGGCGCCAACGTCATCTGCGAGAAGCCGCTCGTCCTCAATCCCTGGAACATCGACGGCCTCGCCGAGATCGAGCAGCAGACCGGCCACAAGATCAACACGATCCTGCAGCTGCGCCTGCATCCGGCGATCCAGGCGCTGAAGGAGCGCATCGCCAAGTCAAACGAGCGCCATGTCGTCGACCTGACCTACATCACCTCGCGCGGCCGCTGGTATCACGCCTCCTGGAAGGGCGAAGAGGCCAAGTCGGGCGGCGTCGCCACCAATATCGGCGTCCACTTCTTCGACATGCTCGCCTATGTCTTCGGCCCGCTGCAGTCGCAGACCGCGAGCCTGCGCCAGCCCGAGCGCGCCGGCGGCCTGCTCTCCTATGAGAAGGCCGATGTGCGCTGGTTCCTCTCGGTCGATTCCAACGACCTGCCGGACGCCGTCAAGGGCAAGAAGACCACCTATCGCTCGATCACCGTCGACGGCGAGGAAGTCGAGTTCTCGGAGGGGTTCACCGACCTGCACACCCGCAGCTACGAGGAGATCCTCGCCGGCCGCGGCTACGGGCTGGACGATGTCCGCTTCTGCGTCGAGGTGGTCTCGGAGTTCCGGACGCTTCCCGTCGTCGCCAATGGCGAGCGCCACGCTTTCGTCGACAAGTATCTGAAGGGCTGACAGGCGATGGCCGCGTCGCAGATGCGTGACGATCCGCGCTTTCCGGGCGTGGCCATCCATGAGAGCGCCTATGTCGATGACGGCGTGACCATCGGCGCCGGCAGCAAGATCTGGCACTTCGTCCACGTCCTCGGGCAGACGACGATCGGCAAGGACTGCGTCCTCGGCCAGAATGTCATGGTCGGCCCGCGCGTCAGCATGGGCGACGGCTGCAAGGTCCAGAACAATGTCGCGCTCTATGACGGCGTCGTGCTCGAGGACGGCGTCTTCTGCGGCCCGTCCTGCGTCTTCACCAACGTCAACAACCCGCGCGCCTTCCTGAACCGCAAGTCGGAATTCCGGAAGACCCTGGTCAAGACCGGCGCCAGCATCGGCGCCAACGCCACCATCGTTTGCGGCCACACGCTCGGCGCCTATTGCTTCATCGCCGCCGGCGCGGTGGTGGCCAAGGATGTGCCCGACTTCGCCCTGATGGCCGGCGTGCCGGCCCGTCGCATCGGCTGGATGAGCCATAACGGCGCCAAGCTCGGCCCCGACCTCATTTGCCCCGAAACCGGTCGGCGCTATCGCGAGACCGGCCCCGACACCCTGGAGGAGATCGTCTGATGAGCGAGCGTCCCGCGATCGAGTTCATCGACCTCAAGGCCCAGCGCGCCCATATTGGCCAGGCCATGGAGGACGCGATCCTCAAGGTCGTCCGTGACGGCAACTACATCCTCGGCGAGCAAGTCGGGGAGTTCGAAACCGGGCTCGCCGCCTTCTGCGGCGCCAAGCACGCGATCGGCGTCGCCAACGGCACCGACGCGCTAATCCTGGTGCTGGAAGCCCTCGGCATCGGCCCGGGCGACGCCGTGCTCTGCCCGAGCTTCACCTTCGCCGCCACAGCCGAAGTCGTCGCCTGGATGGGCGCGACCCCGGTCTTCGCCGAGATCGACGAAGCCACCTACAACCTCGACCCGAAGGCGATCGCCGCCGCGCTGGAGACCGCCAGGAAGCACGAGCTCAAGCCGCGCGCGCTGATCACGGTCGATCTCTTCGGCCAGGCCTGCGACTACGAGCCGATCGAAGCCTTCTGCAAGGAGAACGGCCTCGTCCTGATCTCGGATTCGGCTCAAGGCTACGGCGCCCGCTACAAGGGCCGCGTCGCCGGCGCGATCGGCGACTTCGCCACGACCAGCTTCTTCCCGGCGAAGCCGCTCGGCTGCTATGGCGATGGCGGAGCGATCCTGACCGACAGCGACGAGCATGCCGAGCTGCTGCGCTCGCTACGCTTCCACGGCAAGGGCTCCTATAAGTACGACAACGTCCGCGTCGGCGTGAACTCGCGGCTCGACACCATCCAGGCCGCAGTGCTGATCGAGAAGCTCAAGGTCTATGCGCAGGAGATCGAGCAGCGGCAAGTCGTTGCGGCCCGCTACACCGCGGCGCTGAAAGACCTGGTCACGACGCCTTACGTCATGCCGGACTGCGTCTCGACCTGGGCCCAGTACACGATCCGCGTCGATGCCGGCCGCCGCGATGCCTTCCAGGCGGCGCTGAAGGCCAAGGGCGTGCCGACCACGGTCTACTACCCCAAGCCGCTGCACCAGCAGACCGCCTACAAGCACTTCCCGGTCGCCGGCAACGGCCTGCCCATCTCCGAGCGGGTCGCGCAGGAGGTCGTCGCGCTGCCGATGCACCCCTATCTCGACGAGGCGACGCAGGACTACATCATCGCGGCCGTGCGCGAGGCCCTGGCAGCGCCGACGGCCGCGGTGGCATGAGCCGGCCGCTTCGGCTGGCTTATCTCTCGCTTGAGACGCCGCGGCCGGGACAGGCCTCACAGACCCATATCGACGAGATCATCGCCAGCCTGAGGCAATCGGGCTGGCAGGTCCAGCTCTTCGCCACGACCCGTGGCGGAGCGAGCGCGCGCACGTCCTTCCTGCAGCGCCTGCTCGACTATGGCCGGGTGCAGTTCACCCTGGGGCGCCGCCTGCGCGAATTCGACGCGGTCTTCGTCCGCTCGCATTTCATGGCGCTGCCGCTCGCGCTCTGGGCGCGCAGGCGCAAGCTGCCGGTCGTGCAGGAGATCAACGGCAAGCCGGCCGATATCGGCGTGACCTATCCGGCCCTGAAGCCGTTCTCGCCGCTCTTCGCCTGGCTCTACCGGACGCAATACCGCATCGCGGCGCATCTGGTCGCCGTCACCGAAGGCCTGGCGCAATGGGCCCGCGGCTTCGCCGGGCATGACCGGGTCGATGTCGTCTCGAACGGCGCCAACACCGATCTGTTCCGGCCGGACGGCCCGCGCGCCGATATCCCCGGCCGCTATGTCATCTTCGTCGGGGGCCTCGTCGCCTGGCACGGCGTCGGCACCATGCTGGCGGCGCTACAGGAGCCGGCCTGGCCGGCTGACGTGAAGCTCGTCATCGTCGGCGACGGCATCGAGCGCGGCACGGTCGAAGCCGCGAAGGCCGACCCTCGACTGCTCTGGCTCGGCCGGCAGCCCTATGACGCGGTCCCGGCCCTGCTGCGTGGTGCGCTCGCCGCGCTCTGCGTGATCGAGGACCAGGACGGCCGCTCGGCCTCCGGCGTCGCGCCGCTGAAACTGTTCGAGGCGATGGCCTGCGGCATCCCGGTGATCGCCAGCGATCTGCCCTTCCAGGCCGAGATCGTCACGGCCAATGAGGCTGGCCTGATCGTTCCGGCGGCGGCGCCCGAGCGGGTGGCCGCCGCGGTCAATCAGCTCGCCGAAAGCCCGGAGGCAGCGCAGGCGATGGGCACCAATGGTGTGGACTATGTCGTGCGCGAAGCCAGCTGGCACCGGCGCGGCAGCGATATCGATCAAATCCTGAAAACGGTGGTGAACGCTGGAAACCGCGGCCAGGTGTGACTTGGCCGCTGCCTTGGAGGATCAGCCCTCCCGTGAGCCCGGCAGCCGAAAACCGGAGGCTGGGCCGGCAATCTCCTCATGAAAACAAATGCAAATCACTTTACACCCCCTAGGAGGCTAGGGCAGGACACGCCAGCGCGCAGATGAGCGCGCCAGTTCAGAGGGTCGGGGCCCCGGATATGAACCGAGCGAGCATCACTACGGCCGGGGCTCGGCCCGGAACGGCAGTGCTGTCGTTCTCTCGCATTGCGCGCGACCGCCGCGTCCTGCGTCAATGCGAGTTGCTCGCCCAGATGGGAGCGTCCCCGCTCGTGCTGGGCTATGGCGAAGCCCGCGACGAGATTCCCTACCCTTTCGAGCGCCTGCCGGTGCCACAGCCGACGCTGCAGCATCGCGCCAGCACCGTGATCCGGCAGCTGCCCGGCCGCCTCGGGCTCTGGGCTTCAAGCCTCGGCTTCTGGGCCGCTGCACGCCATCGCTGGGCGCTGGCGCGGTTGCTGGCCTCCGATGCCCGCATCGTCATCGCCAATGACTGGCCGGCACTGGTCGTGGCGACGCGCTGGAAGGCGAAGAGCGGCGGCTATGTCCACTACGACACCCACGAATTCGCCACGCTGGAATTCGACGAGCGCCAGGCCTGGCGTATCGTCTACAAGCCCTTCGTCCAGCATCTCGAACGCGCCGCCATCGCAACGGCCGATGCCGTCTCGACGGTCGGGCCGCGCCTCGCCGACGAGTTGCAGCGCTATTACGGCCTGTCGGAGCGTCCGCTCGTCATCCGCAACATCCCGAACCGGATCGAGCTGCCGCAGGAGACTGCGACGCATTGGCCGCTGCGCCTGCTCTATCATGGGCAGATCCTGCAGGATCGCGGGCTGGAGACGCTGATCGACAGCATCCCGCATTGGCGCACCCCGCATCGGCTCACCATCCGCGGCGACGGTGACCCGTCCTATGTCGAGCGCCTGCGCCAGCGCGTCACGCAGCTCGGCGTGACGGAGACCGTCACCTTCGAGCCTGCCGTTCCCCCCGATCAGGTCATGCCGATCGCAGCCGTATCGGCCGATGTCGGCGTGCATTTCACACCGCTGGAAACCAAGCAGCGGCATTTCAGCCTGCCGAACAAGCTGTTCGAGTATATCGGCTCGGGCCTTGCCGTCGCGGTCTCGCCGGGAGCGGACCTGCGCCAAATCGTCGAGGGCTATGGCGTCGGTGTCGTCAGCGTGGAGGCAGCGCCGCAGGCGGTCGCCGCAGCGATCAACGGCCTCGATGCGACGCAGGTCGAGCGCTTCAAGGCCGCGGCCCGCCGCACAGCCCAGGAACTATGCTGGGAACATGAGCGCGGCATCCTGCGCGCCAGCCTCGAGCCGATGCTGCAAGACGCACAAACCGCGCCGGAGAGCCTGGGCGCGCTCAGCCCTGGCTGACCTGGAAACGCTCGGCCCAGAGTCCGAGCGAAACGATCCGCCAGAGCGTGAAATCGACCGGCGCGCGCCCGTCGAGCATGTCCGCGGCGAAACGGCGCGTGCCGGCAGCGTCTAACAGACCCGGCAGAACCTTCAGCGTCCGCTCGACCCCGTCCTCGACCAGCCCCCGCAGCGGCCCGCGCAGCCAGACCGCTTCAGGCGTGGCGAAGCCGAGCTTGTCGCGGCGCTCGCTGACCTCGCGCGGCAGGATATCGGCCATGGCGCGGCGCAGCACCCGCTTGGTGTCGGCGCCGACGAGCTTGTGCCGGTTGCCCAGGGCAAGCGCAAAATCCGCCAGCGGCGGGTCGAGGAACGGCACCCGTGCCTCGATGCCGTGGGCCATGCTGTTGCGGTCCTCCCAGTGCAGCAGCATCGGCAGATTGGAGGCGTGCGCCATGACCAGGCAGAGCGAGGCGATGTCGCGCGGCGGCGCAAGGCCTAGAGATGCGGCGGCCGTCTCCAGCGCCGTCGGCTGCCTGTCGAGCTCCGCCAGCGCCTGCGACGACAGCCAGCCATGCTGGACCTGGCCGCGATGAGTGCGCCGCGCCAACCCCTTGATCCGGTCCGGCGCCAACGAGAAGGCGAGCCGCAGCAACTGGCCGCCATAGCCCTGGCCATGCATCTCGTGTCGCGCCCCGATCGTCTGGGCCAGCGTCAGCAGGCGCGCCGACCGCGCCAGCTCGGCGAGATAGATCGGGAAGAAGCTGTGATAGCCGGCGAGCAACTCGTCGGCGCCCTGCCCGTCGAGCATCACCTTGACGCCGGCAGCCCGCGCCGCCTCGAAGACGCACCACTGCGCGAAGATCGAGGTCGAGCCGAACGGCTCGTCCTGGTGCCAGGTGATGTCCGAGGCGCGCTGGAACACATCCTCGGCCCGGGGGAAGATGAAATGCGCCTGCGCGCCCGTCTTCGCCACGACCGTGTCCATGAACGGCTTCTCGTCCACGGCCTTCTCGGCATAGCAGGCGGAGACCGTGTGCAGCCCCGGCGCGTCCGGCGGCAGCATCGCCGCCATCAGGCAGACGATAGAGGAGGAATCGAGCCCGCCCGACAGGCAGGAGCCGACGGGCACGTCGGCGCGCAGATGCAGCCTGACGGAGTCGGCGAGCAGGTCGCGGAAACGCTCGGCCGCGGCGCGCTCGTCGATCTCACCGAGGACCGGCATCGCCACCGTGTGCCAGCGCATGATCCTGGGCTCGCTCGCGCCCGGGCCGCGCGCCGGGACCGTGCAGCATTCGCCGCCGCGCAGTTGCCGGATGCCCTGGAACAGCGTCTCGGCCGTATGGTCGGACATGCCGCCCGAGAGGAAATCATGCGCCCGCGCGAGATTGATGCGGCGTACCCCTCCCGGCAGGTCGAGCAGCTGCTTGATCTCGGAGGCGAAGGCGACGCCGCCCGGCAGCGCCGCCAGGTAGAGCGGCTTGATCCCGTAGCGGTCGCGCGCCGCGAACAGGACCTTGTCGCGATCGTCCCAGATCAGGAAGGCGAACATGCCGCGCAGCCGCGGCAGGCAATCGGCCCCCCACAGCATGTAGCAGCGCAGCAGGACCTCGGAATCCGACTCGCTGACGAAGACCTCGCCCCGGGCCCGCAGCTCCTCGCGCAATTCGATGTAATTGTAGATCTCGCCGTTGAAGACGAGGTGATAGCGCCCGGACGCATCCGCCATCGGCTGCAGGCCGGCATCCGACACGTCGATGATCGCGAGCCGGCGATGACCGAGCGCGACCGGCCCGGCCGGGCTCTGGTATTCCTGCCAGCCGCGGCCGTCCGGACCGCGATGCGCCACCATGTCGATGCGTTCCGGCGTGACCGGAAGCCCGACCGATGCGAAGAGACCGCACATCGGTTCGCTCCTGCGTTGTCTGGTGGTCCGGCCCCGTCAGCCCTGATGCGCCCTGATCGCATCGAGGACGACCTCCGCGGCCTGCCCGGTGCCGTAATCGGTGATATCGGACCGCGGCTTCCAGTCCGGCGTCGTCCAGAGCCGGTTCCAGCCATGCTCCAGCGTCTCGGTCCATTCGGTCTCGTCGCGCAGGGTGACGCAGGGCCGGCGCGCGAAATAGGCTTCCTTCTGCAGGCCGCCCGAATCGGTCAGCACCACCTTCGCGCCGTCAAGCAAACGCACCATGTCGATGTAGCCGACCGGATCGATCGTCCGGATCGAGCCCAGTTGCGTGCCGCTGCGCGCGATCGCCTGCCGCGTGCGCGGATGCACCGGTAGCACGACGGGCAGGCCGCCGGCGGTCTCGACGATCGCGTTCATCACCGCCTGCAGCCGCGCCGGATCGTCCGTGTTCTCCGCGCGATGCACCGTCGCCAGCGCGAACCCGCCATCGCTCAGCCCGAGCGTGGCGAGGATGGTCGACATCTCGCGCGAGCGCTTCTGCGCATGCAGCATCGCATCGTACATGACGTCGCCAACATGGTGGACGCCGCGCGTGATGCCCTCGGCCTCCAGATTGCGCACGCCGGTCATCGTCGGGCTGAGCAGCAGCGCCGAGACGTGGTCGGTCAGGACGCGGTTGACCTCCTCGGGCATGCGGCGGTTGAAGGAGCGCAGGCCAGCCTCGACATGCACGACCGGGATGTGCAGCTTGGCCGCGGCCAGCGCGCCGGCAAGGGTCGAGTTGGTGTCGCCATAGACCAGCACCCAATCGGGCTTGCGCTCGAGCAGGCACTGCTCGATGCCGGCGAGCATCTGGCCGGTCATGGCGCCATGCGTGCCGCCATGGATGGCGAGGTTGACCTCCGGCTTGCCGATCTCCAGCTCGCGGAAGAACACGTCGGACATCATCTCGTCGAAGTGCTGGCCGGTATGGACCATGATCTCGCTGAAATCAGAGCTGGCGCGGATCGCACGGCTGACGGCGGCCGCCTTGATGAATTGCGGGCGCGCGCCGACGACGGTCAGAATCGTGGTTTTTGTCATCGGGATTTTCCGGAAGCTGTGTGGCGGGCCCCGCGAGGGCGGGCCTTCTCGTAGTCGGCAAGGGTCTGCGCAGCAAGCCGGACCGGATCGTGCCAGCGTTCCACGAAGGCCCGGCTGCGCCGCCCGAGCGCGTGCAGCGCTGGCCGCGGCATCGCGATGACCTGTCGCATCGCGTCGGCGATCGTCGCCGGTTCCGCCCGCAGGAACGGCAACTCGGCCCGCATCTCAAGATCGAGGAAGCCCAGATCGCCCTCGCGCAGATAGACAATCACCGGCTTTCCGAGCGCCATCACCTCGACGGCGAGGCCGCCATACCAGCCGGCCAGAAGCTGGTCGACCACGACATCGCACTCTGCGTAACGCGCCATCGCTTCGCGATGGGGCAGCCCCTCGATCAGCGTGAAGCGGAAATCCAGCCCCTCGGCCCGCAACTGCTCGACCGCGGCAAGAACATGGGCCGTGCCCTTGGCGCCGCGATGGCTCGGTGCATGGGCGAAGACCAGGGGCTCGGTGGAATCCGCCGCTGGCGGGCGCGGTATGAGCGGCCGCGGATCGATATGCGAATAGGCGAGGAAGCTCGCGCCCTCCGGCAGCACATGGAGCAGGTCGGGATTGAAGGCATAGTGCTTTGCGCCGCTGCGGGTAAAGGCGGCGATGCCGCGCCGCTTCCACTCGTCGGAGCCGGGTACGTAGTAGCCATCTCCAAGCTCGCGTGCGATCGAGATCTCGAACAGTTCGAGCGAACGGTCATGCTGGCGGGCATCATCGCCCTGCCAGTTCACCGCCAGCGTCTTGCCCATCGCGCGCAGCAGCGGCAGGTCCTTGAGCCAGATCAGCCGCGAATAGGCGCGGATCGGCCAGCGCCAGGGCTGGCGCCAGGACAGGTCGGAGAACCCGGGAAACGCATTCGGAACCAGGCAGCTCTGGCCGAAGCCGAAATGCACCACATCCGCCCAGCGCATCGCCTGCCAGAGGATGCGGTATCGCGCGACCTCGCGGGCGACGAGGCCGTCGCCGGGCTGCGTCAGGCAGGCATCGGCGCGCACGCCATGGCCGGATTCCTCAATGACGATGCAGCGGGCATCGGCTCCCAGCTCGCGTTGCGCCGCCGCCAACGCCGCCGATTGGCCGACGACGTTGAGCGGACAGTGCAGGATGCGCAGCGGCCGGCTGCCCTCAGGCAACGCCATGCAGACGTTCCGGCAGGCTCGCTTCCCCGGCGATCGTGCGCGCCAGCCCGTCGCGGAAGGAGCGGAAGCGTGCCATGTCGTAGCGCGCGGCCAGGCGCGTCAGATCGGGCACGACGGCAGGCGCCCCCATCGGCTTGCGCTCGATCACCGGCCGGCGCCCGAGCTCCTCACCGATCGCCTCCGCGACACCAGCGATGGTGACGCTGGCCGGCGCCGCGACGTTGAGCACCTCGTTCCAGCGCTCAACGAGCGCGGTCTCGATCACCGCGCAGATGTCGTCGACATAGGTTGGCGCGAAGCGCATGCCGCCGCCCGCATCGGGCAACGTGACCGGGACACCGTCGCGCACGCGCCGGATCAGGTCAGGCAACAGCCTCTCGGTCTGGCCGGGGCCGTAGGGCGCGAACAGCCGCAGGACGCTGAGCGCGAACTGCGCCGAGAACGGCCGCGCCAGCACCTCGGCGGCATATTTGCTCGCACCGAGATAGGACCGGGGCGCCAGCGCCGCGTCTTCCTGCAAGGGCCCGTCGAAGGGCTCGTAGACGCTGCCGGTCGAGATCAGGCAGAAGCGCGGCACGCCGGCCTCTGCCGCCGCCTCGAGCAGCATCTGCGTCCCGGCGACATTGACGCGGAACATCTCGGCCGCATCGCGCGGGAAGGCGCGATAGGCGCGCGACTGCGCCAGGTGCACGATCGCATCGAGCTCGGCCGGCAAGGCCGGCCGCGAGACGCCGAGATCGCAGGCGACCGCCTGCGCGCCCGCCACGGCTCCGCCTGGCCGGGTCAGCGCGCTGACCCGGTGCCCCGCGCCGACCAGCCGCGCGACCAGGACCTGCCCGATGAAGCCCGAAGCACCCGTGACGAGCACATGCATGGCGTCGCTGGCCTCAGTTCGGTTTGGTGACCAGGACGGAGATCCCGTTCGGGTTGGCGTCGTTGAAGCGCCATTCCTTCGCCCCGAGATCGCGCAGCCAGCCCTCGACCTCGTCCTGCGTGTGCTGCCAGGCGTTGTGAGGGTGATACCAGTCGAAATTGACCATGTTGTTGGTCTCGTAGTCGAAGGCCTCGTTCCAGAAGCACTTGACGAAATTGTAGTAGATCAGCCGCTGCACGTCATGGGTGCCGGCGGGAATGCCGAGAACCGGAATCGGCTTCTCCAGCGTGATCGTCGCCCCCAGACGCGAGAGCTCGCGGCCGAGCTCCGTCAGTCCCTCGCAGGCCGCATAGCACTCTTCCGGCGACAGCTTGGTGAAGTTCTCGCGGATGTGCGCGTCGCTGAACTGCCGGGTCGCGCCCATCTTCTTGTAGACGTAGAAGAAGAACTGGCCGCCGGGCGCGAGCTTGCGATAGAGCGCCTCGACCGCGGCGCGGGTATCCGGCGTGTGGTGGAGCACGCCGTCGGCGATGATGAAGTCGAAGCTGTCGTCGGCGAACGGAGCTTCCATCAGGTCGGCCTGGACGACCGTGCAGTTCGGCAGCTGGCGCGTGTTGCCGAAGGTGGTGAACGCCGCCGCCGAGATGTCGAGCGCGAACACCTCGCCGGGGCAGTTCTCCGCCATGAACTTGCTGTTGAAGCCCGAGCCCGGGCCGCATTCCAGGATGCGCCGGCGCTTGGCGTAGAAGGCCTTCAGATCCTCGCGCGTCGCGAGGCCGAACTTCTTGCAGTACCAGCCGAACAGGAAATCCTCGTGCTGCGGCTCGAGCCCGTAGCTCTTGAAGCGCTTCCACTTGTCCGAGAAGGTTTCGTTGGTCTTGGCCTGCTCGGCCGCCGCCGCCCGGGCCGTCGTGGTCTGGTAGGGCAGCTTGTGCCGCGCGGCAAAGTCGCTGAGATCCTGCTGCAGCACGCCGGTCAGGAAGGATGGCACCCCATCGATGACCGGAATCCAGCGTCCGTCCGCGGCGCGCAGGACGCCTTCGACGACATGGTCGCCATCTTGGCGGAACACCTCGAGCGTGAGGCCTCCGGTCGGATATCCGGCCGGCTGAAGTTGGCTGACGATCGACGAACGCAAGGCTTGTCCCTCTTGGCTTCAGTAGTCGTAAGTTGCGGTTGTCCTAGACGATGAATCCCGAAAGGGAAATCGGCTTTTCCGCGGTTAAAAGCGCTGCGCGACATTTTTGACGCGCAGCCTCGGCACGTGGCGCATCAGCTCAGCAGCCTGCGATAGGCCTGCGCCTGCAGCGCCATGATCCTGCCGGCGGAATGGAAGTCGGCAATCCAGGCAGCTCCCCGCGCTCCCAGGCCGGCCGTGTCGGCGGGATCGGCCGCGACCCGCCGCAGCCCCACTGCGATCTCCTCCTGCGCGCTCGCGACGATCAGCGGTGGCGCCTCCCCGAAGAAGCGCTCGGCAGCGGGAGCGTCGAGCGCATTCAGGACGCGCCGACCAAGCGCCAGGGCCTCGAAGGTAACGCCGCCGAAGGCAGGCAGGGCGAACTGGTCGACGACGGCATGACTCGTCAGATAATGCCGCCACAGCTCCGGCTTCTGCATCGGCTCGACCCAACGCAGCCGGCTTGCGAGGCCGAGTTCTTCGGCGAGGGCCTCGCTGGCGGCAAGGTCGCGCCCCCAGCGCACAGCGACGATCTCGAAATCGACGCCCTCCCTGGCGAGTTGCGCCGCCGCATGCAGGAAGCGGTCATTGCCTTTGGAAAGGCTGGGATCGCCATCCCGCCAATCCTGCCGCGCCGGCGTGAAGAAGCGCAGCGTGCCCTCGGGTGGGCGCAGCCGTGCATGCGCCAGCGCGAAATCCCGCAGCTTCTGATCATCGAAGGCGTGCGGCAACGGCATGACCCGGTCCATGTCCAGGCCCAATCGCTCCGCGGCCGCAAGGCAATCGAGATTGGTCACCAGGACCTGGTCGGCGAGGCCGAAGCAGAGCGCCGTCGCCCGCCCGGTCGGGTTGTCCTCGAAGGGCAGGCTGCGCAGCGTCCCGTGCTCGTAGGCGGCGTAGCGCCGGCCGGCGAGCAGAGGCCACAGCCCGTCCAGCGCATAGCCCTGGATCACGTCGTACCGTTGCAGCAGGGGTGCAAAGTGCCGGAAGCGCTCCCAGTAGTAGTCGATGTCGGCACGCTCGGCCGGAAAGGCCGTCGCGCCGCGCCGCTCCCGCCAGAGCTGCGTCAACCCCGCGAGATCGAGCCCGCCGACGGCCTGCGCCTGCCGCTCGGGCCCGTCGATATTGCGGCCGAGGCGCTGGTCGAGCTTCTTGCGCTCATAGGCGAGCTTCCAGCCGATCTTGCGCCGGAACAATCCCGCCTGCGCCCGGAAGGACCGGGAGCAGCGCACGAAGCGCTCATGGTCGAGCCGCTCCCAGAGGCGGTCAGCCTCGGGAGAGCCGTCGATCTCGGCAGCGAGATAGCGGCAGCAATCGGCGAGCGGCCCGGAGGCGAACCAGCGCGGCCGGCGGTAGCCCTTCAGATCGATGCTGTGCCAGTCCGGAAAGAAGGCGTCGGCCGGCGCCGTCGTGAAGCTCGCCTCCTCCCATTCGGGCGTCGCCATGATGTGGTAGTAGTCGAAGGACAGGACATCGGCGGCGATGCCGCGGGCACGCTGGATACGTGCATTGTTGAAGGCGTTATTGGCGATGTTGCCGATGTGGAGGACGCGCAGCGGCCGGCCGAGCCCGGCCTGGTGGCGCGCCAGCCAATCCAGCGCCGCCTCCTGCACCTGATCGCCGCTCACGCGTGGCGGCGCGGATCGAGCGGGTCGCCGAGATCGCCGCCATAGACCCCGAAGCTCTCGCACCAGGCATCGAAGGAGAGCAGCGACCAGATCAGCGGCAGGCGGTTCTGGGCGCCGCTCATGTGCCAGTCGATCGCCTGCGCGACGAAGGCCGGATCGAAGACGCCACGCGCCGCGATCCGCTCGGGCGACAGCACCTTGCGCACGAAGGGCTGCAGGGCGCCGCGATACCAGGAGGCGTCAGGCGGGCCGAAGCCCATCTTCGGCTTGTCGGCGATCTGCGGCGGCACCCAGTCGCGGATCGCGTCGCGGAAGGCGATCTTGCCGGTCTCGCCGTCGGTCAGCAGGCTCCAGTCATAGGTCAGCGCGAGGTCGATCACCTCGTTGTCGAGAAGCGGCACGCGCGTCTCCAGGCTATGCGCCATCGAGAGCTTGTCCTCGACCATCAGCAGGCCCGCCAGATAGGTCTTGGCGTCGATATAGAGCAGCCGGTCCCAGATGTCGTCGGAAGGGCAGGTATCGAGGACCTTGCGCATCTCACCGTCGAGAGAATAGCCGTCGGCGCCCGCCCGGAACGCGGGTAGCAGCGCCTGCTCGATCTCATGCGTGCCGACCGGATAGCTGTAGATCGCCTGCATGCGGCGGTATGCGTCGGCCGCGGCGTCCGGCGCCGGCGCCTGGTTCCGCCCGAGCAACCGGTCGAGCCAGGAACGGGCCGGCGCGCCCTCCTGCGGGAAGGGCTGGCGGATATACTCGTAGCGCGAGACATAGCCCCCGAGGATCTCGTCGCCGCCGCAGCCGGAGAGCACGACCTTGCTGTCGGCCGCGACCCGCTCGGCGATCAGATAGTTGACATAGGCCATGCCCATGCGCGGCTCTTCCAGCGCCGAGACCGTCCGGTGGAGCGAGGTGGTCAGCGCGAGCTGTGGCAGCTCCAGCTCGATATGCTCTATGCCCAGATCGCTCGCCACCAACCGCGAGAACTCGCGTTCGTCGACGATCTTGTCGTCGCCGACCTGATCGAGGTTGAAGATGCAGGAATAGGCCCGCACGCCCGGATCCTCGCGATAGGCGCCGGCGACGATCGAGCTCGAATCGATGCCCCCGGAGAGATAGCCCATCACCGGGACGTCCGCCGCGAGCTGGCGCTTGATCGCGCCCTGCAGCACCTCGCGCAGCGCAGCCGCCGCATCGGCGCGCGACATCTTGCGGCGCTTGAAGGCGATGTCCCAGTACTGGCGGTCGCGCCGGCCGCCCGGCTCGTCGATGAAGATATGGCCGGGCTCCAGCAGCCTCACGCCCTTGAACAGGGAGCGTCCGCGCCAGACGTTCTGCTGCAGGAAATACGCGTAGACCGACTGGCCATCCGGCTCGACCGGCACCAGCCCGGAGGCGTGGATGCCGCGGATCTCCGAGCCGAAGATCACGGTGCCGTCTGCGAGCTCCGCCAGATAGAGCGGCTTGATGCCGAGGCGGTCGCGACCGAGCATCAGACGGCGCGCCCGCACGTCCCAGATCGCGAAGGCGAACATGCCGTTGAGCCGCTCGGCCAGCGCCTCGCCCCATTCCTCATAGCCGTGCACCAGTACTTCGGTGTCGGAATGGTCGCTGGCGAAGCGATGCCCCCTCGCCTCCAGCTCCTTGCGGAGCGGGACATGATTGTAGATCTCGCCGTTGAAGACGACGTGGACGGTGCCGTCCTCGTTCGTCATCGGCTGATGGCCGCCCGCGATATCGACGATCGACAGCCGGCGGAAACCGAGCTCGACATCGGGGGCGGACCAGAAGCCGGCATCGTCAGGTCCGCGATGGACAATCGCGTCGGCCATCTTGACGATGCGCTGGGAGGCGTCGCCGAGCTTGCCGCGGTGGAGGATGCCGAGGATGCCGCACATCGGATAGTCCTTGAGAGAGCTAGTTGTCGTCGATCGTCAACGGAACGGTCGGATCGCGATAGACACGCGCCATCGCCTTTGCAGTCTTCACCGGGTCATGCCAGCGCTCGACATAGGCGCGGGACCGGCGCCCGGCCTCGACGAGCGCGTCCGGCGCCGAGAAGATTCGGGCGAGATCGTCCTCCAGCGTGCGCTCGTCGATGCGCAGGATCGGCATCTCGTCCCACATCTGCGCCGGGACGAAGGGGCGATCCTCCTCGCGGATATAGGCTGCGACCGGCTTGCCCATCGCCATGAGCTCGACGGCGAAACCGCCATACCAACCGGCCAGCAGCTGGTCGATCGCAAGGTCCGCCGAACGGTAGAGTTCCATCGCCTCGGCATGAGGCTTGTTCTCGATCAGGATCAGCTCGAAATCGAAGCGCTGCTGCAGCCGCTCGAGCACCGGCAGCAGCAGGTTCGTTCCCTTGATGCCGCCATTGCTCGGTGCGTGCACGACCCGCGGCGGCCTCCCGGCCACGGGGAGCGCGACCGGCTGGTCCCAGATCTCGACATTGCAGTAAGGCAGGAAATCGCCCTTCTCGACAAAGTGGCCGAGTTCGGGGTTGAGGTAGAAGACCCGGTCCATCAACGGCAGCAGTCGCTCGATCATGGCGCGCCGGGACGCGTCGATGCCGGTGGTGCAGGCCCCAAAGGCCGGGCACGCCCCCTCTCGGCACATGGTGACGGCATTGATGCGGTTTGACCGGTCCGCCTGGCGGGCGTCGCAGCCTTGCAGCGTCATGAAGGTCTTGCGGCCGAAGGCGCGCGCCAGCCTGACATCGAACAGCGCCTTGCGATCCTCGGCCTCGCTGCGGCCAAGCACCCGCCCCCAATCGTCCCAGAGCATGAAGCTGCGACCGAAATAATAGTGCACCACGTCGTAGTTGAACGGGATGCCGAGCGCGAAGCGCAGCCGGCGCCAGAGTGCGCCCGAGCCCTTCTTGGCGTATTCGCCGAGGGTGATGTCGGCGGGGTAGCCTAGCCAGGTGTTGTAGTTGATGGCGACATCGCTGCGCAGGCCGAGCCCGCGCTCGGCGCGCGACAACGACCAGGGCTGGTTGCCGACATTCACCGGCCCATGCAGCACGCGCAGCGGTTTGGCTTCCAAAGGCTTCGTCATCGTCCGGCTCTCAGCAGCCATATTGCTCGCACCAGCGCTGTGTCACGAAGGGTGTGAACCGCCGGGCATATTCGGTGAAGCGCCGATCCTTGGTGATGATCGCCGCATTCTGGAGCAGAGCCCACATCGGCCAGCCATAGCCCTCCGGCATGTTCTCGATATACGAGGCGAACCAGAGCCCACCATCTTCCTTGAGATAGCCTTCCAGGTTCATCGCCAGCCCGGCGAAATAGGCCGTCGACTGGCGCAGCATCTCGCTGTCGCCGAGCAGGCGCGCCGCATTGTAAAGCGCGATCGCGACCCCGAGTTCGCCATCCAGCACCCGGACATTGGGCATGGGTGGGGCGGCGTAGACATATTCCGCCGGCAACCGGAAGCCGTCGATCGTGTACTCGGCTCCCCCCTTGCTCATCGGCGTGGTGATGAAGCGGGTCGCCGCCTGCGCCATGGCCCGGTACTTGTCCTCGCCGGTGAGCTTGAACATCAGCGCCGACAATTCGACGACCTGGCTGTTGGCATAGGGCGAGTACCAGGGCGGCGTCAGCTTGATGCCCCAGTTCATCGTCCAGTCGAACTTGTATGGCCAGGAGATACGGCCATCCCCGAGATCGACCTTGGCCTTCTCGATGTAGTTGTCGAAGAAGTGCGCCACCGCCGCGATGGCAGCCTTGCGCGTCTCTTCGGAAACCTTCGGCTTCAAGGCGGCGAACAGCAGGGTACGGGCCGTGGACGTCGCATAGAGCGGGTGCACGCCGCCGCTCATGCCGCCGGTCAGGCTGGTGGCATAAGTCGCCTCGTCGAGCAGGGTCGCGATGTCGCGCTCCATCTGCTTCAGGTCGACATTGACGGTCTGCTCGTAGAGCCTGACCCCGTCGTGATCGACGGAGGAGAAATCCTGGAAGCGCTTCACGTCCTTGGCGACGATCAGCTCGCGGGTCGCCGGTTCGGTCTCGCCGATCAGAGTTTCGAGCAGCATGTATCCGGGCGGGAAGCCCGGCTTCTGGGCCTTCACGAACAGGGTGCCAACATCGAAGTCGTAGAGGACGTCGTCGAGCAGGGTGATCACGTCACCGACATAGATGCCGAGCAGCCCCCCCTTCTCCGGAATGAAGCTCTGCCAGATAAGGCGGTCACGACCGTTCTCGTTGGCGGGAACCCATATCAGCTCCGGCTGCGCGGTCGAGAACCGGTTGCCGAGATAACGGACCGTAAGCCCCTTGCGCAGGGCGAAATACGGCCTCAGGGCAGCAGCATTCGGGCGGACCACGACCGCGGGGATATCGATATAGGGCGCGATCACGCGCTGGGGGCCGCTGGCGGCGGGAAGCCGCATGGCATGCCCGGTATCGGGGCTCTCGCCGATCTCGGGCGCTCGCGTCGCGACGGGCTCAGACACCGCAGCCTCCGGCCGGGCGGTCGTCGGCGAGGCCTTCGGCGCCGCTCCAGCCAACGGACGTGCGAGATCGGGCACCGCCGCTGGCGTCCGCCACATGAACTCCGCCGTTGCGCCCGCCATGACCAGCACGATCGCGCCCAGCAGGAATTTCCACAGCATGTCGGGCCTGAACATCCTCATTATCCCCGCTGCTCGGCCGACCTGTCGGCGAGTTCGTCATAAACCATGACGAGCTTGTCCCATTCCCGCTCGGGATCGAGCGCCGTCAGTGCCGGTCCGGTCGCTTGCCGCAACGCTGCCGCGAACCCCGGTTCGTCGATCAGCCTGTTGATCGCCGCCGCGATCGAGTCGGGATCGTAGGGATCGAAGCTGAGGCCGACGTTATGGCTCTCGACCAGCCGTCGCGCTTCCGGATGGGCCGCGACCAGGACCGGCAGGCCCGAGGCCATGTACTCGAAGATCTTGTTCGGCAAGGCGAAAGTGAAGTTCCGGCACAAGCTCGGCAAGGTCCAGATGCCCGCATCGGCCCCCCGCGCAGCAGCGACGACGTCGCGCGACAGGACAGGTGGGAGCAGGATCAGCCGATCGCCCGCACCGACGCGCTCCGCGATGGCCCGGTAGCCCGCCCCGAACTGATCCAGCGATGGGCCCCGGATCACCAGGACGCAGCGCGGCGCCGATGCGAGCGCCTCGATGATCGGCTCGATCAGCCGGGTCGGCCCCGTCCCGCCCTGCCAGAGCAGCACGAACTGGTCTTCGGACAAGCCGAGCTGCCGCTTGAGCGGGGCGTAGGAGCGTTCGGCATCCGCTGCCGTAGCCGGGATATTGCGCACCACGACCGGCCGCTTGCCGTGACCAAGCTCATCCGCAAGCGCGTCGGCGATCGAATCGCAGACCGTGACGACAGCCGAGGCCTCGAAGAGACAGCGTGCCTCCAGCCTCTGCAGCTGGCGCTTCCATTCGCCCTCGAAGGGAGCATAGGCGGCACGCGCCCGGTCCCAATGCACGTTCTCCGATGTCCACTCGTGGAAGTCCGCGATCAGGTGCGCACCGGTACGGCGCGCTGCGGCGAGGCCCGCGAAAGCCGTGTTGAGGTCATGCGCGTGATAGGCGAAAGGCCGGTAGCCGAGAGCTCGTTCATAGAGTTCGTGCGCCATGAAGCCCGGTGGCTCGTTGACGAAGCTCGCAGCGGTCCAGGGCAGGATGTCGAAGTGGATGCCGGAGCCCCAGTCGAGGCCGTAGCCGGCCAGTTCTCCCTGGCCCAGATCAGGGCAGAGAACTGTAACAGCATAGCCCGAAGCAGCGAGCGCGCGTGCCTCTCGCTCGACGCGCGGATCGATGCGCAGATCCGAGACCACGAGCATCACGACCTCGCGCCCGCTTGCCCGCGTTCCGACGCCCGGGCCGATGCGCCAGCGCATGACCGCCTCCATCGGCCAGGACGGCAGTCGGCCGCGTCGCAGCGTCCGCACCAGCCGCATGCCCGGCCACGAGCCCGCCTGCCGCCTGAAGCGATAATAGCTGCCGATCGCGCCATGCACCGCCGGGCGCAGCAACGTACGCATCAGGGCGCTGCTTCGTAGCCTGCTCAGCATCCCGCCTGTCCCTGCCTGCCCTTCGCTCAGGCAGCCTTGCGCAGGCGGTCGTAGATCGCCGGGATCTTCTCCCATTCACGATCGGCGTCGAGCGAAGCCAGCGCCGCGGGAATGCGCGCCTGGATGCCGGCGGCCAAAGCGGGATCCTCGATCAGCGGGTTGATCGCCGCCGCGATCGACTTCGGGTCATAGGGATCGAACAGCATGCCGACCTTGTGCGTGTCGACGATACGCCGAACCTCCGGATAGTCCGCACCGATCACCGGCAGGCCCGAGGCCATGTACTCGAACACCTTGTTGGGCAACGCGAAGGAGAAGTTCCGGCACAGATTCGGCAAGGTCCAGATCCCGGCGTCGGCGCCGCGGGCCGCGGCCACGACGTCGCGCGACGGCACCGGCCCGATCAGCGTCAGCCGGTCAGCGGCACCGATGCGCTCTGCAATCGCGCGGTACTCGGCGCCGAACAGGTCCAATGACGGTCCGCGGATGACGAAATGGCATTTCGGCATGTAGGCGAGCGCCTCGATGATCGGTTCGATCAACCGGGTCGGCCCGGTGCCTCCCTGCCAGAGCAGCACGAACTGGTCTTCGGGCAGGCCGAGCTGTTGCTTGAGCGGGAGATAGGCCTTGGTGGGCTCCTGCGACAGGCGCGGGATGTTGCGCACCACCACCGCCTTGCGGCCCTTGCCGAGCTCCCTGGCCATCGTATCGGCGATCGAATCGCAGACCGTGACGACCTCGCTGGCGCGCTTCAGGCACTGCCGCTCGAGCCATTGCAGCGGCCGCTTCCATGAGGGCGTATAGGGCTTGTAGCTCAGGCTCTCGGTGTCCCATTTGACGTTTTCCGAGAACCATTCGTGATAGTCGCAAACTACATGCGCGCCGGTATGGCGCGCCGCCGACAGCCCGGCGAAGGCGGTGAACAGGTCATGGGCGTGGAAGGCGAAGGGGCGATACTCGATCGCGACGTTGAACATCTCGCGCGCGATGAAGCTCGGCCATTCCATCATGAACGAGATCGCAGTCCAGTGCACCCAGCGGAAACTGACGCCCTCGCCCCAGTCGACGCCATGCTCGGTTTCCTCGCCGGTGCGCGGATCCGGAGCGATCACCACGACGCTGTAGCCGGCGGCAACGAGCGCCCGCGCCTCGCGCTCGATGCGCGGATCGATACGCAGATTGGAGGGCGTCATCATGACGATCTGCCGGCCGACCGGATTCTTGCCGATGCCGGCGCCCCGCCAGGGCAGCCAAACCGCAGCCGGCGAAAGGCCGCGCTCGGCATCGCTCAGCGGCCAGAGCCGCGAGCATGCCCGCATCACCGCCGAGAACGGGAGTTCCTCGCCACCGATCCTTATCTTCGCCTCGGTGCTGAGGTAGTCCTTGAAGCGCTGCTTGCGCTGCCGCAGCGCCGGCAAAGGGTTCAAACGCGGACGCAAGGCGAGGGCCTGATGGACGATTGGGCGCAGCAGGGCCTTGCCACGATGGAAGAGCCGAAAGGCGAGATGCACCAGTGGGCGCAGGGTTCGCTTTACAACGGAATCGGACGACATGTCGGTTTGGCTTTCTCGGTCTTCAAACTGCTCACGCGGCGCGGAGCCGGATTCAGATATGGGCCGGCGCAGGCGCCGCACGCTGCTCCGGCACGTCGTAGACGCGCTCCCAGGCGACCGGCATGGGTGCGAGCATCGGCGCCGGCAGGGCCGCCTCGAGCTCGCTGACCCGTGCGGCGATGCGATCGAGCGTCGCCTGCGGCCAGTTGCTGGTCTCAAGATAAAGCTGCCCGAGACGCGCGGCCACGGCTGGGATCGAATAGTGCCGTTCGATGAAGCGGCGGCTTCGCCGGCCGAGTTCTTCGATATCCATCTCTCCGTCGAGGATCGATTTCAGCACGGCATAGACCAGATGCGGCGGCGCGTTGATGATTGGCGATTCCTCGGGCGCGATCGTCATGTCGGGCGCCCTGAGGAAGCACAGGACCGGGCGCCCGAGGGCCATCGCCTCCAGCGCGGTGTAGCCATGGAAGCCGCCGATGAACTGATCGGCGACAAGGCTGACCGATCGGAACATGTCCAGCACCTCGGTATTGGGCACGCCTGAGATCTTGACCATCTCGACCTCGTAGCCCTCGCCGCGCAGGCGGTCGATCGCAGCCTCCAGATGGTGGGTGCCCTTGAAATGCGAATGGTTCGGCGCATGCGCGATGCGCAGGGGCTGCCCCTTCCTCCAGCTCAGCGGCGTCGGCTGGAGATGGTCGAGATCCAGCGGCCAGTAGTGCATGTTCCGGCACCCTGGAACGTAGGCCAGCATGTCGCCCATCGCGATCTTCGCGGTGACGCGATGATCGAGACGCGACAGCGACAGGTCGAGCTGGGCGTCGTCGCAGATGCAGTAGGCCAGTCGCTGCGGGCAATCGGTGCAGAAGTTGACCGGTCCCAATGCGAGCGTCCGCTCCCGCGTCCGCACGTCCGCGCCATAGGCATAGGTGTAGATCTTGAGGCCCGCCCGGCTCAGCAGCTCGATCTCGATATCCTCGATGCCGAAGCGTTCTGTGCCAGGCAGCAGCCCGCGATCGTAAAAGAAATGAACCGCATCGTAGCGCAGCATGACATAAGCGAGCACCGCGAAACGAAAACGGCGGTGCGCTGTGCGCCTTATTTTCATCAGCTTTGCAGCAACCTTGTCGGGGATCGTGAGGTTGATGCTGAAATTGCGGGTAATGTAATAGGTAGTGAAGACGAGCGAGTCGGACTTCAAACCGAGCAAGGCATCGCAGCGCGCCAGGATCGGCAAGGTCAGGATCGGTGTCGTGCCCCACAGCGTGCGGACCTCCCCCTTCGCCTGGCGCCGGTCACCGTAATGGCGTGCGGCCTTCACGACACGAGCCGCGCCGCGCTGGACGCCAGCTGCCATTCCGCGGCCCAGCGGCTGCATGAGAGGCCTGAGGCAGCGGCCGATCAGGCGCTTGAGCCGCGCCGGATAATGCCAGACTTCGACAACCGCCCTGAGCCTGGTGAAGAACCGGTACCGCCGCTCCAACTCGCGAGCGATGGGCTGCAGGCGCAGCCGCAGCGATACGAGCCTCGCCTTGAGCACGGAACGCCCCATCCGCGACAGCGCGCGGCCGACGAAGGGAAGCTTCCAGGAGCGTGCGACCAGGCTCGATCCCGCCTGCTGCGCCGCATCGGGCGATGCCGCGATCAAGGCGGCCCGGCGCGTCAGGCGAGCCGCCAACGGCGCAGCGAGGTCGCCGGTCTCGCGGTAGAGTTCTGCGAGCGACTTCGCCAGCGCCGGTACGCTGTAGTTCTGCTCGACATACGCTCGGCCCTTGTTCCCGGCCTCGACCAGTTCGCGGCGGTTGGCAACGATCCGCCTCAGAACGTCTTCGATCGTTTTGGGATTGGCCCGAATGATCGGGCAGTCGGCCAGGTTCGCCACCGCCACATTATCATGCAGATAACAGACCACGGGCAGACCGAGCGCCATTCCCTCCAGGGCCGTTGCGCCGAAACTGCCGCTGATCAGCTGGTCCACTAGCAAATCCAGGCCGCTCATGGCCTCGAGAATCTGCGAGCGCGGCACCCCATTGAGCAATATCAGCTGAATGTCCAGCCCATCGGCCTGCATGCGCGCAATCGCGGCTTCAAGGTACTTCGTGCCCTTGAAATACGGATGGTTCGGAAAATGACCGACCTTCAACGGTTGTTCGAACCGTGCTGGGCCGGCACGAGGAGGGCCGATCTCGCGAAGGTCAATCGCCGTAGACGCGATATTGCGGCTTCCCGGAACCATCGGTTGCGACAGGCCATGTGCAATCATCGCCGTCGCATATTCGCTGATTGTCGCCAGCATCTGCTCGCCGCCCACGTCGTCGCAGATGCAGAAGGCGCCGGGTTCGGGGCATTCGCTACAGAAGCTCCACCGTCCCGCGGCGGATGCCTTGCCGCGCATGCGGTGATCGGCGCCATAAGTGTACGTGTAAAGCCGTTTTCCAGCCCAACGATAGGAACGCAACTCGTCGAGCGCGATCCCCATGCGTGTGCCATACCCGCCGATCAGATCGATGAAACCGGCATCGTTGTAGAGGTGGAACACATCGTAGCGCAGGAGCGCCCAACCCAGCACCAGCCAACGGAACGGGTGGATGAGATTGTAGCGTTCCGCCATCAGCTCGTCCTGCATCCCCTTGAGGACCAGATCGAAGTCCGAGCTGACGTGATAATGCGTGAAGACGACCGACTCCGCCTCGACGCCGAGCAGCCGGTCGGCCGCGACGCCTGTGCGCAGGTTGACGATAGGCGTGACACCCCAGCATGAGCGCAGTCGGCCCTCCCGCTGACGCAGGCGCGTCATCTCTCCGGCATCGGCACAGAGCGCGCTCCAGAACGCCCTTGCCACGGGCGAGTCGCGCTCTGTGAGGAGCGGTCCGAGCGCTTCGATGAAGGCGCGGATGTCGGAGGTCTGCTGTTTCAGGATCCTGCGCGTCAGGTGCCGGTAGAAGGTCTGCCCGAAATTCTGGCAATTGGCGCCGATGATTCGACACAGCGAGGCGATGGCGTCCTGATGTGCGCCCGCGAAATAATTCAGGTTCGCGAACGCGTCGACGCGCTCGCAATCCGGATCCCAGGCTACGAAGAAATCTGAAAGACGCCTCAGCATCGTTCTGTGCCGTCGATGTCCGTCAGGCCTTCAGAGCGCGGCGCAGCTCATCGACGACACGATCCTGATCGCTGCGGGTCATGAACGGGACGATGGGCAGCGTGATCGTCGTGTCCTCGGCAAGCGCAGCCTGCGGAAAGGCTCCCGCCGCAAGCCCGTACTTGTTCCGATAGTAGCCCAGACGATGCACCGCGTGCGTGCCAGGCCGCGTCTGCATGTCGGCTTTCCCCAACGCGCTCATCACCGCATTGCGGCGATCACGCCCACCCTCGGCGATACGGACCACATAGGACTGGAAGGTGTGGCCGTCCACATCGCCGGCAACCGGCAGCACGATGTCGTTCAGCTCACGCAGTTGCTCGGTATAGTAGCGCGCACTCGCCCGCCGATCGGCGACGAGCCGCTCGAGCTTGCCCATCTGGGCGACACCGACGGCCGCCTGAATATCCGACAGGCGCAGATTGTACCCGATACGGTCGAAATTCGCCATCGTCCAAGGCCCGCGTGGCTCGTGATCGGGCTGGCCCGTCGCACCGTGATTGCGCAGCGAGCGCACGGCGGCGGCGAGCTTGTCGTCATTGGTCGTCACCGCGCCACCTTCGCCGGTAGTGACGACCTTGCGCGGATGGAAGGAGAAGCAGCCGAGGTCGCCGAGCGCGCCGATGGGCTCGCCCTTGTAGGTCGTGGCGATGCCACAGGCGGCATCCTCGATGATGCGGATGCCGCGCGGCCCGCAGATCGCGCGGATCTCGTCCATCGGCGCGGCCAGCCCGAAGAGATGGACAGCGACGACTGCCTTGGTGCGCGGGGTGATCGCCGCTTCAAGGGCCGCGGGATCGATGTTGAAGGTCGCAAGATCGATATCGGCGAAAACCGCCTTCGCACCGACATATTCGGCCGCATGCGCGCTGGTGATCCATGTGAAAGCCGGCACGATGACCTCGTCGCCCGGCCCCAGGTCGAGCGCCATGGTCGCAAGGTGCAGCGCCGCGGTGCAGGAAGTGCAGGCCAGCGCGTATTTGGCGCGCTGATTGGCAGCGATCTGCGCCTCGAAGCGCTCGGTCATCGGGCCTTGGGTGACCCATTTCGACTCAAGCACGGCCCTGACCATGTCGACTTCGGCTTCATCGAAGCTCGGCTCGGTGATGTTCATGGATGTGATCCGTTGACCAGGGTTACGCGGAGTAGACGTTCACGTCGTGTTTTTGCAGCTTCTCGGTCACCTGCTGGAAGTAGACCGGGCTGATGGCCAATGCGACGTGCTTGATTCCGAGTTTCTCGATCATGTCGAGGCCACCGACCGGCCTGCCGTGGATGCCGCTGCCCCAGACCGATTTGTTCTCGTCGAGATAGCCGGCGATGTCGGCGACGTCGAAGCCGAGCGAAAACGGAGCGAACAGCCCTGACGAGCCCAGTCCGAAGATTGCAAAAGCTTCACCCGCCGCTTGCGCTTGCTTGCGGCAATTGGCGATCGCCTCCATCGCATCCTTGGCGACGGCGACGTTCTTGGCAACGATCTCGGCATTCCTGGCGACCACATCGGCCGGGGCTGCCTGAGGCGAGCTTGTCTTGCGCAGGAGGATGAAGATGGGGACGCCGGCCTCGCGCGAGGCGACGACTTCGAAGCCTGCCGTGGCCGCCAACCAATGCAGGCTGGGCGCCGTCAGCTTGGAGAGGTGGTCCGCGCAGAAGAGGTCGTTGGGATTCCGTTCGAAATTGGGAACGCGAATATAGAACAGGCCTCCATCCTTCAGCTGGGCACGGGCCCAACGCAGCATGTCGAGCGGATTGTCGACATGCTCGAGCACGCCGAGGGCGACCACCAGGTCGACCGTGCCCGCCCCGAGATCGACGGCTTGGTAGTCGCAATGCGACACACTGGCCTTCGGGAAGCGCTCCTTCAGAGTCTCGAAAGCGACGCTCGGCTCGAAGGCGTGAACGTCCCAACCGTCCGATTGCTTGACGAAATAGGTGAGGAAGTCCCCCTTTCCGGCTCCCGCCTCGAGCACCCTTCCCTGCTCCGGCAGGGTGGCCATTTCGCGCAGGATCTGGTGAGTCCGTTCCGCCTGCGAGATCGGCGCCGGTCCGGCGAAGCTCTGGATCGAAGCGTCCGGGCTCTTCATCATCAAGCTGTAGCTGTCGCGATAGAAGGCCTCGCCACGCCCGCGAGTGCCTGCCGCATTGAAGATCAGGCCGCAGGCCTGGCACTGCCGATTGTCGATCGACGCCTCCGGCAGGATCATCATGTCCGAAGTGATGCAGGTGCCGGAGAATGAGGGATAAACCTGCACAAGATCGCTTGAGTCGCAGCAGGGGCAGCGGAGGTTGAGCATGTCGATCTCCTGGATGAAACGGCGGTCAATTCAATGCGTATTGAGCGCGAACTCTTTCAGGCCGCGCAGGATCGTGGGCTTGGCATAGGCGAAATGATCTTCGATCTCCTCGCCGAAGACGTCGCGCCGCACAAGCACGTCAGGCTCGTTATACCCGGCTATGGCACGCAGCGAGGTCGTTCCGGAAAAGCGCGGATTGATCTCGAACGGGACCACTTGGCCATCGACGACACGGCACTGGATGTTGACCGGAGCGGTCGGCCGCAATGAAGCGGCCATCGCCTCGCAAGCGCGCAGTATGTCCGGCCAGTCGCCGACTTCTCCCTGCGATATTCCCGTCGAGACGATGAGAGAGGCGCCAAGATCGTGCCGGCTTGTCCGGTTCGGCACCCTCGTCCTGATCGTCAGGGCGTTGTTGATGATGCGCCTGATGCCGATCGAATTGATCAGCTTGCCATCGCGCCCGAACAGGACGCCGACCGTGTATTCCGCGTCCGACGTGCCGACATACTCCTGCAACACGATCTTCGGACAGAATTCCAGCAAATGCCGGACGAAGAATTCGAGTTCCGGCCATGACTGGACGATGAACACGTTGGCCGAGCCGCCGCCGCCGACAGACGGTTTCAGGACAGCGGGGAACACATCGAATCCTTCGACCTGCTCCAGGGCAGTGATCTCGCGATAATGCGGAACGCGAAAGCCGGCTGTCGCCAGATGCGAGAGCGTACGGGACTTGTCCTGGCAGATGGCCATGACCTCCGGCGTATTCACCGGAACATAGAACCCCTGTGCTTCGAGTTCCCGGCGTGCGTTGCTCAGCACCATCATTTCCGGCTCCGAGCCATGGAAGATGACAGCGGCCTTCCGAGTTCTTGCGAGTTCGGTCAAGCGGGCGAGATACTCGGGATCGCGCGCGGACGGCAGAACCACGAACTCGTCGACCTCGCCACGATTGGCGCAGGCCGCACTCATATCGGTCCCGATGATCCGATAGCTGAGCTTGCCGAGTCGGAGCGCCTTCAGGATCTGCTCCCCATGGCCGCCACCGCCGACGCCTGTCAGCACGACATTGACCGGTTCAGATGTCATTCGGATTGTCCGGGTTCAGTGTGATCGCTTCGGTGAGCAATTTGACGACACCAGCATCGAGATCGAAGCGGGCCAGGGTCTCGGCGGCTTCCGCCGCAATCGAATAGCGCAGGATCTTCGCCTCACCCGTCGCCGCGTCGAACAGGCATGCTGATGCGCGCCGTCCCGCCTCGCGCGGCAAGCCGCAACTGCCGACATTGACGAAGAGCTTGCCATGCTCGGCGCGGATGAAGGGATGGTGCGTATGCCCCATGAACACGACATCCGCATCGACGTCCTTGAAGGGCGCCAGATCGGTGTCGGGGTAGATATAGCCGTTCAGGGGAGCCGACGGGCTGCCATGAACCAGGAGGCAATCATAGCGACCAGCACGCAAGCGACGCTCCGTCGGCCACGCTGCCACGAACGCCAGTTCGTCGGAATTCAATTGCCGGGCGGTCTCGTCGTGGCGATAGATCTGGCGCCGCTCGGCCGACGCATCCCCGCGGAGCATCATCTCGTCGTGATTGCCGCGCACCGCCGCGATGCCGAGCTCCCGCAGCGCCGTGACGACGCCTGGATCCGGAACATAGCCGACCGCGTCACCGAGAAAGACGATCTGCTCGGCACCGGCCGCCTGCAACAGCGCCAGCCCGCGCCGAAGGGCAGCAATGTGACCGTGCGCATCGGAGAGGAGGCCGAGCATCATCGCCGCAGCCAGCTCCAGCGCTCCGTGCGGCCAAGGCGCCTGATCAGTCCTCGCAAACCCGATGGCCGCCCTGCCGTAGGCGGCAGCGACTGCCTCTCTTCCCGCCGAAAAAGTCCGGGCTCTCCGCGCTCAGCCGGAGCCTTGCTGGCGTCAGCGTCACTGCGCACGCCGGAGGAGAGCTGCGTCCCCTCCGCAAACCAGGCGAATGCCTCTCCCAGCGTCGCTGCCACGAAACCGCTCTCGACGAGCTCCCTGACCGCCTGGTGCATAGGCGCCGCCCGGACATGATTGGCCGGATGCAGATTGAAGACCAGGACACCTGGGACACCACTCTCGACAATTCGCCGGCCCGCGGCGCGGATCGCCTCCAGTGCCGTCGATGCGTCCCAATCGTGCACGAACATGGCACCGTCGCCGAAAGCCGTCAGCACGCTCCAGTGCGGGGTCAGCTTGCCATCGAGGACGAGGCGCGCCGGCAGCAGCGAACCGTTGACAATCTGGCCATCCATCCCCGGAATGTTGCTGCTACCAGTGATGCCATGCGCCAGCCAAGACGAGGCATGGCCCCAATAGCCATCATTCAGAAAGCCATGGTTTCGCACCAGGCGTGGCTTGGCTCCCACCAAGGCTTCGAACCACGCTGTCTGCTCGGCGAGGCGCTGCGGGTATTCGCCGGGAGTCTCGAGCGCATCGGGATGCAGCTCCCATTCAAGCTCGCGACCGCGGGCGACCTCGGCCAGCCCCGCAGCATCGAGCTGCGCCAGCGGATGCAGGAAATAGGTGACCGGCAGATCACCGAGCAGTTCCCGCTGCGCGCGATAGTCCTCGATCGGCGCCTGATCGTCATCACCCGTGACGATGACCATGCCGGCTGCCCCGTTCGGCAGAACGTCTCGCGCCGTGACGCCCGCATGGCGTACCAGCGCGTCGCGCAAGGTCCAGAGCCACCAGTCGGCCGGCCGGTCGAACGGGTCGGCGGAATCCAGCAGATCGGCGAACAGATAGTTCGGGCGCTCGCCGGCATAGCCCCATTGCGCTTCGGTCGGCCTGTTGCTCGCAGCCTCCGGCCTGCCCTGCCGCAGCAGCACGAGGTCGGCGGCAAGTTCCGTCCCGAGCAGCAGAAGGCCGCCACCCGAAGCATCCGGCCGGAACGCCCAGACCATCTTCCCGTCTGCATCGGTGACGACCGGAACGAGGCCCGCCCCCTCGAAATAAACGGCGGGATGGAAACTGCGCAGACGCTGCCAGGCACAACGGGGGCAGCCAGCGACCGTCAGCGGTCCGGCAGGCTGGGTCAGGGCCGCCATCCGTACACCTTCTGGAAGGCCCGCTCCGCCGGGCTCCAGCAGATGCACGATCACAGAGACCTCGCCGGCTTGCCGCCTTTCGTCCAGCGCGACGACCAGCTGACCGGCTCGCTTGTGTCGAGCTGCGTTGACGCCGACCAATGCGAGCTGGTGCTCAACGATCTCTGCATGCTGCAGGAACAAGGCTAGACAGCCTCGCTCGGCTTGCGCGCATAGGCGATGACGTTGGAGCGATATCGCGCCGGGGTCACCTTCGACAGCCACTCCTGAACGGAAATCGGAATCTTCCCGTTGCAGAGATACCACCAGTAACCACCCCAGAACGGCGGGAAGAAGCCGTAAGCAAAGGTCTTTGAGACCTCGAAGCCCGCACTGCGCAGGAATGCGGCGAGTTCGGCCTCGTTGTAGTGGTTCTTGGCGGCCGGATCGATATTCTCTTTGCCGAAGACCCGGCGCAGATTCCCGCTGTTAACTGTCCGCACATAAAGCCGGCCGCCGGGCTTCAGCACCCGGAAGACCTCGGAAAACGCCTTCTCGGCGTCCTGGAAGTAGAGCAGCGCGCTGACACAGGCGACATGATCGAACGAGGCGTCGGGAAAGGGGATTTCCTCGGCCTTGACACCACTGAGCAGCTCGACGTTGCGGTGCTGCCGAATCTCGTCCCAGAGCGGATAGGCGATGGGATCGACACCGACGACGTCGTAGCCGAGCGACGCCAGCACGGCGACATAGCGCCCAGGACCACAGCCCAGCTCGAGGACGCGCCCACTCAGCCCTGGCGGCAGCCACTCCCCGATACCGGTATAGTGCGGACGCACCGACTCGCTGCGGGCGATCGGCAGGTCGGCTCGCGCCAGTCCGAGAATCTCGTCGCGCTGAAACGCCTCGATCGCCTTGAAGCGATTAATTTCTCTCGAATTCACGAGATATCCACCTTCACTCGCTGGTTGAGGACGCCGTGATCGACGCCGTTGAATTCGGGCACGATCCGGAACATCGCGGCATTGATCTTTCGGGCGTAGAGCTCGCTGTAGGGGTAGTTCTCGGGGAACTTCCAGCCGTTCGTGACATGAGCGTTGACGAAGTACTCGCCGGCGCCGAGGACATTCGGGTCGAACCGGAAGCTGAACGCCTTCTCGCCCTCGGGCCGCTCGATATTGGCCCCGACCTGCCCGGAGGATTGCCAGAAAGCGTAGGTGCCATCCATCCGTGTCAGCTTGATGCCGACATCGACGAGTTCGGGGGAGCGGTGGAACATCACGCGCACCTCGATATCGAAGGGCTCGCGCTCCTTGACCGAAGTGACCTGAGCGTTGCGCGCCCTGACATTGACAGAGAGAATCTCTGCGTCCGGCAGCGACGCTAGGGCGACCTCCTTCATGACGCGCTCAGCCGCCTCGGCATCCGGTTTGGCAAGTTCGCGGTGGAAGCGCAGCTGCGTCCATCTGCCGTCCTTGCGACTGGAGCCGGCAACGAGCGGTGTCCAGCTGCCGGTGCTCATATCGAGCACTTCGACCTTGAGAGCTTCGCGCTGGTCCTCCGATTGGACGGTGAAATCGACCTCGATCGCCTGGCTCTGCCCCTCGGAACCGGCCGGAAGCCGAGCTACGAACTGGCCACCGCCATTGCGCCCGGGCAGCCTGGTCAGAACGCGGCAGACGCGCCCATCCCTCTCGTGCAGCCGCGCCCATTCGCTGTTGAGCACGTCGAGCACCGCTGGCACCGCCTCGTCCGAACCATCGAGCAAGTCGAAGGGAATGGTGACTCGTTCGCCTTCGCCCAGCCTGATGCCGATCTCGGAAACATAATGACTCGAGAACAGCGGAGCGCCGGTCTGCGAGGTAATGCGCAGGCGTACCCGCGTCTCGTCCGTCAACTCGCCAACAACCGCATCCGTAACCGACGCGCGGGTGCTGGCATGGCGCGTGCGCAAGCTCTCATCCTCGGAGCGCCGAAAGTCGAGCTCATAGGCAGCGATGACTTCGTTGACCTCGCCATCCATCCGTTTCTCGCCGGTCTGCATCCAGATCGCACGGTTGCACATGCTCTGAATCGCCGACATCGAATGGCTGACGAGGATCATCGCCCGTCCTCGCGCGCAGAACTCCTCCATCCGTTTCATCGCCTTCCAGGCGAAGTAGCCGTCACCGGTGCCCAGGACCTCGTCGACGATCAGAATGTCGGGCTCCGTCGCCGTCGCGATGCCGAAAGACAAGCGCGCGCCCATGCCAGTGCTGTAGGTCTTCACCGGATTGAACAGGAACGGCCCGAGTTCGGTGAACTCGGTGATGTCCTCGATCATGTCGGGGATGCGCCTGGGTTCGATACCTTGCAGCATCAGGTTGAACCTGATGTTCTCGATGCCGGTCTCCTCCTCGTTCCAGGCTGGAACCATGCTGAGAAGCGAAGAGATTCGTCCGTGCGTCGCGACGCGTCCTCCCGTCGCGCGCATGGTGCCCGCGACAACCTTGAGCAAGGTACTCTTGCCCGCGCCGTTGGGTCCGACGATGCCGACCTTGTCACCCTCATTTACGGTGAGCGAGACATCCCTCAGAGCCCAGAAGGTCTCATGGCGCACCCCACCGAAGATCAGTTCCTTGAGCTGATCGCTTGGCTGCGCATACATCTGGTACGCGACAGAGAGATGTTCGATTTCGATGACTGGCCGACTCACAGGGCGCCCCCGAACATGGGCTGCAGGCGGCGGAACAGCCTGTAGCCGGCCGTGAACATGAACAACGCGAACAGGGTGGCCAGGAGCCACGCCCATGGATGTTCGATGCGGCCGAAATAGAACGTATCCTGGTAGATCCAGATCAGATAACTAAACGGGTTCGCATAGATGAACGGCTTGAACAGCGGAGGCACCCAAGCCGGCAAGTACACGATCGGCAAGACGTAGACCATCGCCGTATTGGCGAGCTGAACAAAGTCCTTGACGTCGCGGAAGAACACCGAAATCGACGCTAACGCCCAAGCACAGCCTAGCGCAGTAATGAAATGCACCATCATTACCACCGGGATCAGCACATAGGTCCACGGCACGGTACGATAGGATATCACGGTATAGAGCATCACAATCAGGATCGAGACCGACCAGACCACGAAACTCACCAGGATATCTTTCGCCGGCAGTACACGCGCATCGAATGTGAACTGCTTGATCAAGCTGGCATTGCTCACGATCGAAATCGCAGAGGTCGCAAGCACCGGGCTGAGCGACAGCCAGGCTGAGAGGCCGGCCAGAATATAAACGGTGTAGTCGCGCGGCAGGTCATGGGTTCCACCGATCTTCTGGTTGAACACGACCGCAAAGACAAAAACCATCACTGCCATCTGGAACAGCGGATGGCCGACCGCCCAGAAGGTTCCGAGCACCTGACCCGCATAGCGGTTGCTGATGTCGCGCCGTGCCATGGCGAAGATCATCTGGCGGCGCTGCACCAGCATTCGGCTCGCTTCTCCGAACGCCTGGATATGGGCGAATGGATGCAGGAGCGACAGGAGCGCGCGCAGGCCAGGCACCGCGCTTGGCCCTCTTGGATGGTTCTTGTGTGTTTCAGACATGTCTCGCACCGCGCGGCGACAACAACACAGGCGCCCTGCGGCTTCGCCCAAATTGCTGCAAGCTCACAGATAGGCCTCGCAGAATTGCTCGAGGTTGAGCAGCGACCAGATCAGCAGGCGCCGGTTCTGGCGGCCTTCGAGATGGTCCTCGATCAGGCCCTTCACCGTGCCGCGGTCGAGATAGTCGTAGATGCGCGCGCGCTCGTTAAGCAGGCGGCGGCGGACATAATCGATGCTCTCGCCCTTGAACCAGCTGGCGTCCGGCGCCGAGAAGCCCTGCTTCTCGCGCTCCGCCACCTGCGAGGGGATGTGGCGGCCCATCATCTTGCGCAGGATCAGCTTGCCGTCGCGCGTCTTCTCGAAATAGCGCTGCGCCTTGCCGCCGGGCTCGTTCTCGTTGAGCTGCACCACCTCGGTCAGGTTGCCGAGCTTCATCTTCGCCGGCAGGCGCATGGCGAAGTCGACGAGGTCGTTGTCGAGGAAGGGAACGCGCCCCTCCAGCCCATGCGCCATGGCGAGCTTGTCGTCGACGACGAGCAGGCCGTTGAGGAAGGTCTTGGCCTCGAAATAGAGCGAGTGGTTGATGTAGTCCTCCGGGCGCGTCAGCGTATGCGCATGCTCGTGGAAGACGTCGCGGAAGATCTCGGTCGGCGCCGTCGCCGAGGCCTCCCCCCAGACCGGAGCGAGCATCTGCGGCAGCAGTTCGGTCGGCACCAGGCGCTGCCAGAAGCCGTAGTACTTCTCGACATAGTGGTCGAAATCGTCGTTCACCACCGCGCGATAATAGCGCCAGGGATAGCCGGCGAAGAGCTCGTCGCCGCCGGTGCCCGAGAGCACGACCTTGACGAATTTCGAGGCCAGCTTGGCAGCGTAGTAGTTCGGGTAGGACTGGCCGACGCGCGGCTCCTCGAGATGCCAGGCGAGGCGCGGCAAGGCGCGCTCCATGTCGCCGGCCTTCAGCACCATCTCGTAATGCTCGGTCTTGAACAGATACGACATGTGCTCGGCCTTCGAGCGCTCGTCATAGCCGAGCTCGACGCCCGAGGCCGAGTTGAGGTCGAAGCCGACGGTGAAGGTGCGCATGAACGGCAGCTGCGCCGCCGCCAGGGCCGTGATCGAGCCCGAATCCATGCCACCCGAAAGATAGGAGCCGACATCGACGTCGCTGATCATCTGCCGGCTGACAGCCTGCCGGAACAGGAAGTCGAGCTCGTCGAGCGCCTTGGCTTCGTCGACTGGGCCGTCCGGCTCCTGGAAGTGATAATCCCAGTAGCGCTGCGGCTGGAGCGGCTCGCGGCCCGGCTTCACCTCAAGATAGCAGCCGGCCGACAGCAGCTTGACGCCGGCGAACAGCGTCCTGTCGGTGAAGAAATTCTGGAAGGTCAGATATTCGGACAGGCCGCTGACATCCATCCGGGACGAGAAGCCCGGAAAGCCGCGGAACGCCTTGATCTCGGACGCGAACAGGAAGGCGCCGTCGACCTCGGCGTAATAGACCGGCTTCACGCCGAAGCGGTCGCGCGCGATCGTCAGCTTGCGCTCTTTGCTGTCCCAGATCGCGAAGGCGAACATGCCGTTCAGCCGCAGCAGAGCCGACAGACCCCATTCGACGAAGGCGGTGAGCAGCACTTCGCTGTCGCCGCTCGAATGGAAGAGATGGCCGCGCGCGCTAAGCTCGGCCTTCAGTTCCTTGAAATTGTAGATCTCGCCATTGTAGCTCAGCACATAGCGGCCATCGCGCGTCGCCATCGGCTGGCGCGCCGCATCGGTCAGGTCGATGATCGAGAGCCGACGGTGGCCGAGCCCGACGGGGCCGTCGCAATAATGGCCTTCGCCGTCCGGGCCGCGATGGGCGATGATGTCGGTCATCGCCTTCAGGGTCACCGGCGAAGCCGGTCTGCCGTCCCGATGCAGGACGCCTGCAATGCCGCACATAGCGCTATCGTCCGATCATGGAGCTGAAAGAGGCCGGCGCCCCGAGGCGCCGGCCGATATTGCGAAGGATCAGAGCTGGGCCTTGGCCCGGCGCTGGGCGACCTGCTCGATGTGCTCCTTGCGCCACTCGATCAGTTGCTTCAGCCCCTCGTCGAGATCGATCTTGGCGGTGAAGCCGATCTCCTTGCTCGCCTTCACCGGCGAGCCGATGCGGTTGCGCACCAGCGTGGCCTGGCTGCGCGGCGCATAGTTGATCGGCTGGTTCGAGCCGGTCAGGTTGAGCAGCTTCTCGGCGACCTCCTTGAGCGAGGTGCGCTTGCCGGTGCCGACATTGTAGAAGCTGTCGGTGGCGGTCGACTGCATCGCGCAGAGATTGGAGCGGGCGCAGTCCTCGACCGCGACGAAGTCGAAGGCCTCGGAGCCGTCCCCCATGATGGTCGGGCCCTCGCCGCGGTCAATCGCATCGAGCATCTTCATGATCACGGCGATGTAGGCGCCGCGATAGTCCTGGCGCGGGCCATAGACGTTCATGTAGCGCAGGCCGACATAGTCGAGCCCGTAGCGGAAATGATAGGCGCGGGCCATCGCCTCGCCGCAGATCTTGGTCGCGCCGTAGAAGTTCTTGTTGTTGAAGGGGTGGTCCTCGGTCATCGGTTCCTGGACGGCGTCGCCGTAGACTGAGGCCGAGGACGACCAGACGAGGCGCTTGACGCCGTTGCGCACGCAGCCGTCGAGCACGTTGAACATGCCGCGGACATTGGTCTCGAAGGCCGTGCGCGGATATTCATGGCACTGCAGCAGCCACAGCGCCGCGAACTGGAAGACGCCGTCCGCACCCTTGAGGGCTGCGTCGAGAATGTCGGTCTGGGTGATGTCGCCGCCGGCCTCGAAGATTTTGACGCGCGGATCTTTCAGCGCGTTGGCGAGGTTCTCATGCGTGCCGCGCACGAAATTGTCGTAGATCACGATCTCGCCGACATCGGTCTTGGTCAGCTGATCCACCGCATGCGAGCCGATCAGGCCCGCGCCACCGATCACAACGACGCGCTTTCCCTGGAGTTCCACGTTCAGTTTCCCTTTTTGGCGATGCGACGGCAGGCCCGCGCATGATTTGTCCAAGCTACCGCAGTCCGGGTGCGACGAAGCGCCCGAACCGCACCTTGCTAACTGGCCGAAACCGTCCGCTTACGCGGCCTTTTCGACCATGTCCTCGTCCAGCAGCACCCTGACCTTGCCGCCGAGCAGGTCGAGCAGCACGGCGATACGGTCCCGGTCCCTGAAGCCTTCGAACAGGCCCAGCGTTTCGGCGAAGCTGCCGGAGCGGATGCGCACCATCTGGCCCGGCGCGAAATCCGGCCGCTGCGAGAGTGCGATATAGCCTTGCCCGTCGCGCCGCGCCCGCAGGCCCTCGACCACCGCATCGGCGATCGGCAGCGGGCCGCTTTCGCCGGCGACGAGCCGCGCCACGCCGAAGGTTCCGTTGATGGAGCGCCAGCGTTGACGGGCCGGATCGAGCCGCACGAACAGATAGCCGGGGAAGAGCGGCGCAGGGGCGACCGTCACCTTGCGCGCGTGGCGCCGCCTACGCAGATAGCACGGCAGGAAGGTCTCGAATCCCTGGTTCTCGAGCTCGTGGACGGCCCGCTGTTCCGACAGGTGCCGAGCCTGCACGACATACCAGCGCGCGCCGGTCGAGAGGGCCGTCGGCATCGTCACGAGCGCGCCTCCACGGTGCGCACCGACAGCATCGACGGCACCAGGACGCGCTGCTCGCCGAGTGCCGCAACAGCCTCGTCGTAATAGCGCTGGGCATCATGAATGCCGGTCACGATCGCGCCGCCCGGACGGACCGGCGCCTCGGCCAGCGAGGCCACGACGGGAATGTTGAACAGGCTCGGCTTGCGCATGCCGGCATCGACGATGGCGACGATGGTGACGCCATGCTCGGCCGCGCCGAGGATCGCGATCTCCGTCAGATCACTGCCGCCACAGAGCGCCAGGCGATCGAGCTTGTGCTCGCGGGCCTGCTCGAACAGGGCCGAGCATTCGCTCCGGGCACGGCGGAAGAAGGACAGCGACCAGGACAGGTATTCGGCGGTGAGCCGCGACTTCTCGGCAAAGCCCGAGGGCGTCAGATAATAAGCGTAGCGGCGGCGCGGCACCTGCTGGACCTTGATCAGGCCCTTCTTCACGCAGCGCTTGATGTAGGTGTTGACCAGGCCGAGCGCGACGCCGAGCTCCCCGGCCAGCGCCCGCTGCGAGACATGGGCCTCGCGCTCGACGAAGGCGAGCAACCCGGCAATGTGACGCCCTTCGGCATCGGCGGCCCCGAGCTCGGAGCCGTCAGCGGAGACGCCTGCGCCGTTGTTCGATCCGACGATCATGGCCGGCGGCGTATCACGTTCAGCGCGTGAACGTCAAATGCGTTCAGCGCATGAACACTACTCGAAGCTCGTCCTTCAGGCGTAGCTGAACGGCGCGTCGCTCGGGGTGAAGGTCGACAGATCGAGCTTCCAGCGAGTGCTGCCGTCGGCCTCGCCCCCGACCTGCTCGAAGCCGAGCTTGCGATAGTGATCCTTGACCAAGCCGTTCTTGGCCGTGGGCAGATAGAGTCCGTGGAGGACACCGCCCCCGCGCTCCGAGAGCCGTTCCGCGAGCTTGTTCAGAACCGCTTCCTCGACGCGTCGATTGAGCACCCGGCAGCTCATCAACCAGATCGGCAGGGTCCAGCCATCCCCCGAGCGCTCGGCCACCACGACGCCGATGATACCGTTGTCGCCGAACTTGTCGGTGACGCGAACCTGCATGGTGACGTGGTTGTCGCTGTCCATCCAGGCCCGGACCTGCGCCTCGTCGCAGCGCTGCGTCGTCAGGTTGAACTGGTTCGTCTTGTTGATCAGCTGGGTGATCCGCGTCAGGCCCACGCTGTCGAACGGATGGGCCTGCATGCCCATCTCGAGCGAACGCAGATACTCGTCGATCGACTGCCCCTCGACCCGGATGCTCTCGCGCTGAGCGTTCTTGTAATAGAGCTCGGCCCGCTGGCGGTCCTCTTCGGTAAAGGCGATGCTTTCGAAATAGCCGGCATGGAAGATGGTCGGCGCGTAGAGCGCCGGGTCGTCCGGCAACTCCGGCACAGCCACCTCCGGCAGTGCCTGGCGCACCTGGTCGCGCTCGACCGGGTTGTCGTCGAGGAAGACGAAGCTGTCGAGACCGAGCGCCAGCGTCTTCGCGATCGCACGAATATTGGAAGCCTTGTCGGTCCAGTTTGCCACGAAGGCCGCACAGTCGCTCAGCTTCAGCAGCATCTCCGGATGCTTCTCGAACGGCTCGCGCGCATTGGCTTCGTCGTTCTTCGAACAGACCGCCAGCACCACCCCGCGCTCGCTGAGCTGCTTGGCCATGCCCTGGACGGCAAGGAAGGCCTCGCCCTGCCCATCCCCCTGCCCCAGCACGATGCCGTCCAGTCCATCGTCGCCGATGACGCCGCCCCACAGCGTATTGTCGAGGTCCAGCACCAGCACCTTGCGGCTGAGCCCGCGCCAGGCTCCGATCACCCGCATCACATGGTCGCTGAAGAGCGGCAGCAGATCGAGCGCGAACGGAATCTTGGCGCTGTGCCAGCGGGCGTGGTCATGCCAACGAGCCAGGCCGACGGCATCGGCGATGCCGGCAACGTCGACGACGAGGTCGCCCGTCTCCCGCGCCATGGCATCGATGCCGCGATTCACCGCGGCGATCACCTGGGACAATGTGCCCGGTAGCCGCCGATCCAGCGACCCGAACAACGGCAGGCCGGTATCCGGAACCGTCTGAAGGATGATGCGCGCGCCCGAGCCCGCAGCGAGCCCGTCCCTCAGCGTGCGGATGTAGCTCAACGCAGCGTTGGCCAGAGCCTCGGTGTCGGCGCCCGGCGCGGCGCTGAGCGGCAACCCACGGTGATCGAGCGCGAGCAGCACCACGTCCGGCCGGGCGGCATTGACGGAGGAGGCCGCAGACAAGGCTTCCTGCAGCGGCTGCCCGAAATCGGCGACCGTGATCTGTGTGTTGTGTCCGTGGCGCAACCCGCCCGAGCGCAACGAGTTCGCAAGGAAATCCGTCGTCGCATTCGAGACGATACCCAGCGAAAGCGGGCGCAGCGGCGCCAGGTCGGTGCCGGCATTCTGCTCGCGCAGCAGACGCGCTCCGAGCTTGTCCAGGCGGGTGAAATCCAGTCGGAATCTCGCCAGTTCCTGAAGTGCGGTACCAAGGTCAGCCTGCCGGCCAGCAAGGGCGGCGACGCGGGCCGGATAATCTGCCGGGCTCGGCGCCAACCAGGGGAGAGAGGCAATGTCGAGCGTCAAGACCACACCTGAAGGTTGGCGCCGGAGCCGCTGGGGTCCGGTCGATAGCGGCACGGTCTATACTAACGTGCGCCTCCGACTCAACGTCACGACGCGATGCGCCCACCTTGCCTAGGAACATTCCAGTGACGTAAGGCCACGCGCTCCCCGAAAGCAATTGTCTTGGCTACTCTTGCTCACTATAAGCGGCGCGCTCGCAGGGCTCGGGCGACGCATCATTGTTTGGAGAGAAGCTAGTGTTTCAGGTCGAGTCCCTAAATGCCTATGCCAATCTCCAGAAAGTCGTCAGCCACGTGCTGGCGGTCTGGCCTGAGCATGACTCCTATTGTGTCGCCCGTTTCCGCGACGATCCGCCGGGCTTCCTGCAGCGCTCTGACGATCTTGCGGCGCTCGTCCTTGCGCTCGCAGGCGACCAGATTCGCGCCTATTGCGAAGACTACAAATGGATGTGCGAGGAGTTCGTCGCTGAGGAGTATTACTTCAGGACGCACGGCAAATATCGCCTCAGCACATTCAAGGAAGCCTATGACCGCGTCTATAACGACCCGGTCTACATGTCGCGCTATGTGCGCGGCATCCTGATCTCGCAGTTCATCTGGACGCCGCACGCGCGCGCCTTCGACTATTTCCGCACGCATTTCCTGCCGGGCAACAAGCCGGGAACGCGCCATCTCGAAGTGGGCCCGGGCCATGGCCTGTTTCTGTACTTCGCCGCCAAGGATCCCAATGTCGCGGAGCTGGAGGCCTGGGACGTCAGCCAGTCGAGCATCGCCGCCACGCACCATGCGCTCGACAAGCTCGGCGTCACGCGCCCGATCAACATCGTCGAACAGGACGTGCTGACCGCGCCGCGCGTGAACGGCGCTTATGACAGTGCGATCATCAGCGAAGTCCTGGAGCATCTCGAGGCTCCGGACGTCGCGCTGCAGACCCTGCATGCCGCGTTGAAGCCGGGCGGCCGCGTCTTCATCAACGTCCCGATCAACAGTCCTGCTCCGGACCACATCTATCTCTGGACGAGCATCGAGGAGTTCGTCGATTTCGTGAAGGCACAGGGATTCGAGATCGAGTCCAGCCAGTTTCTGCCTGTGACCGGCGCGACGCTCGAACGCGCCATCCGGCGCAAGCTCAGCATTTCCTGCATCGTCATCGGCCGCAAGCCCGGCTGAGCCGCCGCATCGATCGACATCAGCTTTGGAGTGACGTCAATGACCGACCGCAACGCGATCTATGCGCGCATCACGCCGATTTTCCGCGAGTACTTCGAGAACGACGACCTGGCGCTCGCCGACACGACCACCGCCCGCGACGTCGACGGCTGGGACAGCCTTGCGCATATCTCCATCGTCGTCGCGATCGAGAAGGAGTTCGGCATTCAGCTGGGCGTCAAGCATTCGGCCAACCTGAAGAACGTTGGCGAGCTCGTGGACGCGATCAAGACCAGGTTGCCCGCCTGATCCTTCAAGCCGCCCCTCAGCGACGGAAGCAGAGTTGAACCCGGTCGATCAGGCGGCTGTCGGCACCAGCTTTTCCCTGGCGAGCCTCACCTTCGTCGTGTTCGCCATCCTGGCGTGTACGGCAATTGCGCTGGCGCGCTCGAGTCTCGGCGCGTCTCGGGCGACGATTGCCGCCGCCAATATCGCTTTCCTCGGACTGATCGGTGGCAGCCTGCATGGCTGGACGATCCTTGCCTTGTTCATACACGCCGCTTACGGCCTGACCATGCTGGTCCGGTTGCGCCCTGGCACCGTGACCAAGCGCCTTGCGATCGCTGGTATCGCCGCTGCCTGGGTCGCCCTGTTCGTCAACAAGAACATGGACGTGTTCGGCCAGCTTGCGGCCTTTCGCTTCCTCGATGCCACCATCGTCGGCATGTCCTATCTCGCCTTCCGAGCCATTTCGGTAATGCAAGAGGCCGAGGATCTCGAAAATTTCAACTATATCGACTTCATCAACTACTTAATTTTCTTTCCGACGTTGCTGGCAGGGCCGATCGAACGCTACGAACCGTTCCAGAATGACCTCCGTTCGCCGCAGCGGGTGGACCCTGATATCGCACTCGACGCCGCCGTCCGGATTACCAGAGGCTATGTCAAGAAATTTGTCTTCGCCGATAATCTGGCCCCGCTCGGTATATTCTCCTTCGGCTCGGAAGTGCAGAGCATCCACCCAGCCTTGCTCTGGCTCGGCGTGCTGGCCCAACTTGTCCTGATCTATCTCGACTTCAGCGGCTATTGCGACATCATGATCGGCATCGCGCGCCTGCTGGGTTTCCGAATCCAGGAGAACTTCAACCGCCCCTATCTGGCGCGCAACATCCAGGATTTCTGGAACAGCTGGCATATGAGCTTGACGTTCTTCGTCAGGGACTACGTCTTCACCCCGATCTGCCGCGTCATTTTCTGGCACATTCCCAAGAAACGCCAGTTCCCTTACATCACCGCAGCTTATTTCGTCACGATGCTGGTCATTGCGCTCTGGCACAAGCTCAGCATCGGCTTCCTGCTGTTCGGCATCATGCACGGCCTCGCGCTGACCTATATCCAGCTTAAGCGCAAATACCTGGACAGGGCCGCCTTCGCCCGCCGACCGCTCGGCGCACTGATGCTCAAGCCGCCCGTTCCAGTCGCGATCATGTTGACCTGGACCTTCTTTGCCCTCTCGACGGTGGTCTGGTTCTTCCCGGTCGAAACGACCTTGACGATCTTTCGCCGCATGGCACTGATGGGGTGAAATCGTGACGCGCGGACGCTTGTACAGGACGCTTCTTCTCGTACTCGGTCTCGGACTGATCTATCTGTTCGCCAATGGCGGGCAGACGGCTTTCGTCTACCAGAATTTCTGAGTGCGACCCGCGCGCCCTTGCCGCCCTCGACTACGACTCATTGCGCGATCAGTGCCTCGGCTCGCGGACCGATCTGCCCAGTGAGCATCCGGTAGCCTTCCTCAGTCAGGTGGACATGATCGAGGAAGTTTTCCGGCCGAAAAATGTCCTGAGGGCCGATATAGGCGGAGTTGGGCGGAAGCCGCGAGGTGACGATCTGGGCGAGCTCACTGCGCAGAGCCTTTGCTTTGTCGGCATCCATCAAGTCGGCGAGCACATCGGGATTTTCGGTCGCGTAGAACACGAGCGTCTTCTGGCCGGCTTTGCTCAAATACTGCAGCGTTCGCTCGATGGCCTGGCGCTGGGGATTGTCGGCCGCAAGATCGATGCCGTCATAGCGGGCTCGGGCCCGCATCAGCAGGACGATGTCGTCAAACGCGCCGTCCGCCTGGGGCGCCGCAGCGAAACGGCCGGTCTTGAGCCAGTTATCGAGTTGCCCACGAAGCGCGAGCACGAGCTTTCCGGGCTCGCCGTCGAACAGCACGGAACGGACGATGTCTCGAAGCCGATAGAGCAGCCAGTCGTTGACGGCGATGTCGTGCAAGCGACCGTCGACATCGGCGCTGCCCGCTGCCGCGGCATAGCGCCCCTCCGGCGTCAGGCGCATGGACGTGAGCCAAGGCCGCGTCTGTTGCTGATCCTGGGCATCGAAATCGCGGGAGAAGGCCCGCAGGCTGACATCGAGCACGACGAGATCGGGCTTCAGCGGAGCGATGATCCGTACGAGTTGGTCGAGATCTGTCGGCAGCACGCCGTTCATGCCCAGATTGATGGCCATGACCGGTCGGTCTGGAAAACGCTGTCTCAAAAACTGCTGCAGTTGTGCGTCGAGCGTGTGCTTCTGCCAATCATGATCGCCATGGTCGCGCATGGTCCGACCGAAGACGAGTGAATCGCCGAGCAGAACAACCCGGATACCGCGAAAACCACGGACCTCGTCGAGCTTGGCATAAAGCGTCGCGGGAGACTGGATATCGACGACGCGTTGCAGAGCGCCGCTGCCGGGCACAAGCACGCGCAGCAATACATCGACCAGGACCAAGGACAAGATCGCCATGGCGACGAGGATGAAAGGCCACCTCGGAACACCGCTCTTTCTTACGATGGTCGATGACTCCGCCATATTCCCCCTGCTCCGGCCGTCGGTTGCAGCATCGCCGTCGAGCGAGGCGACGGTGCTCTATCTTTCATCGTTCGCGTTTCCGTCAACAATGGCACGACGCCGGATCAGAGTCGGTTGAACGGGCAGAGCAACGCTGATCGGTTGCTTATCACAGTTCTGTTGCGTATGGCTGCGCCCATGCTGATGGTGCCGGGCTAAAATGGCACCTTTCCCTTTGGCGACCCTGGAGTGGCCTGGATTATGAAACGATCTGAGGGAAGAACAGAGAAGTCTGCGACCCTTCGACACCGCGCCGCGCGCGGCTTGCGAACCTTTCGCATATTGCCGGCTCTTCTCCCGCTCGTCACGAGCACGCCTCTGCTGCTCTCACACGCCTACGCAGCGGAAGACGCGCCTCTGACTTTGGATAAACGCAATGTCGTGGCGGCTCCACGCAGCGGCAAGATCGTAATGCTGCTCGCATTGCAGGAACATCGTGAAAAACTGCGCGGACTGCCCCAGGCAGATGCCGAGCGCCTTCTTGGCGAGACGGCGAAGCGCTACCTGACCGAAACCTTCAACAACGAGCGCTATCGCCAGGGCTTCGACAATGCCGATGTCATTTTTGCCTTCGTCGACAACATGGATGAGTACAACAGACCCAATTTCGGCGGCATGAAGCGGGTTGGCACCGCCACCTTCCAGCGCGAAGCAGGCTCGCTGAAACAACTGAGCCTGCAAATCGACATCAACGCTCTGAAGCAATAGCCGCTTGCAAGCGGCAACCGATACCGCAGGCGCGGCCGTGCCACGAAGCTTGCGCTTGCTGCCCGCGATTGGCTCCACCTGACAGTCTGGAACAGGATATGCGAGTAGCCCAGTTTTCGCCGCGCGTCCTTGCTTTCCTACTGGCCGCCTGTCTGGTGGGCATCACCTTTGTGGCCGCGCTCACCTTCATCGACCATAAGCGCCTGCGGCAAATGTCGAGGTTGCTCAAACACGTCGTCGTGATGCAGGCCGCAACTCCCACGGCCCCGCCCGCACCACAGGTCTCGCAGCCGGGCTCACAGGTCTCGCCTCCCGTCGCCACCCTCGCATCTTTGCCCTTGGCGCCGCTATCGGAAACCGCGGTCCGCCTCAAGAGCTGGGCCATGATCGATGGTGTCGACATCTATCAGAAGGCCGGTCTGGTTGAGGTCTATGGCGGCACCCTCGCGCAGACCCGCACCGGCCCGGTTTCGGTCACCTCGGCCACCCTGACGTCCGAGACGAGCCGGGCCTGGCTCGCCTGGACGCCCGATCATGTGCCCGTCATCGACGCCGAGCATCTCGTTGTCGAACTGGATCCCGACATGGCTCTGTCGGGCACGATGACCGTCGGCGTGACCTTCAGCACAGGTGCCGCGCTCTCCTGGACCGCAACGCTGGGGCAGCAGGAGAAACCGGCCGCGGACAATGGCGACGCAAAATCGGTTGAGCCAACGGTTCCCGGTGATCTCGCAGCGATCCTTGCCAAGGAGACGCCTGTCTCGCCGATGATTCAGGCCGGGCCCGGCCGCTTCTTCGCTCCGGCACCAGACGCGATCAAAGCGATTCTTCAGCGCGGCGATGCCTCGCCGGTCCGGCTGAAATCCTGGGTAGTCACCGTGCAGGGCCCAGCCCCGGCTGCAATCCGTCTGCGCTCGGTCGCATTCGTCGACAATCGGGCGCCATTATTCGAGACGCAGCGTACCACCGCCCTCGCCGGGCAGGTCATGGATGTCCAGATCGAGCCCGGCCAGACGATCCGATTGCTTGGCGAAGGCGCCAAGGAATGGGCCACCGAGCTGGCGCTGGACGGCTCCTTCCGTTTCTCGGAGATACCGACGGATCAGGCTGTATCCCTGCGTTTCCGCTACAAGGGACGCGACTATTATGCGGCGCAGGGACGCTGGTTCAAGACGACATCCGGCACGATACCGGTCTTCGTGCGCGTGCTCCCGGAGTTCAGCAACCCCGAGGGCAAGGCGCCGGATCCCAAGACTGCCGACGTCAAAATTGAATATGATCAGGAAGGCGACGTTCTGACCACCTTCCGCTACGCTAAACATCGCCGGACCTATTGGCCAGGTGGAGGCACAGCGCCTCAGGAATTCGCCGGCCGCAGCTTTGCCAACAATTTCGGCCAGCTCGACCGCGACAGGAGCCTCGACAACCCCGATCGCTGTCTGCGCATCTTCGTCGTCGGTGCAAGCGACTTGAATGCGCTCCAGGTCAAGCCGGGCGAGAAGTTCAATATCGTGCTTGAATCCGAACTCGGGAGACGGTTGGGACGTTGCGTCGAGGTCGCTTCAGCCGGTCGCGACAATGGCGATATCGCGGCCAATTATCGCGTAATCCGCGATTATGGGATGAAGCTCCGGCCTGACGTGGTGCTGATTGACCATATGGCCGCCCTCGCAGCCCAGATGGAGCCGACCTTGCTCAAGCGGACGCTGGGTTGGAGCTACGAACATAACGTCCTCGACAACTTCTTCTTCGACGAGGCCGGAAAGCTGACCTTCCGCAGCTGGGATCCAAGCTGGGCTCTCGACGCCACTCCCGCGACCGGCGAGCCCCTTATTCCCAATCTCGGCCTGTTCGACAGCTTCAGCATCCCGATGCAGGACTTCGCCCCTGAAGCGAAGGCGTCATTCGACCTTTTCGCCGCGATCGCCCGCAAGCTGGCACAGGATTTTCCACAGTCGCGTTTCGCCCTGATTTCAGCACTGGACCAGTCGCGCTGCCATCGCGCCCTGAACTGCGACGGCACATTCGCAATGCCTGATGGCAGAACGGTGCGCAAAGGCGTGGTGCAGCTCATGGCCAACTTCTCCACGCTTTGCGAGAAGATCGGCATCGATTGCGTCCAAGCGCGTATTCCGGAAAAGCCGCAGCCGGACGAGCTGCTCAGTTACCCCTACGACTCCCACTACTCGATCCGTGGTCACCAGTGGCTCGCCGGTGAACTTGCCGAAGGCCTGTCCGGCATGCTCTTGCGCAAGCGCCCGGAGATCACCGGTCAATGAACTCCCGCAAATGGCTGCGAGCCGGCCTATGCTCGCTCGCCTTGCTCGCACCACCGCTCCAGGCAGCCGAATTGCGCCGGCTGCCTTACCCCTTCGGCCAGGTCATCAGCTTCGCAAGCGACATCGACTTCCAGACCCCCTGGCATGGCAGAGCGATTCACCGCTTCTTGAACGAGGAGCTCGGCCTGCCCATTTCCGACAGTCTCTGGGTTGCCAGCACCGGAGGCGGCGCGGATACCAGTGCGTTCTTCGGCTCGTTTCAACGCCTCAATGACAATCCGTCTCGCGTGGACGGCCACCCGACCTTCGGCCTTCTGCTGAGGGAATGGCATCGCGGCAACATCGATCATCTGCATTCGTGGACCGACGATCTCGTTCCGCAGTACCGCTACATGCTGCCGCAGCCGCAGCCGCTGCAAGCCGAGGCGACCAACTCGACGCCTTTGTCCGCTGCGCCCTGGGTCAGCGCCTTTGCCGGTGCGGACAAGCCCGGAGCGCGCGGCTACCAGCAGTTTCGGCTGTTGTTCGACCGACCTCCGCCTGCCGATCTCTCGGTCGAGATCGAGCGGGCCGATGGAACACGCCTGCGATTCTCCAGTGAACTGGCCGGCCGTTTCCGAACAACCGGCGATGGTACGCTCAAGATTCCCGCGACTGTGTCGCTGATACTGAACGAGACATGGCCGGTCGGCGTCGCACGCGACGAGCGGCCATCGTTCAGTCCGTTGACCGCAGTACGTATTTGGGCGCCTTCTTGTGCATCGTCTTGCACGGCAAATCTGCTCGGCTTCGAGAACGACAACTTCAGCAGATGGTCCGTGCTGCGCCAGAAGAGCTTTCTGACGTTCTTCAACATTCGGCCTTCCTTGGTGACGCCGCATGGCGGCCTTACTTACCACCCCAATTTCGAAGGCCCGGGAAAGCACTACGAACGCACGCTCAATATGGGAGCGGTAGGGAACGACCTGGTCAGGACCGAGTCGCCGGGCCTTGCCGGCCGGACCGGCTCGCATGGCTACTACGCCGATATCCTGCGGGAACTCGGCGTTCGGCAAGTCATGTCGATCTGGAACGGTGGTGCCAGCGAGTGGGGGGCTTTGAGCGGCATGGCTCCTCCCATGAGCTCGCTCCACCAGGGCTTCTATGCAGCCTCCCGGACGAATATGAGCTTTGGGACGATCGACGAGCCGCCCGAAACGTCACAGGCGCGCCTCGTGGCATTGGAGCCTGCTGCGGCCGGTTTCGATATCTCGCCCTATGTTTGTACCACTGACCTCTACTGCCGCGGCGGCGAGCAAGGCTCGACGGTTGGCGGCCTGATCGCTTTCGGCCGCGATCTGATCGGCAAGGGAATCTCGATCGAGCATCACTGGTACACCCATTTCGGGACAACTCGAGCCGACCCGACCATCCGAACCACCAGTGAAACGCCATTCTCCGGCGCGACCATGGATGCGTTCCGAAAGCTCGCCGACGACTACTACGATCGAAGCGGCACATTGCCGGAAAAGCGACGCGTCTGGACGCCGCCAAGCGCGGTCTGGTCGAACTACCGGCTCATGCGCGAGAAGCTCGCCGGGCACGTCTCGGTCGATGCCGCGACCTCCACGGTGAAGATCGCATCCTTCTTCGACGATGTGTTGAAGCAGCAGTTGCCGCAGCCCCAGACGGGCAGCCGCGATCTGCATGGCATCACGGTCTACGTACCCGATGCCCGCCGGGCCAGCGTATTGCTGGACGGCATTCCGCTCGCCAGCTTCACTCGCAACCCCGCCGACGCCAGTGGTCGTGAATCGATCACCCTTGTCGACGACAACACCCCGACGACAATCTTCCACCGGCTCCCTCCAACTGCCTCTGGGACCGTGGATGTCGAGGACGCGAACTACGAATGGCAGGCGGGCGATCGCCCCGACGCTCCTCCGGGCTATGTCCGCTTGACCGCCCGGCGGCCCATTGCGACGCTGACGCTGGCTCCGCGTGATCTGAAGCTCTGGAACACCACTCATCTCGGCTGGTCCTACCGAATTTACCGCCCCGACGGCGCCCAAGCAGTCGCCCGACTAGCGCTGACCTTCACCATGCAGAACGGCGCGCGCGTCGGCATAGCGGAGGGCGCGCCCGGGCTTCCGCCCGGCGTCGATGCCGGGCGGACGATTCCACCTCATCAGGATCAGAACTGGCAGAACATCACTGTCGCCCAGCACGACTTCAAATGGACCGATACAGCGCAGCACCGGCGGATCCTGCCGCTTGCCATAGGCCCGGTCGCAGCGATCGAAATACGATTGGACGGTGCCCAAGAGGGAGACGTCCTCGAAATCGGCTCGCTTCAAGCGCTGCGTCCCAGCGCGAACGGCATCGCGCAGGATGATAGCCTGCTTGCTGCCGGGCGTGTGCTGGGGGCACGGGGCATGCAGGAACAGGCTGTGCAGGTCACAGCGCAATTGCAAGACGGAACCGTCAAAGCAACTGCGACCGACCGCTTCGGCTATTACGCCTTCTCGGCGGTGCCGAAAGGATCGATCCTTCGGATCAGCGCCACGGGCAGCTCCGGCCCCTGCGCACCGGCACGAGGCCACTTCGTGGAAATTCGCAAGAACGAGGCCGAGATCGACATCGACCTGGCCGAGTGTGGCCGATAGGAACTTGCCCGACCTTGCTCAATTCGGCGCATCCCGACTTGAAACGCGCCTCAGAGTTCCGCCTCGACCGTCAGATGGCTCCCACTGCCCGATGTGACGAGCAGCGCTGCAAATGACTGCCCGGCCCCGATTGACGGCGAGATCAGGGTCAGCGACAGCGTAGCACCATGGGCGCTGCTGCTGCCGAGGCCGGATATCGCGGCGTCGGCAAAGACTCTGCGGTTGAGGCCTGATTGTGTGATGGTCGGGTTCGAGATTCGCAACGGCGCCGGCAAGGCGATGCTCACGGAGAGCTCGCCGGTGTCGATGAGCAGGCCCGCGCCCAAGCGCACGCCCGCCGCGCCCGGCCGCACGACATGGCAATAGCGTGCCGCCAGCCAGCTTTCCTCGGGCCGCCTCTGCCAGCCCGTCGCGCTCGCCCCGAGCTCGAGCTTGACCTGGCCGAAGCTGACCGAGCCGCCGCCGCTGCGCGCCAGCTTGACCGTGATGTCGCCGGTGTCGCCGGGAGCGGTGGTCAGCGTGACGCTTCGCCGGCCGGAGCCGGCAGGGATCGTCCCGGTCACCGTGCCGACCGTGACCGACAAATCACCGGTCGGCGCCTCCACCGAGAGCGTCACGGTCGTCGATGCCAGCGAGGCCTGCCCCCATAACGCCCGCTCGACCACTTGGGCGATCTCCCCGGAAGCCAGGGTCAGGACAGTCCCGGACAGCGACAGGCTGCTGGCGCCGCTCGCCTTCCAGCGATCGTAGCCATAGACGCCGCTCGCCAGCGAACCGCCGGCGAAGGCGCGCTGGTTGATTTGGAAGTCGCCGTTGATCAGCAGGTTCTGCCGCGGCACGTCACGCGCCCAGCTGCTGGCTGGCAGAGTGACCAGCCCGCTCGCCCGGTCGACCACCAGCGCCTCGGTCCAGTTCGTGCCATCGGGGCTGACCTTGATCCGGAACTGGTCGTCACCGGCAAGGCCGATCTCGGCCCTGCCCGAGAATGCATCCTGGAAGAGCAGGCTCGCCGTGCGCGCCGCGCTCGCCTTGTTGAGCTTGAGCCGATGATCGGTACCGGCATGGCTGAACAGGCTGGCACCGGCCGAGACGGCGAACCGGTTCGTGGTGTCGGCCGTAGTGTTCACGCCCCAGAGCGCCGCGCCGAGGCTGCTCTCTGGCTGCGAACGGCGCCATTGCGTGCCGGTCCAGACATGGTGCTCGGCCTCGTCCGTGACCCAGGCCTGCCAGCCGGCCCGCGGTGGCAGGAAGCTCCAGGCCCCGTCCTCGAAGATGGCGAGTTCGTCCTGATGACCAGAGAAGACGCCTGTGCCGCCGGTCGGCACGATATAGGCAGCGGTCTCAGCCGGTGAAGCCGGCGGCACGGTCTGCGTCCGGCTGGCAACGACGAGATGCACCAGGGCATCGAGCCGCATCAGCGCATCATTGTGGGTGACGTGTTTCTGCGCCTGCCCGGCGGCGAGCAGGGGCAGGCCAAGACGCGGCGTATCGCTCATGAGACCTCGCAGGATCGGACCGGCACGCGGAAGGCGCGCCATCCGGCCGATTATGCGGGCCCCGGAAACCGCGGGGATCGATTCAGATTCTATCCCCGTTCCAAAGCATTTTCGAGCGAAGTGGCCACCGGTTCGCGTGAAGAAAATGCGAAAAACAAAAACTCAGTCGAGCTCGAACGCGTCCTTGTAGTTCAGCTTCAGCGCCGGGTCCTGCTCCTCCTTGCGCAGCAGGCAGTTGCCGACAACGAGCAATTCGATCTCCGAGCCCATGAAGCAGCGGAAAGCGTCACTGGCGGTGCAGACAATCGGCTCGCCGCGGACGTTGAAGGAGGTGTTGACCACGACCGGGCAGCCGGTCAGCGCCTTGAAGCGCGAGATCAGTTGGTGATAGCGCGGGTTCGTATCGGCGTGCACCGTCTGGATGCGGGCGGAATAGTCGACATGGGTGACGGCGGGGATGCTCGAGCGCGGCACGTTCAGCTTGTCGATGCCGAACAGCGCCTTCTCCTCATCCGTCATCTCACGCCGCAATTCCTCGCGGACATCGGCGACCAGCAGCATGTAAGGGGAATCGCCGTCGAGCTCGAACCAGTCGGCGACGTCCTCGCGCAGCACCGAGGGCGCGAACGGCCGGAAGCTCTCGCGGTACTTCACCTTGAGATTGAGCGTCTTCTGCATCGCCGGCGAGCGCGGATCGCCGAGGATCGAGCGGCCGCCGAGCGCGCGCGGGCCGAACTCCATCCGCCCTTGCATCCAGCCGACAGCCTTGCCGTCGGCGAGGCCCTGTGCGGTCAGATCGATCAGCGCGGCATCGTCGAGAACTTCGAACTTCGCGCCCGCCGCAGTCAGCTCGGCCTCGATCTCGGTCTGGCTGAACTCCGGTCCGAGATAGCTGCCGCGCATCGCATCGCCCTTGGCGGGCACCTCGCGCGGCTTGCCGTGGAAGATGTGGTAGCCGGCCAGCGCCGCCCCGAGCGCCCCGCCGGCATCGCCGGCGGCCGGCTGGATCCAGAGCCCGTCGAAGACGCCTTCGCGCAGCAGCTTACCGTTGGCGACGCAGTTCAGGGCGACGCCTCCGGCAAGGCAAAGATTCTTCTGGCCGGTCTCGGCCCGCACCGAACGGGCGAGGCGCAGCACGATCTCCTCGGTCACTGCCTGGACCGAGGCTGCCATGTCCATGTGGAATTGGGTCAGCAATTGCTCGGGCTTGCGGGCCGGCTCGCCGAACAGCTTGGCGAACTTGTCGTTCGTCATGGTCAAGCCGACGCTGTAGTTGAAGAAGCTCTGGTCGAGATGGAAGGAGCCGTCCTCCTTCAGGTCGATCAGCTCCTCCAGCATCAACTTGGCGAAGCGCGGCTCGCCATAGGGCGCGAGCCCCATCACCTTGTACTCGCCGGAATTGACCTTGAAGCCGATATAATAGGTCACGGCCGAGTAGAGCAGCCCGAGCGAATGCGGGAAATGCAGCTCCTTGTGGACCTTCAGATCGTTGCCCTTGCCGATGGCGAGCGTCATCGTCGCCCATTCGCCGACCCCGTCCATCGTCAGCACCGCCGCCTCCTCGAAGGGCGAGGGGTAGAAGGCGGATGCAGCGTGCGAGAGGTGATGCTCGGTGAAGAGCAGCTTTTCGACATCGAAGCTGGCTGAGAGCTTCTTCAGCTCCTTGGCGATGATCTGCTTCTGGAACAGCTTTTCGCGCAGCCAGAGCGGCATCGCCATGCGGAATGAGGTGAAGCCGCGCGGCGCGAAGGAGAGATAGGTCTCGAGCAGGCGCTCGAACTTGATGAAGGGCTTGTCGTAGAAGACGACCGCGTCGAGCTCGTCGAGCCCGCAGCCGGCGACCGAGAGGCAGTATTCGACCGCGTGCCTCGGGAACTCGGCGTCGTGTTTCCGCCGCGTGAAGCGCTCCTCCTGCGCCGCCGCCTCGATGCGCCCGTCGACGACCAGCGCCGCCGCGCTGTCATGGTAGAGCCCCGATATCCCGAGAATGCGCATCGCGGCCGGGACGCTCAGAACAGCGTGTAGATGAAGGGCGCGATCGCGCTGCCCTTGGTCAGGAAGAGCAGGCCGCCGAGCAGCACGCACATCAGAAGAATCGGCACCAGCCAGAACTTCTTTCGTGCCGCCATGAAGCGGAAGAACTCGCGCAGGAACGACATCGCAGCAATCCCGTCAGAACTGGTCTTTCATCGAGACCGGCTCCGGTCCCGGCGGATCGCGAACGATCCAATAGCTCTTCGCCTCCGGCTGCTTCTTCAGCCTGAGGAAATCCTTGCCGACCAGCCGGGCGATGAAAGCCATCGGCGTGAAGACGAGGAAGAACAGGATGCCGAGCACGATCGGGTTGATGATCGCCGCCAGCAGCAGGCCGAACTTCATCCAGAGCTTGTTCAGCGGCGCCAGCACCGCCGGCCGGATCAGCGCGACCGCGAGGAAGCCAACCGCGACCAGCGCGAGCCAGGGCCAGGCCCGGCCGTGGTGCCAGGCATTGTAGAGGCCGATCAGCGCGAAGACGGCCGCGAAGACGAAGCCGAAGGAACGATCGCTCGATCCTTCATGCGCGTCATGGCCGGCTCCGGTCTGAAATTCGTGATGGACGCCCTTCGACAAGCCGCCGCTCCTGTTCAGGCGGCATGCTCTAGGCGATCTGGGGCGGAAGGTACAGGGTCGAGACAGCAGCAGGCCAGCGGTTTAAGGGATGCCTTTTGATGAGCATCATTGAATATTTTGGTATTCTGGCGCTGGGTCCGATTCACGAGCGAGCACGATATGCCAGAAGCGACCGACATTGCGACTGCCATAGCAACCGAAGTTGCAAAGCAAATTCCGGTCAAAGATGTGTATAATGATGCGGTTAAGCCTGCCACTCAGCAAGTAGGCAATCTGGTAGGTGACGTTGCCAAAACGATCCTCCTTGTGTTGGCACCGCTGCAAATTACAGGAGCGCTTCAGGATCGATTCCGCTCTTTTCTTGATAAATCCGTGCGCCGCGTTTCAGAAGAGGACAGACTACCACCGCCGCCGCAGATATTGGGACCGGTCCTCGAAGGGATCAGGTATGAACCAGAAGACAGTCCGATAGTTGAGATGTTCTCTCGGCTCTTGAGCTCAAGTATGGATCAAAAAAAGATCCATAACGCACACCCGGCTTTTTCGCAGATCATTAAACAGCTTTCTGCCGACGAAGCTGCTCTGCTTAAGGCCATGTGGCAGCTCTGGGAACGGGAAGGCCGTTCGTTCCGTCAGCAATTCACACAAGATTATGACCGCAATTCAAATCGGTTTAGCAATTCGAAAATAGAACTCGATGAATTACCAAGAGAAGATCTTATTTTCCCCGAAAACATTGAATTCTACGGCCAACATCTATACGCCTTAGGCATCACTGCATTCTACGACAGCGCCAACCAAGAGGCCATAATTTCCACGGAAAAGGACGGAAGTAAAATTCAAACCGGAACCAGAATATTTAAAGAATTAAGATTCACTGACGTCGGCAAGAAGTTTATGTTAGCAGTCAACGATAAGAAATTGTGAACAATCAGGAATTGCCCTTTCAAGAAATGCAGACTATGAATGAATTGCCTGAGCACCTCATGCTCGGGCAACCCCGAGCATGAGGCTGCTTCACTTCAGCTCAGCATCCGCGTATCGCCGCAGACCGAGATCTCCTGGCCAGAGATCGTCTTGGCGAAGGGCGAGGCAAGGAAGACGATCTGCTTGGCGATGTCGCTGGGGTCGACGAACTGCTTGATCGAGACCCCCGCGAAGAGCCGGTCCGTCATCTCCTCATGCGAGACGTTGAGCGAGCGCGCCTTGTTGGCGATCACGCTCTGGATGCGGGGACCGTCGACCAGTCCCGGACAGATCGCGTTGGCACGGATGCCGAACTCGCCGAGCTCGGCCGAAAGCGCCTTGGTGAAACCGATCACGCCCCATTTCGCCGCGGCATAGGGCGAGCGCAGCGGAAAGCCGTGCTTGCCGGCCTGGCTGGAGAGATTGACGATAGAGGCGTTCTTCGACTGCTTCAGGTGCTCGACCGCGAGCCGCGTGCAGTTGAACTGGCCGGTCAGGTCGATGGCGACGCAGGAATCCCAGTCCTCCGGCGCGATCTCGTCGACGCGCCCGGTCGGCCCGGCGATGCCGGCATTGTTGACCAGGCAGTCGAGCCCGCCCAGCGCCGCCAAGGCCTCCCCGAACAGCCGCGCCACTGCCTTGCGGTCGGAGACGTCGCAGGTCGAGCGCGTGATCGCAGGATCGCTCTGCGCCATCTCGGCGAGCGCCTTCTCGTCGACGTCGCAGATATGGACCTTGGCGCCCTCCGCCGCGAAGGCGCGCGCCGTCGCCCGGCCGATGCCATTGGCGCCCGCCGTCACCAGCACGCGCAGGCCCTTGATCGTCAGATCCATCGTTTCCGTCCCTTTTCCTTCGTTCTCAAGCCGATCGACTATTCCGCCAGCCGCGCCGTCCGTTCGATATGCTCGGCCGCGGCGCTGATGTCCTCGACCAGCGCCTGCCGCGCTGCTGCCGGATCGCGCCGCCGCAACGCCGCCAGCAATTGCGCATGCGCGACGACGGCGCTGCCGCCGTCGAGCCGGCGCGGCTCGTGCCGCATGTCGAGATTGAGCACCGGCCCGGCCTTGAGCCAGAGCCGCCCGATCATCTCGACCAGAGAGGGCATGCCCGCCGCCTCGTAGAGCGAAAAATGCAGGTCGCGATTGGCTGCGACCGCGGCGGCCGGTTCCGGCGGGTCCTTCGCCGCCGCCAGGAACGCTGCCTCGTGCTCGGCGACCACGGCGATCTGCGCCTCGGTGATGACCTTCGTCGCCTCTTCGGCCGCGAAGCCCTCGACCACCAGCCTGATCCGGGTGAGTTCGCGGAATTGCGCCAGCGTCAGCACCGGCACGCGTACCGCCCGCCCGGGCAGAACCTCCAGTGCCTTGTCGGCCGCGAGCCGGCTCACCGCCTCGCGCACCGGCATCATCGAGACGCCGAGCGCCTCGGCGACGCGGCGTAGCGAGAGTTTTTCGCCCGGCGCCAGCCGTCCCGCGATCAGGAGCGCCCGAAGCTCGCCGGTGACCCGTTCGCCCAGTGTCTCGTGCTGGAGGGAGCCAACCTCGTCGAGCGCCGACGCCTCGCCCGCCTTCCCCAGGGCTGAGGAGGCAAGCCGCGATTGCGGCGCAACAGAGGGCTGGACTCGGGCAACCATGTCTGCCAACCTAACTGTGATCACAGATCACGACAAGCGGTCCGAGACCGCAGAGTGAAGAACGACGATCGACACAATCCGACGCCGAAGAGCGCGGTGCAGTTCTGGGAGGAACGGAATGTCAGAGCAGTCAAGGATCAAGGGCCTCTCGCGTCGTCAGACGCTCGTCGGGCTCGGCGCGGCGGCCACCGGCCTCGTCGCCAGCCCGGCGGTCATTCTCGCACAGAGCGCGGACGCGATCCGCTTCGGGCACCTGACACCGCGCACCGGCTTTCTCGGCCCGCTCGGCGAATACGGCGTCATGGCTGCCGATCTCGCCGCGGAAGAGATCAACGCCGCCGGCGGCGTCAACGGCCGCAAGCTCGAATTGCTCAAGGAGGACTCGGTCAACCCGCAGACCGCCTCGACCAAGGCAGAGCGGATGTTCGAGCGCGATCAGGTCGCCTGTATCATCGGCGAGATCTCGTCGGCCTCCTGCCTGACGATCTCGCAGGTCGCGGCGCGCAACAAGAAGCTGTTCTTCAACACCGGCGGCAATTCCGACGCGCTGCGCGGCGAGAGTTGCAACCGCTACATGTTCCATGTCGAGCACCAGAACTCGATGTATGTGAAGAGCGCCGGCCGCTCGCTGCTGGCGCAGGGCCTGGTCAAGGGCAAGAAGTGGTTCTCGCTCACCGCGGACTACGCCTTCGGCCATGACCTCAGCAAGGTCGCCAAGCGCTTCATGGAGGCCAATGGCGGCCAGTTCGCCGCCGACAAGCTGGTGCCGACCGACGCGACCGACTTCTCGGCGCTGCTGCTGGAGATCAGAGCGGCCAAGCCCGACCTCGTCATCTCCAACCTCGCCGGCAACCAGATCACCAACTTCCTCAAGCAGTATTCCGAGTTCGGCCTGACCTTCCCGGTCGCCGGCTTCGGCTTCGACACCGCCCTCGCCTGGGCCGCCGGCAAGGACAATTTCGGCGGCATCTGGCCCTGCGTCTGGCATCACCTGATCGACACGCCCTCGAGCAAGGCCTTCGTCGCCGCCTTCACCAAGAAATACGGCAAGCCGCCGGAGAACCAGGCCTGGGGCGACTATGTCGGCGTCAAGATCATGGCCCAGTCGATGAACGAGCTGAAGTCGACCGACACCGCCAAGATCCTCGAGCATCTCGAGAAGGGCGCCAAGTTCGACGTAATGAAGCCGCGCCAGGGCTATTTCCGCGCCTCCGACCACCAGCTGATCAGCGAGATGTACACGATCACCGCTTTGCCGGCGGCGCAGGTCAAGAACCAGTGGGACCTCTTCACCTCCTCGCCGCCGGTGCCCGGCCCGAACGAGGACATGGAGGTGATCGCCACCCAGGGCGACGAAGCCGTCTGCAAGATGAGCTGAGGCGCCCGGCGCCGGAACCACGACAGGCCCTCTCTTCCGGAACGGGGGAGAGATGGAGAGGGGGCTTAGCGCCACGATCGACCAGCGTCGGCTCTGCCCCCTCCCAACCCTCCCCCGTTCCGGGAGAGGGCTCCCGCGCCCTTCAACCCATGCCCTTCAGGTAGCTGACAAAGGCCATCCCTTGCTCACCCTTTTCATCCAGCAGGTGCTGAACGGGCTGCTCGACGGGGTCTATTACCTCCTGATCGCGCTCGGCCTGTCGCTGATCTTCTCGCTCGGCGGCATCGTCAACCTGGCGCATGGCGCCTTCTATGCGATCGGCGCCTATCTTACGATCGTGCTCGCGCCCCATATCGGCTTCGGCGGCGCCATCGTCGCCTCGCCGGTGCTGGTCGCGCTGATCGGCATCGTCATCGAGCGCGGGCTCTTCCAGCGCTTCTATCGCTCGGACCCGATCCTCTCTCTGCTCTTGACCTTCGGCCTCGCCATGGTCGCCGAGCAATCGCTGCGCATGATCTTCGGCGCGCCGCCGCTCTCCTTCTCGATCCCGCCTGCGCTGCGCGGCCAGCTCTTCATCGGCGACTTCATCTATTCGCGCTACCGGGCCCTGCTGATCCTGATCGCCGCCGCCTGCGTGCTCGGTCTCTGGTTCCTCTTGCAGCGCACCGCCTTCGGCCGCGTCGTCCGCGCCGGCGTGCAGAACCCCGACATGGTCGGCGCGCTCGGCATCTCGCTGCAGCCCTACATGATGACGGTTGCCGGCATCGGCATCGGCCTTGCCGGGCTTGCCGGCGTGCTGCTCGCACCAATCTATTCGATCCATCCGGCCATGGGCCAGGAGATCATCACGCCTGCCTTCGTCGTCGTCGTCATCGGCGGGCTCGGCTCGTTCTGGGGCGTCGTCGTCGCCGCACTGATGGTCGGCCTGGTCAAGGGCATCACCATCGGCCTCGGCCTGACGCAATGGTCGACCGCGGTGATCTACCTGATGATGCTGCTCGTCCTGCTCTTCCGTCCGCGCGGCCTGTTCGGCGAGCGCATCCAGCGCTTCGAGTGAGACCGACATGACCAGCTCCCAGCGCGACTACCTCCCGCTCGCCCTCGCCGCCATCGGCCTCAGCCTGCTGCCCTCGCTGATGCATGCGGTCGGGCTCGGCACGACCTCGGCCACCGAGGTCGTGGTCTTCGCCATCGCCTGCATGGCCCTCAACGTGCTGGTCGGCACGACCGGGCTCGTCTCCTTCGGCCATGGCGCCTGGTTCGGCATTGCCGCCTATGCCGCCGGCCTGATCCAGCGCAACTGGCTGCCCGGCCAGTTCGCCCTGCCGATCCTGCTCGCGGTCGCCCTCGTCGCTGTCATCGCGTTCGCCTTCGGCGCGCTGATCCTGCGCCGCCGCGGCGTCTACTTCTCGCTGCTGACGCTGGCGCTCGCCGCCATGATCTATTCGGTCGCCTTCCGCTGGACCTCGGTCACCGGCGGAGAAGACGGGCTCGGCGGCATCAAGCGCCCGCTCTTCGCCGGCATCGACTTCGAGACCGCCCTGCCCTTCTACATGCTGGTCGCGACCATCGGCTTCGCCGTGGTCTACGGCCTCTGGCGCTTCCATCGCTCGCCGGTCGGCACCGTGCTCGTGGCGATCCGCGAGAACGAGCAGCGCGCCCGCTTCCTCGGCTATGCCACCACCCGCTACAAGCTCGTCGCCTTCACCGTCTCGGCGGCGCTGACGGGTCTCGCCGGCACGCTCCTCCTCTTCAACAACCGCATGACCTCGGCCGAGCCGATCTCGGTCGCCTTCTCCGGCGAATTGCTGGCGATGGTGGTGATCGGCGGCATGCGCTCCTTCCTCGGGCCAGCGCTCGGCGCGCTCTTCTTCGTCGTCTTCCGCGATTTGCTCTCCAGCGTCACCGAGAACTGGCTGTTCTGGTTCGGCCTGCTCTTCGTCGCCTTCATCGTGTTCTCGCCCGACGGGCTCGTCGGCGTCGGCCAGCGCCTGCTCAAGCCTTTCCGCAAGCAGGCGGCCGAGGACGCCGCCATGTCGGCCCGCAAGACCGGCGCGGTCGAGCTCCCCGCCTTCATGAAGCCGAGCGATGCTGGCGACGGCACGATCCTGACCGCGACCGGCCTCGCCAAGAGCTTCGGGGGCATCAAGGCGGTCGAGAACGTCGACATCGCCATGCATGACCGCAAGCTGCACGCGCTGATCGGCCCGAACGGCGCCGGCAAGACCACCGCCTTCAACCTGATCTCCGGCATGTTCTCACCTGATCGCGGCGAGGTCCGCCTGCGCGAGCGCAACGTGGCCGGGCTCTCGCCCGAGGCGATCACGCAAGCCGGCATCGGCCGCGCCTTCCAGATCACCAACCTCTTCCCGGCGCTCTCCGTCGCCGAGAATGTCCGCCTCGCCGTGCAGGCGCGGGCGCCGGAGCGCTTCGGCCTCTGGCAGGCGGCAGGCGGCCTCGATCAGGTCAATGACGAGACCCGCCAGGTCATCTCGACCATGGGCCTCTCCGGCATCGAAGCGGCGGAGGCCGGCTCGCTCAGCTATGGCGGCCAGCGCCTGCTCGACATGAGCCTCGCCTTGGCGACCAGCCCGCGCGTGCTCCTCCTCGACGAGCCGCTTGCCGGCCTCGCCGCAGCCGAGCGCGAGCGCGTCGGCAACCTGATCAAGTCGATCTCGACCGACCTGCCGGTGCTCCTGGTCGAGCATGACATCGACCGCGTCTTCGCCATCGCCGACCATGTCACGGTGATGAACGAGGGCTCGGTGCTGGTCGACGGCACGGTCGAGGACGCCCGCTCCTCGCCCAAGGTGCAGGAGGTCTACATCGGCTCTGGCGCCCATGCCCTGGCCGAGAAGCCGCGTGAGAGCGCCGCTGGCGACAAGGTGCTGCTCGGTCTCGACAACGTCGACACCTTCTACGGCAAGAGCCACATCCTGCGGCAGGTCAGCTTCGGCGTGCACGAGAACGAGATTGTCGCCCTGCTCGGCCGCAACGGCGCCGGCAAGTCGACCCTGCTCAAGACCATCACCGGCATCGCCCCGCCCGCCTCCGGTACGATCAGCCTTGCCGGCGGCGACATCGCCCGCCTGCCGCCGGCCCAGATCGCCCGCGCCGGCATCGCCTATGTCCCACAGGGGCGCGGCCTCTTCGCCGGCATGAGCGTCAAGGACAATATGGAGCTCGGCCGCCTGCGCCGCCGCACCGGCAACGGCACCCATTGGGAAGACGAGAAGATCTTCTCCTTCTTCCCGCGCATCAAAGAGCGCTGGCAGTCGCCCGCCGACTATCTCTCCGGCGGGGAGCAGCAGATGGTCGCGGTGGCGCGCGCGCTTTCCGGCGACACCAAGGTGCTCCTGCTCGACGAGCCCTTCGAGGGCCTGGCGCCGGCGGTGGTCGAGGAATTGTTCGAGGCCTTCGACAAGCTGCGCAAGGAGATCGCCATCGTCATCGTCGATCACCATCTCGACCTGGCGCTGGCGCTCTCCGACCGCACCGTCGTGCTCGAACGCGGCCAGGTCACCCATATCGGCCCATCCCGCGCCCTCAGCCAGGACCTTGCGCTGCGGCGGCAGGTGCTGTGGCTGTGATGCGCATCCCCCGTCTTTCCGGGGCTTCGCGCAGCGAAGAGCCCGGAACCCATAACCGTTGTCGGTCCCAAAAGAATCGCCACCATTGTCGCACCTTGCCCACGACCACCTGTGGTTATGGGTTCCGGGCTCACGCCTGCGGCGTGCCCCGGAATGACGGCGTGGTTCCCGTTCGTCTGACCATGGATGTTCCCGCATGACCAAGATCGCCATCGTCGGCTCGGGCCTGATCGGCCGCGCCTGGGCCACCGTCTTCGCCAGCCATGGCTTCGAGGTCGCGCTGCACGATGTGAAGCTGGAGGCCGCCAAGGCCGCCCGCACCCATATCGGCAAGAACCTCAAGGAACTCGCAGGCCACGGCCTCGTCGACGATCCCGCGGGGTCGCTCGCCCGCATCCGCGTCGCCAAGGACCTCGCCGATGCGCTGAAAGGCGTGGCGCTGGTGCAGGAGAACGGGCCGGAGACGGTCGAGGCCAAGCGCGAGCTCTTCGCCCAGATGGACGCGCTCGCGCCGGCCTCCGCGATCCTGGCCTCCTCGACCTCCTTCATCATGGCCTCGACCTTTTCGGAAGAGCTGAAGGGCCGGGCCCGCTGCCTCGTCGCCCACCCGGTCAACCCGCCGCATCTGGTCCCGATCGTCGAACTGGCGCCGGCGCCCTGGACCGCCCCCAAGGTCGTCGCCAAGGCCAAGCGCATCTACGAACAGGCCGGCCAGGTCGCGATCATGCTGCGCAAGGAGAAGCCCGGCTTCGTGCTCAACCGCCTGCAGGCGGTGCTGCTGGCCGAAGCCTTCCGCCTCGTCGGCGAGGGCGTCGCCAGCGCCGAGGATGTCGACAAGACCATCCGCGACGGGCTCGGCCTGCGCTGGTCGTTCATGGGCCCGTTCGAGACGATCGAACTCAATGCGCCGGGCGGGATCCCCGACTACTGCTCACGCTATTCCGAGTCGCTCGATCGCATGGTCAAATCCTCGGAGGGGCTCGGCAATCCGTTCAAGCCCGAGACGGTCGCCGAGGTCATGCGCGAATGGCGCGGTGCGCAGGAAGCGACCCGCGTCAAGCGCCTGAGCGACTGGCGCGATGGCCGCCTCGCGGCTTTGCAGGCGCATAAGCGCGCCGCGAAGCGCAAGCCGGCGTGAGTTTCAGAGATTTAGGGATCAGCGAAGGACTCAAATCGCATGGCCAAGAACCGCAAAGTCATCATCACCTGCGCCGTCACCGGCGCGATCCACACCCCCTCGATGTCGCCCTATCTGCCGGTGACGCCCGAGGAGATCATCGATGCCGCCGTCGGCGCGGCCGAGGCTGGGGCGGCGCTGGTCCATGTCCATGCCCGCAATCCGAAGACCGGCCAGCCCGACCAGTCGCCCGAGGCCTTCGAGCCCTTCCTCAAGGTGATCAAGCAGCGCTCGAACTGCGTCATCAACATCACCACCGGCGGCGCCCCGACCATGCTGGTCGAGGAGCGCCTCAAGCCCTGCGCCCATTTCAAGCCCGAGGTCGCCTCGCTCAACATGGGCTCGATGAATTTCGGGCTCTACCCGATGCTGAACCGCTTCAAGGAGTTCAAGCACGATTGGGAGCGGCCCTATCTCGAAGGCTCGGACGACCGCGTCTTCAAGAACACCTTCAAGGACATCGCCAACATCCTGACCACCTGCGCCGAGAACGGCACGCGCTTCGAGATCGAGTGCTACGACATCGGCCATCTCTACACGCTCGCCCATTTCGTCGATCGCGGGCTGGTGAAGCCGCCTTTCTTCGTCCAGTCGGTCTTCGGCCTGCTCGGCGGCATCGGCCCGCATCCCGAGGACGTCGCGCATATGAAGCGCACGGCCGACCGGCTCTTCGGCGACGACTATCACTGGTCGGTGCTCGGCGCCGGCCGCCACCAGCTTCCGATCGCGGCGATGGCGGTCGCGATGGGCGGCAATCTGCGCGTCGGGCTGGAAGACTCGCTCTGGCTCGGCCCCGGCCAGCTCGCCAAGTCGAACGCCGATCAGGTCCGCGCCGCCCGCAAGATCATCGAGGGCCTCGGCCTGGAGATCGCGACGCCGGACGATGCCCGCGAGCAGCTCCAGCTCAAGGGCGCCGACAAGGTCGCGTTCTGAAATTGCTTGCACCGACCTCCGGTGAGCTTGGCTCATAAGAGGTCGGACGATAAACCTCGCGGCCGACCTCAAACGAACCCGGCCGGCCGCGCAGTTCATGCAGATATTCACCTTCATCCTGATCCTGGTCATGGCGGTGGTGGCGTCGCAGCCGCTGACCCGGCTGTTCAGGATCATCCCGCTCCCGATCGTCCAGATCGCGTTGGGCGCTGCCCTGGCCTGGCCGACCGCCAGCTTCCACCCCCGGATGGAGCCGGAGCTCTTCCTCCTGCTCTTCATCGCCCCGCTGCTCTTCGCCGATGCCTGGGAGGCGCCCAAGCGCGAATATCGCAAGCTGCTGCGGCCGATCCTGTCGCTGGCCTTCGGCCTCGTCTTCTTCACCACCCTCGTTTGCGGTTTTGCCCTGCACTGGCTGGTGCCGTCCATGCCGCTGCCGGTCGCTTTCGCACTCGCCGCCGTGCTCTCGCCGACCGATGCGGTCGCTGTCTCGTCGATCGTCGACAAGGAGACCGTGCCGAAAAACCTGATGCACATTCTCGAAGGGGAATCGCTGCTCAACGACGCGTCGGGCCTGGTGATCTTCCGCTTCGCCACTGCGGCCGCTTTGACCGGCACGTTTTCGTTCTGGCAGACCTCGCTCGCCTTCCTCTTCGCCGTCGCCGGCGGCATCGCCGCAGGATTGCTGGCGGTCGCCGTCGTCTCCTGGGCGCTGAAGCTGCTGGCGAAGTTCGACCGGATCGCGCCGGAAGCGCAGGTTCTGGTCGTGATGTTCCTGCCCTTCGCCGCCTTCCTCGCGGCGGAAGCCGTGCATGCCTCCGGCGTGCTCGCCGCCGTCGTCGCTGGCCTCACCGTCGGGCGCACCCGCACCGCCAACCGGCTCAGCGTCTCCGCCTATATGCTCGCCCATTCGTTCTGGACGATGCTGGCCTTCCTCCTGAACGGCACCCTCTTCGTCCTGCTCGGCCTGCAATTGCCGGCAATCATCCGCACCGTTCCGCCGGCGCTCATCGACACGCATTGGCTGTGGCAACCGCTCGGCATCATCGTCGCGCTGACGCTCTGCCTGATCCTGCTGCGCTTTGTCTGGATCACGGTCGCCATCGCGCTGAGCCGCGTCGTCAGCCGGCGCCTGCGCCTGGAGCAGTTCCACACCACCTTGCGCACCCGATTGGCCGGCTCGATCGCCGGCGTGCGCGGCGCGGTGACGCTCGCCGGCGTGCTGTCATTCCCGGTGCTGGCGCTCGATGGCTCGCCCTTCCCCGGGCGCGATGCCGCGATCTTCCTGGCTGCCGGCGTGATCCTGCTCTGGCTGGCGATCGCCAGTCTCGGCCTGCCGCCGATCGTGCGCGGGCTGGCCGCCGGCCATGGCGCCACGCAGGCCACCGAATTGCGGCGGGCGCGGATCACCGCGACGGAAGCCGCGATCGCCCGGCTCGAAGGCGTCGCCCATCGCGGTGGCACCGATGGTGCCGCGACCGTCGACCAGGCGGTTGCCGAGGGCCTGATCGCGACCTATCGGCGGCGCCTCGCGCTGCTCGACGATGGCCAAACACCGCGGGAGGAGGCCGTCGCGTTGTACCGAGCCGAGAGCAAGCTGCGCCAGACCGCCCTCGCGGCAGAGCGCGAGGCCCTGCGCGCCCTGTTGAAGAGCGGCGAGATCGACGACGTCACCTTCAACGCGCTGGCGCACGAGATCGCCCTGCACGACGTGCTCGCCGCGACGAAGGCCGGATCACACTGACCGCCGGAGTTACGTCCGCGCAGCCAGGATGAACAGGCGCGGAAAGCGCAGCAGCACCTTGCCATCCGGCTCGACCGGATAGGCGGCTCCGATCTTCTCGCGATAGAGGGCGAGGAAGGCTTCGCGCTCATCGGCCGGCAGCGGGTCGATATAGGGCTTCAGGCCCGTGCTCTTGAACCATTCGACGATGGCGTCATGTCCGGCAAGCGCGTGGACATAGGTCGTCTGCCAGATGTCGACCGCGCAACCGGCTTCCATCAGCCAGCGCCGGTAATCCGAGAATGAGCCGATCACCGCTTTCGACGCGCGAGCATTGGCGAGCCGGGCCGCCCACGGCCCTTCGGCCGCGGCCTCGTCCATCGAGACATGCGAGGGCTCGCTGAGATTGTTCGGCATCTGCACGGCGAGCACGCCGCCCGGCGCCAATGATCGCGCTAGCCGCGCGAACAGAGCCGGGTGGTCGGGAATCCATTGCAGCGCCGCATTGGCGAAGATCAGGTCGTAGCGGCCCTCCGCCGACCAGCTCTCCAGATCGGCCAGAGTGAAGGAGAGCTGCGGCAGGCGCTTGCGCGCCTTCTCCAGCATATCAGGCGAGGAATCCAGGCCCTCGACCACCGCGCTCGGGAAGCGGGCCGCGACCAGCTCGGTGCTGTTGCCGGGCCCGCAGCCGAGATCGATGCAGCGCCGCGGATCGACGAGGCGGACGCGCTGGATCAGGTCGAGCGGCGGGCGCGTCCGCTCGTCCTCGAAGCGCAGATACTGGTTCGCATCCCAGTCGACCTTGCCCGTCATCGCGCCTACTCCGTTCGTCAAATCGTGCGGCGCGATGGCTACGCTTCTAGAGCGAACGCATCAAGCCGCCATCGACGCGCAGGTTCTGGCCGGTGATGTAGCCGGCGCCGTCCGAGGCGAGGAAGGCGATCGTCGCGGCGATCTCCTCGCTGGTGCCGTAGCGCTGCATCGGCACGCCGGCGCGGCGCTCCTCGGTCGCCGGCAGCGAGTCGATCCAGCCGGGCAGCACATTGTTCATGCGCACATTCTGCGCCGCATACTGGTCGGCGAAGAGCTTGGTGTAGGCCGCGAGCCCGGCGCGGAACACCGCCGATGTCGGGAAATTGGCGGCCGGCTCGAAAGCCCAGGCGGTCGAGATGTTGACGATCGCGCCCGATTTCTGCGCCGCCATCACCGGCGCGACCAGCCGGGTCGGCCGGATGACGTTCATCAGATAGACGTCGAGCCCGGTATGCCATTGCTCGTCGGTGATCTCGGTGATCGGCGCGCGCGGGCCGTGGCCGGCGCTGTTGACCAGCACGTCGATGCGGCCGAAGCGCTCCAGGGTCTGGTCGACCAGGCGCTTCAGGTCGTCGTTCGACAGGTTCGAGCCGGTGACGCCGAAGCCGCCGAGTTCCTTGGCCAGGGCCTCGCCCTTGCCGGAAGACGACAGGATCGCGAGCTTGAAGCCGTCCTGCGCCAGCCGCTTCGCCGCGGCAGCGCCCATGCCGCTGCCGCCAGCGGTAACAATTGCGACTTTTTCTCCTGCCATGGAACGCTCCATCATTCTGCAAAAGGTATCGAGGCGCTGCCAACAGCGCAGCTCATCCTCGCCTTTCTCGCACTAGCCGCATAAACTCGCCAGCGAGTTGGCCAGCGTCTTATCGATAGAAAAACTACTGCATGACCGAACCGCAGCAGCGCCTGCCTTCGCTCAACGCGTTGCGCGCTTTCGAGGCCGCCGCGCGGCATCTCAATTTCCGCGCCGCCGCCGATGAGCTCGGCGTGACGCAAGGCGCGGTCGCACAGCATGTCCGCGGCCTCGAAAGCGAGCTCGGCCTGAAGCTGTTCGAACGCCAGCCGCGCCTGCTCGCCCTGACCAGCGCCGGCCGCAGCTACGCGACCCATGTCGCCCGGGCCTTCGCTTTGCTCGCCGAGGCGACCGACACGCTGCGCCCGCAGCCCTTGCGCCTGACGATCAGCGCGACGCCGAGCATCGCGGCAAAATGGCTGGTGCCGCGCCTGCCCGCCTTCACCGCCGCCCATCCGCAGCTCGAGCTCAACATCCTCGCCAGCGACGCACTGGCAAATTTCCAGTCCGACGGCGTCGACATCGCCATCCGCCAGGGACGCCCGCCCTTCGGCCCCGGCCTCACTGCCGACCTGTTGTTCGAGCACGAGATCGTCGCAGTCAGCCAATCCGCTATGCACGCTGACGAGGAGGAGTTGGCGCGCCTGCCGCTGCTGCGCGACGGGCATGATCTCTGGCCGGAATTCTTCGAGCGCGCTCTGGGGCGCCCCATGCCTCTGACGATCCGCAGCACGCGCTTCAACCAGACCGCGCTCGCCATCGATGCGGCGATCGCCGGTCAGGGCATCGCACTCGCCAGCCGCTTCCTGGTCGAGCCTGACCTTGCTGCCGGCCGCCTCGCTCTGGCGACGACGGCGAGCATGCGCGGCGGGCTCGATTTCTACGTCGTCAGCGCCCGCAAGCCGCGGCACGCCGAGCAGACTGCGCTGGTCAGAGCGTGGCTGCTGAGCCAGCGGGGCTGAGGCGAACGCTCAGCCGGAAGCAAAAGTCTCCTTGAGCCAACCCTGCCATTTCGGCTCGCTCTCGGCGGCACGCCTGTCGGCATCATCGCCATAGAAGAACAGGCAGGCGCTGAGATTGACCTTGTCGCCCATCCCGTAGCTGCCGATCAGCGCGACGCCGTCATCGGAGCGGAGCAGGACATGGCGCTGCTTCCGGCTCTGCTCGGTCTGCTCGACGATTCCCGAGAAGGCCTGCGGCACCGCCGGCAATTCGCGGTGCTCGCCGACATTGGCGCCGGCGAGGTCGAGCGTCTCGGTCAACCGTTTCCAGATGGCGAGATGCTCGCCCTCGATCGCCTGCATCGCCTGGAAGCATGCGCCCTTCTTCCCGGCAAAATGCGTGAGATAGAGCCTGAGCACCGCGAAGAAGCCGGGCCAGCCGGACTCGAAGCCCTCCATCTGGTCGTCCCAGTCATCGCTGGAGGCGAACAGCGAATGCACCATTCGGACCAGGCACTGATCGCCGGAGCGGCTGGTGATCGTGATCTCGGTCGCAATCGGCGGGGCCTTCTCGCCCCATTCATATTCGGTATAGCCGAAGCGATGCGGCGGCTCCCAGAGATTGATCTCGCCAGTCGAGCTCATCTCCGGCCCGAAGCTGAAGCTGAGCTTGCCACCAACCTTTTCCTCGATCGTCGTGCGTGTGAACCAGGTGTTGTAACCCGGCCCGGTCGCCATCGCTTGCCAGAGCTGCTCGGGCGTGCCGGGAACGAGAACCTCCATCTCGACCCAGCGCTTGCCGGTTCCATCCTTCTTGATCGGCATGACTCTGATCCTTTCAGGATTGGATCGCCTCGGGCGCCGGATAGGCGCAGACGACGAGGCGATGCGAGCGCCCGCCGGGAGCGCTCTCGTCGTGATAGCGGGCGGCGAGTGCCGTCACGGCCTCGCTCAGCTCGCGGGTGAAGGCGGCGCGCTCGGCCGCCGAGCGGAAGCGGATGACGCTGTCGAGCGAGAGCGTCGCCAGTCGCTTCTCCTGCCGGCGCGCCTCGCGCCAGAGCGCCCCGACCTCGCGCACGATCCTGGCCGCCAGCGCGATCAGATAGCTCGCCGAGAGCCGGTCGCGGTTGCGCTCGGGATCGGCGCCGAGCGAACCCAGCGCCGCCGGCGAGACGACGAAGGACGCGGCGCTCGCCACCAGCAATCGCTCGGTCAGCCCGCCCCAATGCCGCTCGCCCGCCGGAGCGACCAGCTGGTGCTCTTCGAGCGCGCGTAGATGGTAGTTGACCTTCTGGCGGGTCAGCCCGACGCGGCCAGCGAGCGAAGCCGCCGAGGCTGGCTCGGCGAGTTCGGCCAGGATCCGCCGCTTCACCGGGTCGAGCGCCACGGCAGCGCGAGCGGGGTCGTCGATGACGTCGAGGTCGAGCATCCCCGGAGGCTCGCATTGACAATTTTTTTTGTCAATGCGTCGAGAACACCTCTCGGCCAGTCAGTGAGAAACCGCTTGCAACATACCAACTGAATGGTATGTATTTCCCATGCCAAGGCCAACCAAGCAATCTCCCGAGCGCGGCAATGCCCGTACTCGCCTCCTCGAAGCGGCGCGGGACGTCATTCGTGCCAAGGGCTTCGCCGGCACCAGCGTCGACGATCTCTGCCGCGCTGCCGATGTCACCAAGGGCGCCTTCTTCCATCATTTCGAGAGCAAGGAGGCGCTCGGCGTCGCCGCCGCCGAGTTCTGGACGCAGGAAGTGACGCCCTTTTTCGCCGCCGCCCCCTATCACCAGCCGGCGGACGCCCTCGACCGTATCCTCGCCTATGTCGCCTTCCGCAAGGCGATCATCGCCGGCGACCTCCACGAGTTCACCTGCCTGGTCGGGACGATGGCGCAGGAGATCCATGCCAGCGCGCCCGACATCCGCGACGCCTGCGGCCGCAGCATCTTCGGCCATGCCGCGACGCTGGAGGCCGATATCGAGCAGGCCCGCCGCGACCACGGCATCACCACGACCGGCTGGACGGCTGAAAGCCTGGCCCGGCACACCCAGGCCGTGCTGCAGGGCGGCTTCGTCCTCGCCAAGGCCGGCAACGATCCCGACCTGGCGCGCGAGAGCCTCGACCATCTCGACCGCTATATCCGCCACCTCTTCCACGTCGCCGAGGAGCGCGCAGCATGAGCCAGTCCATGACGATCGGCTGCGCCTGCGGCCATACGCGGCTGAGGGTGCAGGGCGCCCCGATCCTCGTCTCCGAATGCCTGTGCGATAGCTGCCGCGCCGCTGCCGCTCGGCTGGCGAAGCTGCCTGGTGGCAGCGACATCCTCACCGCCTATGGCGCGACGCCATCAGCCGAGTACCGCAAGGACCGGGTCGAGATCGTCTCGGGCTCAGAAACCCTACGCGAGTTCAGGCTGAAGCCCGATGCCGGTTCGCGCCGCATCGTCGCGACCTGCTGCAACACGCCGGTCTTCCTCGAGATGAAAGGCGCGCACTGGCTCAGCCTCTACACGCACCTCTGGCCCGAAGGCGCGCGGCCGAAGCCGGAGTTGCGGACCATGACCGGCGACCTGCCCGACGCCTCCGCTTTGCCGGCCGACATCCAGAACCTCAGGACCCACACGGTATCCTTCTACGCCAAGCTGCTCGGCGCCTGGATCGCCATGGGCTTCCGCAACCCGACCATCACGACAACGGGGACGATCGATGCCTGACGACAAGATCGAGATCGAGAACGTCAACAAGCCCGGCAAGTCCGAGCGGGTCGACCGCGCCAAGTACCAGGCGATGCGCAAGGCGCTGCTCGCCGCACTGCCGGAGGAGGCGCCGGGGCTGACCGTCCCGGATGCCAAGGAGGCGCTGCTGCCGCTCCTGCCGGACGAGCTCTTCCCGCAGGGCGCCACGGCCGGCTGGTGGCTGAAGGCCGTCCAGCTCGACCTCGAAGCGAAGGGCGTGATCAAGCGCGCCCCACGCAAGCCGGTACATCTCTACCGGCTCGCTGCGAGCTGATCTCAGCCCGTCTCGGCGAAGGCCGTCGCCAGCGCGGCAGCCGCCTCGTCGAGTTCGGCAGTCTCGTGCGCGGCGCTGACCTGCAGGCGCAAGCGCGCCTCGCCCTGCGCCACGATCGGGAACGACACCGCCGGGGCGAAGACTCCCGCCCGTGTCAGCCGCGTGGTCATCGCCCGTGCCCGCTCCTCGCCGCCGACCTTCACCGCGGTGATGGCGCTGTCGCTGTCATGGCAGGCCAGCGCATAGAAGCGCAGCGCCTCGCGCAAATGCGCGACATTGCGCCAGAGCCGCTCGCGGGGCGAAGGATCGTCGCGGCAGATCTTCAGCGCCGTCAGCGCCGTCGCGGCATTCGCTGTGGTCATCCCCATGGTGAAGATCCAGCTGCGCGACTTTCCCTTCAGCGCCTCGATCAGCACGCGCGGCCCGGCGACGAAGCCGCCACTGGCCCCACCCAGCGCCTTCGACAGCGAACCGGTCAGTAGCATGTCCGGCGCGCCATTGGCGAGCCCGCAGAGCGGTGCGGTGCCGGTGCCGCCAGGCCCGACCACGCCGGTCGCATGCGCCTCGTCGATCATCAGCAGCGCATCGAACTCGCGCGCCAGCGCCTGGATCTCAGGCAGTGGCGCCGCGCCGCCCTCCATGCTGAAGATGCCGTCGGTGACGACGAGGCGCCGCTTCGCCCGCCTCGTCCCTTCCAGCGCCCGGCGCAGGCCAGCGATGTTGCGGTTCTCATAGGTCTCGACCTCGGCCCGGCTGAGCCGGCAGCCGTCGATGATGCTGGCATGGTTCAACCGGTCGGAGATGATGACGTCGCCGGCCCCGACCAAGGTCGTCAGCACCCCGCCATTGGCACTGCCGCCGGAGGAGAACAACGCCACTGCTTCGACGCCGAGGAAGGATGCAAGGTTCTCGGCCAGCGCCTCGTGCAATGGCGTCGTCGCGAAGACCGGGTAGATTCCGGTCCCGCTGCCATAGAGCCGCAGCGCCTCGTTGGTCGCAGCCAGCACGCGCTCATCGGTCGAAAGGCCGAGATAGTCGTTGGCGCCGAGCATGATCGTGTCGACGCCGTCGAGCAGGATGCGCCCGCCGCGGCGGCGTTCGATCACCCGGCGGGTTGGGAGATGCGCGTTCATGGCGCAGCCTTCGGCAAGGCGCCAGCGACGAGGTTCTGCCAGTAGCGCAGGACATGCGGGACGATGCCGTCATTGAAGACATAACGATCGCCGTGCAGGCCTTCGCCGGGGCCGACCTCGCCGGCACCGATCCAGGCATAGCAGCCACTCGCGGCGCGGATCATGAAGGCGAAGTCCTCGCAGCCCAGGCTCGGCTTGAACTCGGTCATGACATTCTCCGGCCCGACCGCCGCAGAAGCTGCCCGCGCCGCCAGCGCCGCCGCCTCAGCAGTGTTGATCACCGGCGGATAGCCGCGCTTGTAGTCGAGCGTCGCGGTGACGCCATGCGAGGCGGCGACACCTTGCGCGATCTCGCCGATCAGCCGCTCGCACAGATCAGACAATGCCGGATCGAAGAAGCGGCAGGTGCCCTGCAGCCAGACCTCCTTGGGCACGATGTTGCCGACATTGCCGCCATGGACCTGGGTCAGGCTGACGACGATCGGCGTCTGAGGATCGACGGCGCGCGAGACGATGCGCTGCACGCTCTGGATGAAGGCCCCGGCGGCAAGGATCGGATCGTCGCCGAGATGCGGCATGGCGACATGGGCGCCGAGCCCGAAGAAGCGCAATTCGAAATTGTCGACCGCCGCCATCTGAGCGCCGGCGCGGGCCGCGATCGTGCCGAAGGGCACACCCGGCCAGTTATGCACGGCATAGACGGCCTCGACCGGGAAGCGCTCGAACAGCCCGGCCTCGATCATCTTCATGCTGCCGCCCTCGTTCTCCTCGGCCGGCTGGAAGATGAAGTGCACGGTGCCGTCGAAATCCGGGGTCTCGCTGAGCAGCTTGGCCGCCCCGAGCAGCATGGCGCTGTGGCCGTCATGGCCGCAGGCATGCATCACGCCGTCCTTTTTCGAGGCGTAAGGCAGGCCGGTGCGCTCGACCACCGGCAACGCGTCGAGCTCGGCGCGCAGGCCGATGGCGCGCTTGCCGGAGCCTGAACGCAGCGTGCCGACGACGCCGGTGCCGCCGAGGCCTTCCTGAACCTCGAGGCCAAAGGAGTGCAGCTTCTCGGCGACGAAGCGGGCGGTCTCGACCTCCTGGAAGCCGAGTTCGGGATTGGCGTGGATGTGATGGCGCCAGGCGACGACCTCTGGCGTCAGCTTGGCGATCGGATCATTGTGCAGCATGGTTCTCTCCTGTCCGTGCCCCAGGATTAGGAGAGCGGGCCGGGCAGCGTCTTGAACCAGATTGACCGATGAGTGAGCCGCGACAGGAGAGTCAGGCGTTCTGGCGCCACGCCGCCTTCCGCGAGCTCGGCCTGCTCGCGGCGCGCTTTCGCGAGCATCGCTATGACCGCCACACCCATGAAGGCTATGTCATCGCGCTGATCACCGAAGGCTGCGAGCGCGTGCGCGTTGGCAAGCAGGAGGTGCTGGCGCCGGCCGGCTCGGTGCTCGTCGTCAATCCCGAGGAATGGCACGATGGCGAGGCTGGCGCCGAGCAGGGCTGGGCCTACCGCACCTTCTATCCCTCGGTCGCGCTGCTTTCCGAGGTCGCGGCCGAGCTTGGGCAGGCGCAGGCGCCGCTGTTCCCGCAGGCGCTGCTCGACGACCCCAGCCTCTCCCGCCTCCTGGCCACCGCGCATGCGGAATCGACCTCGGCGGATGCGACCCTCGCGGAAGCCTCGCTGTTGGCTGCGCTGCGCCGCCTGATCCTCTGGCATGGCGACACCGACCGCCCGGCCGAACCGCTCGATCGCTCAGGCACGCAACGCCGCTTTTCGCGCTATGAGGAGGTGATCGAGGACAATCTCGCCGACGAGCTCGACCTGCAGGCTCTCGCCGCGGCCGCCAGCGTCACCCGCTTCCAGGTCATCCGCGACTTCAAGAAGCTCACCGGCTCGACGCCGGCCATCTTCATCCGCGACCGCCGCCTGCGCCGTGCCAACCGGCTGATCCAGGAGGGGCTGAGCCTGGCGGACGCCGCCTTCGCCGCCGGCTTTGCCGACCAGAGCCATCTCTCGCGCAGCTTCCGCGCCGTGCACGGCATCACGCCCGGCATGTTCCGCCGGGCGGGCTGAGGCGTCTGATCTCTCAGAACTTGTAGGCGAGGCTGGCGCGCACCGCATGGGCGGACGGCTCGTGCTCGACCGTGCGGCCGAGATAAGCGCCCGCGCCGACATGGTCGAAGCGGCCATAATCGGTATAGCGATAGTCGATGCCGAGGATCAGATTGTCGGTCAGGGCGTAGTCGACGCCGCCGCCGACCGTCCAGCCGGTCTTGGAGGAATTGATCGTCTCGGTCAGGCCCGCAAGCGGACTGACATAGGCATATTCGAGCTTGGTGAAGGCGACGCCGCCGGTGGCGTAGATCATGATCCGGTCGAGGCTGTAGCCGAGGCGGGCGCGCACCGAGCCCTGCCAATCCTGCCGCACGCGGACCGTGCCGCCGAGATCGCCCTTCCCTTCAGCGGCATTCATGCCTTCGATGTCGCCCTCGACGCCGACCACGATCGCGCCGAACTGGTAGTTGAAGCCGAGGCGGGCGCCGCCGATGAAGGAGGACGGGCTGTAGTCGAAGGAGCGGCCGAGCGGCACGCGGCCGGCAGTCGCAAATTCGCTCGCCCGATCGGAGCCCCAGGAATAGCCGACCTGGCCGCCGAGATAGATGCCGCTCCAGTTGTAGAAGGTCGGCAGCTCCGGCGCCGGCGGCAGCACGCCCCTGCCACGCAGATCGGCGGCCAGGGAGGCTCCGGCACTGAGCAGGGCGATGGCTGCGACGGTGGATTTCAGCAGGGTCTTCATCAAGATCTCGGCTCGAACGACGGCTACGGCCAAGGAGAATCCGGCCGGCGCCGCGATGGCGATGGGAACGCGATTATGAAATTGTTAAGGTTAACGAACCTCTAAGCGGCTTCGTCGCGAGTACCGGGCCGGAACGAAAACCTCCGCCACGACGTTGGCAGCGCGACGGAGCCGTTTAAGATCGGCGGCCTTCGACCGGAGCGCTCATGGCCTATTTCAAGCGATTGACAGGCGCTGCCGGACTCGCCGCCGTCGTCGCCGGCTACGTCCATGGCCTGGTCTCGCGCCGGATCGGCGAGCCCTTGCGCCAGGCGAGACGCGGACGCGGGGCCAGGAGCCCGATCACCCTGCCCTGGCGCGGCTGGAAGGATGTGCTGCTGCGCTTCGCCGCGCGCGTCCAGGAGGCGCGGGTGCTCTCGCTTGCCGGCGCCGTCGCCTTCTTCACCCTGCTCTCGCTGGTGCCGGCGCTGTCGCTCCTGGTGACGCTCTACGGCATGCTGACCGACCCAGCGACGATCGTCGGCCAGCTCGACGACGTCACCATCGTCTTTCCGCTGGCGGCGCGCGAACTGATCCGCGAGCAGGCGATCAGGCTGGCGAGCCAGGGCACCGCCAACCTCTCCGTCACCTTCCTGATCAGCTTCTTCGTCGCAGTCTGGAGCGCCAATGCCGCGATGAAGGCGGTCTTCGATGCGCTCAACATCATCTATGGCGTGCGCGAGCGCCGCGGCTTCATCCGTCTCAACCTCGTCTCGCTCGGCACGACGCTGAGTGCGCTCGTCGTGCTGATCCTGGCCCTGTCGCTGATCGCGAGCCTGCCGGTGGTGACCGCGCTCTTCCCCTTCGGCCATGAGCTGGAAGTGCTGATCCGCTGGCTGCGCTGGCCGGCCTTCTTCCTCGTCGGCATCACCGCGATCGGCTGCCTGTACTGGATCGGCCCGAGCCGCAAGCCGCCGCGCTTCGCCTGGGTGCTACCCGGCGCCATCGCCGCGGCGCTGCTCTGGGTCGCGACCTCGATCGGTTTCTCGTTCTATGTCAGCACGCTCGGCCGCTACACCGCGACCTATGGCTCGCTCGCCACCATCGTCGTGTTCATGACCTGGCTCTGGCTCTCGGCGACGATCGTGCTCTCCGGCGCCGAGCTCAACGCCGAGCTGGAGCACCAGAGCCGCCACGGCTCGGCGCCCGCGCCGGTGACGCAACTCAGCCGCAACGCGCCCGGCGGACGCTGAACGGCGGCTGGAGCCGTAGCTGCCGGCGATCGCTTGAAAATTGTTGCGTGGCTTGTGCACGGCTCAAGCCCTCCCCCCGCTTGCGGTGGGGAGGGTTGGGTGGGGGGCAGCGCCGCTCGGCGTGCCGTTGAAGGACGGTCGAGCCCTGCTTTCCTGCCCCCCATCCCTAGCCCTTCCCCACCGCAAGCGGGGGGAAGGGAATGCGCGAGCCTTGAAGCGACAGCTCTGATGCTGCAGCCTTTTGCCCCGGCCTACGACACGGATACGCCCATGATCACCGCAACCCGCATCCACCTCGCCATCGCCATGCTGATGGGGCTCACCGGCGTGACGCTGCTTGCCGCCGGCACGCATTCCGGCGCCTCCGACAACGTCCAGATCGCCGGGCAGATGCTGCTCTTCCATGCGCCCACGGTGATCGCCGCCTGCACCGCGAGGCGCGCCGAACTGCTCGCCGACTGGCCGGCGCGGCTCGCGATCTCGCTGATGATCCTCGGCATCGCACTCTTTTCGACCGATCTCGCCGTGCGCGGCTTCCACGGCGAGCGGCTCTTCCTCGGCGCTGCCCCCGCCGGCGGCTTCATGATGCTCGGGGGCTGGCTCGGCCTGGTCATCGCCGCCCTGTTCGCCAAGCGCGCCTGACCGGCATCGGCGCGCTTTCGTCGCCTGATATCTTCCGCTAGAACGCGGCGCGGCGCGGCTGCCTCCCTGCGCCTTCGCGGAGCCTGCCGATGAACGCCCCCCATAACCTCACGCCCTCGCAAGCCGCCGAACTGCTCGTCCAGGCGCTGCCGCACATGCAGCGCTACGACCAGGAGGTGATCGTGATCAAATATGGCGGCAACGCCATGGGCGATGCCGCGACTGCCGAGGATTTCGCCGAGGACGTCGTGCTGCTCGAGCAGTCCGGCCTGAAGCCGGTGGTCTGCCATGGCGGCGGCCCGCAGATCGCCCGCATGCTGGACAAGCTCGGCATCAAGTCCGAATTCAAGCAGGGCCTGCGCGTCACCGACGCCGCCACCGTCGACGTGGTCGAGATGGTCCTGGCCGGCTCGGTCAACAAGGAGATCGTCGGCTACATCTCGCGCGAGGGCGGCAAGGCGATCGGCCTCTGTGGCAAGGACGGCAACATGGTGCTCGCCCGGAAGGCGACCCGCACCATCGTCGACCCCGATTCCAAGATCGAGCAGGTGCTCGACCTTGGCTTCGTCGGCGAGCCCGAGACGGTCGACACCACCGTACTCAAGGCGATCCTCAAGGAAGAACTGATCCCGGTGCTGGCGCCGGTCTGTGCCGCGGCCGACGGCCAGACCTACAACGTCAACGCCGACACCTTCGCCGGCGCGATCGCGGGTGCGCTCAATGCCAAGCGCCTGCTACTGCTCACCGACGTGCCGGGCGTGCTCGACAAGGACAAGCAGCTGATCCCCGAGCTCACCATCGAGCAGTGCCGGCGCCTGATCGCCGACGGCACCATCTCCGGCGGCATGATCCCGAAGATCGAGACCTGCATCTACGCGCTGGAGAAGGGCGTCGAGGCCGTCGTCATCCTCGACGGCAAGGTCCCGCACGCGGCGCTGATCGAGCTCTTCACCGATACGGGTTCGGGCACGATCATCCGGAAGTGAGCAACGCGTGCGTCGTGAAGCGCGGGGAACCCTTCTCCCGTGTGGGAGAAGGGCAGGGATGAGGGACCGCCGCTGGTAGTTGGATCACGACGGTACAGTCTCGCCTTCTGTGGATAGGGCAGGCCCTCATCCGGCGCTCCGCGCCACCTTCTCCCATCCGGGAGAAGGAAGGGTGTTGCGGCTCCCCCGCTTGGGCGACCTCGCCGTCGCAACCGTTTTGCAAGCATCTTGCATGTCATGATGGCGCGTCCCACATGACATGACCCAATGAACCAGAATGCATCAATCACCACCGCCATCCCGCTCCTGCCGGAGCAGGCGGCGTTCGGCCATGTCAACCACTGGATCTTCGACCTCGACAACACGCTCTATTCGCACGAGGCGCAGGTCTGGCCGCAGGTCAATGAGCGGATCACCCTCTTCCTGCTCGAGCTGTTCGGCCTCGACGGCCTCTCCGCGCAGCAGCTGCGCCGTTACTATTACGAGCGCTACGGCACGACGCTGAACGGGCTGATGGCGGAGCACGGCATCGAGCCAGACGACTTCCTCGCTTTCGCTCATGACATCGACCTGTCGATGCTCGACCCCAATCCCGATCTCGGCGCGGCGATCGCGGCCCTGCCCGGCCGCAAGCTGATCCTGACCAATGGCTCGCGCGGCCATGCCGAGAACGTCGCCGGCAAGCTCGGCATCCTCCAGCATTTCGAGGACATCTTCGACATCGTCGAGGCCGGCTTCCTGCCCAAGCCCGAGCGCGCGACCTATGAGAGCTTCCTCGCCAAGCACGCGGTCGATCCCGCCCGCGCAGCCATGTTCGAGGATATCGACAAGAACCTGATCGTGCCGAACGACCTCGGCATGAAGACGGTGCTGATCGTCCCGCGCACGCCCGACCCCTTCCGCGACGCCGCGGAGCAGGCGGTCGTCGAGGCGGCCCACGTCCATTTCGTCACGGATGACCTGACGGGGTTCCTGAGGCCGCTGATGCGGCCGGGAGAGGCCTTACCGATCGTGCCACCTCAGGCGTAGCGCTCGGCCGCGAGCCCGTGTGTGCGGCGCAGGCTCGTGAGATCGAGCCCCGGGATCGCACCGTCGATCACCCGCCAGCGCCCGCCGACCATGACGCGGTCAGCCCTGTTGGCGCCGCACAGCACCAGCGCCGCGATCGGGTCGTGCGCGCCCGAGAAACGCAACTCGTCGAGCCGATAGAAGGCAAGATCGGCCTGCATGCCGACAGCGATCTTGCCGATATCGGAACGCCCCAGGCAGCGGGCCGAGCCCTCAGTCGCCCAGCGGATCGTGTCGCGCGCCGTCACCGCGCTGGCGCTCTTGTAGTGCAGGCGGTTGACCAGCAGCGCGTGGCGCAATTCCTCCATCAGGTTCGAGCCGTCATTGCTGGCCGAGCCGTCGACGCCAAGGCCTACGGCTGAGCCGGCGGCTTCCAGCTCGCGCGTCTTGCAGAAGCCGGAAGCGAGCACGCCGTTCGAGGTCGGGCAGTGGCAGACACCGACCCCGGCCTTGCCGAGCCGCTCGCACTCCTCACAGGAGAAATGGATGCCGTGCGCCAGCCAGGTTTTCGGCCGCATCCAGCCGGCCTCCTCAAGCAGATCGAGCGGACGCTTGCCGTAGACCTCCAGGCAATAGGCGTCCTCATCCTCGGTCTCCGCCAGATGGGTATGCAGCGGCGCGTCGAAGCGCGTCGCCAGCTCGGCCGAGGCCGCCATCAGCGAGGTCGTCACCGAGAAGGGCGAACAGGGCGCGAGCGCGATCTGCACTATGCTGCCGGGCTTGGGGTCGTGGAACAGGCCGAGCACCCGCTCGCAATCGGCGAGGATGGTGTCTTCGTCCTGCACCACCTCGTCCGGCGGCAGGCCGCCATCCTTCTGCGACAGGTTCATCGAGCCGCGCGAGATGGTGACGCGGATGCCGAGCGCCCGCGCTTCCTCCACCGCGATATCGACCGCGTTCTCCAAACCGGCCGGGTAGAGATAGTGATGGTCGGCGGCCGTGGTGCAGCCCGACAGCATGAGCTCGACCAGCGCCGCGCGCACCGCGAGCCGCAGATCCTCCGGCCGCAGGCGCGCCCAGAGCGGATAGAGCGCCTTCAGCCAGGGGAAGAGCTCGCGGTCGATGGCCACCGGATGGGCGCGGGTCAGCGTCTGGTAGAAATGGTGGTGGGTGTTGATCAGGCCGGGGAGCACGACATGGCCGGAGGCATCGAAGCTCTCGGTCACCGGCAGCGCCGGATAGGCCCCGCTTGCGACCAGCTCGACGATCACCCCGTCCTCGACCACCACCCCGCCCCCGGCATTCTCGGCGAGGATGGCGAGCGGGTTCCTGATCCAGATGCGCATATCGGGTCCGGCGCTCAGTGATTCTCTTGCAATGGCATAGGCTTACGCAAGGGCGAAGGCCAGCCCCACGGGCTGGGTCTTCCGGATGAGGCTTTTGCGTGCTCCGGCGCAAAAACACACGCCCAGGATGAGCCCCGGACGGCTGTTCGCGCCCGCCAACTTTCAATAAGCTGTTGGCAAGGCGGCCGGCGGAATTTCCTCCGCAAGGCTTCCGGTCCAACAGGGGAAAACGTTCGCCTTGCGAGGCGAAGCGTGGCTCAAGGAGAGATCCCATGAAGAAATTGTTGCTGGCGACGCTGTCGGCCTCGGCGCTGATGGCGGCGCAGCCGCTGGCGGCCAAGACGCTGGTCTATTGCTCGGAAGGCAGCCCGGAGAATTTCGCGCCGAGCGTCAACACCACCGGCACGTCCTTCGACGCCAACACCCAGATCTACGACACGATCGTCCAGTTCGAGCGCGGCGGCGTCAAGGTCCAGCCCGCCCTGGCGGAGAAGTGGGACGTCTCGCCGGATGGCCTGACCTACACCCTGCACCTGCGCAAGAACGTGAAGTGGCACAGCAACAAGAACTTCAAGCCGACGCGCGACTTCAACGCCGACGACGTGCTGTTCATGTTCGAGCGGCAGTGGAAGGAAGCCAATCCCTATTACAAGGTGACCAGCTCGAACCACTCCTACTTCAACGACATGGGCATGCCCAAGCTCTTGAAGTCGGTCGAGAAGGTCGACGACTACACCGTCAAGATCACGCTGAACCAGCCTGAGGCGCCCTTCCTCGCCGACCTCGCCATGCAGTACGCCGGTGTGCAGTCGAAGGAATACGCCGATGCGATGCTGAAGGCCGGCACGCCCGAGAAGCTCGACCAGGAGCCGGTCGGCACCGGCGCGTTCTATCTGGTGCAGTACCAGAAGGACGCGATCATCCGCTACAAGGCCTTCCCCGAGTACTGGGCCGGCAAGGCCAAGATCGACGACCTGATCTTCGCGATCACGCCGGACGCCTCGGTGCGCTGGGCCAAGCTGCAGAAGGGCGAGTGCCATGTCATGCCCTATCCGAACCCGGCCGATCTCGACGCCATCAAGAAGGACGCCAACGTCCAGATCCTCGAGCAGCCCGGCCTGAACATCGGCTATCTCGCCTACAACACCACCAAGAAGCCCTTCGACGACGTCAAGGTCCGCCGCGCCGTCAACAAGGCGATCAACAAGAAGGCGATCATCGACGCCGTCTATCTCTCCAGCGGCGTCGCGGCGACCAACCCGATCCCGCCGACGATGTGGTCCTATAACGAGACCATCAAGGACGATCCCTTCGATCCGGAGGCGGCCAAGAAGGAGCTGGCCGATGCCGGCTACCCGAACGGCCTCGAGATCGACCTCTGGGCGATGCCGGTGCAGCGTCCCTACAACCCCAACGCCAAGCGCATCGCCGAATTGATGCAGGCGGACCTCGCCAAGGTCGGCATCAAGGCCGAGATCAAGACCTTCGAATGGGGCGAGTACCGTAAGCGCCTGCAGGCGGGCGAGCACCAGACCGGCATGTTCGGCTGGACCGGCGACAATGGCGACCCGGACAACTTCCTGCACACCCTGCTCGGCTGCGACGCCTCCAAGAACAATGGCGGCAACGTCGCCAAGTTCTGCTACCAGCCCTTCGACGAGCTGGTGACGAAGGCCAAGACGATCACCGACCAGGCCGAGCGCGAGAAGCTCTATCGGCAGGCGCAGGTGATCTTCAAGGAGCAGGCGCCCTGGTTCACCATCGCCCACGCGGTGCAGCTCAAGCCGGTTCGCAAGGAAGTCATCGACTTCAAGCTCTCGCCGTTCAGCCGCCACGTCTTCTACGGCGTCGACATCAAGTAAGCTCGGCAAGCGAGCCTACCCATCATCCGTGCCGGGTGCCGGCACGGATGATGCTTGCCAATCGGCGCGGCCCCAGCGGGCCGCGCCCTCCCGGGCCGGAAGACGACGGGGCATGAGGCTTCGCGCCCGATCCGGCCGCTGCCTGCCCCCGAGAGATCGCCATGTCCCGATCCGCCCGCCCCCTCGCTTTGGCCCTCGGCGCCCTGCTGCTGCCCGCCATCGCAAATGCCCAGGCGCTCGTCGTCTGCTCGGAAGCCAGCCCCGACTTCCTCAATCCCCAGTTCAGCAGCCAGAACACCGCCTATGACGTGGCGGCGCAGATCTATGAGCGCCTGACGGCGACGCAGCGCGGCGGCTCGCAGATCATCCCGAGCCTGGCCGAGTCCTGGACGATCTCGGATGACGCGCTGACCTACACCTTCAAGCTGCGCAAGGGCGTGAAATGGCACGCCAGCAAGAGTTTCACCCCGACGCGCGAGTTCAACGCCGACGACGTGCTGTTCTCGTTCAACCGCATGCTCGACGCCAACCACCCCTACAACAAGGTCGGCAGCGGCAATTACCAGTTCTTCGGCGAGATCGTGAAGCCAAGCCTGAAGGCGGTCGAGAAGGTCGACGACCATACCGTCAGGCTCGTCCTGACCAAGCCGAACGCCCCCCTGCTCTCGGCGCTCTCGGTCGAGCCGATGTCGATCCTCTCGGCCGAATACGCGGCGGCGATGAGCAAGGCCGGCACGCCCGAGCAGATCGACTTCGCCCCGGTCGGCACCGGCCCGTTCTCGCTGCTCTCCTACCAGAAGGACGCGGTGATCCGCTTCAAGGCGGTGCCGGACCACTGGAGCAAGGCCGCCGGCGACCGCGACCGCATGGCGTTGGTCAACGACCTGATCTTCGTGATCACCCCCGACGCCGCCGTCCGCTTCGCCAAGGTCCGCTCCGGCGAATGCCAGATCGCGCGCTATCCCAATCCCGGCGATCTGGCCGCGATGAAGACTGAGCCAACCATCAACCTGCTGCAGGGCAGCATCGCCGATCAGAGCTTCCTCGCCTTCAACCAGCAGAAGAAGCCCTTCGGCGACAAGCGCGTGCGCGAGGCGCTCGCCTACGCCACCAACATCCCGGCGATCATCGATGCGGTCTACCAGGGCACCGGCAAGCCGACCGCCTCGGCGGTGCCGCCCTCGCTCTGGTCGCATGATCCCGACCTGAAGCCGCGCCCCTATGATCCCGACAAGGCCAAGGCGCTGCTTAAGGAGGCAGGCTATCCCGACGGCTTCGAGACGACGCTCTGGGCCATCCCCGTCGTGCGCGCCTATATGCCGAACGGCCGCCGCGCTGCCGAGCTGATCCAGGCCGACTGGGCCAGGATCGGCGTCAAGGCGACGATCCAGACCTTCGAATGGGGTGAATACCTCAAGCGCGGCCGCGCCGGCGAGCACGAGGTCGGCATGTTCGGCTACACCTGGGACTATCCCGATCCGAGCCAGATCCTGCTCACGGGCTGGACCTGCGAAGGAGTGGCGACCGGCGCCAACCGGGCGCGCTGGTGCAACAAGGAGGCGTCGGACGCTCTCGCCAAGGCCAACACGATCACCGACCAAAGCGAGCGCAGCAAGCTCTACAAGCGCTTCCAGGAAATCTTCCACGAGGATGTCGCCGGCCTGCTCTTCGCCAACGCCCAGGCTTTCACGCCGGTGCGCAAGGAGGTGAAGGACTACAAGATCCACTTCTTCGGCGGCCAACCCTTCTACGGCGTCTCGGTCGGAAAGTGATGACCAAGACCTGAACTGCCGCGTCAAATAATCCCGGCACCGGCATTGCGATCATTGCTTTGCCGATGCCGGCAAGATGCCCAATATTGCGCTGCAGGCCGCTGGGCTTTTTCAAGTCTTGCGTCGATTGCGGAGGAAAACCTGCGCCCTCGCCCAGGCGATCCACCGATTTTGTTACCGCGTTCTTGATCTTTGCGGCGTTCTGGTGTTTGCGCTGCGCCTGAATTCGAACTTGAATAAGATCACAAGACAGGCCGCCGCGCGACGAGACGCCCGGCCAACAAGACTGGCGCAACCATGCTTCGCTTCATCCTGACCAGGGTCAGCCTCGTCATCCCGACCTTCATCGGCATCACGCTGCTGGCCTTCTTCCTGGTCCGGCTCGTGCCGGGCGATCCGATCGAGACCATGGCCGGCGAGCGCGGCATCGACCCCACCCGCCATGCGCAATTGCTGAAGGAATATGGGCTCGACCAGCCGCTCTTCGTCCAGTATGGCCGCTATATCGAGCGCGTCGTGCAGGGCGATCTCGGCAAGTCGATCGTGACCCGCGACAGCGTCCTCTCCGAATTCGGCCAGCTCTTCCCGGCCACGATCGAGCTCGCGCTCTGCGCCATCCTGATCGCGCTGATCATCGGCCTGCCGGCCGGCATCATCGCCGCGGTGAAGCGAAATTCGATCTTCGACCATGGCGTGATGGGGATATCGCTCACCGGCTATTCGATGCCGATCTTCTGGTGGGGCCTGCTGCTGATCCTGCTGTTCTCGGTCCAGCTCGGCATCACCCCGGTCTCCGGACGCATCGCGGTGCAGTATTTCATCGAGCCGGTCACCGGCTTCCTCACCATCGACAGCCTGCTCGCCGGCGATGTCGACGCCTTCCGGTCGGCGCTGTCGCATCTGGTCCTGCCGGCGATCGTGCTCGGCACCGTGCCGCTCGCCGTCATCGCCCGCATGACCCGCTCGGCCATGCTGGAGGTGCTCGGCGAGGACTATATCCGCACCGCCCGGGCCAAGGGCATGGCGCCCTTGCGGGTCGTCGCTTTGCACGCGCTGCGCAATGCGCTGATCCCGGTCGTCACCGTGATCGGCCTGCAGGTCGGCACGCTCTTCACCGGCGCGATCCTGACCGAGACGATCTTCTCCTGGCCGGGCGTCGGCAAATGGCTGATCGAGGCGATCAGCCGGCGCGACTACCCGGTGCTGCAAGGCGGAACCTTGCTCCTCGGCATGGTGGTGATGAGCGTCAACCTCCTGGTCGACCTCGCCTACGGCCTGATCAACCCGCGCATCAGGCACGCCCGATGAACGCTCTTCCGCCCCTTCGCTCCCATCGGAGCCTTCGCCCATGAGCACCGAGACCTTGCAAGCTCCCGTCGCCAGCGTCGCGCCGCCGCATCCCGCCCGCGAGTTCTGGACCTATTTCAGCGCCAATCGCGGCGCCGTCGCCGGGCTCGTCGTCATCGGCCTCGTGCTGTTCTGCGCGCTGTTCGCGCCATGGATCGCCCCGCATGATCCGAACCTGACCAACAACGCGGTCTTCCTGAAGCCGCCGTTCTGGCAGGAGGGCGGCTCGCTCTCCTATCCGCTCGGCACCGACGCGATCGGCCGCGACATCCTCTCGCGACTGCTCTACGGCGCCCGGCTCTCGCTGGTGATCGGCATCGCCGTCGTCGCGCTGGCCATCGTCGTCGGCATCGTGCTCGGCCTGATCGCCGGCTTCTTCAAGGGCATCGCCGACATCGCGATCATGCGGCTGATGGACATCCTGATGACGATGCCGAGCCTGCTGCTCGCCATCGTCATCGTCGCCATCCTCGGCCCCGGCCTGATGAACGCGATGCTCGCCGTCGCCATCGTCGTGCTGCCGCACTATGTCCGCATCACCCGCGCCGCCGTCATCGCCGAATCCTCGAAGGACTATGTCGTCGCCGCCCAGGTCAGCGGCGCGCAGACGCCGCGGCTGATGTTCTCGGAGATCCTGCCGAACTGCGCTGCGCCGCTGATCGTGCAGGCGACGCTCGGCGTCTCCACCGCGATCCTCGACGCCGCCGCGCTCGGCTTCCTCGGCCTCGGCGCCCAGCCGCCGACGCCGGAATGGGGCACCATGCTCGCCGACGCCCGCGAATTCGTGCTGCGCGCCTGGTGGGTCGTCACCTTCCCGGGCCTTGCCATCCTGATCACCGTGCTCGCCTTCAACCTGCTCGGCGACGGGCTGCGCGACGCCCTCGATCCCAAATTGAAGCGCTGATCCCATGCCCCTGCTCGAGATCGAAAACCTCAGCGTCGAGTTCCCGACTTCCCAGGGAACTCTGCGCGCGGTCGACCGCATCGACCTCACCCTCGACGAGGGAGAGGTGCTCGGCGTCGTCGGCGAATCCGGCTCCGGCAAGAGCGTAACCATGCTCGCGTTGATGGGCCTCGTCGGCTATCCCGGCCGCGTCCGTGCCGACAAGCTGCGCTTCGACGGCCGCGACCTCCTGACCATGTCCGCCCGCGAGCGCCGCCAGCTCACCGGCAAGGACGTGGCGATGATCTTCCAGGAGCCGAGCACCAGCCTGAACCCCTGCTTCACCATCGGCTTCCAGCTCGCCGAGACCTTGAAGAAGCATGAGGGCATGGATAGCAAGGCCGCAAAGCGCCGCTCGATCGAGTTGCTCGAGCAGGTCGGCATTCCGGCCCCGGAGAGCCGCCTCAAGGCCTTCCCGCATCAGATGTCAGGCGGCATGAACCAGCGCGTGATGATCGCCATGGCGATCGCCTGCAATCCGCGCCTGCTGATCGCCGACGAGCCGACCACGGCGCTCGACGTCACCATCCAGGCGCAGATCCTCGACCTCCTGATGTCGCTGCAGAAGGAGCGCGACATGGCGCTCGTCCTGATCACCCACAATATGGGCGTCGTCGCCGAGACCGCGCAGCGCATCATGGTGATGTATGCCGGGCAGATCATGGAGGAGCGCAAGGTCGACGCGCTGTTCTCCGCCCCGCAGCATCCCTATTCCGCCGCGCTGCTCGCCGCCCTGCCCGAGCGCAGCGAAGGGGCGAACCGGCTCGCCACCATTCCCGGCATGGTGCCCGGCCTCAACGACCGGCCGAAAGGCTGCCTGTTCAGCCCGCGCTGCGCCTATGCCACCCAGCATTCGCGCAGCGTCCAGCCGGAGCTCAGGCCTTGGGCTGACGGCCATGTACGCTGCCATTACCCGCTCGGCGATGCCCAGCGCGAGGCCGAGCGCGCCCGCGACGAAGCCGGCGCGGCAAAGGAGGCGGCCCGATGAGCACTCCCGTCATCGAAGCCCGCGATCTCGTCCAGACCTATCAGGTCAGGCAGGGGCTGTTCCGCCCGCCAGCGCAGTTGCAGGCGGTGAACAAGGTCTCCTTCGCGGTCGAGGCCGGGCGCACCTTGGCTGTCGTCGGCGAATCCGGCTGCGGGAAATCGACGCTGGCGCGCATGGCGACGCTGATCGAGAAGCCGACCTCCGGGTCGCTGACGCTCGACGGGCTCGACGCCGTCTCGCCGCCGGCGAGCGAGCAGCGGCGGCTGCGTCGCACCGTCCAGTTCGTCTTCCAAAACCCCTATGGCTCGCTCAACCCGCGCAAGAAGATCGGCACGATCTTGGAGGAGCCGCTGCTGATCAACACCAGCCTCTCCAAGGCCGAGCGCACCGAGAAGGCCCGCGCCATGATGGCCAAGGTCGGCTTGCGGCCGGAGCACTATGCCCGCTACCCGCACATGTTCTCAGGCGGCCAGCGCCAGCGCATCGCGATCGCCCGCGCGCTGATCCTGTCGCCGAAGGTAGTGGTCGCGGACGAGCCGGTCTCGGCGCTCGACATCTCGATCCAGGCGCAGGTCCTCAACCTGCTCGCCGACCTGCAGGACGAGCTCAAGCTCGCCTATCTCTTCATCTCGCACGACCTCAGCGTCGTCCGGCACATCGCCCATGACGTGATGGTGATGTATCTCGGCAATGCCATCGAGCACGGCCCGAAGGAGCGGATCTACGCCCGCCCCTTGCATCCCTATACGCAGGCGCTGCTCGCCTCGACGCCGCGCGTCGGCGGCGACAAGCGCGAGAAGATCGTGCTGCGCGGCGAATTGCCCTCGCCGCTCAACCCGCCGGCGGGCTGCGTCTTCTCGACCCGCTGCCCCTTCGTCGCCGATCGCTGCCGCACCGAGCGCCCGCAAAAGCGCGAGGTCGACGGACGGCAGGTCGCCTGCCATTACGCCGAGACGTTTTTGGCGAAGGCGGCGGCTTGAGGCCGGGCGAAGCTCAGGCTTCGACACCACCCATCACGCTGTCATCCCGGACAAGCCGCGCAGCGGCGCCGATCCGGGATCCATTCCGGAGCCTTTCCGAAAGAGGTTCCGGAATGGGTCCCGGGTCTGCGCTGCGCTCCGCCCGGGACGACCCGCGCTTTTTTAGTAGGGCAGCGCGCTCACGGGTTCCGGGCTCAGGTTTTCAGCCTGCCCGGAAAGACCGTGTGGAAAGACCGCTCACGCCACCTTGGCGATGACAGGCTTGGCTTCCCACTCCTCGCCCCAGATCATCACCGCGTGGCCGGGCGAGACCTCGCGATACTGGCGCACCGGCGGAACATAGTCGGCCGGGCGGATCGGGCTCTTGATCTCGTCGTTCGAGACCGGACGCTTCTGCAGGCGCCGGGCCGGATCGGCGATCGGCACCGCCGCCAGCAGCCGCTTGGTGTAAGGGTGCTGCGGATTGCCGAAGATCGCCTCGCGTGGGCCGATCTCGACGATCTCGCCGAGATACATCACCGCGACGCGGTGGCTGACGCGCTCGACCACCGCCATGTCGTGCGAGATGAAGAGATAGCCGAGGCCCATCCTCGCCTGCAGGTCGAGCATCAGATTGACCACCTGCGCCTTGACCGAAACGTCGAGCGCCGAGACCGCCTCGTCCGCCACGATCAGTCGCGGCTCGACCGCGAGCGCGCGGGCGATGCAGATGCGCTGGCGCTGGCCGCCCGAGAACTCGTGCGGGAAGCGGCTCGCCATATCAGGCAGCAGGCCGACGCGCTTCAGGAGATCGGCGACCTTGTCGCGCGCCTCGGAGCGGCTGGCGAGGTTGTTGATCAGCAGCGGCTCGGCGATCGCCGCACCGACATTCATGCGCGGGTTCAGCGAGGCGAACGGATCCTGGAAGATCATCTGCATGCGCTTGCGCTGCTCGCGCAATTCGCCCTGGCTGAGCTTGAGCACGTCGACGCCATCGAGCAGCACCGAGCCGGAAAGCGGCTCGACCAGGCGCAGCACCGAGCGGCCCGTCGTCGACTTGCCGCAGCCGGATTCGCCGACCAGTGCCAGCGTCTCGCCGGCCTTCAGGCTGAACGAGACGTTCTCGACCGCGTGCACCCGGCCCTTGACCGAGGAGAGCAGGCCCGAGCGGATCTCGAAGCGGGTCGTCAGCCCCGCCACCTCGAGCACCGGGCGCTCGGCTGCCTGAACCGTGTCGGGCGTCTCGGTCGGCACGTCGGACAGGCCGGTGGTGCGGTCGACCACCGGGAAGCGCATCGGCCGCATGCGCCCTTCCATCGAGCCCAGCCGCGGCACGGCCGAAAGCAACGCCTTGGTGTAGGGCTTCTGCGGGCTGGCGAAGATGTTCTCGGTCGGGCCGGTCTCGATCTCGTCGCCATTGTACATGACGACGGTGCGGTCGGCGATTTCGGCGACGACGCCCATGTCATGGGTGATGAAGAGGACGGACATGCCCTCCTCATGCTGCAGCTGCTTGATCAGCTCGAGGATCTGCGCCTGGATCGTCACGTCGAGCGCCGTCGTCGGCTCGTCGGCGATCAGGAGCTTCGGCTTGCAGGCTAGCGCCATCGCGATCATCACGCGCTGGCGCATGCCGCCGGAGAAGCGGTGCGGATATTCGTGGAAGCGCGACTTCGCCGAGGGGATCTTGACCTTCTCCAGCAGGCGTACCGTCTCGGCCTCAGCCTCGGAGCGCGACAGGCCGCGATGCAGGATCAGCGCCTCGGCGATCTGGAAGCCGATGGTCAGCACCGGGTTCAGCGAGGTCATCGGCTCCTGGAAGATCATCGCGATCTCGTTGCCGCGGATCTCGCGCATCTGCGCATCCGGCAGCGTCAGCAGCTCCTTGCCGTTGAGCTTGATCGAGCCCTCGATCTTGCTCGAGCTCGGCGGGGTCAGGCGCATGATCGAGAGCGCGGTGACGCTCTTGCCGGAGCCGGATTCGCCGACGACCGCCAGCGTTTCCTGCGGCTTGATGTCGAAGGAGATGTTGCGCACCACCGGCTTCCAGAGTCCTTCGACCCGGAACGAGGTCGTCAGGTTCGAGACCGAGAGGATCGGAGAGGTCATGCCAAGTCCTTCTTAGCGATCTGATTGGGCTGCGGAGCGGGCACAAGCGCCCACCGCGCGGCCGATGGGCCGGGTGCAAAGTCCCGTCAGAATAACCAGAGCGCGGCGGATGTCAGCAGCCGACGTCACAAAAGTTTTGGCACCCTGCCTGCTTTTTGCGCCGCCGCATGGCCGAATTACACGATTGACGTGCAATCGGACCGATATTCCCGCCGGTATTGTCCGGGTAAAAATTCCGGCAGGAGGGCGCCGTCCCATACCGTTTCAGGTGCAACAGGCGCCGTCGTGCTTACGGTTCTGTCTCGTTCGCCTGCCTCGCGCCGGTGTAGAGCGCAGCCTCGTCGCGCAGCCAGCCGACGAAGGCCTGGACGTTGACGTTCTCGTCGAAACGCTTGGGATAGACGGCGAAATAGGCGTCCTCGCAGCGCATCCGGTGCGGGCAGGCGACCATCAATGCGCCGGACTGGATTTCTTCCCGCACCAGGAAGTCGGGCAGGATCGCGACGCCGATCCCGGCGATCGCAGCCTGGATCACGAGGGAATAATACTCGAATTTCGGCCCGGCGATGCCGTTGACGCCGCTGGCGCCGGCGTCAGTGAGCCAGTCGCGCCAGAGATAGGGCCGCGTCGTATGCTGCAGCAATGGCAGGCGGGCAAAGCCGTCGGGGCTGGCCAGTGCCTCGCCGCCGATCAGCTGGGGTGCACAGACCGGGATCACATGCTCGTCCATCAGGTGGTGGATGCGAGCGCCCGGCCAGGTCGGGCTGCCGAAATGGATCGCGGCATGCGCCTTGTCTTCCTCGAAGCTGAACGGCCGGATCTTCGAGATCAAGTTGATGTCGACGGTCGGATGCGCCGCGATGAAGCGGGCGAGCCGCGGCACCAGCCAGCGCGAGCCGAAAGTCGGCAAGCAGGCGACGGTCAGCACGCCGCCCTTGCGGCCATGCGAGAGCAGCCGCGTCGTCGCGACCTCGACCCGGTTCAACAGGCTGCGCAATTCTTCGGCATATTCCTCGGCTGCAACGGTCGGGGTCAGCCGCTGCTTCTCGCGCAGGAAGAGATTCTGCCCAAGCAGTTCCTCCAGCGCGGCCAGACGGCGGCTGACGGCGCTCTGGGTCAGATTGAGCTCGGCCGCTGCACGCGTCACGCTGCGATGGCGCGCCACCGCCTCGAAACAGGCGAGGTCCCGGGTTGGCGGCAAGGTCCTACGCACGGGCTCGCTCCATCCCGTTCATTCCAATCTGGAATGATCTGCATCGGAAATCAGCAATGGGCAAGGTCCGCGGCCGGCCCTAGCTTGCCGAGCCAGGGAACGCGGCAGGCAGGCGCGATATCTGCGCTCTTCGAGAAGCGCAGGCGACTTGCAGGTCGGAAAAACAAGAAGGGGGAGGACGATGAGGCTGGCGACGGCATTCGCAGGCGCGCTGATCGGGCTGGGCGCGCCCCTGGCCCAGGCGCAACAGCCGGTCCCCGAGATCAAGGTGCTGACCTGGCCCGCCGCCAAGTACCAGCACTATTTCGAGACCTCGAACTATGTCGCCGAGGGCTGGCGCAAGCTCGGCCTCAAGGTCACGCTCGACCCGCAGCCCTTCCCCAATCCGATGCTGTCGAAATGGTTCAAGGAGCATGATTTCGACGTGGTGATGTCGGTGCTGTCGGGCTCGCCGCAGCGCTCGGAGCCGGACTTCTTCACCAACGCCCAGTTCAATTCGCGCAACAGCGCCCCGGGCGATTCCAATGTCGGCTCCTTCTCCAGCCCGAAGGTCGACGAGCTCGGCAGCAAGCAGCTTGCCCTCTACGACGCACAGGAGCGCCGCAAGGTGATCCATGAGTTGCAGCGCGTGCTCGCCGACGAGCAGCCCGAAGCCGTGCTCGCCTATGTCGTCAACACCTTCGCGATGAACACCGCCAAGGTCGAGATCCCCGGCTATGAAGACACCTCGGACGGGCCGCGCTCGCTCTGGAACATGCTGCGCCTGACCTCCAGGGCCGGCGCGGCGGTCAAGATCGGCCGCACCATCGACCAGGGCACCTTCAACCCGCTGGCGGCGACAATCGTCGAGGACTTCAACACGCTGAGCCTGGTCTACGACAAGCTGGTCGAGCTTGGTCCCGACGGCTCGCCGCGCATGTGGCTCGCCGAGGCGCTGGAGGTGGTCGATCCGACCACCGTGGTGGTCAGACTTCGTCAGGGCCACAGCTTCAGCGACGGCAAGCCCGTCACGGCCGAGGACGTCAAGTTCTCCTTCGACTATCTGAAGCGCTGGGACGCCGCCTATTTCAAGAAATACCTGGAGAAGCTCGCCTCGGTCGAGGTGGTCGACGCCACGACGGTACGCTTCAAACTGACTGAAGCCTACGCCCCCTTCATCATCAACACGCTCGGCCAGGTGCTGATCCTGCCCAAGCATGTCTGGGGCGACGTCGTCGAGAAGACCGGCATCGCCAAGCCGCAGGATTTCCGCAACACGCCGCTCGTCGGCAGTGGCCCCTACGTGCTGCGCTATTGGCGCGAAGGCCAGGAGATCTCGCTGCAGCGCCGGGCCGACCATTTCGCCAAGCCGGCTTCCGACCTGCTGATCGTCGTCTTCGGCTCGGCCGAACTCGTCGGCGCCGCGCTCAAGAAGGGCGATATCGACGTCTCCTTCCAGCCGATCGTGCCGACCGTGGTCAAGGAATTCGCCGCCGAGAAGAACGTCAAGCTGATCCAGGCGCGCTCGAACGGCCATATGTCGATGCGCTACAACACCGCCCGCCCGACGCTCGCCAGCAAGGCGCTGCGCCAGGCCATGGCCCATGCGATCCCCTATGATGCGATCATCGAGGAAGTGCTGGGCGGCGATGCCGGCCGCAGCGCGACCCCGATCGTCCCGGTCAACGCCTTCTGGCACGACGCCTCGATCCCGCTGCCGGCCTATGACATCGACAAGGCCAGGGCAATCCTGAAGGCGGCCGGCTACAGCTGGGGCCCGGACGGCGCCCTGCGCGCCCCGGCGAAGTGATAGCCGCAGGATCTGTGAGCCCTCCTGCGATGATCGACGTCCGCGACCTGACCAAGCATTACGCCGCGGCGGCGGGCCTGCGCTCGCTGCTGCCTGGCCGGCGCGGCGAGGTCACGCGGGCGGTCGAAGGCGTCAGCTTCGAGATCGGCGCCGGCGAAGTGCTCGGCCTCGTCGGCGAATCCGGCTCGGGCAAGTCGACCACCGGACGCCTGCTGGTGGGGCTGGAGACGCCGAGCTCGGGCACGATCCGGATCGACGGCAGCGACAGCGCCGCCGCCCGCGCCCGCGACAAGAAGGCCTTCCACCGCCAGGTCCAGATGATCTTCCAGGACCCCTATGGCGCGCTCAACCCGCAGCACACGGTCGAGGAGCTGGTCGGACGGCCGCTGCTCTACCAGGGCGTCCGCGACCGGGCCAAGGTGGCGGCGAGCGTCCGATCCGTCCTCGCCGAGGTCGGCCTCAACCCGCCCGAGAGCTATCTTCCCAAGCATCCGCACCAGCTCAGCGGCGGCCAGCGCCAGCGCGTCTGCATCGCCCGCGCGATCATCCTCGAGCCGCGCTTTCTCGTCGCCGACGAGCCGGTCTCGATGCTCGACGTCTCGATCAAATGGGACATCGTCCGCCTGCTCAAGCGCCTCGCCCGCGATCGCGGCATCGCCATGCTCTACATCACCCATGACCTCGCCACGGTCGGCGCCGTCTGCGACCGGCTCGCCATCATGTATCGCGGCCGCATCGTCGAAACCGGCCCGGTCGATCAGGTGCTGTCGGCGCCACGCGATGCCTATACGCGCACGCTGATCGCCGCGATCCCCTCGGCCGATCCCGACATCGTCCGGGTGCCGCCGCCCGCTCTCCAGCCAGCGGCGCTCTGAACCATGGCCGGCTATCTGCTCCGCCGCTTCTGGCACATGGTCCTGACGCTGTTCGCCATGGCGACTCTGATGTTCTTCCTGTTCCGGCTGCTGCCGGGCGACCCAACCGCGACGGTGATCAGCCCCTCGCTCTATCCCAAGGCGCAGGAGGCGATGCGCCAGCAATTCGGGCTCGATCGGCCGCTGTTCGAGCAATATCTGCTCTATCTCCGCAATCTCTGCGTCCTCGATTTCGGCTTCTCCTTCCAGACCAACCGGCCGGTCTTCGAGATGATCCAGGGCCGCCTGCTCAACACGATCCTGCTGATCCTGCCCTCGATGCTCGCCGCCTATCTCATCGGCGCGGTCATCGGCGCGATCGCCGCCTGGAAGCGCGGCGGCGCCGCCGAAATCAGCCTGGTCTTCACCGCGACCGCGCTGCAGTCGGCGCCTTTGTTCTGGCTCGGCATGCTCGCGATCCTGCTGTTCTCGATCAAGCTCGACCTCTTCCCGATCGGCCACATCGTCACGCCGGGGGCGTTCCCCGAGCAGGATTGGCGGATGTATCTCTCCGCCGACTTCCTGCACCATCTGGCGCTGCCCTTCCTGGTCAACACGCTCTACCAGCTCTGCTTCCCGCTGCTGCTGATGCGCTCGACCATGCTTTCGACCATCGGCGAGGACTATATCGAGCTCGCCCGGATGAAGGGACTGAGCGAGCGCCGCGTCCTCTTCGGCCATGCCGCCCGCAACGCGCTACTGCCGCTGGCAACGACGCTGCCGATGATCCTCGGCTGGGCCGTGGCCGGCTCGGTGGTGATCGAGACGGTATTCTCCTGGCCGGGCCTCGGCCTGCTGATGATCGACGCGATCAGCCGCGCCGACTACCCGGTCGCGCAGGCCGCCTTCCTGCTCATCGCCGTGCTGACCGTGTTCGGCACCTTCATCGCCGACCTGCTCTACGGTCTGCTCGATCCACGCATCGTCTACGCCTGACCATGCCAAGCATCATCCTCGACTTCTTCCGCGCAGTCTGGCGCGGCCCCTTCGGTCCCACCGGCCTGGTGATCCTCGGCCTCTGCGTCGCGCTCGCCATCCTCGGGCCCGCGATCGCGCCCTATGACCCGGTCGCCCGCAACTATGACGCCGCCGGCAAGCTGCTGCGCCTTGCGCCGCCATCCTGGCAACATTGGCTCGGCACCACCCTGCTCGGCCGCGACGTGCTCAGCCAGATGCTGGTCGGCGCCCGCCCGGCTTTGCTGGTCGGCGGCTTGACGGCGCTCGGCACCGTACTGATCGGCGTCAATATCGGCCTGATCTCCGGCTATTTCGGCGGCCGGATCGACTCCTTCCTGATGCGGCTGACCGACATGTTCCTCGGCCTGCCCTTCCTGCCCTTCATCATCATCGTGCTCTCGCTCACCGGCCGCAGCCTGACCACCATGGTGATCGCCATGACCCTGGTGATGTGGCGCTCGACGGCGCGGGTGGTGCGCGCCCAGGTCCTGTCGCTGCGCGAGATGCCCTTCGTCGCGGCCGCGCGCATCACCGGCGCCAGCGATTTCGCCATCATCTATCGCGAGATCGCGCCCAACATCATGCCGATCGCGCTGGTCAGCGTCGCCTTCGCGCTCGCCTGGGCGATCATCACCGAGGCCAGCATCGGCTTCCTCGGCTTCGGCGACCCGTCAGTGGTGAGCTGGGGCTCGATCGTCTACGACGCCTATGCCTCGCAGATGATGTATCGCGCGCCCTGGTGGGTGGTGCCACCGGGCATCGCGATCATGGTGCTGGTCTCGGCGGTCTATTTCGTCGGCCGCGCCTATGAGCAGGTCGTCAATCCGCGCCTGAGGACGGGCTGACGCCATGCCAGCCAGCGACACCCGTCCCCTGCTCTCGATCGCCGGCCTCAGCGCGAGCTATGCGACGCCGCGCGGCCCGGCCAGCGCCCTCGCCAATATCGATCTCGACCTCGGCCAGGCTGAGAATCTCGGCCTGATTGGCGAATCCGGCTGCGGCAAGAGCACCTTGCTCAAGGCGGTGATGGGCGTGATGCCCGGCAATGCCCGCATCGACGCCGGCAGCATCGCCTTCCAGGGCCGCGACCTCGTCTCAGCCAGCGCCGAGCAGCGCCGCGCCGTGCGCTGGGCCGGCATCTCGATGGTGACGCAGAGCGCCCTCAATGCGCTCAACCCCGTCCTGCGCGTCGGCGACCAGATCGCCGAGGCGATCCTCGCCCACCGCCACGTCTCCCGCGCCGAGGCCTGGCGCCGCACGCAAGCGCTGCTGGCCATGGTCGGCGTTGCGCCGGAGCGGGCGCGCGACTATCCCCACCAGTTCTCCGGCGGCATGCGCCAGCGCGCCATCATCGCCATGGCGCTGGCGCTGGAGCCGCCGCTCGTCCTCGCCGACGAACCGACCACCGCGCTCGACGTCGTCGTCCAGGACCAGATCTTCCGCAGCCTGCGCGAGCTGCAGCAGCGGCTCGGCTTCTCGCTGCTGCTGGTGACGCACGATCTCGCCCTCGTCATCGAGAACTGCGAGCACGTCGCGGTGATGTATGCCGGCGAGATCGTCGAGACCGGCCCGACGCGCGACGTCATCCGCCGGCCGGCCCATCCCTATACGCTCGGCCTGAAGAACGCCCTGCCGCGCCTCGGCAGCCGCGACGAGCCGATCGCGATTCCTGGCGGCCCGCCCGACCTCGTCGAGCCGTCGCCGGGCTGCCGCTTCGCCGCGCGCTGTCCCTTCGCCCTGCCGCTGTGCCGGAACGAACCGCCACCGCTGGCCACCATCGGGGCAGGGCGTCAGGCCCGTTGCCACCGCGCCGCCGAGATCGATGCGCTCGCCCCGCTCGCTGCCCTGCCGCAGACCTGGGACGCCCTGCGCGAAGAGCCGCGCTGAGCTGACCCTTCACAATCCGAACCTGCCAAGGAGACCGACGTGAACTATTTCGCCTATGCCAACCTGATGGACATCGACCTGATCCACGGCGTCGCCCCTTCGGCGAAGGCGCTCAGCATCGCCTGCCTGAGGGATTACGAGCTCTCCTTCGGCACGACGACGGACGGCGCCTACAACGGCGCGCGGCTCGCCCCGGTCAAGGGCGCCGAGACCTGGGGCGTCCATTACGAGCTCTCCGACAGCGACATGGCGGCGATGGACAAGTCGGCCGGCACCGACAAGGGCCATTGGGCCCATAAATCGATCGTGCTTCACACCGCCGCCGGCGAGGTCGTGGCCTCGACGACCTACGACATGCCGAACCCGTCGGCGCCGGCCGGCGCGCCGGCGCATTACATCGAGCCGCTGCTCAAGGGCGCCCGCGCCAACAAGCTGCCGCCGGCCTATATCGCCAAGCTGGAGACGCTGCTGAAGGGCGCGTGAGCCGCGCCATATTGCGGGAGAGGGTTAGGGTGAGGGGTCTCGCGACGTCTCATCGTCATGGTCGGGCTTGTCCCGACCATCCACGTCTTCCTGCGGCGAGTGCGGTGTTCAAGACGTGGATGCTCGCCACAAGGGCGAGCATGACGGATAGACCTGAGCAACCCCTCATCCGGCCCTGCGGGCCACCTTCTCCCGCAGGGGGAGAAGGGGAGTAGCGGCTCGCCCGGACAGCAGTGACGCTCTCCAGTAGCATCCGCCCTATTTCAGCCCGCTCGTGACGAAGTTGCGGATGTAGAACTTCTGGAAAAGCAGGAACGGCACCAGCGCGACCAGGCCTGCCAGCGTGGTCGAGGAGAACAATCGCCCCCATTCCGTGCCCTCCAGGCTGATATTGCGGGCGATCGCCACCTGCACCACCGTGTGCTCCGGCGAGGGCGTCGCTACCAGCGGCCAGAAGAACGCCTCGAACTGGTGCATGAACAGCATGATGCCGCCGGTCAGCACCACCGGCCAGGAAATCGGCAGCGCGATCTTCAGCCAGATATGCCCCCAGGAGGCGCCGTCGACCCGTGCCGCCTCGTAGAGCTCGCGCGGCAGGCCAGCGAAGAACTGGCGGAACATGAAGATGACGAAGCCGTTGGCGAGATCAGGCAGGATCAGCGCGGCATAGGTGTCGATCAGCCCCAGGCTCTGCACGAGGATGTAGAGCGGGATGACGATCGCCTCGAACGGCATCATCGCCGCCGCCAGCACGAAGGCGAAGATCACGTTCTTGAAGCGGAAATCGAAGACAGCGAAGGCGAAGCCCGCGGCGGCGTTGACGACGACCCCGACCACCATCGTCGTCAGCGCGACGAAGAGCGAGTTGCCGACGGCGCGCGGGAAGCCGGTGCCGATGAGCGAGGTATAGTTCTCCAGCGTCAGCCGGTCGGGGATCAGCATGCTCCAGCCGAGCCGGCTGCCATGGGCGAAGATGTCGGCCGGCGGCCGCAGCGAGGAGACCACCAGCCAGATCAGCGGCAAGAGCAGCACGAGCGCGATCAGCGACATCGTGACGTAGCGGGCGGTGCCGAGCGCCAGCACGGTGGAGCGGCGGTCGACGCTCATGCCTCGGCTCCTTCCTTGTCGCGGAACAGCCTGAGCTCGATCGCGGCGATCACGCCGATGATGACGAGGATGATCGTCGACAGCGCCAGCGAGCGCCCCCAGTTGATGAAGGTGAAGGCGTTCTCATAGGCGCGGAACATCAGGAGGTCGGTCGCGCCGTTCGGCCCGCCCTTGGTGATGATGTAGACCGGCGCGAAGAACAGGAAGTTGATCGCGGTGTCCGCGACGAAGACGAAGGCGAGCGGCCGACGCATCTGCGGCAAGGTGATGTGGACGAGCTGGTGCCAGCGGCTGGCGCCGTCGATGCGCGCCGCTTCGTAGAGCTCGCCCGGAATACGGTAGAGCCCGGCCAGCAGGAAGATCATCCAGTAGCCGCAGCCCTTCCAGGTCGCGATGGCGATCATCGTGCCGAGCGCCTGGTGCTCCGACAGGAAGAAGGGCTGGCGGCCGATGCCGATGCCTTCGAGGATGGCGTTCACCGGCCCGAGATTGGAATCGAGCATGATATTCCACAACACGGCGGTGAGGCCGGTGGAGAGCGTCATCGGCAGGAAGAAGGCGGCGCGGAAGAAGGTGACGCCCTTGCCCGGTGCCATCACCAGCAGTGCGTAGCAGAAGGCGATGGCGATCTGCAGCGGGTTGATGATGATGTTGAAGATCAGCGTGACCTTCAGCGAATTCCAGAAGCGCTCGTCGCCGAAGAGCTGAGCGAAATTCGTCAGGCCGCCGAAGGAGGTCTCGCCGGCGAGGTTCTGGGTGAACAGGCTGCCGCCGATGGCGATCACGATCGGCGTCAGCCGGAACAGGACGAGGAAGGCCAGCGCCGGCAGCAGGAAGGCAAGCAGCACCAGCGTGCGCGGCTGCATCGGATCGGCCGAGCGGCGCCGCGCGATACACGGCGCCTCCGAGGCGGCGACAGGGGCGCAGGCCCGGTCGGACAAGGCGGTCATCTCCGGTCAGCCGCGATATTTGGCGAATTCGCGGTCGATGTCGCGGGCGGCCTTCTTCAGCCGCTGCTCGACATTGGCGCCGCCCTGAATCTCGCGGAAGGCGCCGCGCAGGATGTCCTCGTATTCGAGCCAGCCCGGCGTCGCCGGCCGCGGCACGGCGGTATTCTCCATCTCGGAGCGGACGATGCGCCAGCCGGGCGTGTCGAGCTCGGCGCCCATCGAGTCCCAGACCGACTTCAGCACCGGCGGGTTCGGCCGCAAACGCGCCTGCGCCTCGACATACTCAGGCTGCGCGAAGGCCTTGATGAAGGTCTCGGCCGCGGCGCGCTGCTTGGTGCGCGGGTTCATGCCGATATGCCAGCTGCCGGTCGGCGTCACTGCCTTGCCGCCCTCGAAATAGGGCTGCGGCGCCACCGTCCAGTCGAGGTCCTTGCGCGACGAGATCGAGGCGAGGCTCGGCGTCGTCGCGAGATACATCGAAGCGCGGCCGGTCGCGAACATTTCGAGCGCGAGATTGGTGTCGAACACGCCGGTCGGCGTCACCTTATGCTTGTTGAACAGGTCGGCGTAGAACTGCATCGCGTCGACGAAGGGCTTGGAATCGACATAGCCCGTCGCGGTCAACCCGTCCTCGCTCAGCACCTGCGCGCCCTTCGACTGCGGCAGGGTCAGCGCCTGATAGGGCCGGTCGGCCATCTCGAAGACGAGGCCCCACTGGTTCTTGGCGGGGTCGGTCAGCTTCTTGGCGGCTTCGAGCGTCTGCTCCCAGGTCCAGCGCTTGGCGACGTCGGGCTCGGGCAGGGCGACGCCGGCATCGGCGAAGTGCTTACGGTTGAGGAAGAGCACCATGCCGCTGCTGATATAGGGCAGCGTCATCAGCTTGCCCTTGTAGGTGCCCTGCGCCAGCGCCGCCTTGCTGTAGCGACTGAGATCGTTGCCGAGGATGCCGTCCAGTTCCGCAAGGTGCTTGCGGATCGAATAGGAGGCGGTCAGCGGCCCGTCGGCGAAGAAGATGTCGGGCAGCGGCGTGCGCGCCTGCAGGCGCACTTCCAGCGCCGGGAACAGCTCGTTGAACGGGATGCGCTCGAGCTTCAGATTGATCGTCGGATTGTTCTTCATGAACATCTCGGCCATCGGCGTGATGTGGCCTTCCGGCCAGCCGACCCAGATCACGTTGAGCTCGGTCTTGGCCTGGGCGCGCAGCAGCTGCGGCGCGGCGAGCATGCCGCCGGCGGCGGTCATGCCCTTCAGAACGGTGCGGCGCGTCGTCATCCAATCCTCCTGATCAGTCTTGTTCGGTGCAGGCAGCAGGCCAGTCGACTGCAGGCGCGCTCAGGCGCGCCCATAGCTCGCGATCGTCTCGATCACATGCCGGGTCGCGGCCGGCCCATCCATGCGGACACCGGCCATGACGTTGGCGCGCGGCGGCTCCGGCTCGTCGGGGCGGCGCGTGACATTGCGCTGGTCGGCCACGGTCATGCCGCGCAGCAGCGGGCTCGCCAGCTCGACCTGGATGTGGAAGGGCTTGTGCTCGACCAGGTCCGGACGGACGAAGGGCACGAAGGCGCTGGGGTCGTGCATCGGCGAGATCGGCTTGCCGTAGCGGGCCTCGTTGCGCCCGAGATAGAAGTCGAGCATGCCGGCGACCGTCTCCGGCACCGCCCCGCCCGCCTGCCGCAGCAGCTCGGCATGGCTGCGGTCGAGGATCGCCTGGCGGGTGAAATTGAGCCCGGCGAGATAGATCTGCGCATCGCAGGAGAACACCGCCGCCGCCGCTTCCGGGTCCTTCAGGATGTTCGCCTCGGCGTAAGGCGCAGCGTTGCCAATATCGAGGCTGCCGCCCATGATCGTGATGCATTTCAGCCAGCGCGCCAGCCGTGGCTCGGTCCGCAGCGCCACCGCGACATTGGTCAGCGGACCGATCGCGGCGAGCACGAGCTCGCCTTCGGCTTTCTTCGCCTGCTCGATGATCATCGTCACCGCATGCATGTCGACCGGCCGGCGCTTCGGCTCGGGCAGGTCGGCGCCGTCGAGGCCGCTGGCACCATGGATCATCGACGGCGCGAAGCTGCCGACCAGCGGCGCGCCCATGCCGCCGGCAACGGGGATATCGAGCTTGGCAAGCTCGCAGATCTTCAGCGCATTGCGCGTGGTGTTCTCGACGATCGAATTGCCGAACACCGTGGTCAGGCCGCGCAGCCCGAAATGCTTTGCCGCATAAAGGATCGCCATGGAGTCGTCATGGCCGGGATCGCAGTCGATGAGCAGCGGGATCATGAGCGGTCATATCCGAGGATGGTGTCGATGACGGCGTCGACGCAGCCGTCGCCGTCCACGGCGACGGCGACATCGCAATTCGCCGGGCGGCTGGCGCCGGGCTGGTCGTGGTCGCGGCGCATCGGCCGGCTGTCGCAGGCTGTCATGCCGCGCAGCGGGCCCTCACCCAGCTCGATATGCACCGGCAGCGCCTGGAAGGTGATCAGCCCCGGCCTGACCAGCGGGATGACGGCGCAGGGGTCATGCATCGCCGCGGTCGGCGTGCCGTAGCGCTCCTGCATCTTGGCGAGATAGAAGGCGAGCAGATCGGCCATCACCGCCGAGACGCGCCCGCCACCCTGGCGCAACCTCGCGATATGGCGCTCGGCGATCCCGGCCTGGCGGGTGACGTTGAGCCCGACCATGCTGAGCGGCACGCCGGCATCGAAGACGATCGCCGCTGCCTCGGGATCGCAGACGATGTTGAACTCGGCATAGGGCGTGCGGTTGCCGCTGGTGGTCGAGCCGCCCATGATCGCGATCGACTTGAGCCAGCCGGCGAGCCGCGGCTCCAGTCGCAGCGCCATGGCGACATTGCTGAGCGGACCGATCGCGATCAGGCTGAGCTCGCCCGGCGCGGCCTTGGCCGTCTCGATGATGAAGTCGACGGCATGCCGGTTCAGCGGATCGTAGCCGGGCGCCGGCAGCTCGGCACCGTCGATTCCGGTCGCGCCGTGGACATAGGCACCGTCGAGCGGCGGCTCGATCAAGGCGCGGTCGAGGCCGGGCACGACCGGCAGCTTCAGGCCCGCCAGCGTGCAGATCGCCAGGGCGTTGCGGGTCGAGTTCTCCAGCGAGGAATTGCCGGCCACGGTCGTCAGCCCGACGACATCGAGATGCGCGGCGGCATAGAGGATCGCCATCGCATCGTCATGCCCGGGATCGCAATCGATGATGTAGCGGGTCATGCGGACCTTCCAGGGTTGGTTGCAGGCGTCACGGAGAGGCGCTCGACCAGCACCGGCTCCAGCGCCAGCGTGCGCGGCAGCGGCCGGCCATGATCGAGCAGGCCGACCAGCAATTCGGCCGCCTTGACGCCGATGTCGTAGGCCGGCTGGCGGATGGTGGTCAGCGGCGGCGAGGTGAAGGCTGCGATGTCGATGTCGTCATAGCCGATGACCGCGAGATTCTCCGGCACACGCAGGCCGCGCTGCTGCGCCGCGCACATCGCGCCGATGGCGACGAGATCGTTGAAGCAGAAGATCGCATCCGGCCGGTTCGCACCGCAGCGGTCGAGCAGCGCGGCCATCGCGGCGTGGCCGCCGCCGACGGTGAGATCGGACTCGATCATCAGCCTGGGGTCGAGCGGCCTGCCCGCCTCCGACAGCGCGGCGGTGAAACCAGCGAGGCGCTCGGCGCTGCGCGGATGCTCGGCCGGGCCGGTGATGCAGCCGATGCGGGCAAAGCCCTTGCCCGCCAGATGCGCCCCGGCGAGCCGCCCGCCCAAGAGCGAGTCGTCGTTGATCAGGCAATCGACGCGCGGGATCGTCGTGTCGAGCGCGATGATCGGCACCGTCCTGATCTGCTCCAACCGGCGGAAGAAATCCGAGCTGGCATTGCTGGTCATCACCAGCAGCGCATCGATCCGCTTCATCATCAGCGTGCGCAGATAGGCGGTGAGCTTCTGCGCGACGTCGCCGGAATTGCACAGCATCAGGCTGTAGCCGCGGTCGAAGCAGCCGGTCTCGACGCCGCGGATCACCTCGGCGAAGAACGGGTTCGTCGAGCTGGTGACGATCATGCCGACGGTCTGGGTGCGGTTGCTCTTCAGCGCCCGCGCCACGCCGCTCGGCTGGTAGCCGAGCTGCTCGATCGTCGCCTGGACCTTCTCGATCGTATCCGGGTTCACATGGCGGGTGCGGTTGACCGCATGGGACACCGTGGTCACCGAGACCCCGGCGGCACGGGCGACGTCCTTGATCGTCACCATCGGCCGCACCCGCGGCCGGCAAGGTCGCCGCGGCGGCGCAGCCCGACTTTCAGCCCGGCGCGGCGGCGCACGCTGGAAAACCGGCAATGACGCGCCAACAGAGCCTCCCGCTGCGGCTCGACGGCCGCCTAGAGGGAGAGGATAGCGATACAAAACGTTTGCGCAAACGTTTTGTATCGCCAAAACAGCGGAGATTCAGCAACTTTCGCGTGCTGAACCTGCCTCATCTCAAGCGAAGATAATGCTCAGATGCGTGCCGGCTCGCTCTCAGTCGCGCGCCTGCGCCTCCTCGCCGGCGACGATATGGTCGGCGAGATGGATCGCCTGCTTCGCGCCGCGGGCGAGCCGCCGCATGATTCCGCTCAGCACCTCGAAATCGGCGCGGTCGAGCGAGGCGAAGAGCGCATCGTTCACCGGCCGCTGCAGCGCTGCCAGGCGCTCCAGCATCTCTGACCCGAGCGGCGTCACCGAGAGATTGACCCGGCGCTTGTCGCTGGCATGCGGCTGCTTGGCCACGAGCCCGCTCTTTACCAGCTTGTTCACCTCGATGGTGACGAAGGCGCCGCTGAGATGCAGCCGCTCGGCGACTTGCGCCACGCCGACCTCGCCATCGGGCCCGGCCCGGTTGATCGCGATCATGATCAGGTATTGCGGTGGGTTCAGCCCGATATAGGCGGCGAAGCGCGCCCGCGCCTCCTCCAGCCGGCCGCCGAAGGCGAAGAGATCGTAGAGCAGGTCGCGGAAGCGCGCATCGCTGCCGCCTTCCAGCAGATCCGGCTTCGACACGGTCAGGCGCGGGTTCCCGCTCGACATATTTCGCCCGTCCTCAGGGTTGTTGACTCATCAATATAGCTTTGTTACAAAGCTATCTAACAAATCAAAGCTACAGAACGCAACCGGAGGGGACGATGGACGCCAAGGCCTTCAGGCAATCCCTGGGCGAGTTCGCCACCGGCGTCGCGGTGATCACCGCGCAGGGCAGCGGCGAGGAGCTCATCGGCATGACCATGAGTTCGTTCAACTCCGTTTCGATCGATCCGCCGCTCGTCCTGTTCAGCGTCGACAGGCGGGCGAACAGCCTGCCGGCCATGCTTGAGGCCAAGGGCTTCGCGGTCAATGTGCTGGCGCGCGAGCAGGAGCACATATCCAACCGTTTCGCCCGCGCGCTCGGCGACAAATGGTCCGAGACCAAGCGCAGCGTCGGTCACGCCCAGGCGCCGCTGATCACCGGGTCGCTCGCCCATTTCGAATGCGAGCCCTACGCCAATCACGATGGCGGCGACCACGTCATCTTCCTGGTCCGGGTGCTGCGCCACACCGTGCGCCCCGGCAATCCGGCGCCCCTGATCTTCTTCCGCGGCCGCTATCGCGACCTCGTCGACGAGACCCAGCGCGAGCCGTCCTGGCCGCTGCCCATCCACTACTGACAGCAAAAAGCAGCGAGGAGAGCCCCATGACCAAGACCGGACAGCAGCATCTGGCCAGCATCCGCGACGACCGCTCGATCTACATCGACGGCGCCAAGGTCAAGGACGTCACCAGCCACCGCGCCTTCCGCAATGTCGCGCAATCGGTCGCCAGCCTGTTCGACTTCGCCGGCGACGCCTCGCGCCGCGATCTCATGACCTTCGAGACCGAGACCGGCGGCCGCGCCAACCGGATCTGGCAGCTGCCAACCTCCTATGCCGACCTGGTCGAGCGCCGCCGGGCGCTGGAGGCCTGGACCGCGATCCATGGCGGCTTCCTCGGCCGCGCCCCCGACCATGTCGCCTCCTGCATCGCCGGCATGCGCATGGGCCTGCCGGTGTTCGAGGGCTACGACCCCGCCCGCGCCGCGGCGCTCGAAGCCTATTACCGCTACGCCCGCGACAACGACCTCTACCTGACCTACGTGATCATCAACCCGCAGGCCGACCGCTCCAAGAACGCGGCCGAGCAGGCCGACCCGTTCCTGACCGCCGGCGTGGTCGACCGTGACGCCGAAGGCATCACCATCCGCGGCGCCAAGATGCTGGCGACCGGCGGCGTCGTCGCCAACGAGGTCTTCGTCACCACGATCCAGCCGATGCAGCCGGGCGAGGAGCGCTATGCCGTCTCCTTCGCCATCCCGATGAACACCAAGGGCCTGAAGATGCTCTCGCGCAAATCATACGAGGCGCAGGCGGGCTCGATCTTCGACAACCCGCTGGCCAGCCGCTACGACGAGAACGACGCTGTGCTGTTCTTCGACGACGTCAAGGTTCCGTGGGACCGCGTCTTCATCGATGGCAGCGTCGAGATGTGCCAGAAGCAGTTCCACGCGACCCCGGCGCATGTCTACCAGAACTACCAGGCGATGATCCGCCTCAAGGTGAAGCTGCAATTCCTGATGGGCATCGCCCATCGCACCACCCAGACCAACGGCATCACCCAGTTCCCGCAGGTGCGCGAGATCCTCGGCCAGCTCGCGGCCGAGGCCGCGATGGTCGATGCCTTCGTCAACGCGATGGAGGCCAAGGGCACGCAGGCCGGCCCCTACTTCGTGCCCGACCGGCACATGCTCTATTCGGCGCAGGTGCTGACCCAGCAGATGTATCCGAAGATCCTGAACTCGCTGCGCGAGCTCGCCGGCGGCGGCATGATCATGCTGCCCTCCTCGATCGCCGATTTCGCCAATCCCGAGATCGCGGCGATGATCGAGAAGACCCAGCAGTCGCCGGCGGCGAACGCGCATGACCGGGTCAAGTTCTACAAGCTCGCCTGGGATGCGGTCGGCTCCGAGTTCGGCTCGCGCCATCACCAGTACGAGATGTTCTATGCCGGAGCGACCTTCGTGACGAAGGGCCACTCCTTCCGCACCTATGACTGGGGCAAGTCCGGCGGCATCGTGCAGTCGATGCTGGACTCCTACGACATCGACACCAAATCGGCCTCCTGAGCCGGCGAAAGGATCCCGCCATGCCCGTCAACAAGAGCCACGACGAATTCTACACCCTCGATATGTCCAAGGGCTGGGAGGTGCCGGCCGGCTATCCCGCCGGCATCCAGCAGAAGATACTGTCGGGCGCCCTCGACGAGGTGAACAATCGCGGCACGCGCACCCGCCTGCTGCGCTTCCAGCCCGGCGTCTACACCACCGCGCCGTTCTCCCATGACTATTGGGAGGAGGTCTATCTGATGGAGGGCGACCTCACCGTCGGCAACGATGCCGACGGCAATGGCGGCGAGAGCTTCCCGCCGCACACCTATGCGGTACGCCCGCCGCATGCCCCGCACGGGCCGTTCAAGTCGCAGAAGGGCTGCATCCTGCTCGAAATCCACTATTTCGACCCGGTCTGACCGATGATGCCGACCCTCGCCAGCCTCGCCGACGATCTCGCTTCGGGACGGACGCGCTCGCTCACCCTCGTGCGCGACGCGCTCGAGCGGATCGAGGCCCCGGATGGCGAGGGCCCGCTCGCCTTCGTCAAGGTCCATCGCGAAGCCGCGCTCGCCGCGGCCGAGGCGATGGACACATTGCGGGCGGCCGGGCTCAGCCCCTCTCCCTTCGCCGGCATCCCGATCTCGGTGAAGGACCTGTTCGACCTTGCCGGCGAGCCGACGCCGGCAGGCTCGGTGGTCCTCGCCGACGCAGCGCCGACCGAGCATGACGCCCCTGCGATCGCGCGCCTGCGCCGTGCCGGCTTCGTCGTCATGGGCCGCACCAATATGAGCGAGTTCGCCTTTTCCGGGCTCGGCCTCAACCCGCATCACGGCACGCCGGCCTCGCCCTATGACCGCGCGACCCGCCGCATCCCCGGCGGCTCCTCCTCGGGCGCCGCGGTCTCGGTGGCGGACGGGATGGCGGCGGCCGGCATCGGCTCCGACACCGGCGGCTCCTGCCGCATCCCCGCCGCGCTTTGCGGCATCACCGGTTACAAGCCGACGGCATCAAGCGTACCGCTCGATGGCGCCTTTCCGCTCTCGCAGAGCCTCGACTCGATCGGCCCGCTCGCCAGGAGCGTCGCCTGCTGCCGCGCCCTGCACGAGATCATGAGCGGAGCCGAATTGCCGAAGCAGGCGATCGGCCTTGCCGGCCTGCGCATCGCCGTGCCGCAGACGGTGGCGCTCGACGGGCTCGATGCCCATGTCGCGACCGACTTCGCCCGGGCGCTCACCACCCTGTCCAGGGCCGGCGCGCAGATCGTCGAGCTGCCTTTCGCGCGCTTTGGCGAGGTCGCCCGGATCAACGCCAAGGGCGGCTTCGCCGCGGCCGAATCCTATGCGCATCACCGCGCACTGATCGCGGCGAAGGGCGAAGGCTACGATCCGCGCGTGCGCCTGCGCATCCTGCGCGGCGCCAACCAGGACTGCGCCGACTATATCGAGCTGCTACGCGCCCGCGCCGCCTTCGTCGCCGCCCTGCGCGAGGAGGTCACGGCCTTCGATATGCTGGCGCTGCCGGCGGTTCCAACGATCGCGCCAACCATCGCCGAATGCGATGCCGACGACGAGGCCTTCACCCGCCTCAACCTGCTGATGCTGCGCAATCCGACCCTGATCAACATGATGGACGGCTGCGCGATCTCGCTGCCGATGCATCGCGAAGGCGAGGCACCGACCGGGCTGATGCTGGCACGGGCCGGCGGCGAGGATGCCGCCCTGTTCGCGATCGCGGCGGCGGCCGAGGCGGCGCTCGCGGGCTGAACCGGCGAGAGCTCAGCCCTGCCGGGTGATGTTGGCGCGGAAGGATTCGATATGCGCCCGCATCGCCCGCTCGGCTTCGTCCGGGTCCTGCCGGGCGATGCCGTCGACGATCGCCGAATGCTCGTCGCAGATGCGCGAATGCTGCTCATTGGTGCTGAGCGAGATGAACCACATCCGTGCCGAGCGCTCGTGCAGGTTCCGCAGCAGGTCGCTCATCACCGGGTTGCGGGCCGAGCTGGCGATGATCGCGTGGAACTCCTGGTCGAGATCGGCGATCGTCTCGATCTCGCGCGCCTGCGCCGCCTTGCGCATCGCCTCGAGATTGCGCCTGAGCTGGGCCGGCACCTCCGGGCTCGCCCGTTCGGCCGCGACGCGCACGCAGTAGGTCTCGTTGACGATGCGCGCATCGATGATGTTGAGGATCTCGTCGAGGCTGACCGGCTTCACGATCGTGCCCTTGCGCGGCATCACCTCGACCAACCCGTCATTGAGCAGGCGGTCAATCGCCTGGCGGATCGGCGTGCGGCCGATGTCGAGCTGCGTGCTCAAGGCCGGCTCGCTCAGGATCTCGCCCGGCCGCAGCCCGGTGGTGATGATCAGGCGCTTGATCGCATGATAGGCTTGGTCGCGCAGCGAGACATGCCGCTGCGCGTCCTTGGGCGTTTCCAGAAGCGTCACGTTACGTCGCACCGCGCGGTTTGAGGTTGCCGCCATCGTCCTTCCGGAGGCCGCCGCGTCAACCCCGGATCGGCAGAATCTTAAGGTCGTAGCCGAAGCTGATGCTGCGGCGCAGGACCGGATCCTCCAGCTCGCCTTCGAAGCGGCTGGCCATCTGGATGCCGCCGATCGCCGGCATGGTGCCGCCGAAGATCGCCGTTCCCTCCGGCAGCGTGGCCTTTCCGTTGAAGCCACGGATCAGGTCCTCCGGCGCGAGCAGGCCCGAGATCGGCCCCTCCTGGTAGAGCCGGCGCTCGCCGTCGATCACCGCGAAGCTGCGCAGGATCAGCTCATCCCAATGGCCGGCGACCTCCTCATAGGGCCAGACGCTCGCGGCGACCGGCTTGTCGCAGACCTGCTTGGAAACGCTGATGCCATAGGTCTCGACCTGGCGGTCGGTATGGTCGGAGCCGACACCGACATAGGTTCGCCCGCCGCAGGCGAACAGAACGGCCTCGACCTCGCCGCTGCTGTTGGCGCCGACATCCTCGATGACCGGATCGGTGGTCAGCCTCGAAGCGGCGACGCGGTAATAGACCGGCGTCGAGGTCGGCCGCTTCACGCCGAGCGCCTCCAGCTCGGCCATGTGGTGCTCCATCGCTGCCTTGTCGCGCCCGGCCCAGCCGCCGATCACCAGTTCGTCGATCACGGCGGTCAGCGGGCCGGAGCCGGTCCGGCTCTCCACCGTCAGTGCCAGGGTCTTCATCGCCTCTTGCCTTCCCGAAATCGCGCTGCCCGTCCGGCGGGCAGCCTGCTCAAAAAAACTTCGCGGCCCCTCTATAAAAATCCTTGTGAAGTTTCACAAGGATTTTTATAGAAGTCTCCAAGCGCCGCAGTTGCGCAGGGACGGCGTCGGCACCCGCACAGGAGGCCGATCGGAAACGGAGAGGGAAAAGATGATCAGATCAGCTTGGATGGCCGCTCTGGCGGTCTCGTTCGGCGCGCTCGCGAGCTCGGCGCTCGCGCAGGAGAAGCCGACGTCGCTCGGCTTGGGCGTGCTGACCTTCACCTCGGGCCCAGCCGCCGCTTATGGCATGCCCGGCAAGAACGCCGCCGAGCTGATGATCGACATGCTCAACGCCCGCGGCGGCATCGGCGGCGTGCCGTTGAAGGCGACCTATGTCGACGAGGCGCAGGGCACGCAGGGCGTCATCGCCGAATATCGCCGCCTCGCCGAGGACAAGGGCAACCAGGTGATGGTCGCGGCGCTGTCGAGCGCCAACTGCCTGGCGCTGGCCCCGCTCGCCGAGCAGATGCAGGCCCCGACGATCGGCTGGAACTGCGACACGCACCAGCTCCTGCTCGACGGCAAGAGCAAGTATTATTTTCGTCCGAACGGCAACACCATCCCGGAATTCGTCGCCTATGCGCTCTATCTGCTGCAGCGCAAGCCGGACGTGAAGCGGATCGCCATCGTCAATCCCGACTACGCCTTCGGCCATGACGCGGCGCTGATCTTCAAGACCGCGATGAAGGCGCTGAAGCCGGATGTCGAGGTCGTGGCGGAGCTGTTCCCCAAGCTCGGCTCGGCCAATTTCCAGACCGAGATCTCGAAGCTTTCCGCCTCGCGGCCGGATGTGGTCTTCTCCAATCTCTGGGGCGCCGATCTTGAGAACTTCGTGCGCCAGGCCCAGCCGCGCGGGCTGTTCACCTCGAGCCAGGTCGTGCTGGCGCTGGGCGAAACCGTGCTGCAGCGCGCCAACCTGCCCGAGGGTGTGATCGTCGGCGTGCTCGGCGACGGCTGGTGGATGTCGCCCGACGCCAAGGCCAATCCCGTGACCAAGGCCTTCGTCGAGGCCTATGAGAAGCGCTACGGCGAATACCCGGTCTTCCCCGCGATCAAGATGGCCAACGCCATCATCTACATGAAGGCCGCCTATGAGGCCGCGCTGAAGAAAAGCGAAGGCAAATGGCCGAGCCGCGACGAGCTCGCCGATGCCATGCGCGGCAGTACGGTCAAGACGCTGACCGGCACCACCGTGACCCGCAAGGACAATGACGGCCTCGTCGACCAGGTCGTCGGCGTCACCGCCAAGTCGCCCGACTACAAGTTCCCCGTGATCGGCGGCATGGTCCGCTACAAGGGCGACACGCTGATGCCGCCCCAGGGCGAAGACGCGATCAAGTGGGTGGGCACGCTGACCCCGGCCTTCCTCGCCGCCCAGCCCAAGCCCGGCAGCTACCAGTAAGCGCATCAGCGGGAGAGCCCTTTCGGCCCTCCCGCCCCTTTTTCTCATCATCAATCCCAGGTGCCGCTCATGCTCGACACCCTGATTCCGCTCGCCGTCGACGGCCTTGCCAGCGCGGCGCTGATCTTCTTCGTCGCCGTCGGGCTGACTCTCGTCTTCAGCGTGCTGCGCGTGCTCAACGTCGCGCATGGCAGCTTCTACGCGATCGGCGCCTATGTCGCCGCTTCGATCGGGCTGTGGATCGCCGGCGCGAGCCTGAATCCCTGGCTCTCCTTCCCGGCCCTGGTGTTCAGCGCCGCGATCGTCGCCGCCCTGTTCGGCCCGCTGGTCGAGCGCTGCCTGATGCGCTGGACCTATGGCAAGTCGGAAGCGATCCAGATCCTCGTCACCTTCGGCCTGTTCCTGATCCTGGAGGACCTGCAGCGCATCGTCTTCGGCGTGCGCTCTCTCGCCGAGGACACGCCGATGCAGCTGCTCGGCTCGACCGAGATCGGCGGCGTCGTCTACCTCAACTACCAGCTGCTGCTGATCGCGCTCGCCGTCATCGTGGTTCTCGGCCTGCGCATCCTGCTGACGAAGACCCGGATCGGCCGGCTCGTCACCGCCGTCGTTGCCGATCGCGAGATGGCGCAGAGCATCGGCATCAACACCAACCGCGTCTTCATCCTCTCCTTCACGCTCGGCGTCTTCCTGGCGGCGCTGGGCGGGGCGCTGGCGACGCCGACCGCGGGCGCCGCCCCCGGCCTCGGCGCCGAGACCATGGTGCTCGCCTTCGCCGTCGCAGCCATTGGCGGGCTCGGCCAGATCGAGGGCGCGGCACTGGCGGCGATCATCGTCGGCCTCGCCCGCGTGCTCGCCATCTATTTCGCGCCGTCGCTCGATGCGGTCGCCCCCTACATCGTCATGCTCGTCGTGCTGCTGGTCCGCCCCTACGGGCTGTTCGGCCAGGCGGCGACCCGGAGGATCTGACCGCCATGCGCGCCGCTCTCTTCCTCATCGCGCTGGCCGCGCTGGCGCTCGCGCCGATCGCCGCGCCCTGGCTGCAATTCGTGCTGACCCTCGCCGTCGCCAAGGGCTTCGCCGCGCTCGGCGTTGCCGTGCTCTTGCGCGGCGGGCTGATCTCGATCGGCCATGCCATGTTCTACGCCGTCAGCGCCTATGCCATCGCCTTCCTGGCGCGGGCCGGCCTCAACGAGTTCGTGGTGCTGCTCCTGCTCGGCACGCTCGCCTCGGCGCTGGCCGGCCTCCTCGTCGGCGCCTTCCTGGTGCGCTACCGCGCGATCTTCTTCGCCATGCTCAACCTCGCCATGTCGATGGTGCTCTACGCGCTGCTCTCCAAGCTCTACGGCATCACCGGCGGCACGGACGGGCTGCGTCTCGCAGTGCCGCGCTTCTTCGGCCTGGCGCTCGACAAGGCGAGCTTCGACACCGCGCTCTATTATGCCGGCCTCGTGCTGATGCTGGGCGTCGGCTACGGCGTGCAGCGCTACCTTGCGAGCCCGCTCGGCCATGCGCTCGCCGCCGTGCACACCAACGAGCTCCGGCTCGAATATCTCGGCGTTCCCGTCCGGGTCGTGCTCCTGATCGCCTATACCGTCTCGGCCGCGCTCGCCGGCATCGGCGGGGCGATCGCGGCGATGGCGATCGGCCATATCCTGCCCGAATTCGCCTTCTGGACCGCGTCCGGCCATCTCGTCCTGGTCGCGGTGCTCGGCGGCATCGGCGGCGTCGCCGGCCCCTTCATCGGCTCGCTCTTCCTCGAAGTGCTGCACACCCTGGCGGTCGGCGTCACCGATGCCTGGAACCTGATCATCGGTGTCGCGCTGATCGGCGTCATCTTCTTCCTGCCGAGCGGGCTCTACGGCCTGATCCGGCGCCGCAGCGGAGAACCGGCATGACCACGCCCCTCCTCCAGGCCAAGGACCTGCGCATCTCCTTTTACGGCGTGCAGGCCGCCGACGGCGTCAACCTCGATATCCGCGAGGGCGAGTTCCTCGCCATCATCGGCCCGAACGGCTCCGGCAAGACGACCTTCCTCAACCTCTGCACCGGCTATCTCCGGCCGAGCTCGGGCGAGGTCTATCTCGATGGCAAGCCGATCACCGCCATGGCGCCGCGCACGATCGCGAGGCGCGGCATCGCCCGCGCCTTCCAGATCCCGCAACTCTTCCTCGACCAGACGGTTCTCGACAACCTGATGATCGCGGTCGCGGCCAAGCGCGGCATCTGGGTGCCGTTCAAGGCGCTCGGCGCCGATGGCCGCCGCCGCGAGGCGGAAGACCTCCTGGCGCTCGTCGGCCTCGACGGAGAGGCCGGGCAGCTCGCCGGCACTCTGCCGGAAGGGCGTCGCAAGCTCCTCGACATCGTCATCGCGCTGGCGCTGAAGCCGCGCCTCGTCCTGCTCGACGAGCCGACCAGCGGCGTCAGCACGATCGAGCGCTTCACCCTGATGGAGACGCTGATGGCCGCGCTGCGTCGCGCCAAGGTCACGGCGCTGTTCGTCGAGCACGACATGGACGTGGTGCAGCGCTACGCCGACCGCGTCGTCGTCTGGGATTCCGGCTCGGTGATGGCCGAAGGGCCGCCCTCCGAGGTGTTCAAGGATGAGCGCGTGCTGCGCAATGTCGTGGGGGTGGCGTGATGCTGCGCATGGAAGGCGTGACCGTCGCGATCGCCGGCGTTCAGGTGCTGCGATCGGTGTCGCTGGGGCTGACCTCCGGCAAGACGACGATCCTGATCGGCCGTAACGGCGCCGGCAAGACGACGACGCTCCGGGCGATCATGGGGCTGCTGCCGGTCGAGGCCGGCGCGGTCCATCTCGACGGCCAGGAGATCGGCACGACGCCGGCCTATCAGCGCGCCGCGCAAGGCATCGGCTATGCGCCGGAGGACCGCCGGCTGGTGCCGGAGTTCACGGTCGAGGACAATATCCTCCTGCCGGCGCTGGCGCTCTCCTTGCCGGCGCCCGAGCGGGCAAGCCGGCTCGACGAGGTCTATAAGCTGCTGCCGCAGCTCCACACCATGCGCAAGCGCCCGGGCGGCGGCGTCTCCGGCGGCCAGGGCAAGATGGTGGCGCTCGGCCGGGCCCTGATGGTCGCCCGCACGGCGCTCCTGCTGGACGAGCCCTTCCAGGGCCTCGCCCCTGCGCTGGCGCTCGACTATGCGCGCACGCTCGGCGAGCTCAGGCGCGGCCGGCCGGACCTCGCCATCCTGATCACGGAATCGACGCCGGCCCTGCTCGACGCGATCGCCGACGAGACGCTCCAGATCGAGCGCGGCGCGATCGGCTGAGAGGCTGATGGAGGGCGACGGGCTTTTTTCCCAGTCGCGGGTCATCCCGGACGGAGCGCAGCGGAGATCCGGGATCCATTCCGGAGCCTATCCGATGAAGGTTCCGGAATGGATCCCGGGTCTCCCTCCGGTCGCCCGGGACAACTCGCGCTTTGGTCGGCAACTGTGCCCTTCAGCGCTTTTCGATCTCGGCGAGATAGGTGCTGACGGCGCGCTCCGGCCCATGCCAGGAGGCGCCCTTGCCCTGCAGCTCCGGCGCTTCCTTCCAGCCCGGCTCGATGCCGGTCATGTTCGGCAGGAGATGGGCGATGCCCTTGTGGCAGTCGATGCAGGTCTTCTCGCCCGTGATCAGGAAGCGGCCATGGATCTCGGCCGCGCGGCGCGTCTGCTTGGTGAAGTCCATCGCCACGGACGAGTGGCAGTTGCGGCATTCGAGCGAGTCGTTCGCCTTCAGCCTCGACCATTCATGCTTGGCGAGCTCGAGCCGCATGTCCAGGAACTTCTCGCGCGTCGAGATCGTGCCGAAGATCTTGCCCCAGACCTCCTTCGAGGCCTGCATCTTGCGGGCGATCTTGTCGGTCCAGTTGTGCGGGACATGGCAGTCCGGGCAGGTCGCGCGCACGCCCGAGCGGTTGGAGAAGTGGATCGTCGACTGCAGCTCCTGATAGACGTTGTCGCGCATCTCGTGACAGGAGGTGCAGAACTTCTCGGTGTTGGTGATCTCCAGCGCCGTGTTGAAGCCGCCCCAGAAGAGCACGCCGCCGACGAAGCCGCCCAGCGTCAGGAAGCCGAGCGGCAGATAGGCGCTCGGCCGGCTGATGATCCGCCAGAAGGCGACCACCAGGCCCCAGAGCCGCCAGAAGAGCGCCTTGAGCTTGCCCATCAAAGCGCTCCGCTACGGCTTACGGCCGACATCGTTGGCGTCCTGGAACAGGTTCGGCACAAGGGGCGGCACATCGGTCTGCTGGACATGGCAGGCGGTGCAGAAATAGCGCCGCGGCGTCACGTCGGAGAGCACCTGCCCGTCCCGGTCCTGGAAATGGGTGACGCTGATCATCGGCGCGCCCGAGCCCTCGGTGAACTCGCGCTTGTGGCAGTCCATGCAGCGATTGGTGTTGAGCGTCAGCTGGTAGCCGTCGATCGCATGCGGGATCACCGGCGGCTGCTCCGGGTAGTTGCGCATGCGCCGGATGTCGTCGACCACCGGCCGGCCGAGCGCCGGCACGCGTTCGAGCGCCATGGGCTGGGGCGTGCCGGTGAGCCGCGGCACGGTCTTCACGGGCGAGCCATCCTGCGAGAAGGCGGCGCCGAAGGCGAGGACGAGGCAGGCCGCCAGCGCGGCCTTGAGGACGGTCGGCGCGCGCATCAGGCGGTGACCGGCAGGATCTTGACCGCGCATTTCTTGAAATCCGTCTGTTTGGAGATCGGATCGGTGGCGTCCAGCGTCGTCTTGTTGATCAGCTGGCTCGCATCGAACCACGGCACGAACACCACGCCGGGCGGCATGCGATTACGCCCGCGCGTCTCGACGCGGGTGCGCATCTCGCCGCGCCGCGAGACGATGCGGACTTCGGCGCCCTGGTTCAGCCCGCGCTTGCGGGCATCCTCCGGATGCATGAAGCAGCGCGCGCCGGGGAAGGCCTTGTAGAGCTCCGGCACGCGCATGGTCATCGAGCCGGAATGCCAGTGCTCGAGCACGCGGCCGGTCACCAGCCAGACATCGTATTCCTCGTCCGGCATCTCCGCCGGTGGCTCGTAGGGCACGGCGATGATCCGCGCCTTGCCATCCTTGTTGCCGTAGAACTCGACGCCCTTGCCCGGCTTCACATAGGGGTCGAGCCCCTCGCGATAGCGCCAGAGCGTCTCCTTGCCGTCGACCACCGGCCAGCGCAGCCCGCGGACCTGATGGTAGAGATCGTAGGGCCCGAGGTCATGGCCATGGCCGCGGCCAAAGGCGGCGTATTCCTCGAACAGCCCCTTCTGCACGTAGAAGCCGAAGGCCTTCGCCTCCCGGTTCTCATAGTCGGGATCGATCTCGGAGACATCGAACTTGTCGACATTGCCGTTGCGATAGAGGACGTCGAACAGGGTCTTGCCCTTGTAGTTCGGATTGGCGTCGAGGATCTCGGCCGGCCAGACCTCGTCGGTGGTGAAGCGCTTCGAGAACTCCATCAGCTGCCAGAGATCGGAGCGCGCCTCGCCCGGCGCATTGACGAGCTGGTGCCAGACATGGGTGCGCCGCTCGGCATTGCCGTAGGCGCCCTCCTTCTCGACCCACATCGCCGCCGGCAGGATCAGATCCGCCGCCATCGCCGTCACCGTCGGATAGGCGTCGGAGACGACGATGAAGTTGTCGGGGTTGCGATAGCCGGGATAGGCCTCGTTGCTGTTGTTCGGCGAGGCCTGCAGGTTGTTGTTGACCTGGATCCAGTAGAAATTGAGCTTGCCGTCCTTGAGCATTCGATCCTGCTCGACGGCATGGTAGCCCGGCTTCTCCGGGATGATGCCGTGCGGGACGCGCCAGATCTCCTCGGCATGCTTGCGATGCTCGGGGTTGACCACCGTCATGTCGGCCGGCAGGCGATGGGCGAAGGTGCCGACCTCGCGCGCCGTGCCGCAGGCCGAGGGCTGGCCGGTCAGCGAGAACGGGCTATTGCCGGGCTCCGAGATCTTACCGGTCAGCAAATGCAGATTGTAGACCATCTGGTTGGCCCAGACGCCGCGCACATGCTGGTTGAAGCCCATCGTCCAGAACGAGGTGACCTTGCGCTTGGGATCGGCATAGAGCTCGGCGAGCTGCTGCAGGAAGCCGGGCTCGACGCCGGTCAGGGCCGAGACCTTCTCCAGCGTGTAGTCCTTGACGAAGGCGGCGAAGGCCTCGAAGTCGATCGGCGTCGTCGCGGTGACGTCCTGCGCCTTCTTCGCCTTGACCTCGCGTGGATCGTCGGGCCGCAGGCCGTAGCCGATATCGGTCGCGCCCTTCACGAAGGTGGTGTGCTTGTCGACGAAGTCCTTGTTCACCCGCCCGGTCGTGATGATGTGGTTGGCGATGTAGTTCAAGATCGCCAGGTCCGTGCCCGGCTTGAACACGATCGGAATGTCGGCGAGGTCGGAGCTGCGATGGGTGAAGGTCGAGAGCACCGCGACCTTCACATGCGGATGGCCGAGCCGGCGGTCCGTCACCCTCGTCCACAGGATCGGGTGCATCTCCGCCATGTTCGAGCCCCAGAGCACGAAGGCGTCGGCATGCTCGAAATCATCGTAGCAGCCCATCGGCTCGTCCATGCCGAAGGTGCGCATGAAGGCGTAGGCCGCCGAGGCCATGCAGTGGCGGGCGTTGGGGTCGAGATTGTTCGAGCGGAAGCCGGCCCGCATCAATTTGGTCGCGGCATAGCCCTCGAAGATCGTCCACTGGCCCGAGCCGAACATGCCGAGCGCGGTCGGCCCCTTCTCCTTCAGCACGCGCTTGGCCTGCGCCGCCATGGTGTCGAAGGCCTCCTGCCATGATACCGGCGTGAACTCGCCATCCTTGGCGTAGGCGCCGTTCTTCTTGCGCAGCAGCGGCTGGGTCAGCCGGTCGGCGCCGTACATGATCTTGGAGAGGAAATAGCCCTTGACGCAGTTGAGGCCGCGATTGACCTCGGCCTTCATATCGCCATGGGTGGCGATCACCCGGCCGTCCTTGACGCCGACCATGACGCCGCAGCCGGTGCCGCAGAAGCGGCAGGGCGCCTTCGACCAGGAGATCTTCAGCGCATCGACGCCGCCGGCGACGGGCTGTGCGACAGCCTCCGTGCCGACATTGGCGGCCAGCGCAGCGATGCTCGCGGCCTGGGCCTTCAGCAGTTCGCGACGGGACAGGCTCATCTGTCATCTCCGAAATCGTCGATAGGCTCGATCTGCTCGAACACCATGTTGGCCGAGAACACGCCGTCCATCAGCGCCATGGTGGTAAGCCGGCTGCCGATCTCGCCGCTGCTCTGCCCTTCCATCACCACGACGATCTTGCTGCCCTCGACGGCGCGCACCTCCGTGTCAGGCAGGGCGGCGATCAGGCGCGCGATCTCGGCACATTGTTCGGGGCGCGCGGTGACGACCGCACTGGAGATGTGGAAGAAGCGTTGCGGGCGAGCGGCGGCGGGAGCACGCTCGGGCAGGATGTCGCCGGTGAGGAATTTGCGGCGGTCGATCTCGCGCTTGCCTGTCAGCATGGCGGGACCTCAGTGCGGCGAGCCGGGAGGGCCGGGCGGCCCGAGGACCAGTTGCGACATCCAGACGAGGAAGCCATAGCCGCCGACGATGCCGACCGCGACGATCGGCCAGATCAGAACCGCCAGCGTGAGGAAAGCCAGGAGCTCGGCTTTCCTGGTCGGCTGCACCGGGTGCACGTCACCAGTGCCCGCAGGGTCAGGTCCCATCGCCAGTCTCCACCGTCATCGGCACCGGCGATCACATATCGCCGTCAGCCAGATTGGAGCTTGTCAAAGGAGCTTAATCCCCTGCCGCAAGTTGTCCAGCCCGGCGCATCCCCGCAAGGGTAGTGGGGCACCGCCGGACTGCTTTGACATGGATCAATTCCAGGGAGGTCGCAGGCCCAGTTTCCACGCAGTTGACCGGCAGCACTCCCGGGCTGCAGCCGCGAACCGCGGCATGAGCCGGCTCACATCTTCTTTCCGTCCTTGTCGAACTGCTTGAGGAAGGCGGTAAGATCGGCGATTTCCTTGTCGTTCTTGATGCCAGCGAAGACCATCTTGGTGCCGGGGATCTTGGCCTTCGGATCCCGAATGTACTCGGCGAAGACCGCCTCATCCCAGGTGATGTTGGCGCCCTTGTTGGCGGTCGAATAGCTGTAGCCCTCGACCGCGCCGGTATGGCGCCCGAACAGGCCGTTGAGCTGCGGGCCGACCAGGTTCTTGGCGCCTTCGCCGATCTGGTGGCAGGCACGGCACTTGTTCCACGAGCGCTCGCCGGCGGACACATCCTGTGCCTGGGCGCTGGTGGTAAGGAAGACAGCGGCGAAGGCAGCGGCGACGACAGGCAGTTTCATGCGTTTTGGACCCTGAGAAGGAAGGAATGCTCGGCGCGGCCTTGCGAGGCGGCCGCGCGGTGAATGGCTTCAACTGAACATGTCGGCGGTGATCGCCGCGTACCAGCCGATGTTCTCGGCCTGGTTCTCCTTGCGCAGTTCGGCACTCTCACGCGGCTGCGAGACGAAGGTTTCGCTTGCCGCGATCTTGCCGTCCTTCGGCTCGTAGCGACCGCCGACCTTGATGGTGTCGTCGGTCTCGATCAGCGACCAGCAGGTGTTGATGTAGCGCGCCGGGAAGGTGCGGCCGCCGGCGAGCTCGCCGCGGATCACCATCGCCGCGACCTTGGCCTGGCTATTGGCGGCGAAGGCGGATTTCGGCATGTCGCCGGCGATGCAGGCATCGCCAAGCACGAAGATGTTGGGATCAGCGACCGACTTCATCGAAGCCGGATCGATCGTGCAGTAGCCGCCGGCCGGCGCCAGTCCGGCGGAGCGGGCGATCTCGCCGGCCATCTGCGCCGGGATAACGTTGACGAAGGCGCTGTCCTTATAGGTCTCGAAGCCTGTGACGACGGTGTTGGTCTTGGGATCGACCGACTTGATGCCGTCATGCACCTTCGGCCCGAGCCATTCGATCATCGCGCCATAATGCTTCTCCCAGCCCTCCTGGAAGACGCCCTGCTTCGAGAAGCTGTCCTTCGGGTCGAGGATGAAGATCTTGCAGTCGCGCTTGCCGCTTGCCTTCAGCACATGGGCGAACATGGAGGCGCGCTCATAGGGGCCGGGCGGGCAACGATAGGGATTGGGCGGAGCGATCATCACGATCGTGCCGCCGTTCGGCACCGCGTCGAGCTTCTGCCTGATCAATTGCGTCTGCCGGCCGGGCTTCCAGCCATGCGGCATCGCCTCCTCGACCTCCTTCGACCAGCCGGGCACGGAATCGTATTTCAGGTCGATGCCGGGCGAGACGACGAGCCGGTCATAGGGCAGGCGATCACCGATCGAGAGCACGACCTCCTTCTTGTCGCGGTCGATCTGCGTAGCGCGGGCGCGGGCCAGCGTGATGCCATGGTTCTTCGCCAGCGCGTCATAGCGATGGCTGATGTCATCGTAGCTCTTGAAGCCACCGATGAAGAGATTGGAGTGGAAGCAGGTCTGGTAGACCTCATTCTCCTCGACCAGCGTCACGGCGATGGCGCCGGCTGAATCCTTGGCGATGTACCGTGCCGCGGTCGCGCCACCGGCCCCTCCGCCGATCACCACGACGCGCGGCTTGGCCTGGCCAAGGGCGGCGGGCGAGGCGATGGCGAAGCTGCCGGCGGCGGCAAGGCCCGACAGGAATGTGCGGCGACTGGTCGACATGGTTCCCTCTCCCCTTGCCATCGTGCGTGACAGATTTCGTCCAGGCCCTATCCGACCTTCAGATAGGCGAAGCCCTTGCTCTGCATCGCGGCGACGGCGGCGACGCCCGACGGCACGAAGCCGACGAACTCGGCCTTGCGCGCCTTGCTCTTGTCGATCTTCAGCCGGGAGAAGGTGATCTCGCAGAGATGAACTTTCAGCCCGTTCTTGGCGACATCCTCGACCCGCTCGAAGATCTTCGGGATCGCGGCGGCCTCCTCGCTCCAGCTCGTTCCGTCGAGGTTCTCCAGGAAGAACTTCACGCCGGCGCCATGCGCGACGATGGCGAGCTGCAGCGCGAACGGGTCGGCGCCATAGGCGGAATAATGGTTGGCGATGTTCTGCAGCATCTGGATGAAGCGCTGGGGATCACCGAAGTCGCAATGATAGAGGCAGGCGACGTCGGCCTCCTTCTTGAGGTCGGCGAGCGCCGTCTGCCTGGGCGCCGCAAGCACCGGCGTGGCCGCTGCGACGACGCCGCTGGCCGCCGCCAGCATCAGCGCCCGGCGCGAAGCCTGCTGGGTATCCTCCGACATCTTGTCCTCCTCGGCTCGGGCCACATGCCCGGCTACGGATTGGGTTTCAGACTTTCATAGTAGGCGGCCAGCGCCGCGATCTCCTCGCTGGAGAGCCGCGCCGCGATCGCCTGCATCACCTGGTTGTCACGCTGGCGCTGCCGATAGGCGTTCATCAGCGCGACGAACTGCTCGGCCGGATGGCCGACAATGGCCGGAATGCCACCGACCTGCTTGCCGCTGCTCTGATGGCAGCTCGTGCATTCGGCGGAGAGATATTCCCCCAGTGCCTTGTCACCGGCGGCTTCCGCCGGCGCGCAGGCCAGAATCAGGGCAATCGCTAGAACGGAGCGCGCGTTCCCTTCCCCCCGCTTGCGGTGGGGAAGGGTTAGGGATGGGGGGCCGGAAAGCGGAGGGCAACCGGTCTTCACTGTCGCGCCGAGCGGCACTGCCCCCCACCCAACCCTCCCCACCGCAAGCGGGGGGAGGGCTTGAGCCCGGCAGAGCCGTCGCCGGTCGGCCTCAAGCAACCGCTTTGAGCCGGCTCCTCGCATCAATCGACCTTCGGCGCCGTCTTGGAATCCGGCGTCACGTCGAGGATCACCGCCCGTCCGGTGATCTTCACCTCCGGCTTGCAGTTGGTCATGCACGGCTCCTTGCCCCAGAAGGCCTTCTCCGTGGTCTCGCGGTCGTCATCGTAGAAGGCGGCCGCGTTCGGCAGCTTCACACTGGTAAAGTTCTTATCGGACAGTTCGAAGTCCTCGTCCTTCACGATGTCGTTCAGGTAGAGCAAATAAGCGGTGACCGCGTAGAGCTCGTCCGGCGACAGCGACTGGGCATTGCCATAGGGCATGGCGCGCCGGACATAGTCGAACACCGTCGAGAGGTCGGGCCAGAACGAACCGATCGTCTTCTCAGGCCTGTCGGATTTCAGCGAGCCCATCCCGCCGGCCAGCACCGGCCAGCGATTGTTGCCCTGGCCGAACTCGCCATGGCAGCTGGCGCATTGCGCCTGGAAGATCTCGTCACCCTGCTTGACCGTGCCCTTGCCGGGCGGAAGCCCCTTGCCGTCGGGGCGGACCGAGATGTCCCAGGCCTTGATCTCCTCGGGCAGCGCCTCGCGACCAAGGCCGAGCTTGGCGGCCGGCCCGGGAGCCGGGGCGGTCTTGGCCGGCGGATGTGTCTGCGCCTGTTTCGCAGCCGGCTTGGTCTGGGCGATCAGCGGCGCGGCGGCCATAACGGCGACTGCCGCCAGGCCCGCGAGCAGGGCGGGATTAACCGATCTCGACATTCTCGGTCTCCCCGTTCGCCTTCACATGCCAGGTCTGGATGCCGTTGTTGTGGTAGATCGAGTTGGTGCCGCGGATCTTGCGCAGCTCCTCCTTGGTCGGCTGGAGATAGCCGGTCGAATCCATGGCGCGCGACTGGATCAGCAGGTCCTGTCCGGTCCAGTCGAAATCGACATAGAAGCGCGTCAGCGACTTATCGAGCACCGGCCCGTCGATCCTGGCGTGCTGCCAGTTCTTGCCGCCGTCGAGGGTGACGTCGACCCGCTTGATCGTGCCACGCCCGGACCAGGCGAGGCCGGAGAGGACATTGCGGCCCTTCTGCTTCAGCGGCGCCTGCGGCGAGGGATTGGTCACCACCGATTTGGCGTCCATGAAGAAGGTGAAGCGGCGCGAGCGGCCATCGGCCAAAAGGTCGGTGTATTTCGAGGTCTCCTCGCGCGCCTGCCAGGGCTGGTCGCCGACCTCGATGCGCCTGAGCCATTTGACCCAGAGATTGCCCTCCCAGCCGGGGATGACGGCGCGCAAGGGATAGCCCTGCTCGGGCCGCAGCGCCTCGCCGTTCATGGCGAAGGCGATCAGCACGTCGTCGAGCGCCTTCTCGATCGGCAGCGAGCGGTTCATCCCGGAGGAATCGGCACCCTCCAGCATCAGCCATTTGGCGTTGGCCTTCACGCCCGCCTCGGCCAGCAGCACCTTCAGCGGCACGCCGGTATACATGACGTTGTGGACCATGCCGTGGGTGAACTGGCAGCCATTGAGCTGCGCGCCACGCCATTCCATGCCGGAATTGGCGGCGCATTCGAGGAAGTGGATGCGGTTCTGCCGCGGCATCCGCTTGATGTCTTCCATGGTGAAGACCAGCGGCTTGTCGACGAGGCCATGGATCATCAGCCGGTGATTGGCCGGGTCGATGTCGGCGATGCCGCCATGGTGGCGCTCGAAGCACAGGCCGGACGGGGTGATGATCCCGTCGAGCTCGTGCAGCGGCGTGAAGTTGACCGAGGATTCCGGCGAGGCTGTCAGCCAGGAGACGTCGCGGCGGATCACGTTCTTCTCGAAGCGCGACGGCGTGCCATAGGGCCGCTTGTCGACGCCCTCGCCGAGATAGCGGCTCCAGTCCTGGACCTCGGTGATCAGCGGATCGGGCTTGCCTGCTTCGGCGCGGGCGAGCCCGGTGCCGGCGAGGCCGGCCCCGGCGACCGCCGCCCCGCCGAGGAAGCGGCGGCGGCTCAGCGCATCGGGTTTTGCGGGAGAGGTCATGGCTCGCCTCCTCGTCTGGCGATCGTCGTCGCGGTGAAAGCCCGGCGAATCGCTTGGAAAGTCTTTTTGTCGTGGCTGGAGGGCTCAAGCCCTCCCCCCGCTTGCGGTGGGGAGGGTTGGGTGGGGGGCAGCGCCGCTTGGTGCAACATCGAAGAAGTCCCGCGCCCTGCTTTGCGGCCCCCCATCCCTAACCCTTCCCCGCCGCAAGCGGGGGGAAGGGGATGCGCGTCGCCTTCAAGCGAGCGCGCTGTGGCGGAGGCGCTCATGCCCCGCTCACCTTCACGGCGTCGTTCGGCTTGATGGTGATGGTCTTGGCTGCAGCGACGTGGTCGCGCACCACATCCCAGATCGGCGGCCCCTGCGTTCCCTCGTTGACGCTGGCCCAGCCGGCGACGACGTATTTGCGGGAAGCGTCGATCGGCTTGCCGGATTTCAGATGGGTGAGGCCGGAGATGCGGCTGCCCATCGGCTTGCCGACATCGATGGCGTAGCCCATGCCGCCGATGCGGACCATGTCGCCGCCACCCTGGAAATAGGGGTCGGGGTGGAAGATGTTGTCGGCGACGTCCTCGAGGATCTCCTTGAGCTGCGCCCCGGTCATCTCCATCCGGTAGCAGTTCGGATAGGTGATTGCGGTCGCGTTGCTGATCGCCTCCCAGGTGATCGCCTCGCCCGGCAGGAGCGAGCCGCCCCAGCGGAAGCCCGGCGAGAGTGCGATCTCGGCGTCGCGCTGCGAGAGCATGGCGTCGCAGATCAGGTCGTCGAAGCTGCCGTTGAAGTTGCCGCGCCGGTAGAGCAGCAACTCGGTGCGGCCGATCTCCTTGGCGAGCTCGGCGGCATAGGGCGCGCGCAGCTTGGTGACCAGCGCCACCATCTCCGCATCGGGCGCGATCGCGTCGGCGAAGACCGGCATCAGCTTGAAGCGGATATCGGCGACCTTGCCATCCTTCACCGCGATATCGAGGCGCGAGACGAACTTGCCATGCGAACCGGAGGCGACGAGGGCGGTCTGCCCGACCCGGATCAGCCCGGGCATGGCGTCATGGGTATGGGCGGTCAGGATGACGTCGATGCCCTTGACCCGACTCGCCAGCTTGCGGTCGACGTCGAAGCCGTCATGCGAGAGCAGCACGACGATCGCGGCGCCCTCGGCCCGCGCCTCCTCGACCTGCTTCTGCAGCTCGTCCTCGCGGATGCCGAATTCCCACTCCGGGAACATCCAGCGCGGGTTGGCGACGGCGGTGCGCGGCAGCGCCTGGCCGATCACCGCGACCTTGACGCCGCCCTTCTCGAAGACCTTGCGCGGCGGAAAGACCGGCTCGTTCCATTCCTTGTCGCGGATGTTCTGGGCGAGGAAGGCGAAGGGCGCGGCCTCGACGATCTCCTTGACCCGCTCGGCGCCGAGCGTGAATTCCCAATGCGAGGTCATCGCGTCGAGCTTCAGGGCCGACATCACGTCGACCATGTCCTGGCCCTTGGTCTGGAGCGAGCTCCAGCTGCCCTGCCAGGTGTCGCCGCCGTCGAGCAGCAGGACCTTGTCGTCGCCGCGCTCGGCCCGAACAGCCTTGACCAAAGTCGCGATCCGGTCGAGCCCGCCCATCCGGCCGTAATTGCGGGCGAGCGCGACGAAGTCGTCCGAGGTCAGCGCGAAGGCGTCGGCCGAGCCGGCAGCGATCTTGAAATGCTCGCGGAAGGCGGCGTCGGTCAGATGCGGCGGCAGGCCCTTGACCTCGCCGACGCCGAGATTGACCGCCGGCTCGCGGAATTGCAGCGGCATCAATTGGGCATGGATATCGGCCACATGCAGGATGGTGACCTGGCCCTGCGGCTCGAAGTGCAGGATATCGGCCTGCGACAGCTTCTGCTGGGCGGCGGCGCGCCCGAGCGGGCCTAGGCCGGAGCCGGCAGTCAGAGCCGCGGCGACCGCCGTCGCCTGCAGGAAGTCTCGTCTCGAGATCATGACTCATCCTTTGGATGCGCGCACATCGCGATCCAGGGGTTCAATCGAGGTCTTTCCCGTCATTCCGGGGCAGGCCGGCAGGCCTGAGCCCGGAATCCAGAGCCGATGAGCCTGATCATGTAGGCTGAACGGTCGGCGCTGGGACTGAAAGCGGTATCGGTTCTGGATTCCGGGCTCGCCGCTACGCGGCGCCCCGGAATGACAACGAGCTTAGCCGACCGTCAGCTTGTTCTTGGCGGTGTATTCGGAGCCGTTGTCATCCTTCCAGGTGAAGGTGAACTCGCCCGATTCCGTCGCCTTGAAGAAGAAGGACTGGTAGGGGTTGGCCGAGATCGCCGGGAACCAGTCGGCCGAAAACACCGGCTTGCCGTTGAAGCTCGCCGAGAACTTGTTGATGATCTGGCGCGGGATGGTCTCGCCCTTGGCGTCCTTGCGCTGGCCGGATTCCATCTCGTGCGAGATCAGCGTCTTGATCTCGATCATCTCGCCGGCGGCGGCCTTGGCCGGAACGCGCACACGGGGCGTGGGCTTGGTGGTCATGGATGCTTCCTCGCCTTGTTCTGTTCGATGACGATGCCGAGCGTCAGCCGCCGCAGCCGCCGATCGTGACCTTGATATTGGCCTTGGCCGTGTGCAGCGCGCCGTTCGACATCTCGGCGACGCAGATGATGTCCTGCGTCTGGGCGAGGCGCATGCGCGTCGCGGCCGAGGCCTTTCCGCAGGCCGGCGTGAACTGGTAGCTGACGACGCCCGGCTGCGGATTGCCCTCGGCGAAGACATGCACGGCCTTGACGTAGTCGGCCTCGGTCATCGGGCTCTCGATCTCGATATTGATCGGCACGACCAGACCGTTCTCGGCGATCTCGGGCACGTCGAGCTTGATCTTACCGGAGGCCATCGGCTTGTCGCCATAGAGCTTCTTGATCTCGGCGGCGACGGTCTTCTCGTCGGCGAAGGCGAGCTTCGGCGCGATCGCGGCCGCGGCGAGAGCCCAGGCGGCGGCCTTCACCGCATCGCGGCGCGACAGCGTCGACGGTTGGATCAGCATGCGGGGCTCCTCCCTGGAATTCGTCTCGTTTTACGCTTGACGGCACCGCGCCGGGTCGCCAATCATTTGCACGTATCGTGATATTGTTTTTTGTGAATGTAAAGCCCCCGAGAGGGCCGGCATCGAGGATCGCAGCATAAGCGATCCCGGAGGAGACGAAAGGGCGAGGGATGAAGCTTCCGATCATCGGAGCGGCTGCGTTGGCGGCCGTCATGACACTGGCGGCCGGGCCGCTGACCGCGCAGTCGCCGCCGCAGGACGACAGCGAGAAGGAGATCGAGCGCTATCGCCAGATGCTCTCGGATCCGTTCTCGAATCCGGGCTTCCTCGCGGTCGATCGCGGCGAAGCGCTCTGGGCCGAGAAGCGCGGCACCAAGAACGTCTCGCTGGAAGGCTGCGACCTCGGCGAGGGGCCGGGCAAGCTTGAAGGCGCCTTCGCCAAGCTGCCGCGCTATTTCGCCGATTCCGACAAGGTGATGGACACCGAGCAGCGCCTGCTCTGGTGCATGGACAAGCTGCAGGGGCTCGACACCAAGGAGGTCGTCCTGCGCCGCTTCTCGGGTCCGGCCCGAGCCTCGGACATGGAAGACCTCGTCGCCTTCATCGCCAACAAGTCGAGCGATATGAAGATCCAGCCGCAGCTCTCCCATCCCAAGGAGAAGGAGATGGCGGCGGTCGGCGAGGCCCTGTTCTACACCCGCGGCGGCGTCAACGACTTCTCCTGCGCCACCTGCCATGCCGAGGAGGGCAAGCGCATCCGCCTGCAGGGCCTGCCCAACCTCTCGGTCAAGGGCAAGACAGCGCAGGAGACGATGGGCTCCTGGCCGACCTATCGGGTCTCGCAGAGCGCGCTCCGGACGATGCAGCACCGCCTCTGGGATTGCTATCGCCAGCAGCGCTGGCCGGTGCCGGAATACGGCTCGGAAGCCCTGACCGCGCTCACCGTCTTCCTGCAGAAGCAGGCCGACGGCGGCGAGATCAAAGTTCCGTCGATCAAGCGCTGAGGGGAAACGTCATGATCAGGACATTCATTCCCCTGGCGGCCCTGCTGGCTTTCGCGGGCTCGGCCACCGCCCAGGACCGCCCGCCACAGGCTGTCATCGACGCCTACATCAAGTCGACCTTCGGCAAGGCCTCGGCCGAATGGCAGGCCAGGATCAAGCCGGACGATTCGCTGGCGGTCTGCAACACGACCCGCAACAACCCGTCCTCGGCCGAATCCGAGGCGATGCTGAAGCGCGAGAGCGCCCGCGTCGTCTATCCCGCCGACGGAAAATTCCTCGGCGACTGGAAGAAGGGCTATCAGGTCGCCAATAACGGCCGCGGCGGCCAGTTCTCCGATCCGCCCGGCACGGTCGCCGGCGGCAACTGCTTCGCCTGCCACCAGCTCGACCCGAAGGAGGTCAGCTACGGCACGCTCGGCCCGAGCCTGTCCGCCTATGGCAAGGATCGCAAATACGATCCCGAGACGATCAAGGACGCCTACACCAAGATCTACAATTCGATGGCGGTGGTGCCCTGCTCGAACATGCCGCGCTTCGGCGTCAACAAGGTGCTGGACGAGCAGCAGATCAAGGACGTGATGGCCTATCTGTTCGATCCGGAATCGCCGGTGAACAAGTAGGTCTTGGAGCGCTCCATGCTGACGCGTCGCCTCTTCGTCACGGCCGGCGCCTGTGCGCTGGCCTCACCGGCCCTGGCACAGGTCGTGGCGACGCTCGGCTCCGGCGATGAGACGCTGACCGTCCTCAGCGACGGCAGCTTCGAATTGCCGCTGTCGATGCTGGCGCGTGACATCGCGCCGGCCGAGCTCGCCGCGCAGGCGCAGCAGAGCGGGCCGACGCGCTCGGTCCTCAACGTCACCTGCCTGAAGCGTGGCAACGACGTCATCCTGTTCGATTGCGGCTCGGGCGCGAACTTCCTGGCCGGCTCCGGCAAGCTCGCCGAGAGCCTGAAGACGGCCGGGATCGAGCCCGATGCGGTGACGCATGTGCTGTTCACCCATCTCCATCCCGACCATTTCTGGGGCGCGCTCGACGAGTTCGACAGCCCGCTCTTTCCCAATGCGCGTTGGCTGGTGGCCGCGCCCGAGATCGGCTTCTGGACCGATCCCAAGGTCTATGCCGGCCTGCCTGAGGATCGCCATGCCTTCGCAGCAGGAGCCCAGCGCATCGCCAAGGAGCTCGGCGACAAGCTCGAACGGGTCGAGCCCGGCCGCGAATGGCTGCCGGGGATCGAGGCGGTGGCGACGCCCGGCCATACGCCGGGCCATGTCTCCTTCGCCTTCACGACGGCCGGCGGTCCCGTCATGGTGCTCGGCGATGCGCTTACGCATCCGCTGATCTCGTTCGCACGCCCCGACTGGCGCCCCGCTTCCGACCATGATGCCGATCTCGCCGTCGCGACGCGGCGCAAGCTGCTCGACCGGCTTGTCCAAGAGAAGGGGCAGATCATCGGCTACCACCTGCCCGGCGCGGTCGGGCGCGTCGAGCGGCACGGCACGGCCTATCGCTTCATTGCGGCGTCCTGATCAGCCGCGCAGATAGAACTTCGCCTTGTCAGGCTTGAAGGTCCAGGGCAGGCCGGCATTGCGCCAGCCGTTGACGCTGCGCCGGCCTTCCGGGGAGAGATCGCCCTCGAAGCCCTCATACTGGTTGTAGACCTGGGTAAAGCCGGCCTCGGCAAGCTTGTCGACCGCCCGTGCCGAGCGATCGCCCGAACGGCACATCACGATGACGCGGTCGGTCTTGGCGAGCCCCTTCGCCGCCAACAGCCGGCCGACATCCTGCGAAAAGGTCGCGTTCGCTTCGAGCTTGTAGCGACCTTCCTTGTCGTCCCAGTCCCAGAACTCAGTGACGTCGACGAAGGGCACATTGCCGTCGATCGCCGGAGCCCAGCCGGTGAACATCATCTCGGCGCGAGTGCGGACATCGACGAACAGGATTTTCGCGCCTTCGCGCGCCATCACGTCGGCCGCTTCGCGCGGGGTCAAATAGAGGCCGAGCGTGGTCTGCTTGGCCTTGACGATGCCGGCATGCGGGCCGGCTGCCGGTGCGGCCTGCTGCGCCTCAACGCGAAGGGCGATACTGGAGACGGCTGCTCCGGCTGCGAGCGTCAGGGCATTCCTGCGATTTATCATGCTGTCCTCATTGATCGAGATTCGTCATCTGGTTTCGGGCAAGTGCCGTCCTCGGCTGGATTGGCCGACACGGTCGCAGCGAGTACGCGTCACAAGCTGTTCAGCGGAACCTTGAGGAAGCGCTTGCCGCCCTCATCCGGCGGCGGCAGCTCACCGGCCTTCATGTTCACCTGCAGCGAGGGGATGATCAGCCTGGGCATGGGAAGCGTCGCGTCGCGCGCCTCGCGCATTGCGACGAAGGCGTCCTCGCCGATGCCGTCGCGGACATGGATGTTGTGCTCGTGCTGCTCGGCGACCGTCGTTTCCCAGCGGATCTCGCGGCCGTTCGGGCCATAGTCATGGCACATAAACAGGCGGGTCTGCGGCGGCAGTGCCAGCACCCGCTGGATCGAGCGGTAGAGCGTGCGCGCGTCACCGCCGGGGAAATCGGCCCGGGCCGAGCCGCCATCCGGCATGAACAGCGTATCGCCGACCAGGGCGGCATCGCCGATCACATGGGTCATGCAGGCCGGGGTATGGCCGGGCGTATGCATGGCGAAGGCCTTCAGGCCGCCGATCCGGTAGCTGTCGCCATCGGCGAACAGGCGGTCGAACTGGCTGCCGTCGCGCTGGAACGCGGTGCCCTCGTTGAAGATCTTGCCGAAGGTCTCCTGGACGACGGTGATGCGCTCGCCGATGCCAATCTTGCCGCCGAGCTTGCCCTGGATATAAGGCGCGCCGGAGAGGTGGTCGGCGTGGACATGGGTCTCGATCAGCCATTCAACCGCAAGGCCGTGTTCACGGACGTAAGCGATGATCCTGTCAGCGGAATCATAGGTGATGCGGCCGGAGGCATAGTCGATGTCCATCACCGAATCGACAATGGCGCAGACGTTCGAGCCGGGATCCTTGACGACATAGCTGACCGTGTTCGTCTGACCGTCGAAGAAGGCGGCGACCTCGGGCTTGGTCGACAGGTCGACCGGGTGCGGGATGGCTGTCATGGTTCTCTCCTCAGCTCCGGCCTTGCTCGGCCGGTTGAGCGGAAGCGCCGGTGACCCTCGCGAGCCGGCGGGCGAGCGCCATGCCGACGAGCATCGCCGCGAGGAAGATCAGCGCCGGCATGCCGCCGGTCAGGACGGCCACCAGCGCCGGGCCAGGACAGAAGCCGGCGAGTCCCCAGCCGATGCCGAACAGGGCGGCGCCGGTGACCAGCCTCGCATCCGGTCGGCTGGCACCCGGCAGGGCGAAGCGTTCCGCGAGCAGCGGGCGACCTCGGGCGAAAGCGAGCCGGTAACCGAGCATGGTGACGGCGATGCCGCCGGCCATGACGAAGAGCAGGCTGGCGTCCCAGCGCCCCGTCGGGATGGCGGCGAGATCGAGGAAATTGAGTACCTTGGCCGGGTTCGACATGCCGGCGAGGATCAACCCGAGGCCGAAGATCAGGCCGATGGCGAATTGCACGAGGATCGACATGGCCGGCCTCACAGCAGGTGCCGAACGACGAAGACGGTCGCGATCGCACTCGCCATGAAGGTCGCGACAGCGATCAGCGAGCGCAGCGACAGGCGCGACAGGCCGCAAATGCCGTGGCCCGAGGTGCAGCCGTTGCCCCAGACCGAGCCGAAGCCGACCAGCAGGCCGGCGACGACGAGGACCGGGATGGTCGCGGCGATCTGCGGAGCCGGCCAACCCGATCCTGCAGCATAGACGACGAGGGGTGCGAGCACGAGACCGGCGGCGAAGGCGAGACGACCGCCAGTCTCGCCGTCCGGCTCCGGCGGCAAGAGGCGCGAGAGGATACCGCTGATGCCGGCGATCCGCCCCTGGAACAGCATCAGCAGCACGGCCGCGAGGCCGATCAGGGCTCCCCCGACTAGCGAGGCCACAGGGGTGAAACTGGTCTCGATCATCTCAGGGCCGCTCCGCCGGGCGGATGACGGAATCGACATTGACCACGATCCGCTCCCGCGCTAATGAATTCCAAATATCATATATATTGAAAAAACGATATGTCAACCGCAGCACTACCCCCGACCGAAGCGCCCGTGAGCCCGCCAATCCATGAGGCGGCCGCGCTTCTCGCCGCCATGGCGAGTCCGCGCCGGCTCGCCATCCTCTGCCGGCTCGTCGAGGGCGAGGCGGGAGCCGCCGAGCTCGCCGAAGTCACCGGCTTGAGCCCCGCGGGCGTCGCCTCGCATCTGGCGCAGTTGCGAAGGCTCGGGCTGATCGCTGCACAGCGGCGCGGCATCGCGGTCTTCTTCTCGCTCGCGAGCGACGAGGCGAAGGCCGTCCTGGAGACGCTGCATGCGCTCTATTGCGCGCCGGCGCAGGCCCTCAGCCGCGCTGCCACAGCCCCCTGATCGAGCCTTCCACCAGGAAGGCGATGCCAATCCGTGCGCCGATCATCATGCCGGCGATCGCCAGCGGCCAGGACAGCGCCAGCATCGAACCGGCCGAGATGCCCTGCCCGATCGTGCAGCCGCCGGCGAGCACGCCGCCTCCGCCCATCAGCACGGCGCCGAGGAGATGGCGGCGCATCTCGCGGTCGTCGTCGAAGGCTTCCCAGCGGAACTCCCGGTCGTAGAGCGCCGACAGGAAGGAGCCGAGCGTGACGCCGGCCAGCGTGCCGATGCCGAATTCGAGCAGGGCCGAGGGCGCGCTCAGCACGGCATAGAGCGCCCGCCCAACCGGCGAGACGAAGGTCAGGCTCTGCGCCCGCGGCACTGTGTCGAAGGCATCGACCGCGACGCCCGTCACCCACCAGCCTGCGATGACGGCAAGGCCGAGCGTCGCGCCGGCAAGCAGCAGGCGCGGCGAACGGCGCAAGCGTGGATCGATCGCGACGATGGCAATGAGGACGATCGCGCCGGCTGCGGTGATCAGGAGACGTGCGGCAGGAGCGCCGAGATAGGTCAGGATGCCGGCGAGATCGCCCTTGAGGCCGCCGGGCAGCGGCCAATAGACCTTCTCCAGCACCTCGATCCGGATCGGTGCGAACATGCCGCGCAGCGTCGCATAGGCAACCGCACCGAACACCATCATCACGATCAGGCTGCGCAGATCGCCCGAGCCGAGCCGGACGAGCGAGCCGAAGCCGCAGGTGCCGACCAGCGCCATGCCGAGGCCGAACAGCGTGCTGCCGACTGCGATCGACAGCCAGGGCAGAGCCGGCTGGACATAGGTGGAATTGGCGGGATCGAGCAGATGGAGCCCGATCAGCGCCTGCGTACCGATCAGTGCGATCGCCAGGGCAAGGCCGAAGATCCTGAGCCGGCGGGTGTCGCCGCCCATCCAGGCATCCTCGACCGCCCCGAAGGAGCACAGGCGCGCCCGGCGGACGGTGAAGCCGCAGGCGGCACCGACGCCGACACCCGCCAGTGCCGCGCCCCAGGCGGGCAGCTCGATCATGGCAGGCGCCGCTGGCGGCTATGGTTGCTCACGATTTCCCGGCTTCGGGTCCGGGCGGATTGCAGAAGATGTCGTAGATCACGGAGATGACGCGCCGGACATCGTCGCTGGCGAGGCTGTAATAGATCGCCTTGCCGTCGCGGCGGGTGGTGACGAGCTGGTCAAGGCGCAGGCGCGCGAGCTGCTGCGAGACCATGGGCTGGCGCAGCGAGAGCAGGTTCTCGAGCTCGGTCACCGTCCGCTCGCGCTCGGCCAGCAGACAGAGCAGCAGCAGCCGATTCTCATGCGAGAGGGCTTTCAGGAAATCGCTGGCCTTGCGAGCCTTGCGCATCAGCTGGTCGAGCTCGGGCGAGAACTCGGCGCCATCGCGCAGTTCGGTTTCGAGCGCTTTCGAGACGATCGCGGTCATTGGGTCCGTGTGCCTGATCGTTGAACCTGGTCGGGTGACTCAATGACAGCAACCAGCCGCCCGAGCAAACCCCAGAACATGTCGTCGTTGAGATAGCCGGTGATACGGCCGACTTCCTCGCCCTTCTCCACCAGCACGAAGGTCGGCGTCGCGATCACCGGCTCGCGCAGCCCCTCGCCGCGCACGCCGCCGGCCGGCAGCTCGACCCGCCGCAGCGGCGCCGCCTTGCCTTCGGGGGTCTTGGCGTAGACCGGCGCGACCTCGCGCTCGAAGCGCAAGCAGAACGGGCAGCCATTGCGCGTGTACATGACGAGCTCAGCTGCGAAGGCAGGCAAGGACAGGAACGACAGCAACACCGACAACGTGAACGCTGCCGCGAGCCCTGCCCGAGATCTGCCGCTTGCAATCATCGGCGGAACATAGTCGTATTCATATGTTTATACCAGAGCCCGATGAGGCTCGGTGCGGAGGCGACGCCATGATCACACGACGCGGCCTGCTGGCGAGTACGCTGGTGGTAATGTCGGCGGCGCCGGCTTTGGCCAAGGCGAAGCTCGGCGAGGACGGGCTCTATCAGGAGGACTGGTATCTCGAAAGCTTCCTCGATCTCGCCGAGGACCTGACCAATGCCACCCAGGGCGGCAAGCGCTTCGCGATCCTCTGGGGCCTGCGCAACTGCCCGGCCTGCCGGCGCATGCACGAGGTCCATCTCGCCGACCCCGCGATCGAAGCCTATATCCGCGACAATTTCGCGGTGCTGCACCTCAACATCCTCGGCGCCCGCGAGGTCACCGATTTCGGCGGCGGCAAGCTGAGCGAGAAGGCGCTGGCGAAGCATTACGGCATCGAGGGCACCCCGGCGATCCAGTTCTTTCCGACCAGCGCCGCCGGGCTCGCAGCGAAGCCGCCCAGGGAGCGCGAGGTCGCGCGGATGGCCTCGCTGCCCGAGCCGCAGGCCTTCATCGCCCAGTTCCGCGCCGTCAGGAACGGCGTCTGAGATTGGGCCGGTTCGCCCGATCTTCTAGATCAGCGCCAGCATGTGCAGGCCGACGAAGCAGCCGGCCCCGGCTCCGATCAGCAGGAGCGGGTTGACCGGCGTCAGCATCAGCAGCGCGGTCGAGAGCAAGGCGAGGCCACGCGCGAACCAGCCGCCGTCGAGCGCCTGGATCAGGACATAGCTCGCCGCCAGGATCATTCCCGCCGCAACCGGCCGCAGGCCGGTTTCCAGCGCGGTCAGGATGCGGGCGCCCTGATAGCGCGACCAGAGGCTGGTCACCGCATAGATCAACACCGCGGTCGGCCCGAAGATGCCGACCGTCGCGGCGATTGCGCCCCAGAAGCCGGCGATCTGCCAGCCGATCAACGTCGCCAGCAGCGAACCCGGCCCGGGGGCCAGACGGGCGATGGCGAAGGCGTCGACGAATTGCGACGCGGTCAGCCAATGGTTCACGTCGACGATCTGGCGATGCATATCGGCGATCGCGCTCTGGCCGCCGCCGATCGTGACCAGCGACAGCGGCAGGAAGACGAGGAGGATGCTGAAGGCGGTCGGCGGCATCGCTAGCGTCCTCAGCCCTGCTGGTAGGCGACGGCGACGCTGAGCGAACCGATGCCCAACACCGTCCAGAGCAGCGGCCAGTGCAGCACCACGACCGCGATGAAGGTCGCGATCATGACCGCAAGCGGAAAGACCCGCCGCGGCACGCGCCGCGCCGCCGTCAACCCCATCGCCAGCGACAGGCCGATCGCCGCGGCGGCCGCGCCGTCGAGCGCGACATGGCTGAGTCGATAGCCCGAGATCGAGGCGAACGCGCTGCCGATCAGCAGGAGGACGATCGCGGCCGGGACGACGATACCGAGCCAGGAGGCGATCGCGCCTCCGCGCCCGGCGAGCCTGTAGCCGATCCAGATCGCCATGTTGGTGACGTTGACCCCCGGCAGCGCCTGCGCGATCGAGAGGCCGTTCAGAAAGTCGTCTTCGCTAAGCAGGCGGCGGCGCTGCACGAACTCCCGCAGCATCCAGCCGCTGAGGCCGCCGCCGAAGCTGGTCAGACCGATCCGGGCGAAGATCAGGAAGAGCTGCAGCGGCGTCGGCCGCGGGACTTGCATCTCGGACATGGGCGTTCGTGGCGGCCTCGTCTTTCGAGCGAACAATGCAGGCTTTGCGCCGCCCGGCCAGCCCCATGCCGCATATCCGGCATGAGCGCCACGGCGTGATCATCGCCACCGGCAAGAAAAGCGCGGAAAGGCGCTTGACCTTACCATCGTTGGAAGGTGCAGGGTGCAGCAATCGTCACTCGAAGGACCTTGCCGCAATGTGCTCCTGCCAGCAGCATTCGACCACCGCTTCAGCCATCACACCCGCTCCCGGCGAAGCGATCAGCTTTCGCGTCGAGGACATGACCTGCGGCCATTGCGCCGGCACGATCAAGCAAGCGGTCGAGAGCAAGGTCCCCGGCACCTCCGTCACCGCCGATCCCGGCTCGAAGCTGGTCAGCGTGCAGGGCAGCGCGGATGTCGCCGCGATCAAGTCGGCCATCACCACTGCCGGCTACACGCCGAGCGCAGAGCTCGTCGGCTGACACCAGTAGCCGGAGCAGGCTTGGCGAAAGCCGTTGCCACTTTGCCGCAGCTTGCTCCCGGCGGCCGGCGCGCCTGCCGCGATCGCGTTGGCAGATGAATGGCGGAACAGCGGGGCGGCGTTCCATGACGAATCAGCATCGGCACGGTGGTCATCATCATGACCATGGCCATCATCACGAACATCCGGGCACTTCAGGGTCCGCGGTGAAGGACCCGGTTTGCGGCATGGTCGTCGATCCGGCGACCGCAAAGCATCGTACCGACCACGATGGGCGGTCCTATGTCTTCTGCTCCGCCGGCTGCCATGACAAGTTCGTGGCCAATCCGGCGGCCTATGTCGCGGACGATCCTGCGCGAGCTGTTGCCGAACCCGCCCGCAAGGGCACGATCTACACCTGCCCGATGCATCCCGAGATCCGCCAGCCGGGGCCGGGCAATTGCCCGATCTGCGGCATGGCGCTCGAACCTGAGATCGCGAGCGCGGAGCAGGGGCCCAGTGCCGAGCTGATCGACATGACCCGCCGCTTCTGGGTCGGGCTCATTCTCGCCGTGCCGGTATTCCTGCTCGAGATGGGCGGCCATCTCGTCGACCTGCACAGGTGGATCGGCCAGCAGAGCTCGAACTGGGTCCAGCTCGCGCTGGCGACGCCCGTCGTGCTCTGGGCCGGCTGGCCCTTCTTCCAGCGGGCTTGGGCATCCCTGGTCAATCGCAGCCTGAACATGTTCACGCTGATCGCGATGGGCACCGGCGTCGCCTGGCTCTACAGCCTGATCGCGACGGTCGCGCCCGGCCTGTTCCCGCCGGTGTTCCGCGGCCACGACGGCTCGGTCGCGGTCTATTTCGAAGCGGCGGCGGTGATCACCGTCCTGGTCCTGCTCGGGCAGGTGCTCGAACTCAGGGCGCGCGAGCAGACCGGCGGCGCCATCCGGGCCCTGCTGGACCTGGTGCCGAAGACGGCCCGGCGGGTGCGGGACGATGGCAGCGACGAGGATATCGGCCTCGACACCGTCCATGTCGGCGACCGCCTGCGCGTCCGGCCCGGCGAGACCGTGCCGGTCGATGGCGAACTGATCGAAGGGCGCAGCTCGGTCGACGAGTCGATGGTCACAGGCGAATCGATGCCGGTCACCAAGGAGGCGGGCGCCGCGCTGATCGGCGGTACGCTCAACCGTACCGGCGGCTTCATCATGCGCGCCGGCAAGGTCGGCAGCGACACCATGCTCGCCCGTATCGTCGGCATGGTCGCCGAGGCGCAGCGTTCGCGGGCGCCGATCCAGCGCCTGGCCGATCAGGTCTCCGGCTGGTTCGTCCCGCTGGTCATCGTCATTGCCATCGCCGCGTTCGTCGCCTGGATGGCGTTCGGGCCGGAGCCGCGCCTCGCGCATGGGATCGTCGCGGCGGTCGCCGTGCTGATCATCGCCTGCCCCTGCGCGCTCGGGCTGGCGACGCCGATGTCGATCATGGTCGGCGTAGGTCGCGGCGCGCATCTCGGCGTGCTGATCAAGAATGCCGAAGCGCTGGAGCGTTTCGAGAAGGTCGACACATTGGTCGTCGACAAGACCGGTACATTGACCGAAGGCAAGCCGAAGCTGACCGCGCTCAAGCCGGTCGACGGCTTCGACGAAAGCGAACTGCTGCGGCTCGCCGCCTCCCTGGAACGCGCCAGCGAGCATCCTCTCGCCGCCGCGATCGTCGACGCCGCCAAGGAACGCGGTCTGTCCTTAGGTGAGGCGCAGGATTTCGACAGCCCCGTCGGCAAGGGCGTGACCGGCATCGTCGACGGCCGGCGGCTGGTGATCGGCAGCCACCGCATCATGGCCGAGGCCGGTGTCGATCTCGCAGCCCCGACCAGCGAAGCCGAGACGCTCAGGGCAGAGGGCGGTACGGTGATCTTCGTCGCCGTCGATGGCCGCGTCGCCGGGCTGCTGGCGATCGCCGATCCGGTCAAGCCGACCACACAGGCGGCGATCGCGGCGCTGAAAGGCTCCGGCATCCGCGTGGTCATGCTGACCGGCGACAACAAGACCACGGCGCAGGCGGTGGCGCGCCGGCTCGGCATCGACGAGGTCGAGGCCGAGGTGCTTCCCGAGGACAAGAGCGCCGTGGTGAGCAAGCTGCGCGCGCAGGGCCGGGTCGTCGCGATGGCTGGCGACGGCGTCAACGACGCGCCGGCGCTCGCGGCAGCGGATGTCGGCATCGCCATGGGAACCGGCACCGATGTCGCGATCGAGAGCGCTGGCGTGACCCTGCTCAAGGGCGATCTGCAGGGGATCGTCAGGGCGCTCCAGCTCAGCCGGGCGACGATGCGCAACATCCGGCAGAACCTGTTCTTCGCCTTCATCTACAACGCGGCCGGTGTGCCGGTGGCGGCGGGCGTGCTCTATCCGCTGTTCGGGCTGCTTCTGTCCCCGATCATCGCGGCGGCAGCGATGGCGCTGTCATCGGTCAGCGTTATCGGCAATGCGCTACGCCTGCGCAGCGTCACGCTCGACTGACGGCAACCGCGACGGAACCCACGACAAGGAGGTCATCATGACGAACGAATTCATTCTCTCCCGCCGTGCGCTGCTGCTTGGTGCCGCCGCATTCACGCTGTCGCGTCCTGCCGGCGCCGCCGAGACGCTGCCGAAGATGGTCGTAACGCGCGATCCGAACTGCGGCTGCTGCGGCAACTGGGTCAAGCATGTGCAGGCGGCCGGCTTCCCGGTCGAGGTGGTCGAGGTCGCGGACGTCACGCCGCTGAAGACGAAGCTCGGCGTGCCCGACGCGCTCGCCTCCTGCCACACCGCCGAGGTCGGCGGCTATGTGCTGGAAGGCCACGTCCCGGCCGATGCGGTCAAGCGCCTGCTCGCCGAGAAGCCGAAAGTGACCGGCCTCGCCGTCGCCGGCATGCCGGTCGGCTCGCCCGGCATGGAAGTGCCCGGTCAGGCGCCCGACAGCTACGACGTCGTCGTCTTCTCGGCGGGTCGCCAGAACGTCTTCGCGCGCTATCGCGGGTCGCAGCCGATCTGACGATCCCTTGTCCGCAGCGGAACGACAGTCTCAGTCGAGGTCTGTCCGCTGGCCGGTCCGGAACAGCTCCAATATGATCTCCCGCGCCCAGCGCAGCATGGCGTTCTGGGCGTGACGCCGGCTCCAGTGCAGTGCGACGCTGAAATCGCGCTGCGGCAGGGCCGGTTCGAGCAGCGCGAAGGCACCGATCGGCTCGAGGTGCAGGCCGATCTGGCGTGGCATCAGCACGGCGAGATCGGTGGCGCGGATGATCGGCGGCAGCGCCATGAAGCTGGAGACGACCAGCCGGATGCGCGGGTCGAGATGCAGCATCTCCAGCATCCGCTCCGTCTGGGCATGCGAGCGCACGGCGACGAAGTCGAGCTTCGCGATGGCTTCCGCGCTGAGCGCGCCGTCGACAGACTGGCGCGTGACCGGGTGATCGGCGCGCACGAAAACCTGGTAGCGGTCGCTGAGCATCTCCGCATGGGCGGTGCCGCCCACGGTCGGCAGGAAGCCGAGCGCGAAATGCAGCTGGCCATTGTCGAGCGCCTCGGAGATCGCCTCGTGCGGCCAGGCGCGAGCGGTGATGCGCAGGTTCGGCGCGATTTCGCGGAAGGTCGTCATCAGCGGCGGCAGGAAGCGCCCCTCGCCGATATCGCTGAGATGCAGGCGGAGTTCGGCGTCCGTCGTGGCGGGGTCGAAGTGCTCACCCTCGTTGAGGCCCGCTTCCAGCAGGGCCAGCCCCGCCTGGACCGAATGCGCGAGGCGCTCGGAGCGGGCGGTCGGCCTGACGCCGCCGGCGACGCGCTCGAACAGCGGGTCGCGCAGCAGGAGGCGCAGCCGCGTCAGGGCCTGGCTCGTCGCCGGTTGCGACAGGCCGAGTTCCTCGGCGGCGCGGCTGACATTGCGGGTGCGGTAGACCGCATCGAACAGCCTCAGCAGGTTCAGGTCGATCGAATCGATATTCGCCATGCTTATAAGACTTAGTCGCCTCATCTAATTGAGCAATGGCCGGTAGAGCGCCACAGTGTCTCCGATCCGAGGGACGCGCATGCCAGCCGACAACACATCCTCCCCTGCCCGCCCGAGCGTCCGCGAGGCCGTGCTCGACCTGTTGCGCCAGCTTGGGATCGACACGGTCTTCGGCAATCCCGGCTCGACCGAACTGCCGATGTTCCGGGAGTACCCGGAAGACTTCCGCTATGTGCTCGGCCTGCAGGAAGCGGTCGTGGTCGGCATGGCCGACGGCTATGCCCAGGCGACGCGCAATGCCGCGCTGGTCAACCTGCATTCGGCCGCCGGCGTCGGCCATGCCATGGGCAACATCTTCACCGCGTTCAAGAACCAGACGCCGCTCTTGATCACCGCCGGCCAGCAGGCCCGCTCGATCCTGCCCTTCGACCCCTTCCTCGCCTCGGTGCAGGCGACCGAGCTGCCGAAGCCCTATGTCAAATGGGCGATCGAACCGGCGCGCGGCGCCGACCTGCCGCTTGCCCTGGCGCGAGCCTATCACATCGCGATGCAGCCGCCGCGCGGCCCGGTCTTCATCTCGATCCCGGCCGATGACTGGGAGCAGCCGAGCGAGTTCGTCGTCCCGCGCCGCGTCAGCCGGGCGCTGGCGCCGGCGCCGGACGCGATCGCCGCGATCGCCGAACGCCTCAACGCCAGCAAGCGGCCGGCCTTTGTCGTTGGCGCCGGCGTCGCACGCGACCTGGCGGTAGACGATGTCGTCGCGCTGGCCGAGCGTCATCAGGCCTCGGTCTATGTCCCGCCGATGTGCGCGCGCTGCGGCTTCCCCGAGCGCCATCCCCAGTTCTGCGGCTTCCTGCCGGCGATGCGCGAGAAGATCGTCGAGCGCCTGGCGCCGCACGACTTCATCCTGGTGCTCGGCGCACCGGCCTTCACCTATCATGTCGAGGGCAACGGACCACATGTCCCCCCGGGCGCGCAGCTCGCGCAGATCGTCGACGATCCGCAGCAGGCGGCCTGGGCGCCGGTCGGCGACAGCGTCATCGCCAGCCTCGATCTCGGCGTGCGGGCGCTGCTCGCCGCGAGCGCCCCCCAGGCCGGACGCGAGGCGGCGCGAACCCGTCCCGCCCCGCCGGCGCCCACGCCCGGCGTGCCGATGTCGGCGGCCTATGCGCTCTCGGTGATCGACCGCGAACGTCATGCCGACGATGTCGTGGTCGAGGAGGCGCCGAGCACGCGCTCGACCATCCAGACCTATCTGCCGATGAGTGGCGCCGACAGCTTCTACACGATGGCGAGCGGCGGGCTCGGGCACAGCATGCCGGCAGCGGTCGGCATCGCGCTGGCACGCCAGCGGATGAAGCTGCCGGGCCGGGTGATCGCGCTGATCGGCGACGGCTCCAGCCTCTATTCGATCCAGGCGCTCTACAGCGCCGCGCAGCTCAACCTGCCAATGACCTTCCTGATCCTCAACAACCGCCGCTATGCGGCGCTGCAGGATTTCGCGCCGGTGTTCGGCTACGCGCCGAACGACAAGCCGGCCGGGACCGAACTGCCCGGCATCCATTTCACGCAACTGGCCGGCGGCCAGGGCGTGCCGGGGGAGCGTGTCGAACGGCCAGAGGATCTCGCCCCGCGCCTGCGCGCCGCCTTTGCTGCGTCCGGCCCGAACCTGATCGACATCGTGATCGCCTGAGCTTCGAGGATCGAGAGATGACCGAAACCATCAACCTACTGATCGACGGCAAGGCAGTCGCGGCGACCGGCGGGCGCGTCTTCGAGCGTCGCAACCCGCTCGACGGCTCCGTCGCCAGCCGAGCCGCCGCGGCGACGCCTGACGATGCGCGTGCAGCGATCGATGCCGCCGCCCGCGCCTTCCCGGCCTGGTCGCAGACACCGCCGGCCAAGCGCCGCGAATTGCTGGTCAAGTGCGCGCATGCGCTCGAAGCCCGCGCTGCCGATTTCACCGCCGCGATGTCGGCCGAGACCGGCGCCTCCGCCATCTGGGCTGGCTTCAACGTCCATCTCGCCGCCGACATGCTGATCGAGGCGGCGGCGCTGACGACGCAGATCAGCGGCGAGGTGATCCCCTCCAATGTCCCGGGCAGCCTCGCCATGGCGGTGCGCCAGCCGGCCGGCGTCGTGCTCGGCATGGCGCCATGGAACGCGCCGGTCATCCTCGCCACCCGCGCCGTCGCGGTGCCGCTCGCCTGCGGCAACACCGTCGTGCTGAAGGGCTCCGAGCTCTGCCCGCGCACGCATGGGCTGATCATCGCGGCGCTGCAGGAGGCGGGACTGCCCGAGGGCGTCGTCAACTTTGTCACCAGTGCGCCTGAGGACGCCGCCGAGGTGGTGGCGGCGATGGTCGGCCATCCCGCCGTCCGCCGGGTCAACTTCACCGGCTCGACCCATGTCGGGCGCATCATCGCAAAACTCTGCGCCGAGCATCTGAAGCCGGTGGTGCTCGAACTCGGCGGCAAGGCCCCTGCCCTCGTGCTCGACGATGCCGATCTCGATGCGGCCGTCGCCGGCATCGCCTTCGGCGCCTTCGCCAATTCCGGCCAGATCTGCATGTCGACCGAGCGCATCGTCGTCGACAGCAGTGTTGCCGACGACTTCGTCGCGCGCCTCGCCGCAAAAGCGCAGAAGCTTCCGCTCGGCGATCCCCGCAAGGGGCCGGTGGTGCTCGGCTCCGTTGTCGACATGAAGGCGGTCGAGCGCTGCAATGCCCTGATCGACGACGCGCTCGCCAAGGGCGCGACGCTGGTCTGCGGCGGCAAGTCCGAGACGACCTTGTTCCCGGCGACGCTGCTCGACCACATCACCCCGGCGATGCGGATCTATGGCGAGGAGAGTTTTGGCCCGGTCAAGGCGATCGTGCGCGTCGACGGCGAGGAGGCGGCGATCGCTTGCGCCAACGATAACCCCTATGGGCTCTCGGCCGCCGTCTTCACCGGCGACACGGCGCGCGGCTGGCGCGTCGCGGCGCGCATCGAATCCGGCATCTGCCATGTCAACGGCCCGACCGTGCACGACGAGGCGCAGATGCCATTCGGCGGCGTCAAGAACAGCGGCTATGGCCGCTTCGGCGGGCGCGCCGGCATCGAGGCCTTCACCGAGTTGCGCTGGCTGACGCTGCAGACCACGCCGCGCCACTATCCGTTCTAGGCGCGATGATGAGCCCGATCCGGATCTCGATTCTCGGCGCCGGCGCGATGGGCTCGCTGTTCGGCGGGCTCCTCGCCGAGGCCGGCCACGCGGTCGAGCTCATCGACGTCAACCCGGCCCAGATCGCCGCGGTCCGCGAGCGTGGCCTGCTAATCCGCAACGATGCCGGCGAACGGCGGCTCAAGCTCCCGATCTTGCGGCCGCAGGAGGCGACGACGCAGCCGGACTGGCTGATCGTCTTCACCAAGGCGATGCATACGCAAGGCGCACTGGAGTCCGCGCGGCATCTCATCGGTCCGCAGACCCGTCTGCTCAGCCTGCAAAACGGCCTCGGCAACGCCGAAAAGCTGATGGCCTTCGCCGATGCCTCGCGCATCGCCATCGGCATGACCACCGTCCCGGCCGATCTCGTCGCGCCCGGCGAGGTGCATTCGCATGGCGAAAGCAAGACCCGCGTCGTCATGGTCGACGGCAGCACGGCCGCCGCGCTCGATAAGCTGGCGTCCGCGCTGGACGCGGCCGGGCTGCCCTGCGCGGTCGATCCCGATGCCATCGTCGCGATCTGGGAGAAGGTCGCCTTCAATGTCGCCCTGAACAGCCTGTGCGCGGTGACGCAGCGCACGGTCGGCGGCCTCGGCAGCGCATCCGAAGGGCGCCGACTCGCCCATGCCGTCGCGAGCGAGGTTCTGGCGGTGGCACAGGCGGAGGGTCTCGCGGTCTTAGCCCAGCGCACCCATGCGACCATCGATCATGCGCTCGACCATCATGGCGGGCACAAGCCGTCGATGCTGCAGGACCTGCTGGCGAAGCGCCCGACCGAGATCGAGACGCTGAACGGCGCGGTCGTTCGTATCGCCGAAAATCACGCCATCGCAGCGCCGCGGACCGAAGCACTCTACGCCCTCGTGAAAATGGCGGAGCAGAGCGCATGAGCGGCTTTTGGATCATCCGCGAGAGAGGCGTCCAGGCGCTACGTCCGCCGATCAATTTTCCAGTTGCATGTTATTTAACATGTGAAATAATTTTCGAAGCGCCGGGCGAAGAGGGATCGCGCGGCTGACGGCATGCAGGGGAGCAGGCTCCGGCCTCCTTTCTTGCGAACCATCACAGGGGCGGAGGATCCGCCTGGCGGTCGGAACGCGCGGAAGCAAGCGCGCCGATGGCGGACAAGGGGAGGAAGGCCGATGCAGGAACCCGTGCCGGGCGTGCCGGCGAACGATCCGATCATCTTCGGGCCGTCGGGGCGCGTGCTGCTGGCGGTCGCCAAGGTCCTGGCGATCATCGGCGGGCTGCTCTTCGTCGGCCTCGTCGTGATGTCGATCGTCTCGATCGTAGGCCGCAAGCTGCTATCGGCGCCCGTTCCCGGCGATGTCGAGCTGCTGCAGATGATCGCGGCCGCGGCCTCCGCCGCCTTCTTCGCCTATTGCCATCTCAACCATGGCGACGTGAAGGTCGACTTCTTCACCGCCGCCGCCCCGCCCTGGGTCAACCATGCGCTCGACGCCTTCGGCTCGCTGCTGGTCGGGCTGGTCGGGGCCGTGCTGACCTGGCGCGTCTATGTCGGCGCCATCGGCGTCCGCGAGGACGGTGAAACCTCGGCGATCCTGGATATTCCGATCTGGTGGGCGCAGATCGCCATGGTTCCGGGTTTCGTGATGCTGACGCTGGCGGGGCTCTACATGGCAGCGCGCCATGCCCAGGAAGCGGCGCGTCGCGGGGAGATCCACCGATGAGCGGGATCTCGATCGGTTTTACCATCTTCGCCTGCCTGCTGGCGCTGATGGCCTTTCGCGTGCCGATCGGCATTGCGATGTTCGTCGCGGGCTCCGGCGGCTATGTCTACCTGATGGGCGGCAACTGGGCGCCCTGGCTCAACATCCTGAAATCCATCCCCTATGCTCGCCTGTCGAACTACGATCTGACGGTCATCCCGCTCTTCCTGCTGATGGGCCAGTTCGCCACGCATGGCGGCCTGTCGGCGAGCCTGTTCCGCTGCGTCAGCGCCTTCATCGGCCATCGCCGCGGCGGCGTCGCCATGGCGGCGATCGGTGCCTGCGCCGGCTTCGGCGCGATCTGCGGCTCCTCGCTCGCGACCGCCGCGACCATGGGCCAGGTCGCCCTGCCGGAGCTGCGCCGTTACCGCTATTCCGGCAGCCTCGCCACCGGCGCGCTCGCGGCCGGCGGCACGCTCGGCATCATGATCCCGCCTTCGGTGCCGCTGGTGATCTATGCGATCCTGACCCAGGAATCGATCGGCAAGCTGTTCATGGCGGCCGTCCTGCCCGGCCTGATCGCGATGTTCGGCTACATGTTCGTCGTGCAGCTGATCGTACGGCGCAATCCGGAAGCCGGGCCGGCCGGCCCGCGCGTGCCCTGGCCGGAGCGGCTCAAGGTCCTCGCCGGCGTGTTTCCGGTGATCCTCGTCTTCGTGCTGGTGATCGTCGGCATCTATGGCGGTTGGGCGACCCCGACCGAGGCGGCGGCGATCGGGGCAGCGGCCTGCGGCGCGATCGCGGTGATCAGCGGCGGCATGCGCTGGCGCGGGCTGATCGACAGCGCGCTCGGCACGGCGCAGGCGACGGCGATGATCCTGCTCGTCCTGCTCGGCGCCGACATGCTGAACACGGCGCTTGCGCTGTCGCAGATGCCGGCCGAGCTCGCGGCCTGGGTCAAGGACAGCGGCCTCGCCCCGCTCTTCGTGCTGGCGATGATCCTGGTGATCTACATCCTGCTCGGCTGCGTCATGGACTCGCTGGCGATGATCCTGCTGACGATCCCGATCTTCTATCCGATGATCATCGGCCTCGATTTCTACGGCATGTCGGTCGAGGACAAGTCGATCTGGTTCGGCATCCTGGCGCTGATGGTGGTCGAGATCGGCCTGGTGCACCCGCCGGTCGGGATGAACGTCTACATCATCAACCGCCTCGCCAAGGACGTGCCGCTGGTCGAGACCTTCAAGGGCGTGATGCCCTTCCTGGCCTCGGACCTCGTCCGCATCGTCTTCCTCGTCGCCTTCCCCTCGATCTCGCTCGTCCTGGTCAAGACGTTCGGCGCGCTGTGAGGCAGTTCAACCCAACAACAAGCAAACGCACAGGCAGAAAACGCACAGGGAGGTGCAATATGAGCAAGCAGCAGACATCGATCCTCAACCGGCTCTGCGCCGGTCTCGTCCTCGGCGGGCTGGCGAGTTTCGCGAGCATCTCGCAGGCGGCGGCGCAGCAGGTGATCCTGCGCGTCCACCATTTCCTGCCCTCGACCTCGAGCGCACAGGTCAAGCTGATCCAGCCTTGGTGCGACAAGATCAACAAGGAATCCGGCGACAAGCTGAAATGCCAGATCTACCCGGCGATGCAGCTCGGCGGCACGCCGGCGCAGCTCTTCGACCAGGTGCGCGACGGCGTCGTCGACGTGATCTGGACCGTGCCGACCTATGCCGCCGGCCGCTTCGCCAAATCGGAGGTCTTCGAACTCCCCTGGATGGTGGTGACGGCCAAGGCCGGCAGCCGCGCCTTCTGGGACTATGCCCAGAAGAACGCGCAGGACGAGTACAAGGGCGTGAAGCCGCTGTTCATGCATGTGCATGACGGCGCGCTGTTCCACTTCACCAGCAAGCAGCCCAAGACGCTGGCCGACATGAAGGGCCTGAAGATCCGGGCGGCGACGCGCGCCAATTCGAAGATGATCGCCGCGCTCGGCGCGACGCCGGTGCAGATGCCGCTGCCGGCCGTGCCGGAATCGCTGGCCAAGGGCGTGGTCGACGGCGCGGCGGTGCCGTGGGAAGGCTCGCCGGCGATCAAGCTGGCCGAGATCGCCAAATACCATCTCAACGTGCCGGCGGGGGCGCCGCGCATCTCGAACACGATCTTCCTGTTCGGGATGAACCAGGCGAAATACGACAGCCTGCCGGCCGATCTGAAGAAGGTGATCGACGCCAATAGCGGGCCCGAGACCTCGGCCTGGGCCGGCGAGACCGGTTTCGACGCGGTGGTCGAGCCCTTCAAGAAGCAGGCGGCCGATCTCGGCGGCGTCTTCTACGACCTGCCGCAGGACGAGTACAAGCGCTGGGTCGACGCGACCGCCTCGGTCGAGGAGGAGTGGGTCAAGGAGGTCGGCGCCAAGGGGGCCGACGGCAAGAAGCTGCTCGCCGAGGCCCGCGCGCTGATCCAGCAATACGGCAAGTGAGCGGGGCCGGAGGGGGAGCCTTCCGATATTGCCCAGTTGAGGAAGGTGGGTTCAACCCACCTTCCCTTTTTGTTTTATGGATCAACGCAGGACCGCATCGTCAGAAGCCGGCTCTCAACCGAAGCTAACCGCCGAAGCGATTGCTGTTGGCCGAAAACTCGCCGTCGAGGTTGAGCCCGAGCGAGACGGTCTCGCCAGGCCTGGCCGCAAGGCCGGCGCTGACGAGCGCGCTGTTGCGGTCGTTCCGGGCGCCGGTCGCGGTGAAGATCGCACCGGGCAGGCTGATCAGATTCGCCGTGAGATCCGCATCGCGTCGGAAATAATGTGCCCAGGCCACCCGGACATAGCCGCGCACCGTCGTGTCGCTGTCGACCTGGAGGCCGAACCCGCTGCGGGCGTTGACGTCGCTGCGCTTCGCCAGCGCGAGCGCTCCGGCATTTGCCCCCAGCTCCTCTCGATCACGGCCGGGCTGCGCGCCCGCCCCGCCTGGATCGCCGCCAGCGGCGAAAGCGAGACGCCATGCCAGGTCAGCAGGGCGGCGCTTGCCTGCAACCGCCCGCTCCAGGCCGTCGTCGCATAGGAGGAGGCGAGGCTGGAGCCCAGCACCGGGGATGCTGCGGCTCACGTCATTCTCGCGCCTGGCATAGCTCAGCGCCGCGCCGAGCCTCGCGGCACCGAGTTGCGCCATGCCGTAGAGGCCCGCCTGGACGACATCCGCATCGATCTTGCCGAGCACGCCAGGCAGCGAGGCCCGCGCCTTGCCGCCGGAGACCGCGACGCCGGCGACCATCCCCGGCATCAGCCTGACATCGATGCCCGTCGCCAGGTGGGCAGCGTCGATGCTGCTCCTGGCCGAGCCGGCGTGAGCGTTTCCGCCGGTGCGACCATAGGAACCATAGGCCAAACCCCAGACAGAGCAGAGCGGCGCATCGACATCGCGAAGCGGATCGGGAAGGCTTCGGAGCGCCAGACGCGGACGTCGAGCTGAGGCCTGCCTGTCCATCGATCGCATCGGGGGAACGCGGCAGCGCCACGAGGGCCGGCGAATAGCGCCTCAGGCCAGTCAGGCGTAGCAGTCTCGCGACTTGATTTGGCGTCTCCGGCGCGTTTGTCAGCGCGCCGCAGGTTTCGCCTGACCGCTGACACCGCCGGTCAGGCCATCGAGCCAGGTATCGCTTGCTGCGAACTGCCTGCCAGCCTCGACCGTTTTCCAGAACGTCACGTCGGCCCAATGCACGATCGTGTTCTCGAGACTGCGCTCCAGCAATTCTCCTTCGGCTGAGTGCGCCGCCGCGATATGCGCCACCGGCTCGGGCAGATCCATCGAAAAGCAGATGAAGACGCCATAGCCAGGGTGACGCACTGACGGGAAGCCGACGGTGTAAGGGTCGGCCTTCCAGCGCTTGACGTTGTCCGGCTGGAACTCCCAGACCTTGCCGATGTCGTGGCAGAGCGCGCCGGCGATCAGGATGTCGCGGTCGTAGCGGAAATTGGGGAACAGGGCCGCCATTTCCTCGGCCGTCTTCACCGCCAGGCGGCAAACCGAGCGCATATGGTCGCATTGCGTACCGGTCAGCAAGGGCATCGAGTCGTAGTTGCCCGAGGGCTTCATCTCGCCGATCTGCGTGAAGCCATGGGCTTCGAGCGCCGCGACCCAAGCGTCGATGACCTTGTCGCGCAGGCCGCGGTCCTCGATCCAGTCGATCTCCGGCATTTCGGCGACGCGGGCGGCACGCTTGGCCTCGGTGATCTCGATCGACTTGCCACGCAGCGATACGGTTCGCGGATAGGTCACGTTCTTCTCCGAATTGCAGATCGTTGGACGATGGTCACTGCGCGCCGATCAGGCGCGGCAGCCACATGACGATGCCGGGCGCGGCGATGATCAGGACGATCATGACGAGCAGGCTGCCGATGAAGGGCAGGACGCCAAGGATGACGTCGCTGATGACGCCTCGCCCCCGGACGCCTTGCACGACATAGAGATTGACCCCGACAGGCGGCGTGATCATCGCGGTCTCGCAGAGCAGGACCACCATGATGCCGAACCAGACCGGGTCGAACCCGGCCTGGACCACGACCGGAACGATGATCGGGATCGTCACGATCATCATCGGCAACGGCTCCATGAAGCAACCGAGGATCAGGTAGAAGACGATGATCGCGACCAGCGTTCCCATCGGGCCGAGCCCGAGGCCGGTGATGAAGCTGTTCAGCGCGCCGACCAGCCCGATCGCGGACAGCACGAAGTTCAGGAAGAAGGCCGAGGCGACGATCAGCATGATCATCGCCGATGTCCGCATCGTGCCGTCGAGCGCCTCGAGGATCATCCTGATGGAGAGCTTGCGATTGATCGCCGCCAGCCCGATCGCGACGACCACGCCGAGCGCAGCCGATTCCGTCGGCGTCGCGAAGCCGGCATAGATGCTGCCGATCACGATCAGGAAGATGATCCCCGGTGGCACCAGCCCGCCGAGGCTCATGATGCGCTCGTTCCAGGAGGTCTCGATCGCGCGCCCGCGCCATTGCGGCCGGATGAGGCAGCAGATGAGGATCGTCACCATGAAGATCAGGCCGAGCACGATGCCGGGCACGAAACCGGCGAGATAGAGCTGCGGCACCGAGGTCTGCGTCAGCCAGCCATAGATGATCAGGTTGATCGAGGGCGGGATCAGGATGCCCAGAGTCCCGCCCGCGGCCACAGTGCCGAGGAACAGGCGCTCGCCATAGCCGTAGGTCCTAATGACCGGGGTCGCGACCGTGCCGATCGTGGCGGCGGTCGCGACGCTCGATCCGGAGGTCGCGGCGAACACCATCGACGCGCCGATGTTGGCGTGCATCAACCCGCCGGGAAGCCAGGCGAGCCAGTGGCTCATCGAGCCGTAGAGGCGATCGGCCATGCCCGACCGCAGCAGGATCTCGCCGAGCAGCACGAAGAGCGGTACGCTGACGAGAATGGCGTTGGTCGAAGCCGACCAGATCACCTCGCCCATGGCCAGATAGATCGGCATCGGGGAGAACGCCGCCCCAAGCGAGAGCGCAAGCAGCAGGAGCGCCGCGCCGACGGGGATGCTGAGCCCGAGCAGGACGATGAGGAGGCCGAGGGAGGTCGGGACCATGGCGGCTATCTCGGGATCACGGGTTGAGCATCGGCGGCGTCGAGCGCCTCCTCGATCTCGTCGGCGACATCCGGAGTCGTGACGATCGCGCTGGCCGCGGCTCCGTCTCCGCGCATCAGGGCCATGGCAACGCAGCCCAGCTGCTCCACGCAGACGAGCGCGAACCAGACCAGCCCTGCGAACCAGAGGCCTTGCGGGATCACCAGCAAGGTGCCGAGCGAGGTGTTCTCCCGTGCGCCGAGCTCCCAGGAGGCATAGACCGTATCCCAGGCGAACCAGGCGAGGATCAACGCGACCGCGCCGAGCGTGCCCAGCGCGAGAACGTCTAGGCCGAAGCGGATGCCGGGCGGCGTCCAATTCCTGATGACGTCGATCCGTACATGCGCTCGGTTCAGGAGGGCATAGCTGAACGACCAGCTGGCGGAGATCGCGAGCGCATAGCTCGACAATTCCGTGCCGACGCTGAAGGGGATATGGATCGCCTTGCGCGCCAGGATCTCGATGGTGATCACCACCGCGGATCCGACGAGCATCAGGCCGCCGATGCGGGCCATCCATAGCGAGATGGTCGCGACGGGTGCGTGAAACCTCAGCATGTCCATGCGCCTCGCTGCTCCGCGGCGCTACTGCGCCACCGCCTCGATGCCCGCGACCTTGCCGACCGTCGCATTCCACTCGGCGACGCAGTCGGAACCGCAGCGCTTGGCCCAATCCGGCAGGACGCGCTCGCGCAGGATCTTCTGCGCGGCGGCCCTGTCCGAATCGGAGACGGTGACGAACTTCATCTTGGGATTGGCTTCGATGCCGTCCCGGCAGGGGCCGAGGCCGGTATTGCAGTTGACGCCGTCCTGGATGTCGCTGCCGGCCTGGGCCCACATGCGGTCTTCCAGTTCGGCGAACTGCTGTTCGAGAAAGGCCCGGGTCTTCTCGTCCAGGCGCGACCAGCTGCGCAGATTGGCGCCGAAGAACGTCATCGACCATCCCATCGGCAGCGCGTAGAGATGATCGCTCACCTCCCACCAGCGTGCGGTATTGCCGGCCGAGGTACCGGTCACGGCGCATTGCGCGACGCCACGCTGCATGGCCGGGATCACTTCGGCGAAAGGCACGTTCACCGAGGAGCCGCCCGCCCCCTCGACCATCTGCGACATCGCCCGGTTGAAGGTCCGCACCGCCTTGCCGCGCAGCGAGTCGAGGCCGGCGACATCGCCCTTGCAGTAGAACATCTGCGCCGCGACCGGGCTCATGCTGAGGAGCTTGGTGTTGTATTTCGCCTCGAGGGCCTTCGCGAGCGCCGGCCGGAAGGCATCGGCAGCCTTGCGCTGGGTGGCGATGTCGACGGTGACGCCGGGCAAATCGAGGCCATCGAAGCGGGAATCTTCGCCCGCCATGTAGCTCATCGTCGCCTCGGAGATGTCGAACACGCCCTGGCGGAGCAGCCGCAGCACCTCCGGTCCGCGCAAGCCGAGCTCCTCCAGCGATCCGAATGTCGTCGTGATCGATCCGTTGGTCTTCGCCGCGAGCGTTTCCGTGAAGAACGGCTTGTAGACCTTCTGGAACAGATTCTGCGTCTGGTTTCCGCCAGACACCTTGAGATTGATCTTGGGGAAATCCTGGGCCTGCGCAGCCATGGCTGACAGGCCAAGGCCCGCGAGAATCGTCAGAATCCGGATCGGTCGCTGCATCGTGCTCTCCCTGAAAGGTCGGTTATCCGACTTCTGGCAGACAGCCTAAGCTGCATTGCAATCACAAATCCAATTGGATTATCTCGCTTCGTAACATTGGATTTTTCAATGCGCCCGACGATCGCTGAACTCGAGGCTTTCGTTTGGACCGCCCGGCTGGGCTCGGTCCAGGCCGCAGCCAGGCACCTCTTCCTGGCTCAGCCCACGCTCTCGCTGCGGCTGAAATCCCTGCAGGATGAGCTCGGCGTCAGGGTTTTCGAACGGTCCGGCGCGACATTGAGGCTGAGCCCCGACGGGGAGCAACTGTTCGGGCACGCCATATCGATCATCGAGGAGCTTGCGCGCATGCGCGAGCGCGCGGGGTCGACCGGCGCTCTGCACGGCACGGTGAAGCTCGGCATGCCGGAAACCTTCGCGGTCGCTTGCCTGCCCAGAATCCTCAAGGACCTCGCTGCGCTTCACCCGCTGCTGCGCCTCGAACTGTCGGTTGCAACCAGCACGCAGCTCGAAGACGAGCTGCGCGAGCACCGGCTGGACGTCGCCTTCCTGGTTCATCCCAGCGACGGGGCGGCGCTCAGGCTGATCGAGCTCGGACGCCAGGAGGCCGCGTGGGTCGCGGCCGAGAGCCTGCGACTTGGACCGATCGTGCGGCCGGCCGATCTGCAGGATTGCCAGATCCTGACAAATCCTCCCCCCTCCGCCATGCATCGGCAGATCACTGACTGGTTCAGCGCAGCCGATGTGAGGCCCCGGCGGCTCGATTTCTGCACCGGCCAGATGGTGATTGCCCATCTCGTCCAGGAGGGCGTCGCCGCCGCCTTCCTCCCCGTGAAGCTGATGGAGCCGGTCCTCGCCAGCGGGGCTGTCGTCAAGCTGCGTTCGGTGCCTGAGTTTCCCCATGCCGCGGTCTGCGCCGGTCATCGCGTCGGCGCGGCCACCGCCGAGATCGAGGCGGTCATCGCTGCGGCGCAGCGTGTCCTGAGCCAGGTTCCGTTCCTGCTGCCGCCACGGGGTGCCGAGTCCTGCTAGCCCGCCGGAGCGCATCGTCCGTCTCCATCATCGACGGGCGATGCTTAGTTCTGGAAGAAGATCATGGTCTAGGGTCAGCTCCTCAGAGGAGCTGAGGGAAAGCCAAGTATCTGGAGAAAGCCAAGTATCCAGCAAAAATTGGCTGGGGCGCCAGGATTCGAACCTGGGAATGGCGGTACCAAAAACCGCTGCCTTACCGCTTGGCGACGCCCCAATCTGCGCTGCCTTCTAGAGCGCGTCGCAGCACTGCGCAACAGCGGATCGTCCTGTCCGCCGGTGCATCGGCGGAGCGTCGCGCCGGATCGAGGGGCTCTGCAGAAAAAGATCGCACAACCCACCTCCTTGGCTGTTGCGCTGCGGCGAGCGGCTGGCTATAAGCCGGCCACCAGTTGATCGGAGTGTGGCTCAGCCTGGTAGAGCACCTCGTTCGGGACGAGGGGGTCGCAGGTTCAAATCCTGCCACTCCGACCAAAAATCCTTAGCAATATCAGGATGTTGAGGACGGGGCCGAAAGGCCCCTTTTCTTTTCCGGACAGAAATCCGCAAATTCATGACGCCCAAGACCGACCCTATCGCGTACCTTCCCCGCGGAATGTCTCGGGAGGAGGCTGCGCGCTAAATCGGCGTCGGCACGTCCAAGTTCGACCAGCTTGTCGCTGACAGGCGAATGCCGAAGGCCGCGCCGATCGCCTGGGCTAGGCCGCGGCCCGATCCTGTTCGGAATGGACGGCTTCGCTCCAGAGGCGCAGCGCTTCACTAGCGTGATCCTGCATGTGCATCGTGCAGCACAGCAACGTGCTGACCTGGCGAGCATCGAGACCGTGCTGCGCGTCTCGCCGCCGAACCCGCCATCGGCACCGAACTTCGGCAGGGGATAGCCGAGCGCGATCAGCGCCCGCTGCAAAGCGGTCGTGTCCATAAATGGCTCCGGACATTGGAAAACCGCCCGAAGGCGGCGAGGTTGGCAAAAGAATACTCCGCCCGATTTCTGGGCAGATGTGGACAGCAGTTCACAACTCAGCTAAGTCGATTCAACCAATGAGGGCACTTACTGATCATGGATCTGACTGACGTTAAGTCTGAAGCTGCATTCAACTGGACGGTGCGGGCCATGCGCGGCGGCCTTGCTGCGCTGGCTGCGCTTGTGCTTTGTAAGGCACAGCAACACTTCGTGTACCCAATCTGGTTTGTTGCCTTCGGGTTCTTCGCCTTTTCGATGATCGACAAGATATGGCGCTTTGCGGCAATGGGACTGTGCTTCCTGATGGTCCTGACGCTGGTGCCGCCGCAGTTCTTCAACAACATCGCCGCGTTCATCGAGCGCATCGTTAGGTAAGCGCCGCGTCCATCATTGAAGCGGGGCGGTCCAATCCAGCGCCGGCAACTCGCTCAGGATCGTCTCGACCGCCGGCTGTTCACGCTCGCCACCTTCGCCAGTTCGGCATAGGCGTAGACCCACACCGCATCGCGCCAGGCGACGAAGGCCTGCGCCTCGGCCGTCCAAACCGGATTGGTCGAGCCGACATAGGACGCGCAGGTGAGGCCGCTGTCGTAGCTGCGGCCTGGGGCTTGGCTGTCGATCAGCGCCTGAATGGCGCGGCGATAGTCGTCGACCGTCAGTGGCAGGACAATCCGCCGAAAGGCTTCGAATTCGGCGATCTCAGCCGGCGCCATGTCGACGAGCTCGCCATTGACCAGTTGCTTCATGATACCCGCCGGATCAGCGAAACCCTGCCGATATTGGCGAAGTTGCCAGTCGCCCAGACCAGCCGGACCCCGGTGATAGCGCTCGTCGAGCCATAGCCGCCCGCTACGCCGGCAAGGCAGGACACGCCATCCGAGCGCGTGAAATCGATGCCGCTTCGAATTCGGCGATGCTGGCTCGTGTCTGCGTAACAGAATGGCCAAGGTGCTGAGCTGGTGGGAGAAGAAGCGGTGTTCGGACGTCAAACCAAGCACCTGCGAGGCCTACGCGAAATTCCGCGGCGCCGAAGGTGCGGCACGGCGCGAACTTGAGGATCTGCGGGCAGCGCTGCGGCTCGCATGGAAAGAGCGCATCGTTACCCATCCGATTCCGGTCGTCCTCCCGCCGCCGGGGTACCGCGCGAGCGCTGGCTAACCCGCGACGAGGTCGCCGGCTTGCTATGGGCAGCATGGCGGATGCGAGAGAAACAGAAGCGCGTCCGGAGAGCCGGCGACAATGGCGGCCCGCCCCTCGAAACCGCCCGCTTCACTGCGAAGCACGTCGCTCGCTTCATCCTTGTCGCGCCCTATACCGGCACGCGAGCCGGCGCCGTTTGGCCGAGCCGCGATCCGTCACACCGTCGGCCACGGCTATGTCGACGTCGACCAGGGCCTCTTCCATCGCCGACCGCCGGGCACGAGGGAGACGAAGAAGCGCACGCCGCCGGTCGGGCTCACGCCGCCCGGATCCGGCCGAGGAAGTCGGCGACTTCGCTGTCGAGATGAGTCGACTGGCGCGACAGGACATCGGCCGAATCCGCCACGTGATTCGCCGCCTCGCCGGTCTCCTCGGCGACCCGGCTGACGATGTCGATATGTCCGCCCGCCGTCACCGTCTCGTCGGCGGCGCGCCTGACATTCTCCGCGATTCCCGCCGTCGCCACGTTCTGCTTCTCGACCACCGCCGCGACCGCCACGGAAATCTGATTGAGCGTGTCGATCGTCGCCGTCATCGCATCGATCGCGCTGATCGCATCGGCGCCGGACAGGCCGATCGCGTCGATCTGGCTCTGGATCTGCTCGGTCGCCCGCCAGGTCTCGTCGGCGAGCCCCTTGATCTCATGCGCGACCACGGCGAAGCCGCCGCCCATATTGCCGATTCGGGCGGCCTCGATCGAGGCGTTGAGTGCCAGCAGGTTGGTGTGGCGGGCGATGGTCGAGATGACATGGGTGACGTTGCCGATCTCGTGCACCTTGCGCGAGAGATCGCCGACCCGGTCGAGCACGGTCAGCGCCTGCTGCGTGGTGTCGCCGACGAGCCTGGTCGCCTCGTTCACCTGGCGATCGACCTCGGTGAAGGAACTGGCGAGCTCCGAGGTCGCCTCGGTGATGGCTACGACGTTCGAGGAGGAGGAGCGCGAGGCCTGCGACGCGGCGACGGAGCGCTGCGACACCTCCTCCGCGCCGGCCCGCATCTGCTCGGACGCGGCCCGGAGCGAGGCGATCGAGGCGATCACCGCCCGCGCGATCCCGGCGATCTTGCGCTCGAACTCGTTGGCGAGGTCGTGCAGGATGCGCCGCCGCTCATGCGCCGCCCGTTCCGTCGTCTCGGCGACATCCCGGCGCGCCTCGTCGGCGATCGAGCGCGCAGCCAGCGCCTCGCTCCGCTCCCGCTCGGAAGATTCCACCGCCTGCCGCAGCGCCCAGACGATCCAGCTCAGCACCCCAGCCTGGACGGCCACGATGGCGCCGTGCAGGAAAGCCCGCTTGAGGTCGCTGCCGCCGGGAAACACGCCTATCGAGTTGAAGGTGCTCAGCGCAAGGTGGTGAGCAGTGATGGCAAGTGTCGCCGGCAGGAAGATGCGCCAGTCCAGCCAGCCGGCCAGTACCGCCAGCATGGCAAAGAAATACATGTGCAGGTCGGCCTGGTAGGGATGCCCGGCGAAGGCATAGACCAGCAGCATGACCTGGCCGACGAGCGCGACACTGGTGACCTGGCGCGTGACCCAGCCGATCCGGTCGATGCGCCAGGCGAGTGTGCTCAGGATCGCCAGTGCCGCGCCCATCGTGGTGAGGTTCGACTGGGCCGGCCCACCGGACGGCGTTCCGACCAGGAGCAGCCCCACATTGGCCCACAGGATCGCGATCAGGACCCTGGCGAATCGTGTACGGAGCCGCTCGACTTCACCCATTTGCGAGGCTCCTGACCTGGCGGATGCAGGATTGTGCCAGCGATCCGTCGATGACGAGCCAGGCACCGGCCCGATAGAGCGCGCTCGCATAGTCGCGGCCATCGCCGATGCTGATCGCGACGGTCGCCGCGGCGTCGAGCTGGAGAAGACTGCCGCCAGCCTCCGCGACGGCGCGCGCCATCTCCGGTTGGGAGGTGCCGGTCGGGAAGAAAGCGGCGATCGGCTGCCCCGGAACCGGCCAAGCCGCGACCAGGAAAGCGGCCAGAGCCATGGCCAGGCTGAACATCAGGCCGAAGCCGATCTCACGCATCGCGTGCCCCCCGACATTCGATCCGCAGTTGATAAAGCGTCAAAAGAGTGCGGCTGCTGAGCTTTACAACCGGTAAACGGCGGCGATTACTGTGAACAGGTATTCACTTTCTCACCATATCTGAATGTATACAAACAACTGCCCTGGCCGCAATGTCTTGCCTGCAAGCCTGGGTAGAAGCCGGGGAGGCCGCGCTCCGCCGTGTTGCCGCGCATTAGGCCTCCCGCGCAGCGCTGCCCTAGCGGGGAGCGCCGCAGTGGCGCGCAGCGGACCGCTTCGCTATGCTCGTGCCGCAATCTGGAGCCGCGCTCGCATGAAATCCGCCTTCCGCCTTATCGCCATTCTCGGCCTCACGACGCTGCTCGCCGGCTGCGACCGCTGCGGCAACATGATGGAACTCGACATGTTCCTGCAGCCGGTGAAGAAGGCCTGCACCGACCAGAAGCCGGCAGGCTGACGTCTCAGGACGATCGAAGGCAACAAAAAAGCCGGGGCCAGGCCCCGGCTTTCTGATTCTGGGAGATAGTTCGGCTCAGCCGCGGCGCTTCAGCACCGACCAGCCGGCGCCGACCAGGCTCGCCGCCAGGGCCGCCTTGATCAGGTCGCCAAGCAGGAAAGGCTGCACGCCGGCGGCCCAGGCCTTGGCGAAGCCGATCCCGGTCGCGCCGCTCGCCATCTGCGCGCCGAGCGCCAGCCAGGCGAAGCCGAGCGTCATGAGCACGATCTCGGCCAGCACCACGCCGCCGGCGAGCCGCCAGAGCGAGGCGCCGCGCGAGCCGGCCCAGCCGGCGATCGCGGCCGCAGCGACGAAGCCGATCAGAAAGCCGCCCGTCGGTCCGAGCAGATAGAGCGGGCCGGCAGCGACCGGCGGGGTGTTGGTGAAGACCGGCAGGCCGAACAGGCCGTAGGCGATGTAGAGCGCGACGGTCGCAGCACCGAGGCGCGCGCCATAGGCGGCGCCGAGGCCGAGCACGGCCAGCGTCTGCAGCGTCATCGGCACCGGCCAGAACGGCACCTTGACCTTGGCGGCGGCGACGATCAGCAGGCTGCCGACGACGGCGAGCGCGACATTGCGCAGGACCTGGCTGCGCGGGGCCGGCAGGGCCGCGTTGACCATGGAGGTAGCGGGCAGTGGCAGCGTCTCGGCCATCGGATCTCGTCCTTCTTCTTCGGGCCGTCGACGCCCGGCTCGTTCGTCTATAGGAAATGGCCCGCCGGCCGACAAGCCGGTGATCATGCCCGCTTCCGGATGTGCAGATGGCCAGCCCCACCCCCGAGACCGACGAGCCGCTCGACTTCGACCGCGACCCCGGCGCTGCCTCCGGCGAGCTCGTGCAGCTCTCGCCGCTGGTGCGCCGCCTGATCGCCGGCAATGGCGGGCCGATGACCTTCACCGGCACCTGCAGCTACATCGTCGGCCGCGGCAAGATCGCGATCATCGATCCCGGCCCGGACGATCCGGGCCATGTCGAGCGTCTGCTCGCGGCGGTCGCCGGCGAGACCGTCACCGACATCGTCGTCACTCACACCCATCGCGACCATTCCCCGGCGGCGCGGGCGCTGAAAGCGGCGACCGGCGCGCGCATCGTCGGCTGCAGGCTGCACCGACCGGCACGCGAGCTCGTCCTCGGGGAGATCAACCCGCTCGACGCCTCCGCCGACCGGGAGTACGCGCCCGATCTGATCATGGCCGAGGGCGACGCGGTCTCCGGCCCGGGCTGGACCCTGCAGGCGCTGGAAACGCCCGGCCACACCGCCAACCACCTCGCTTTCGCCCTGCCGGAAGAGAGCACGCTGTTCTCGGGCGACCATGTCATGGCCTGGTCGACCACGATCGTCGCCCCGCCCGACGGCTCGATGGTCGCCTATATGGCCTCGATCGAGAAATTGCGCGGCCGCGACGACCGGCTCTACTGGCCGGGCCATGGCGGTCCGGTGCGCGAACCGCAGCGCTTCCTGCGCGGGCTGGTCCAGCATCGGCGTCTGCGCGAGGCGGCGATCCTCAGCCGCCTGCAGGCCGGCGACGAGACGATCGCCGAGATGGTGCCGCCGATCTATCAGGAGCTGCCACCTCGCCTGCTCGGCGCCGCCTCGCTCTCGGTGCTGGCGCAGCTCGAGGATCTGGTCGAGCGCGGCGTCGTGCTCTGTGACGACGGCGCGCCATTGCTGGCGAGCCGCTACCGGCTGGCTTGAGCGCTTACCGAAGTTCCACCAGCAGCTTCACCTCCTCCTCGAAGGCGGCGATGCGCTTGGCATTGGCGCCAAAATCGAAGCCGCCCAGTCGCGAGGCCGAGCGGATGTCGATACGGCTGCCGTCGGCGCGCGGCCGGATGCGGATGGTGATGTCGTCGACGAGGCGCAGCACGCGCGAGCGCGCGATCGCATCGAGGCGCCCGGCCCCACTGCGCCCGCCCGGCGCGGCGCCTTCCAGCACCTGCCAGCCGAGCGTGACGCAGGCCTTGCGGGCGATGTCGTAGGCGATCTCGGCCGGCAGTTCGAGCACGATCGGCACCGCCTTCGGATAGCCCTGGCGCTGCGCCTTGCGCCGCTCGGCCGGGACATCGGGCGGCACCCACCCCTCGCGTGCCGTCAGGGCCACGCGCGAGCGGCTGAAGGCCGGCGGCTCGTCGATATCAGTCGAGACGTCGGCCATAAATGGCAGGGTCGCGAGCTGGAAACCGCCATAGGCGACCGGTGCCAGCAGCAGCAGGCAGAGCAGGAAGGCCTGCACGGCGATGCCGATGCCGCGATGCCCGTCCTGCCAGATCCGGACGAAGGCGGCGAGCGCCAGCAGGAAGGCGAGCAGAACGAAGATGTAGGCGCCGGCGATCGGCGCCAGTCGCTCGAGCGAGGGCTGGCCGAAACGGAAGATCAGCACAGCGAGGACGACGACCGTCAGCCCGAACAGCGCCAGCCGCCGGCTCCAGATCGCCGCGCGTGAGATTGGCTCTTCGAAGACAAGCCGCCGGTGCATCTCTCTTAGGTGCTTGAGCCTCGGCCAGAAAACAAGGGAGCGCTTGAAACGGCCCCTGTCGTCCCGGGCGACCGGAGGGAGACCCGGGACCCATTCCGGAACCTTATTCGGAAAGGCTCAGGCATGGATCCCGGATCTCCGCTTCGCTGCGTCCGGGATGACCTGATGCGGGGATGCTATCGTCAACGCACGACGATGGGCGCCGTCGCCTCGACCACACCTGGTACAGCCCGCAGCTTCTCGATCAGGTCGAGCACCTCGTCCGGCGACAGCGTCGCCGCATCGTCGCTCGCACTCGGCGCCGCCTTGAGCCAGCGCTGGCGCAGCGCCGCCGGCCAGTCCGCCTCCGTGCCGAAACAGGCGAACAGGTTCTCGAAGGCGGCGTCGAGCACGATGTCGGTGAGCCCGAAATCATAGGGGTAGGACTGACCGCCGGCGCGCAGCACGCTCTTGCTCTCCTCGCCGCGGACCGGCAGCACGACCGAGGCGGTGCCGTCCGAATCCAGCACCCAGCAATAGAGTTTCGTGCCCGCCTTGCCCTCGATGCGCACATCGAGGCGCCGCCCCTTGGCAAAGGGCGAGGCCGCCGGCAGCAAGGCGAGCCGCGCCCGGTCGGAGCCGGCGGTGGCGGCGACATGTTCGAGGAAGGGCCTGACCGCCGGATCGCAGCCCAGCCCCTCGACCGGGATGCGATTGCGCCCGCTCAGTGCCAGCACGGCGTCGCCGCGGCGGAATTCGAGCGCCATCCAGCTTTGCCCGTTGCGGTCCTGCTCGAAGCGGCCGTGCGTCGTCACCTCGGCGCTGGAAGCCGCACATTGTCCGGGCGCGGCCTTGCGGATCTCCAGCGGCTGCGCGCGCAGGACGCGGTCGTCGGAGCGCGACTCGGCATCGAGCGCCAGCAACAGCCGCTCGCCGAGCGCGGCGCTGCAGGCACTGTAGCCGCTCGCAGCCGAGAACGGACAAATGTCGACCCGTTTCAGCTCAGGCGCGGCGCGCACGAGGTTCTCGACCGCCCGGCTCATCACCTGGTCGATGTCGACCACGCCCGGCTTGGTCCGGATCGCGATCTCGACCGGCTCGCTCGTCGCCTTGCAGTCGCCACTCTTGGCGATCGCCTGCAGACGAAAGCTCGCTTTGTCCTCCTGCCGCGCCGGCTCGGTGAAGAAGATGCTGGCATCGCCGTCGAACGCCCGGCGGATCTGCGCCTCGGCCTCGCCCGGCTTCTGCAGGTTGAGGCTGTCGCGCAGGGTCTTGATGCGGACGACATCGGCGCTCGCCGCCAGCCTGACCCGGCCCTCGCTCTGCAGCCGGCTTTCGATGGCGAGCCTGACCTCATCGGCCTGCGTGCGTGAGAGAACCTGCTGCCCCGCGTCGAAGCCGACCACGGCGAGCGAGAGATCGCGCTTGCCCGAGCAGGCTGCGATAGTGTCGAGCCAGGCCGACAACGCATCGGCGCGCGCGGCGCCAGCGCTTACGATCAGGAGGCCAGCGGCGAGAAGACAGCGCGACAAGCCGCTCACGTTCGACCTAGTGCTCCTGCTCCAGCGACCGCGCATAGCCATCCAGCGCCCGGACGAAGACGGGGTTGAAGCGACCATCGATCGCGCCGCTGTAGTGATCGGCCTTCTGGGCGGCCCGTTGCAAGGCCCGCACCGTGTCCGGCTTCAGCTTCTGCTCGGAAACGTCGCTGGCGGAGATCGCCGCCGCACCGGCTTCGCCCTTTTCCAGCGCCTTCATCAGCATCTGCAGCGCGTTCGTGCCGGGGAAGAAGGAGCCGAAGCCGTTGTCGATCAGCGTCGCCATCGAGACCATCGCGATCGGGTCGCCCTTGTCGGCGGCCTGCCGGAACAGGTCGAAGCCCTTCTGCGGGTTCTTCGGGAAGCCCGGCCGCCCTTCGAGATAGGCCGGCACCAGCTTGGCGATCGAGAAGGCGTCGCCGGCCTCCGCCGCCTTCTGGTACCAGCGTAGCGACGCCGCCTCGTCGCGCGGCCGGCCACGGCCATATTGCAACATGCGCCCGACATTGCTCATCGCAATGGCGTTGCCGGTGCCGGCGGCCTGCTCGTAAAGCGCGAAGGCCTTCTGCAGGTCGACCTTGCCGCCCTGGCCGTTCTCGTAGAGCGTGCCGAGATTGTTCATCGCCGAAGCGCTGCCGGCATCGGCCGCCTTGTCATAGGCCGCGAACGCTTCCTTGTAGCGCTCGGCTTTGTCATAGGCGCGGCCGAGCTGGTAGGAGAGCCGCCTGACCTGCGGCTGCGACTCCGCCGCCTGCTTGCAGGCCGCGATCGCAGCACGCGTATCGAGCCGCCCGTATTTCACGCCCTTGACGCCCTCGCGCCGGTCGGGATCGTTGGGATCGCCGGCGAGCTCGTCGCAGTCCTGCACGCGTGGATCGCGGGAGGCGTCGGCGCGGCCAAGATAACCCTCGGCCAGCGAACGATAAGCACAGACCGTGCCGCAGCCCTTGAGATAGTCCTCATAGCGTCCGGAGCCGCCGAGTCTGACCCAGTTCTGCTCGTCGGTCGCCGCTTCGCCGCTGCGGCGCTTGTCGAGCAGCAGCGCCATCGCTGCCTCACGATAGCCGCAGGTCTCGCCGCAGCGCGCGACATACCCCTCGAGCGCGCTGCGCTCACCGCTCGCCTTGGCCCGCTGCCAGTTTGCCTCGTCCCGCGCCAGCGCGACGGCACGCGCCACGGCCGGCACCGGCTGCGCCACCGGCAAGGCGATCGAGGCGAGGTCGATCTCCGGCGCCTGCTCGCGCCCGCTGTCGCGCCGGGCCGCGGCCTCGACGCTGTCCTTGAGGTAGCGCTGCAGGTCGGACCAGGCGAGCGGACCGGTCTCGGCCGCGCCAGCCGGCCGAGCCAGCCCGGCAGCGCCCATCAGGAAGCGGCTGGTGAACAGGCCGAGCTTCTGGGTCTCGTCCCAGTTGGCCGGCGTCGCGCCCGAGGTCGCGACCAGCTTGACGATGCCGCCGCCGGTCCTTGGCCTAGCCGGCGTGAAGCCCGGCGCCGACACCGCGAGCAGGCTCTCGCCCTTGCGGCCGGTCTCGCCGGTGAAGCAGGCGTCGATCATCACGATCAGCTGGCGCTGCGCCCCGATCTTCTGCCGGACCAGCTCGAGATTGCGGTAGAGCGTCTGCAGGGCGTAGCCACTTTCGCTGGCATTGGGATTGCCGTCCTGCGGCAGCAGGAAGGGCTGGCGCGTCGCGAGATCGGGCACGCCATGGCCGGAATAATAGACGAAGACGTTGGAGCGGCCCTCGACCGCGCTGCGCCAGAGCTTGCCGCCCTGCGGATTCGCCTCGCTGCCGAACATCTGGTTGAGCTCGCCGAGCGTCGCGTCCTTCAAGAGGAAGACGTTCTGCTCGCGGAAGCCGAGCGTGCCGGTGAGATAGGCCTTGATCGCCTCGGCATCGTTATGGGCGAAGTCGACCGTGCTGGTCTGCTTGTAGGCCTTGTTGCCGACCACCACCGCGATCGACTCGGCATTGTCGGAGAGGGTGGCCGGCGACGCCTGCGCGATTGCAGTTGAGAGAAGCCCCAGCCAGAGCAGGGCTGCGATCAGGAACGCCGGCAAGGCCACCTCCAGAATCCCAGCGTCAGCGCTCTGCCGCGCTGGCGCGTCGATTTGTCGATGCGGCTTTTGTCCGGACGATCCGTGGCGAAGATGTGACGCTAAGGGAAGGCCCTTGTTCTACCTGCTCTGGTCGTCCCGGGCGTAACGCAGCGAAGACCCGGGACCCATTCCGGAACGGTTCAGGAATGGATCCCGGATCGGCGCCGCTACCGCGGCTTGTCCGGGATGACCTGGATTTCAGTCGATCGCGCGCACTGCTCCCTTGGCCGCGCTGGTCGCCAGCGCCGCATAAGCCTTCAGCGCGGTCGAGACCTTGCGCTTGCGCGGCGCCGCCGGCTTCCAGCCGTCCTTGCCCTTGGCGTCCATCGCGGCGCGCCGGCGCGCCAGCTCCTCGTCCGAGACCTTGAGGACGATGCTGCGCCTGGGGATGTCGATCTCGATCACGTCGCCGCTCTCGACCAGGCCGATCGCGCCACCCTCGGCCGCCTCGGGCGAGACATGGCCGATCGAGAGCCCTGACGAACCGCCCGAGAAGCGCCCGTCTGTGACCAGCGCGCAGGCCTTTCCGAGCCCCTTCGACTTCAGATAGCTCGTCGGATAGAGCATTTCCTGCATGCCCGGCCCGCCGCGCGGCCCCTCATAGCGGATCAGCACGATATCGCCGGCGTTGACCTTGCGATTGAGGATGCCCTCGACCGCCGCGTCCTGGCTCTCGAAGATCACCGCCTTGCCGGAGAAGGTCAGGATCGAGGCATCGACGCCGGCGGTCTTCACGATGCAGCCATCGAGCGCGATGTTGCCGAAGAGCACGGCGAGGCCGCCATCCTGCGAATGCGCATGCGCCTTCTCGCGGATGACGCCCGTTTCGCGGTCGAGGTCGAGCTCCTCATAGCGTCGGTCCTGGCTGAAGGCGGTCTGCGTCGGCACACCGCCAGGCGCGGCGCTGTAGAAGCTCCGCACCGCCTCGCTCTGCGTCTGCCTGATGTCCCAGCGCTCGAGCGCCTCGGCCAGCGTCGCGCTGTGCACGGTCGGCAGCGAGGTGTCGATCAGCCCGGCGCGGTCGAGTTCGCCGAGGATCGCCATGATGCCGCCGGCGCGGTGGACGTCCTCCATATGCACGTTGGCGACGGCGGGAGCGACCTTGCACAGCACCGGCACATTGCGCGACAGCCGGTCGATATCGGCCATGGTGAAGTCGATCTCGGCCTCATGCGCCGCCGCCAGCAAATGCAGCACGGTGTTGGTCGAGCCGCCCATCGAGATGTCGAGCGTCATCGCGTTCTCGAACGCCTTGAAGCTCGCGACATTGCGCGGCAGCACGCTCTCGTCGTTCTGCTCATAGTAGCGCTTGGCGATGTCGACGATGAGGTGCCCGGCCTCGACGAAGAGGCGCTTGCGGTCGGCATGGGTCGCCAGCGTCGAGCCGTTGCCCGGCAGTGCGAGGCCGAGCGCCTCGGTCAGGCAGTTCATCGAATTGGCGGTGAACATGCCCGAGCAAGAGCCGCAGGTCGGGCAGGCCGAGCGCTCGATCACCTCGACTTCGCTGTCGGTGTACTTGCTGTCGGCGGCGGCGACCATGGCATCGACCAGGTCGACCTTCTTCAGCACGCCCTCGGCGATGTATTTGCCGGCCTCCATCGGGCCGCCCGAGACGAACACGGTCGGGATGTTCAGGCGCATCGACGCCATCAGCATGCCGGGGGTGATCTTGTCGCAATTGGAGATGCAGACCATCGCGTCGGCGCAATGGGCGTTGACCATGTACTCGACGCTGTCGGCGATCAGCTCGCGCGAGGGCAGCGAATAGAGCATGCCGTCATGGCCCATGGCGATGCCGTCATCGACCGCGATGGTGTTGAATTCCTTGGCGACGCCGCCGGCCTTCTCGATCTCGCGCGCGACGAGCTGGCCGAGGTCCTTCAGGTGGACATGGCCCGGCACGAACTGGGTGAAGGAGTTGACCACCGCGATGATCGGCTTGCCGAAATCGCTGTCCTTCATGCCGGTGGCGCGCCAGAGGCCGCGGGCGCCGGCCATGTTGCGGCCATGGGTGGTGGTGGCGGATCTCAGCCTCGGCATGCTCGACCTCATTGACGCGACGCCCGCACGGACGGGCTCCAGCGTCGTGACTTAGCCGCTGTGGCGCCGCAGCCAAAATTGAATTATTCGATTTCGGCCATCGGCGCCGTCCATGCTGCAGGGCACGCGCGCCTTCCCCTTGTGGGTTCTTCAGTGAGAGGCCGATTGCTCAAGCTCCTCCCTTCCCCCTTCCGGGGAAGGGTTGGGGATGGGGGGCGAATGACTGGGTGCAAGGTCGATAGTAGAAGCGGAGCAGCACGATCTCACAGCGACGCGCCCTGACTTTGCGCCCCCCACCCCCATCCCCTCCCCACAAGGGGGAGGGGTTTCCCGCGCTTAGTTGCGTTTCACGAAGGTGTCAGACCCCCAGCAAGCGGCCCCGCCCTCGCCCACCCCTTCACCTCGCTTGTCGGCCCATGGCTCCCTCCCCTAGCATGCCGCACCGGATCGCGGGCCGGTCCGAACAGAGCGGGATTGGACATGAGCGATATCGCGATGCGGGACGCAAAGGCCTCGCCGGCTAAAACGCCCCCGCTCTCGGCGACCTCGCCGATGTACAATCTCCGCGAGATGCACGGGCTCTATCTGGCCTTCTGGGAGGCGCTGGTCGCCGAGCTCGGGCCGGAGGCGGGAGAGTTGCCTGAGGCCTTCGCCTTCGACCGCCCTGCCGTGCCCGACGCGATCGGCCCCGAGGTGTTCTTCTCGCAGACCTGCGGTTACCCGCTGCAGACGATCTATCGCGGCCAGTACCGATTGCTCGGCGTACCCAGCTACGACGCGCCGGGCTGCGGCGAGGCGAGCCACTGCGCCTTCATCCTCGTCCGCGACGCCTCCCCGTTCCAGGCGATCGAAGACTTGCGCGGCACGCGCTTCGCCTGCAACAGCCGGCAATCGAATTCCGGCATGAACCTGCCGCGGCGCCTGATCGCCCCGCTCGCCGGCGGCAAGCCGTTTTTCAGCGAGGTCGTCGAGACCGGAACGCATCCGTTCAGCATGGCGCGCGTCGCCGCCGGCGAGCTCGACGCCGCGTCGATCGACTGCATGACCTATGCCTATTTCAGCGAGCATCGGCCTGAGGCCGTGGCCGGCTTGCGCGTCATCGCACAGACGCCGCCGAGCCCGGCCATCCCCTTCGTCACCTCGATCGCGACCGCGCCGGCACGGGTCGAGGCCCTGCGCGCCGCGCTGCTCGCTCTGTCATCGAAGCCGGAGCATCGCCCGGTGCTGCAGGCGCTGCGCATCGCCGTGATCGGCCCCGCCTCGCTCGCCCCTTACGAGCGCATCCTCGACTATGAGCGCGAGGCCGCCGAGCTGGGTTATCCCGAGCTGGTGTGACGATGGATCGCCCCGGCTGCTGCGCCTGAGAGGTCGTCTTGCTGCGCAATATCGACATCGACCTGCTGCGGAGCTTCGTCACCATCGCGGAGCTGCGCTCCTTCACCCGCGCCGCGGCGGCGCTCGCCCGCACGCAGTCGACGATCTCGACCCAGGTGCGAAAGCTCGAGGAGATCGCCGGCCAGACCCTGCTGCAGCGCTCGCCGCAGGAGGTGCTGCTCACCCGCGCCGGCGAGGATTTCCTCGGTTATGCCCGCCGCATCGTCGCGCTCCATGACGAGGCGCTCGACGTGGTTCGCGCCCAGAGCGTCTCCGGCCGCGTCCGGCTCGCGGTGATGGACGACTACGCCACCGTCGTCCTGCCCGAGACGCTCGCCCGCTTCGCCCGCTCGCACCCGGAGGTCGAGCTCGAAGTCACCACCGGCTTCACCCGCGACCTGATCGCCAGCCTGGGCGAGGCCTTCGACCTCGTGCTGGCGACGCAGAAGGCTGGCGATGGCAGCGGCGAGGTGCTGCGCAGCGAGCGCACCGCCTGGGCCTGGTCAGACCGCCACGACTTTCCGCCCACCGGGCCGTTGCCGCTCGCCCTGCTGAAAGCGCCGAACATGTATCGCGAATGGGCGCTCGCCGCGCTCAACGAGGCCGGCCGGCCCTGGCGCATCCTGTTCTCCTCCTCCAGCATCGGCGCGGTCGAGGCCGTCGCCGCCGCCGGCGCGGCGTTGACCGTGGTCAAGGCCGGCACGGCGCGCGAGGGCTTGCGCCTGCTTGGCGATGCCGATGGCCTGCCACCCCTGCCCGCCTCGGAGATCGCGCTGCATCTGGCTCCCGGCCGCACCGCTCCGGCGACCCGCGCCTTCGCCGCCTTCCTGGCCGAGAGCTTGAAAGCTGAAGGCGAGTGAAGCGCAGGAGACGGGTGTGTCGAGTGCTTCGGCGGGAGCTGTGAACACTCCAGAAAGCTCGGCAATTGAGTATTGCTTGGGTTGTGTAAAATTCAGAAAACCCGCCGCACGCGAGTTATTTCGACCGCGACACGGTTATTGCAACTTTACGGTGAATTCGCGCCTTGCGATCTCGCCTTGAAAACGAAGCCTGCACCATCGAACGGTCATCTGGTTAGTAAATCCGACTAACCATTCAGTAAAAATTTACTGTCCGATCCCAGGGTACGCCTAGAAAAGCGGCACCCTGGATAGACCGGCATGTTCGACCGGAGCAGCGTTCAACCCTCTCGAAACGACGCGCTCCCGCGGTTTCGCGAACGCATGAGTACCGGGGTTCCCGCGACCAGACGCATGTTCCGGCGCCCCGCCGACTGATCCCCGATCTTCCCGATCGCTCCGAATCCGGTCGCGCGCCTCAGCCCGGCCGCCCTCGTCTCATGTCCAATTGGGAACAAGAAGCATGCGCCTGGCTGCCAATCTCTCGATAAAGCAAGTCTTCCTTTGCATCGCCGGCCTCTTCGCCGCCCTGATCGCGGCGATCATCGCGACCTGGTATTTCCAGCAGCAGGCCGTCGGCGCCCGGGCCAACGCCTATCGCCAAGCCTATAATTCCTATCTGCTCGCCGACGAGTTCCGGCAGAGCTCGGACGACCTGACGCGCATGGCCCGGACCTTCGCCGTCACCGGCAATGCGCGCTACGAGCAGCAATATCTCGAAGTCATCGCCATGCGCGCCGGCGAAAAGCCGCGCCCGGTCGAGCCGCATCGGATCTACTGGGATCTCGTGCTCGACAACGCCGTGCGCCCGCGTGGGCCCGGCGAGACCAAAGCGCTGATGACCGCGATGAAGGAAGCCGGCTTCACCGACCAGGAATTCGCCAGGCTCGGCCAGGCTGCGGCCAAGTCGGATGGTCTCGTCGCCCTCGAGACTCGCGCCATCAACGCCGCCAAGGGCCTGTTCGAGGATGGCAGCGGCAAATACACCGTCAAGAAGGACCGTGATCTCAATCTCGCCCGCGAGTTGCTGTTTGCGGCCGATTACGACCGGATGAAGGCCGAGATCATGAAGCCGGTCGACGAGTTCTTCGGGCTGGTCCAGGCGCGAACAAACGCGCTCCTCGAGGCCACCAGCGCCACCGTCAGCCAGATCCAGTGGGTGTTCAACGTGCTGCTCGCAGCGCTGGTTGCACTGCTGCTCGCCACCGGCGCCCTGATCGTCTCGCGCGTCATCAAGCCGCTTGCCGCGATCAAGGCCAGCATCGACGGGCTCTCCAATGGCGAGCTCGAGACACCGATCCCGCAGACCGGCCGCCGCGACGAAGTCGGCGCCGTCGCCGGGGCGCTGCTGCTCTTCCGCGACAAGCTGGTGCAGATTCGCGCCCTTGAGGCCCAGGAGCGGGCGGAAGCCGCGGCGCGCGCGGCGCGTGCCGATGCGATGTCGCGCGTCGTCTCCGATGTCGGCGAGGTCGTCGCCGCCGCCGCCGATGGCGACTTCTCGGCCCGGCTGCAGATCGACGATGCCGACGAGCAGATGCAGAAGCTCGTCGCCGGCATCAACGAGATCAACGCCGTCGTCGACGGCGCCACCACCGAATTCGTCGCCGTGCTGCAGCGCGTCGCCGAGGGTGACCTGACGCAGGACATCGCCACCCAGTATCGCGGCCGCTTCGGCGAGCTGAAGATGGCGGTCAACGAGACCGTCGAGCGCCTGTCCTCGACGGTGAAGACGATCCAGCTCACCTCCGCCGATGTCGGGCTCTCGGCTCGCGAGATCGCGACCGGCGCCGACGATCTCTCCAAGCGCACCGAGGAGCAGGCCTCCTCGCTGGAGGAAAGCGCCGCGACGACCGAGGAACTCGCCGCCTCCGTCAAGGCTTCGGCCCAGGCCTCGCGCAACGCGGCAACAACCGCCGAAGAGGCGATGCGCGCCGCCGAGGGCGGCGGCGAGATCGCCGGCAAGGCGGTCAGCGCCATGGCCCGGATCGAGGACGCCTCGAAGAAGATCTCCGACATCACCCGCGTGATCGACGACATCGCCTTCCAGACTAACCTCCTGGCCCTCAACGCCGCGGTGGAAGCCGCCCGCGCCGGCGATGCCGGCAAGGGTTTTGCGGTCGTCGCCTCCGAGGTCCGGACGCTGGCGCAGCGCTCGGGCGAGGCGGCCAAAGACATCTCGACGCTGATCTCCTCCTCGAACGCCGAGGTCGGCGAGGGCGTCAAACTGGTCCGGCAGGCAGGCGATGCGCTGACGCAGATCCTGGCGGCCTCGCAGAAGGTCGCCTCGACCATCGCCGACATCTCCTCGGCCGCGGCAGAGCAGGCCAACGGCATCGAGGAAATGAGCCAGACCGTCGCCCATATGGACGAGATGACCCAGCAGAACGCGGCCTTGTCTGAACAGAGCGCCGCCAGCGCGAATGCGCTCAACCAGCGCATCACGCAGCTCAACGATCTCGTCGCAGCCTTCAAGACCGGAGGCGACACCGTCACCAGCGCCTCCATGTCTCACGCCGCCCCGGCCCGCCCGGCCGCCCGGCCGGCTGCTGCGCGCAAGCCCGCAGTCGAGCCGCAGCGCCTGCAGCAGCTCGCCGCGACCGCCTTCAGCCCGACGCCGCGCAAGGTCGCCAATGCCGGCAAGCACGGCGACAGCGGCTGGGCCGAGTTCTGAGCACGCCGCCGGCCGCCTTTCGGGGCGGCCGGTCTCCTTGCGAAAGGGTCCGGCACAGGCAGAATGGCGGCCCTGACACTTGCCGCACAGCGTGCCCGCGTGACGACGATCGACCAACGGGATGCCCTGCTCCGCCTCGGCGAGCACCAGATCTTCACGCGCAGCTGGGCGCCGTCCGATCCTGAGGCGGGCCGGCACGCGCCGATCCTGCTGTTTCACGACTCGCTCGGCTGCGTCGAACTCTGGCGCAGCTTCCCCGAAAAGCTGGCAATCGCGACCGGCCGACGCGTCGTCGCCTATGACCGTCTCGGCTTCGGCCGCTCCGATCCGTATCCGGGGAAACTCGGCATCGACTTCGTCGCGGACGAGGCGGAGAGCATCGTTCCGCAGCTCTGCGACCAGCTCGGCATCGGCGATTTCATCGCCTGCGGCCATAGCGTCGGCGGCGGCATGGCGGTCGCGACGGCGGCGCAATGGCCCGGCCGCTGCCGGGCCCTTGTCACCGTCGCCGCGCAGGCCTTCGTCGAGGACAGGACGCTGGCCGGGATCAGGATCGCTCAGCGCGATTTTCTGGACCCCGCCAATCTCGCCCGGCTGGCACGCTATCACGGCGACAAGGCGCGCTGGGTGGTCGACGCCTGGATCGAGACCTGGCTCTCGCCCGCCTTCGCGGACTGGACGCTCGACCGGTCGCTGGCCGAAGTGCGCTGCCCGGTCCTCGCCATCCATGGCGAACTCGACGAATACGGCTCGCTCTGCCATCCCCGGCGCATCGCGCAGGGGCGCGGCGAGACCTCGATCCTGGCAGGGATAGGCCATGTCCCGCATCGCGAGGCGGAGGATGCGCTGGTTGCGGCTATCGCGGGGTTTTTAAGCCTCCCTCTCCCCTCGGGGGAGAAGGTCCCGGCAGGGGGATGAGGGCAGTGCGACCGGCCGAGGCGTTTGCCGCTCGCCCTGCATGACGGACCCTCATCCGTCAGCGCTTCGCGCTGCCACCTTCTCCCCCGAGGGGAGAAGGGAAACTGCGGGCACAATTCCCCAATCAATCCCCGCCCGCAAAACCTGCCGTATTCTCTCCCCCGTCCCGCCCGACCAAGGGGGCTGTCGCGAGGCATCGTGCGGCCGGGCGGGAGAGCGGTGTCCGTCTTGAACAGCCGTCGCGGGCTGGAATGGCGGAGGGACCTTGTCCGGGCGAAGCCAGGTCCTGCCCGACCTGAAGGCCCGGCGAGGCACCTTGAAGAGAACCGCGCGCGGGGTTCGGCAGCGGCGAGCATTTGCCGCTTCGACATTTCGACATCGACATTCGACACAGCGGCGGAACGCTGCCGCAACCGGACCCCGCGCACCCCTTGGGATGGCGCTTGCCTTCAAACCTCGCGGCGGCAGCCGGCGGGGCCGCGCTATCGCGCCATGTCGGCGAGAGCCTCGCGCATCGCCATGCTCTGGACGTGGAACACGCCCTGATAGGGCAGGCTGAGGTCGACGATCACGAACATGATGCTGGAGACGGAGAGCACCCCGATCGCCAGGACCGCGGCGCTGAGCGCACGGCGCGGGATCTGCAGGCCGAAACTCAGGAAGACCAGGCTGAGCCAGAAGCTCAATATGCCGACGAAGAAGTCGCCGGATGGGGCGATCGCATCCTCGATGACATTCCATCTGGCGGACGAGACCTCCGCATAGGCTGCACGGCAGCGCGTCGCGGAATTCTCGAGGCCCGTGGTCGGAAGTGTGTCCACGCCAGCCCCGATCTCGCTCATCAGCCGCGACAGCGTCCGATCCTCGCCGCGAACGGCCATGCCCGCTATATCAGGCATGCCCGCAACCGTCGGCGCCGCTTCGCGAGGCCAGGTGCTCGCGATCACGGCGGCCGTGTACTGCCGCAGCTTCAGCCTGATCGGCTCTGCGGTTTCCTTGAACAGGCGCAGGCACTGGTCGAGATTGGCCAGACGCGCAGCATAGGTAGAACGATGGCTGCTGGTGACGTCGAAGCGGTTCCGGGCCGTCGACAATTGCAAGGAGAGGATCAGCGCGGCGAAGGTGACCATCAGCCCGGTCACCAGCCTGATCGACTCCATGTTCTCGCTGGTCAGATGGCGCTCGTGCAGGCGCTTGCGCAAGGCGATGCCTGCCAGCGCGCTCAGGCTGAACAGCGCCAGGAACGCCAGGACCAGGAGGAATTCCATGCGCTCTCCTTGGCTCGGCCTATTGGGGACGCTCGGTCGGTGTGAACCTCCGCTTTCGTAACGTCAATCGCCGTGGTCGCTTGGATAAAGCGGGATCAGGGTCCGACGAGCTGGCCGCCATCGACGACGATGGTCTGGGCGGTGACCCAGCTCGCCCTATCGGAAGCGAGGAAGAGCACGACTTCGGCGACCTCCTCCGGCTTGCCCATCCGGCCGAAGGGGATGTTGGCCAGGGTCGCCTGGTAGAGCGCGGGGTTCGAGGTCTTCCGGTCTTCCCATGTCCCGCCGGGGAACTCGATCGAGCCGGGCGCGACGCCGTTCACCCTGATGCCCTGCTTCGCCAGCATCTTCGCCTGGCTCGCGGTGTAGTGCATCACCGCCGCCTTGATCGCGCCATAGGGCGCCGACCGGGATGAGGCCCGCAGCGCCGAGATCGAGGAGAGGTTCACGATCGACGAGCCCGGCTTCAGATGCGGGATCGCCGCATGGCTGCCGCGGACGATCGCCATCATGTCGACGCTGAGCGAAGCGGCCCAGCCCTCCTCGTCATCCGAATGGCCGAAGCCGGAGGCGTTGTTGACGAGGATATCCAGGCCTCCGAGTGCCTGAACCGCCTGCGGTACATAGGCCTCGATAGCCTTCGCGTCGGCGAGATCGACGCTTGAGCCATGGGCTGTCACGCCGAGTGCCGCGATCTCCCGGCGCGTCGCTTCGAGCGGCCCCGGATTGCGCGCGCAGATCGAGACCGAAGCCCCCTGCGCGGCGAACCCCAGCGCGATCGAGCGCCCGATACCGCGGCTGCCGCCCATGACGATGACGCGCTTGCCGGCGAATTCCTTGGTCATGCGGATGATTCCTTGCTGAATATCGGGGCTTATATAGCTGCGGCGCAGGGCCTGGGTTCAAGGCTCATGGCCCGCCGCCAGCGCATGACGGACCTCTCCTCACCCCGGCAGCCGATACTCCCGAAACATCTCCCTGAGCGCCGTCTTCTGGATCTTGCCTGTCGCGGTGTGCGGTATCGCCTCGACCAGCACGACATCATCGGGCAGCCACCATTTCGCGACCTTGCCGGTCATGAAGGCGAGCATCTCCTCGCGCCCGGGTGTCTTGCCGGGCTTCGGCACGATCACCAGCAGCGGCCGCTCGTCCCATTTCGGATGGGCGACGCCAATCACCGCCGCTTCAGCGACATCGGGATGGCCGATGGCGAGGTTTTCCAGCTCGATCGAGGAGATCCATTCACCGCCGGACTTGATCACGTCCTTGGAGCGGTCGGTGACCTGCATGTAGCCGTGCGGATCGATGGTCGCGACGTCGCCGGTGTCGAAGAAGCCGCGCTCGTCCAAGATCGGCTGGTCGTGCCGGTAATAGGCGCCGGCGACCGCGGGCCCGCGCACCTTCAGCCGCCCGAAGGTCTGGCCGTCCCAGGGCAGCTCGGTGCCGTCATCATCGGTCAGGCGGAACTCGACGCCGAACTGCGGATGGCCCTGCTTGACCTTGAGGTCGTAGAGCGCATCGCCCGTGAGATCGGCATAGATCGGCTTGATCGAGCAGAACGAGCCGATCGGGCTCATCTCGGTCATGCCCCAGGCATGATCGACGGTGACGCCGTATTTCGTTTCGAAGGCCTCGGTCATCGCCCGCGGGCAGGCCGAGCCGCCGATCACGACGCGCTTCAGCGTGTCGAGCCTGCCGCCGGTCGCCTCCAGATGCTGCAGAAGGCCGAGCCAGACCGTCGGCACCGCCGCGGTCAGCGTCACCTTCTCGCCATTGAGCAGCTCCAGCAGCGAGGCGCCGTCGAGCTTGGCGCCCGGCATGACAAGCTTGGCCCCGGTCATCGGCGCCGAGAAGGCGAGCGACCAGCTATTGGCATGGAAGAGCGGCACCACCGGCATCACCACGGTCCGCGCCGACAGTCCCATATAGTCGGGCTGGGCGCAGGCCATGGCGTGCAGCACATTGGAGCGGTGCGAATAGAGCACGCCCTTGGGCCCGCCGGTCGTGCCCGAGGTGTAGCAGAGCCCGGCCGCGCTGTTCTCGTCCAGATCGGCCCAGGCGAAATCGGCATCGGCCTCGGCGAGCCAGTCCTCGTAGGCGATCGCATTCCGGAGCGAGGTCTCGGGCATATGCCCCGCGTCGGTCAGGACGATGTAGCGCTCGACCGTCAGCAGCTTGTCCTGCAGCCCTTCCATCAGCGCGACGAAGGTCAGGTCGAGGAAGACCAGCCGATCCTCGGCATGATCGATCAATTGTGCGATCTGCTCCGGGAAGAGCCGCGGATTGACGGTATGGGTGATCGCGCCCATGCCGCTGATGCCGTACCACAGCGCAAGGTGCCGGTCGGTGTTCCAGGCCAGGGTCGCGACGCGGTCGCCGGGCCGGATGCCCTCCCCCGTCAGCTTCTTGGCGATCTTGAGCGCGTTCTGGCGGATCTCGGCATAGGTCGTGCGCCGGAGCGGCCCCTCGACGCTGCGGGAGACCACTTCGCGGGTGCCGTGCTGGATCGCCGCGTGGTCGATGATGCGGTGGATCAGCAGCGGCCAATTCTGCATCAGCCCGAGCATGCGTTTCTCCCTGTCGTCTTGCGTCGCTTTTTGGCAGCATAGTCAGCGGACGGCTCGCGGCGAAAGCCCTCGCCTCCGACTTGGAGATGAGTTAGTTTACAAGTAAACGATCTAGGGATGAACGCCTTGTCAGTGCCGCGCCCAATCCCCGCCCCGGAACCCATCGAGCCGGATCGCGTCTGGTTCCGCTTCATGCGACTGCACCAGCGCATGCTCGGCCAGATGACCGCGCGCATCCGCGAGCTCGGCCTCTCCATTCCGCAATTCGACCTGCTCTCGACGCTGACCGAGCGCGAGGGCATCAGCCAAAGCGAGCTCGCCGAGCGGCTCTACGTCACCAAGGGCAATGTCTCCGGCCTGGTCGACCGGCTGGTCCAGGCGGGCCTCGTCGAGCGCCGCGCCATCGTCGGCGACCGGCGCTCCTATGCGATGCACCTCACCGCCGAAGGCCGGCGCCTCGCCGAGGCCGGCATGACGACGCAGCGCGATTATGTCGCCCAGACGCTCGGCAAGCTGCCGCATGAGGACCTCGCCGAGCTCGACCGGCTGGTCCTGGCCTGGCGCGAGCGCGCCCGCGCCATCGACGCGCCCTGATGTTCGCCGGTCTGGCCTATGCCGGCGGCGGCAACCGCTGCTACTGGCAGGGCGGCTTCTATGAGACCGTCGCGCCTGAGATCGGCCTGAAGCCGCGCCGCATCGTCGGCGCCAGCGCCGGCGCCGGGGCGATGCTCTACAATGCGCTCGGCGTCGGCCCCACCGTGCGCGAGATGCTGCGCGAAGCCTGCACCGGCCGCACCTCCGAGGTCGACTGGGCTGCCTTCCGCCGCGGCGGCCGGCTCTTCCCGGTCGCGGAGATGTATCGCGGCATGCTCGCGAGCCTGTTCACGACGGAGCGGCTGGCGGCGCTGAAAGCCCAGGCCGATTTCCTGATCGCGATCTCGCGGCCGCCGCGCTTCTGGCCGCTGCCTGTCATCACCACCATCGGCATCGGCGCCTACCAGCTCGAGAAGCGCTTCCGCCGGCCGGTGCATCCGACGGTCGGGCGCAAGCTCGGTTTCCGGCCCGACCTGATCCGCATCGCCGACTGCGCCGATCCCGAAGAGCTGGTCGATGCGCTGATGGCGAGCGCCGCCGTGCCACCCTTCATGCCGGCGGGGAACATCGGCGCCCGCGCCGCGCTCGATGGCGGCCTGGTCGACAGCGCCCCGGCCTGGGCGCTCGCCGAGATGGAAGCGGCCGGCGAGCAGACATTGGTGCTGCTGACGCGGCCCTTCGCGCAGGTGCCGCAGGTTCAGAACCGCACCTATGTCCGCCCCTCGCAGGTGATCCCGGTCAGCCAGTTCACCATCCGCAACTGGGACGGCATCCGCTTCGCCTATGAGCTCGGGGTGAAGGACGGCGAGGATTTCCTGAGGACGATGGAGCGGCGGAAGGCGGGGTAGCCTCCGGTCTGGATCGGCCGGCGCCGCCGGCAAACATGGACGCGGGGACCCCTTCTCCCGTGTGGGAGAAGGGCAGGGATGAGGGCCTGCCCTGACCGCAGAAGGCACAACGGTGCCACATCGCCTCAACAATCAGCGGCGGTCCCTCACCCCTGCCCCTCTCCCATCCGGGAGAGGGGTTTGCGCACTCCACTGCGGAGCGCACTTCGTTGTCCTAGCCAATGACCTTGGTCTACGATTCGAGTCCCCACCCGCCGGACCTCCCGATGGCCTCGATCGACCTCACCGCCTCTGCCACGAGCCTGCGCGCCGGCCTGCTAGCCCGCCGTTTCAGCGCGACCGACCTGCTCGAAGCGACCTTCGCCCGCATCGACGCGCTGAATCCGTCTCTCAACGCCATCGTTGCGCAGGATCGCGAGGCGGCACGAGCGATGGCGGCGGAGTCGGACCGGCGCATCGCCGCCGGGCAGGCACGCCCGCTCGAAGGCCTGCCGATCACGATCAAGGACGCCTTCGACGTCGCCGGCCTGCCCTCCTCCGGCGGCCTGCCGGCCTATAAGGAGCGTGTCCCGCAGGAGGATGCCGCCGCGGTCGCCCGTTTGCGCGCGGCCGGCGCAGTCATCCTCGGCAAGACCATGGTTCCGGTCTTCTCTGGCGACTTCCAGAGCTACAACCCCGCCCATGGCGTGACCAACAACCCCTGGAATGCCGAGCATTCGCCCGGCGGTTCCTCGGGCGGGGCAGCCGTCGCTGTCGCCACGGGGATGAGCGCTTTCGAGCTCGGCTCCGATCTCGGCTCATCGATCCGCTGGCCGGCGCAGGCCTGCGGCGTCCTCGGGCTCAAGACCAGCTGGGGCCTGGTCTCGACCTGGGGCCTGATCCCGCCGCCGCCGGAACGGCGGACACTGCGCAATGCCGACCTCGTCGTCGCCGGCCCGATCACACGGGCGGCCGAGGACCTTGAGCTGATCCTCCCGGTGCTGACCGGCCCGCGCGATCCGAATGTCGTGGGAGCCGCCCTGCCCGCTCCTCGCAAGACGGAAGCCGAGGGCCTGCGCGTCGCGATCTGGGCGCAGGAGCCGTTCGCGCCGGTCACCAAGGAGGTCTCGGACACCGTGCGCGAAGCCGGGCGGCGCCTGGCGGAAGCGGGCGCGATCATCGACGAGACCGCCCGCCCGGGCTTCCGTTTCAGCGAGGCCTATGAGGTCTATGCGCTCTTGAACCACGCCGTCGTCGCCTATGGTTTGCCGCCGAAGGTGCGCGCCCGGATCCAGGCGCAGGCATCAAAATTCGCGCCGGGCGATCTCTCGCATCAGTCACTGCAGGCCCGCGGCGCCCGGATGACGCCCGGGCTCTACCAGCAGCTCCATCAGCGCCGTCTCGCGCTGAAGCGGCAATGGGCCCGGTTCTTCCAAAATTACGACGTGCTGCTCTGCCCGCCCGCGCCGGTCGCAAGCCAGAAGCACGACCACCTGCCGGATTTCCACGCCCGCCGGCTCGACATCGACGGGGTGGAGCGGCCCTATCTCGACTTCCTGTGCTGGGCGAGCCTCGCCACCGGCGCCGATCTCCCTTCGCTCTCCGCCCCGGTCGGGCTGTCACAGGCCGGCTTGCCGACCGGCGTGCAGATCATCGCCCCCTTCGGCGAGGACCGGACGGCGATCGCGGTCGGGGCGATGCTGGAGAGACTGGGCGGCGGCTATCGCGTGCCGCCAGCGGCCGAAGTTTAGTCTACAACCAATCGGCAAGCGAAGGCCGGCGGTTGCCGTCCCGCCCCACCGTTTCCGGCGCGGCCAGCATGGCGTTCAGCACCGCCTCCTGCGTCGCCTCGGCCGCGGCGCGGAAAGGCAGGTCGATCCGGTTCTCGTTGAGCACAGTCAGTGAAACGAGGTCAGCCTGCTCAAAATGTCCGATCCGGCCCGCGGTCGAGAAGGCGATGGCGATGTCGCCGCTGCCATTGCCCCAGAAGGCGCCGAGCCGCGCCAGCCCTGCGCCGCAGCGTCGGGCGATGCGCGTGAGCTGCCGGCTCTCCAGCGGCAGGTCGGTCGCCAGAATGATGATGACCGAGCCGCGTTCCGGGGGCTGAATACCTTGCGCAGGTGGCACCGGGCGGCGCCCGTCCGGCAGGACGAGGTCGCCGGCATTGCCGAAATTCGCCTGCACCAGCACGCCGACAGTGAAGCTGCGGCCATCGATCTCGATCAGGCGCGAGGCCGTGCCGATGCCGCCCTTGAAGCCGAAGGCGCTCATACCGGTGCCGGCGCCGACCGCGCCCTCCTCGACCGCTCCGCCAATAGCGGCGTCGAGCGCCGCTTCGGCATCGGCGACCGTCAGGCGGCGGGCGCGGATGTCGGAGAGGAAGCCGTCATTGCATTCGAGCACGAGCGAGTTGACCGTCCCGGTGCTGCGGCCGATCTCGGGATTCGCTGCGATTGTCCGCCCGACCAGCGCCTCGATCCCCGTCGCGACCGCAAAGGTGTTACCGAGCAGGAGCGGCGTCTCGATCTGGCCGAGCTCGGCGAGCTGCATCAGCCCGGCGCTCTTGCCAAAGCCGTTGATGATATCGACGCCCGCCCTCACCTTCTCGCGAAAAAGGTCGCCGCCATGCGGCAGCAACGCAGTGAAGCCGGTCAGGATATCGTCCTCGCGCACGGTGCGATGGCCGACAGTGACCCCCGGCACATCCGTGATCGCGTTGAGCGGGCCGGTCGGCAACGTACCGCAGATCAGGCCATAATCGCGCGCCCGCTTGCTCAAAGACCTCTCCAGTTCCGCTTACACCGCCGCGTTGAACACGGCTTCGATGGCGTGGCCATCGGGATCGATGACAAAGGCGGCATAGTAGTGTGGGCCGTAATGCGCCCGCAGACCCGGCGCGCCATTGTCGCGCCCGCCATGTTTCAGCGCCATCAGATAGAATTCGTCGACCGCTGCCCGGCCTGGAGCCGCGAAAGCGACATGGAAGCCCGGTCCCGGCGGCCGCTGCCCGTCGGGGCGGTGCTTCAACGCCAGCGCGTCGCCGCCCCCCACAACGCCGTAGCCGACGGCCTGATTGCTCTCGCCCGGCCGAAGATCACTCCAGACCCGGACGTAACCCAGCGGCGCGAGGACCGCATCGTAGAAGGCGGTCGCCTGCTCGATATTCGCGACACCGAACGAGAGATGGTGCAGCATCCGCCGGCCAGACTCGCTCACGCCGCAGCCTTGACCTTCGCCACCGTCACCCGTGGCCGCCCACCTGCCAACTCCTCGCGCAGCACCAGCCGCTCGTCGGCCGCGATCACGCCAAGCTGAACGTCATGGTCCGGCATGACCGCCGTCGCCGATTTGTTGAGGAAGACGATGACCGGGCGGTTGCCAGCCGCCGCCCAGCGGCGCAGCTGGGTGAGATAGGGCTCCTTGCGCCAGGCCTGCGGCGCGCCGGGATCGAGCTGGACGAAGAGCCAGTTGGTCGCCGGGTCCATGGTGAGGACGAAGCGGGCCTTGTCCGGCTTCCATTCCGGCCCGAGGAAACCTTGCGTCATCCACAGGCAGAAGAAGGCGCGGCAGTGATCCGGCCGCGTCGCATGGATGCCGCAGCCCCGGCCGGGCAGGCAGTGCTTGCACCAGCTGCCTGCGACGCTCTCCACCGCCGGCACGTCATAGACCTTGCAGCACAGCGTGCAGCTGCCGCAATCGCGGCCGGGCGCCGGCTGATTCGCCATGCGGGCGGGATCGATCATGCCTGACCTCTTCGAAGGGCGCGGAACCATGCGCAGAGCGGCGGCGGCTGGCAAGCCGGTTTGGAATGGTTCCAGACGCGATATTCCCCTTTTTTCGGCCCTCACCCTGAGGAGCAGCCTTCAGGCTGCGTCTCGAAGGATGCTCCAGGAGACTCCGGAACGAGATGGACCATCCTTCGAGACGCGATCTGCGATCGCTCCTCAGGATGAGGGCTGTGGGTTGGAAGTCACCTCAAGATTCCGACGCGCAGGCCCCGCCCCGCGCCAGACTCTGCCCCGCTCTGCAGGAAAATCGCTCAGCGCTTGCGCGGGCCGCGGTCTATGCTCGCATAAACCACGCATAAACATCGGGAGCCGGGAATGCTGACCAACCTCGCCGTGCGCGACATCGAAACGCTCGTTCACCCCTACACCAACCTGGCCACCCATCGCGAGGTCGGTCCGCTGGTGCTGGAGCGCGGCAAGGGCGTCTTCGTCTACGATACCGCCGGCAAGGACTATATCGAGGGCATGGCCGGGCTCTGGTGCACCTCGCTCGGCTATTCCAACCAGGAGCTGGCCGAGGCCGCCTATGAGCAGCTGAAGAAGCTGCCCTTCACCCATCTCTTCTCCGGCCGCAGCCACGACCCCGCGATCGAATTGGCCGAGAAGCTGAAGGAGATCGCCCCGGTGCCGATCTCCAAGGTGTTCTACGGCGCCTCCGGCTCGGATGCGAACGACACCCAGGTCAAGCTGGTCTGGTACATGAACAATGCGCTGGGGCGTCCGAAGAAGAAGAAGATCATCTCGCGGCTGAAGGCCTATCACGGCGTCACCGTCGCCTCGGCCTCGCTGACCGGCCTGCCGGCCAACCACACCGATTTCGACCTGCCGATCCCGAACGTCCTGCACACCTCCTGCCCGCATCACTACCGCTTCGCCCAGCCCGGCGAGAGCGAGCTCGACTTCTCGGCGCGCCTTGCCGCCGAGCTCGACGAGATGATCCAGCGCGAGGGCCCGGACACGGTCGCCGCCTTCATCGCCGAGCCGGTGATGGGCGCCGGCGGCGCGGTCACTCCGCCCGAGGGCTATTTCGAGGCGATCAACGCCGTGCTCGCGAAATACGATGTCCTGTTCATCTCCGACGAGGTCATTACCGGCTTCGGCCGCACCGGCGAGATGTTCGGCACGACGACCTACAAGATGAAGGCTGATACGCTTTCCTGCGCCAAGGCGCTGACCTCGGCCTATTTCCCGCTCAGCGCCGTGCTGATCAACGAGCCCGTCTATGAAGTGCTCGTCGACCAGAGCAAGAAGATCGGCACCTTCGGCCACGGCAACACCTATGCCGGTCACCCGGTCGGCTGCGCCGTCGCGGTCAAGACGCTGGAGATCTACCAGCGCGACAGGATCATCGATCACGTCCGCAAGGTCGAGCCGAAATTCCTGCAGCGCCTCACCAGGCTCGCCGAGCACCCGCTGGTCGGCGAAGCCCGCGGCGTCGGCCTGATCGGCGGCGTCGAGCTGGTCAAGGACAAGGCGAGCAAGGCGCAGTTCGAGGCCAAGAAGGGCGTCGCCCTGAAGTCGACCAGCTTCGCCCAGGAGGAAGGCCTGATCCTGCGGGCGCTCGGCGGCGACCGCGTCGCCTTCTGCCCGCCGCTGGTGATCAGCGAGGCCGAGATCGACGAGATGTTCGACCGCTACGAGCGGGCGCTCGCCAAGACCCTCGATTGGGTCAAGGCCGAGGGCCTGCTCGCGGGCTGAAGGCGCACCGCGGAACCACGACGTCATGCTCGCCCTTGTGGCGAGCATCCACGTCTTGGGCACCGCATGCGATGAAGGAAGACGTGGATGGTCGGGACAAGCCCGACCATGACGGGAGAAAGCGGCCAGCGCTGATTTCAGCCCCCTCCCGCGAAACTGTGCCAAAGCTGACCAAAGCCTCGGTGTGACACGAAAAATGTCACGAGAATTTCAAAATGCCGCCGCCGGCCCGACCCGATCGGCAGCGACATTGGCTGTGCTGACGGCCCAGGAACCGTCGGCGCCCACAACCGGAAACCGAGGATCATGTCGACGCATAAGCCGCGCCACCCCGCGCACCGCACCGCCAGCTTCCACGATGCCAGCGCACGCGAAGCCTATGCATCGCGCTTCCGTCCGATTGCGATTCCTGCCATTCTCGCGGGAACCCGCTGGACCCCAGCCGCGTTGACCTCGCAGCACAGGGACGTTCCGGCGCTCCTGCGCAACGGTTTCGAAGATTGATACGACGACCTCCCACTGAGACCCTAAATGCTTGACCGGCGCAGAGTTCTCCAAACTCTCGCCGGTCTTTTTCTGTCCAGTTTCGGCCTCGGCAGCTACGCCTATGCCTGGGAACCCGCTCATCAGGGTGTGACCCGTTACCGGCTGAAACCCGCCCGCTGGCCGCAAGGCCGGCAGTTGCGCCTCGCCATGATCACGGACCTGCATGTCGGCGGCCCGCATATGCCCGTCGCCCGCGTCCGACAGATCGTCGAGCAGACCAATGCGCTGAAGCCGGACCTGACCTTGCTGGTCGGCGATTTCGTCGCCAGCCGCACCCGCCGCCCTGATGATCCCGCTCCGTCCGAATGGGCCATCGAGCTCGCCCGCCTGGAGGCGCGATCCGGCCGCTTTGCCGTGCTCGGCAATCACGACTGGTGGCAGGATGAGCGCGCCCAGCGCGAGCTCAAGGGGCCGACCCAATCCACCATTGCGCTCGAGGCGGTCGGCATTCCCGTCCTGGAAAACCGGGCGATCAGGCTCGAAACCAATGCCGGGCCGCTCTGGATCGCAGGCCTAGGCGACCAGGAGGCCTTCGTCCTGCGCCGCCGCCCACGCGGGCTGCGCTACGGCCTCGACGACCTGCCGGCGACGCTCGCCATGATCGGCGACGATGCGCCGGTGATCCTGATGGCGCACGAGCCCGACATCTTCGCCAGGGTGCCCGCTCGCGTCGCGCTGACCCTTTCGGGCCATACCCATGGTGGCCAGGTCAGGCTGTTCGGCTGGTCGCCGATCGTGCCCTCGCGCTACGGCAACCGCTACGCTTACGGCCATGTCCATGAGAATGGCCGCGACCTCGTCGTCTCGGCCGGGCTCGGTACCAGCAAACTGCCGATCCGGCTGGGCGCACCGCCGGAGATCGTGCTGATCGAACTGGGGTGAATGTCGCCGTCATTGCGAGGAACGCAGCGACGAAGCAATCCAGGGGCAGCCGAACTCGGCCACCCCTGGATTGCTTCGCGGAGCCTGTCCTCGGGCTTGCCGAAGGCAAGACCCGGGGGCTCGCAAAGACGATAAGGCGGGGACGCCTTAGCGGACGATGACCTTCCCGCCGACCGCGGCGCGGTTGTAGAGGTCGATCGCGTCGATATTGCGCATCCGGATGCAGCCGGACGAGGCCGAGCGGCCGATCGTCTCCGGCTCGTTGGTGCCGTGGATCCGGTAGAGCGTGTCCTTGCCGTTCTGGTAGAGATAGAGGGCGCGGGCGCCGAGCGGATTGTCCGGCCCACCCTCCATGCCGCCGGCGCGCGGCGCCAGATGCGGCCAGCGCGCGATCATCTCGGCCGGCGGCGTCCAGCGCGGCCACTCGGCCTTGCGCTGCATCACCGCGGTGCCGGTCCAGCCGAAGGCCTCGTCGCCGGTCGCGACGCCGTAGCGGATCGCCTTCTTGTTCGGCAGGACGAAATACAGGAACTTCTCGGTGGTATCGACCACGATCGTGCCCGGCTCTTCGCCGGTCGGGTCGTTGATCTCGTAAGGCAGATGCGTGATCTGCGTCTCGAAATTCGGCACCAACGCCATGTATTCGGCGTCGCGCGCCGAGAGAGAAGGTGCATGAACGGTCTTGTACTGGCAGGCGCCGAGAAGAACCGACAGGCCGAGCACCGTAACGAAAGTCTGCTTCATGGGGTCCACCGCCGGCACCGATACGATGCTCGTTATGATGAATGCTTCGTTAAGAAACGGTGACCCGACAAGGCACGGCCCGGGTCAGATACAAGCCGGTATTACGGCGCAATCGTCTGGCAGGCAATGAAGTTCCTGCGCCGCACTGGCGTCTTGCTGCGTTGCAGTGACAATATGGTCACGCTTGCGGGCTACCCCGTTCGGCTTGCCTCGCGACTATCGGAGACTTGCGCGTGACCACATTGCTGATCAGCCACCCTTCCAGCCTCCGCCACGTCACGCCGCCGGGCCATCCCGAGCGCACCGACCGCATCCGTGCGGTCGAGCAGGCCCTGGAGGACGAGCGATTCGCGCTGCTGCAACGCGTCCAGGCGCCGGAAGGCACGCTTGCCCAGGTCGAGCTCTGCCATCCCGCCGCCCATGCGCAGGCAATCTCCGAAGCGTCGCCGCAGCAAGGCCTCGTCCAGATCGACGCCGACACGATCATGTCGCCGGGCACGCTCGCGGCGGTCCTGCACGGCGTCGGCGGCGCCGTGCATGCCGTCGACGAGGTGATGTCCGGGCGCGTCAGCAACGCCTTCAGCGCCATGCGCCCGCCCGGCCATCATGCCGAGAGCGACAAGGCGATGGGCTTCTGCTTCTTCAACAACGCCGCCATCGCCGCCCGCCATGCCCAGAAGGCCCACGGCGCCGAGCGCGTCGCCATCGTCGACTGGGACGTCCATCACGGCAACGGCACGCAGGAGATCTTCTGGGGCGATGCCAGCGTGCTCTATGCCTCGACCCATGAGATGCCGCTCTATCCCGGCACCGGCGCTCCGTCCGAGCGCGGCGAGCACGGCACGATCGTCAATGCCCCCTTACGGGCCGGCGACGGCACGGACGTCTTCCGCGACGCTTTCGAAAGCGCGATCCTGCCGCGGCTCAACGACTTCCGGCCGGATCTGGTGATCATCTCGGCCGGCTTCGACGCGCATTGGCGCGACCCGCTCGCCAACATCAACCTCAAGGAAACCGACTTCACCTGGGCGACGCAGAAGCTGATGGAGATCGCCGACCGCCATGCCGGCGGCCGCCTCGTCTCGATCCTCGAAGGCGGCTACGACCTCGAAGGCCTGTCGAAATCGACCGCCGCCCATGTCATGGCGCTGATGCGGGGGTGACCGCTAATCCTCACTCCAGCGGCGCGGTTTCGGCGATCTCGATGCCGAAACCGGAGAGGCCGACGAAGGCGCGGGTCGAGGACGCCAGGTTGACGATCGAGGCGACGCCGAGATCGCGCAGGATCTGGGCGCCGAGGCCGACCTCGCGCCATTGCTGCGAGCGCAGCGCATCCGAGCCTTCCTCGCCCTCGACGCTCTTGATCGGCACACCGGCCGAGCCGTCGCGCAGATAGACCAGCACGCCCTTGCCCTCCTGTTGGAAGCGGCGCAGCACGCACTGGATCGAGGAGGCGCCGCCGAGCACGTCGGCGACGACATTGGCGCGGTGCAGCCGGGCCGGCACCTTCTCGCCGTCGCCGAGCTTGCCCATGACGAAGGCGAAGTGCTGGGTGTCGTCGAAGGGCGTCACATAGACATGGCCGGTCATCTCGCCGAACTCGGTCTTGACCGGGAAGGAGTGCACGCGCTCGACCAGCTTTTCGCGCGCCTGGCGATAGGCGATCAGGTCGGCGACGGTGATCTGCTTGAGATTGTGCTTCTGGGCGAAGGCGGTGATCTGCGCGCCCTTCATCACCGTGCCGTCATCGTTGGCGAGCTCGCAGATCACGCCGACCGGCGGCAGCTCGGCGAGCTTGCAGAGATCGACCGCCGCCTCGGTATGGCCCGAGCGCATCAGCACGCCGCCATCCTTGGCGATCAGCGGGAAGACATGGCCGGGCCGAACGAAATCGGCGGCGCCCATATTGCCGTTGGCGAGCGCACGCACCGTATTGGTCCGCTGCTCGGCCGAGATGCCGGTGGTCAGCCCGTGCTTGACATCGACGGTGATGGTGAAGGCGGTGCCGAGCGGGGCGTCGTTGGAGGAGACCATCGGGTCGAGCCGCAGGCGGCGCGCCTCGCCCGCCGTCAGCGGCGCGCAGACGATGCCGCAGGTGTTGCGGATGATGAAGGCCATCTTCTCCGGCGTGCAAAGCGAGGCGGCGACGATGAGATCGCCCTCGTTCTCGCGGTCGTCGTCATCGGTGACGATGACGATCTCGCCGCGCGCGAAGGCTTCGACGGTCTCGGCGACATTGCTAGCGGTCATGGCAGCCTCGCGCGGGCTCTGCAGGCCCAGGAAGTCGTTGGGGGTGACGGCGCCGCCGGTCGCGGCGGCGATGCGCTCGGCGCTTTCCCGCGAGATCCAGGCGGTCGGATCGTTGCAGAGCGCCGTGACGCTGGCGGGCGACAGGCCGACCTGGCGCGCGAAGGCGCTGCGGGCGGTCTTGGTTTGCTGGAGCCAGACGTCGAGCTTCATGAGACGAAGCTAATACGGTCTCACTTCATTATCAATGAAGGAGTGAGAGATTTTCAGTGACACTGAAATTGACCGGCCGAGCGGCCCTTTTGCGTCATGGTCGGGCTTGTCCCGACCATCCACGTCTTCGCTGATCGAGACCTGAGTTCAAGACGTGGATGCTCGCCACAAGGGCGAGCATGATGGTGAGGGTCCGAACGCTCCTTACGGTCCGAACGGCCAGCGCGGCTCGATCACGCCGACCTGCGCGCGATGGCGCAGGAACTGGTCGGCGAGCACGCAAGCAACCATCGCCTCGCCGACCGGCACGGCGCGGATGCCGACGCAGGGGTCGTGCCGGCCCTTGGTGAACATCTCAGTCTCCCCGCCGGTACGGTTCACCGTGGCGCGCGGCGACAGGATCGACGAGGTCGGCTTCACCGCGAAGCGCGCCACGATCGGCTGACCGGTCGAGATGCCGCCGAGGACGCCGCCGGCATGGTTCGACAGGAACAGCGGCTTGCCGTCATTGCCGGCGCGCATCTCGTCGGCGTTCTCCTCGCCGGAGAGCTCTGCGGCGCCGAAGCCTTCGCCGATCTCGACGCCCTTGACCGCATTGATGCTCATCAGCGCCGCGGCGATCTCGGCGTCGAGCTTGCCGTAGATCGGCGCGCCCAGCCCCGCCGGCACGCCCTCGGCGACGATCTCGAGCACGGCCCCGATCGAGGAGCCGGACTTGCGGATGCCGTCGAGATAGTCGGCGAAGCGCTCGGCCGCCTTGGCATCCGGGCAGAAGAACGGGTTGTTGCCGACCTCGTCCCAGTCCCAGTTGCCGCGATCGATCTTGTGCGGCCCCATCTGCACGAGGGCGCCGCGCACGATCATGCCCGGCACGACCTTGCGGGCGATCGCCCCGGCCGCGACCCGCATCGCCGTCTCGCGGGCCGAGGAGCGGCCGCCGCCGCGATAGTCGCGGATGCCGTACTTTACGTCATAGGTGAAATCGGCATGTCCCGGCCGGTACTTGTCCTTGATCTCGGAATAGTCCTTCGAGCGCTGGTCGACATTGTCGATCAGCAGCCCGATCGAGGTCCCCGTCGTGACCTGCTCGCCATCGGCCTCCCGCGCGAAGACGCCGGAGACGATGCGGACCTGATCCGGCTCCTGGCGTTGCGTCGTGTAGCGCGACTGGCCGGGCCGGCGCTTGTCGAGGTCGCGCTGGATCTCGGCCTCGCTCAGCGGAATCAACGGCGGGCAGCCGTCGACGACGCAGCCGATCGCGGGCCCATGGCTCTCGCCGAAGGTGGTGACGCGGAAGAGATGGCCGAAAGTGTTGTGGGACATGAGGACCTGATGAGGCTTGACGCGCCGGCTTCTTACCCGGTTTCCGGCAGCGGCGGCAGCCCCTGAAACGGATCGAGCGCGGAAACGCCAAAAGGCGCGAAATGCCGGAGGTTTCGGGTCAGAACGGTCAAGCCGTGCGCCTGCGCCGTCGCGGCTATGGCGATGTCCTCGAAACCGGGCCGATGCGCCCGTGCGCGGTCAAGCATGCCTCCAGCAAGATGCGCGCAGCGGAGATCGAACGAAAGAACCTTCTCACCGTAGAAGTGCTCGACCGCCTGCCACCACTCGGTGAGCGAACGCGCCTTGGCTACAGCCCCTTCCCGCTCAGCTTTCGCGATGCCAGCTGCCACCTCTGTCACCGTGACCACAGAGAGAAAGAGATGAGGACTCGCGCGATCGAGCCAGACGGCCAGTCCTTCCGCGTCCTCCCGCTTCGAGGGAGCCAGAGCCGAGATCACGTTGGTGTCGAGCAGGAACATCAGAGGTCGACAGGCCGAGGCGGTCCCTTACCTCGCTCCGGAATATCCTCCGGTTCGCCCGGAAACGCCGCGAGCAGACGTCCGAAACTCGGCGCGCGCGCGAGCCGCTCGTAATCCTCGAACGACAGGATCACGGCATCCTTGCGGCCATGGCGCGTGATAATCGACGGCGTACCCTGGACCGCCCTGTCCACCACCGCAGAGAGAGTGGCCTTGGCATCCTTGAGTTGGATTTCCCGCATGACGCCTCCAATATGACTACTATGGTTATATAATCCGGCGCAGGCTGGAGGCAACGCCGACACATCATCGCCGGCGCAAACAGGCGTGCTGCTGCCCTCTGGCATTGACAGGCCCAGAGCGGCGGGGCTTCTAGGCCCCATGCGACGCAAGGGCTGCATCCTCCTGCGCTCCTGGCGCCCCGGGAGCGTCATCATCGCGGGCACCTAGCCCCGAGCCGGCGACAGCGCCGCTCGGGGATCGTGGCGCTGGCCCGGCCACGATGCGCGCGAACGCAGCATCGCAACGGGTCCAATCCATACCCGACCGGTCAGGCCCGCAGGGCTCCGCCTCCGCATGCTGCCGCTCGTTCCTCGCCTTGCGCTCCCATTGGCGCCGGCAGCTGCGCTGCCGTCCGGAACCGACCATGTCCAGACATCCCGGCCCGGGCCCAGCGCCCGTCAGCCTCGCGCGCGCCCTCTCCAAGCTCGGCTACTGTTCGCGCAGCCAGGCGGAGCGGCTGATCGCCGAGGGCCGCGTCCGCGTCGACGGGCGGCTCGCCCGCGATCCGTCCTTGCGTCTGCAGATCGGCCGCGCGCGCATCAGCGTCGACGGCGAGCCTATCCGTGCCGAGCAGCGCGTCTACCTGATGCTCAACAAGCCGCGCGGCATGCTGACGACGCGGCATGATCCGCAGGGGCGCGCCACGATCTATGCCTGCCTCGACGGGATGGAGCTGCCCTTCGTCGCGCCGGTCGGCCGGCTCGATCAGGCGAGCGAAGGCCTGCTGCTCCTGAGCAATGACAGCCGCTGGGCGAACACCATCCTCGCCCCGGCCTCGGGCGTCGAGAAGACCTATCATGTCCAGATCGACAGGGTCCCCGACGAAGCGATGATGCAGCGTCTGCGCGCCGGCACCATCGACGACGGCGAGAGGCTGACGACCAAGGCGGCAAGCCTGCTGCGCCATGGCCCGCGCAACGCCTGGATCGAGATGGTGATCGACGAGGGCCGCAACCGGCAGATCCGGCGGATCGTCGAGGCTGCCGGCGGCGAGGTGCTGCGCCTCGTTCGCGTCGGCATCGGCGCCCTGCCGCTCGGCGATCTCGCGAAAGGGGCGGTGCGCCCGCTGCAGCCGGCAGAGATCGAACTGCCGCTGCAGGGCGGACGTCGTCAGGCTGCCGAGTGACGGAGGATCATCAGTGCCCCGTCGCCGGCACCGCCGGCGCACCTTCCCAGCGCGTGTTCGCCGGCAGGTTCTCGCCCTTCATGATCACGGTGAGCAGGCCGATCTGGGCGTAATCGCCGACATGGGTGTCGTAGAGCACGGTCGCCCCGGCGCCGACGCAGACGCCCTTGCCGAGCGTGACCTTGCCGACCTTCATCACCCGGTCCTCGTAGAGATGGGTCTGCAAGGCGGAATGGGCGTTGACGGTGCAGAAATCGCCGACCTTGATGCAGTCGAACTCGGTGATGTCGGTCGAATCCAGCCAGACGCCCTGCCCGTATTGCGCCCCGAACAGCCGCAGGAACCAGGGCAGGAACGGCGTACCGCGCAGATAGTCGAACAGCACCTTGCCCCCCAAGCCCCAGTAGAGCACGGCAACCGCCTCGGTCCGCATCGCCCAGAACGACCACATCGGCTTCATCACCGGCTTGTAGACGCCCATCAGCAACCATTTCATCAGCGCGCAGATCAACGCCTGGGTGATCGCGATCAAGACGGCGCAGCCCATGAAGGCGAGCCCGAGACCGACCCAGTCGCGATCGAATATCTTCTGCTGCAGCACGAGATCGACGGCGATGGTGCCGAAGGTGATGAACAGCATAGCCGGGAAGGAGGTGTGCAGCGCCTCGAAGGCGGCGCGCGCCAGCTGCTTGCCTGTCGAGGGCTTGTAGGTCCAGTCGGCGCCGAGATCGACCTTCTGCCGCGTCGGCAGCTTGATCGGCGGCGAGCCGAACCAGGTGTCGCCGGGGCTCATCAGCTCGTTCGCGGGCGGCTTCGACTTGATGCCGATCAGCACCTTGTCGGGGATCACCGTCCCCGGCGGCACCACCGCGTCGTTGCCGACGAAGACCTGCTCGCCGGTGCGGGTCATGTCGAGGCGCATATAGCCGCGCCGCATGTCCTCGTCGCCGAAGATCACCTCGTCGGCGATGAAGTTGCCGGCGCCGATGCCGGTGATGTCGTAGCGGCCGGAGAGATTGGTCGAAATCTCGGCGCCCTGCCCGATCCTGGCGCCCATCATCCGGTACCAGAAGCGCATATAGATCGTCGCGAACAGCGAGGAGAGCGTCTCCAGCGTCACCTCGGTCGCCAGCGCCACCGTCCATTTGCGGGCGTAGAAGCCCGAATGGATCGAATAGGTGCCGGAGGAGACGCGCGGCAGGATCGCCCAGCGCAGCGCGCAGATCAGGAAGACCGTGACGGTGATCAGGCCGATCGCCGTCGGCCAGGTCAGGATCGGCAGGTACCAGAGATAGCTGACGTCGGACCAGGTCGCGACCCAGTTGTCGATCTTGTCGAACAGCCAGAAGGCCGGGAAGATCGGGAGCAGGCTGATCGGCGGCAGCACGATCAGCATGATCACATAGAACAGCGTCATCGCCGCCCGGCGCCCGGCGCTTGCCTCGGCTTGCGGTGGCAGGGCCTCGACGTCGACCATGCCGGTCTTCCGGGCGGGCGAGCCGTCCCAGATCTCGGCCGTGCCGATCTGCGCGCCCGGTGCGATCGCCGTGAGATCGCCGATCTCGGCGTGGTCGCCGACCGTGCAGCCATGGCCGAACACCACCGAGGAGCCCGCATAGACGTCCTTGCCGATGGTGATCTTGCCGATGATGAAGTCGGCGCCGACCGCCTCGGCATTGGCGAAGGTGGTCTTTGATCCCAGCGTCGTGCCGTCGCCGAGCGTGACCAGGTCGACAGCGCCGGCCTCGTAGTCGGAGATGATGACGTCGCGCCCGACCTTGGCGCCGAGCAGGCGCCAGTAGAAGCGCATCACCGGCGTGCCCTGAAGCCATTTGATGTGCACGAGCCCGGCGACGCGCGAGGCGAACCACCAGCGGAAATAATAGACGCCCCAGAGCGGATAGGTGCCTGGCCTGGTCCGGCCGAGCACCAGCCATTTCAAACCGATCGCGATGAAGCCGGTGGCGAGCGTGATCGCGACATAGATGCCGAGCAGCGCGAAGACCTGCGCCATCGCCGACAATTCTTCGCCCGAGAGCAGCATGTAGCTGACGAAGATGCCGAGCCATTGCGCCGTCGACAGGCTGATGATGATCGGCAGCGCGATCGCCTGCGCCAGCCCGCAGAGGAAGCGGCGGCGCAGCGGCGGCGGCGTGAAGGAGAGATCCTGCTCGGCCTGGATGCCGCGCGAATCGAGCAGCGCCGCCATCGCCCGCAAGGTGCGCGCGCCATAGACGTCCTGCAGGGTGATGCCGGCATAGGCCGGCGTCTCGCGGACGATCGAGATAAAGCGCGCCGCCAGCAGCGAATGGCCGCCGAGATCGACGAAGAAGTCCGCCTCGAGCGGCAGCGCCTGCGCACCGAGCACGCGCTTGGCCGCGTCGAGCAGCGCCGCCTCGGTCTCGTTGCGCGGCGGCTCCTGCTCGCCGCTCGCGGCCGGTGCCGTCAGAGGCGCGGCCTTCAGCATCTTGCGGTCGACCTTGCCCGAGATCATCCGCGGCAGCGAACCGACCGGCTCGAAATGCGCCGGGATCATGTAGGGCGGCAGCTTCTCGCGCAGCGACGCTCGCAGCACCGAGCCCTCGATCTGCACGCCCGGCTCGCCCACCAGGAAGGCGACGAGCCGCTCGATGCCGTCATCGGTCCGCAGCACCACGGCGGCCTGGCTGATGCCGGCCTCGTCCGAGAGTGCGGTCTCGATCTCGCCGAGCTCGACCCGGAAGCCGCGGATCTTGACCTGGTCGTCGATGCGCCCGTGGAAGACGATGTTGCCGTCGCCATCGAGGCTGACGGCATCGCCGGAGCGATAGAGAACGGGGTCGCCGCCGCTGCCGCCGAACGGATTGGCGATGAACTTCTCGGCCGTCAGTTCGGGCCGGAGGTGATAGCCCTTGGCGACGCCGGGCCCCCCGATCAGCAATTCGCCCTGCTGGCCGACGCCGGTCAGCTTCATCTCATCGTCGACGATATAGGCGGTGTAGTTCGGGATCGGCCGGCCGATGGTGACGGTCTCGCCCGGCTCGACCGGGGCGGCGGTCGCCACCACCGTCGCCTCCGTCGGCCCGTAGGTGTTGAAGATGCGCCGGCCCGGCTTCGACCATTTCTGCACGATCGAGGGCGGCAGCGCCTCGCCGCCGAGCAGGATCAGGTTCAGCGAAGGCACGTCGGCGGGCAGGATGCCGAGCAGGGTCGGCACCGTGTCGATAACGGTGACGCCGGCTTCATTGAGGATCGCCGGCAGCTTCTCGGCATCGCCCATCATCTGCGGCGTCGCCACGAACAGGGTCGCGCCAACGAGATAGGGCGTCCAGATCTCCTCCATCGACAGGTCGAAGGCGACCGAGGCACCCTGGAAGACGACGTCCTCCGGACCCATGCCGTAGAGCGCGTTCCCCGACCGCAGGAAATGGCAGATGTTGCGCTGGCTGATGACGATCGCCTTGGGCGTGCCGGTCGAGCCCGAGGTGTAGATCAGATAGGCCGGATGGTCCGGCGTCAGCCCGATGGGACGAGCCGGCATCGGCTTGCCGTCGCTCGCCTCGGCGAGTTGCGACGGGCACCAGACCGTGCGTTCGGTCGCTGCGGCGCGCGCTTTCCAGTCGGTCTGCGTCACCAGCCCCTTGGCGCTGGCATCGTTGAGGCAGATGGCGATGCGCTCGACCGGCGCCTCCGCGTCGAACGGCAGCCAGGCGGCGCCCGACAGCGTGATCGCGATCTGCGCCACCAGGAGCTCGATGCCGCGCGGCATCCACAGGCCGACCATGTCGCCCGGCCCGACGCCGGACAGCGCGAGCCCGCGTGCCTGCTTCTGCGCCTCCGCCCAGACCTCGGCATAGCTCAGCCGGCGCTCGCCGCAGATCATCGCCGGGTGATCGGGGCGTGCGGAGACGCTCGCCGCGAAAATCTCGGCGAGCACTTCGTCGCGCAACAGATCGGGCCGCTTCTCGCCGGCCAGCATAGCCAGCGCTGTCACGCCCGAGTCGGCCGTACCGGCCGAAACTGTGGTGATGTCGTTCATCCTGCTCCGCCGCAGGTCCCGGACACATGCCTGGACCGCACCTCCTGCCGGACGGCCGCCTCCCCGCGACGACGCGTCCATCAATCCTAGGCCGGACACCCGCAGCCGCGCGGAAGCTCGCCTGCCGGCCGTATAGGAGCAGATGTGACTTAACCGCGGCTGAACGGCAAGCCTGAAGACCCGCAAGTCTTAAGGCCAGGGTGCGGTTACGTGTCCGCCCGCCTTGCGCGGCCGGCCGTCACATCCATGACGCCTTGCCGCCTTCGACCACCAGGATCTTGCCCTGCCAGATCTCGACGCGTGCCGCATCGGCCGTGCCGACGGCGCCGATCAGCGCCAGCACCGCCCGCGCCACGCCGCCATGACTGACCATCACCGTATCGGGCGCCAGGCCTTCGAGCACCGGCCGGATGCGCTCCGCCAGCATGCGATAGCTCTCGCCGCCCGGCGGCACGAAGCCCCATTTGTCGCTTTCGCGGGCCCGGGCGAGCTCGCGCTCGCGGCTGCGGATCTCGCGCCAGGTGAACCCTTCCCAATCGCCGAAGGTCAGTTCGCGCAGGCGCTCATCGATGCGGAACGCTTCGGGCGGCAGGTCGAGTTCGCGCCGCAGGATCGTCATCGTCTCGCGCGCCCGCTCCATCGGCGAGCAGAGATAATCGACTGTGGCGTAGTCCGGGGTCAGCGCCTTGAGGCGGCGCGCCGCCTCCTCGGCCTGCATGCGGCCGAGCGCGTTGAGCGGGATGTCCTTGCCGCCTTGCAAGCGGCCTTCCCGATTCCAGTCGGTTTCGCCATGGCGGACGAGGAAGAGGCGACCGGGAATCGTCAGAGGAGTCATGCCCCGCCTCATGCACGCTGCGGGCCATGACGTCAAAGCGGCGAAAGCGCCGCAGGGCCGCCCTCACTGCCTCGTGAGCTTTGTGGTGGCCGCGCACCGCCGCCCTGTGTAAGAGGCAGGCTCTCGCATCGCTCGACAGTCGCATGAACGCCACGCTGACATTGCCGGATGGCCGCAGGCTCGACCTTGGCGCCAGGCCCCTGCTGATGGGCGTGGTCAACGTCACACCCGATTCCTTTTCCGATGGCGGCCTTTTCGCCGATCCCGCAGTCGCCGTCGCGCACGGGCTGACGCTGGCGCGGCAGGGCGCCGACATCGTCGATGTCGGCGGGGAGTCGACGCGGCCGAACCATGTCCGCCTCGATGCGGCAAGCGAGCTCGCCCGGGTCATGCCGGTGATCACCGGCATCGCCGCGCAGAGCGACATCCCGATCTCGATCGACACCTACAAGGCCGAGGTCGCCGAGGCCGCGCTCAAGGCCGGCGCTGCGATCGTCAACGATGTCTGGGGCGCGCAGCGCGAGCCCGCCATCGCCGGCGTCGCCGCTCGCCACGGCGCGCCGATCGTCCTGATGCACAATCGCGAGGAGGTCGATCCGGCGCTCGACATCCTCGCCGAGGTCCTGCGCTTCCTCGAACGCTCGATCGCCATCGCCATCGAGGCCGGCGTGCCGCGCGAACAGATCATCGTCGATCCCGGCATCGGCCGCTTCGGCAAGACCGCGGAGCAGTCGCTGCTGCTGATGAGAGAGCTGCGCCGCCTTGGCGAGCTCGGCTGCCCGGTCCTGCTCGGCGCCTCCCGCAAATCGGTGCTCGGCCATGTCATCGGCAAGGCGGTGCCGGCCGAGCGCGTCGCCGCCAGCATCGCGGCGCATCTCTATGGCGTCACCCAAGGTGCCGCCATCATCCGCGCCCATGACGTCGACGAGCATGTCGACGCCCTGAAAATCTGGGCCGCGATCGGAGCAGCACAATGAGCGCAACCGGGCAGATCTTCATCGAGGCGCTCGACCTCTACGCCTATCACGGCCATTTCGCCGAGGAGGGCCGGCTCGGCCAGCGCTTCTCGATGGACCTGGTGCTCGACTGCGACCTGCGCGCCTCTTCGCTCAGCGACGACATCGCCGACACCGTCGACTATGGCGAGGTCGTCGGCCTGGTGACGCGCACCTTCTCGGCCAAGCGTTTCAAGCTTCTGGAAGCGGCGGCGCGAGCGCTCGCAGTGGCGATCCTGGGCGAATATCCGGCCGTGACCCGTGTCTCCGTCACCTTGCGCAAGCCCGCCCCGCCGATTCCGGGCCGGATGGAATCGGTCGGCATCAAGCTGGATTTCGCCCGGTGAGCATTGCGGCGACGCTCGGCTTCGGCGGCAATCTCGGCGATCCCGTTTCAGCCTTCGCGGCAGCGCTGGCGCGGCTGCGCGCTCATGCTGCCGTCGAGTTGAAGGCGGCCTCCTCGGTCTGGCGCACCGCGCCCTGGGGCAAGCTCGACCAGCCCGAGTTCCGCAACATGGCGGTGCTGGTCGAGACCTCTCTCACCGCCGACGACCTGCTCGCGCTCTGCCTCGAGATCGAGCGCGAGAGCGGCCGCGAGCGGCGCGAGCGCTGGGGCCCGCGCACGCTCGACATCGACATCCTGACCTATGGCGACGAGACGATCGATCGGCCGGGCCTGCAGGTCCCGCACCCACGCATCGCCGAGCGCGCCTTCGTGCTGGCGCCGCTGGCGGAGATCGCGCGGGGGATCACGATCAACGACCAGAGCGTGGCCGCTTTGCTGGCAGCAATCGCGAGCCAGGATATCAGCCGCGATTCCGAAGGAACCTCGCGGCTGCAAGAACTGCTGGCGTCTCAGCCGGATTGAGTTCTCACTCGCCCTTGTCGAGCGAGATGTCCGGCGCGGTCGGCACCTTCATGCCGACGACATGATAGCCGGCGTCGACATGCATCACCTCGCCGGTGATGCCGCGCGACATGTCGGAGACCAGGAAGACAGCGGTCTCGCCGACCTCCTCGATGGTGACGGTCCGGCGCAGCGGCGAGTTGTACTCGTTCCACTTCAGGATGTAGCGGAAATCGCCGATTCCGGAGGCCGCAAGCGTCTTGATCGGCCCGGCCGAGATCGCGTTGACGCGGATCTTCTGGGGGCCGAGATCGGCGGCAAGGTACTGCACGCTCGATTCCAGCGCGGCCTTGGCGACGCCCATGACGTTGTAATGCGGCATCCACTTTTCGGCGCCGTAATAGGTCAGCGTCAGCAGCGAGCCGCCATCCGGCATCAGCTTCTCGGCGCGCTGGGTGATCGCCGTGAAGGAATAGCAGGAGATCAGCAGCGACTTCGAGAAATTGGCCTCGGTCGTGTCGACATAGCGGCCGGTGAGCTCGTCCTTGTCGGAGAAGGCGATGCAGTGGACGACGAAGTCGAGCTTGCCCCAGAGCTTCTCGATCTCGCCGAAGACAGCATCGATCGTCGCCCCGTCGGTGACGTCGCAATGGCCGACCACATGGCCGCCGAGCTGCTGCGCCAGCGGCTCGACCCGCTTCTTCAGCGCATCGCCCTGATAGGTGAAGGCGAGCTCGGCGCCGGCATCCGCCGCCGCCTTGGCGATACCCCAGGCGATCGAGCGGTTATTGGCGACGCCCATGACGAGACCGCGCTTGCCCCGCAGGAGGTTGGCGGTCGGGGCGGCGCTGCTGGATTCAGGCATCTGAGACCTTCGAACTGGACGAACCGGCAAAAGAGAACCGGACGGTCTCATAACTGAGGTGGCGGGGCGGTGGAAGCGCTGTCTGCCGAAATCCTGTTCAGGCGTCCCGGCCGGCCCGCGCCTTCATCAGCGCGGTCAGCTCGGCATCCTCCGCGGGCATCTCGATGTCGATAGAGACGAGGAGGTCGCCCTGCTCGCCTTTCTTGGCACCGGGCAGCCCCTTGCCGCGCAGGCGGAACTGGCGCGCCGTGCCGGTCAACGGCGGCACCTTCATCTCGACGGCGCCCGACAGCGTCGGCACGTGGATCGGCCCGCCCAATACCGCCGTCGCCAGCGGCACCGCGACGCGCGCACGCAGATTGCTGCCGTCGACGGTGAAGCGCGGATCGGGCTTCACCTTGATCGTCATCAGGACGTCGCCGGCCTCGCCGGTGAGCGGATGGGTCTGGCCGAGGCCGCGCAGGCGCATGACCTTGCCGTCGGCGACCCCCTCGGGAATCGTCACCTCGACCTCGCGCCCGCCGGGCAGCTTCACCCGGCGCGTGCCGCCATTGACCGCCTCGGCCAGCCCGACTTCCAGGGTGAAGCTCTGCTCCGGCGGCTTCTGCGGCTGGCTCTGCCGGCCGCGCCCGCCGCCGCGCCTGGCAGCCTCGCCGAAGAGCGAGCCGAAGATGTCGGCCGGATCGAAGCCCGGATCGCCACCACGGCCGGGTCCGCCGCCGTCGAAATGGAAGTCGAAGCCGCCATGCTGCGCGCCGCGGCGCCCGCCGCCCATGCCCTCGAAACCGGAGAAGCGCGGCTTGCCCTCGGCGTCGATCTCGCCGCGGTCGAACTGCTTGCGCTTGTCGGCGTCGCCGAGGACCTCATAGGCGGTGTTCAGCTCGGAGAATTTCTCCTGCGCCTTCGGGTCGCCCTGGTTGCGGTCGGGGTGCAGGTCCTTGGCGCGGCGGCGATAAGCCTTCTTGATCTCGGCCTCGTCGGCCGATTTCGCCACGCCCAGAACCTGATACGGGTCACGCATTCAAACACACCCCCGGAGGACTCGTATTCCGGCGTACCGGAACCGCATCCTAGATGGGAAGACTGTGGCGCAGTTGCAACAGCCTCAGGCTGCGCCTTTCCAGGGTTTTGCGTCTTGGACGACCCATTCGCCGCCCGAGGGCCGGCAGGCGGTGCCCTGCAGCCTCACCGGGCCGGTCTGCAGGCTCATCGAGGCCAGGAAGGCGCGGCAGATCTCGTCCGATTTCAGGAACGGCCCGCCAACCGGGGTGAAGGTGCCCTTCATGCCGCTCTGCGCATTGTCCCAGGAGACCGGCGCGCCATTGCCCTGCGGGTCGAGCGCCAGCGCCATCGCGCCTTCCGCCCGGCGCCAGTCCTCGGGACCGAGATCGGGCGCCAGCCCGGCGAGCGGGCTCTTGCCCTCGACGGCACGTGCCGGCAGCACCGAGGCGGTGGTCATCGCGACCTCGTCCTCGGCCTTGCTCGACAAACCCATGATCGGGAAGGAGATCGAGCAGCCCGCCGAGGCCAGCCCGAGCAGGAGCACGCCGATTAGCGATGCCCCCGACGCAAGGGGACTGCGCTCACGCTGCCTCTGGCTCCGCTGCGCGCGGGGCTTATATATGACTGCCAACTCAGACCACATTACGGATCGCGCTCGCCCAACGCTTCCTGAACCTATCGAGGACTAAGCACGTGAATGCGTTAATGAGCGGTGACTTCACCGAAGCGAGTGAGCCTTTCGCCCTGTTCGAGAGCTGGCTGGAGGAGGCCAAGGCCTCGGAGCCGAACGACCCCAACGGCATGGCGCTCTCGACGGTCGACGCCGACGGCCTGCCCAACTCCCGCATGGTCCTGCTCAACGGCCGCAGCCCCGAGGGCTTCGTCTTCTACACCAACACCCAGAGCCAGAAGGGCGAGGAGCTGGCCGGCCAGCCCAAGGCGGCCGCGCTGTTCCATTGGAAGAGCCTGCGCCGGCAGGTCCGCATCCGCGGCCCGGTCAACCGTGTCAGCGACGCCGAGGCCGACGCCTATTTCCAGTCGCGTCCGCGCGACAGCCGCATCGGTGCCTGGGCCTCGCAGCAGTCACGGCCGCTGGAGAGCCGGTTCGCCCTTGAGAAGGCGGTGGCGAGCTATGCGCTGAAGTTCGGCGTCGGCGAGGTGCCGCGCCCGCCGCACTGGACCGGCTTTCGCATCGCCCCGGTCTACATGGAGTTCTGGCGCGACGGCGCCTTCCGCCTGCACGATCGCATCGTCTTCCGTCGCGCCACACCGGGTGATGCCTGGACGAAGGCGCGGCTCTACCCCTGAGGATCGCCCCGCCATGGCCATGCCCAAGTTCGACTTCCCGAAGACGGAGCCCGGCAAGCGCCCGGTCATGCTGCTGACCGGGGCCAGCCGCGGCATCGGCCACGCCACCGTGATGCAGTTCGCCATGGCCGGCTGGCGCATCCTGTCCTGCTCGCGCCAGGCTTTCTCGGACAAATGCCCCTGGCCGTCGGGCGCGGACGACCATGTCCAGATCGATCTCGGCGATCCCGAGGACACGATGCGCGGCATCGCCGAGATTAAGAAGCGCCTCGCCGCCGAGGGCGGCAAGCTCAACGCGCTGGTCAACAATGCCGGCATCTCGCCGAAGGGGCCGAAGGGCGGCCGGCTAGGGGCGGCCACGACCTCGTTCAACGACTGGCACCAGGTCTTCCAGGTCAATTTCTTCGCGCCGATCATGCTGGCGCGCGGCCTGCTCGACGAGCTGACCGCCGCCAAGGGCGCGATCGTCAACGTCACCTCGATCGCCGGCTCGCGCGTCCATCCCTTCGCCGGGGCGGCCTATGCGACCTCGAAGGCGGCGCTCGCCAGCCTGACCCGCGAGATGGCCGCCGATTTCGGCCCGCTCGGCATCCGCGTCAACGCGATCTCGCCGGGCGAGATCGACACGGCCATCCTCTCCCCCGGCACCGACAAGATCGTCGAGAAGCTGCCGATGCAGCGCCTCGGCAGGACCGAGGAGGTCGCCAGGGCGATCCATTTCCTCTGCACCGACGCGTCGAGCTACGTCACCGGCGCCGAGCTCCACATCAATGGCGGGCAGCACGTGTGAGCGGTCAGGACAACGGTCAGGTCATTCGGTTCCCGAACCCCGCCCGCGCCGCGGCGCGCCCGGTGCTCGCCGCCTCGGTCGCCGTCTTCCGCGACGGCAAGGTCCTGCTGGCGACACGGACCCAGCCGCCGGCCGACCAGCTCTGGTCCCTGCCCGGCGGCAAGGTCGAGGCCGGCGAGAGCCTGGAGGAAGCGGCGCTGCGCGAATTGGTGGAGGAGGTCGGCGTCACCGCCCGGATCATCGGCTTCAACCGCCATGTCGAGATCGTCGGTCGCGATCCCAAGGGCGCGGTGACCCATCATTTCGTCATCGCCTCCTTCGTCGGACAATGGCTTTCGGGCGAGCCCAGGCCCGGTCCCGAGGCCGGGGCGGTCAAATGGGTCGATCCACTGAAGCTCGGCGGCCTGCCGACGACGCGCGAGCTCGGCGACGTGCTTCGCCGCGCCGCTGCCATTGTCGCCGGTGACACTGGCGCATGACGAAAAGCCCGCTCGCAGCCCTGATGCTCGCCGTACTGGCCGCGAGCCCGCAGGCGCTGCTGGCCCAGACGCGGCGGCCGGCCCCGCCGCAACAGCAGCGCCCGGCCGAGCCGGCTCCGGAGCCTGAATCACCTGCCCCGCCCTATGAGCCGCAATTGCTGCAGCTCGCCGAGATCATCGGCTCGCTCGCCTATCTGCGCACGCTCTGCGAGACCCGCGAGGCGCAGGATTGGCGCGAACGCATGGCGACGCTGCTCGAGTCGGAAGGGCGCTCGCCGCAGCGGCGCGAGCGGCTGGCGAGCGCCTATAACCGCGGCTACCGCGCCTATTCGGCGACGCACCGCACCTGCGGTGACGGCTCGCAGGAGGCCTCCGCTCGGCTCGCCCAGGAAGGCGAGAAGCTCGCCAAGGCATTGGCGAGCCGCTTCGGCGGCTGACGCAGCCGCCCGCGAAACCAGTTGCCCGCTTTCGGGACAATCCAGGGCTCTGACAACGGGTTAGACCGCCGTTCTGCCTGGGACAGAACCTGCGGCGATCCAGTTCCGGCACGGGCTTGCGCCATTCTTAGGCAGAATTGTCCCCCGCGAATTAACCTTTCTTAAAGACCATGATGGCGCCCGGCGGCTGTGGATCGTATCCTTACCGGGCAAATCAGCGGAATGGTCGCGATCCTATGCGCGCCTGTTCCGTCCGACAGGTTCCCTTTCGACGCCGGATACCGCTGCCTTCATGTCCGCTCTCTCCGACGACCTGCCGCTCGACCCGACCCTCGCCGAGGACGTCAAGGACGCCCGGCGCGTCGCCTATTGCTATCTCGAGGACGCCTTCGCCGAGGCGCGCCAGGACGGGCTCGATTCCGACGCGCTCGCCCATGCCGCTTTGTTTGCGGCGATGCGCACGCTGGTCGAGACCTATGGCGAGGAGGCGACCGCCGTCTTCGCCGAGGCCCTGCCCGAAAAGATCCGCTGCGGCAACTTCACCACCGGCACGCGGCATTAAGCGTCATGCTCGGGCTTGACCCGAGCATCTCAGAAACCAGCGCCTTCTCGTCCTGAGATTCCCAGCTCTTCGCTGCGCTCCGGCCGCGAATGACGACCAGCGCCTTCAACCCGCCGCCTGCGCCTTTCGCGCCGTCTCCGCCCGGCCGAGCAGCAAGTCACGCTCGCGCCGGTTGCGGGTCATGCCGGCGGCGCGGGTGAACTCGGCTTCCGCCTCGCCATGCCGGCCGAGCTTGACCAGGAAATCGGCGCGCACGCTCGGCAGCAGATGGTAGTTCTTCAGCGCCGGCGCTGAGGCGAGCGCATCGACCAGCACCAGCCCGGCCGCCGGCCCCTCCGCCATCGAGACCGCAACGGCGCGGTTGAGCTCGATCACCGGCGAGGGCGTCAGCGCACCCAGCGCACCATAGAGCGCAGCGATCCTGCGCCAGTCGGTCTCATCGGCGGTATTGGCGCGGGCATGGCAGGCGGCGAGCTCGGCCTGCAGGACATAAGGGCTCGGCGTAGCGGAAAGCCTGCGCGCCGTCTCCAGCGCCTTGAGGCCGTGATTGATCAGCAGCCGGTCCCAGCGCGCCCGGTTCTGGTCGAGCAGCAGCACCGGCTCGCCATCGGGCCCGATCCGGGCGCGCAGGCGCGAGGCCTGCAACTCCATCAGCGCGACGAGCCCGTGCACCTCCGGCTCCTGCGGCGCGAGGCCGGCGAGGATGCGCCCGAGCCGCATCGCCTCCTGGCAGAGGGCCGGGCGGACCCAGTCCTCGCCCCCGGTCGCGGCATAGCCTTCGTTGAAGATCAGGTAGACCACCTCCAGCACCGAGGCGAGGCGGTTCGCCAGCTCGGGCCCATGCGGCACCTCATAGGGCACCTTGGCCTCGGCCAGCGCCTTCTTCGCCCGGACCAGGCGTTGCGCCATGGTCGGCTCAGGCACCAGGAAGGCGCGGGCGATTTCCTCGGTGGTGAGGCCGCCGATCAGGCGCAGCGTCAGCGCCAGGCGCGCCTCGACCGAGAGTACGGGGTGGCAGGCGGTGAAGATCAGGCGCAGCAGGTCGTCGCCGAGCTCGTCGTCGAGCGCGTCCTCGATCCCGGCGATCGGATCGTCTTCCTCGTCGAGGTCGCGGCCGATCTCCTCATGCTTGCGCTGCAGCATCCTGGCGCGCCGGAGGCCGTCGAGCGCGCGGTGCTTGGCGGCCTGCATCAGCCAGGCGCCGGGATTGCGCGGCACACCGTCGTCCGGCCATTGCTGGAGCGCGGCGACGAGCGCGTCCTGCGCCAGCTCCTCGGCCCGGCCGACGTCGCGGGTGACGCGGGCGAGGCCCGCGATCAGCCGGGGAGCCTCGATCCGGAAGACCGCCTCGATGGCGCGGTGTGCATCGCTTGCCGTCATGGCCTGCGATACACACCATCAGCATGGAGGCTGGCAAGCGGCTCAGCCGACCTCGCCCTTCAGCCGATCCCAGGTTGCCGCCGCCTCGGGCGAGACCGCATCGCCGAAATCGGCGATGTCCACGACCGGGCGGATCTCGATCTCGGACGGGCCGGGCATCGGATTGGGGCAGCGCTTGACCCAGGCGATGGCTTCGTCGAGCGACTTGCACTCCCAGATCCAATAGCCGGCGACCAGTTCCTTGGTCTCGGCGAAGGGGCCGTCGACGACGGAGCGCTGGGCACCGTCGAACTGGACACGCGCGCCCTTCGCGCTCGGCTGCAGCCCGTCGCCGCCCTTCATGATGCCGGCTTTCACCAGCTCTTCGTTGTAGGCCATCATCGCATCGACCAGCTCGCGGGTCGGCGGGGCGCCAGCTTCGCTATCCTTGGTCGCCTTGACCAGAACCATGAAACGCATCGGTCTTCTCCTGTATGGTTTGGTGGGTTGTTCTACGAAACGCTGCTCGCCCCAGTGCCTCCCTTCCCCCTCGCGGGGAAGGGTATGGGGATGGGGGGCGAACGGCTGGGTGAGCGGGAGCTTGTAGAAGCGGATCGGCCCGGTTTCCCGCGTCCTCGCTTCGACTTTACGCCCCCCACCCCTTCCCCTCCCCACAAGGGGGAGGGGTTTCCCGCGCCTCTCACTCGATCAGCCGGCGAGCTTCGCCGACTCCGCCCGCACGCGCTCTTCCTGCTCGCGCAGCTCCGGCGTCAGCACCTCGCCGAAATCCTCCATCGCGAAGATCGGACGCAGCTCGATCTCGGTGCCGCCGTCGAAGGGCGCGCGCTTCAGCCATTCGACGGCCTCGTCGAAGGAGCGGACCTGCCAGATCCAGAAGCCGGCGAGCAGCTCCTTGGTCTCGGCGAAGGGTCCATCAGTGAGCGTCCGCTTTGCGCCGTCAAAGCGCATGCGCAGCCCCTTCGAGCTCGGATGCAGCCCGTCCATCGCCAGCAGCACGCCGGCCTTCACCAGTTCCTCGTTATAGGCCCCCATCCTGGTGAGGAGGTCCTCGTCCGGCATCACGCCGGCTTCGCTGTCCTTGTTGGCCTTGACCAGAACCATCACGCGCATCGGTCTTCTCCTGTCTTTTGAGGGTTGGTTTCGCTTCGCTGTGGGGCGGGAGAAATCCCGCCCTCTGTTGTCACGTCGAACGAGGCAGCCCTCGATCGACAGGCCCCGAAACTTTTTTCAGCCCCTGGCCGAATATTTTTCGCGGCGAGCGATTTCGGCCGCGCTCGGCTCGGCGAACTCGAACGAGCCGGTGGTGACCTCGCCCTCGCGGCGATAGGTCGCCATGAGCACACCCGTGCTCGACGCGCTGCTCTCGACCAGCTTGAAGGCGGAAGGCATCGCGCCCTTGCCGAACAGCCGCTTGCCCTTGCCGAGCACGACCGGGAAGGTCAGCAGCGTGATCTCGTCGATCAGGTCCTTGGCGAGCAGCGCCTGGATCAGCTCGCTCGAGCCCTGCAGCAGGAGCTTGCACCCATCCTGGCGCTTCAGCGCCGCGACTTCGGCGGCAGGGTCGCCACGCAGCGCGACGCTGTTCTGCCAGCTCAGCGTCTGCGGCTCCGAGGTCGCGACATATTTGGTGATGGCGTTGAACTTGACCGCGATCGGGTCGTCGCCGGCATAGGGCCAGTGCGCCGCGAAGATGTCGTAGGTCCGACGGCCGAGCAGCAGGTCGAATTCGTCGGACAGCGCCTTGTCCATGACCTTGCCCATCGCCTCGTCCCAGTAATGGAAGGTCCAGCCGCCATGGCTGAAACCGCCCTGCGGATCCTCATGCGGGCCGCCCGGCGCCTGCATGACGCCATCGAGGGACACGAAGGTGGCGGCAACGACTTGTCTCATGATCTTTCTCCCAATCGAAAAGGAGCGCACTGGCTCCGCGAAGGCCGGAGCGCCACGGCCGGGCTCTCCGCCCATTCCGCTGCTCCTTGCCTTCACGTCGAACGGCCGATCGCCGGATCGACAGCTCCTCGAAAAAATTTTCGCAGGCGGGCGGCGGCACCTGCTTCCTGAGTCCATCGCTGCGTCGGTTGAGCCTTACGCCGAAGCACCCTAACTATCGGGGCGAACGGCGCCCCAAGCCGAAACAGTGATCGCTCAGAGAGCCCCGCCATGCCGGCAACCAGATTGGTCGACCGCGGCGTCATCCGCGTCAGCGGCGACGACGCCCGCGATTTCCTCGACAACATCGTCACCAACGCGATGGAGACCGTCACGCCCGAGCGCGCTGGGTACGGCGGGCTGCTGACACCGCAAGGCAAGATCATCGGCGATTTTCTGGTTGTCGCCGTGCCGGAGGTGGAAGGCGGCGGCTTCCTGCTCGACACGCCCCTGCTCCAGATCCCCGACCTGATGAAGAAGCTGAAGCTCTACAAGCTGCGCGCCAAGGTGGCGCTCGAGGATCTCAGTGAGAGCGCCGCCGTGATCGCCGCGACCGATGGTGGCAGGCTGCCGCTCGATGCCGGGCTGGTCTACGCCGATCCGCGCCTCCCTGAGCTCGGCGAACGCGCCATCGTCGACAAGGACGGCGCCGACGAGCTCGTCGATGCCGCGATGGACGACTATCACGCCCGCCGCATCGGCCTCGGCATCCCCGATGGCGGCCGCGATTTCCTCTATGGCGATGCCTTCCCGCATGAGGCGCTGTTCGACCAGCTCGGCGGCGTCTCCTTCAGGAAGGGGTGCTATATCGGCCAGGAGGTCGTCTCGCGCATGCAGCATCGCGGCACCGCCCGCTCGCGCATCGTGCTCATCGTCTTCAGCGAGGGCATCAACCCCGATGACGGCGTCGAGGCCAGCGCCGGCGGCAAGACCCTCGGGCGTGTCGGCTCCTGCGCCAATGGCCGCGGGCTCGCCTTGCTCCGGCTCGACCGGGTGGCGGACGCGCTCGCCGCCGGCCACAGGCTCGACGCTGGTGGCCTCGAATTCACGCTGGCGCCGAAGCCTTCCTTCATTCGCTTCCCCTATCCGGGCGAGCCAGAATTCGGAGCAGCGGCATGAGTGACGTCACCGGCGGGCGCGCGGCGGTCGAGGGCCCCGATGGCAAATATCGCTGCATCTGGCCGGGGAGCGATCCGCTCTATCTCGCCTATCACGACACCGAATGGGGCGTGCCCGAATACGATTCCCGCACGCTCTGGGAAAAGCTGATGCTCGACGGCTTCCAGGCCGGCCTGTCCTGGATCACCATCCTGCGCAAGCGCAACGCCTTCCGCGCCGGCTTTTCCGGCTTCGAGCCGGAAACTGTCGCCCGCTTTGGCGAGGCCGATGTCCAGCGGCTCCTGGCCGATGCCGGCATCGTGCGTCATCGCGGCAAGATCGAGGGCACGATCCGCAATGCCCAGGCCTATCTCAGGCTGAGCGAGAAAGGCCCGTTCACTGATTTCCTCTGGAAGCATCTCGACGGGCGCGTGATCCAGAACAGCTTCCGCACCCATGAGCAGGTTCCGGCCGAGACTGCCGTCTCCAAGGCGATCTCGAAGGAGCTCAAGGCCGCCGGCTTCACCTTCTGCGGCCCGACCATCGTCTATGCGGTGATGCAGGCCTGCGGCATGGTCAACGACCACCTGACCGGCTGCTTCCGCTGGCAGGAATGCGCGGCGCTCGCCCGCGACACGCGCCCCGCCGCCTGATGGCCAAACCGCCCGCACCACCGCGCGCCTGGCAGCGCATGCTGTCCGGCCGTCGGCTCGATCTGCTCGACCCCTCGCCGCTCGATGTCGAGATCGAGGACATCGCCCATGGCCTCGCCCGCGTCGCCCGCTGGAACGGCCAGACCCGCGGCGCCCATTCCTTCTCGGTGGCGCAGCACAGCCTGCTGGTCGAGGCCATCGCCGGCCATCTCAACCCGGACTGGTCGCGCGAGTGGCGCCTGATGGCGCTGCTGCACGATGCACCGGAATACGTCATCGGCGACATGATCTCGCCGTTCAAGGCGGTGATGGGCGATGCCTATAAGGGCATCGAGCTGCGCCTCTTGGGCGCGATCCATCTGCGCTTCGGCCTGCCGGCTGCGACGCCGGCGATCGTCAAGCGCAAGACCAAGGACGCCGACAAGATCTCGGCCTTCCTGGAAGCGACCGAGCTCGCCGGCTTCGAGCGGGAGGAGGCGCTGCGCTTCTTCGGCCGGCCGCAGGCCCTGCCGCGCGAGGTGCTGGCGCTGATCGAGCCGCAGGCGACGGAGGAAGCGCAGGGGGCGTTTTTGAGGCGGTTCGCGGAGTTGGCGGAGCGCTGATCTCGCGCGTCATTCTCGGCCGCAGCGCAGCGAAGAGCCAAGAATCTCAGGACCAGAAGGCACTGGTTTCCGAGATGCTCGGGTCAAGCCCGAGCATGACGCCGCTGCTCAATAACAGGACACAAACTCCCGATAGACCCACCCCACGACATGGTTGCGGCCGCGCGGGCTGATCAGGGCCCAGGCCCGGCCGCGCTCGTCGGACGAGGTGTTGATCACGCGGATGCCGGCCCCGTTGGTGACGCGGCCGATGATCTCGCCATTCGGGGTCTCGCGGATGTTGAGGGGCGTGCCGGTCGGGTCGGTGACGGCGCAGCGGTTCTGGGCAATCGCCGGCGCCGCTGCGAGGCAACTGGCGAGCGCGGCGGCGAGCAGGCCGAGGCGGATGGCGGTCATGAACAAATCCCCTGGTCGTCAACCGGCACGCCCCGCGCCGTGACACGCACTTGCAATGGCGGCCTCAGGGCCGCTTTCGCTTCGACGTGGGATTATTTCCATTCCTGATCAGATCATCTGACATTCTCTGCCATTCCCGACAAAATCGAATGCCTGCATACTGCGTTCACCTGATGTAGGTGAGAGACAAGAACCATGACCGTCCCGACCAGCCTGAACCTTCCCGCCGGCGTCGTCGTCAAGGGCGCGCTCGCCGAACGCTATGACGAGGTCCTGAGCCATGACGCGCTCGCCTTCGTCGCCGAGCTGCAACGCCGCTTCAACGAGACCCGCAAGCGCCTGCTCGCCGTGCGCAAGGAACGCCAGAAGCGCTTCGACGCCGGCGAGACCCCGGATTTCCTGGCCGAGACCAGGCACATCCGCGAAGGCGACTGGAAGGTCGCGCCGATCCCGGCCGATCTGCAGGACCGCCGCGTCGAGATCACCGGTCCGGTCGACCGCAAGATGATCGTCAACGCGCTGAATTCCGGCGCCAAGGTCTTCATGGCCGATTTCGAGGATGCCTCCTCGCCGGTCTGGGCCAACATGGTCGAAGGCCAGATCAACCTCAAAGACCGCTGGGCCGGCAAGATCGACTTCACCGATGCCGGCAACGGCAAGGCCTACAAGCTCAAGGACAAGCCCGCCGTCCTGATCATCCGCCCGCGCGGCTGGCACCTGCCGGAGCGCCATATCGAGATCGACGGCGAGATCGCCTCGGGCGCGCTGGTCGATTTCGGCCTCTATCTCTTCCACAACGCCAAGGCGGCGCTGGCGCAGGGCTCGGGCCCCTATTTCTACCTGCCCAAGCTCGAGAGCCATCTCGAGGCCCGGCTCTGGAACGACGTCTTCGTCGCCGCCCAGGCCGCGCTCGGTCTGAAGACCGGCACCATCAAGGCGACCGTGCTGATCGAGACCCTGCCCGCCGCCTTCGAGATGGACGAGATCCTCTACGAGTTGCGCGAGCACATGGCCGGCCTGAACTGCGGCCGCTGGGACTACATCTTCTCCTTCATCAAGAAGCTCGCCCGCAACAAGGCCTTCGTCCTGCCCGACCGCTCGCAGGTCGTGATGACCAAGGCCTTCCTGCGCGCCTATTCGCTGCTGCTGATCAAGACCTGCCATCGCCGCGGCGCCTTCGCCATGGGTGGCATGGCGGCGCAGATCCCGGTCAAGAACAACCCCGAGGCCAATGCCGCCGCCTTCGCCAAGGTCAAGGCCGACAAGGAGCGCGAGGCCGGCGACGGCCATGACGGCACCTGGGTCGCCCATCCCGACCTCGTGCCCGTCGCGATGGAGGTGTTCGACCGGCTGATGCCGCAGGCGAACCAGCTCGGCAAGCTGCGCGAGGACGTTTCGGTCGGCCGCGAAAACCTGCTCGAAGTGCACGAGGGCACCCGCACCGAGGAAGGCTTCCGCGAGAACATCCGCGTCGGCGTGCAGTATCTCGAAGCCTGGCTGCGCGGCCGCGGCGCGGTGCCGATCTACAACATGATGGAGGACGCCGCGACCGCCGAGATCAGCCGCGCCCAGATCTGGCAGTTCGTCCAGTATGGCGTCGCGCTCGAAGGCGGCGCCAAGGTCGACGCCGAGCTGTTCAAGCGCTGCCTGCCCGAGGAGATGGCGCGGGTGAAGGGCGAGCTCGGTGCCGAGGCCTACGACAAGGGCCGCTTCCCCGAGGCGATCGACCTGTTCTCGAAGCTCTCGCTGGCGCCGGAGTTCGAGGAGTTCCTGACCGTGCCGGCCTATAGCAAGCTCGGCTGATCCGATCGCCCGCGCCGCTCACTGAGGCGGCGCGGGTTTGCATTTTGTTTTTGGTCGTCGATGTCAGCGCCTGCCCACAACGGGTCGATGTCGTTGAAAAAGTCGGCTTGGCGCATGACGCCGGCCGGTGTCGGATTTGGCCGGTCGAGCGTCGACACCTCACGCGGCTCTGACCTGCTGTCCGTTCGGGAGGAGCCTGGCGAGCTTCCTGAGGTTCTGGGCTGCTGCGGCGAGATGGAACGCGTCTCTGGCGCCGTTCGGTCCACGTAGTCGCAGCCGGTCGAGCCTCAGGATGCGCTTGAGATGGGCGAAGAGCATCT